>CANOTO010000001.1 GCA_947570215.1 uncultured Clostridia bacterium
CAAAAGAACATAGCAGTCCACCATATACGTCCCTATTTTACTATATTTTGTTGACTAATGCAACAAATTACAGTGTTATTGTAATAAAAAAAAACCGAAAAAGACGTTTTTTAACTAATAAATGAATAAAAATGTCTAAAAATCGGAACAAACAGTTATGTTTTCGGCGTATTTCGCGGTTTAAGCACAAAATACGCCGAAAAATGAAAACCAAGATAATATTGCGCTTTGCCGAATTATTCTACGCGCGCATACTTGCGCGAAAGAACACGGACGGCAAGAACACAATGAAAAATACTTCCGCACCGCTACACTTGAGTTTCGTCGGATTCGACCGAGTCGTTATAGGGTTCGTCGTCCGGCTCGGCGGTTGCTTCCGCATTGCCGTCGCCGCAGCCGCAGCACTTGGAATACACCGGCGTTATGCCGAGTTCGTCCAAGGTATATTCGTGGAGTTCTCCGTTGTCTTCGCCGACAGCCACGCGCGCGACTACCGTTTGGCGAAGCATATCGACGCTTACGACAGTTCCGCGGCCGTTGGGCGTGGTAATTTGCGAGTTGAGCTTGGGCATAAACTTCAATGTTTCGGCGTAGTAGTCGTCTTCGTACTTTAAGCAACACATAAGCCGACCGCACAGACCGGAAATTTTGCCCGGATTTAGCGACAAGCCTTGGTGCTTAGCCATCTTGATGGATACGCGAGCGAAATCGGCAAGGTAATCGTTGCAGCAACACACGCGTCCGCACGGACCGAGACCGCCCTTGAGCTTGCATTCGTCGCGGATACCTATTTGGCGGAGTTCGATACGCATACGGAACTCCGCGGCAAGGTCGCGAACAAGGTCGCGGAAGTCGATGCGGTTATCCGAAGTGAAGAAAAACAGCACTTTGCCGCCTTCGAAAGCAAATTCCGCGTCGACAATCTTCATATCCAGCTTGCGGTTTGCCGCCAGTTGCTGCGCCTTGCGAATGGACGGAAGGCGTTTTTCTTCGTTTGCACGGTGAGCGGCGGCGTCCTTATCCGTAGCTTTGCGGACGACGGGTTTTAGTTCACCCTTGATTTCCGACGGGTCGACTTGCGTATTGGCAAGGGATACCGACGCGTACTCCGTACCGCGGGACGTTTCCACTATTACGCCGTCGCCGACTGCAAATTGAATGTTTTTGGGGTCGAAAAAGTAGGTTTTACCCTTATCTTTGAATTTTGCTCCTATTATAGTAGGCATATAGATAACTCCTTGACAGATGAATATTGCTTCCGACCACACGCGCGACGGATTTATTACAGGCACAACGCGTGTTGTGTTCAAAATTTTTGACCCGACGCGGTCGGAATGCAAGGAAGCAAACGGACATTTGCTTCTTTTTTAGACTTTCGTTAGGAAGTACCCTAACATATTGCACATTCACGACGACGTAAGTATACCGCCGCGCAGAAAGTAAAGTATGTTTCAGTTAGTACTTAATCTCGAAATAATCGAGCCAACGCTTAAACTTGTCCTGCGCGGCAAGACAGGTTTCCGTTAGAAATCCGCGTTCTTCTTCCCACTGCTGCAAACCGCGATAATAGAAGAACTTCATTTCTTCGTCAATTACAAACGGAACTATATTATATTGAAGGCAAGATTTAAGCAACAGCAATCTTCCCACGCGACCGTTGCCGTCCTGAAAGGGATGAATACGCTCGAAGCGGTAATGAAATTCCAACAAATCTTGCAGACTTTTGACTGCTACGGCGTTATAACCATTTATAAGCGCGCGCATTTGCGCCGACACTTGGCTTGGATGTGTGGTTTCCATATTGCCGACGGTATTGGGCAGGCGTTTGTAGTCGCCTACTGCGAAGTAATCCAAGCGCGAATCGGTAGTACCGTTTTTCAGTACGGCGTGAAGCTGCTTGACAAAGCTTTCGGTAAGCGGCCGGTCGGCACAGTCGATTACCATATCGATACAGCGGAAATGATTTGCCGTTTCCACAATGTCGTCGACGTTTAACGCCGCGCCCTGTACGCCCACGGTATTAGTTTCGTAAATGTAGCGCGTTTGCTCGTGGGTTAATTTGCTACCTTCCATATGATTGGAATTGTAGGTTGCTTCTATTTGCAGCTTATGATAAATACCGCCGCGCAGCTTGGCGGACTTTTCCTTTTGCAGTATTTGCAGTAAGGTTAACATAAAAAACTCCTAAGCCTTTTATTCGGCGCGGCACAGATAGCGAATTTGCAACAGGTTGTTAAGCAACAGATCTACCGTTACCGACAGGTTGGCGCCGTCGTCAAGGCGACGTTTTGCCGCATTTATACGCTCGATACAGGCAATCGCTCCGTTTATTGTGTAGTTTGAACATATTTTGTCAATATTAACGGTAAAGGACGGAAGCAGGCGCAGCGACGGATTTATTCGGTACACCACGCTTTCGCGCAATAACAGCGTATAAAAGCCCAAAAAGTCGTTTATACAGTCGCGGCAGTCAAAAGCAGCCGAAGCATATCGCAGCGCGTTCTTGGTGGACGTCATATTTTCCGCCGTATCGAGCGCGGCTTCGTACGCCCTGAACACCGCGGGGTTACGAAGAAGCAGCTCGCCCGCGTTAACGCTGCCGCCGCTCATTGCGGAAGCCATTTCGCACGAGCGTTCGTCGAAGCCTTGGTCCGCAAGACGCCTTTTTACTTCGGCGACGGTTAGCTTGCTTTGTTTAAGCGTTTGGCAGCGGGAACGCACGGTAGGCAGCAAGCCTTCGGCATCCGTTACGCCGATAAAGATATATACGCCGTCCATAGGTTCTTCCAGCGTTTTGAGCAGTTTGTTTTGCCAAATTTCGCAGCCTACGCCCGCAACGGAGTTGCACGCGTTTACCAAAAACACTCGGCAAGGGCTGTTATCTACGGGGCGCTTGAAGCTTTCTTCCACCAAATAGCCCACGTCGGCGACGGTCAAGCGGTTTTTCGCCGTATCGGCAGGTATGCTTATTACGTCCTGATGAGCGTTTTCGGCGATTTTGGCGCAGGATTCGCAATTATCCGCGCCTACGCGGTTACGGCACAGCGCAACATAAGCGCATTCTTTAAGCAAATCGGGCAAATGCTGCTTTTCTCCGACTACTATATACGCGTGAGCGCCGAGATTGCGCTTGAAGGATTCGCGCAGGTAACCGCCTATTTGCGGGTCGAAAACGGGCGTCATTTAATAACTCCCCTACGGGCAAGCGCTTGGCGCAGCAGCCGCTGCGTTTGTTCGGCGCTGCCCGAAGCGTCGATTACTTCGAACTTGTCGGGGTCGGATCGAATAAGAGCCTTGTAGCCTTGGTATACTTGCTGATGGAAGGAAAAGTCAACCGCTTCCATACGGTCGGTCTTGTCCGCGCCGCCCTTGCGCATAAACGCCTGTTCGGGCGACAAATCGAGAAAAACGGTGAACTCCGGCATATACTCGCCTACGGCTATACGGTTGAGCTGTACTATCTTGTCCAGACCCAGTCCGCGTCCCAACCCCTGATATACGTAGGACGAATGAACAAAACGATCGCAAAAAACCGTCTTGCCCTGTTCGAGAGCGGGCTTTACAATATCTTTTAAGTGCTGTATACGCGCCGCGGCGTACAGGAACGCTTCGCACATATCGTCCATATCGCAGTTGGACGCATCCAAAATAATACGGCGAATCTGCTCGGCAATGTCGCTGCCGCCCGGCTCGCGGGTAAAAACCACATCGTAGCCCATTTGCTCGCAATATTCCCTTAGCCTGCGTGTTTGATAAGTTTTGCCTACGCCGTCGCAGCCTTCGATAGTGATAAAATTACGCATAAGCCCGTGTTAATCTCCGTTTTCTTTAATCATTATAATATTACCACAAATCGCGGTAAAATACAAGCGATAATAAATAACGGACTTGCGGAAACATAACGGACAAGGGTATTGACAAACAGTTTGCAGATAAGGTATACTTGTGATATAATTATTTACTGCAATATATACTAAGGGACGGATAACGCCATATGCAAAACGGATTTTTCCAAACGGTATATTCCGTCGTTAAGCGTATTCCGCAAGGAAAGGTGGCTACATACGGACAAATTGCGCGGCTGTGCGGCAATCCGCGCGCGGCAAGGCAGGTGGGTTGGGCGCTGCACGTCAATCCCGAGCCGTACGTTATACCCTGCCACCGAGTAGTTAACCGTAACGGACGGGTATCTTCCGCTTTCGCTTTCGGAGGAGCCAACGTACAAAAAGAGCTGCTGACAAAAGAAGGCGTAGACTTTACGGACGAACAAACGGTAGACATAGACAAATACTTGTGGAACGCGCAAAGCGAGCGAGACTTAACGGAGACGACCTAATGTTAGACAAAAAAACCGACGCGGTATTAGAACTGCTATTCGACAAAACCCAAAACAGCTACAAAGTGCTTAACAAGGCGCAAATAATCGCCGAGCTGCCGCAAAAGCTGAAAATAGACGCCGCGGCGTTTTCGGCTATACTTACGTTTCTTACCGAGAACGAATACATAGGCGTAAAATATCAGGACAAGGACGAAATATGCGTTTCCACCACCGTCAAGGCGGAAAGCTATCTCGACGGCGAAAGGGATATGCAGCAAAAAGCCAAAATAACGAATACACAGGTAAGTTTGCTGTTCGTAGGGGTATTTATAGCGGCGTTTGTAGGCGCGCTTGTCGCTTCGCTTATAGGCAAGCTGTTTTAACGGAAAATCAGGAGAATTAAAGGAAGATAACCATGCTCAACAAAAAGGAAGTCGCCGTGATGCGCGCGGTATACGACATTTGCAAAAAAAAGAACGACAGCGGCATTATAACGGACGAATTTATCATCCAAAGCACGCCGGAAAAATTTAAGCTTAACGTTACGCAGGTGGACGTTATACTCAACCAATTGGAATACGACGGGTATTTCGAATGTATCAAGTCCGACCGCGAAGGCAAAACAGTGAACGTAATTACACTTAAACAAAAGGGCAAGGCTTTCGAACGTGAAATGGTACAGCGCAGGCGCGAGCTGATAAACTCGATGATTATGCGCATTGTATTTGCAGCGCTGGGCGCAGTTGTAGCCTTGGTCGTCAACAAGCTGCTTGGCAGATAACGGCAAAACAATATATACGGACGAGTCCCGCATCAAATGATGCGGGACTTAGTTATTTTGCAGTAATTCCGTTTGCCGTTCCACCGCCAAGTTGAACTTGGTAGTACAGCCGAGCTTTTCCAACCGTTTGAAGCGGTACACCGCTTCGGGCGCGGGCAAGTATAAATAGTCGTTATCGAAGGACAGCGTATAAAACGCGCCGGCCTTGTAAAATAGTCTGTTTTCGCCGAAAACCGCCGTAATGCCCGAAGCGTCGTGGGTTACGGCAGCTTCGCCCATATCGACGTATTTTTTGCCGACGAGCTTTTCCGCGCGGAAATCGGCTGTCAGCGAATAGTCGGCGCGGGATACTTCGTCGGCTACGCACTGCGTTTGCCAAGCGTACCAATCCGTAACCTTGTCAAAGCGTCCGCCTTGAAGCTGTCCGTACTCGTTTTGACGAACGGAAGCGCCGCATTTGGCGCAGGTTAGCGTGTTGCCCTTTGCCGTCATACAAAATTCCTCGCCGCAATTAGGACATTTATACAATATGCCTTCCAAGCCTTCGACCAAGTCGTCGGACATTATTTTTATGCCGTTTGCCAATTGGTAAGCGTAATCGTCGTAGTACAAATCGTTGACAATTCGGTTATGAATTTCGTCGACGGACAGCGTTTGTATTTCGTCTGCGCCCGCAGCCAAGCTTACAGTTGCCTTTAACGGAACGAAGCGTCTGCCTTTTGCCCAACGAGGCTTGTGCAGATAACTGCCGTCAAACCGCACCGTTACAAGCGGATATTTGAGAAGTTTTACTAATTTGGCGATATTCGGCTTGATGATATTGGGCGTGCCGACAACCGACAGTTTGGCTTCGGGATATACGGCGACTATACGTCCGCTATCCAAAACGTATTTGATATCGCGAATAAGCGAAGTATCGACGGCAAACTGCTTTTTAGGCAAAACGCCCAGTTTGTATATCAGCTTGGGCCATTTGACTATTTGCGTTTCGGATATAACGAAATTGATACAGTTTGGGTAAGCCGCCATTACAAGAGCGCCGACGTCGGCAAATCCGCTGTGATTGGCAACGACCACGTAGGGCGGCTTTATTTCTTTTAGGCTGCCGACTACCGTTAGCTTTACACTCTTGCTAAAGTACCGCTTGCCGTAAAAAGCTATGCCCAAGCCCACAAGCGGCTTGCCGGCAAGAACGGGACGGCGTTTTCGGTTGTTTTTGTTATGTTGAGTCATATACTTAGTTTATCCCTTTGCCGCCGTTAAATACAAACGTATTGCAACGCGGCTGCGCTGTTGACGGCGAATACGTAAAAACCCCCGCAACTGCGCGGGAGTTATTTATTCAGTTTGCGGACGGTATGTTTTCTTGTATCCACAAGATATCATCTTTCTTTATTTTGTTGTTTTGCTCCGCCCATTTTATGACGTAGTCGTCCGTTTTCATGTATTCTATCAAATCCTGCTTTGCCTGCTCGTCTTTTTTTGCGCTTTCGATGAGCTCTGCCAAATATTCGGCGCGGTGCTTCATTGACGCCATTTGCGTCAGAGCCGTTAACAGCATACACAACAGTATCAGCAGCACCAGCATCGCCACCACGAACATTATCGACGTTTTTTTGCTGTAAAATATCCTTTCCATCGTCTTCGTTCTCCAAATTTACGGTGAACAAATTATACAACGCCGACGAAAGCTTGTCAAGTAAAGTTTTGCAGGTCAATACGGATATTATAGCGCCGAGGGACAAGCCCAAAAACATAAACAGGCGAAACTCGCCGTTGTTTACGTTGAGATTTGTAATAAAAACAAGCCACAATGCCACAGCGCCGAACACACAGTCGAATACTATCCCCGCAAGCCTTGCACGGAACAATCCCAAACCGAACATATACACAGCCGCAAGAGCCAACCCCAAAACGGCGAATACGATAAACGCTTGCAGCTGTTCTACGCCTTGCCCCAGCAACGTCAACGGAACAGCCCCTTAAACGACGGCGCGCCTTGACGGAAGGACAGGGACGAAAGCGACGAGTACTCCATTACCACCACGCCCGAATCCTTGTCTAACTTGGTAACGTTAAGCCCGTTACCCTTGATAACGAGCGAATTGCCCGTAAGTTTTAACTGCGCTTCGCGCTCGGTAATTTCTACCACCTGCGTAACGCCGCGAACGGTTAATACGTTATGCTCGCACGCAAGAGAATACGTTTGCTTTTCCTTTTCCGCCATAAAAAAATCCCCTTGCATATAGTATGCAAGGGGATATTAAACAATGCGTAATATATGGAATTACCGCTAACGTCGGAGATTGCGGCAGATACAAGGCAGGCGAGTACACGCGAAGGAGCGTACTAAGCGTACGTGACTGAGCGCGCACGGAGCGTAACGCAGTAGATGCCGTGATATACGACGTTATTTAAGCGTTAGCTCGTAACCGTCTTTGGTATCCTTAACGGCATACCCCATATACGCAATCACGTCGCGAAGCCGATCGCTTTCCGCCCAGTTCTTTTCTCTGCGGGCGGCAAGCCGCAGCTCCGCCATAGCTATTACGTCTTGGGGGATCTCGATTTGCGGCGTTTGTTCTTCCTTAATTTTGTCCAAATTCAGCGCGAAAATTTTGTCGAAAATTAACGCGAGCTTATATACGTCGTTAGACTTGGGTAATTTAAGCATAGTCCACAGTACGCCGAGCGCGAGCGGCACGTTGAGATCGTCGGTGATTGCGTCTTCGAACTTTTGCTTGTATTCGTCGAGAACCGCCTTGTCCGTTTGCGCGGCGCTGTTTTTGTGAGCGAGAAGCTGCGCACAGAGATTGTTATACGCCGACTTTGCCGAAGCCATCGCCGTCCAGGTGAAGTTGAGCTTTTGACGGTACTGCACGTTGAGATATAAATATCTCAATTCCATTGCGGTATAACCCTTGGCAACCACGTCGGAAACGGTATACACGTTGCCCAAAGACTTGCTCATTTTGCCGCCGTCGATTAGCATAAACTCGTTGTGCATCCAGTAGTTGACGGCTTTGTGCCCGAGCCAGGCTTCCGCCTGAGCTATCTCGTTTTCGTGGTGAATTGGAATATGGTCTACTCCGCCCGTGTGGATATCGAAGGTTTCGCCCAAGTACTTGCGGCTCATTGCGGTACATTCTATGTGCCAGCCGGGGAAACCGCGACCCCAAGGGCTGTCCCACTGCTGCAAATGATTGGGCGCGGCTTTCTTCCACAGGGCGAAGTCGATTGGATGGCGTTTGAATGAATTGACTTCCACGCGCGCGCCGTGACGCTGGTCTTCTAATTTGACGCCGGACAGCTTGCCGTAGCCCGCGAACTTTTCCACCGAGAAGTAAATGCCGTCGGCAGTTTCGTAAGCATACCCATTGTCGAGCAGCGCTTGAACAACCGCTATCATTTCGGGAATGTTATCCGTAGCCTTTGGGCAAACGGTGGGACGCTCGATATTGAGCGAGTCGATATCCGCCATAAAGCGGTCGGTTATCTCCGCGGCGATTTCAAGCGGCTCCTTGCCGGACTCGCGGGCAGACTTGCTCATTTTGTCGTCGCCGTCGTCGCCGTCGGATACGAGATGCCCCACGTCCGTTATGTTCATGACGGACTTAACCTTGTAGCCGCTGTATTCGAAAATGCGCCTGAGCTCGTCCATAAAAACGTACGCGCGCAGGTTGCCGATATGCGCGGGCTTGTAGACGGTGGGACCGCAGGAATACATACCGACCTGACCTGCCTTAATGGGCGCAAAAATTTCCTTTTTGCGCGTGAGCGTATTGTAAACTTTTAGTTCTAACATATACTTGCACCCTTATAAACGTTGATTTACAACATTATTATACTATGATATTTTAACACATTACCGCTATTGCGACAAGCGGTAAATGACACATTACAAAAAAATATAGATGCTTAAACGTAAACCATTGCAAAAGTTATTGCAGTGTGCTAAAATATGCGGTAGAAGATAAACGCAGTACGCGTTAACAGGCGTACATATGCGCGCGCGTTCATACGGCTTACGCCGCGAACAAATATTAAATAAGGAGTTAATAAACGACTATGATTGACGTTAACCTTATCAGACAAGACGCAAACGCCGTGCGCGAAAGGTACTTGAAGCGCGGCAAAGATATTGATTTTACCGACTTTCTTAAACTTGACGAACAGCGCAAGTCGCTTATCGGTCAGGTGGAAACGATGAAAGCGGAACGCAACAAAGTGTCCGCGGAAATCCCCAAGCTGAAAAAAGCGGGTCAGGACGTTTCCGCCACCATTGCCGAAATGAAGACGCTCGGCGACAGAATTGCCGAACAGGACACGGAACTCAACGAAGTTAACGAAAAAATCCGCGACTTCCTGCTACGACTGCCCAACCTGCCCGACGACGACCTGCTTGCGGGCGGAAAGGAGAACAACAAGCCTATCAAGACGTTCGGAGTTAAACCGCACTTCGATTTTACCCCCAAGGACCACGTTGAGCTTGCAAAAAGTCTTGGTCTAATTGACTACGAGCGGGGCGCAAAGCTTGCGGGCAACGGAAGTTGGATTTACACGGGAATGGGCGCAAGGTTAGAATGGGCTTTGTTAAACTACTTCATAGACAGTCACATTGCAAAAGGTTATACCTTTATGCTTCCGCCCTATATGCTAAGCTACGAATGCGGGCTTACTGCGGGCCAGTTCCCCAAGTTCGAAGACGACGTTTACCAAATAGCCAACGGCGAAGGGCGTAAGTTTATGCTGCCCACTGCCGAGACGGCGTTGGTTAACCTGTACCGCGACGAAATCTTAAACGAAAGCGACCTGCCCAAAAAGTTCTTCGGATACTCCGCTTGCTTCCGCCGCGAAGCGGGCAGTTACCGCGCGGAAGAACGCGGAATGATACGCGGACACCAATTCAACAAAGTGGAATTGTTCCAATACACTACCGCCGACAAGAGCGACGAAGCGTTTGAAGAAATGGTAAGCATGGCGTGCGGACTTGTGGAAGGTTTGGGGCTGCACTATCAGCTGAGTAAGCTTGCCGCGGGCGACTGCTCCGACAGTATGGCGCGTACCTACGACATAGAAATATACATTCCGTCGATGAACATCTACAAGGAAGTAAGCTCTGCTTCCAACGCGCGCGACTACCAAGCGAGACGCGGAAATATGCGTTACCGTAAAGACGCGGACAAAAAGTTGGAATTTATGCATACGCTTAACGCAAGCGGACTTGCAACAAGCCGCGTGTTCCCCGCTCTCTTGGAACAAAACCAAAACGCCGACGGGTCGGTAACAATCCCCGAAGTGCTGCGCAAGTATATGGGCGGAATAGAAAAATTAGAGCCGATAAAAAAATAATAGAAATACGAAAACGAGCTGCCGATTTACACGGCGGCTCGTTTTTATAAAACACAAGTTTACAGACGGATTGTCAATTGTCCTTATTGTTAACGTCAGCCGCGTCGTTCGCCACCGAGTTGTCCGTCGACATAACGGCGTGTTCGGCGTTATCCGAAGCGTTGACGTTCTTTTTATTACGTTTACGGCGCAGAATACTTTCCCGCGCAATATTAACGGCTTCCGCATTGTAGCGCGATTTAAGCGTAGGGAAAGCGTTTAGCAGACGGACGGGCATTTTAGTTACTATATCGTCGACAATCTTTTCGTGACGGGCGGTAAGTTTTTCTTTCGCCGCGAGCGTTTTTTCTTCAAGACGAATGGTAACGTCGGCAACTTTGTGTCCGAGCGCGTCGCTTCCGAGACGCATAACCCGCGTAACTTCGTCCAATTCCTTTAGCTTTCGATTAAGCTTGAGCAGCTGCAACAACGTTACGATTCCGTCGGCGACGATAAGAGCGGACATAACGCTTACCGTTACAGTAGCCCAAGGGTCGCGCAGCAAAGACGCAAGCCACTTGACGGCAGGATGCAGCACGCATATAACGCACACGGCGGCTATGCCCCAAAGCAAAGAAAAACTCAAACAGACATATCCCTTGAAGTTGAATTTGCAATTAGAATAATCCCACCACTTGTTATGAAAGAATTTATCCAATATCCAGCCTGTTATAAGTTCTAATGCCGTAGGTACGGCTATACCGACAAGCAGCACGACCCACGGCTTGCTAATCAATTCGCCGAGCATAAGCAGTATTGACGTAACCCCGAAGCCGTAAATGGGGCAGACGGGACCGTTGAGAAAACCGCGGTTGACGAATTCGCCGCGCGTTACTGCGTGAAAACCTACTTCGGCAATCCAACCGAAAAACGCGTAGATAAAAAAGTAAGCGAATAATTCGTATAAAGTATAACTGCCGATAACAACATTTGTCATAACAGTTGACATTATACTATTATGCCGAATTTTGTCAAATGAAAACGATTATGTTACAACCGCCGCGGCTGTTTTTTATTAAAGTTTACACGTCCACTTAGCGTACAGTTCTAATTCGCCCGATTGAGGAATAACGTCGTTAAAAAACGACCACCTGCTAATACATTCCTTTTCCGTATACCAACCGTCAAATTGGTATTTTTTATTTTCCCGCGCGGGTTCCGGCGGAATAAAAGTGATTGGCTGCCCTGCTTCCACTTGGTCTAACCAGTAACAGTCGCCGTTGGGAGTTCCGAAATAGTTATAGTAATACGTTACGTTTGCAGCGTGCCAGTTATTTTCTTCAACCCATTGCAAATTCTTTTGCCGCCGCAGCTCGTAAATTTCATTGTACATATACGTCGGCATCCTATAACCGTCAATTGGAGAATCATAGCCGACGAATATCTCATTGATATCGTCTTCTTCCAAACAGTTTAACAGTATTACCTGCGTCAAGTTTGCGCAGTAACAAAATAAATTTTTATCACAAAATATATTCGCTCTGGTAAAATAAACTTTTTTAAGCGCGTCCGATTTGAAATGCTGATAGGCGGAATCGCCGAACAACGAACGGTCTTCTACGCCGGCAACGCGCAAGCCGTCTATCGTTGCAGGAATAATTATTACTTCCCGTGTAAGTCCCTGCTCGGACAGTCCCGTAATCTCTGCCCATTTGCCGTTTTTATTGCCGAAAGTTTTGTAGGTAAAATCACCCGACGTGTACACCTTGCGACCGCCCAACAGTAAATATATTACGCCAAATACAGAACCGGCGTACAAAACGTACGAGAGCAAAATAAGTAACACGCAAGAAACGGCAGCGCACGCTATCACGGTCTTTTTGCTGCGTTTTTTTGCAACGGAAGTATCTTTTAACGTAGTTACTATGTTTTCTTCCGCCTTGGTTTGGTAGTCCGTAGCCGCCAAGCGTTCGCCCGAAAGTATTTCGTTGACGGACACGTCATATAGCTTGCTCATTTTCAGCAGCATATCTACGGGCGGCATGTACGTACCAGTCTCCCAGCGGGATATCGTCTTGTTGGTTGCGCCCAGTTTTTCGCCTAATTCTTCCTGCGTTAAGTTTTGCTCGCGGCGCAAATCTTTTAGGAAATCGCCTATTTTCTTTTGATCCATAAGAGCTGTCTCCTTAACTGTCGACGGCTATATCGCTCCGTCTTGTCAGTACGTATATATTTTACCAATTATTTTGTATTTTGTCTTTACCATAAACAGCGAATAACGCTATTACGGCAAAAAAATAACTACCCTTATAATTAGATTAGGGTAGTTATTGTCATATTAACGCAAGTTTACTGTAATTGCGCCGTCCTTGACGTCTACAACCACGGTAGAGTTGGGCTTGACGTTGTCGGACAGAATGGTCTTGGCTATCGCCGTTTCCACGTTACGCTGTATAAAGCGTTTTAACGGTCTTGCTCCGAAACTGACGTCGTAACCGCTGTCTACAATAAAGTCCTTTGCCTTATCCGTAACGCTAAGTTTAAGCTGCTTGTCCGACAAACGCTTGGTAACGTTGTTAAGCAGTAAGTCTACAATTTGCTTTACCTGCGCTTTGCTAAGCGGTTGGAAAGTGACTATCTCGTCTATACGGTTTAGTAGCTCGGGACGGAAGGTGGCGCGCAACAGTTTGTGTACTTCCGCCGACGCTTCGCCGCTTATTTCGCCGTTTTCCGTTATGCCGTCCAAAATTACGTTTGCGCCGAGATTGGACGTCATAATTATTATCGTATTCTTAAAGTCCACCAAGCGCCCTTGCGAATCGGTAATACGCCCGTCGTCCAATATCTGCAAAAGTATGTTGAATACGTCGGGATGCGCCTTTTCTATCTCGTCGAACAGCACCACCGAGTAGGGTTTGCGGCGCACCGCTTCGGTAAGCTCGCCGCCTTCGTCGTAACCGACGTATCCCGGCGGCGCGCCCACAAGACGGGAAACGGAAAACTTCTCCATATACTCGCTCATGTCTATCCGAACCATATTCTTTTCGTCGTCGAACAGGCTTTCCGCAAGAGCTTTCGTCAGTTCAGTCTTGCCTACGCCCGTAGGACCTAAAAACAGAAAGGAGCCTATCGGACGGTTAGGGTCTGCAATGCCCGCGCGGGAACGCAATATTGCGTCGGCGACGACGTTAACCGCCGTATCCTGCCCTATTACGCGCTTGTGCAGAATTTCGGGCAACCGAACGAGTTTTTCGCGTTCGCTCTGTCCTAACTTACTTACGGGAATACCTGTCCAACGTGAGACGATCTTGGAAATTTCTTCTTCGGTAACTTTGTTACGCAACAGATTATCCGTTTTGCTCTGTTCGTAAACCTTTTCTTGCTCTTTAATCTGCTTTTCCAACTGCGGGATAACGCCGTACTGCAATTCCGCCGCTTTATTAAGGTCATATTCCTTCTTGGCGCGCTCCGCGTCCGCCTTGGCTTTTTCAAGTTTCTCCTTTAAGACGTTTATCTGACTTATTGCATTTTTTTCGTTTTGCCACTTGGCGTTCATCGCGTCGTAACGAGAACGGAAGTCGGAAAGCTCCTTTTGAACTTTGGACAATCTTGCTTTCGACAGGTCGTCCGTTTCGTTTTTAAGAGAAACCTCTTCGATTTGCAGAGAAATGATTTTACGGTTGATTTCATCCATTTCCGTAGGCATGGAATCTATTTCCGTCTTAATGGAAGCGCACGCTTCATCCACAAGGTCAATAGCCTTGTCCGGCAGAAACCTGTCTGTAATGTAGCGGTTAGATAGCGTAGCCGCTGCAACCAACGCGCTGTCGGCAATCTTTACGCCGTGATAAACTTCGTAACGCTCGCGTATTCCGCGCAGAATGGTTACCGTGTCTTCCACGGTCGGTTCGGTCACCTGCACGGGCTGAAAACGACGTTCGAGCGCGGGGTCCTTTTCGATATACTTGCGGTATTCGTCGAGAGTAGTCGCGCCTATGCAGTGCAGTTCGCCACGAGCAAGCAACGGCTTTAATATATTACCTGCGTCCATAGCTCCGTCCGTTTTGCCTGCGCCGACAATGAGATGCAATTCGTCTATGAAAAGAATTATTCTGCCTTCACTTTTTTTTATTTCCGTTAATACGGCTTTAAGCCGTTCTTCGAACTCGCCGCGAAACTTCGCTCCCGCAATTAGACTGCCCATATCGAGCGAAAATATTTCGCGGTTTTTGAGCGACGCGGGTACGTCGCCCTTGAAAATACGTATTGCCAACCCTTCGGCAATTGCCGTTTTACCCACACCGGCTTCGCCTATCAATACGGGATTGTTCTTAGTTTTGCGGGACAGTATACGTATTACGTTACGAATTTCGTCGTCACGGCCTATTACGGGGTCGAGCTTATTGAGCTTTGCCAATTCCGTAAGATTGCTGCCGTACTTTTTAAGGGCGTTATAGGTTTCTTCGGGAGTTTGATTAGATACGCGCTGATTTCCCCGAACGCCTACAAGAGCATTTAAAAAAGAGTCTTTCGTAACAGCGTAATCGTTAAGCAACGCAGAAACGCCATCGGAGGCTTTGACAATTATGCCCAACATCAAATGCTCGACGGATACGTAATCGTCACTCATCGACTCAGCCTGCTTTTCCGCTTCGTTAAGCGCAGAAGAAAGCTCCTGCGACACGTACGTCGCGCTTTGTCCTCGTACCTTGGCGAATTTTTCTATTCGCTTTTTAACATCCGCAGCCATTGCCTGCGCATTGACGTTTACGCTTTTTAATACTTCGGGAATAAGACCGCCGTCCTGTACAAGCAACGCATACAGCAAATGCTCCTGCTCTATCTCGGGATTGCCGTATTCTCTTGCCGTTTGTTCCGACACTGCAATAGCGGATAGCGATTTTTCGGTAAATTTTTGATAATCCATTATACCACCCCCTGTTAAATGATATATTCTCGTTTGCAACGCATAATATACCACCTTAAATTAGCACTGTCAAGCATAGAGTGCTAATTTTGCGGCTTTTTTAATATTTTTTATTAAGCGATTTGCATAAATATGTTATAATTTACAAATTTTATTATAACAGTGACCATAAAATGTTATTTTTGACGCAATGTACGTCCGTTATACGTCAAGCAAACAAAAACAGTCTGATTTCATCTCGGCAACGGCGATAAAATTATAAAAAATTCACAAGCATTCGTTTACACGAAAAAATATTTAATATATAATAGAGATAATGCTCGTCTTAAACGCGTTGCGGCATATTTTGCCGCAGGAATGCAACGAGGACAAACACGTAAGCGACGTTCGCGTCGCAGCAAGGAGAAGAAATGACTGAACAGGAAAAAATGCTGAAGGGTATGATTTACGATCCAAACGACGGGGAGTTGGCAACTCTGCGCAAATACGCGCACAAACTGTGCAGTCGTTACAACCGCTTAGACGAAGACGACGGGAAACGCAGTGAAATTATAGAAATGCTGCTGCCGCAGCACAACGACGTTTACTTGCAGGGACCCATATTTTTCGATTACGGCGAATTTACTTCCTTCGGCAAGCGTTGCTACGCAAACTTCAACTTTACCGTATTGGATTGCGCTCCCGTAACAATCGGCGACGACGTATTCTTCGGTCCGAACGTGTGCATCGCAACCGCCGTGCACCCGCTTATTGCAGTCGAACGCAATATGTACGAAACCGAACATGGAATGCTAACCGACAGAGAATACGCTAAGCCGATAGTAATACAATCGGGATGTTGGATAGCGTCCAACGTAGTCGTCTGCGGCGGTGTGACAATCGGGCAAGGCTCGGTGATAGGCGCCGGTTCGGTAGTTACAAGAGATATACCCGAAGGCGTTTTTGCGGCAGGCAACCCCTGCAGAGTTATACGCAAAATTACCGAACAGGACAGCGTTTATCTAAAAAAAGAACTGTGGTCGAAATAATTATACACAATAACGTCACTTAACGCGCGGCTACTACATATTTTATACAAAGGATTGTCTATGAAAAAAATTATCGGCGTTGCTACGTTTGCGGAAAACGTGTTCGATTACCGCAAAATGCGCAAATATCTGCCAGCAAAAACCTATAAAGCCATAGTGAACGCGCGGGAGCATAACGGGGAGCTTACCGACAAGGACGTGGAAATATATGCCGAAGCCCTTAAAAAATGGGCTACGGCAAAAGGCGTTACACGCTATACCCATTGGTTTCAGCCTCTGAACAACTTCACGGCGGAAAAGCGCGACAGCCTTACTTCCATCAACCGCGAAGGCGAAGCAATAATAAAATTCCGCGGCAAAGAGCTGACGACAGGCGAAGGAGACGCGTCGAGCTTTCCAAACGGAGGAATGCGACAAACCTTCGAAGCGCGCGGAATCACAAATTGGGACTACACCGCGTTTGCCTTTATAAAGGGAGACAGCCTGTGCATACCGACTACCTTCTGCGGTTTTAACGGCGAAATATTGGACAAAAAAACGCCGCTGCTTAGAAGCTCGTATGCGCTCAACAAACAAGCGCTGCGAATACTGAACAAGCTCGGAATGCCGCGTTCGCGCGTAAGAAGCGTAGTCGGCGCGGAACAGGAATATTTTATTATAAGCAAGGAGCTTTACGGCAAACGCAGCGACCTTGTGTACACGGGCAGAACGCTGTTCGGCGCCGCTCCGCCCAAGGGACAGGAGTTAGACGCACACTATTTCCGTCCGCCGACGGACGACGTTATACGGTTTATGCAGGACGTTGACAACGAGCTCTGGAAGTTGGGTATAATAGTCAAGACGGAGCACAACGAAGTAGCTCCTTGCCAATGCGAGCTTGCGCCCTGCTATTCCGACTCTACCGACGCGTGCAATCAAAATCAGCTTATAATGGAAACGCTCAAAACTACGGCGGAAAAGCACGGCTTGAAGTGTCTGCTTCACGAAAAGCCCTTTGACAAAATTAACGGCAGCGGCAAGCACAACAACTGGTCGCTGATTACGGACAGGGACGAAAATCTATTCGAAACGGGAAGCACCGCGCAGGAAAACGCTCGGTATTTACTGTTTTTGGCCGGGGTAGTCAAGGCTGTTGACGAATACAACGATTTGCTGCTGGCTTCCGTCGCTTCGGCAAGCAACGATCTGCGTTTGGGCGGTTACGAAGCTCCGCCGCAGATACTGACGGTTTTTCTCGGCGAACCGCTCGACAAAACGATACAATACGCCTGCGGCGGAAAATGGCGGGCAGGGAAAGATTGTTTGCCTAAAATCGTCAACGTTACAGACCGCAACCGTACTTCGCCGTTCGCGTTTACCGGCAATAAGTTCGAGTTCCGTATGGTAGGCTCGTCCGCTTCCATATCCGACGTAAACACAACGTTGAATGTAATTGTCGCCGAAAGCTTACGTCAATTTGCCGACGAGCTGGACAATGCCTGCGACGTTTGGCAAAAAACAGGCGAACTGATAACGCAAGTATTTGCCGAACACAAACGAGTTATATTCGACGGCAACAATTACTCGGACGATTGGATAGAAGAAGCGAAAAAACGCGGACTTCTAAACGCGGACGCGGTCGAATCGATCGAGTTTCTGTCGCGCGAGAAAAACTTGCGGTTGTTCGAGCGTCACGGAGTATTGACGCGCCGAGAACAGTTGGCAAGGCAGGACGTTTTGCTGCAAACGTATTGCAACGCCGTACAAACGGAAGGCGCGGTTACGGCGGAAATGTTCTACAAGCAAATTGCGCCCTGTGTAGAAAAGTACCAAACGGAACTTGCTCTGCTGATAGACCGCAAAAATAAGCTGTCCGAAAAAACAGCCACGGAAGCGGACAAACTTAACAGAATCGTCAAGCTGACGGACGGCTGCGCAAAAGCGTCGGCGCAGCTACAAGAAAAGCTCCGACAGATACCGACTGAAAACAGCGTTGAAAGGGCGCGTTATTGCCAAACCGTAATTAGACCGGCTTATAACGAAGTGAGACGCCGCGCAGACGAGCTGGAACGGCTGTGTCCCGCAAGCGAGTGGGCATTGCCAAACTACGGGCAACTGCTTTTCGGAGAAAAATAACCGTTAGTTTTGCTTCCATCACGAAATTAGATTAAAAACGCGTTTGTCTGTACATACAGACAAACGCGTCTATTATTAGGCTACTTTAACATTTTGTATAATTCTTCCGTGGCAAGTCGGGTTTTGGCGACTACGCCGTCCGCCCCCTGCGGAAAACAATAGTACAAATAATCGTTGTCGCCTATACATATTATATCGCCCAATTCGTACCAATTGTAGTCGGCGTACAAGCCGTACGAAGCCTTGGCAGATTGACGGTAGTCCAATTTACCGTCTGCGGCAACCAGACGGAAGCCGTCTAAGCCGTGCGTAAGCCTGCCGTTACCTATGTCGTACACCGCCTTGGTTCCCTTCATAATTATAACCTTAACCGGCACGTCCAACGAGTAAGTGCCGTTTTCCAATTCTTTCCGTACGCATTGACGCTGCCAAGCGTACCAATCGGGGACGTGCGTAAACTTTCCCGGTACGTTTAGCGCGTTCAAGTACCCGAGCTCCGTAAGCTCGTAAGACGCGCCGCAGCTTTTACAGACCACGGCAGTACCGCTTCCGACAGTCGTTCCTTCCGCAAGACAATGCGGACACTTGTACAGAACTCGCTCCAGACCGTCCGCGCGGAAAGCTTCGTCTACTATTACGCCGCGCTCCTGCTGCACACGGAAATTATCGAAAGTAAAACAATCGGCAAGCTTTGCGTTTATTTCGTCAACAGTCATGTCGGATATCTGCGTCGGCGAGAACAAGTACTCCATTGTCGCCGACACATTTACTTGCCGCAGTTGCAAATTATTATACAACGGATCTCGCAAAAACGCGCCTTCCGTTTTGATAAACACTACGGGAACACCCAGTATTTTCAAGCATTTTCCCAATCCGTACGGAAGCGGCGTAGCCGTGCCGTCGAAAGAATAGCTTGCTTCCGGATACAGCAATACCGACGTATGAAGCCGATTAAAGCACTTAGTCATATTGCGCACAAGCGCGGTATCGGTTACAAACTTGTTGGTAGGAATGCACCCGAGACTGCGCATAAGCCAACGTTTGCCTACAAAGCCGTCGGAAGTCATAACGATATTAAACCGCCGCGGATACAGAATGGTAGAAACAATCTTCAAGTCGATAAAACTCGAATGATTCATAAGATACAGGCACGGTTCTTTCCTGCCCAACTTGTCCATATCTATTGTTTTGTAAGTAAAATTCGTTACTTTAAGCTCAGAAGCGGAGGCCGCTTTCATAAGCGTTCGAAATAAAAAACTTGTACGTTTGGGAGAGATAGGTTTTTCGGAACGTAATTTTAAAACCTTGTCGTACGCTAATTTTTTTACCTTTATTTTCAACTTATTTCACCGTCTTTGTAATTATTATTGCAGAATTATCTGTAATTATGATAACACCGTTTGTCTTAGATTACAATACTATAACGCTATATTTAAGCAAAATAACGGAATTATTATACCAAAAGTATCTTATTTGCCGACTAATGCAGAAATACCTACTTATTGCTGCCAAGCGACGCAAAAACAAAGCCCGAAACATTTCGGGCTTTGCTAAGTTACGGTTTTATACGTTAAATTACGGTATAGCCTTCCGTATTGCTTATTACCTTGAAGATTTCCACTTCCTTACCCGTTTTGCTGTCTACGTAAACGTAGTACTGACGGTCGCCGTCCTGACACTGGAACTCATAGCAAACGTAACGCTCGCCGTTCTTTTCGATAAGAGCCTTGGCGACGTTGGTAACTTTCAGCGTGGCGTCCACCGCTTGCTGAGCGTCCGATTGCATAACGTCGCCGAAATCCACCGACCAATCGCAGTGATTGATAAGGTAAGCGCGAGCTTCCATGCCGACAACTTCGCCGCTTGCGCAGTCTACAGCCACCTTGATAAGGTCGGGATAAACTATTACGCCGTCTATTACAGTAGCGCAGTTGACGTAGGTTACGAAATCCTGCGTTTTGGAAATCCATACACCCGCAACGTCGTAGCCCAACTTACGGCAAAACTCTTCCGCAACGGAAATACACTTGTCGCAATCGAAGCTAACTTGCCCGCTTGCTTCGTTGTACGCTTCGTACTGAGCTACCTTGCCGTTTTTAGTTAAATAAACGCGCCCCGCTTCGGTATCGTACAGATAAAGCGAGCCTTTGTTATTTATTTCCGATACGAACTTATTTTCGCCGAACAGCTCCGATACGATTTTGCCGCCTTCTTCGGCAGATACGGTTTTGTCAGTCTTTAATACCTTTTCTTCTATACTGTCGGAAAACGGTCCGTCGTAAATCAGCTTTTCGTACGCGAAGGCGTTGTCGTCCACTTCGTCGAAGCTGTCGGACAGGCTGCCCACATTGTTAAGTCCGTTGCCGTTGGTCATAAACAGACCCGAATCCGACGAAGCGTACTCCTGCAAAAAGTCGTACAGGTTGGTTGCGACTGAGTCAAGGCCTTTGAGCGCAATACGCTCGTCCGCAGTCAAAGCTTCTCCGCGGGATAATTTACCGAGAAGATAGGTTGCGTAATCCTGCGTTTGATTTACAAACTTTTGGCAGGAAGCCAACTTGTCGCTTTCCGAAAACGGTAAATTAGACAAGCTTTGGTTTACTTGATTGGCGTGAATAACCACCTTGGCAAGCATTTGAGTTTGATGCGCCGTATCGTTGGAAACGGCAATTTTGCCGAGATTGGCGTCAAGATTTTTCATACTGTCGCAAGCAAGATACAGAGAGCTTCTGTAACCGTTTTCCTGCGATACCTTGTAGGAGTTTTCGTCGTCCACTACAGACATACGCATAAAGGCGATTTTGTTTGCCGCTACCACTCCTATTACTATTGCCGTTGCAATCGCAAGCAACGCGATTACACCGAAAAATATAGTCCAAAAATTTTTGATGGAATTGTTTCTGCTTATCACTTATTATTTCTCCTATTTAAGATATTAACTTTTACTCCCTTAACGGCGGAGAAGCGAGCAAGACAAGGCAGACAAGGCGTAACGCGATGGAGCGTACTTAAACCGTACGCGACTGAGCGTTCGTCCGCAGTCTAACGCCGTATTGCGACGCTTATACGCCGTTAAGAACAGAAGATGTGTTTGCCGATAGTTACTATCTGCGGGCGCGACCATATCCATTTGCTGGTAGCTGTTGCGGGGTTAAAGTAGTACAACGCTCCGCCGGAAGGATCCCAGCCGTTCATAGCGTCCTGCGCCGCGCGAGTGCATTCGTCGTTGGTTCCCAAATTTATCTGTCCGTCGGATACGCATGTAAAAGCTCCCGATTGGTAAATAACTCCGGAAATACTGTTGGGGAACTTGGAGCTGGCTACACGGTTGAGTATTACCGCCGCAACCGCGACCTTACCGGTATAGCTTTCGCCGCGCGCTTCGCCGTATATACAACAGGACAGCAAATACAAATCGCTGTTAGATATATTGCTCGGCTTGGTTGCAGTGGAACCGGATGCCGTGCCGCCGCTGAGAGTAATACCCATTGCCTTAGCCGTGGCGTTACCTACTATACCGTCAGCTTTAAGCCCGTTTTGACGTTGAAAATACTGTACAGCCGACTTGGTTTTGGCACCGTAAATGCCGTCCACACTGCCGGTGTAGTATCCCCAACGTTTAAGCTTGGTTTGAATATTTTTAACCACCGTTCCGCGCGAACCGACCTTGACAACCGCGGCGTTGGCTACGCCTATGCCGACGGATACCGTTACAACGGTGGCTAAAATCAAAAACGCCAAAACAATCGCGGCGATTTTTACTTTTTTTGATTGCAACACTTAGAATTATCCTCCTGATTTTTTTGTTAGTATGAGAATATTAAGCGTTTTTATTCTAACAACAAACGCATATAAATTGTTATATCAACTGTACGGAACGATAATAACGGCGTAAAAAAACGACTTAGATACTTTACTGTTCTAAATCGTTTTAATTATTTTGTTTATACCTATTAAGGAATACTTCGGCTATTTGCGGTTTTCCTGCCAGGCGCGGATGATTTCCATAAGCTTGGACTTGTATACAATTTGACTTGTTCCGTTGCTTTCGCCGCCGACAAAGCATAGGGGCGGATACACCACGCACCACCAGTTGTTGCCTTGCGCGCTGCCCAGTTCCACTATCAGAGCGTCGTACACTCCCGCGGGAAGCGTTACGCCGTTATAAGAGCGGTCGGGGAATTCTTCCGCGCACAGCTTGGCGCGGCTGGTATAAGCAAATCCGTTGTCCGCAAGCGTCTTGTCGCATACCGCTTTGATATTATCCAATTCGCTCTTGACGATAGCCATCGCTTTGTCCTTGTCCGTAGCGTCGGCCAAACGCGGAGTCAAATAATCCACGACGGCGGACTTAACTACGTACTTAACCTGTTGATCGGCGGAGTCGTTACTGTCCGCCCGAATATGTATACGCAAAAAGTCGGCGTTGGTGTTCTTAGACGGAACCGACATAATTACCGCTATCAAACCGATTAATGCTGCTGCGGCCAAAACAATCTTTTTCATAACTACTCTCCCGTTGCTTGAAGTAGTATGTTTATCGACAGTTTTACCGCAAGGTATAATAACGGAAATTACGATAATTGCACAATTAAAATATTTTTTGTCGAAACCTCTAAATTTCTTCTTCGATACCGTTGTTCACGGTGCTACAAACTACGGTATTAAAGCCTGCACCGCGCAGCAGTTCCGCGGTACCGCGCGCCTGCGCTTCGTTATCGAACGCGACGTAATAAGCGCTGCCGCTGCCCGTCATATTGGCGGAAAGTCCGTGTTCGGCAATAAAACAGAGATATTCCCGAGCGTAATCGGAAAGGCTTACCGACGCAGCTTGCAAATGATTGTTAAACAGTGCCACTGCGTTTGCGCCGCCGTTTGTAAGCATATTCAATAGCTTGACGTTATCCGCAGGCGGTTGACAAACGGAAAGCAAATCGAATGCGGAATATGCTTCCTTGCTGCTTATACCCACGCCGAACGTAGTCAAAGCAAAATACAACGGGCGTGCAAGACGGTACAACTGCACGTCGTCACCCTTGCCGCGAAGTCTGCCCAAGCCCCCGCGCAGCATATAGTTAACATCGCTGCCGAGAGCCGCGCACAAGTCGTAAACTTTACGCGACGAAATGTCCGCGCCGTACAGCTTACACATACAATAAACGACTGCCGCCGCGTCAGCGGAAGAACCGCCCATTCCCGCGGCAAACGGAATGCCTTTGCTTACTGTAATATCCGCGCCGCAAGAGCCGAACGCACGTACAAAGGCGCAGGCGGCCTTGTAGGCGGAATTGTCCGCGTCGTTAACGCTCGGTATACCGCAAACGGTTACCGTACGGTCGCTGCGCGGAGACGCTTGTATCTCGTCGTAAATATCTACCGAAACGGCAAGACTGTCAATATCGTGAAAGCCGTTTCGCCGCTCCGTAACGTTTAGCGTAAGATTGAGTTTTGCGTAAACCTTTACCTTCATAACGCAACGATTATAACACAAAAACAACTGTTTAGCAACGCAAAAAACGACAGATTGCAACTATACTAAAACGGATTGGAAATCTTCCGTTTCCAAGCCGTTTCGCGCAGTATCGAAATTGTATTACTGTCTAAATCTTATTGTATACGACAATCCTTGCGTCCTTGTCCAGCGGGTTGGTAATTTCGGGATTGACCGACACGAGATCTTCTTCGGAAATATGCAGGTTCTTAGCCAAGTTCCAAAGCGTTTCGCCCTTCCTTGCAAGACACATTTCTATCGCGGGAAGCTCCGTTTTGTCAAAGGGCTTTTCTTCGACGTTGACTATTACCGAATATTCTACGGTACGTTCCGATTCGACGGTTAAGCACAGCTCCGCTTCCGCAAGAACGCCGCCTTGCTCCAACACGTCGAAGTTAAGTACGGTTGCGCGAGCGAAGGATTTACATTGCGGCATAAGATAATCTATATCCACCGTTTGCGAATAGGGAAGCTCCAATTGTTCGCCTTCCGTTCCCGTTTCCGTCTGATACAGCAACGTTGCGTACACTACGCCTTCCACCAACGCCGAACGCTCCTGAGAAACGCAGTTGGTAACGATAGCTCCGACGTTGACGGCGGTAATGGGCGTTTTTCCGCTGTCGGCAGAAAGGTTGGTAAGAATTTTTTTGACCGCGCACGCGCTTCCGCATGGCAAGGTTGTAGTTACGGTATTACGCTCGAAGGTGAAGTCGCAATTAGCTCCGTACGCGTCCGAAACTATTTCCAATACGCCGGTTCTTGTTGCTTCCGCTTGCGCCGTTCCGGAAATTTCCACCGTAAACGCAGTATTGACGTCGCCTTCGGCTATATCCAAACGCACCTTGGTGTTTTTGCAAATCAATCTTAATTTCAATTGGCAATCGGCAAGCCCTTCCGTAGCTTCCAGCTCGCGCTCGAACTTGAACGGGAGATTGTCCGTTACGATAACTCCGTCGGAAATATACGTCAAACGCACCAACGCATCTCCTTGAACGCGCAATACGCCGTTGGACACGGAATAATCGGCAGCGCACAGCGCGCTCTCGGCAAGCAGCACCGTCGAGATGTTACGCGACGACGACAGTTCTTCGTCCAAAACAAACGGAAGATTGATAACGTCGGCTTGCTCGAGAACTTCTACCCTATCAGTCTTGGTAAAAATATCTTCACCGCTTTCGAAATAGGGCGAACGCTCGCATACGTACGCGAACACTGTGATTTCCAGCAAAACGGTAAGCGTAGCGGTATTAACGCTAACGTCTGCCTTGGTGTCAACCGTTACAACGTCGAATGTAAGTTTGCTGTCCGTATTCAGCAATTCGCTTTGAATACTTGCGGTAAAGTCGGCGTTGTAGCTTGAACTCAATACGGAAGTTCCGTCCGAGTACATAAATTTGATGTTGGTTTTACCGTAAAAGGACGCTTCGCCGTTGGTCGTTTCGTAGGAATTTACGCAGCTATCCACGCCTATTGACAGCACCTGCGCTATATCCTGCTTTACGGAAATGCGAACGCTCTCCGCAGTTTGAATTTTACCTATTAGTTTACGATTGACGAATGTTGCGCTTTGAAATTGAGCGTTTGACATAATTACCCCCACGAACGAATTTGTGATATCACTGTAATATACGGGGTATTGCGCGGCGTTATGACAAATGCTTTATAATTTTTTACGTCGTATATTGTCGATTACGAATTCGACGGCAAGCCGACCTGCAAGCAGGAGCAGCTAATTTTCAAGCTGTACGGGAGAGGCTTTTTCCGCTATCGATATGTCGCCGCATACCATATCGGTATAAGTGCAGCTTATACGATCGAAAAGATCGCTTTTGAGTTTTACGACAAACACGTTGTCATGTGCTTCGCTTACAACGCCTTGATAACGCTTTATTCTGTTGCGTCCGCGGTTAACCTTGACGTTAACGTCGCGTCCGACCAAACTTTCCACATAGCTTTTTGCAGAGTCGATAGTAACGGATTTTTTCATATTACGATTATTGACAAAATAACCGTTCACCATACTGCAAAAGCCGTAAGCACAAAGTATTATACATATAAAAAGCGTTCGAAACAAATAAACGCTTCGAACGCATAATATAAACTATGAATATATAATATTGCAAACGCTTGAAATACACGTAGCTATCGCAAACAAAACGCGCTATTACAAGTCGTCGTCAAAGTCGTCGATATCTTCGTCGTCTTCGTCCAAATCGTCGTCGAAGTCGCTTACGATATCGTCGGGATAGTCGTCAAGGTCGATATCCATATTTTCTTCGTCTTCAAACTCTTCTTCTTCGTCTTCGTCGCCGAATTCTTTGTCCAATTCGTCAAGCGGAATGTCGCCGTCCTCGTCGCCGTCCTTGGTATCGTCGTCGTCCAAATATTCTCGCCAATCGTCAGAATCTTCGTCGATGTCGTCTTCGCGACTTTCCTGCGCCAAGCAGTTTTCGCACATATCTTCGTCAAGACCGATATAAGCCGTCTTACATATCGGACACAGTTTAAGAGGTTCTTCGTCGTCTATAATATCGTCTAACAATACTAAATCCGTTTCAAGTCCCAATTCCGCCTTGCAGATATCGCACATTTCTTCCGTATCGGGAATATAATTAAGCTCGCAACGCGGACACTTTATATATTTGATTTTACCCATACAAATCACCGTACGCCCTACTTTTTTTGCCAAATACCACGTCGCAACAAATAAAGCCGTAACGGATACTATATATTAGCGGGAATAATTTACCATTATTCTATCAAAATGTAAACTGTTTTTAGCAATATTTTAATTAAAATTTTTTCTTGACAGTATTGGTAACGTACCCGCTCGTTTTCGGCATTGCCGCAGCGTTGGTTACAATAGTATTTCCACTTGCGGCAAATTTATTCGATTATTTTTCGCAAGACGGTTCGTCGGAATCTGCAGAGGACGAAGTTTGTCCTTCTGCTGACGATTGCTCGCGGTTGTCAAGAGTGTTTTGTTGCTTTTTCTTCGCCATATGTTCCTTAGTAAGTTTAACGATATGCACTACTATTAAAGCTCCGTTCATAACGCTTGTGGCGTATGCGGGCAATATTATGCCGTAAACTACGAATATCGCAGCACCCACAATATTGATAATGCGCGTTTTACGCTCGTTAGAAAATAAAAAAGAAATCAGAACAAAGGCGGACGCAAGAATTCCCACCCCTTCCTTAATCCAGTACACTGCCGTGTCGGACAAGGCAAAAGCCGTTAAATCAGTAAACATAAATTTCTCCTTAGTTTGTATTTGGGGGCGAGAATAAATCTATCTCGAAATAATCTGCGGGGCAAACTTGTACCAAGTTGTATTTTCCCGCCAAATTGCGACTGGCTGAGTTATCTGTAACAATATACGCGTAGGGGATATTTCCGCTTGCTATTACCTTATTGGTAAGATCCGTCATAACTTCCAAGGCGTAGCCCTGCTTGCGGTATTCCGGCAAAGTGTACAGCATACCCAGGCTGCCTTCCATATGCAGCAAGCACCAGCATACGGGCTTGCCGTCAACGTATGCTGCCGACGACGGATGAACGGATAAGCACGCGCGTATTTCTTTTTCCGAAGCGTGATAAAACGTTCCGTCGGATATTTGACGTGAGTACGCGCCGTCCATTGGGCGAAGATCGCGGCTGCATTTGTGCGGAAGCGGCTGTCCGTTCCAAATATACAGGCAGCAGTTAGTTTCCCAATTAAAGGCGTATTTAGTCCGCAAATACTCCGTAACAAAATGTGGCGCGGCGCAAAACTCTACTGTTTTGCCGCCCAACATTGTCACGATTGCGTCGATAAAGTCCTTACTCTCTGTATACATGCATACGTGAACAGCGCCGCAATCGTCTATGCACACCGTTGCGTAGTCGCAGCCGTCGCAGTACACGGCGACGTTATCGAAATATTTGCAATAGCCTTCCATAATAAGAGTTTGCGGAATACTGCGAAAAATTTGAAGCAACTCGGAAGTTACGGATATCTTTTTCATAGCCTGCGATAGTATAACACAACGGGCAAAGTTTTTCAATAAGTTTTACCTAAATTTTCAGCGGAATTTTGCGCAAATTCGCAAAGACAATATCTGCATCCTTACCCGTTTATCGTACGGCGTTCGTACTCGGCAAGCCGAAGCTACGCTTGCCCAACAATGAAAAAATATAGCCGTAGTTTACAGACGTACGCATTGACACAAGCGGTTAGTAATGATAAAATATTGTGGAATACAAGGAGATTGCAAATGAATATCGTAATAGGTATCGCAGGCGGAACGGGAAGCGGCAAAACCACCATTGCGCATAAGGTTTATCAGGCTTTCCGCGACGACGCGGTTATACTGTCCCACGACTACTACTACAAGGCTCACGAAGAAATGCCATTCGAAGAACGCGTCAAGCTCAATTACGATCACCCCGATTCGTTAGATACCGACTTGCTCGTTCAGCACGTAAAAATGCTTAAAGAAGGCGTTGGCATAAAACACCCCACCTACGACTTCGTATCGCATAGCCGCGGACAGTGGGAAGAAATGAATCCCGCCAAAATAATAATTGTGGAAGGCATACTGATATTTACCAGCAAAGAGCTGTGCGACTTGTGCGACGTAAAGTTATTTGTCGATACCGACGCAGACGTGCGTTTTATAAGACGGCTTAGACGCGACGTAGAAAACCGAGGCAGAAGTATGGACTCGGTAATTACCCAATACCTGCACACGGTCAAGCCTATGCACGAGCAATTTGTCGAGCCAAGCAAAGCGAAAGCCGACCTAATCGTCCCAGAAGGCGGACACAACGTTATAGCCATATCTATGATTGTAGACGGCATACGCAAAAAGCTGTCCCAAGGAGAGCAAAATGAAACTTAATCTGCCTAACGTTACAAACGCGCGCGACCTTGGCGGAATGATAACGAAATACGGCATTGTAAAACAAAACAAGCTGCTTCGCTCGGGAGTATTAAACCGTCTCGAACCGTCGGACATAGACTGTCTAAGCAAGCGCGGACTGCAGCGAGTAATAGACCTGCGCACCGAAACGGAAATAGCAAACGCTCCAGACGTGCCGATGTACGGAGTAGAACACATCAATATCTCCATTGTGCGCGCCGTTACCTTCGGCATAAGCTTCGAAGCATTGGACGGTCCGACGCTTGCGGAAAGACTGCAATCGGGTTGGAACAGAATGGCGCAAAAAAACGAAAACTACCACGACCACATGGAAACAATCTACCGCCGTTACGTCTACGACGACCATTGCCGAGCGGGATACGGACGTTTTCTCAAAGAGCTGGCTAACAAGCCGGTAAACGGCGCGACATTGTGGCACTGCACTATGGGCAAGGATCGCTGCGGAACCTGCGCGCTGCTGTTGGAATATTGCTTGGGCGCAGAAAAACAAACCATGTACGACGACTTTATCGAATCCAACGTACAAACTCGTGAGAATACAAACAGTCTGCTAAACAAAGTAAAACCGTACGTTTCTAACGACAAAATGGACGTTGTGGAAGAAATGCTAATCGTTCAGCCGTACTATTTGGACGCGTACTTCGACGAGATAGCCAAACGCTATCAAAACTTGGACGGATTTGTCAAAGCGTGCGGCGTAACGCAGGAAGAAATAGAAAAACTGAGAAAAAATTACTTGGAATAACTTAAACGCCCGCGCATACGCGGGCGTTATTTATTGCAACAAAATAAAATACCGCTTGGCTTCCAAAGCGAACAATTAGCGTTTGAACGGCAGCAGGTCTTCTTCGCTGAACAGCTTGTCCGAAAGTAAGTCGTTATTCAATATGCTTGCACGCATTATGGCGTTGAAGCCGAACTTCTTGCGTATTCGGTCAATGGAATATTCCAACTGTTCTTCCTTGTCGTCCGCCTTGTCGAATATAGACGCTTGCGAGCCTAAATATACTTCGTACAATCCCGCAACCGAAACAGTAAGCGAACGCAAGGGTTTACCCATGTTTCCGTGCCATATATCGCGCAGCAGCTCCGCAGCCGCGCGGTATATGTCGTCGCAGACGTTGGTGGCGTTTATTTTACGCTGCTTGCCCGAGTGCGTAAGGTCGTTATGCCTTATATACAAATGAACGACTTCGCCCACATAGCCGTAGCGGCGCAGCCGCGTGGCGACCATATCCGAAAGATAAAATATTACCTTGTCCGCGTCGTCGTACGTTACCATATCCCTAAGCGTGGTTGTTCCGTGACTTACGCTCTTTATTTCCCGTTCGCTTGAAACCTCGCGAACTTCTTCTTCGTCTTCGCCGCGAGCGGCAAGGTACATACGTTCCCCCACTACGCCGAAGCGTTTTTTTAACGCAAGAACGTTGGCGTTAGCCAATTGTCCAAGCGTAAATATGCCCATATCGTTAAGCTTTGCAGAAGTATGCTTGCCTATTAACAGCATTTCGTTGACCGGCAGCCGCCATACTATTTGCTTGTAATTATCTCGGGAAATAACAGTAGTAGCGTCGGGTTTTTTTAGGTCGCTGCCTAATTTTGCAAACGTCTTGGTAAAGGATACCCCTACCGATATGGTCAAGCCCGTTTCACGCTTAACGTCCGCGCGTATTTTTTCCGCTATTGCAAAAGGCGAGCCGAATATCCCGCTGTGAGTAACGTCCAACCAACACTCGTCTAAGCCGAAGCCTTCCACCTTGTCGGTATAACGTTCGTAAACGGCTCTTACGCGTTTGGAAAAATGTACGTAATACTCGAAATGCGGCGGCACGCAGATGAGCTCGGGACATTTGAGTTTGGCTTGCCATATCGGCTCGCCCGTCAATACGCCCATCTTCTTAGCGGCGGTATTCTTGGCAAGAATAACACCGCTGCGCGCCTTGGGGTTGCCCGAAACGGCGACGAATTTTCCTTGAAGCTCGGGATTCAGCGTCTGCTCCACCGAAGCGTAAAAATTATTGAGATCGCAGTGCAGAATATCCATAACAATATTTTAGAATATTTGTTCTATATTGTCAACGGTTTGAACAAAAAAAAGCCTTACCGAATACAATATTCGGTAAGGCGACGGTTATAGGCGTCTAAAACAATAATTATATCAAGCGGATACTAACGCGCTTCCAAACATTGGAATCGAATATTACTGCTTGGAAACGAAAATGTAGCCGAAAGCGTTAGGTCCCCAATGACAGGCTATTACGGGGCAAAGATTGTCGTATTCGGACATTAACGGCTTATAGCGTTCGTCTGTCATTTCGATAAGCTTGGTAAGGTTATCGGAATTGTACGTATAGGAAGCTATAATCGGATAAGACTCGTCGCAGTTCCACTTTTTAAGCGTATCGGCGCACTCGCGCATTGCCATTTTAAGTCCTATCTTCTTGGTTGCAACCTTTACCGTGCCGTTGGTAATGGTAATAAGCGGCTTTAAGTTTAGAATACTGCCGAACAGCCATTCTTTCTTGGAAAGCCGTCCGCCTTTTAACAGATAATCCAACGTCTCGGGTATGGCTATTATACATATACGCGGAATAAGCGCGTTAATGCGAGCAATAATCTCGTCAACGGGCAAATCGCGGCAGCGGTTTATCTCCTCCACTATAAGACGCAGTCCGCCGACAGCGGATAACGAATCTATAACGCGCACTGCGCTTACGCCTTCGAATAATTTATATATAGCGTTGTACGTTCCCGAAATTTTAGAAGATATAGTAACGATTATTACGTCGTCTCCGTCATTAACATAGCCGTTAACCTTGGCTTCCAATTCATCCAAGTAGGGAAGGGACGTTTGCGGAAAAATACTTTTGCCGATTAGCATTTCATAAAATTCGTCGATCGTTTCGTCCAAACCGTCGCGATATTCCGTTTCCCCCATCAAGTATCTAAGGGGGATAATCTCTACGTTTAATTTGTCCTGTTCGGACATTTTGATACTGCTGCCAGAATCCACCAATACTCTAAGCATTGCCGCTCCTTTTAATTCATTTTGAAAATGTTTAATCAGTTTAATTATATATTACTATCCGTCGGTTAACTTTAACTGAAAAACAGTAAAAAATAAACATTATGGCGAAAAATTATTTTTTAACATTTATCAGCAAGCGAGCATATCCGAAAAGTGCGTTTACCGTATTTTTTTTATAAAGCAACGACGGCGTTTGTGCTGCGTGGTATCGAAATGCTTCCACAAGTTTTGTATAGGGCTGTTATGCTCCAACATAAGATTGGTTTCGGCATAATCTATACCGTACTTTGTCATACGATTGCTGAATTCCGAAACCAAAGCCGTCGCTATGCCCTTATTCTTGTATTCGTCCAAAACGCCGATAAGCGCCATATCCACAATAGACGGATTATTGATATCCGCAAGCAACCGAGTAAGACACGCGGGCGTAAGCCGTCCGCCTGACTTCTGCACCGCCTTAGCCATAGACGGGAATACCACGCCGAACGCCACTATTCTGTCGTTTTCGTCAACAATGGCCGCAATAAAGCGCAAATCTATTACCAGTTTGAAGTTATTGAGCATCGCTCGTTTTACCTTGTCGGTAAAAGGTACGGTGCCGTATATCTTGTCGTAAGTTTCGTCCCAAATATGAAAAATCTGATCCACATATTTTTTCAGAAAATCGCCCGTGCTTTTGGCTTGAACAAAACTGAGCTTATACTTATCCATCATCTCACGGCTTATCCTGCCTATACGTTCGTCCACGCCGCCACAGGGAATGCGCACCTTGCGCTCCAACCAATCTACGTCCTTGACGTAACCGCAGTTTTCTATTAAACGTTGGTAATAGTCGTAATTGTATTGCTCTTCGAACGTCGCAAGTTGGTCGAAGCCTTCTATCAACAGCCCTTCGCGTTCGAGGTCGGAAAACCCGAGCGGACCTACCATTTCGTCGACGTTTTTGCTTTGCGCCCAGTCTTCCACAGCCTGAAACAACGCTGCGGCGACTTCCTGATTGTCTATCGCGTCGAAACGGGTAAAACGCGCGCGGCTTTGTCCCCATTTGGCGTTTGCGGCTTTCTGCAAAATACCAGATATGCGTCCGACCATAACGCCGTCCTTATACGCGTTGAAATACACGGCTTCAGCTTGATCGTAGTACATATAATTCTCGGAAAAAATTTGCTTTTCGTCGCCGTAAAGCGGCGGAACGAAATACGGGTTGTTTTTATATAATTTCAAAGGGAATTGCAAAAATTCTTTTTGTTGTTTTTTTGTTGTAACTTCGCGAATTTCTATCAATGTTTTTACGTCCTTTGTAGAGTTGCTTTATATCCGTAACAATTATACTATTTAGCGTCAATAAAGTCAATGTTATACCGCTAAAAACGCAAGACAAACGGACTGCAAGCGGAAAAATCATTCCGCCTAACTGTCGTTATACCCTGTTGTTGACGGAAACGGACAATAATGATATAATAAATACGATAATTTCCAATAATCATCAACGGAGTAAAAATGTTAAAAATAATAGTAGACGCAATGGGCGGCGACAACAGCCCGTCGGTTAACGTAAAAGGAACGGTGAAAGCCGTCAACCAAATAAAAGACCTGCAAATAGTACTGGTAGGCGACGAAAGCAAGCTTGCCCCGTTGCTTGCGCAGGAAAAATACGACGCGAGCCGTTTGGAAGTATTACACGCTTGCGAAGTTATAAGCTGTAACGACAAGCCCACCGAAGCGATAAAGACCAAGAAGGACAGCTCCATGAGCCGCTCCTTCGAGTTGCTGCGTACCGACCCCGAAGCTCGCGCGTTGGTAAGTCTCGGCTCTACCGGCGCGCTGCTTGCAGGAACGGTGCTGCGCGTAGGACGAATAAGGGGAGTTAAACGCCCCGCATTTTGCCCTATTTTGCCCACTATGATTGCAGGCAAAATTGTAGGCATATGCGACAGCGGCGCAAACGTGGACTGCGACCCGGTATATCTACAACAGTTCGCCGTCATGGGAAGCCTTTATATGAACAAGGCATACGGCGTAAACGCTCCGCGCGTCGCGCTGCTTAACATAGGCGCGGAAGAAGAAAAGGGCGACGCCCTGCGCAAGGAAACGTATCAATTACTTAAAAACACCGACGGTATCAACTTTGTAGGCAATATGGAAGCGCGAGACCTACTCTCGGGCGACGTCGACCTTGTGGTATGCGACGGATTTAGCGGAAACGTACTGTTGAAGTCGACGGAAGGCGCGTGCTTGGGACTTATGCGGTTGTTAAAAGACAAAATGCTGTCGTCATTCAAGTCCAAGATGGGCGCGCTGCTTATAAAAGACAAAATGTACGAAGTAAAGGATATGATGGACTACAACAACTACGGCGGCGCGGTACTGTTAGGTGCTGCAAAAACCGTAATTAAAGGACACGGCAGCAGCAAAGAAGAAGCCGTTTACCAGTGCATACGCCAAGCTTACAATATGGAAGCGAACAACCTGTGTCAAGCGATCGCGCAGGAAATTGCCCAAGCGACCGCCGCCCCGCAATCGCCCGCAGCGGAATAGATAAATTAAGATAACAATATAAAAGTTTACATTTCCCCTTCACGGACACCGCCGTGAAGGGGAAATTATTTAGAATTATATCTACAAAAAATCATTGTTCTACCGAACAACAGCCGTTCGATTATACTTTATCTTGTGCGTTCAGACGCGCAAATCAAACAAGACGATTATAACTATGCACAATTAAACATATGAACGCTTATAAAACGAAAACATTTTTTTCACCATTATAAAAAAAAAGGCGGTTTGCAACAGGATATTGCAAACCGCCGTAAGTATTATAATATTAGCAATACATAAATAGTTGAATATCCTTTTGACCGGACGCATAATTCAAAAATCTTGGAGCACTTGCATTATATTTAATACTTCCATTGCTACTCGTTGTATTAGTAATAAGTGCATTACCATTAGAGAAACCAATTGTCCAAGTAGTTGTACCGCTATCCCATGCCATAGCCTTAACAGCGGTTGCACCAAGCAGTTTTCCTTCGGCATTAGCCAATGTCCAAGCGCCGATTTCTCCGCCCAACGTCAATTCTATCGCGCCTGTCGGCAATGCACTAAGTTCCGCCTTGCTATTATCAACGTATGTTACATTATCTAATTTGGACAAGAATTTTCCGTTCATATTGCCCGCAATAAAACTATCACTGACAAGCACTACTTTCATCCCCGCTTGTAATTGATTGATATCCGTCACTTTTTTCCATGATTTCTCAGCAACCGTCAATGTTACGGTAACCGTAATCTCGGTGTTGGCGCCGAGTTGTTCTTTCGCTACGGTAAACGCGTACGTTCCTGCGGTTGCCGTTTCGGCAGCGGTTACTCCGTCGATAGAAGTCGTAACGGAAGCAAGCGCATAGCCTTGGGGTACCGTAATTGTAAATTCAAATTCAACGCCCGTGGTTGCTTCCGCATTAGCGGGAACAACAGCGTCGGTTCCTTCGTAGCCCGCAACCGCGTATTTTACCTCAAACGTTACAGCGTCCTGAGATTTGCCGCATTCGCAAGCGCCGCTTGTGAAATTGTGCGCGGCGCGTTCCGCTTCCGCTTCGCAAACGGTGCAGACCTTCCAGTGATTGGTTTCGTCCGTCGTTACCCAGTCGCCGAGAGTATGCGCGGCAGCTTCCGTCTTATGCTCGGAATTATGCGAACACGTGCCGATATGTTTTGTTGCGTCCGTTTGGTCAACAGCATAAATATAATTGTGCGCGTCGGGGTTAATTGCAATAGTTACGTCGGCTATTTCGTTCTTACCTTGTTCGTCGAAGTTCTTGTTGCAACGGTCGCAGTGTTTGTACGCAACGTTACCCGTTGCCGAGCAGGTGGAAGCTTTAGCTTCTACCAAATCACCCTTGTGTCCGAGAGCTTCGCCCGTTGTAACCGTCGTAATAACTTGATTTTCCGCATTGAGCATAACGCCGCAAGCATTACAGGTTTTGTGAGCGATTGTAGCCGCCGCCGTGCAAGTAGCGTCAGTTGCAGGAACGTCGGTTGTGTCGGCGTGAGTACAGGGTTTGTAAGTAATTATTACTTTCACCAATTGTCCGTTACCACTATTCGGCGTAATATTGAAGAAGTAATACCCATCCGCTTCGGTTGCGGTAAGACTTCCGGTCACATTAATACCGTCGCCCTTGCCGGTAGAAGTTTTCGTTCCGGTTGTGGTTTTAGTCGGCATCGCCGTTTTTCCAAACGTAATATAGTACTCCGTGCTTTTTGCAGCTCCGGTCGTTACTACGTATTCGACCTTCAAAATCGTTCCGGGAATAGGGGTTACGTTGGCAAACCAGCCGCCGTTGTAAATCATCAAATATCCCGTATTAGCTTTACCGTTGCCTAAACTGTATGTAACGATACCGTTGGTAAAAGTTTGATTGCCTTGCGTACCGCTTACGCCTTCATTGTCATTTGCAAAGTCAAGCGCAATAGATTTTTCGCCGAGTTTGGCAATAATTACTGTAAACGTCTTGGTAGCGTTATCGTTGCCGACAGTAATCGCAGCGGTAACGGTTACCGTTTGATCTTCGTTAGTCTGGCTGATAACGGCGGTTTCGTTGTTTTGTATGGTAAGACCGACGCCGTCTACTGTCCAAGTGATAGTTGCGCCGTCAACAGTAGGTAAAGCGAAGTTGTCGTCCGCTTTGGCAGGAAGTTCCAACATCATGCCCGCAATATCTGCAAGATTGGCTACAACCGTAGCTTTGTGCTGAACAAGTATTGCATTTTTAAGCTGCGCGCCGTTGTAATAACTGACTTTTCCGTACAACACTATTACTTCGCCTACGGCGGGTTTGTTTTCAAGATTACCGTACTGTTTGCCGTCAATGTCGAGAACACCGTATACGTAAAGTTCCGTGCCGTCTTGAGCGACAATAGTCATATTGCCGTAATAGTCGTGCTCTATGTTTTCAATAACGCCGATAGCGAAATAAAATCCGTCAGATTCCTTTTTGTCGGCGGAAACGCTGGCTTTGATAGTTTCGTAATCAGTTACGTTGAAGTCAGTAAAGAGTTTACCGCATACGCACTTTCCGTCCGTATCCGTGTGCGCAGTCGGTTCGCCTACGTACGTGCATACGGAGCATTTCTCGGTGTGAGTATCGTCTGCTACTTCATAAGTAAGCGTGTGACCATTAGATGTGATAATTTGTCGTTCCGTTTCTTCGCAGCGACTGCACTTTACCGTCATATGACCGTCTTCGGTGCAGGTTGCGTCTACTTTATCAGATACATTAGCCTCGATTTTAGCATTGAAATCGTGTCCCAACGAGTCTATCTTGGTACCTGCGGTAATCGTAGCGCCGCAATCGGAGCATACGGTATCGGCAGTTACGCCGTCGTTCAAACAATCTGCCGGAGTACCGTTTGTCCCTGCGGTGGGGGTGTGGTTTTGGCTATCCTTGTAGCCGCAGCCGATACGAACACAAGTTCTTTCGTGCTTGTCTCCGTTAGCCTGCCACTGAACGCCCGTATAGTCGTGTCCGAGTTTGCTGTCGGCTACGGGTCTGTCTTCCGTATGGTCGCAGTTGGCGCACTTGTAATGCTCTACCTTGTCGGCGGTACAGGTGGCCGCGTCTTCGGATACAAGCTGCATATCGTGGTTGCCATTGTCGCATTCGTTCTTACACGCCGTAACCGTGAACGCAAGACACGCAATCATCAATACCGCAAGAAGTATTCTGATAGTTTTCTTCATTGTCTCTCTCCTTTATGATTTTGTACAATAAAAAAACTGCGAAAGCGTATTCACCCTTTCGCAGTTAGTTTTTCGTATATGAAGTTGTTAAAAGGGCTATACCCCCCCCCGTACGCAAATTACACGTATTAAACTTTATGTAACAACGCGCCATTTGCTTAGTCTCCTTGCAAAATTAAGTCTTACCGACTAACAATATTATTGTATCACACCAACCGCCGAAAATCAACAAAGTACGAAAAAATAATTGCAATATTTTTTGTCCGATATGCGTTAATTTCAGCAAACTGATTACATCTCGCAGTAACGGCGGAATATTTTGCGAAGTACGTTACATACTACCTTCAAGGAGGATACTTATGAGTAAAAACAATACCGGCAAAGCGGCAAGAAACAGCGAAGACCGCGTCGAGCTGGCGGTAGGTATAATTACCGTAGTATTGACGTTGGCTCTGTTCGGTTGGTTATTCTTCCGCGTGGCTACCAACAAACCGATGATGTCGGCTATAGCGTCGGCAGACGAAGTCCGCCGCGGTTACGAGCAGGAGTATACCTGCGATGTCCAATCGGACAAAATACGCGACGGAGAAAAAGTAATATGGATGGTAAACGGCGAGCAGGTTGCCGAAAGCACCTACCAAAAAGGCAGTCCGTTAACGCTCAACTACACAATGACGCAAACGGGCAGCAACAATATCATTGTCAAAGTAGGCAAATACAAGCAATACGCCACGATAAACGTGCTTCCGCCCAAGCTTACAATAGAAGCCCCCACCGTAACCGTGACATACGGCGACAATCTGCCCGAGCTTGCTTACAACTGCCGCGGTTTTGTAGACGGCGACGACGCAGGAATGCTACCCTTCGGCGCTTGTTCCGTAACGGATATGGATTACGCCGATATAAGCGCGGACAAGCTTAACGTAGGCGTTTACAAAATTATGATTAAAGAATGCTGTGAGTTCAAGGATTACGACATAGAGTTCGAGCAGGGCACGCTTACCGTACTGCCCAAAGAATTGACGGTTAAAAACGAATTTGTAAAGACGTACGATAAAACCAATGTTATAGAAAAGCCCCTAATCGCTCTCGACGGAGTAAAAACGGGCGACGAAGTAACAGCCGTAGCCGACAAACTGTACTTTAACGACAAAAATGCAGGCGACAAAAGCGTTATGCTTGCCAACGTAGAGCTTGCGGGACGCGACAGCTGCAACTACGTCTTAAAGGGCGAAGCACGCGGACGCATAGAGCCCAAGCATATAGAAATAAACGGGCTTACAATAAAGGACAAGGCATACGACGGCACGACGCGCGCCACAATAGAAAAAATGGGTAAAATAAACGGCGTATTGGACGGCGACAGCGTTGCGATAGGATCAATCGACCTTAACTTTGCCGAAGCGACCACAGGCACGCAGGAAATTATAATCAACGACGTAACGCTTATAGGCGCGGACAAGGACAACTACGTAGTAGACGAAGTAACGGTAGACAACGCCAACATTACCACTACTATATGGAACAAACTGTTTGTCAAGGACCCCGTCGTTGCGGGTTAACGTAATATAGCGCGAGTTCACCACTACGGCAGTTAATGGACAATAGGTAAACTGTTTGCAGAATACAAAAAAAACGGCTTAAAAGCTTCATCGCTTTTAAGCCGTTTGTCACATTATTATATTGCGCCACGGTGCATAACACAAATGCATACACACTACCGCTAACGCTTTCCGTAAGGACTCTTAAAACGGGGCGCGTTGATTACTTCGCCGATAACTATCGCCTGTTCGAGCGTTTCGTAGTCGGCAGCGGCAAGGTGCTGCGGATCGTCACAATAGGACTCGTCGTGTTCGATCAGACGCACTCCGTCTAATTCGTCGCAGCCTTCGTCGTCCACTTCGCCCAAGGAGCCTACGATAGGTTCGTAGCGTTCTTCCTTGCCGGAGTGGGAGTGACTGCCGTCGGCGGAGACAATCTTCTTCTCCGCCTGACGAACACGCAGACCGTTTATATAATCGCGCTGATGCCGAGTGCGACCGTTGCCGTCCTTTACAGCTGCCGTTTTATTCGATTGCCGCTCGCTTTTATCCGATTTGAGTTTTTTGGAAATCGTTATTATTATTACCGCGAATACTACAATCAATATCACGGGAATAAACAGCAACGGCAAAACTTGCGCAACGTCGGCAAAACCAATTACGTGTAACATTGTTTATTCCTATTTTTTGCTGGATTTACCGCCGTTTTCGCCGGTTCCGCTTATCGCATTACGCATAGACGTATCCGCCTGAATATTTTGCATTTGGTAGTAATCCATTATGCCCAAGCGACCGTTTCTGAACGCCTCCGCCATAGCCTTGGGAACCTCCGCTTCCGCTTCGACGACCTTGGCGCGCATTTCCTGCGTGTGAGCCTTCATTTCCTGTTCGGTAGCAATAGCCATCGCTCTGCGCTCTTCGGCGTTTGCCTGCGCTATGCGTTTGTCCGCTTCCGCTTGATCCATTTGAAGCTGCGCGCCGATATTGCGTCCTACGTCTACGTCGGCGATATCGATAGACAATATCTCGAACGCAGTGCCTGCGTCCAAACCCTTCTTCAATACCGTTTTCGAAATAAGATCGGGATTTTCCAAAACTTCCTTGTGAAGTTCGGACGAACCGACGGTTGTAACGATGCCTTCGCCGACGCGGGCGATAATAGTTTCTTCTCCAGCGCCGCCGATAAGACGGCTGATATTGGCGCGAACGGTTACGCGCGCTTTAACGCGCAGCTCGATACCGTTTTTGGCTATTGCGGATATTACGGGAGTTTCGATAACCTTGGGGTTAACGGACACCTTTACTGCGTTCAATACGTCGCGCCCGGCAAGGTCGATTGCCTTAGCTTCCTGCAAGGAAAGGTTGATATTGGCGCTGTGCGCGGAAATAAGCGCGTTTACCACGTTGCTTACGTTTCCGCCAGCCATAATGTGCGATTCGAGTTCGGTAATATCTATGTTAAGACCGGCTTTTCTTGCGCGAATGTAAACGTCTACAAGCATCTTATACTTGATACGGCGCATCTTCATACCGATAAGACGGGACATAGATACGTGAGCCTTACTTACCAACGCTATAAAATATGTGCCGATAGGCAGGAAAATAAGCAGTATAAGCAGTAACGCCGCCACTACGATTAACGCTATCGCCCAAGGCGCCAATACTGCGCCGCCTTCGGCGAATAAAAGTAACATATTCATTTTAATATCCCCCTAATTAAAGCGTTTTTAACGCTGAAATAACTATTTATCGGCTTTCACAACGACTATACGCTGTCCTTCAACCAACACAACAGTTACGTCGGAATCGGCATCGATAAAGCCGTCGCGCGCGACCACGTCTACCGACTCGCCGTCTATTACGGCTTTTCCGCCCGGACGCAGTAGCGATGTTGCCCTGCCCGTGTGTCCCGTAAGATACGAATAATCTCGCGTACCTTCCGTCTTGTCTTCGGGAACAGCCGTACCCACGTCGAAAATCGCAGTTTTGCCCAACTTACTTTTGCGTATAAGCAGGCTTGCAACAACGAACATTACTACGAACAGCACTATCGCAAACAAAACCATATACAGCAACATATAAACGTCGCCGCCGCATACCATACGTACCACTATGCCGGCAACAACCAAGACGATTCCGCTTATTCCGAAAAAGCCTACGCCCGGCGTACACATTTCGATTGCGCAAAATATAACTCCCAATGCGAACAATGCAATAGCCCAAGCGTTCATTTCGGTAAACAGCCTTGCAAAAGACGAATCGGCAAAGCCGTCCATCAATAAAGTCAATACGTTCATTATATTATCTCCGTTACTGTTCTTCGTACGGCTGCAACAGGCCTACCGTACCGTCCTTACGACGGTAAACCGCTTCGACGTTGCCCGTGTCGATATTGACGAACAAATAAAAGTCGTGATCTACCATTTCGAGATTTTCCGCCGCTTCAAGCGCCGTCATACGCTCTATTTCAAAGCTCTTGACCTTCGCGATTTCCACGGGAATGTCTTCCACTTCGGAGACAAACTCGTATTCTGCCGGACGTTCGGGCATCTTGTAGGACTTATTGAGCTTTTCGCGGTGCTTTATTATCTGACGCTCGAGCTTAGGCAAGCAGGCATCGATATTGTAGTACATTGTGTCGCCGATAACTTCCGAACGGATATGCGCTCCATGGTAGTTGATGGAAATCTCCATCTTGCATTGTCTGCCCAAGTCGGAGAGTACAACCTTGCAAGGAGTGCTGCCGTCGGGGAAATATTTGTCCAACTTTTTGGTCTTGGCGACAAGAATTTGTTCCAGTCTGTCCGACGCGCGGTAATTTTTTGCTACGATTTCCAATTGCATAACGTACCTCCTATTGTATGTAGATTACAGCCTGCAAGTTAACGTTTTTACAAGCCAATTGTTTTGACGAATTCTCCGTCAATATAATTGTACCATAAATTCGAAGCGATTACAATACCAAATCCTTTATAAAATCATTTATATTTTCTATATTTAACGAAATAACCGCATTTATAGAATAAAAAAAAGGAACCCTGCGGTTCCTTTTGCCGTTATTGTTTTTTGAAATATATTCTGCCGCCGATAGCGTCCACAATTACAGTGTCGCCCTTGACGACTTCGCCCGTAAGCAGTTTTTCCGCCAAAGCGTCTTCTACCTGACGCTGAATAATCCGCTTTAACGGACGCGCTCCGTACGCTTTGTCGTACCCCAAACGAGACAGCGTATCGATTGCGTCGACGCTGAACTTCAAGTTTATTACGCCCTTCAAGCGCTTGTACAAGTTGTAGCATAACAGCTCCGTTATACGTTCGGTTTCCGCTTCGTTAAGGTAATCGAACACCACTATCTCGTCCAAACGGTTAAGAAACTCGGGACGAAAGAACTTTTTGAGAGAACGCTCGGCAGAATCGCGCATAAGAGCATATTCGTTTTGAATACCGCCGCCGAAGCCCACGCCGCCGTTGACGTCCGTCACGCCGATATTGCTTGTAAGGATAATTACCGTATTGCGGAAATCCACCGTTTTACCGTGAGAATCGGTCAACCTGCCTTCGTCCAAAATCTGCAGCAGCAGATTGAACACGTCGGGGTGCGCTTTTTCTATCTCGTCGAACAACACCACCGAATACGGCTTGCGCAGCACCTTTTCCGTAAGATAGCCGCTTTCTTCGTAACCTGCGTATCCAGGAGGCGCGCCTATAAGCTTAGCCGTGGACTGCTTGTCCATATACTCGGACATATCGATACGTATAACTTCGGAATCGGTTCCGAACAAGCATTCCGCAAGCGCCTTGGCAAGCTCCGTTTTTCCCACACCTGTGGGACCCACGAAAATAAAGCTTCCTATCGGTCGGTTGGGATCCTTTAACCCTGCTCTTTGACGGCGTACCGCGCGGGCAACCGCACGAACGGCTTCTTCCTGACCTATTACCCTGCGGGACAGCTCCTCTTCCAAATGCACCAGCTTGTCCTTTTCTTCGCGGGACAGCTCGGCAACGGGGATACCCGTCATTTGCGAAACGACAATTCTTACGTCGTTTGCCGTCAATTGACATTGATATTCGTCAAGCTGCATCTGATATTCGCCTTGAATATGCTCGTATTCGAAATGCAGTTCGTTATATCTGCGTTGCAAAACTTCGCGCTGTTCCGCGTCTTGCGCGGAATCCAACTTTCGTTTGAGCGTTTTGAGCTCGGCGGACAGTTCCACAAGCCGAGGCGGTACGGCGTAGGCGGAAATTTTGAGCTTACTGCACGCTTCGTCTATTATATCGAACGCCTTATCAGGCAGATAACGGTCGGTAACATACCGTACGGACAATTGCACCGCCGTTTCGATAGCTTCGTCCGTAATAATTACGCCGTGATGCTTTTCGTACTTGCTCTTGACCCCCTTTACGATTTTTACAGCCAATTCCGGCGAAGGTTCTTCTACGGTTATAGGCTGAAAGCGACGTTCGAGAGCGGGGTCTTTCTCGATATACTGACGGTACTCGCGAGTCGTAGTCGCGCCTATTACGCGCAACTCGCCGCGGGCAAGCGCAGGCTTTAATATCTCCGCGGCGTCCAGCGTTCCTTCCGCAGTGCCGCCCGCGCCCACCATATTGTGGATTTCGTCTATAAACAATATTATATCGCCTTCGGCGACTACTTGACTTACAAGGTTGGTAAGCCGTTCTTCGAAATCTCCGCGGAAACGCGTTCCCGCAACCATACCGGCCATATCCAGCTCAACAAGCCGTTTGCCCTGCAATTCGGCAGGAACATGTCCCTGCGCTATACAATTGGCAAGTCCTTCTACTACGGCGGTTTTGCCTACGCCCGGTTCGCCCACCAATACGGGATTGTTCTTCGACCTGCGGGTAAGCGTTTGTATGACGCGTTCTATTTCGAGATCGCGCCCGATAACGGGATCGAAGCCGCCCAAGAAGGCTTTTTCGGTAAGGTCCAGACCGTACGGCAGGCTGGACTCGTCCACTTTGCGCGCATAGCAGTCCGCCGTAGCTACGAGCTCGGGCGACGCGTCCAATTCCTTGGCTTTGCCCAAGGTTAACAGCTTGTCGCGATTGGGAATATCTTCCACTATGCGTGAAAACAGCTGATCGGCGGTAGCCCCGTTTTGATCGAGCAAGTATTCTATTTTTTCGTAAGCGTACGTCTTGGTCATAGAAAGCATCGCAATCAACAGATGAATACAGTTTACGTCGCGTTCGCCAAGCTGAGCGGCGATAAGCGAAGCCCGAGCGTTAAGCTGCATAATTTCTTCCGATTCGTGCAGTACTCCGCCGCGTCCCTTATCCTTAGGTTCGAGATTCTGCGCCGTCAAACCGAATTCCGTCAGATACCTGCGGGCTTCGTTGTCGACGTTTGACAAAGCGAACAGCACGTGCTGCGATTCGAGCATTGCTATTTTTTTACTGCGCGCGAACATTCCCGCAAATTCATATACAGATTGTAACGTTTCCGATTGCATTAGATACCTTCCCTTGCGTATCGCTACGCTTCCCTGTTATTGTATCAAATAATGCAAAGTTTTTCAACAAAAATACTCTACTTGCGTAAAAAAACGGATTCGCGTAAACGGGCGAATCCGTCAAAGATATTTACGAACGCGCGCGGCGCGTTTTTTTGAGCTGTACGCGCTTGGATAATTTGGCCGCAGCGCGTATAATTTCACGTACTATCGTGGGGGCAAGGGACAGCGCGAATGCAGAGATATACATATACCACGGCATAGTCGTCAATCCGAATACGCGTTGGAACGGCGGCACGAATGCGACAACGGCGACTAACCCTACCGATATAACGCTGCTCACAGTCATAAACTTCGTAGTTCCGCCGTGGAACAGTCCGCGGTTATCGCGCATTTCCCACACGTACACCAATTGCGAAACAGACAATATCAAATACGCCATAGTACAAGCCGTAGCGTAGTCGACGCGATTGCCGACAGCGTAGCCTACAAGCGTTGCAAGGGCAAAAAACACTCCGCCGACGGCTACGATACGTCCGCCGCCGTTGCTGAAAAAGGTTTCGTCCTTACGCTTAGGCGGTCGCGCCATTACGTCGCTTTCCTGCTTGTATATGCCAAGCGCCAACCCCGGCAAACCGTCCGTAACAAGATTTATCCACAGTAGCTGCATTGCCGACAGCGGCGACACATCCCATATAAGCAACGCGAAAAATACCGACAGTACTTCGCCTATATTACAGGTTAAAAGGTACGTAACCGACTTTTTTATATTCTCGTATACGCTGCGACCCAATGACACGGCGTCTACTATCGTTGCGAAATTGTCGTCCGTAAGAATTATATCCGAAGCGTCCTTGGCTACTTCCGTACCGCTGCCCATAGCGCAGCCGATATCGGCGTTTTTAAGCGCGGGCGCGTCGTTTACGCCGTCGCCCGTCATAGCCACCACCGCGCCGCGGCTTTTCCAAGCGGACACGATGCGCAGCTTATCCGCGGGAGTTGCGCGCGCGTACACGGCTATACGATCGACGTCTCGAGCAAGCTGTTCGTCGGAATACTGCGCTAAGGCTTCGCCGTCCAAGGCTATGTCGCCGTCGGACATAATGCCGATAGTTCGGGCAATCTCCTTGGCGGTTTCCACGTTGTCGCCCGTTATCATTACGGGACGTATACCCGCGCTTTTGCAGGTTTTGACGGCTTGGAACACTTCGTCACGCGGCGGGTCGACGATTGTAAATAAGGCGGAAATGTGCAGCTGATTTTCCAACGCCAGAGTTCTCGGAAAGTCGTGACGAACCTTCTTTTCCGCAAGCGCCAATACGCGCAGTCCCTTTTGGGTATATATGCGGTATTGCTTGGCGAATTCGTTATAGTTATCGGCGTTTTTCATCGCCTCAAAGCTGCCTTTGGTTATAGCAAAATATTCGTCGTCCGCCTTGACCACTACCGTCATCAGCTTGCGCGAGCTGTCGAACGGCAGCTCGTAAAGCCTTTCGGCGGGCTTGGTTTGCCTTGTAACAGACGTTACGGCTATTTCGGTAGGATCTCCCAACCACTGTCCGTCGCCGTTTACAACGGCGTCGCAGCACCAACAATATGCTTGCAGCAAGCGAGCGTTCTCGTCGAGATTGACGCGGGAAACAAACCGCTTGCCGTCGAACACACCCGTTAAGCTCATTTCGTTTTTAGTAAGCGTACCGGTCTTATCCGTACAAATTACGGTTGCGCTTCCCAACGCTTCCACAGCAGTCAGCCGCTTGACTACTGCGTTTTTACTCGCCATTTTTTCTATACCCTTGGCAAGCACCACAGTGACTACCGCCGGCAAGCCTTCGGGAATAGCCGCCACCGCAAGAGAAACGGAGGTAAGCAATACGTCTACGAACACAGACGCCAAACTGTCGCCCGCGTGCATACGCTTGACGCCCTTGACAAAGCCGATAACAAGCACAGCCAAGCATACCGCAAGGCACACTACGCCTATAACCTTGGACAGTTGTTTAAGCTTTTGCTGCAAGGGAGTAAGACTGTTTTGAGAGTTGGCGAGCATACCGGCTATCTTGCCCAATTCCGTATTGGTTCCCGTCGCGAAAACGCGGGCGAAGCAACGTCCCTTGGTTACCAAGCTTCCGCCGAATATTTTGTCGGAATCTTTTTCCTTGGAGAACTTGCCGACAAGTTTTTCGACCGGCGCGCTTTCGCCCGTTAACGCCGATTGATTGACAAACAAACCCTCCGCAAACAGCAATTCGCAGTCCGCGGTTACCACGTCGCCCGCCTCGAACATTACTATATCGCCTACGACAAGAAGTCTGCTGTCGATAACATTTACGTTCCCGTCGCGGCAGACGCGCGTTTTGGGAGAAGTGAGCTGTTTGAGCGTTTCGAGAGAACGCTCGGCTCGGTACTCCTGCACCGTACCGAGAACAGCGTTGGCAAGCACGATTATAATTATTATTACGGGTTCCAACAAGTCGGCTTTTTCTCCCGTATACAAAGCCATTCCGAAGGACAAAACGGAAGCCACAAGTAGAATTATTATCATAAGGTCGGCAAACTGCGCAAAAAATTTCCGTAAAAATCCGCGCTTTTGCCTGTGCTCGCTCTCGTTATAGCCGTCCTTTGCCAAACGCGCTTCCGCTTCGGCGGACGTTAAGCCTTTTTTTATCAATTCGTCCGTATTTATCATACTTGTAATTTATGTACAAGCATATAAATTTAGAAGTCGCAGCAAGTTTAATATGTATGCACGTGCGCGCATATGAACACGCGCCAATACTTTGCGGTATTTATACGTATAAAAAATGCGACAGACGGCCGTATCGGCAATCTATCGGAATGTTATCCCAATAAAACAGGCAAGTTTTCTACCGCAAAAAAACGCCTTGCAAATAAGCAAGACGTTACAATATTATCCTATTCGGTTATACCAGCAAATGTTCTTCGTACTGTTTGGCTTTGTACTTGAATTGCTTGCGGTAGTCGCGTACGGCAAAGGGCAGATAAACCGCTACCGACAGTATTTCCGCAACGGGATAGCAAAACCAGATGCCTTTCAATTGCCACAAATAATTGAACAGCAGCGCCGCCGGTATTAAAAACAACAGCTGACGGGACAGGCTCATAAGCAAGCTGGATACGGGGCAGTTGATGGATTGCAGCATATTGATAATAAGTATGGAAAACGCCGCGGGAATAAAGGCTATGCTTATGCACCTGAACGCGTACGCGCCGTCGCGCACGAATACGGCGTTCTGTTCGGCAAGTTCTTCCATAGTCTGCCCTTCGGCAGGCATATTGCTCTTAAATATGGACATCAATGCGTCGGGACAAAGCTGGAACACAAGCGTACCCACAGCCATTACTCCGAGAGCTATGTACAGCGCGAGCTTGAAAGTATCGTTAAAACGCTTTTTTTCGTTAGCGCCGTAATTGTAGCTGAGTATCGGCATAGTACCCTGCATAAGCCCGAACACCGGCATAAATACGAAGGACTGCACCTTGAAGTACGCCGATAAAATGTTTATGCCGTTGTCGTAGTTTTTGAGCATCGCGTTCATAATAATGGTTATGACCGAGCCCATAGCATTCATAATAAGCGCGGGCGCGCCTATCTTGGTTATACGCAAAAAGTAATGCTTGGAAGGACGAAAGCCCTTCAACGATATTGAAACGTCCTGCTTTTTGAATACGAACACGGCAAGGTCGATAACCGCCGCCGTCCATTGTCCTATAACAGTTGCGAGAATTGCACCCAGCACTCCCCACTTAAACGCTATAATAAACAACGCGTCCAAACCTATGTTGGTAAGCGCGCCCGCAAGCTGACTTATCATTGGTATCTTCATATTGCCAGTAGCCTGCAAAATACGCGCGCAAGTAATGTCTATTATCAGTCCGCCCGATAACGCCATATAAACTGTAAGATACAGTGCGCCCTGCTTTACGACATAGTCCACGTCCGTCGCCGACTTGTCGTTAACAAATAATTTTACAAACGGCTTGGATATGGTAAATGCCAAAATAATCATAACCGCCCAAGCAGCCAACGCCATAACGATAGCCGTCTTGGCGCATTTGTCGGCGTTCTGCTTGTTGCCTTCGCCCAGCTTTCGCGCAATATACGCGTTTGCGCCCACGCCTATGCCTATACCTACTGCCACGACAAGCATTGTCATAGGCATTACTATGCTAACCGCCGCGAAAGAATCCGCGCCGATATTTTTACCGACGTAGCCCGATACGTTGTAGTTGATACCCGTAAGGAATATCGAGTCTACAATGTTATACAACGCCTGCACCAGCATAGATATGATTGCGGGCAAGCTCATAGTTAGAAGCAGTTTGCCTATTTTGGTGTTCCGCATCTTGTCCGACTGTAACGCTTCGGACTGCGCGGTTATTTCCTTATCTTCCGTCAAAATCGTCTCCTTTGTAAAAAACGGCTGCCGCCAAGCGACAACCGAATTATTTTATCACAATTGAAATTTTTAGGCAACCGAACGACGTGCAAAAACGTTCATATGTTCCCGTTTACATATTTGCAAAATGTAATATCGTATTCGCCGTCTCGCACCGTTTCCGACTGTTCCGACAGTACCCAACCGTCCGTTCGGTCGAGATTTGGAAAAAACAACTCCGCCTGCCCGTCGGCCTGCACCTTTGTGACGTAGGCGGTTACGCATTCGTTCAGCATAAGCCTGTACACGCTTGCGCCGCCTATAACGAAAATCTCGTTCGTATCGTATCGTTCAAGTTCCTTGCGCAAAGCTTGAACGGTGGATACGGTTACAGCGTTCGTATGCTCGCTTCCGCTTGCGTCCAAAACTATGTTGACGCGGTTGGGCAGAGCGCCGTTCGGAAAGCTGTCGAAGGTGTTCGCGCCCATCACTACGACCTTGCCCGTTGTCGTCTCGCGAAAAAACTTCATATCCTTTTTTAATCGGAACAGCAGCCCGTTATTGCGCCCTATTCCCCACTTTTCGTCTACAACTACTATTAAATTCATTTTTTCTCCGATGTAATGTGTGATTTTTTATAATGCTCCGCTGCGCTTTTTAATGCGTAATTAAAGTGCGGCTACGCATAGGCTTCGCACGGTCTGCGGGAACAACCCTTGAACGCTTTGACTACGAACCCGCACCGCGGTAATTCGCTTAACGCGTCGCTGCGCCATACGCCGTCAAATGGCCACTTCGAAGCGTTCGCCGAAAGGCTCGAACTCGTAGTCGGCAAGCTTTACGTCGTCCACGGTAAACTTATAAAAATCCGTAACTTCGGGGTTTATCCAAAACTTGGGCGCGGGGTGCGGCTTACCTTGCAGCATACGCTCTACCTGCGGTATGTGGCGGTCGTATACGTGCGCGTCGGCGATTATATGCACAAGCTCGCCGACCTTGAGATTAGACACCTGCGCAAGCATATGCACAAGCACGGCATACTGCACTACGTTCCAATTATTGGCGACAGCCATATCGTTGCTGCGCTGGTTGAGTATTGCGTTCAGCCTGCCGTTTGTTACGTTAAACGTTACCGAATAGGCGCATGGGTACAGGTTCATTTCGCACAAATCTTGATGCACGAAGATGTTGGTTATTATTCTGCGGCTTGCGGGATTGTGTTTTAGGTCGTACAGCACACGGTCGACTTGGTCGAACATACCTTCCTTATAGCGGTGTTTAACTCCCAATTGGTAGCCGTACGCCTTGCCGATAGAACCCGTTTCGTCCGCCCAGCTGTCCCAAATATGGCTGTTAAGCTCATGAATATTGTTGCTTTTTTTCTGCCATATCCAAAGAAGCTCGTCCACCGCCGACTTAAACGCCGTACGCCTGAGCGTGATTGCGGGAAATTCTTCCGCAAGATTGTAGCGGTTGACTACGCAGAACTTCTTGACTGTATGCGCCGCCGTTCCGTCCGCCCAATGCGGACGCACTTCCAACGCGTCGTCCGTAACTCCGCCGTCTATTATATCGCGCATATTCCGTATAAAAATTTCGTCAGCTCTGCTCATATCCATTATCCCCTTGTAAGTTAGCCGTACGGCGCGCTCGGTATCCGCCGAGACGCAGAACAGGCTACGGCTATTGTAACAAAAATCGCCGTTTCGGTCAACCGAAACGGCAAGCTCTACTTAATCTGTTTTTCCACTGTGGCGACGACGTAAACGTCGGAATAACTCTCGTTTACTTTCGCCTGTATGTAATCGGCGATTTCACGCTCTTTAAGTTTGGTATCGAAGCTTATCGCCACGTCGAATATAAGGTTGATATGCGTGGGTCCCTTGACCATTCGGAAATCGTGAATATCGAAGTTGTCGTCCAGCGACTTGACTATGCCGGTAATTTTTTCCTTATAGCCGTCCAACTCGGGATCGCCGATAACTATCGGATCCATATGAATAACCAGCTTGATATTGGTATTTTCCGCAAAATCGCGTTCTATTTGGTCTATTATATCGTGACTGTCGAGAACGGGAACGCGCGCGTCCACTTCGACGTGAACGTTAGCGTAGTAGCTGTTGGGACCGTAGTTATGTATGTTTAGGTCGTGAACGCCCAAAACGCCGTCAAATTTTATTATTCGTTCTTTTACGAAACGCGCCAAGCTTTCGTCTGCGCCTTCGCCCAAAAGATGCTTAAACGTTTCTTTTAGAATTTTTATCCCGCTGACGGCAATTACGACGGACACAATAACCGCCATAAACCCGTCGGCGTTAAAACCCGTATAATGCGAAACAATAAGAGCAATCAACACCGCCGCGGTAGAACACACGTCGGAGATACTGTCCACGGCAGTTGCTTTAAGCAAGCCGAAGCTGTACCGTTTGCCGAGTATCCTGTTAAAGAAGAACATCCACAGCTTTATCAAAACGGAAACGGACAAAATTGCAATAGTCCAAATTTCCCAAGTCAATTCGTCTGCGGAGCCGTTAAAAACGGCTATTATTTTGCTTACGCCTTCCGAAGCCAGCTCGACGGACGCAACCAACACCAAGAACGCCACTACCATACTTGCGACGTATTCCGCCCTGCGGTGTCCGTAGGGGTGTTCCTTGTCCGCGGGACGGGATGCAAGGCGTATGCTCACAAGCGACACGACGTTGCTTCCGCAATCGGTCAGGTTGTTTATACCGTCGGCAAACACCGATACCAGCCCGAACAGCGCGCCAACGGTAATTTTGGCTGCGGACAAAAGCAAATTCAAAAATATGCCTACGCCGCTTGACAAATTGCCGACACTGTCACGCACTGCCGCGTTGCCGACGTCCTTGTAATTTTTAACAAATATTTTAAGCAGCAAATTTGTCATAACAGTTATTGTACTTTATCGTAAACGCTTTGTCAAATACGGCGCGTAAATATTTTAATATGCAAATATGCGCAAACGACGGGTTTACTTGCGCGGTTCCTGCGCGAAGGTTGCGACTACCAGCTTCATTGCGTCTTCTACGTTGTCGCCTTCGATATAAGCTCTTATTTTGTTTTCCGTACCGCTTTTTCTTAAAACGATTCGGCAATTGGGATACAGCGAAGAAATTCGGTTGGCGCAGGCGGACAGCCCCTCGTTGGTAGACAAACGCGCGTTGGCGTCGGTTAACGCAATATTGGCGGATACGCTGGGAGCGTCCACGCATTCGGCAGTGTAAGCCAATATACTGCCCCTCTCTTGATATATCTTGCATACGAACAAAGCGTTTACTATCGCATCCGAAGTCGTAGCAAGGTCGCAAAGCAAATAATGACCGCTTTCTTCGCCGCCGAAGTTCAGTCCGTCCTCAACCATACGGTTAAACACGTTTATATCCCCTACGCCGCTGCGAACGAGCCTGACGCCCAATTTACCGAGAGCCTGCTCTACGCCGCCGTTGGTCAAAACAGTGCCGCATACGGTGTTATGCGCAAGACGTCCTTCTTCGCGCAGATACTTGGCTACGGCGTAAAAAACGCGGTTGTTGGAAACGAACTTTTTACCTTCGAATACGGCAAGCCTGTCGCAGTCGCCGTCGAAAGCGAACCCAAGCTGCACGCCCTTGCCGAGGCGCGACTGCAAAAATTCGGGACAAGTAGCCCCGCACGCAACGTTTATTTTGTCGCCCGCGTTTTGATTGCAATACGCAGTTACGTTTGCGCCCGCCTTGGTAAAAATCAACGGCGCGACTTTGTACGCAGAGCCGTAACAGCAGTCCAACGCGACATTGAGCCTGTCTAATTTAACGCCTACCGCTCTTATTACGTCTTCGGCGTAGATATTGTCTATATCGTAAAACACGGGCTCGAACACCTTAACCGACGATACCGTTTCTTCCCTGAGACTGCTCATCATGCGGCTTACAACCAACTGCTTGGACGCGCACATTTTTACGCCGTAACGGTCGAATACCTTTAACCCGTTGTCGTCAGGCGGATTGTGACTGGCGGTAATCATCACACCGTAATCTCCGCCTAACTTTCGCACAAAATGTCCTACGGCGTTGGTAGGCAGCACTCCGAGATTTATCACATTGCCGCCGCCTGCGTACACGCCCTTAGACAACGCGGAAAACAACGCGGCGCCCGACGTACGGGTATCCCGAGCTATTACCACGATGGGACATTCCGACAAAAGCGCAAGACTTTTACCTAACAAAAAAGCAGTACCGTCGTTCAAGGTACTGCCATACGTTCCGCGTATGCCGTCCGTACCAAACAAATTCATAATTTATCCCCCAAAATAAATTTTACGATATTTTACGATTTCTTTAGTACTTTCGCAGCTCGAATATGTTATTTGTTTTTTAATACCGCGGCCGAATACGCCGAAGCGAAGCTGCCCGCCTTGGCGCCGTCCGCGCAGGCGGTAACTATCTGCTTTAACGTTCCCGACGTAACGTCGCCAGCCGCAAACAAGCCCTTGACGGAGCTTTCTCCGCGCCCGTCCACGACGATATATCCGTTGACCTTTTTCAATTCTTCGATATCGATAAAATCGGTAACGGGTGTCGCGCCGACGGCAACAAACAAGCCCTTGATACCAAGCACTCGGTTTTCCTGTCCGTCTTTACCGAAAAGCGATACGTTTTCCACGGAGTTTTCTCCGCCTATTGCCGATACGGCAACGTTATATATAACTTCGACGTTATCCATAGCGAGCAGATCGGCAACGGACGATTCTTCCGCGGCAAAGGAGTCGCCTTGAAGTAAAACGTACACCTTAGAACACAAATTGGCAAGATACGCCGCTTCCCGAACGGCTTGATTACCGCCGCCGACTACCGCCACAGGCATTTCTTTGAAAAAATTACCGTCGCAGGTAGCGCAATAGCTTACTCCCCTGCCTACGTAATCGCTTTCTATACCCAACTTATTGTGTGACGTGCCCGTAGACACCACAACCGCAGGATAACGGTATTCGCCTCTGTCGGTGGTAATTACAAATTCGTCTCCGTCCTTTTTAAGCGACAATACCCTTTGACGGACGACCTTCAAGCCCAACTTCTTGGCTTGCGACGACATATCCGCAGCCAATTGCCAGCCTTCTACCGAGACGTAGCCGGGGTAGTTGTCTATTCGGTCTATGTTAGCCGCCAGTCCGCCCAATCCGAACTGTTCGAAAAGCGTCACTTCGGCATTTGCGCGCAAAGCGTATATCGAAGCGGTAAGCCCGGCAACTCCGCCGCCTATTATTGCAATCCTTTTCATAAATCTTCTCCTTTGTTAAAAACGGTATCGGTTGCGAATTAGATAATATATATTCTACCGCGCTTAAAATGCGTAACTTGTAAAATAATGCTTTATTTACGACACTATTGACGCAAAATCAATTCGTCTACCGACGGGCATATGCGCACGTGAGCATATAGACATTTTGAAATTTCAATATATCGTATTATATCACAAAATAAACGCGCAGTAAACTAAAAAGCGTTTACGGATTGTGTCAATATTTTGGAGCAATTTTTTTAAAAATATTTTTTGATAAGTTATCAACATAGCGGTCTTGCCCTTAACGTTGATCGCAATAACGCAGCGCAAGCGTCCGTTATTCCGTCAAGTCCGACAACACGTCCAAAATAATCTTGTTCGTAGCAGGCATTGACTTTACGACGTTTAACAATCTTTTTATTTTGTGTTTTCTCCTCTTCACGTTCTGTGTACTTAACTAGACTTGTAAAGTCGCCGCCATTGTACATAAACGCTCGTAGGTTGGCGATTCGTGTAGCTCCGGCGACACTCCACCCCATTGGACGACTAGACATACGTGCAGATAAGACATGGGAAACGTGTCCCTCTGCGGAACACAAGTTATCATCATCAAAAGATATTTCGTCAAAGTTGTTATCGATATAGCGCAAGCTATCAATAGTACGCTTTCTGTCCGAGCACGTACTTTTCTCTTGCAACAATGAAAAATATGTCTGCTCGACTCTGTTGAAATCGTTATTTCTTATAGCATTAAGAATCAACTGCTTTTCAATACGCTTGCCACCGGCTGCACTTGTAATACTTTTAACAACATGAAACTTGTCCAAATGAAATCTTACGTTGGGGAAGTAACTCATACCGGTCTTGATCCAATTAGCACCGTCGCCCGACAAATGAACGGCAGCGTTCTCAACATCAAAGCTCTGCGCAACGTAATCGGCCACGCGCCCCCATATTCTCTCTGGCTTATTTGAAATGTCGACAAAGAATTTGGGCCTTATTAATTGTATTCTCCCATTAACGCGCGCTCTACCCTCATGTACGTAAACCAACTTAACTTCGGCACTTTTGCCGGTATTCAAGTGTATGTGGTCCTCATCGGCCTCGATATAAAGCTGCGCAACGTTCTTGACGTTGCTATGCGCAAGCGCGACGTCGCTGTTCTTCGGCGCGTTCTTCTTTACTAGATTAAATACACTCTGATGGGACACCCCACATTGAGCTGCGGAACGGTAACTGCTTTTGGCAGCTCTCTCAATTAATTCTGCTTGCATATTAGGCTCTATTCGAATATTTTTCGGCAACTGCAATAATCTATCTACAGCAAAAAACCTTTGCTCTGTTCTGACGTCTCGATACAGACGTCTAGTGAGAACTACAGGTCCGAATGTAGTTAGAATAGTACGACGTTTAATTCTATTCTTAATCTGAACTCCTTTCGGGCGTTGTTTTTCGTAAGTGTCGTCAACCGCTTTACAGACAGTTTCTAATAAACCACGTCCCAACGCGTCCAAACTCTCTTTTGTAAGACTGACAATGTCTGCAAACGTAAACTTTTCAAAAATTGCAGGCATAATCTGCGCAACCGTGTCTTGTACTAACCCAGTAATTATCTTTTCGTATTCCATATTTTTTTCTCCATAAAACGTAATCCGTTTAATATACCAATTTTAGCTAATAAATGTAAATCAATCAATAGCAATTAGAAAAAATTAATTGTTTGACCGTCTAAATAACCGATTTGGACCACGTTCGGTAAAAATTAACATTTTGACAGATAACACAAGAGATAAGCAACGCCGCCAAAACGGCAAATATCGGGCTAGAAACGTGTAATGACATTTTTGTAATGACAAAACAATACGGAACGCCTCAAACGCTCCGTTAATGCATTTATGTATTGTGTTTTCTATCTGTAATTATCTCCGCCATTACCACGTCCTTTACCCGCGCCACTTCCTGCGCCGCTACCACTGCCGGAGCCGGAGAAAAAGCCGGCAATTACTTCGCCAATAGATTTATTGAGTTTATTGTTATCTCCGTCATACAGCTTACTATTCTTGAATATACGCTCCATTGCCCCTTTGTCAAAGTTGCTAAAAAACGCAAGAGTACGCAAGACAAAATGACTAGCTTGATTTTTATCAATCGTACTGCGCCCCGAAAAATAACTATCAAACATTGATCCTTTTGCCGAATCACTTATTCTTTTTAAAATACTATTATCCGAACTCGTAAGTGCTGGCATCACTTTTTTGTGTTCGTCTTGTTGCTTTTGCTCCAGCTTTTTGCTTTCGACAACTGATTGTGTATTCTTACTTGCAGCCAACTCCCTCATTAATAACTGCTCGATTTTTTCTATATCTATAAAACCTAATTTAGTATTTCCTGCTCTACGAATCTGCCGTAATTGGTGTAACTTATTTTTAACCTCATCAGCGATAGGCTGTGATACAGGAATGGGATTGCCGTTTCGTGTATGTACATGATCGATATGTTTTTCCAATATAGGAAACGCATTTTGGACTAAAAAAGCATTACCCCTACCATTGTATTGTCCTAAAACAATACCTATATATTCCTTATGACGTTTGTTTTCTATTTCGAGCTTTTTATCTTGATATTTTTCATACTGAGTTGACAATGGTACCATCCAAAGAATATCGGGGTTTTGTGTGTCTTTCAAACAAAGAAATGTCGGCCGATAATTACCGTTCTTTCTGTTGCTCATAAACTTAGTTGTATCAATGCCATTGTCTCTTAACCAAGTAAAATAATCATCTGATATGTGATATGTATATCTCAAATTATGGTCCATTGTCTCACTCCCAAATAAAAAGCCCTTGCAAAACCGCAAGGGCAAAATTTACGAGCCGTTCATTTGATGAGTCGCCTACGGTAGGCGACTAATATTTACGAGCCGTTCATTTGATGAGTCGCCTGCGGTAGGCGACTAATATTTATTGTTTGGTATTTCTACCTACTATTATTATACGCTTTTTTTTCAATATGTCAACACAATTTTTATTTTTTTTGTTTTCAATATTGTATTTACATTATTGTAATGACACTTTTGTAATTACAAAAAGCGGAACGCAATACACGCTCCGCCCTGTCAATCGTTATTGTTCCGTTTGTGGTTTTCTATCGGTAAACTCGATTGTTGCTTTAACAACCTTAACGTTTGTTACCGTAACGTTGTCTTTTTTGTATTGTGTTGTCTCGTAATCGCCCTCAAACGAAATACTGCTGCCTTTATCCAGATATTTGACACAATTATCCGCCATAGTATTCCAAACCTCGATTTGAATATAATCGGGCTTTTCTCTGCCTAAACGGTTACTTGCAACATTTAACGTGCAGACATGTTGCTCCTCATTGTTTACCGTTACGGTCCTCAACTCGGGCTTAATTGTTAGCCGTCCGTTTCCGAATACTTTAATCATAGTTACTGTTCTCCTTTTATAAAATATTTTTTTTAAGCCTGCAATGCAGACTGATTTCCTCGGTTGCCACTTACCGTCGGGTTTCTTGTCAATTTGTTCGATGCAGCGTTTAATATTAGGACATACGCGGCAATACTCTATACCGGACTGTACGATAAACTCAACGGCTCTATTTAAAGCATCCGAGCATATAAGCTTGCAGTCATCGATTTCCTCCTCGAACGTTTGCAATTTTTTGTACATCGGATCATACATTTCTTGGCCGCGATAAGTCAAACGCGTTATTTTTCTACGTCCCATACAATTACGCTCCGTTATTCTGACGTATCGTCTGTATCAACCACTTCATTGTACGAATAGTTATCAAAGGTAACTCCGCGTTCCGTAAACAGTCTATGTACCGTCTCCGTGGCTTCGACGTGAAACAAACTGCGTTCACGAGCGGAGTGTACTGCGAAACAATCTCCGCGCGATGCTGTAGCTATGGCATTACGTTCGGTTTCATTAATTCCGCCGCTAGAATTATACAATTCTTCAAGAGCGGAGACGTCTGCCGGATTAAGTCCGAAAATAAAGCTATATTGACTGTTATTAATTATTGCGCTTGTTTGTGATACAATGCTTTGATTCCCCAATATATCCGCTAAATTTTGAGTTAAAAACATCATCGCGCCGTTATACTTACGTATGCGCTTAAACTCGTTATAAATAAAGTCTAACGCAACAGGATATTTTGCATTAATAAAACTATGTCCCTCGTCGATAGCGATTAACGGGTGTATATTTTGGTCGGGATTGTTACGGTTGATTTCTCTGATATTGATAATCTTTTGCTCCAAGTAACGCAAAAGCAACAACATTTGCGCGTTTATTACGATATAGTTCTTACTGGCAAACAGACTCTGGAAGTTAAATACGACAAAGTTCTCGTTACTCTCAAGCGTGGAAGCTCCATTCCACAGTTGCGCATATCTGCCCCCGGTTGCAAACTTCTCAAGATATGTTCTTACTCTTTCCAAATTAGATAGGCGGTCCACACCGTTTTTGTTGCGTTTTTCTTTTGTGATTTCCTTTTCGATAACCGCAAGTAAATCATCGAACGTAGGAAACTGTTCGGGCTTAAATCCGGACACGTCCGTTGTAGGTTTAATTTTACGGCTTTCATATAAGGCCACTACGTTATTGTTCAATTCTTCCAAACTGTCCGACGTTATTCCGTCCATTGTTATTTTGAAAAAATCTTCCAAAAATCTTAAATGCGCAGAATACACTACTTCTGGATCCGATTGAGTTCCGTCATCTGACAAAGTCTGAAATATATGTAAAGGATTAAGTCGTCCGACGCTCGCGCTGCCGACGTCGATATACTTACCGCCGACATTTTCGCAAAGGGTATTGTATTCGTTTTCGGGATCCAAAATAAATATCTGAACATTGTCGCTATACAAATTCGTGATAAGCGTATTAGTAAAAAAGCTTTTACCTTTGCCGGACATTCCGATAACTACAATGTTGCTGTTACTGTACTGTTCGTTACGTTTCCAAATGTCCAAAATTATCGGATAGTTGTCATAACCCAAATAAATGCCGTCGTCTTCGATACAGGACGAAAACACAAAAGGAAATATCGCCGCAAGGCTTTCACTGTTTATACCGCGCTCAATCGCTTTAAACCCAGTACGGCGCGAAATATTGCTTGCTACAAATCCCTCGAATTGACGCGCATACATAGAATTGACGCGGAATCCGCTAGACGTAATTTGACGGTATATTTCTTTGCGGAACAAAGCGTTATCCTCTTTGGAATAGTTAAAGCCGGTAACGGTTAACGTGCAATCCAACAAGGTCTCGTTTCCGTTCTGAAGAGATTCGATTAACGCAGCCATTGTTCCGACGTGCGTTTCTTGAGATATTTGCTCCGAAGCTTTGTACATATCTCGCGCGCGCATTTCTGTGATAGCGTGATCGATACGTTTGACAGCCTTACCTTTTTCTACTGGTTTCATTGTTAAAACCACTTTTGTATTCGGTATATTAAACAACTCCGCACCCCAAGCATTGCCGACGTACAACGGATAATCGGATATTGCAAACGTAAAACTGTAAATATTGTCAATCTGCGTATACGTCGTTCCGAATTTAATGCTCTGCGGTTTAACGTAATCGGCAGCATAACCGTCAAACTCAACGGCGGCCCGCTCGTCAAAATTATGCGCGAAACAATATTTGTAGAAGTTAGCACACTCTATCTTATTGAGCTGATGACACTCCAAACCGATATTCAATACAACTCGATACAGCATTTCAAGTTGCGACAACACCATTTGGCGCGTATCATCGTAGACGACTAAATAATAATACGGACGATACTGCGGCGCAATATTGTTGAATTCGTCTATTTGAGCCAACCTGCTTTTCAAAATATTAATTTTGACGGCGGAGTCCCGACGTTCTTCCGCTTGCGCAATTTTATTAAACAATCGCGCCGAGATTTCGTCATAGTTTATAGGACGGTCCACTTTAACGAGCTGCAACGTTGCCGTATTGTTCAAACTATTCAAAGCTTTGGCAAACAAACTTATTTTAGTATTTTGCTGTGGCTCCTCAAGTAGTCCAAACTCGCAGCTACCAACGGTCAAAACCGCTCCGAAATACTCGCCGTAATCGATAATGCCGTCATCGCCTATATCTTTGAACGGAATCAACTTGTCAATCGTATGTTTTTTCTTTGTGTTATTATACGTCTTTTCGCTTACCGCAAATTTTATAAGTTGATAAATCTCACCATACGCTCGACGTTCGCAGTCGCCAATCATCATCATTAAGCACAACACAACGTAAAAAACCAAAACGTACCATTTGCCCGGCAAGTTGGATAAGAGAATTGCAAACGCCAATACAATCATCACAATCATTGCCAATATATCCCGGAGCGACAAGCCCCGAAATATACTCGTTCCGATTTTAGATTTTTTAGGTATTAGTCTCATTTTTTACCCCCTTTACTAAACTTACCACTACCGCCGCCTTTGGGACCGCCGTTTAACTTCGGCAACGGCGCAGACTTAGCTAAATGTTTTCCAGACAGCAATTTGCCACTACCCATTGGTATATCGGTATAGTTTTTAGGATTAGCTTTATTTATTGTGTTTTTAACAAACATACCTGCAGAGCCTATCAAACCGCCGTTAGCCATAAAGTTGTTAGCAAACGTACTTAGCTTTGACGACGGGCCGCTTTCTTGACCCTGCGTTGCTTGCTGCATTGCAGGTTGCTGTACACCGCCGTTTATTCTTTGATTTGCACCACCTGCAAACGGTTTAGTTTGCGAACGCGTATTTGTCAAAAAGCCGCCTGCATTCATTACAGAATCTTTTGCATTCATCATTGCGCCTACCGGCTTTCTATACGCATTACCGAAAGCAAGACTGCCCATAACGTTCGCGCCTCTGCCTGCAAAGCTCATCGCGCCCGTCGTATGTTTACCGTACTTATTAGTACCGCCGAATATTGCGCGCTTTGCTATTCCTGCGCCGGCAATAGCAGTACCCATTCCGCCTAACAACGTACGCGCAGATTGCGCCATTTCGCGACCTTCTTCTGCACTGGTACCCATTAAACGCGCGAATAGCAACTGTCCGCCGGATATGCTTAAACCACCGCCGATTATAAGAACAAGACGGAATATCTGATTAACAAAGCTGTTGTCCCCTATATTCTATTTCCGATTGCCTTTTAATAGCCTGTTCGTTAAGTTCGCCATATTCGGCGCGTAAAGCGTTTATCCGAGTGCTTTCTTTATTCCAGTATTCACGCGCTTGCTCCACGCTATCAAATTGTGTCAACCATTCTTCGCCGTTCTCAAACGTTTGCACTATCTCCGAACGTTTGGCCGTTTCTCCTATCGTAGGTCTTATCCTTGTACCCCTTGGTGTAATTACTTTGCCTTCGATAAAATCGCTATTCCACAAGTACCATTTGTCCCTTTCGCGGTCGTGTAAAATTGTAAAACCTTCCTGCTGATTTCTCATTCCGCTTGTGTCGGTAAAGTAATATGTCTGCTGCGCTTCTACCGTTAGCATCGGGTTCGACTCCGACACAGGCGTCTTATCTTGCAAAGAATCGTAATCGTAAACCAATTTCGTCATCTGCACTTTAAGCGCAGGATCTTCGATTTTATCTGCTATCGCTCGTTTTACCGCAGTATTATCCCAACCGTAGTATTCAACAGTTAAGGGATTTGAGTATTCGTCAAGTAGGGATTGCACAAGAATAGGATCCACCGACGGCGCAACACCGTTGGCCGCAACTTGTTTAGCAAGCCGATTGTGTTCCGAAAAGAACATGTCGGAATATCCGTCGGTATATCGCGCATCCACAGCACTCATATCGTCGCGCGCTACTTTCATCGCTGCATCGAGTATGGCGTATCTCGTTGCTAATTCGGCTTTTTCTTTTGTGTCATCTTGTACAGCGACTGTCGGGGGTTGACTTTTTTCGTATGCGTTCAACCATTGATTGTAAACGTCGTCGTACTTTTGATTTGTAATTTTCGCTAAATGCGCAAATATACGTTCGCGCACTACGGAATCATTTACGTATACTGCTTCGACTTTGACGGTTTCTAAATTGCCGCTCACCAACGCATCGTTAAAATCTTTGAACGTAACACCATCGGGTATATATTGTCCCAAAGAGTCCGTTGGAAACGCGTGAGTATAATACACTTTGACTTCAACGTTTAACGCTGACTGCTGTTCCGCTTCGGTAGATGTATTATCTAACTGCTCGTCCACCGTAGCCGCTTTATCTTTGCTCACGTAGTGTTCCGAAATATAATCTGCAATTCTCATCGCGTCCTTGACCGCAGCTGTGAATACCGTTTTATTATCTTTTGCGGCTTTCAACCAATTCGCCAAATACGCACTGTGATTTTCGATGTGCTTACCTTCGAGTTGAATGCCGTTTTCCATTTGCAAGAACATCGACGATAATTCGGCGCGCAGCTCTTCCACCGCATACTTCTCGCTTCCGAAATCTCCGCTCATATCTCGATTTAAACGACTCGAATGCCCGGTGCTATGCGCAATCTCGTGTAAAGCGGTAGCATAATAATCTTGCATAGTATTAAACTGCTCAATAACCGGTAAATGAATGTCATCGGTATGTATCGAGTAATATGCACTATCGCCGCCGTAAAACACAGGGGCGGAACTGTTAGCAATTATGCTTTCTACAAGCTCGTTTTGACGTTGACGTTCAGTCTCGCCCATAACGTTGACTTCACGCTTTGGGAAATTGACACACTGCTCGGCGTTGAATACTTGATAAAACTTTGTATAGGCGCGAACGTATTTTCTTTCATACTCATTACGTTCTTCTTTTGTCATATCCGCAACGGTTGCGACATCAAAGTCTTTTTTTGTGTTTTCATCGTAAATCGAATAATAAAGCACAGGGACCGACTTTTCGCCCTTTTTAACGGAAGTCCCGAGCTGCTTAGCTTGATTGAATGTTACCCAACGGTTGTCCGTATATTTACGGGCCATTGATACCACAGCAAGATACAGTAAGTTTATTCCGCGGTACTGCTTCGAACTCACAGCATTTATTGGGCAGCCAAATTTCTGCCAACCGCTCTGCCACTCTGTCGGATTTTGTTCTATGTACGATAAAACAACGTCAACCATTTCGTTACGACGCTGATTAACTATATCGCTGTACTTTTGTTGTTCTGCCATACTACTTACCCTCTCGCTCAATAGTTATCTGCACAACATCTTTGTCTGTTGCAAGTTCGTCAAACGACACCGGATCTAATCCGAAAAAATTAGACAACGCCTCGACTGTCGTTTGATTGCTGTCAACAGTAATTTTTTCTTGCTTCATAGATTTCCTTTCTCCTTTTCACGTAATCAAGATAAATATTTCTATCAATGACAAATTGCAGCTTAAATGGATCAATACAATCTGTCTCGATTTCATCTGCGATTAGTTGATTAATCAAATCATCGTTAGACATTTTTTCTATATCGCGTTCGTAGCTTTCCGGCATAATGAATTTACCGCAAGGGGTATCTACATATTTCAAAATTTAATCACCTCTTTTTTTTGAAAACACAAGGGAAAATCTCTCTATCCGCTCTTGCTCTCACTTTCTCTGATGCGCAACTCTCTCTATTCGACATCGACACTATGTAGAAAACACAAGATTAAGTCATTAAACATTCAATCAAAATTGCATAATTATACAAATTTATGCATAATCGTACAATCATTGATTTTTATGCAAGAATTAGGTACAATTCCTTTTTCTTGTGTTTTCTAGTATTATCCTTTCTATATACGGTCAAATTTTTTGACTAGTCGAGTCAAATTTTTTGACTGGTCTATTTTTTTGACTAGTCAAATTTTTTGACTACTTGTTTTTTTCCCGAATACTCTGCGTTGATGTCCGACTGGTCTTGTATAAAGTCGTCGTTTAACTTAACCAAAAAATCCAAGTTTGCTCTATATGCATTACGCGGTATCGCACCGTCATAATACTGACGTTTACAGATATAATCTCGCGCTTGAAGCTTGTCCAACAGCGTTATAACCGTCTGCTTTGACGTATTGGTAAACTTACGCAAATAGTTTAGTGATCCTTTAAATTCACTTTTTCCGTCTTGTGAGAAACTGTAAATGATAGCAAAGACGGCCAACTCATTGCCCGATAGTTTAAGAACTGTCGTCATCCAACTGAAAACCGTATAGAAATTATAGTTTTTAACGTCCATAATTCGCTCCCTTACGCCGTTTAATAGGAAACCGCAGCCCACACGAACACACCGCTCCAACGAACAAATTGTACATTCCGCTAAAATGCTGTATCATTCTTCTCCTATTAATCCCGAATATGGCAAATGTCATTACACTTTTGTAATGACACTTATGTAATGACAATAAAGTCATTACACGATACCGACTTTTTGTTTTATGTATTCGCGCAAGTCCGACGATACGTCGGTTCCTTCTTGTTGACATACATCTTGATATGCCAATCTCAAATCTAACGGTATGCGCAGCTGTATTGTACTATCGTTAATAACTTTAACGTTTGGCGGTGTCGAAATGATTGATGCCGTTAAACCAAATCCGTTTACGCGCTGCAAACTGTTTTTACCTAAACTCATTGTCTTAAATCTCCTTTTCATTTAATTTCGCTAAAATTTCATCGCAAAGCTTTTCGTAATCGTCTGATATTTTAGACGTCGGAGCATATTCGTATATACTCTTTCCATGCGAAGCTGCGTCTGCGCCTTGAACAGCAACCCGAATAATAGACTTAAATACACATGTCCCGGACTGCTGTGCTTTCTGCTCTATAATCTCAATCGATTCTGCGGTTGAACGTCTGCGTTTATCCGCCATTGTGACGATAAAGCCCAAAATTTCGATTTGTGGGTACATAGTCTTAACGTCCGAAACACTCTCAAGCAACAGATCTACACCCTTAAAACTATTAAATTCGGGTTTGAACGGTATCAAAATATAATCGCTGGCCGCAAGAACGTTGACAGTCAATATCGATAACGACGGATTAGAGTCAATAATAACGTAGTCAAATGCGCTTGTAGATAGTTTTTTGATAGCACGCGCTAAGAAACGTTCTCTGCCTATCTTTGTCTGCAAAATAGTATTTGCTTGTTCTAATCCGATTTCCGAAGTAACGATTGACAAGTTTTTGTTTATAACTTGCAGTTGAAACTCTGCACCCGGCACAATGTTTAAGAAACGTAACGCTTGCGGACACTGCGCATCATCACTTAACGCAAACGACGTTGTCAAATGGGCCTGAGGATCGAAGTCAATAATTAACACTCTTTTTCCGCGCCGAGCCAATCCGTCGGCAAGGGCAATAGACGTTGTCGTTTTGGCAACACCGCCCTTTTGATTAACCAGTGAAATTACTTTCATTTTGTGTTCTCCTTTGTTTCTATTTATCCGTCATTCGACATCATCATCAAAGTCATTCGATTTTTCTTCTTTTCTAAACACCCAAATAATGAGTCTTGTAATTATTACAACGCACATAAGGCATATCGTTCCGACAAAACCTATCAAGTAATATTCTTCCATGTCACTCCTATTGCGCTGCTTGTACGTTCCGATAAAACACTGGCAAACATGGACGTTTGCGGCCTATACAAAACTCCATATAGCAATCAACAAACATAGCAAAATCGTTACACGTCTTGAACTCCTCATCGCTTACCGGAAAACCTAGTTTTTCACAAGCTCGAACAGTATAGAAACCTGTTCGCGCTGCTGTTCCAAGACTCCCCCGATAAATACCGCCACGCTGTTCCCACTGATCTTTTGTAAGCACAAGATCGCCGGACATTTCTATCTCTTTTTTGTTTGTTCTCCACGCAACTTTATAACTCATAATAACTAGCTTTAAACTCCGTACTATATTTTAGTGACATTGCAATTTGGTCCAAATTAACCATATTGCCGTAATTGATCCATTTTTCAATAGAGCTTGCAAACCATTCTTGAATACGCAAAGTTTTGCAACACTCTGCAAGGTCGAAATAGCGCAGTTGCGGCTCACGTTTCGTGTAATATACCCTTGAACTATCGGTCAATATCACTTTGCGCAGACAATGCTTTTCGCACTCCTCGTCAATCATCTGCAATATTTGGTCCTTACTGTACTTACCGTTGCGCGCTATTTTTGCGTCGCTTAATCTGACAAACATTTTTTGCATTTACACGCCTCTCCCTTGTTCACATTTACGTAATTACAAAAATGTAATGACATTGCAAATGGGTATAAAAATAGAGCATATCCGTCAAATATTTGACGGATATGCTCCTCCCCAAAAAGTAGCATATTGAAAAATATTTAACTCGTCCACACACGTTTATTGAACACACGTCAAATAACGTGTGTGGCTACGAGAGAACCAACTCGAGAACTTGAACAAATATCTATTTGCTAGCTCTCTCGTTGAGCCACCTAAATTTTACACTAACCGTTTACGTACAATTACGCAAACGCTTTTATAATGCCGTCAGATTAAACGTTTTTTATGACTATCGAAACGTCCGAACCCGTAATATCCTGTTTATTAAGCGTAATACTACCGTAAGTGTTGTTTTCAAATACTAATGCAGCGCCGCTCGCCATAATTCCCGTTTTAAGAATTTCTCCTTCGTCGTCGCAATAATTTGTCATGACGTTATCGGACACGGAGATTACTGCGGTTTCGCCGATATTGTTAAAACGTATTACTCTGTCGGCACCGTTTGAAAACGTATTGTTTTCAATAACGACGTTTCCGCACACGGAACCGTTTGGGGAGCTTTGCATAGCAATAGCGTTATGAGTAATATTGTCGAATTTACAGTTGCTTACCGACATATTTTCCACGTTAACGACGTAAATTCCCTGAAACGCATTGGAAAATTCGCATGAATCGAACTTGAAGTTTTTCAAGTTGCGTTCTCCGTCGCTGGAACCGATATGTACGGCAGCCGTAGTACCCGAAACAGACGCTTTTGCGGAATTTGCCATATCAAACCGACAGTCCCTTATTTCAAGTCCGTCAATCGAAAACAACGTAGATTCCCAACCGTTAAACTCCATATAATCCATAAACTTTATTCCATTGAAAACTAAGTTTTTGCACGCAATATTGGAATAATAATTCTGATTGTTGCCCGTAACGGGATCGGTAACGCTGTTGTCCGTCGAATAAACATGTCCGGAAATAAACTCTAAGCCTTTAATAACCGCCGTACCCTCCCCCAATATAGAAAGATTGGTCAATTCGCGTTTATACCAAGGATAACTGCCTTCGTTGGTTTTGACGGATACGTATCGACTTTGTCTTACGTATAATTTATCGTATTCATCTGCTTCAAGTTTGATTACGGAATTGGATTTTGCGCTGTCCAACGCCTTTTGAGCGGATGAATTGTCGACGATATATTCGTAGGAGATTTCCGACTCTCTATTGGTTTCTACAACGGCGGGGTTATTAGCGTCGTCTATACGTCTGCCGACAATACCGCCTACGTTCATATCCTTGCCGCCGTAGCTGTTGGTAACTTGGTCTACGGTAATGCTGATTTTATCGGCGACGTTATCCTTGGCTATTGTTGAAACTCCGTCGGACGCAACCAATGCGCCTACTATGCCGCCTATATCGCGATACCCCTTTAAGCTGACGTTCGATGCCGAACAACCTTGAACGGTTCCCGCGCAAAGATAACCTACAATGCCGCCGACTTTGTCGCCGTTATCGTACGTTCCGTCCGTTTGCAAATTGGGAATGCACGTAATAGTTACGTTTTCCGCCGCGCAGCCGTCTATTTTGCAATAGCCGTAGCCGACAATACCGCCCGCATAATGATTGGACGTAATCACGGCGTTACATACTCGTACGTTGTTAATTTTGGCCGAAGCTGTAAGCCCCACTACCGCGCCGACGTTTTCGCCGCCTTGAATATCGGCACCGTCAATTGTGAAATTACACACCGTAGCCGCGCATTGCCACAGATTGCCGAACAGACCTACGGAGTCACCGCTTGTAATTTTGAGATTCTTTATAACGTGATTCTGTCCGTCAAAGGTTCCTGCAAACAAGTTGATAGAATTCCATTCTACGTTATCCAAGTCTATATCCGCGTCCAAAACCACCGTCTTGCCTGCATAGTTGTTTCCGCCGTTTACGCTATCGCGGAAAGCCGCCAATTGGTCTGCGGTTAATATGATATATTTATCGCACGTTTGACAATAGAAATTGTCTGCGTCGTAATCGGCATGTGCGGCAGGGACGACAATATCTGTAATTTCCTTGTCGGTACCGGTTTCAAACTTTTTGTGACAAACTCCGCATTCGTCGTACGCAAGCGTTCCCGCAACGTGAAGCGACGCTGCCGTCGCCGCAACGGGCGTGAGCTTGTGTCCTTTCGGTATGGTCGTATCTGTAATTTCGGTGCCCTGCGCGTCAAAATTCTTGCCGCAAAGCGTGCAGTGCTTGTGAGCTACCGTTCCGTCCGTCGTGCAGTCCGCGTCTTGTCCTTCGACGGGCTGCAAGCTGTGCTTGGCGGGATCTACGGCTATTTCTTTCGTTTGCTTTTTGCCGCAGCCGTCAGCGGTACACATTCTTTGTCTTTCGCCCTTATTTGTACAAGTGGGCTCGGTTACTACCTGCCATTCGCCGTACGAACAAACGTGCGCGCAGGAAGCCAATAAACTTCCGCTTGCAAGCAAAATCGAGGCGCACAATAACGCTATCAATGTCTTTTTCATTTTAACTCCTTATCACTCACAACCTATTACGACAGAAAGCAAACCTTTCTTTTAATAATCACAAATAATTGTTCCGGAACTCTGCTATGAAAAATTGTAAGAGTAGATATATAATACTACTTTTATACCGCTAAGTCAATCTCTGCATATAAATCCGCGCGGGTTGAAATTATACGCACGTCTTTCGATCTATCACAAACTTAAACGCACCGATTTATATTATATTCTTGATATAAGACTTTGGCTATACGAAAAAATTCGCTTACGCATCGAAGTTTTGTGTTTTTTCAAATAAAAATACCCTTGGAACAAGTGTTCCAAGGGTAAAACCGCAAGCAGTAAAATTATCTCTTAGAGAATTGCGGAGCTTTACGCGCTTTCTTCAAGCCGTACTTCTTTCTTTCCTTCATACGCGGATCGCGGGTAAGAAAGCCGTTCTGCTTCAAAACGGACTTGTCTTCGCCGGCAAGAACCAACGCGCGAGACAAACCGTGACGGATTGCGCCGGCTTGGCCGGTATATCCGCCGCCCGTAACGTTTACCACTACGTCGTACTTGGAAGCGGTTTCCGTAGCGTTTAACGGTTGACGGACGATATATTTCAATGTGTCGAGACCGAAATATTGGTCGATGTCTCTGCCGTTAATGGTAATTGCACCGTTGCCGCCGGGGATAATTCTTACGCGGGCAATAGACTTCTTTCTTCTGCCCGTTCCCCAAAATTGAACCTTTTTCTTTGCGCTAACTTTTGCCATTGTTCATTCCCTCCTTAGTCCAACGCCAACACTTCGGGCTGCTGAGCCGTGTGCTTGTGTTCCGCGCCCTTGTAAACGCGAAGCTTCGTGAGCATCTTTCTGCCGAGACTGTTGTGGGGAAGCATTCCTTTAACAGCCTTCATCATAGCAAAGTCGCTTCTTTCCGCCATCAGCTTGCCGTACTTGGTTTGCTTCAAGTGACCGGGTCTGGGCGAACGGCGAACGTACATTTTTTGATCTAATTTTTTACCGGTAAGAACAACCTTGTCGCAATTGATTACTATTACGAAATCGCCCGTATCTACGTGCGGAGTGAAAGTAGGCTTGTTCTTTCCGCGAAGAACGGACGCCACTTGACTTGCAACGCGGCCAAGGGGCTTGCCCGCGGCGTCTACAACGTACCATTTTCTTTCAACGGCTTCTTTCTTAGCCATAAAAGTCTTAACCATTTATATTTTCTCCTAACATTTAAGTTTGTTTGCTGTTCACGGTTGAACAATTACCGCCAGTGGAACGCGGTTTAGATACGGCAGAGCTTAAAATACCGCACCGAATTATTCACAGCCTTACTATTATACAAATATACCCTTTTTATGTCAACTGATTTTTCTCCGTTTTACCGCGTTTGCGTAAAAAATCCGCTCCGCGTATTTCGGAACGGATTGAAATTCGTTACAATATCTTCGGTTCGTGTTTGGCGGACACTGCGTCGTGGATTTTTTCTATTATCCACAGCAGCAAAATCGGCACGGATAGAATTGTAACCAAAAAAGTCAATACCACCGCCGCGTACGCCACTTGCAATTCGTCCAACCCGTCTTTGTCCTTTTTACAAGCGTAGACTACCGCCGCCAGCACCTGAATAAGAGCCGTAACGCCCGCTATACCGAACAAAATATAACTAACCATACTGCGGTCGCCGAATGCGAAATACACGCACATTGACGCTATAAAAAACACAACGAATAACGCTATGACTATACTGTAACTTACGTATTTACCCGATTTATTCATAAATTCCGCTCCGTTTTTAATTACTCAGTTTTATATTATATTTTATGCAAACGCTACTAATCGCAAGATAATGTTACTAACGTGATACGATGTAATAGCGAGTTGTTAATAGCAGTTAGTTGTAGTTAATCACAGTTATTTATTGTTCGTATGCTATGGTAGCAAACGATTAGCGGCAGTTAATTGCAGCAAAACGCGCTTAGTTGCCGTTATTCAAGTCATTGTAATATACCCGTTCGAGCGTGAGCCCTTTGGCGGGCAGAGTTTTATACTTTAATTTAACACCGTTAAGCGCCTGTTTTACGTCTGACGCGCCATACTTACCCTTGCCGACTTCCACAAGCAGACCGCACATATTGCGCACCTGATTATACAAGAAGGCGTTGCCGTTTACCGCAAATTCGATTATTCCGCCGCCGTTTTCTTCAACTTCGAAAAAGTTGACGGTACGTACCGTGCCCTTGAGATTACTTCCCGTCTTTTGAAAAGCTGCAAAGTCGTGCGTTCCCGCAAGCAGCGCCGCGGCGCCGCTCATTGCGCAAACGTCAAGCGGCTTGTATATCTGCGTATGGTTTACGTCCAACGTAGGCTTACGCACGGGAGAGACGTATATACGGTAAACGTAAGTTTTCGACACCGCCGAAAACCGCGCGTCGAAGTCATCCGAGACGATTTCGGCATTAGTTACCGCCACGCTTGCGGGCAGCGACAAGTTAACGCCCAAGCACAGCTTGTAGGGATTGACCTGCTTATCCGTCACAAAATGCGCAACCTGCCCCACTGCATGAACGCCCACGTCCGTACGCCCCGCGGCGTATACGCGAACGAAGTCGCATCCGAAATACTTGCCGAGAGCTTTCTCTACCGTATCCTGCACGGAAACGCCGTTAGTCTGGCTTTGCCAGCCGCAAAAATCCGTCCCTACGTATTCGATTGTAAGTTTGATTTTAGGCATATAAATTACTTGATGATAGGCGAACCCAAATTTAGCGATTGCCGCCACATCGGCGCTTCACCGTCGTTACCCCAATATTCGTCTACGGAATAAATCTTATCTTCCCGCAGTACGATAAATGACGTGACATGAAAACGTAGTTTTTTATCCTGAGAAAACACCGCAACTACGGTAATAACCGTATTGCCTATTACTTCTATCCGTTCTATACTGCCGTCCCACAAATCGGGATACTCGCAATTTGCCCGAATAAATTCGTCCACGGTAAAATGCTCGTTAGTGTTGTGCCAGTTAACATAGCCGTCGTCGCAGAAAAAGCTTTTTATCGTGCGTTCGTCTTGACGTAACACGGCATACCAATATTCCTGTATGTTCATACGCTCGTTTTAACCTAAAAATATAACCAGTTAACGCCGTTAATATACAGCCAACCGACGTCGGCGGTCGCCCACTTGCTTTGCATTCCGTATACTACGAATACCGTCACGAAAAACAGCAAGGCAATAAACGTTGCGACGAAATCACGCCAAGAAAGCTTCATTATCCGCATTTGAGTGCGTTTGTTAGAGCCTTCGTAGCAGCGGCTGTTCATTGCGTTGGCAAGTTCTTCCGCGCGGCGGAAACCGCCTACAAGCAGCGGAATGAGTATAGGCACGAAAGCCTTGACGCGCTTGACGAGTCCGCCCGTATCGAAGTTTGCGCCCCTTGCCTTCTGCGCGCGGATTATCCTGTCCGTTTCGTCGATAAGCCCCGGAATAAGCGACAGCGTAAGACTCATAATAAGCGCGATCTCGTGAACGGGAACCTTGATTACTTTGAGCGGTTTTAACAGACTTTCTATAGCGTGGGTAAGGTCTACGGGGGTTGTGGTAAGGGTTAGCACGCTGGACCCCACGACCAGGTAGGTAAGCCGCAAAAACATTTTGGCTGCGAAATACAGACCGCCGTCGTATATCTCGAATATCCACCACTTGCATAAAAGCGTTCCCGTCTTGGTAAAGAATATATTGAGTATAACCGTTAAAAGAAGCAACACGATTATTCCTTTGACGGATTTCAATATCGAGCGAAGCGGAATGCGCGACGAAGCGATAAGCGTTATCAAAAACACCGTAATAAACGCAAAGCCCGCAAAGCTGGTTACGAAGAATATTCCGACCATAAACAGCAGACAAAGCAACAGCTTTACCCTTGCGTCCATACGGTGAATAAAGGAATCGGCGGGATAGTACTGACCGAAGGTGACGTCTTTAAGCATTGCCGACACCCCCTTTAAGCGCAAGCACCGCGTCAAACACCTGCTCGACCGTTTTACAATCGTCGGGAATAACGTAGCCTTGACGCTCCAATTCGTTACAAAACTTGGCCATATGCGGGATTTCGAGATTCATCGAGATTATCTCGTCTTCTTTTTTGAACAGCTGTCTCGGCGTAGTATCGTAAGCCACTTCGCCTTCTCTGAACACTATAATTCGGTCGGCGTTTTCATATACTTCGTTCATATCATGCGAAACCATAACGACGGTTACGCCTTTGTGCCTGTTAATAGACGACACAAGCGACAAAATCTCGCGCTTACCCCTTGGGTCAAGTCCCGCGGTAGGCTCGTCCATAACCAATATTTGCGGCTCCATTGCCAGCACGCCCGCAAGCGCGACGCGACGTTTTTCTCCGCCGGACAAGTCGAAAGGCGACTTGTTCTTGACCTTGTCGAAATCCATTCCGACAAGCTCTAACGCGTTTTGGGCAAGCTGCTCGCGCTTTTCCTTATCAGTAACGCCGAAATTTTTAAGTCCGAAGCATACGTCGTCTAAAACCGTATCGGCAAACAGCTGATATTCGGGATACTGGAACACCATTCCAACTCTTCCGCGCAGGGTTTTAAGATCCACCTTTTTGGCGGAAAGATTGTAATCGAGAACAAACAAACCGCCGTTTTGAACGCGAATCAAAGCGTTCAGATGCTGAACAAAAGTGGTTTTGCCGCTGCCCGTATGACCGACAATGGCAACAAATTCTCCGCGGTTGACGGTGAGCGTTACGTCCTTTAACGCCTGCTTACTGAAAGGAGATTTGGGATTGTACGTAAAATTGAGTTTGTCCGCTACGATTGCGGCGGCGCCGTCGGCAACGGCTTGTGGAATAACTACTTTGTCAGATTTCGACATACTTCCACCCCCAACGTCCGCGCGTCTATACAATTTTCCGTCACGTCAAAGCCGACGCTTTTAAGCTTAGCCGCCAATGCAACCGACCGCGGCGCGTCAAGGCCTACGGCCTCGAGCAGACGTTCGTCGGCGAATATTTCCGACGGTTTACCGATTTTTACAATATGTCCGCCGCTCATTACGACAACTTCGTCGCAGCCGTACACTTCTTCCATAAAGTGCGTGATAAGAATAACTGTCATACCCTGCTTATTCAACTCGCGGGCGACGGACAGAACTTCGCGCCGTCCCTGCGGGTCGAGCATTGCGGTAGATTCGTCGAATACTATTACCTTGGGACGAATAGCCAAAGCTCCCGCAATTGCTATACGCTGCTTTTGTCCGCCGGACAGCTTGTGCGGAGAACGCTTGGCGTATTCCGTCATGCCTACCTGCTCTAACGCCGAATAAACCCGTTCCACAATCTCCGGCTGCGGAACGCCCAAATTTTCAGGCCCGAACGCCACGTCCTCTTCGACTATGCTTGCAACCATCTGATTGTCGGGGTTTTGAAAAACCATACCGACGTTTTTACGTATTTCGAATATATTCTTTTTGTCCGCCGTGTCCAGTCCGCATACGGTAACCGTACCGCTGTTGGGAACAAGCAGCCCGTTAAGAAGCTTCGCCAGCGTAGACTTGCCCGAACCGTTGTGTCCGACAAGAGCTACGAAAGCGCCTTCGCGTATTGTAAGGTTTATACCTTCCACGCCAGACGCTTGGGCGGCGGCGCCTTCGTCGTCGTACGTTTTGTAGTAGTAGCTTACGTTTTCCAATGTGATGATATCCATAGTTATAGTCCTTACGGGTATATCTCGATAAGTCTTAGTTCCCGCATAGCCCGCGGATTGCGCAATACGCTACGACTGCTTCGTGTACGTTTGCAGCCACTTGGCTACGCGTTGTTCGTCAACGTTATATTCTTCCGAAAAAAAACGTTTTACCGTCTTGTACTTGCGAATAATCTTTTTGTAAGCGGAATCGAAATATTTTGCTTCGACGTTGCCCGCCACTCCGAGAATTTTGCGATATTTGTTAAAATGCTTATAGGTCTCGTACTGTTTGACAAACCTCTTGTTACTTTCCACCCGATAAAAGTTAGACAGCATATAGTCGCTTTTTACCGTCTCGAGATCCGCGCCCAACGCAAGCAAAATAAGCATGCTCGCCACGCCAGTCCGATCCTTGCCGGCAGTACAATGGAACAAAAACGTTCCGCCTTCGTCCATTACCCTGAACATTTCGGCGTACGCGCGGTTGTGAAACGGAAACTTGCGGTACAACTGCTTGAAGCGCAATCGAAACACGCATTTGGATACTCCCGACGGAAGCCAAGTAGGAATCATCTTGACTACCTTGTCCGGCTTTACAACCATGCTTTTACGCGTTTGCGCGGCAGGTACGTTGCGATATACCGCCCCGCTTGGAACGTAATCGGGCTTATACTCCACTTCGTCGTATCCGCGTAAATCGAATATATAATCTATGCCGAGCTTGTCCAACTCCGCCTTGTCGCCGTCCGACAAGCCGAACAGCTCGCCCGAACGAAAAATCATACCGTCTTTTATAACGCGACCGTTTTCAAGAACTATTCCGCCCAAATCGCGGAAGTTGTCTACGGTTATATCGGGATACTTGACCCCGTAATCTTTTTCCTTATAGTACATTGTGATTATCCCGTTATTCGTCTTTCATCAAATACCGCACAAGGTATGTCGCGTTATCGCTTGCTTCACAAATTACGTTGCACAAACCGTCGTAATAATTACTGTCGTACACGTTTACGTCTTCTTCACCTGACGAGCACACCTTTATTTTGCCGCTTATCCAATCGTCCGTCGTTCCGAGATAGCTGACGTTAATCTTATCTCCCAAAAACGCGCCTACGCCTATCTTGGTTAAAGACGCCGGCAGACGTATGCTTGTTACGGCGCAATGAGCGAACGCTTCCTTGCCGATAGTTTTAAGCTTGGAGTGCTCCGCATCCGAAAAAGACACGGTTGCAAGCGTTTCGCAGCTGTCGAACGCGCCGTCGCCGATAGAAACAACACTTGTGGGAATTATAACGTTCTTTAACGACGAGCAGCCCATAAAGGCGTAATCTTCGATTGCCGTTATTCCGCGTAAACTTGCCACGTGGTCGCCGCTGTCGATACGTTCGAGACCTTTACAGCCTTGAAACGCGCCTTCGCCTATTACCGTAACCTCTTGCGGTATTACGGAAGATTTACAGCCGATGATAAGCTTGTCGAAGGATATTACGCAATTACCTTCGGAATAATAGTTGATATTGCCCTTGGCTACCGTTAACGTATCAATCGATACGCAATTGGAAAACGCGCGCGTGCCGATATTTTTAACCGTAGCGGGGATATTAACGCTTGTTAGCGTATGACAACCGGAAAACGCATTGATTTCTATGGTTTCCAATGCGCTCGGAAGCGTGAAGTCCGTTAACTTGCGGCACTCGTAAAAAGCCCTTTCGCTGATTGTTTTTAACGTTGAAGGGAATTGTATGGCGGCAAGACTGTGGCATCCGTTGAAGGTATGCTTCGGCAGCAGCGTCATATTCTCGGGAAGATTGACTTTGACAAGATTTTTGCAGCCGTCGAATACAAATTCGCCGAAAGCGTTTACGCGTCGGGGGAGCTCCGCTTCGGTAAGAGCCGTGCAGCCGTAGAACGCGCGGGAATCTATCGAAACTATGCTATCGGGAAGAATTACCGCCGTAATATTGCCGTTTTGGGCAAAGGCCTCGCGTCCTATTGACGTAACGGGCAAGCCTTCGTGTACGGACGGAACCACAATGACGTTATCGGTAACGCTGCCAATACCCGTTACGGTATACGTACCGCCCGCTTTGAGTTCCATTTGCAGTCCCAAAGTAGCGGCATAGTTCCACTTTGCGTACAGCGTTATATCTGCGGTCACTCTGTCGCGGTTAAAACGCCACTTGTCCGCAAGCTCCTTTTGCTTGTACCAACCGTCGAACACGTAACCCAAGCGTGTAGGTGCGGAAGGCTCGGATATACGGCTGTTATGCGCTACGTCGACAAGACTGTCCACCGCCGTTCCGCCGTTGGAATCAAATGTAACCGTATAGGTTGCGTCGCTATTGTTGCGCGTGCATACTACAACGACTACCGTTACGATAATCGCTGCGACCAAAATCGCCGCCAACGCTATTATCAATATTTTGCGATTCATTTTCTTCATCGAACAAAGTACTCCTTAAAGAGTCACATAATTATTTAATTATACCCCGAATACAAAAAAATTGTCAACTGATATCCGTCAACGGACCATTTTATACCCTCGGATACGCTTGACAGCCGCCAAGCCACATATGGTATAATGCGAATATGTACACAGGATACGAAATTGCGGATAATTACAAAAGAACGGCGCTTACAAAAACTACAGCCAAATGGTATCGCACGCTTATATTGGCGATATTCGCGGGAGCGTTCATAGCTTTTGCGGGAGCGCTTGCAACAATTGCGGGAACAGCGGACGACGGAACGAAATCCACTCTTATTAAAGCCGCCGTTTTCCCGGTAGGGTTAATACTTGTAGTATTGACCGGCAGCGAACTGTTTACGGGCAACTGTTTGCTTATTGCTCCGCTGCTCAGCCGCGACGTAAAACTTGCGCCGACGTTAAAAAACCTAAGTATAGTATACGCCGGAAATCTTGTCGGTTCGGTTGTCGTAGCGTTGCTTACCGTCTACTCGGGAGCGTTCGACGGCATACCGAACGCGATAGTATCCGCAGCCGCATACAAATGCGGACTGGGCTTCGGAACGGCTATGCTTCGCGCAATTCCATGCAATGTGCTTGTATGCTTTGCCGTGTGGTGTTCGTTCGCAGGGAAATCGACCGCGGGCAAGATTATCGCCGTATACCCGCCCATATTCGCATTTGTAGCGCTGGGAATGGAACACAGCGTGGCGAATATGTATTATCTTGCGGCAGGATTGCTGTCTTCGGCGAAATACGGAATAGCGGCGCAAGGCTTGAACGCAGGAAACGCCCTGCTTTACAGTCTGCTTCCCGCCACACTCGGCAATATTATAGGCGGCACGGTGTTGACTGCCCTACCGCTGTGGCTTGCTTTCTTCCGCAAAAGCGCGCCGAACAAAAAGGCGGAGACAAATGCGGCAGACGGCAAATAGACGCGTTACGGTTGACTTAAAGCGTAAACAAGAGTATAATTAAGCGGTAAGAGACAGCCAGACGGTTGCGTGGGGCAACTCACGAGGAAAGTCCGAGCGCCACAGAGCAAGAGCGCAGGCTAACGGCCTGTTAAGGCGACTTAAAGGAAAGTGCAACAGAAATATACCGCAGCGGACAACTGCTGTAAGGGTGGAAATGCAGGGTAAGAGCCTACAAACGCTTTGGCGACAAAGCGTTCCTGTAAACCCCGCTCGGCGCAAGAAATGAGATTAAACGTTTGCTCGACGTCTCGATATATTCGCTTGAACCTGTCGGTAACGACCGGTCTAGAAAGATAACCGTCCAATACAGAACTCGGCTTACAGACTGAACTCTTACAAACACATGAGGTCGCAAGGGTAATTCCCCTGCGACCTCTTTTTGTACGCATCGCCTTCTCAATATTTTTATTTAGTTCACAATTATATCATTTTAATATTTGGTCATTCGCGATATGAATTTATCCACTCTTTCTTGATACTTTTGCAAAGCGGCATCGTATTCTTCACGCGATAAGTTAAATGTTCTGCTTTCTGTTTCGTCGTATGTAAACGATTGAATACGTTTTTGAACAGCCAACTGCCATTCGATACATCCCATTCTCCAACCGCCATGCAAAATTTCTTTCGCCGTTTTGGACAATACGAATTTATCGTTTTTACAAGTTATCAATCCGCCGTTAAGCAAATTATTTACGGAATCTACAATTTCGTCGTAATTTATAACGGAATGATCCAACATATCAATTGACGATATCCATCTTTCAACGTTTATTTTTCCTTCTATAACGCACAAAACCAAGCCGTCTAAGCCCTTGTAAGCAACCATATTATTCCTCGTTATTATTACCGTCGATAGTTTTGACCGAATTATAATTTTGCGGAGGTTCCGATTCGCAGTTATTCATAGAAATTACATTCCATCAAATTATCAAAGAATCATACTCGCCATAAGCGTGCCTACGAGATTGAGCTCTTCGCCTTCCAGTATTTCGTACTTCATACCGTAATATTTCATAATTTCTTTTAGATTTCGTTCGAATTCGGCGCGGTATCCAGTAAGTTTGTTAAAGGTTGTACCTTCCGCCACTATCGCAATCGGCAGAGACTTGTCCTTGCACGACTTGACGGCTATCGCGGCGTTTACAATCGCGCCCATCTTGGCAGAGCGGGCAATAAGCTCGCTGCAAATATCCCGCGCAAACCGCTCGTCGCAATCATTACTGAACTTACACGGAAACTCGTCCCCGTCCAAAAACGCCGACACGTCCTTTAATTCGAATGGAGCGAGTTTCGCTTCTTTTTCGAAACAGTTTTCTCTATTGGCAGCCGCAAACGCTTCCGCAATGATATTGGCAAGATATTTGCCGCTGGTCATCTTTTCGAACAGCTGTTTGTCGGGCACAGCCGTACGGCTGATGCACGCTTTGTCGAAATCGCCCCGAACAAACCCGTCGTAATTGCCGCATTCGGTATTGACGAGCATTCCTCCGACGGGCAAGCCCGAAATTTTGCCGATATTCGCAGTGCTTTCTATGTAGCAGACGTTCGTACCCGTACCGTAAATATATCCCAAATACGCCGAGTATTTTTTGTCCGAATTAGCCATTCCGCCGAGAAGAGTAGCCGCGGTATCGTTTAGTACTACTATTCTCCTGTCCGCGTCGGAATAACGCTTACAGGCGTTAAGCGTTTCGCGCCCCACCTTGGTGCCGATAACTTCCGGCGCGTTGATTTCCTTGCTGAACATTACCACTTCGCCGTCTACGTCCGCTCCCATATTTACTTGATAGGAAAAGCAAAAACCCATATCGGTCGCTTCGTCCAAATGCGATTTAAGTCTGTCGGCGATTGCGCCGTAAAATTCTTGCTTGCCGTAATATGCTCCGTCGGATGCGGGCATGGCGCTTTTTTCCAAACGTCTGATTACAGCCTTGCCGTCGTTGTCAAAGTTGCCGATAGCCACGCGGAAATTGGTTCCGCCTGCGTCTATAAGTATCCGCTTGTCGTTAGGCTTGATAAGCGAACGGTCTACGTTCATAAGATACGTCGGAATCATCGGCATTCCGCCCTTGCCGGCAAGTCCGAGGCTCATTTTAAGCAAAAAATCGTCTATACAATTCTGTACATTTACGTTATCCGCGCTTTGATTGTGTTTTATAAGAAATTGTTTCGCGTTCATCTTATTTACCTTTCAAAAATTCCGTCACGTTTATTCGCTTGATAAGTCCTTGCTCCGCCAGTTCGTCTACGCGGCGTTCGCGCAGTAAATCCTGTTCCGACTTGTCTTCGCAATATATGTAAAATTTCCCCTTAAACAGCTTTGTCGCGTACCGCCCGCCGTTCTCCACTATCTCTTGTATTACGCGGTATAGTAAATCGGAATCGGACAGCTCCAAAGAACGCGCGAGACAAAAAGACACGTTACGATACTTGTCGGACTTGACTTTTAACGTAGAAGCGTATTTTTTTATTTTGTCCCACGCTAAAACAGTGACTCGTTTTTTCGATACCTGTCCATCGAGAGATACGGGACGCGACATTTCGAAATCTTTATTTACGCCCTTGCGCACGCGGTATTTTTCCAACAGCTCTTCCGCGGTCAAACCGCTGTCTTGCGTCAAATACTTTAGGGTCATCATCGTGGCGTACGCGTCTTCTTCGGAGTTGTGCTGGGCGAATTCCACGCCTATTTCGGCGGCTATTTTAGAAAGAGCCTTGACCTCCCTTTCACCCTTGTACAATTTGTACAGTAATTGCGAACAGAAAAATTCGAAATTGATACAGGGCAGCTTGTATCTTACGCACGCCGCGTTAAGCATACGCACGTCGGCATCCACCGCGTGACCGAGAACAGCGTATTCTCGGCTTGTAAGCAGCGACTTGATTTTGCCGTACACTTGCGAAAAATCGGGTGACGAATCCAACAGCTTTTTGTCCAAGTGAAGATCTATTCCCACGTTTTGCCGCGTACCGTTGAGATTATACTTCGTTTTGGGGTTTATCCAGATATTCTCTCGACTTATAATATCAAACCGTTCGTCCGCGATAACTATACCTATGCTGCATATACTGGATAATTGATATCCGTTAGCCGCTTCGATGTCGAATGCCAAATATTTCATTCAGTAATTTTCTCCATTGATAACTTTACCAAATTAACGCAAAAATAGCAACATATTTGACCGCCGTTGCGCAAAATTTACAATAATGCCTTGTAGATACCGGCGATTGTTAAAATGGCAAATCTCGCAGAAAAAAAAGCTATATCGCAAGACAACGCCTAAATTCGAATATTTTCGTTAAACTGTCGGCTTAATCAGTCCTTACCGTCTCCGTCCGACACGGCGGCAGGCAACATCGGGCGCACGGGAACGGGTAGATTTTTGTCGCGATGACGTTTGACTTCGAAACGAACGGCAATGACCAACTGCCAAATTCCTACCGCTATCAAGAAGGCGGCGAAACAGTAACGCAAAATCTTATTGTCCGTAATGCCCGCGGTAAAAGCGCCGCCGACGGCGGAAAGAACGGCGGGAATTATTATCCACCATACGTTATCCGTCTTGACAAGCTTGTTATGCGCATGAACGGACAGAGCAATGCAGCACATGGGAATAAAGCTTATTAGGTTTGTCGCCTGTATCGTCTTTTGTTCCATATCGAGAAAGGACAACAACGGCACCAACAGAGTTCCGCCGCCCATACCCATACCGCCGATTATACCGGCTAAAAATCCGAATAATACAAATAAAAATATCTGCATAACTTCTCCTTAAAAAAACATTTTTATTCCGCCGGCTATAAGCACTACGGCGAAAATTATTTTCAACACGTTGCTTTTAAGTTTGGACAGCGCGACCGCCCCCACTATTCCGCCGACCACAACTCCGAGCGTGACCCACAAAGTAGGAATCCAATCTACTGCGCCGCGCGCAAGATAGACTACTGCCGAAACGATAGTAAGCGGCAGAATAATAAGCAAAGCGGTAGCCTGCGCGTACTTTTGATTAAGCTTTGCTACGGCAAGCAGCAGCGCTACGACAATTACTCCCCCGCCGCCGCCCAAAAAACCGTTGACAAATCCCGCCGCAGCAGAAAAGATTACTAAAATCCACTTGTTTTTAGCCGACAATTCCATTTTTTTCTCCAATTTGCACTTTGTTGGTTGTTTTTGATTGATTTTTAACTTAGTTTGTATTAAAATGGCTTTATATATGTAAAAGTATGTTTATTTTACAAAGAGGTATCGAACAGTTATGAGTACAAAGACACAAACGAATTTAACTCTCACGCCTAACACCAAAAAATGGATAATTATCGGCGCAATTATACTTGCGGCGGTAATAACCATATCCATTACTTTGGCTGTTTTGCTTAAACCGGTAATACGTACGCCGGACGACGAGAATCCCGACAACAAGCCGTCGTCCAACCTTACTATCAAAAACGGCGACTTCGCCCTTGTAAGCTCGGACGATACAAACTTCCCCAAAACCGCGGAAAACTGGGACAGATACGCGTATAAAGCACCCGCAAGCAGCTCTGCCACGCAGGAATTCGAAACTATCACTACCCGCGACGACGTGGTTATGGGTATTGTAGACACGGACAACGAAGACGGCAACTGGGACAATGCGTTGGAGCAATTGAACTTCGAAGGAGTAACCGGCACAATTGCAAATCCCGGACTGTACGCGGAAGATTTGTCGAATACCAACGTGTATATGATGGCGACGAAAAAAGCCACCACCGCGAGTATCATGACAAAGGACAGCATTTCCATCGCACCGCTTACGTCTGTCAAAATAACGATAAGATTGTATACGGGGCAAATCAAAAACGGAAGCGCTACGATAATGGTTCAAAAATCCACCTTGAACGCGGACGAAAGCAACCGTTACGCATACGAATACAGCATCGACAACAAAGAAGAGTGGCAGACCTTGGAACTGTACGTATTTAACCGTCAATCTTCCACCACTGCTTACATAAGGGTTAACGTAGGCATCGGTAACGTATATACGGGAGCTACGGCGGAAGGCGTGCTGTTTGTGGACGACGTTATGATGGAAACGGTTACAGCCAACGAATACCGTATTTACGCGGACAAAGACGACACTTCCGACACGACGTACAAAATCATCGAAAAGGAAGACGAATCCAACAAAGCGGAACAATCCAAGTATCTCACTTTGAGCGATTACAATACGGACGGCACGGCAGCTGCGGAACTTGCTTATACTAAGGACAACTATGACACCGAAGCCGAAAGCAGCTACGTAAAGCAGTACGAATACGCTCCGTTTACGATGAGAGACGACTTTGTAAACGACGACTTCGGCATCTACCAATTGTCCCACCAAGGCAACGTAATAGCCGGAGACAAAAACATATTCGCATTGAGACTTACTCAGAACATTAACGTTTCGACAGCGACTTCGGACGAGACGCAAGACCACCATCATATCAGCTTTTGGATAAGAACGTTGAAGCGTAACGCTCTTGCGGAAGCGAATGTAGTAGTACAAAAGAAGCTTGCCGACGGAACGTACGAAGATCTGAACGGCGGTAATTACAAGTTCGAAACCTCGCAGGAAATAAAGACGGACACAAATAACGGCTGGACCAAGTGCGACATTTACCTTCGTCCTTCTCAAACGCCCGAAGAAATCCGTATAATATTCGCTCTCGGTAACATTACCGGATACGAAGGACAAAAGGCTGCTCCCGACGGAGATTTGTTTATTACAACTCCGTATTGGGAAACGATTTCGCGCAGCGCGTACGATTCCGCTTCCAGCAGCGGCACGGCTTCAAAGAAGTTCGACCTTAAAGGTTCTTCCGCAGATCCCACCGTTTCCAACGGTTCGTTCTCCAATCTGGTTGCGACAACAAGTCAGCCTACGTCTTGGGAACCTGCGTTCGCGGGACAAAACGTCATCTACAAAGACGGCCGCGGTAACGAAGTAATAGATAATCTCGTTACAACCGCCGACGCAATAAACGGCAGCGGAGCCAATATCTACGCCGATACCGCTTACACCGACGACGATGAAAGACGCGTATTGGAAATAAAGAACAACGTCGCGACCGCATACGGTTACGTATCGAGCAACATAACTCTCGACGCAAAAACCGTTTACGTATTCAGCGTACTTGCAAAAGCGGCGGACGGACAGCGCCCCTACTTCTATCTGTTGGATACAAACAAGGAGCTTACACGCGATCAAATGGTTCTTGCGCAAGCAAGCACTGCCAAAGAGATAAACGGAGACCTGTTCAACCAAGACGACGAAACCTACAAGGATACGGGCTTTAAGCGTTACTACATTGTATTTGCCAACGGCGCGGAATCGAAAACCGTAAAGCTTGCGTTGTTTAACGGAAGTATAGACGGCGCGGAACTGAATCAAGGCACTGTTTATTACGATAAAGTATCTCAGCAAACAATAGGTAAATATTCGCTTGTAGAAGATAAAGACAACGAAGAAACTTATAAAGTGGAATACACCGCCGAGAAGGGTTACTTAGAAGCGGACGACGTTGAAAAACTTGTTGAAAAGCTTGAAACGGAAGGCGTAATCGTAGTTCAACCCACCGCGGAAGAATGGACGGAAATGCGTAAGGTTCCCGACGAAGAAGACAAGAAGGACGACGACGGCGACGACACTGCTCCCGTTAGGAAAGACGTTGACCTTGGATTACTGTTCTCCATACTTTCCAGCGTTATCTTGGTAGCGGCTCTCGCGGTAGTACTTGTTATAAAGGCTTTCAAAAAAAGAAACCGTCAATAATTCTTGACAAATAAAACGACACAATAGATAAACAAATAGCCCGCCGACTTCAAAACGAAGTATAGCGGGCTATTTTATTTTTTCGAATTTAGGACGATAAATCGAAATTTGAAACAATGAAAAAACAATTAATTTTTATAAAAAGTATAATTTTATAATTACAAGCGAAGATATAAATAAAAATACAGACGAAACAGAATGTGCTATAACTTAGAATAAGGATAGGGCAAGTAATTAGGTTGAAAATTACTTGCCTTTTATGATACAATTAAAACACAGGATATTAATTTGCGGAGATGGAATATGTTTAATGAAATATGTATATATGAAGCAAAACTAACCAAGCTTAATGAAATCGAAGAGCTAATGAAGGAAGTAGCAGAATTTTATTTGAAACAAGATGGCGTTATTGATGTACATTATATAAAACGTACTCACAGACAAAAAGATTTTAATGCAGTTACAAAAGGAGAATTGCCTATTCGTCTTACAAAAAATGTAGGTAAGGTTACCTATGTATTATATTGGGTATTAGAAAACGAAGAGACACATGCAAGAGTGTCTAAACTTGGCGTTGAAAAGTTTTATAAACGTTGGAATAGATGTTTAACAACAATGCCTAAAATAATTTTGGGTGAGAATATTGTCTGACTGACAACTTACTGTTTATCGCAACTGCATTGCAGTTAAATTATAATAAAAAGCAAGAAGAATAAAACATCTCTCTTGCTTTTTTAATTCTATAAAATTCACCGTAATCGACGGAGTTTTTATTACAATCGGCAATTGGCGGGGCAGTTTTGCAAAATGCGAACCGCAACATAAAACAAACAAAAACAAGCCTGACGCGCCGCCAAGCTTGTAGGTTATTTATACCTTATTAAGTGCCTAAATCCTTTTACACAGCTCCGAATACAATAGCTCCGCCGTTTGCACCGAAGTAAGTCCGTCGGTATTGACGGTTAAACGGGCGAACTCGGCGTACAGCACGGAACGTTCGTCCATTAGCGCCTGTAACGACCCGCGCGGCAAACCATCGGACAACGGACGGGACATACCGTCCAGCCTGCTTAATACGTAATCTACGCCGACTGTGAGCCACACTACCGCGGCGTTACAGGCAAGCGCGCGAAAGCCCGAACATAACGGACTGCCGCCGCCGCAGGCTATAACCGCATTATCGCAATTGCTCTCGGCAAGCTCGTATAAAAGCGCGTTTTCTTCTTCGCGGAAGCGTTCTTCGCCGTTACGGGCGAATATTTCCGCAACGCTCATACCTGTACGGCGCTCCAACGTTTTGTCCGTATCGATGAAATTATATCCCAGTTTTTCTGCCAAAATTTTACCCGCGCAAGTTTTGTAAGCGCAGGAAAAGCCTATTAAAACGATTTTCATTATTATTTGTTTGCAAAAAAGTCTATCGCTTTGAAATAGCTGTTAATACCTTCTCCGAAAAATACCGCCTTGCACACCGACTGCAAAACGTCGTTTTTACGAAAGTCTTCGCGTTCGTAAATATTCGACATATGCACTTCGACAACGGGAATGCTAATACATTCGATACAATCTCGAAGCGCATAGCTATAATGGCTGTACGCGCCCGCGTTAAAAATTATACCGTCGCAGTCTGCTTGCTGCAAAATATCCGCAAGTCTGCCTTCGCAGTTGCTTTGCGCGCAAACGACGGTTGCACCGCGTTCCACTCCGTATTGCTTAACCTTATTTTCCAATTCGGCAAGCGTGTCCGTCCCGTAAAACTCAGCCTTGCGCTTGCCAAGCATATTCATGTTTACTCCGTTTAACAGCAGTATTTTCATATTGTCTTCCTTACGTTTTTTTTTATTACGCAAACCAAAAGCTTATACGTTACAATCGGCAATATTTCAAAAATCCGTCGTAATCGTCCCGAACTTCCGTACCCGTCCACAGCGCAAAGCTTTTTGCCCCTTGGTGATACAGCATTTCCAGACCGTCGACGCACTTGATTCCGCGCTGCGCAGCTTTATCGCGCAGTCCGCTTTGCCCCTTGTAGGCTGCTACGAAAACAAACCTTACGCTATTAGGTAATTGTATGTTCCGTTCGAATTCGCATTCGGGTACGAAGCTCAGCACACCGTACGGCTCGTCAATCTGCTTGGACAGTCCGTATTTTTCCGTCAGCGCATCCGCGCGAGCTTGCGTTCGGTTTATTACGCGGATTGCGCAGTTGTATTTCATCAATACGCGGACGCATTCTTCCGCCGCGCCGCCCGCGCCCACAATCCACAGCGGTTTATTTGCAAAATCTATTCCGTTGGCGGTAAGCGAACAAATTATGCCGTAGCCGTCAGTCGAACAGGGACAGATACGCTTACCTACCGTGTTTACCGACGGAACGTCGGCGCGAAGCAAAGCGGCAACCCGCGTTTTGAAGGGCATAGTTACGTTTACGCCGTCAAAAGCGTTTGCCACAGACAACAGCTCGCCGTCGGGAATGCCGCGCGGCAGCGACACCGTGACATAGCTGCAACAAAGGTTCGATTTACTTGCCAAATAGGACATTAGAACGGGCGAACGGCTGTCTCTTACGTTTTCGCCTATTAAAGCAAGCTTATACGGCGTAACTCCAACAGCCTGCAAGAACCCGGGAAACGACACATCGAACGGTGCGCAGTCGACACTACCGCCGCCGCACACGAGAGCCATAATAACGGCGCACATTGCAATACGGTGGTCGTTAAAGCAGCAAAACCGCGGATTGCCGACTTTGCCGCCATCGGACGCAATAGTCAAACTGTCGTTTGCAACCTCCGCCGTTGCGCCTAACTTGACTGCGATGCTTTGTATTGCGCGTACACGGTCGCTTTCCTTACGGCGCAGCTCGTCCACTGCGTGAAATTCGTGTCTGCCTTGCGTCACCGCGGCGATACTGCACAAAAGCGGTACTTCGTCGATCGAATCGCAAACGTCCGTTTCAGACGCGTATAACGGCTTCAAACGTGACGGCTTGACAACGATATCTCCCGTTGGTTCGCCGAAACGCTCGGTTATGTTTTCCGAAGTTATATTTGCGCCGCCACGCTGCAAAACGCGTAAAAAGCCCGTACGTCGTTCGTTAAGCAATACCCCGTCAAAACGAGCTTCTCTACCGCATAGTAACGCTAACGTTATCAAGAATGCAACGGAAGAAAAGTCCCGCGGAACATCCAAATTCAACGCGCGAACGGCGCTTTTACGAACGGTAACAGTCAAACCGTCCACCGCCACGTCCGCCCCCGCTCCGCGCAACATAAGCTCCGTGTGATTGCGGGTGGGAATATTTTCAATATACGTAGTTTCGCCGTCGGCGAACAAACCCGCAATCAAAACCGCGCTTTTTACCTGAGCCGAATTGACGACGGCTTTATACTCTATGCCTTGCAGTTTGCCGCCGAGACTTTCGAACAGACAGCCGTCGGTTTTGCTGAAATGAGCGCCCATCTTTCTTAAAGGGTCGAGTACGCGCTCCATAGGACGGCTCGTCAACGATTCGTCGCCTATAAACTTGGCGCGCACGCCAAGCCCCGCTACCAAGCCGGCGAGCAGCCGAGCAGTGGTTCCGCTATTGCGGCAATTTAGCGTGACTCCGCTTTTCGGCACGGATACGGGGCGCACGGCTGCCGTGGCGCCGTCAAGCCGAATATCCGCGCCCAAAGCGCGCAGACATTCGCAGGTTGCCGCAACGTCGTCGCATAACGACAGATTGCGTATAACGCTGTCGCCGTCGGCGATTGCAGCCAAAATAAGCGCGCGGTGCGAAACGGATTTGTCACCGCCTACGTAGTTACAGTCTATATTGAATTGTCCGTTAACGCATAGCATTGAATAAACCGCCGAAAAACGTTTATAACAAAAGGGGAATCAATTGTTCCATAGTAAAAGCCGTCTCTCCGAAATCGGACGGCAAAATAAAGCTTATTTTGCCGTTACCGTTCTTCTTGTCGAACAGCGTTAATTCCAATATTTCGCGTGACAGCGGAATGATATTAAACAGCGCTTTGACCTTATCCGTCCATTCGTCTCGATATGTCTTGCCGCATTTACCCAGCTTATACGCCAGGTCCGTAGCGTAGTAGATACCGTTGGCAACCGCTTCTCCGTGCGTTAGACCGCAGGAAAGCTCTAACGCGTGACCGACGGTATGTCCGAAGTTAAGCTTATGCCTTATTCCGTTATCGTACGGGTCTACAGCGCATACGCTCGACTTGTATTCCGCGCAAGCGCGAACCGTATTTTCGATATTGCCTTCGGCAAAAACGCCGTCGATTTCATCGGACAGCATACGGTATTTAAGAAGTTCGCCATGCCCGCATAGTATCTGTTCCTGCGACAGTGTGCGCAAAAAACGCACGTCTATTAAAGTATCCGCATTGTAAAAAGTTCCCACCGCATTTTTTACGCCGTCAAGGTCTATCGCGGTCTTGCCGCCTATACTGCTGTCGATTTGCGCAACAAGGGTTGTAGGAACATGCGTCAAAGCGACTCCGCGCTTGTAAACGCTTGCGGCAAAACCCACGGTATCTCCGACGCTGCCGCCGCCGACGGCGACAATCCGTCCGCAGCGTTCAAGCTTGCGAGACAAAAACCAACTGCAAAGATTTGCGACGTTTTCGAAGTTTTTTGCCGCTTCGCCGCGCGGCAAATAATAGACGTTATCTCCCTTGATGCCGTACAGTTCGCCAACGTGCCCGTCCGTAACCATAAGACAGTCGGAAAAATCGCTTATATTGAATTTTTGATACACTATCACTTTATTTCGCCCTGTTTAAGCATTTGATTACATATTACGTACGCCAAAATATTTTCCCCGATTACGCCGACGTTGGGAACAACACATGTATCCGCACGCTCGAAATGCGAGGGAACTTGTTGCAGCGTTTTGCTGTCTAATGTATTTATTCCCTTGACGGTGGGAACGGGCTTTACCGTCAAACGGCAGATTACATCCTGTCCCGTGGTTATCCCCGCAACTATCCCGCCGCAGTTATTTGTAGCGTATTCTATCCTGCCGTTTACCGCGTGCAAGCCGTCGGCTATTTCTCTGCCGGTTACGTTTGCATACCTATCGCCTGCGCCGAAGCTTATGCCCTTGACGGACGGTATACCCGTAAGGTTGGCAGCTATTACCGCGTCCAAACGCTCGGAATAGGGAAGCATCTCTCCTACTCCCATAGGCACTCCCTTTGCCCCCACGGTAACGACGCCGCCAAGACTGTCGCCCTTGTCCCTTGCCGAGGCAATTTTGTCCAGCATAAGCCCTGTGGCGTAACGGCAGGGGCAATGCAGCGCGGCAAAGTGTTCTTCCTTCTCGGATACGCCGAAGCGGTATCTGTTGCGAGAAGCTATTCCGCCTATTTTGTTTACGTAATGATAAGTATAAATTCCGTACCGTGCCAAAAGCTGCTTGCATATTGCGCCCAGTACAACGTAGCAAACGCTGCTGCGCGCGGAAGCGACTTCGTTAAGCTCGCGTACGGTTTTGTCCTTATAACGGGCTTGTCCAACCACGTCAACGTGTCCGCTGCGCAAAGCGGTTATGTCAGGCCGGACTTCTACTGAACGGTTGGGGACATAAAACTCTACGTCGCCGTTTACCATAACAGTATGATCCCCGCCCACAAATTGTACAATATCGTCGTACGCCTGACGGGCGGAACGTCCCGCGCCGCATTTGCGCGCCTTCAACTGCGCGTTGACGTAGGAAACGTCAAATATAAAGCCTTGCGGAAGCCCCTTGATTACCCCGCCGTAGCCGCTGCCGTGCGACTGTCCGTAAAAAGAAAAGGTTATCATTGCTCCTGCTTCCACTCCTTGGGACATACGCGGTGCTGCTTGAACCAATCGGTATCTTTAAGCTTATCGCCGTTATTGGTGAAAGACGTTTTGATTGTTTTGATATCCGCGCTGTCGCAGGCGATGACTATGTTTCCGTTCATAGACTTTACGGTTCCGCGAGTGGACCAACCCGTATCGGCGTAAAAGTCCACTACCGTAGTTACGTACACCCGGTCCGTATAGGGCGCGACGTTATCCACGAATTGCTGAGTGGGAAACTGGTTTTCGTTCGCCTTGGTGTATTCGCCGGTTCCCGCACAGCAGCATACGCACACGTATTCCGGACTTAAAGCCGCCATCAACGCCTTGGTAGACGACGTTTTACTGCCGTGATGCCCCGCTTTGTACAGTACGCAATGCGGAAGCGCGTCGTGTCCGTTGCTGTTGGAATAATACTCAATTAGCTTTTCTTCCCCTTCCTTTTCAAGGTCGCCCGAGAAGAAATAATGATTAACCTTGCCGTCGTTTTCGGCGGAATCGGGACTGGCGAAATCGTAATCGTTGGCGTACTGATGCAGCATAACCGTTACGGAATAGTTGTTTTCGTCGTTAGACGAGTGGTCGTAAAAATAATTATACAGTATTTCCAATTCTACCGTATCTGACAGTTTGTAGATACGACGAGCGTCCCCTTGGTTATTGTAACACGAAAGCGCCGAATAACGCTTCGCTCCGTTGGCAACCGCCTTTTCGCGCTTTTCCAAATAATTGCCGTAAAGGGTTTTACCGCCCTTTTCGGTAGTTTCTTTTAGGTTGGTTAACGGAAAATCTATTATCGTACCTATATCGAACGCTTCGAAAATGCCCGTCGCTTCCTTGGTGCCCACAAAGCCCGCTATATGGTCTTGATGGGCGTGGGTGGCTATTACGTATTCCAACTTGCCGTCGGTAACGTATTGATTGACGTATTGCGTAATAATTGCCGACGACGAATTGCGGCTGCCCGCGTCTATCAAAACGTCCGTATCGCCCGCTTTTATGTACACGCTGTCTCCGACGTACTTATTGCCCAACTCCAAAAAATGAACGGACAAATCGTTCTGCTTGATAACGGCTGCGTCGTAATCTACGTTTTGCGAAGCGGAAGCAATGTAGCCGTCCTTGCCGTATATAAGCGTGTTCATCCAGCCGCCCAAATAGCAGTAGATACTTATACCGACAAAGGCAATTACCATTATAACCGCCAGGACTGTAAAAATCTTTTTCTGCTTTTTGTTGGAAGCGCGCTTTGCGCTTGTGGCGGTTGCGGAAATAACGTCCAATACGGCATCCTGATTATCCTTAAAGCTTTTGTCCGTATCGTACTTTTTAGCCGCCTTAACAATGCGGTTTACATTGGTTTTAGTCGAGCTTCTGCCCGAAGACTTTTTCTTGCCGTACGCCGATTTTTTTGCCGACGACGATTTACCTGTTGAATTTTTACTTCCGTTAGACGTTTTCTTCTCTGCCATAGTGTTCTCCGCGTGTAATATTCTATGCCGTGACGCTCGGCTCTGTTTCGTCGTTTTTCCACTGCGGCGGACACGCGCGGTTTTGTTTGAACCAGTCGGTATCCTTAAACAGCGTGTTATTGTTGGAGCAGTTTACAAATACGCCGTCGGAATTGGAAGTTACGACGATATTACCGTTTAACGGCGTAGATGAAGCGCCTGCCACATTTTGATTAGTCATAAACACCATATCTGTGTATAATGCCGTGCGATCGATAAACTCCTGTGCGGGGAAGCCGTAACGACCTTCGCCGCAACAAGTACATACGCAAACCACTTTGGGTAATATTTTATCCATCAAAACAATGTTGGACGACGTTTTGCTACCGTGATGCCCGCCCTTGAACAACACTACGTTAGGCAAATTGTTATATCGAACCAACTTGTCTTCGGCTTCGCCTTTCTCGTTTTCCAAATCCCCCGTAAACAAAAAGTGATTGACATAGTTTTTATTATTGGGATTGTCTACGTGTTCAAAATCGTAACCGTCGCCGTATTGATTAAACATCAAACATACGGAATAATTATTATTGTTACTCGTGCTGTGATCGTAATAATAGTTATACAGCACTTCCATTTCGATATTATCCGTCAGTTTGTAAACCCGCTGAGCGCCTTCCGCGGAGTTATTGTAACATTCCAACGCAGTAAAAACGTTTACGCCTTTTTCTGCAAGAGCCTGACATTTGTTTTCAAACCTGGTTTGGGTTGCGGTTTTCGTGCCGTTTTTATCAGTATAGTAGCCCGCATACGTAATGATGGTATCAAATTGATACTTATCCAAAATTCCGTTAGATTCGCCCGAACCGGCAAGACCTGCGATATGGTCATTGTCGGAATGCGTAGCAATTACAAATTCCAATTTGTTATCGGTTACTAAATTATTGTCCGCAAGATATTTTGGAATTGATGTTGAAGCGGCTGTCGTGCTGCCCGCGTCTATAAGAATATCTACGTCTCCCGCCTTTATGAAAATGCTATCGCCGGGAGAATTGTTTGTTACAGCCAAAAAGTGTATTTGCAGCTCTCCGCCGACCATTGCCGTGTTAACGATTTTTACCGAGCCGTCCCGCTGTAACATTCCGTAATCGCCGTAGTCTGCGACTTCCGTCTTTTTTGCCACGATTTTAACGGTAAATGCGGTTTGCTTAGTAACTCCGTTTTCGTCGTAGGAAACGTTTACTGCGCACTCGCCTGCGACTGCGGAGCTGAAATTGCCTACGGAAAAGCTTGTAACAGACTTGCTGCCGCCGTCGTCGTAGAATGCGGTTACCGTAATATCGGCATTGTTCAAGATTCCGCCGACGTAAATATCGCCGCCGTTATATACCGCGGTAATATGCGTAAGCGCCGGGGTATCTGGCTTGGCTGCCGCAACGGTAACCTTAAAGCTTGCCGATCGCATAGTCTTGCCTTCCGTATACTTGACGATAACGGTTTTGTCCCCTGCGGAAGAAAAGTCGTAGGATAACTCGTAGTCGTCTACACGCTTTTCCGTGCCGTCGCCGTAGCGCGCCGTAACGGTTATAAGAGACTTGTCAAGAGTCGCCCCGATTTGAACTTCGCCGCCGTCGTAGCGCGCGTCAAGCCCCGTATACGCGGGGCGGCACGCAGAAGCGCATATTAGGCAGCAGCACAGCGTTGCCGACAATAAAAATACCAAAAGTTTTTTCATCGTTTTTCCGTTATTTTATTTGCAGTATTTCCTTTATTTCGTCCATTTTGGCTTTCGCCGCGCGGTAGCCTTCTTCAATCATATCGTCAATATGGTCGAGAGCGGTATTTTTGTAAGCGGACAATTCCGGCTCTATTACTACGTCGCTGTTCATTTCGCCCTTGTACATTGTGGACTTGGTTGTAATACTCCAAGTTGCAACAAGCGTATCTTTAAGCTTGCGTGACGTTGTGCCTTTACCGCGGTTATGGTTGAGATCTACGCCTACAACCACGTCCGCGCCCATTCGTCTGCAAACGTCGGCGGGCATATTGTTCAACAGTCCGCCGTCTACAAGTAGCATATCGTCAATTACGACGGGAGTAAACAGGGCGGGTACGGCGCAGGAAGCGGATACCGCCGTCGCCACGTCGCCGTCGTTTAGAATAACTTCGTTACCGCTGCGTATGTCTACAGCAACGGCAGAAAAAGGAATATCGAGCTGTTGAAAAATAGCTCCGCCAAGAAGTCTGTCCGCTATGGCGCGGATATTAGCGGAATCAGAGCCTATCATAAACTTCGAATTAAGCACGTCCTTGCGTTTCAGCGCCTTGGCTTCGTCCGTCATTCTTTGCAAAGATACTCCGGCGCAAAAGCACGCGCCTACGAGCGCGCCCGCGCTGGTGCCCGCTACAACGTCTATACGTATACGTTCTTCGGCAAACGCTTTGATAACGCCTGCGTGCGCGAGTCCGCGAGTTCCGCCGCCTGACAACGCCAAACCTAATTTATAGCGCGATTTTACAAAACCGTCGTCGCTTTTTTTACGCGCGAATATTGCCATATACAAATTATACAATACGTTGACGATTTTTGCAATGGTTTAACCGCTTTGCCGCCGTAAACAAAAAAACCACTTTACAGTGGTTTTGCAATGTCACGATTAGGAATTTTGATCCGCGTCGTTTTCAAAAGTTTCGATAGAGACGCTCTCGACATGTGCAATCGGTTTCCATTCGACCTTTTTGAATATTGCGACAACGGAAATAGGAATATACGTCAGCATAAATAACGGAAACGTAAATACGTACAATATTTTTTTCCACCAAGACGTATGTATTTTCTTCCACTCTGTAACGCATATAGACAGAGAAATGATAAGCATCATTCCGTATACGGAGGCAAAGTTTATGAGCAACGACAAACAAGCAAACCAAGCATTAGCCAAATCTCCCATACACAAAGCCACGACGGAAGTAACGGGCAAGACGGTTAAGGTTAAAAGCGAAATTAACAATGCGGGAAATATTGTGGTAAATATATCCCAACAAGAAAAATGCTTAAAAAAGCCGGAGACTAATCTGCCGCCGTATTTACCGAATACTTGATAAAAACCTTTCGCCCAACGCTCACGCTGCTTCCAAGATTGCGCAAAAGTTTCGGGCTGCTCGTCGAACAATTCGGCGGTACTGCAATAAGCGACCTTTCTGCCGGACAGCGCGTACGCCGTCGAACACTGAATATCTTCCGTCAACGTAAAAAAGTTCCAATTACCGAATTCCTGAACGACGTTTCTCGCAATTAAAAAACCCGTTCCCGATATCGCGCAAGAATTATGCAGCATCATACGGGCATTATTCAAATGTCTCGCTTCGTGTAAAAACCAATATCCGTATCCCGAAGTAATCCAATTCTTACCGATATTCTTAGAGTTTCGATAAGATGTTACCATATCGTAACCGCAATCGTAGGTTTTGTTCATTTCATAGATATAGTTAGACCTTATTACGTTGTCCGCATCTAAAATAACGTAAGCTTCGGGGACTAAATCTGCGTACTGTTCTTCACTGTGAAGCTTAGTGAAAAAATAATTGAGAGCGTATCCTTTACCAATCAATTTATCGTCAAACCGCTCTATTACTACACACCCTTTGTCGCGCGCAATCTGAGCCGTATCGTCGGTACAATTGTCTGCGATTACGAATATCGAAAGCAATTCTTTGGGATAATCGTTATTCCAGACGCTGTCGATAAGATTTCCTATTACTTTACTTTCGTTCCGAGCGGATATTACAACGCCTATCCGATGATTTTTTATCTCTCCGTTCTTCTTTTTTACCTTGCAATGCTTTAATGTGCCTATTAGCAAATAAAACATCTGATGCACGTACATAACAAAAAAAATCAGCGCGATTACATTGACAAAATAGTATATAAAAGCTTCGATCGGAGCATTGAAAGGTATATGCCCGTTATATTTTATTAAATCTACAATTAGCATTTTCTTACGTACCCTGAAATTTTCAAGAATTTTAAGCCCGACAAATCAAACGACAGCTTCGAAACAGGCGCTCGGTATCCACTTTGCGTTTTCGAAGTCTCTGCCCAACACTAAAACCTTATTTTCGTAAACCCTTACGTAATACCCCTGTGAACCGCGTAAATATTCGCCTGTCGGAATATAATAGCTGCTCCACAGATACGCTACGGACGCCGTATTGAAAATATTGGGCAAGCCGTCGGACTTGTCGTGCATCGAACCGCGAGTATTCATGTCCCAATGGCTGTGTCCGTTAAACATATATATCTGCGGATATTTAGCCACTATACTTCTAAACTGTTCGTTCTGAACAATCCCGTCCCAGCCTTGTCCTTCGAAGCTTCCGGCAATCGTATCGTACAACGACTGATGCAAATACACGAAAACGGGCTTACTCGGCTGTGACGCAGTGAGCTCCTGCATTCTGTTATCGAACCACGACAGCTGATTTTGCGATAAATCGGCATCCAATCCGTTAGACTTGGATTCGCTGCCCAAAAACAAATGGTAATAGCCGTCGATAACCCTTTCATAATATACCGAGTCCGTCTGAGCATACGTCATAAAGTTCTGCGCAAGCGTAAAATAGCTTTCGGAGCCGTATAGATCGTGATTTCCCAACGAGAAATAAAACCTTGGCAAGCGAGCAACCGAAGCAATCAATTCGTTCGCGTGTCTCCATTCGTAATCACGCCCGGAATTGGCTATGTCGCCCACGACAAATACTCCGCTGCTTTGCGGACTGTTCGAGACGATATCGTTACACATTGCAAGAAAATGCGCGTCGTGCAATTGTTTTGCGTCGGCGCTTGCCAAATGAGTATCCGCAACCGCTATATGAACGTCGCTTACGACTTGAAATTCCGTTATAAGCTTGCCGCCGAATTTATACTGACAGTCTGTGGGCAATATGACTTCGCAGTAATCTGCGCTCATACCCAAACTGTTTTTACCGTACGCAAGCAATCTCGTAGCTTCGGAGGGTATAACGGTATTTGCGTACATTCTAAAAGAAAAACGTCTGCTTGTAACGAAAAACGGGGCCAGACATGTGTAATCGGGCAACGCACCGTTTTCGTCAGCCCAATACAAAACTACTTCTTCGGCGCAAGAGTTTTCGCCGAAGGTTATATCCAAAACGCCGTCAGCCAACCCGTCGCCGACATTTTCCAATTTATAAACTACACTTTGGGGCGCCTGCGGCAAAGCAAGACTTTTCTTGGATACGCTGAATTTTACCGTTTGTAAAATTATATTATCCGTACGGTTATTAAATAAAATAAGCTTATACTTTCCGCGCGGAATATTGCGGAACGCTTGACGACTTTCGTTATAAACGCTGCAACGTCTGAAAGCATACGTTTCGCCCGGCACAAATCCGTTTTTGCAAACGTCTAAGTGTCTTATTGCTTCGACCTTGCTTACGTCGTCGATTTCACGATACAAGCCTATCCAAGCTTCCTGCTCGCCCTTGGCGGAAAAATAAATCTCTTCCCCGTCCAAATATTCCTTTTTATTTACGCTGAAAATATCGTTGCCGTTCAAATCATTCGGATTGCAGCCAAACAGCAACACAATAGACACAACGGAAATTATGCAGATTATTAAAGCGCAAAGTCTGTTTTTCGACGACATACGTTTACTCCGCGGCACTTACTACTCTAAATTCGAATTGCGACTCAATCGTATAACCGCTCGAATTGAACAATACGACTTTATATACGCCTTCCGTCAAAACCGGCAAATCGTTAGGCGAGTTCGGAGTGCGTGCTTCCGCCATAATATCGTACGTTCCGCCCGAAGCGTGAGTTGCGTCAACAGCGTAATACCACCTAACGGACGGAACCGCCGCAATGTCGGTCTGAGAAACGGGATATAAACCTATCCACCATCCTTCACCTTCGGGTGCGTACGCCGTAACGTAAACGGATTCTCCCGATACGTAAACGTCTTTATCCGTGAAGATAGTTCCGATTGTCGGTTGCTCATCGTCCGTTCCCAGTTGAATATCGAGTTGTTTCACTATCTTAACGGCATAGCCGTAGCCTGCAAACAAAACCACCTTGTAACTGCCGGCACGCAGAGTCAAGCTTTCGGACATTGCCGTTTGCGCAAGCAAGTCGTAGCCTTCGCCCGAAACGTGATTAGCATCCTCGACTTTGTACATGTAAAGCGCGTTCTCCAACGAAACTTCGTTAGCAGACTTGAACAACCCTACGTAATAAGTAATTAGCGAACCTTCAGGCTGCGTTGCAGTAGCCATTATAGGAGCGTTAAGATCGTACTTATTAGCGTCCAATTCAAGCGTAGCCGACATATCTACAACCAGTTCGTTTACCGTGAAATACACCGTTTCTTCCACATCGTAACCGGAAGTGTTAAACAAAACAAATTTGTAGTCGCCGGCCGGAAGGTTGAAGTATTCCAAACGGTTGATATTTGCAATTTGTTTGCGTATATCGTAGGCGATTCCCGATAAGTGGTTGTCATCTTTAACGTAATAGTAGTAAATAGAGCCTACCGACGAATAATCGCCGTCAACAGCATCGTCGGCAAGGTACAAGCCTACCCACCAAGATGATGGAAGCGAATCGGCAGGTGCAAACGCCTTCACAAATACGTCTTCCCCTTCCGTATACGTAGTTTTATCGGTAGACAGCGGCTTGATATCGCTTTCCGTTACAGTTAAAACGGCGTAACGACGCTCCAGCTCGACACCGTCGGCATCGCTAAACACGGCGATAGCTTCGACTTTGCCGATTTCTGTTAAAGTATTGTTAAAGTAACTTACGCTGACGCCGTTAGGTAATTTGCCGGTTATAAGCAATTCGTGCGCTTCTCCGTCGTACATAATGGTACAGTCTTCGAATCCAACGCCGCTTAAATCCACCGTTCCGCTGTTTTTGAATGACGGCAGAACCGTTACTTCCACGCTGTAAACGTATTCATAGCCGCTATCGTTGAAATAATAGATGACGTAATCTCCGGAAGGAAGATATTCCTCGAACGATTCGCCGCGGCAATTAACACATTTATCGTTCAAACGCGAGTTAAACGCTCCGCAATCAATGCATACGGAATACAGCTTGTTGGAAATCTGTTCCTGTAAACAGTACGTGCGTGTAAAGCTGTCACCCCTCTGATTGATATAAAAGTACATATACGAGATTTGACCTTGGTCCGTATTACCCGGAATTGCGCCCTTTTTGTAAATGCCGACCCAAGCCCCGCCTGACAAGTTTTCTGTTTTAATATCTACCGTGACATAAATATTTTCGCGGAAGTTATAAACCGTTTTGTTCGTAGACAGCTTGCCAACGGTAATAGTCGCGGATCTACGCCCTACCACATTGCCGTTTTTGGTAAATGTGGCGATTATTTCTTTTGTTCCCACTTCCGTTAAAACCGGCGGTTGACTATACGAGACTTCCACACCGTCCGGCAGATTAAACGCTTCTATACGTTTTTCCGTTCCGTCGTAAAGGAAATTGGCGCTGTCGAACTTGATTTGCGACAAATCAACAACGTCTTCGTATTCGTACACTATGTCCGCCTTGACGGGAGTCGCCTTGTCCCAATCGAATTCGCCGTCAAACCAGTTCGTACCGAAGACATCCAGCAAATCCATATACGATTTTACTCCGCCGTTGGCGTAGCTCTGCTCCTTGCCGTCCGTATCGACGTATCTGACGTATTGAAGGAAATCCTTCGAAACTACGTCGGAGTACTGAGTGTCTATATACTTATAAAGCTCGTACGCAGGCTTCGGCTCACGATTGATGTCCAATAAACCGAATCGGGTATGTCCGGCCAGTTCGTTTTTGTGGTCGAATAGCCGATAGTAACAAAATGCTTTGACAGTATCTAACTGCGACAGTTTGTACCAAATAGCAGCGATACATCCCGCTTGATTATTTTTGTCTTGTTCGTCGTCGTCAAAACTGGAAACGCCTTGTTCCGTCAAATAAACATTGCGCGTTTTGCCGTTTACCTTCATTTTGTCTTGCTTTAAGAATTGGTCTATCAGTTCTATATTGGAAAACGTTATTTTGCCCGATGTTTCGAAATCGTTAGTCATTCCGCCGCCCAAGCCCGTTATGGCGCTGATAGGCTTTTTGCCGTTAATCGTATCGTTATAAAAAACTTCGGACAACGCCAATCCGTAGGTATAGCAGTGAGGAGCAATTCCCCAATCGTAATCGCCTTCCAATTTGGTTTTTACGTTTAACCACTCTACCATAGCCTTGGGTGCGTAAGACGACACCTTGTCGTCAAGCTCGGAGTAGCCACGATTAGCCCAAGACTGCGTAATAGGCATGCATACGGTTATATCCTTGTGGTATTTTTTTAGCGACAAATTAGATAAACGAAGCAACCGCGAATACTCTTCCATATAAACGTCGAGTGACGCGTGCTTTTCGGATATTCTGTTGTAGTCGCGAGCGTAATCGATTTCGTTGCCTATTACGAAATTAGCTATATAGCCGTTAGGCAATCCGTTCAAAGAATATCTTTCCGCAAAGAATTCCATCATTGCAACGAAGTATTCGAATCCGTATCTATTGGAAGTGTTAAGCCCCACTAACGGCGGAACACCTTGTCCGCTGACAGCCATAGTAGCCCACGGCAAATACGTCATTTTGGCGGGGAAGGTTTCGGATTGCTCCGAGATATTGTTATTAGTCGCATAAATTATACCCGTAATATGCGCTCCCGCAGAGTAATAGCCCCTTACGTTGTTGTCGTAAGCATCCACCTTGGACTTGCGGAAGTAAAACGTCTTACCGTTAGAATCGAACGCATACGCATCGTCGGGATGCGCGAGCGGTATTTCTTCGCCGTCTTCATCAATAAGCTCGTTAGGATAAATAAAATCGGTGATATCCAAATTGATTGCCGTATAAGAACAATTAAGATCTTTGTAATAATCCAAATTTTCACCGAGTATACCTTTTTTGGACTTTATATCGAATTGCGGAACGGCAGCGGATACGGGATCGATTTGCGTAGCATAAATAGGTCCACGCAACACCTTGCCGTCGTGAACCACATAGTATTTGCAATATAATCTGTCGAAGCCGTCGACATATCTGCTTATTTCGACGACGCTTTCGGTGCCCAATTTATAGTCGCCGATGAACGTCGATTCGTCGCTCGCCGACAATTTGTCGGCAGACAAACCGTAAAGCTGTTGTTCGCCTTCGATATATTCGTATGCTTTGACCGCCGCAACTTTAACAGTTGCGTTGCCCACTTCGCTTTCGACGCTGTTCAATTCTACTCGGATTTTATCCGAAGTAACGAAAACCTGCATCGATATTTTTTCTTGCGTGATACCGCCGATAACAGTATTTTCATCCATATCCACGCAAGCTACCAATACGGACGAAGCGAGCACGAATACGAATAAAAACGTTAAAATCCGTAATAAACGTTTCATTTTGCAGCATTCTCCCGATATGAAATATCTGTTAGTATTTGAAATCCGCCGATTTATTATTACAGCTTCTCAAAGCCGCCATTCTCAATCAATTGCGGGCTATTTCAAATGTCTATACTTTTAAGTATTTTGAGTATACCCCCCCCCGCGTTCAAAAGTCAAGCATTTAGTCAATGTTTGTCGATATTACGTAAGCGATTCGGCGAGAATTTTTACTTTTTAACGTTTTGGGCACATTCGATTAATATCGGGAATTTAACAAAAACCATAACTTTAACGATTAAGGCAGGTCGCTCACAAAACAAAACCGCGTGTAATCAAGCGTGGCTAATCGCGTTAGATTAAAAATTATTAAACGAAAAACCCGCAAGGAACACTTTTCCCTGCGGGTTATATTTATAATAGTATTTAACTTACGTTATTTTTTGAAATAACGGTTATACAGTCCTTCGAACGCTTTGCCGTGACGCGCTTCGTCGCGAGCCATTTCGTGAACGGTGTCGTGAATAGCGTCCAAGCCCAAAGCCTTGGCGCGTTTTGCAAGGTCCGTCTTGCCCATTGTCGCGCCGTTTTCCGCTTCGATACGCATAGCAAGGTTCTTAGCGGTGCTGTCGGTAACCACTTCGCCGAGCAGTTCGGCAAATTTGGCAGCGTGTTCCGCTTCTTCGTAAGCGGCTTTTTCCCAATAAAGTCCTATTTCGGGGTAACCTTCGCGGTGAGCTACGCGAGCCATAGCAAGGTACATACCTACTTCGCTGCATTCGCCGTTGAAGTTAGCGCGCAAATCGTCAATTATATCTTGCGGAACGCCTTGAGCCACTCCCACTACGTGTTCCGCAGCCCACGAGAGCTCTCCCGCCTGCGCTATAAACTTTTCCTTGGGAGCCTTACATTGGGGACATTTTTCCGGCGCTTCGTTTCCTTCGTGAACGTAACCGCATACCGAACAAACAAATTTCATTTTTATTATCTCCTATATTTAATAATTTTCGTCGAATTTTACTTTCCGACGGCGAAAGTAATATAAATTATTCTTCTTCCAATTCGAACTCGTCGCTGCCTACTCCGCAAAGAGGACAGATTTCCGGAGCCTCGTCGCCTTCGTGAACGTAACCGCATACTTTGCAAATCCATTTTTTCATTCGTATATTCTCCTTATTTGTTTTTTTTACGACACTCGTCGCAAATTCCGTATAAAGTTATCTCGCAACGCGTCACGCCTTCGACCGAACACGCAACCGAAACCGAGCCGCAGTCCACGTCCGTTATTCTTCCGCACCGCTCGCAGACCATATGTCCGTGCTCGCGCATATCGGCGTCAAACCGCTCGGCGTATCCTTCCACGCTTATGCGTTTTATCCTGCCCGAACTTACCAACTCGTTAAGATTACGGTATACCGTGGCAATACCGATATTAGGCTCCGTCTCGCGGGTTTTTGCGTATATCCACGCCGCATCGGGGTGAATGTCGGTATGATAAAGCGTACGATACACCGCTTCTCGCTGTTTGGAAAATCTCATTGCGTTTAATCCTTGTATAATTATATGATAATCTTTATCATTTATTTTGTCAAGCAAAATATTGTATAAAAAAATTATTTTTATGTCATACGCAGTTTAGCCTCAGCGACGGAGCATGAAACGCTTGCAAAAACGGGAAGTTAGATATAAAATATTATTATGAACATCCAACAGCTGCTGTCGCCCTTCCGCAGGGCGGTAAACGATTACAAAATGATTGACGACGGCGATAAAATCGCCGTAGGCGTAAGCGGCGGTAAGGACAGCCTTACGCTATTGACACTTATGCGCGCATATCAACGCTACTTCGACTGCAAATTCGACCTTATGGCTGTGACGGTAGATATGGGATTTGTTCCCAACGCATATCGGCCCGTACAAAAATACTGCGACGAACTTGGAGTCGAATACCGCATTGTAAAGACGGACATAGCCGAAATAGTATTCGACGTGCGCAAGGAGAAAAACCCGTGCAGTCTGTGCGCGAAAATGCGGCGCGGCGCGTTAAATAACGAAATTACAAGCAACGGCTACAACAAGCTTGCATTGGGACACCACCTTGACGACGTTGTGGAAACCTTTATGCTCAGCTTATTTTACGAAGGAAGGCTGAGCACTATGCAGCCCAAGTCCTTTATGTCCCGAAGCGGCGTCACATTGATTCGACCGATGATTTACCTTTCGGAGAAGGACATATCGGGAATAGTTAAAGCATTGCCCGTCGTTCATAACCCGTGCCCCGCAAACAAGCATACCGAACGGGAAGGCATGAAAAAGCTGCTGGCGGAGCTGTCGGGAAAATACCCCGACATTAGCGAAAAGTTTGCAAACGCCATAATGCATCCCGAAAGATATAATCTGTGGAATAACTTAGAACGATAATTTTGAAACAGTCCAATGCAGCCACTCGCAAAACGGCAGAAATAACGTGACCGCGGGAAAATAAAGCGGTTTTGATAACAAAACGAAAGTCAGGATAAATAAAGGCGAAAATTGTCATAAAAACGCGCAATCCGACGTTTAATATACTAATTAACCGTCGGAGAAATGAATGAAAGACTACATTACGGAACGCGTAACGGACATTGCAAATTACCTTCTGCAAAACAAATGCACGGTAAGAGAAGTCGCCGACATTTACTGCGTAAGCAAATCCACCGCGCACAAAGACCTAAACAAAAGGTTAAAGGAAATCGACGGAGAATTGTTCGAAAAAGTTGCGGAAATTTTGCAACAAAACTGGGACGAACGCTATCTTCGCGGCGGCGAAGCAACCAAACTAAAATACAAAAAAGAAGCCGAATAGGTTTCTTTTTTTTAATGCATAACGAATACTGCTCAATGTGCAATTAAAAAAGCCCGTTTGTCAACGGGCTTGCGTTTTTTAAGAAGTGACGGATATCTTACAGACGGAGCCGAGTGCGAGCATGTTCATATACCGAGTCAAATCGATTGCCGCAGTGCGGCGTTGGTTGCAAGGCGAAAGCAAGGGCTGCGCCCACAGCTTAAAATACGTAAGGCACAAGCCACTCACCAACGATTCTTTGCGTGTTCGCAAAACGCTACAAAAGGCGGAACGTACAGCCGCTGTCCGTCGTCCAACACCACGTAGCCGCACCACAGCCCGAAACGCTGATGACAGCTATTGTTGACGATAACCGCCTTGGTTGCCGTAAAATTATCGTACAGCATTTCCACGTCGAATACGAACCTGCCGTCTTCGTCCGTATAGCGGTAGTCGTCGCCGATACGCATTTCGTTAACCTTGCCCAACTTGTACGCCTTGTTATCGAAGAAAAACATATTTTCGGTAGCGTTGGAGGTGTCTCCGAAACCCCAACCTATGTTAAAGCCGAAGTGTTTGCCGTCCACCACCGTGCCGCCGTTGCCCCACACCCAGCGGTGAGAATACGGCCACACGCCGCGCCCCCAATCCAGCAAGCCGAAGCCGTTATGTATTTCGTAGGACATATCGTCTATGCGACAGCGACCGTTGACGACGAAACAGTTTTCCTTATAATTGAGGTACCATTGACGTTTTTTTGCAAAGGGAGTGGCTATGACCATCTTATCCTTGGATACGGAACAGTTGGTAAGCATTACGTCGATTTCCGCCTTTAATTGCTTTTTGCCCACCGACGTTAACGACAGACGGCGTTCCTTGTCCGTAGTTTCGAATTGACACAGCAAATTATCGGAAAAAAACTGTAATTTGTTGGGAGCTTCAGGATTTTGCGGCATCTTGTCGGCGAAAACGTTGTTAAACATAATCTGCCTGCCTACGGTTTTACGCTTGCCTGTATCAAGGTCGATAAGCGTCGCCGAAACGGACGACGCATATGAGATATGTCCCATAGTTATTTGCAGCACAATATGCCCGAAATGAATTTGGTAAAAATCCCATTCTTTAAGACGCAGCGGGGCGCATTTCACCTTGCTTCGGTCGTAAGCGTACAGCATATGTTTGGCATACCCCGGGTTTGCCAAGGTTCCGTTTTTGTTAAGTAGCTTTTGCTTCGATGTTATCTCGTTCATAAGTTTAATTTTTGTTTCTTTGGAATAGCATTACAAAACGCAGCAGTAATTCCAAAATCTCTACGTACAGGTAAACCAACGTGGTCACCAGCGAAAAGGCTACGCACCACTCGTATTTTTTGTCAGCGCCGCTTTTTACCAAGTGGTCGATATTCTGCAAATCCCAAGTGAGCATTATCGTCGCCCAAATTATGCATACGGCAGACACGACAAGCTGAATCCACCACAAGGCGGAAAAGTCGCCGAATATACCCGTAAAGGACAGCAGCCATACCACAAGTTCCAATGCCATAAGGCTGAAAAACGCGACCATAATTCCGCGCATAAACTTACTGCTTATTCGCACTTCCAGCAGTCTATTTACGGCGAGAGAGATAAGAAACACTATCGACGTCCCCAATAACGCGGCGAAAGCGATACCGGGGTAAAACATATCCACCAACAGCCCCAAGCATCCCAACAGTCCGCCCTGCAACACGGAATAGATTATTCCCAATACCTTTGCGGTAGTCGGCGCAAAGGCTATAACAATGGACATAACTATAAGCGGAAGCGTGCATACCGCCGCGGCTATGCCGACTGCCGTAAGAGCTCCTATCGGGTCGCTTTTCAACGCCCACGGTAATACGACAAGCTCCGTAACTACCGCGCAAATAATAGTCAGAAACGCAAATAACGTCGCCTTGCCGTAAACGCCCTTGTACGTTGCGGGTTGAATTTCTATGCTCATTTCCCCGCGGTTGGTTTTGGCTATCAACCGTCTTACGGACGGATTGCCCATTCTCATATTAACGCTCCTTCACGTCGGATACCCGACGTAGTTATTTTACCATATTATACGAATAATTGCAATACTATTCTATGCATCGAATTTGAGCGGTACGTATTGCGTTTTACATGTAAAATTATTCGCTTTTTGCACTTTTTTACTCTTTATTTATATTATTTTACTCCGCATTGATTAAAACAAGTTGAAAAACGGAAACGCGTTCGCGCGCTTCCGTTCTACACCGTATATGCATACGGTCTAACTTACTAACGTCGTTGTAGGAGTTATCGGCATAGCTCAAGTTTGACTGTATTTGTTTGTTACTTGCTTGACAAAAACGCGGTAAAAAATTAGAATATGAATACGAAACGGAAAACGAGCGGCAAACGTCGGCAAAGTATGCCGATATGCGCAAATCGGCATATCCGCAAGCGTTCGAATAAACGCGAAATTTAGATTCGGATATATTAGTTTAGAACAATATTCAGGAGATATATTATGGCAGAAATTACTATGGAAAAGATTGTAAACCTTGCTAAAGGACGCGGATTCGTCTATCCGGGAAGCGAAATATACGGAGGACTCTCGAACTCGTGGGATTACGGTCCCTTGGGCGTTGAAATGAAAAACAACATAAAGCAGGTATGGTATAGGAAGTTCGTAAAGGAAAACCCCCTAAACGTAGGGTTGGATTCCGCAATTATTATGAACCCGAAAACTTGGGAAGCGACGGGACACTTGGCGGGATTCAGCGACCCGCTTATGGACTGTAAGGGCTGCAAAACGCGTTACCGTGCGGACAACTTAATAGAAGAATATCAAGCCAAGCACAAATTACCCAATACCGTAGCGCAAATGTCCGACGAAGAAATGTCCCGATACATTGCCGAACACGAGATACATTGCCCCGTATGCGGCAAGTGCGACTTTACTCCTATACGCAAATTCAACCTTATGTTCAAGACATTTATAGGCGTTACGGAAAACGCGACAAGCACGGTATACCTACGCCCCGAAACGGCGCAAGGTATATTCGTCAACTTCAAAAACGTATGCCGCACCACGCGCAGAAAAGTTCCCTTCGGCATAGGGCAAATAGGAAAATCCTTCCGCAACGAGATTACGCCGGGCAACTTTATCTTCCGCATACGCGAATTCGAGCAGATGGAATTGGAATTTTTCTGCAAGCCGGGTACCGACCTTGAATGGTTCGATTACTGGAAGAACTTTTGTAAACAATGGCTGCTTGACCTTGGTATGAAGGAAGAAAACCTGCGGCTGCGCGACCACGACAAGGACGAGCTGTGTTTTTACAGCAAGGCGACGACGGACTTCGAAGTTAAGTTCCCCTTCGGTTGGGGAGAGCTGTGGGGAGTAGCGGACAGAACGGACTACGACCTTACACGCCACCAAGAAACGTCGGGGCAGCCCATGGACTACACCGACCCGATAACGGGCGAAAAGTACGTGCCGTACGTTATAGAGCCGAGCTTGGGCGCGGACAGAGCGTTTCTTGCCTTCCTGTGCAATGCATACGACGAAGAAACGGTAGGCGAAAACGATACGCGCGTTGTGCTGCATCTGCACCCCGAGCTTGCGCCCGTTAAAGCGTGCGTACTGCCGCTATCTAAAAAGTTAGGAGATAAATCTATCGAAATATACAACGACTTGCTTAAAGAATTCGCCTGCGAATACGACGAAGCTGGCAGCATAGGCAAGCGCTACCGCCGTCAGGACGAAATAGGAACTCCGTTCTGCGTTACGGTAGACTTCGACACGGAACAAGACAACTGCGTAACGGTACGCGACCGCGACACAATGCAACAGGAACGCGTACCCATTGCGGAGCTGAAAGAGTACCTGAAAAAGAGAATTTATATTTATTAAAATAGTATTGAAATAGGCGGACGGTAAAATACCGACCGCCTATTTTATTTATAGAAAAGTTTTATTTCGCCTTTTCGAATTTACGATTTCTATTACGGCAATTATATCAAGCTTTTTTAATTGCAAAAAAACTTGATTTTTAGTATAATAAAGCCGTTCGTATAGGCTGTAAAAAATGCCGACGGATTAGTGAGTTTTACAATAGCAGGAGTTTTTGCAAAATTATGGATATCAATTTGAAAATCACCGAAGAATTAGACGTTGCCAAATGGCAGGTAGACGCAGCGGTCAACCTAATCGACGAAGGCAACACTATTCCCTTTATTTCCCGTTACCGCAAGGAAGCTACGGGACAGCTTAACGACGAACAGCTGCGCAAGCTGTACGAGCGGCTGACATACCTGCGCAACCTTGAAGAAAAAAAGGCGCAGGTTATAAAAAGCATTGAAGAACAAGGCTTGATGACGGACGAACTGCGGCAAGCTATCGAAAACGCCGAAACGCAGGTCGCAGTAGAAGACCTGTACCGCCCCTACCGTCCCAAGCGCAGAACTCGCGCGACGGTAGCCAAAGAAAAGGGCTTGGAAGGTCTTGCCAATATTATTCTGTTACAGGAAACGACGGAAAAGCCCAACGAATTCGCGCTGCCTTACGTCAACGAAGAAAAGGGCGTAAAAACCGTTAAAGAAGCCTTGCAGGGCGCGTTGGATATAATTGCGGAAATAATATCCGACAACGCCGAATACCGCACGGCAATACGCGGATTGACGTTCAATCTTGGCAAACTTACTTCCGCGGCAAAAAAGCCGGACGTAAAGACGGTATACGACAATTACTACGCCTACGAAGAAGAATTAACCAAAATTGCGGGACACCGCGTATTAGCGGTTAACCGCGGAGAAGCGGAAAAGGTACTTACGGTCAAGATTGTAGCTCCGAGCGAGCTTATTTGCGATTACCTGTCCCGTCACGTAATAACGCGAAGCAACCCCAATACGTCGCCATTGCTTACGCTGGCTCTTACGGACAGCTACGTTCGCTTGATTGCGCCGAGCATCGAAACGGAAATACGCAATATGCTTACCGAAAAGGCGGAAGAAGGCGCAATTGCCGTCTTCGGCAAAAACTTGGAACAATTGCTTATGCAGCCTCCTATTGTAGGCAAGGTTGTATTAGGTTGGGACCCCGCGTTTAGAACGGGCTGCAAGCTTGCCGTTGTAGACGGCACGGGCAAAGTGCTTGACACAACGGTTATCTACCCCACCGCGCCCACCACTCCCGAAAAAATAGCCAAAGCAAAGCTTACGCTTCAACAGCTTATCAACAAGTATAACGTGTCGCTTATATCTCTTGGCAACGGCACGGCTTCGCGCGAAAGCGAACAGATAATTGTAGAATTGCTACACGAAACGGGACTGCCCGTGCAATACGTAATCGTCAACGAAGCGGGCGCGTCGGTTTACTCCGCAAGTAAATTGGCGACGGAAGAATTTCCCGGCTTCGACGTAGGTCAGCGCAGCGCGGCAAGCATTGCAAGGCGGCTTCAAGACCCGCTTGCCGAGCTTGTAAAAATCGACCCCAAATCAATCGGCGTAGGACAGTACCAACACGATATGAACCAAAAGAAGTTAGGCGAGACGTTGGAAGGCGTCGTAGAAGACTGCGTTAATAAGGTAGGAGTTGACCTTAACACCGCTTCCGCGCCGTTGCTAACGTACATATCCGGCGTAACAAGCGCGATTGCCAAAAATATCGTATCCTACCGCGAACAAAACGGACGGTTTACCAACCGCGAACAGCTGTTAAAGGTGGACAAATTGGGCGCGAAGGCGTACGAGCAATGCGCGGGATTTTTGCGTATTACGGGCGGAGACAATCCGTTAGACGCAACAAGCGTACACCCCGAAAGCTACGAAGCGACAGCGCGCTTTATGCAGCTGCAAAACATAGAACCGCATAGCATCGGCAATCTTAACGGCTTGTCCAAGACAATAAAGGATTACGGCAAACTTGCCGACAAATTGGGCGTAGGCGAGCCGACGCTTCGCGATATCGTTGCCGAATTGGAAAAGCCCGCCCGCGACCCGCGCGACGAGATGCCCAAACCGATTCTTCGAAGCGACGTATTGGAAATGAAGGATCTTAAAGAAGGAATGATACTTAAAGGCACGGTACGCAACGTTATAGACTTCGGCGTATTTGTAGACATAGGCGTACACCAAGACGGCTTGGTGCACATATCGCAGCTGTCGGATAAAAAGTTTGTAAAGCACCCGCTGGAGGTTGTTAAAGTGGGCGACGTGGTAGACGTAAAGGTATTGGGCGTAGACCTTGACAAAAAGCGCATATCGCTTACAATGAAAATCTGATAGGAATTGAAAACAGTTAAAATTGGGGTTGCCATCGGCAACCCCTTTAATTTGTTTATTCATATATCGGTTTTGCGAAGCGAAGCCGTTTTCGTAGGAATGCCCGCAACGCTTATTATTATCTAACTATACGGAATGTTCCGAATGCTTAATGCAATCACTCAATTCGTCCGCGAGTTAAGCAGTTTTTAGCGGGATACGCGAGCGACATCACTCCCCTTTCCAAGGGGTAGGGGTTGACCGCTTAATACTCCGAGCGAGTGTACTCCCAATAAAAACAATCTGCAGGACGCGCAACGTCCGAAGCCGTTTTTATGGAAGTGCGCGAGCGACCTATTCGTCAACTTCGGCGAAACAAGACCCGCCGATAAACTCGCGCAGAAGCGAGTTGCACGGAACCCATTTCTCATCCATTTCGTTAAAGTACTTCAAAAAGCGTATCAGTCTGCTTGCCGTTACGTAATAGGGGCTGTCCTGCGACACTTCTTGAAGAGCGGGCAGCGCGTACTTTTTCAAAACGCACAATTCATACGTCAGCGCAGAATTATACACGTAGTTGCAGCCTTCCTGATAGGGATATATCCACTTAAACTCGCCGCGGCGAACGCTCGGCCACATTTCGAGAGTTCTCTCGGCGGAAGCTCCGCGGTACTTTCTGTCGCGAACGATTCGGCGAAGCAAACGGATATCGGTATAGCTTATAGGATTGTGATAGTCGATATTTATTTGGAATTGCGGCGCAATATAAATCTTAAACTTTTGGTGCTTGGGAATGGCGTAGGATAATTGGTCGTTCAATGCGTGGATACCTTCGATGATAATGGGCGTATCCGCGCTTATCCTTGTCTTCGTACCGTTGTCCGAACGTCCCTTTTCGAATTCGTAATTGGGCAGCTCCACTTCTTCGCCCTCGATAAGCGCTTGAATATGCTCGTTAAACAGCTGTACATCCAACGAATTGATATGCTCGAAGTCGGGAGAGCCGTCTTCGTCCAAGGGTATTTCGTCGCGGTTTTTGTAGTACATATCGAGAGAAATGCGCAAAGGATTGATTCCGCGCGACATAAGCTCGATACGCAAACGGTTGGAAAACGTCGTCTTGCCGGAGCTGGACGGTCCCGCTATACAAATCAGACGAATGTTTTCGATATCGTTGGCAATTAGACCGCCCAATTCGTGAAGCATATCGTTGTGCAAAGTTTCGTTCATATTGATGAAGTCCACGTACGTATCGGCGTTTACGTGCGCGTTCATATCGGAGATAATCTCGGCGTTACATATCTTCGCCCACTTGTGCGCGCGGTTTAGCACCTTGGCAAAGGTCGGCTCGTCGTTAAAGGGCGGAATTGCGCCCTTATATTCGTAACGCGGATACTGCGCTATCATATTGCCGTCGTAGCAAAACAAATTGTACTTGGACAAATACCCCGTCGACGGAACCATATATCCGTGCATATAGTTGAGATAATCCGCGCATTTATAGAAATGACACGTTTTTTCGGGACGATATCTAAGCGTTTCTGCCTTGTCCGTTTGACCTTGGCTGACAAAATAATCGTAGGCTTCTTCCTTGGTCATCATCATCTTTTCAAAGGGTAAATCCTGCGACACGAGCCTGTCCATTTCCTTTTTGACGGCTTTAAGCATAGCTTTGTCTATCTGCGTTTTAGGCGACAGAACCGTAACCATTAACGAGCGCGAAATAGCATAGCAAATCTTAATTTGATAATCGGGATACAGATTGTGAAAAGCGTGCGCGATAAGATATCTGAAACTTGTTTCGTACACCTTTACCGCGTCTGTGTTGGTAAGATCCAGCAACTCGACGTTGCTGTCATAGCACAGTTCGTAGGTAAGCTCGCGCAGTCTGTTGTTGACCTTGGCAACATAGTACGTTTTTGCAGGGTCGTCTATTACGCTGAGAATAGGCGTCCTTTCGTCCAATTTCAATGTTTTGTTCTGAATATTAACGTTAAACATAGTTTTTCTCCTTGACGGTTTGCAAGTATTCGGATAAGGCAACAGGAAAGCCGCCCTATACTTCCGTTCTCGTCAAACGCCAATGTATCCTATCACATTTTAATGTCAAAGTCAATAGTAAATGAAAAATTAGCTTGCGGTTTCACTAAAAAATTTTGTAAACCGCTTGATTTTTACTTTTTTATTGTTATAATAATTATTGGATATAATTTTATCCTAATGCGCTAAATAAACAATCAAAAGAATACTTTACGTTTATTACGGCTAAGTCAATGAAACGGCGCTGTTGCAAACGACAAGCCTTCTCCCCCCCCCGCGGCGCAAATTCGAAAAGGAGAAAGGACAAATGAGACAAAAGAAACTCGCTCTTGTGTCGCTTGTTCTTGTATTTTGCTGTACGCTGATTCTTGCCGCGTGCCAAAATCAAGTTACGGTAACGTATTCCTATAACGGCGGAATAATATCATCTACCGTAAACAAAGGCGACTGTGCAACCCCGCCCACTTACAACGTTCCGGACGGTTACGAAATAGTATGGTACGACGACATAAACTTCAAAACCAAGTGGGACTTGACCGCGCCTGTTACGGAAGACATTACGTTGTTCGGCAAGTTAGAAGCCAAGCCCGTACAAATAACCTTCGTTAAAAACGGCGAAACGGTAGATACCACAAGCGTTCCCGCGGCGGACAGAATAGTCTACCCCGCAATAAGCGGCAATACCGCGACCATATGGTACGAAGACGAAGCCGCAACCAAAATATGGAATTGCGACCAACCCGCGGGCAACAGTCGCACGCTTTACGGCAAGGACGTTGCGCTTACCACTATTGCGCAGGCACTCGAGATAGCCGAAACGCACGTAGAGGAAGCCACGACGGAAAGATATCTGATAAAAGGTACCGTAAAAGCCGTAAGCAATGCGTCCTACGGAGAAATGACAATAACCGACGGCACTAACGATCTGTACGTTTACGGCAGCTACGCTTCCGACGGAGTAAACAGATATTCCGATTTAGTAAAAAAGCCGTATAAAGGCGACGAAGTGCTGCTATACTGTACGCTGCAGAACTTCCAAGAAAAAACGAAACAGGCCAAGTCGGCGTGGATTATCGACTTCGCATCCGTACCGGATACAAGCTTTAACGAAGCGGACTACACCGCCATGAACTTGGAATACGCGCGCTTTGCCGATGCGGGAACATTGGTAAAGGTAACGGGCGTAGTATCGCAAATTATTTACGCCGAAGGAATGAAGCCCTGCGGATTTTACCTTATCGACAATACGTCTTCTATTTACGTGTACGACTCTCAATTAACGCCGCAGGTTAAAGTCGGCAATACCGTCACGCTTTGCGCGGAAAAAGCGTATTACGTATTAGAGTCGGAAAAGGCAAACGCAATAAAATTCGGATACTTGGGTTGTAATCAGCTTCAAGACGCTCATTTGATAAACAATGACAACAACACCTCCGCATTCGATAACAGCTGGATGCAGGAAAAGACCGTAAAAGAAATTATGGAAACCCCCGTAACGCAGGACGTGGCTTCTCTTACGTACAAAACCACCGCTCTTATACGGAAAGTTCCCGGAAACGGCTTTACAAACTACTACGTGAACGATATAGACGGCATAACCGGTTCATACGTTTACACTATGTGCAGCGGAAGTGACTTTACTTGGTTGGACGAATTCGACGGTAAGATTTGTACCGTGTACCTGTCCCCGCTTAACGCCAAGAGCAATCCTTCGGGTTGCTTGTGGAGATTTATTCCCATAGCCGTAAAATATGAAAACTACACTTTCGATAAAGCCGACGCGGCGGAATTTGCAATAAAGTACTACGCCGCAGACCAATTCCAATCGCAATATAAATACTGCGATTTGACGGATTTAACGATAGACCTTACCACAAGCGTTTCGTCCGATCTGCTCGGCATATCCGACGTAAAAATACAATACTCTTCCAGCAATCCCGCGGTTATGTCCATAGACACGCAGGGTTCGGCAGTTAAAGCTACGCTGTGCGGAACGGGCGAAACCACCATTACGATGAGAGCTACGTACGCAGGCTACAAAACTTACGAACAAACGAAAAAGATAACCGTAACCGAAGCTCAGCTGTATCCCAACGCCTTTAATGTTAGTCAGGCAATAAGCGCGGCGCTTCAAGAACAGGTTACCGTAAGCGGAATAGTAGGACCTTCGCTTGTAAACAGAGACGGGTTCTATCTCATCGACGAAACGGGCGCGATAGCCGTTACGACAACGGGCGACGTATTGGCGACGGTAAAGGTAGGCAACCATGTCGTGCTGAAAGGCGTCAGATCGCAGTTCAACTCCGGTTCGGACAAATCGCAATTCGGTCAGAGCTGCGTATTAGACTGCGAATTGCTTGCTAACTACTACGGCGAAAAGGAGTACGCAACAGACAGCTTCGTAAGCGGACAAACGCTTGAAAGCCTTAAAGCACTTGACACGAAAGAAGATCATACCACCACCGTTTACGTATTGGAAAACGCAAAATTCGTACGCGAAGAAACGGCTTTTTATACCAAGATGATTTTAGCCGTAGGCGAAACTACAATCGACCTGTATTGCAGCAGCGCAAACCAATACCGCTGGTTAAACGATTATATATCAAGCGGCAAAACGTTCAAAGTCGAACTGGCTTTGTGCAACTGGAACGGAAAGGCCTATTTTACAGGTTGTCTACTCGCCGTCTATAACGAAGACGGAACTAAAACATGCAACACACTGAATTTCCAACAATAATATGAAAAACTTTAACAAAATATTATCCGTCGCATTGACGGTACTGCTTGTATTAACGCTTGTAATATTTCCCATAGGTTGTTGGGACAATGACAATCCGCCGTCCGACAAGAACGACGTCGACAATTCCACAATAATCGGCGGTTCCAACGACAACGAAGACAAAACGGACATCCCGAACGGCACGGATAAGCCCGACGATTCTACCGACAAACCAGACAATAACGACAAGCCTGCGGAAGATAAATTCGAAGACTACGGTATGAACGTAATAACCGTACGGCTCGATAACGTAAACGTAACGGAAAAAGGTATATACAACACGAAGGAAGAAGTGGGCGCGTATATTTATCTGTTTCACAAGCTGCCGAGCAATTACAACTCGAATAAATCTTACGTAACGAAAAATTATACCAAACAGAATAAGCTGAGTTATACGGGCGGAACGTTCCAAAACCGCGAAGGACTGTTGCCCAAAGCAAGCGGACGAACGTTTACCGAGTGCGACATAGGATATACCGGCGGCGGAAGAAACGCGTTGAGAATAGTATTTTCTTCGGATTTTCTGATATTCTACACCGGCGACCACTACGACAGCTTTTCTATAATGAGATTCGTATGACGGTAAAAATCGACTGCAAAGAATTTAACGAAAAACCGCTGTTTATCGCCCGAATGCGGCAAGTTTTTCCCGAAGTGTTCAGCTTAAATTACGACTCGCTAATAGACGGCGTTCGCGGAACGGAAGATAACGTTACAATCGAATTAACAAACTTCGGCTGCTACGCAGACGCGGCAAATTTACAAGAAGTATTTGCGATAATAGAACGCGAAAACCCTACGGTGCGCTTCGTATTACGTTAAGGCGGTATAATTTAATTCAAAACATAAAACGCTTGAAAAATAATTTCAAGCGTTTTTGTATAGTTTTTATCCGCGCATACGTCTGCGCGGCGTGCTGCAAATACTATTACGGCTGTTCGTTATATTTTGACAGGTTCGGGATAGGTTTCGCCGAAGGTTTCCACCGTGACGGAAGCCATTACCTGCGGTTCGTACGGACGGTCCGAGTAGTCGCAACGGGTATTAGCTATCTCGTCCACTACTTCCATTCCGCCGATAACGCGCCCGAATGCGGCGTACGCTCCGTCGAGATGGGGAGCGTCCTTGTGCATAATAAAAAACTGACTGCCGGCGCTGTTGGGACTCATAGCTCTTGCCATAGATATTACCCCGCGCTCGTGCTTTAAGCCGTTGGCGCAGCCGTTTTGAGCAAACTCGCCCTTGATTGCATATCCCGGTCCGCCCGTCCCCGTACCGTTGGGGCAACCGCCTTGTATCATAAAGCCCTTGATTACGCGGTGGAATATAAGTCCGTTATAAAAATCCTTGCTTACAAGACTTATAAAATTGTTTACGGTATTGGGCGCAACATCGGGATAAAGCTCGACCGTTATACGTTTACCGTCCTGCATTGTAATAGTAACCTGCGGATTTTGCATAAAAAAATCTCCTTGAATTTTTTTATTAAATTATATTCCATATTACATGCATTGTCAATTACGCGGCTGCATCCGCCGTCCTTTTTATTTGACTTTAACGGCATACTCGGGTATAATACCTGTAATTCGTTTCGGCGTTTACAACCTTACGGAGCTGAAACACGAAAAGTTTGATGCGATACGGATACCAAACGCCGAAAAATATCAATAAAAGGAGCGGAAATTATGCTTACAACAAAACAAATGGAACGTTACGCCGAGCTTGCCGTCTCGATAGGCGCGAACATGCAAAAGGGGCAGGAGGTAGTTATACGCTGCGACGTTAACTGTCAAGACTTCGCCCATCTTATTGCGCAAAAGGCGTACGAATTGGGAGCGAAAAAGGTGCATATGGAGTGGCGCGACGAAAAGCTTGACAGAATAAATATGCTCAACGCCGACAAAGACGCTTTGTGCGATATTCCGAGTTATCAAACGGAATTGTGGAACTACTTTATCGAGCGCAAATGCTGTCTTATATCTATATCCGCAGACGACCCGAACAAATACAAGGGATGCGATGCCGACAAGCTTGCCGCATACCAAGTGGCGTTCCAAACGGCGCGTCAAGCATTCCGTAACGCCACAATGTCCAACTATCTCCGTTGGACGATAGTGTCCGTTCCAACTCCCGAATGGGCGAAACAAGTATTTCCCAATATGCCGACGGACGAAGCGATGGACAAAATGTGGAAGGCGATAGGTCACATTATGCGTTTGGATCAAGACAATCCGACTGCTGCGTGGAGAAAGCATATCGATACGTTGGTTGCCCGTGCGGAATTTATGACCGAGCATAACTTCGAGTATCTGCATTTAACCAACAAACACGGTACGGACTTGACGGTAGGATTGGCTCTCGGCCACGTATGGATAGCCGCCGAAGAAGCGGGGCAGGACGGAATACCGTTTACCGCCAATATGCCTACGGAAGAAGTGTTTACCGCGCCGCACAACCGCAAAATAAACGGTACGGTAGTTAACGCGCTGCCGCTTGTTAACAACGGCAACGTAATAGACGACTTCTCGATTACGTTCAAAAACGGCAGGGTAGTAAATTATTCCGCAAAGGTGGGCTACGACGCGCTAAAAGGATTGCTCGAAAGCGACGAAGGCGTACTGTCGCTCGGAGAAATAGCGTTAATAGGCAAAAACTCTCCTATTGCGGAAAGCGGAATACTGTTCTACAATACGTTATTCGACGAAAATGCCAGCTGTCACCTTGCTTTCGGGGCAAGCTACCCCACAACCGTAAAAGACGGAAACAATATGACTGCCGAACAGCTTGCGCAGCACGGAATGAACCAAAGCATACAACACGTAGACTTTATGGTCGGAACAAAGGATATGAACATTGACGGCATAGGGTACGACGGAAAGGTTACGCCCGTGTTCCGCGACGGCGACTGGATTATTTGAGAGCGGATAAACTTCGCAACTTTGTAAAACGTCATAGCCCGCGTCGATCATTTACGTAAAATAAACTCCCTGTTCGGGCTATTCGTTTGCCGCGTCTTGCTTGATTCCGCGTCCGCAAATAGATCGGTAAATGTAATTTACATTACGTTCCGTTTCGAAAATACGCTTTTTGCACTGCTATTAAGTTAATAAACGGAAAGATATAATAAACATTATAAACGCATTATCAATAAAGAATATAAGAATAATTATATTGACTTAGGCATTAGTTATGATAATTAAATATCCGACGCGGAATTCATCGCGTCGGATATTTTTATCGGCAAAATGCTTTATCTTAGAACATTACGAGCAAAAAGCCCGCAAGAACGCCCACAAATAAGGACAGGGCGGGCAATTTGCTTTTCCACATAAGAATAGACTCGGGCAGCAATTCGCCGAATACGACGTATAACATAGCCCCGCTTGCGAATCCCAACGACAGTACCAGCATAATCTCGTTTATACCGCCCAGAGCATACCCCAAAAGCGCGCCCAACACGGTAGGCAAGCCCGACAAAGCCGTAAGCAAAACTGCCTTGACCCTGCCCATACCGCCGGTAATAAGCGGAACCGATACCGCCATACCTTCGGGAATGTTGTGTAATCCGATTACAATCGCCATAATAAAGCCGCTGCCGGAAAAAAGATTTCCTACTACGTCGGGAGTTATGGCGTATGACGCGCCGATGACCATACCTTCGGGTAAATTGTGCAACGCTATTGCCATCATCATCACAAGTCCTGCGACAAACAAATTGGATTTCTCGCTTTTGTGCTTTTCCAGATGATCGGAGTGAATCAATTCGTCAAGATTATCCGCAGTTTGCGGATGCTTGTCGTCAATATGCTTTACTTCCCTGTTGGCGTGCCTGTCGATTACGAAATTGAGCAAATACACCACCGCATAGCCTACTGCCACGGCTGCGACAACGATTATCGGAGTCCAATTGGGAAGAGTTCCTTCCTTCATCATCTCGATAGGCTCGCTCATAAGGTCGAAGCAAACGACGGAAAGCATAATACCGCCGGCAAAAGCCAACAGCAAGCTTACAACCTTGTTGGAATCGCGGCGCAATACGGCGCCGATAAGTCCGCCCAAGCCGGTGCCGATTACTCCTGATATAAACGTTATAACTATTATCGCGAAATAATCCATAAATTCATTACTCTTTTGTGTTTTGTTTTCAAGTGAAATCGCAACTTTATTAGTATAACCATTCTGCGGGCAAAAGACAAGCGTACGAGTATAAAAATATAAAACAATGTATTATACATTACTCTGCACGCATACAACAATACAGCGCGTCAATCTACACTGCGCTATGTAGTAAAACGCTTGAAGCATTAGCTTCAAGCGTTTATATTTGATTATGCTTTACCAATAAGCGATTTCGCCATTGTCGGCATTTTTGACAATTGCAGTCGCGTCGCCGTAGTTCGGAGTCATCAGGTTGAGATCCAACGAAGCGGTGATAATGCTTGCCAATTTTAGAGTGCCGCTGACGTTGCGCAAACGGCAATCGTCTTCATGCTTGACGTCGAGAGTTATGTCTCCCAATGCGCTGCTGATTTGCGACAAAGCGAGATCGAGCGTGAATTTACCCGATAAGTGAACTTGACTGTTATCGTTCAAGGTCATAGTTTCGTCGATTTCGGAATATCTGTAATCCTTGATTACGTTTTCAATAAGTATTTCTTTATCGCTTCCCTGCGGCTTGGTTATCTCCTTTTCTATCAAGTTAGAGAAGTTTACCATTTCCAAAATGTAGTCCATTATGTTGGACGTAAACTGTTCTAACGTCAAGTCAAGCGCAGCGAAATTCTTTTCGTGATAACCGTCGGCAATTTTCGTTTCCACGCGCACCCTGCGAGTGCCTGTAACTATATATTTTTTACCGTGACGTTCCCATCCTTCCCAAGTATTGCAATTACCGAGCGGTCCGGGTTCGCTTCCGCACTTGGAACAATACTTGTACTCCTCGTCCGCGCGATAGTATTCCTTGTCCGTCCAGCAATTTCTCACAACGGATATGCGTTCTCTTTCTCCGTCGAAGTACAAATAACTTTCTCCGCCGTTATCGTAGAAAGCAATGCTTTCCGCCAATCCGCTCGATTTGCTTTCGCGCCCGTTTCCACGGACAATCTTAACCGTAAAGAACGTCTTTTCGTGTTCGTTTATATCAACCTTGGCGAATAACTTTATATCTACGTCTTTGGCGATGGGGATACCCAAATGAATCGAGCCTTCGATATTGAAGGAGCGGAGCATATTGCCGGTAGTTTCGTCCTTGACTCCGTCGGTCGCAGTTACGTTAACCGCAGATAGCAGTTGTTTTATACTGTCAAAGTTGATATGGTACGTCGCGGAGTCGTACGCTAAAATATCCTGAACTGCGGTATAATCCTCCGCATTATCCACTTCCTGATACGGCATGTCGCCGACGGTCGTAGACGCTTCCACAGTCATACCTTGAAGCTTGACCTGAATCGTGTCGTACTTCAATTCGAGATTATTGAGGACAAAGCCGTTGCCGTACAGTCCCGCATTGAGCGTTACGTCTCCGAGCGCAGCAAGCAATACGTTGCCGTTGAGAGACATATTAAATACATTGTCACGATAGCTTAGCTCCTTGATTATCGTAGAGTAATCTATCTCCTTGCCTTCCACTTCATCCTTAGCGGCAAATATCTTACCGATAAGATCGCCGATTTGTGGAATTGCCGATTGCAGCTTGGCAAATTCGTCCTTGCAGCCCATAACCGCTTCGAGCGATACGCTTGCGCGCAGCTTGTTATTGTAGGTTACGTAAATTCGGTTAGCGCCGTTTTCGTCCTTCTTCAACGCAACGTCTATACTGTACGTCTTATTGGTTCCGTTGCCGAGCGCTGCGCTCAACGTCAGTTTTGCGCGAAGCTGCGTGTTGCCTTTGTCCGTTTCGTTGTAATAGAACTCGAAATACGAGCCTGCGTTTAGAGTATAAACAGTCTTGTCGACAGTTACAAAGCTGTCCTGCGTAAATGTAAACTTCCAGCAGTTAGTAGCCACCAATTGCTCGATAGCGGGCATATAGTCGTCTAACACTTGCTCTATTGCAACGTAATCGTCCGTATCGGAAAAGTCGTAGTAAGCAGCCTTGTCGGAAGCTCTAATTTCCAACGTTTTATTGATTTGCGCAATCGGAAGAACCATCTTGTCAAGTTTGCCGTCCGTAAATATCGCCGAAACGTTGAAGCTTGCTAACGTAAGCCCTAACCGTACGCCGCCGTCCGTATTTGCAACAGTTAACGAATTGATTATTTCCTTAACGTTTACGTCGCCGAACACAGTTATAATATCCAAGCCTGCGCCCGCATCGGTTGCTCCTGAAAACTCGTGAACAAGATCGTCGATTCTCTTGACAAGCTCGGAGATTCTGTCAACGTCTCCCTGTACCAAAATTTGGTCGTCGTAGTTTATTCTTATTTTACCGTTCGAATAACAAACGTTAAGATTTTTTAGCTTGAATCTGTAAACTCCGTTTAACAAATCGATATTGGCGTTTACGGTATTGCTGTCGTCAATCTTAATTGTAAGATTTGTAGTAAAGTCGCCGTCGGGCCGAGCAACGGTTTTGCTTGCAGCTTTAACGCATGCGCTCTCGATATCTACCGCGACGTTGGCAAACGCCAAGCCTTCGACCGAAACGCCGAGTCCGTCCGCTGCGTTTAGAGTTACCGTAAATACGCTTGCATCAAGCCGGCTTCCGTCCACGCCGATTGTGAGTTTGCTTCCGTCGAACGCAAGCGAATTGACTAATTGAACGTATTCGATACCGCCGTTGGCAAGTTTTGCAACAGCGCCGTTTACAAAGTCTATCAGTACGTCGAGATATTCGTTATAGCCCTTGAAGCTATTGAGAGTATCCGTTACGCTTTGCTTATCGGAGTTACCGCCGCTACCGCCTACGCTTACCGCAAGCGTCAACTTGTCCGATTTGAGATAAATTACGTTATCTACAAACCATATCTCGGCGTCGATCATCTTCGTGCCGTTATACGACACGCCGGCATTTACATAAAGTCCGCCGCTGTAAACGATTTCCGCATTTATACAATACGCATGTCCGCCGAAAGCTACCGTGCCTTTAACGTTCACGCCGTAGCCCTGCGCGCTTAGCAGGTTCTTGATTGCGGGAGCGAAAGCTTCCGCAATCGCTACCAAATCTACGCAATCGTCTGTTATAACTTGCGGATATTCGTTACCGCTTGTAAGCGTAGCCGTAAGCCTTACGTCGCCGATAGATAGGTTGACGTTATCCAGCGTAACGCTGCTGCCGTTCGTAATAAACCTGACTTCCGCGTTTATTCCGCCAAACGCGAGAGTTAACGCGTAACCGTCGGAATCGGAAACAAAACCAAGCCCGCCAATTACGTCGGAAACATTGATATTTCCTAATATATCTTGGATTGCGCGGTCGGAAGCGTTAGGAATAAATTGTTTTATAACGTCAAATAATCTGTCGATGTCCGCAACGTTGAGCTTTGCTTTTAACGCGCCGTAATTAACGTATGCCGTTCCGTCGCGGTACAATATTGCAAGCTCCGTATTAAGCAACGTAGTATATGCCGTAGCGGTCATATTGTACAAATCGAGTCTGACGTTTACGGGCAGTCCCATAACGTCCAATTTAAGCTCGGTTACGTAATCTTCCGTATTGGTAACGGCTACGTCTTTAACGTTGGTTTTAACGGCAACGTCTGCGTCTATTACAATGTCGGATAGAGTAAGTCCGACAACCGTTGCAATCAAATTACCCCTGTTTGCGCCGAGCGCGACTTCGAATTCGCCCAAACCGAACGCCTGCGCGTTTACCGTGATATTTATAGTCTTGTTTTCGAACGTGAACGACTTGATTACTTCTTTCCAATCAAGAGCGGAAAGGTCTGCGTTCTTAATTTTGTCGACAACCGAAAGAACGCTTTCGAGAAGTTTATCTATCGCGCCGTTAGCCCCCTTGATTGAGCCGACCAGCCGAGATATATCGACAGCGCTTGCGCCGTCGGAAATCTCGGCAAGCTTGAACGCAGTTTTTACGCCGTTTACGTCGATGTATACCGCGCCGTCCGCAACGGCTACGTTTGCGTTAAGCAACGTTTTGTCTGCGTTAGACAGCAAGGCGTTTACGGATATATTACCCAATCTGTCGTATACGAAGTCTCCGTTTAGGTTGTACGTTTTGCCGTCAACTACTACATTGGCGTTAAATTCCGCCCCGTAGCTTTCCGCCTTGATAAGATTAACCACGGGAGTAAGGAACGTTTCCGCAACGTCGGTTACGTCCGCGTATTCGTCCGCGTTAACCGTCGGAATTTGCAGAGCTAAGTCGTTGTTCGGACAAAGCGTTACCGTATTTTCACCGAACGCCACCGCAATTTCACTTAAATTCCAACCGTTATCGTTTGCAACAAGCTTTACGTTTGCTTGTACGCCGCCGAGTTCGAGCGAGAAGGTTACGCCGCCGTCCGAAGTCGTTGCGCTGATTGTATTAAGCGCGGACAACACTCTGTCTATCGTAACCTTGGGCATCGACAGACCGCCGTCTAATTTGAAATACGTTTTAACCAAAGTCAGCAGGTCATCGATATCAGACAAGGCGAGTTTTAGCTTTAACTCGCCCATAGACGCAAACAGCGTCTGCTGCTGCATCGTCAGCTCGACATCGCCCGCCTTGGCGTATAAATTGTCGGAGGCAATATCGAACAACACGTCGGCGGATGTTCCGAACGCGTTGACGCGAGCGGAAATTACGCCGTTTTTAACTAAATCCGTCAAGCCTAAGATTTCGGGATATTCTCCGTTCCTTTCAGGCACGGAAATGTCGCCGACAGGAACGATATCCACGGTTATGTCGCCAAGCGTTGCCACGGCGGAAGTAAATTCGTACTTATCTCCGTTAACGTTGGCGTAAAAGTTAATGTCTAAAACAAGCTCTCCCAAAGTCAGCGGAAGATTAACCTTGCAAACGCCGTCCTTGATTTCATAATTGGCGTTGGCAAGAATGTCGTCGTCTGAAAGGTCGCCGACGTTATTCGAGCCGTTGGGCATAAGTGTTTGCAACAACCCCATTATACCGTCTACTGTAGTGCTGCCCTTGAAATCTTGGTATGTAACGAACAGCTTGCTCCTATCGTAGCTCACATACAAATCTTCGCCCAATTTAACGTCAACGGCAGTATTTTCCAAATGCTCTATGTCAATCTTCGCCGAAACAAGACCGGACAAGACCGTCTTGTCATTATACTCGGCGTTTAACGAAACGTTAAGCTTGCCGCCGGTAATGTACGGATTGAATATGTCCATAAGAACGGTTAACGCGTCGTCCGTAGGTTCGACAGGAGTTACGGCTTGCGCGTCGAAAAACTGTTCGAAGAAGTCCTTTTCAGGTAAATCGCCTTGATAGCCTATCTCGGTAAACGTTTCCGTTATGTCTTCGGTACATTTAACGCCTCCGAACATAGGAACGTTATATTCGCAGTCCGTTCTGAGAGTTTTTACCTGCCAACTTGCGTCCATAGTGACGACTATTTCCGCTTTAATAAAGGTGGAAAATCCCTTCATATTGGAATTGGCGCGCATTTCGTACAGCATGTACGCAGGAGCCTTAACCTTATCCAAAACGTAACGGTAAGTAAACAAACCGTTTTCCTGATTTTCGAGAGTTCCTTCAAGCACCGTTTCCCGATTCAAAATATAACCCGTAAGCTCGTTAGAGCAATGACCGAACTTACCCAAGAAATCGTCTTTGGTAAACTTCTGAGCGGAGTTGGACCACTTGATATCGTCGGCGTTATTTATCTTGTCCGGCTTACGGTACAAATAATTGTCGCCGTACAAGTACAGCTGATAGGCGTTCTTTACTACGCCTACGGTAGCCATTTCCTTGAATACGTTGCCGTTTACAACGGTACGCTTATTGGAAACCTCTTGCGCGAGACCGACGGATACCGTCTTTCCGTACGTCGTACCGATAAAGCCGCCGCTCCGTTTGAGTTCACCCGCCGCAATGTAAAGATTCGTAATAGCGTCGTTCGTCGAAGGATCGCCTTCCGTCGGCTTATCCAAATATGTATTGACCGCGTCGGTAGGCAAAACTACGGCGGGAGTTTCGCCGTTCAGATTCTGCGCCACCATTACCGTCCCGACGGACGAAAACACCAAAGCCAATATTAAACATAGAACTTTCGCTTTTTGCATTACGTTATCCTTTACGTTTATTCAAGACGCCGTCTTATGCCTGCAAAGGCATAATTCGTCATTTTCACGAGAAATTCTACAATGCAAACGTAAACTTTAAGTAAACAAAAGCCTTTTTTCAACAAATTTTTATTAAATTATTTATATATAATATATAATTCGAAACTCAATTTGTTTTAAGTCGCTCGGCAATTTTCTCCGCAACGGGACGGCAGTATAAAACCCGCGTAAAATACGCGGGTTAAATTACAAAAACCGTAATTGTATGATTACTTGGAAAATTTATATATTACCGACACATTCGTTCCGTTTTGTTCGTATGTGAGTTCTATTTTATCAAGATATTTTCTAAAGCCTACGCGCACTTTTACGTTAGTTCCGTCAAACGAATCGTTTCCCGTAAATTCCTTGGCGTTTACCACATCCGCCTGCAAAGTGTAATCCGTAACCTTGACATTGGTCAGCAGTGACCGACGGAAGGTAATGGATGAAGCGTTAAGCTGCGTAAGACTTTCCGACTCGATTGCTCCGCCGTTAATTTCGGTAACGGAGCCGTTTTGCACGACTGCCGTGCCGATAACACGTGTTTTGAAGTCGTCGGGCGATGTAACTGCGCCGCCGTTAACTTCGAAAGAATTGAGCTTGTCGAAAGCATAGGAAACGTTTACCTTATCGCCGTCCGTTACAAATTCGTAATTACCGTTTAGCGTTATACCGTCCTTTTCCGTTACTACTTCCACCGTTACTTTGGAGTAATCCTCACGAAGCAGGACGTTAATTTTGCGATATATCTCACTGTTATCCTTGCAAGCCGATAAGCATACCGTAAGAAGGATGACAACAAATAATCCAATAAAATAATTGCGTTTTTTCATATCTGCCCCCCCTATCTTGCGGTTTGTTTTAGAATAATAACCAACGCCAGCACTGCAAGCGCGGTTTTGGCGACGGTTTCCGCAGCAAAGCGCGTTGCGGACTCAAACCCGTCGTTGTAGTCGCCCACCGCCGAATTGTATTCGTTTATCTTGTCCAATAACGATTTGTATACAGCCGCCGCCTGCTGTTTTTCCGACTCGGAAAGTTGATTGTAAACTTGCAATGCGGCGTTAATTGCCGTAAACTTACCTTCTAAACTCGAAGCGGAGCTTACCGCGTCCACCGCCGAAATAAAGTTCTTGATAGAGTCCACCACGTTAACTTTAATTGTAAAAGTCAGTTCCTTTTCGACACTGCCATACTTGCATTTTATCTTCGTAGTGGTTTCACGAAGCATTTCCTGCCCCGTTGCCGCATCCAACCACTGAAAGTTACCGTTTGGTACAACCGCGTCCGTCCCGTCGGAATACAATACCTTGACGGTCAGTCCCGCAGGATTAAACCTGTCGCCGGCGTTATATTCCGTTTGTGTAGGCGTTCCGCTTATTTCGATATCTTTAACCGACTTGACAGTTACTGTCGCAGTCGCAGTTATAGACGGATTCTCTTTACTGACGGCGGTAATAATCGTCGAGCCTTCCGCAAGCGCGGAAACCAAACCGTTAGCGTTTACGGTTGCTACCGACGTGTTGCCGCTGCTCCAAGTCACTTGACTATTGGCATTTGACGGAGTTGGAGTAACGGACAGCGTAGCCGTACCGCCGACGGCAAGATTTAGCGAGGTTACGTTCATCGCAAGACTCTTCAATTCCGTCGTTTCAACAGTTCCGTCTCCCCAAATGGCGTCCGCATAGCTTTCGTTATCTATAAACGGATTGCGGTTACCCTGAATTTTGTAAACTTCGTCGTTTCTCAAGCGTTCTATTTCATCTACGGGGTCGAGCTTATTCCACTTTAACAACAGTTTCCAAGCATTTTCCGTTCCGCCGGCGGAAATAATATTAGTAATAGGCAAATTGCCCGCAGTCATCTTGCTCTCTACGCTACCGCCGACAGTAGACGTTTTGTTGTAGTGAAGATACACGTACATAACGATACGCGCCACGTCGCCCTTTGCCATATCCAACGGTTCGAAAACATTTCCGCTCGAATGTCCGCCCAGGTACTTCGTAACGCTTGTGTATTCGGGGACGCCGTTGGGAGCTTCGCCGTACAGCTTACTGCCGCGATGATTGTTCAAATCTTTTTCGGCGGGACGCACATGATGCAAATCGCTGCCCCCTCCGCTCGTGCCCCACAAACCGTTAGAGTCGGATTTCGGCCAAACATGTTCTCGGTTCCAGCCGCCCGAAACGTCCCATTTGTTAAAAGCAATGTCCGTATGAGTATAAAATTCCAACACGGTATTACTGCCCTTGCCGGGATCGGTATTCGGCGCTTTGTAGCGACAATCGTTATAACTTGAATATGTCGTATGCGTACTAACAATCAAATCATGCAATTGTCCGGACAATTCCTTGCCGCTTGTAGCCGTTACTGACGAGTAGTACGCGTCCAAACCCGCCGCCTGCGCGTAGTTTACCTGCGTAAAATAAAAATCGACGTCAGGCAAAAACATCGCGAACGCGAAACAAAATGCCAACGTCAATACCAACAGCAGTTTCTTTTTGTTTTTCATACATTACTCCAAACCAAAACCGAATTTCTACTAAATACAGTATACTATTATTCAATAATAATCTCAATAGTTTTAGACAAAAAACACAAAAAATTCCCGACAAAAACTGTCGGGAATAGTTGTAATACGTTAACTATCCAATAGTTTATTCTTTTTTGAATTTATAAGAAGGCAATTCTACTACAAAATACGTCCGCCCGTTGCTGTAGCTTGCGGAAATATCTCCGCCATGAGTTTGGCTTATCATCTTGGCGATGGAAAGCCCCAGTCCGTTGCCGCTCTTTTCGGCGTTACGCGACTTATCCAAAGTGTAAAACCTGTCGAAAAGGTGAGAAAGCTGTTCTTCCGACAGTTCTTCGCTGTCGTTGGAAACAGACAGAGTTATATGCCGTCCCGCACACGTCAAGTTCAAAATTATATTACCGTCGCCGACGGAATACTTGTTAGCGTTGTCCAACAGAATTGTAGTAAGCTGTTTAAGCTGTCCGACATTGCCGAAGACTTTTACGTCGCGGGCTATGTCATATCGAAAAGATTTGCCGTTCTCGTAAAATACGGCGTCGTAGCTTAAAACGGTGGTTTCTATGCAGTCGGATATATTGACGGGCTCCATCTGTACTTTTAAGCCGTCGTCGTTTTTTGCAAGGAACAGCAAGTCGGCAACCAACTCCGCCATACGCTTGGCTTCCAAGCGGGTGTTCTCGATCCATTGCATTTGGCTTGCAACCGTCTCGTCTTGGTGCGATGCAATAATCTCCGTATTAGCCATAATTACAGACAACGGAGTTTTAAGCTCGTGCGAAGCGTCTGCGACAAACTGCTTTTGTTTGGACCAGCTATCTTCGACAGGCTTTAACGCTATCCGCGCCAAAATCATACTGATAGCAAAATAACAGCCCACTCCGACAAGCAACGCGCCGCTCGTCAGTAACACATACGCTATAAAACTGTGACGCGAAAAACGGTTGCTAAATACTATTCTTACCATCTCGCCGTTGTTTGAAGTACGTTTTGCAAACTTTATTTTAGCCGATATAATGCCCGACTTTTTGTCGGATTCGGCAATTTCGGCAATTGTTTCTTCTATCAGTTTTACGTCCAAGTTTGCGCTGTCGCCCACTGCCTTGTTAACAATGACGCCGCTTGAAAGATTGTACTCGTATAACGCTATATCGCCGAAAAGCTGATTGTCTTCGAACTTTTCGCCGTCGGCAAAGTCGTAATCGAATGCGGCGTATATACGGTTATCCTTTTCGGCGTCGACGCGGTTGTAACCCGCCGAAAACACGAACAGCATAGCCACAAAAAATACTATGCACACCGACACGACGTTTATAGCTACTATTTTTTTGCGCAGACCGTTTATCACTCGGTTTTCTCCAAATAATATCCAAGAAGTCTTTTGGTGGAAATTGTCACTTTGCTGCCTACGTAAAACAGCTTTTTGCGGAGAAAGGACATATACGCTTCGACGTTATTCTCCGTAATGTCGGAGTCCAAGCCCCAAATCTTGGAAATAATTATATCCTTGCTTATTACCTGAGTGGAATTGGTCATCAAAAAGCGAAGAATTTCATATTCCTTCGCGCCGAGAGACACTACTTTTTCTCCGCAGGATAGGGTAAAGTTGGAAGTATTAAGCTTAATATCGGCGAACGTAAGTTCGTCGTATACCAATTCGGACTGACGGCGTGTTAAAGCGCGGATTCGCGCCAAAAGCTCCTCCGTTGCAAACGGCTTTGTAAGGTAATCGTCCGCTCCGCAGTCCAAGCCCTTTACCCGCGACGCCACTTCATCCTTGGCCGTAAGCATTAGAATAGGCACGCTGCACTTGTTTTGGCGCAGTTTGCGCGCCACTTCGTAACCGTCCGTTTGCGGCATCATAACGTCCAAAAGCACCACGTCGTAATCGCCGTTCTTGGCGTAGTAATAGCCGTCGGCTCCGTCGTACACTACGTCCACAATAAATTTGTTGCGCCTGAGCAATTCGCCCAAAGCGTCCGCTAATTTTACTTCGTCGTCTATAACCAAAATTTTCATCGCGTTCTCCCGCCTACGTAGAATTATACTGCTTTGTGTAAAATCAATGTACCCTACGTCGCTTAAATAAGACTGAACTTACGCCAAACGCATTATACCGTCGATTATATAAGTCAACTGACGCGGAGTATCGGCGACATACGACGCGCCGTGCTCCCGCAAAAATTCCGCGCTTCGAAAGCCCCAAGTAACCGAAACGCAAGCTATACCGGCGTTACGAGCCGTAGCGATATCCACGTCGCTGTCGCCGCAGTAAACGGCGTTGTTGCGGTTGACGCCAAGACTGTTCATAAGTTCGACTATCTTGATTGGATTGGGCTTGGTTACGGCGTAGTCGGTCGTTCCGCATACATAGGTTATCAATCCGCCGAAATACTTGTCGCACAGCTCGCGAGCGCAGTTTTCGTCCTTGTTGGAATGAACCGCCGGCGTAAAACCGCGCGCAATCAAATCGGACAGCATTTCTTTTACGCCGTCGTACGGCTTTGTATGCTCGTCGGTATGGGCGTTGTAGTATTCGCGCTGCAACGCGAGCGCCTGCGGCTGCAGTTCGAGTCTATTTTCCGTTACAGCGCGCGCCATAAGCACGCTTACACCGTTGCCTATCATCATACGTACCTGCTCGGACGAATAAGTAGGCAAATCGAGTTTTGTCATGGCGTAATTGACGCTGTCGGTCAAATCCGACAACGTATCGAGCAGGGTGCCGTCTAAATCGAAAATTACAAGTTTAGTCATATATGCTTTTGAGTACTCCGTGCAGAAAAAGCCACGACGTTTCGCGCTTTCAGTGAGCGAATAAAACAACTATTTTTAGCAATCGTGCAAGCCTACCAACTTAGCTAAACCGCCGATTGATGTCTCGCGCTTTCGGCGGATAAGGAGGCTACCGGCCTATAAGTTTGGCCAAACCGCCTGTCGCCGTTTCGCGCCTTCCGTGAGCGAATAAATCTACTTCTTGTCTATTGTGTTGCTACCGCCTACCAGTTTGGCTAATCCACCAATGGAAGTCTCACGATAATTCTCGGGAATATCCCGTCCCGTTTCGTACATGGCTTTTACAACCGCGTCAAAGGAGACCTTGCGGGAATCGGCAAGGAACGTCGCCAAGCTTACGGCGTTGATTGCGCGCATTGCGGCAACGGCGTTACGCTCGATGCAGGGTATCTGCACCAAACCGCATACAGGGTCGCATGTAAGCCCCAAATGGTGCTCTAACGCAACTTCCGCAGAGTATTCTATTTCGTCAAGCGTCATTCCGTACAGTTCGGCCAACCCTGCCGCCGCCATAGAACACGCGGTGCCTATTTCCGCCTGACAACCGCATTCCGCACCGGAAATTGAAGCGTTGGTTTTAACGACGTTACCGATAATTCCGGCGGTTAACAGTCCGCGATGAATTTGTTCGTCGGAAAAATTCAATTGCCGTGAGGCATAGCCGAATACCGCGGGCAAAACTCCGCTTGCTCCGCAAGTAGGCGCAGTGACTACCACTCCGCCGGAAGCGTTTTGTTCACCCACGGCAAAGGCGTAGGACGACACAATTCGGTCTTGCCGCGTTTGAGCCGATTCCGCATTACCGCAGCCCTGAGTCAGCTTTTTAGCGCGGCGTTCGACGTTGAGTCCGCCCGGAAGCGTACCTTCGCGTTCCAGTCCGTCGTCGATGCATTTATTCATTATTCTCCAAGCATTTCGGATATAGTCGGTTACACCGTCGTCTTCGAAACGTAAAGCGTACTGCCAATACCGAAGACTGTTATGCTTGCAATAATCCTTTATCTGCTCAAAGGTTCGGTGCGGATATATATTCTCGCTTTCGACGAACGTTTCTCCCGCCACAAGTATATCTCCGCCGCCTATGCTGAAAACCTGCATTTTGCAAACTTCTACTCCGTCATCGTATCCCGCCAAGTCCATAGTATTAGGGTGCGCGCACTTGGTTTCGGCGTCGAACACAATTGTTACCGAGCGGTTGCCGAACGCCTTGATAACAGCAACGTCCGTACCGTGTCCCTTGCCTGTTAAAGCAAGCGAACCGTACAGAGTAACGACGTAGCGCTCGTGTCCGTCGTTTTCCGACAAAAACCGCTCCACCGCGTTGACAGGTCCCATTGTGTGCGAGCTGGACGGCCCGACGCCTATTTTGTACAGTTGTTTGAGACTTTTCATAATTTTTCCGTTAAATTTTTTTTGTTGAAATTATTCTGCGAGACATATGTCTACGCACGCTCGAAACGACTTATTGCCGTATTCGTATAAAAATGCCTAACCAATAGAATACCGAACGAATTATACGCTTTGCCAAATTATAGTGACCGGTCCCCAGTTGCTTTGCGTAACAGTCATATCCGCGCCGAATACCCCGAGTTTTGCGGGCACGCCGAGATCTGCAAGCAAGTTCGCAGTACGCAGATATAATTTGTCCGCCCTGTCGGGTTCTTCCGCATTGAAAAAACTCGGACGGTTACCCTTGGACAAGTCCGCCGCAAGCGTAAATTGAGAAACAAGCATGATTTCACCCGATACGTCTTGTACCGATAAATTCATTTTGCCGTTTCCGTCTTCGAAAATACGCAGCTTTGCAAGCTTGTCGGCAAAAACTTCGCATTGCCTTTCACTGTCGCCCCGTTCAACACAAAAAAATACGACGAGTCCCTTGTCTATTCGAGATACAGCTTCGCCGCCGACAGACAGCTCCGCGTTATAAACGCGTTGAATTACCGCTTTCATTATCCACCGAAATAAAGTATTTTTTACAGTATAACACAAAAAAACGACAAAGCAAACTTTATAACAAAAATAAACGCTTGAAAGTTATTCAAGCGTTTACGGCGGCGGCTGTAGACAAAATCATACGACCGCCGTCTGCATTTTACAATGTTATTCTTCGTTAAACTGCTTGATTGCCGCAAAAGTAAATTATGCTTCCGTAACTTATAAAACGGAACGCGCAAGCGACCTACCACTTTTCGCGGATAAAGCGTTTTTCGTCTTCCTTTAAGTCCAGTCCCAAGGTTCCGCCGGGGTTCATAAGGTTATCGGGGTCGAAATGGTTCTTCAATACTTTGAGTATTTCCATTTGTCGCGAGCCTATCTGTCCTTCCAGCCACGGAGCGAAAAATTTGCCCACGCCGTGATGGTGAGATATTGCCGCGCCGCTCTTTTGAATGTGATCGAGAATACCGCTCCAATAATTGACGAAATCATCAAGCGTATTCATCTTGGCTATGAAGATAAAGTACAGGTTAGCCCCTTGGGGATAACAGTGGGACATATGCGTCATACAAATTGTATTGGGACGGGAATGACAGTATTCGCGCACAAGCTGATGGACGTGTTCCATTTGGCTCCAGGTTACCGAGCATTCCAACGTGTCCGTCATAACGCCGAAGTCCTGCATAGTATCCCTGAGATACGGGTCGTTGAAACGTCCCTTTTCCCAAGCGGACGTTACCATTCCCGTAAGGCTCATTGCCTTGTGCTTTTTGCAAATGCGCTTGACGTTGCGGGCGATATTCTTACAAAAGCCCTTTTCACCGTCGGTAAACCCAAGAAACAAACAGCGCTTGTGCGGCTTGTAGCCGAGATTGCTGAGCATTTTGCCGAGAACGCTTTCCGACACGCCGTACAGGTGCATCATCATATCCGTTTCTTCGGGGTCGGACAAACGGAACACGCTGGGGCGACCGCATTCGCACTGCATAATCTCGCGCGCGGCGTCCATTGCCGTTTCCCAATCCTTAAACATATAGCTGAACTTGTAATGATTTTCGGGCATATGGCGGTAAACCTTTAGCGTAACATGCGTTAACACACCGAACGCGCCTTCGCTGCCCATCATTATTTGATTGATATCGGGTCCCGTAGCTTTGGCGGGGAAAGCTTCCGTTTTGACAATTCCCGTAGGGGTTGCGTATTCCTGAGCTATTACGATATCTTCTATCTTGCCGTAATAGGTGGAGTTTTGCCCCGCGCCGCGCGTTACTGTCCAGCCGCCGACGCTGCTGTACTCAAAGGACTGCGGAAAGTGTCCGCAGGTGTAGGCGCGCTTTGCGCCGAAAAGCTTGACGGCGTTGTTGAGCGTTTCTTCCAGCTTCGGTCCGCTCATACCCGCTTCCACAGTAATTGTTTGGTCGGTCTCGTTAAAGTCGATTACCTTGTTGAAGTGACGGCGCATATCCAAACTTATTCCGCCGCAAATAGGCTCTACACCGCGGGTTACGGACGAACCGCCGCCGTAAACGTACAGCGGGATTTTTTCTTCCGAACACAAAGATACGATTTTTTCGATTTGCTCCTTATTTTGCGGGTAAACCACTGCGTCGGGGACGTTATCCGCTATATGCTCGCGCAAACGCAGCAGGTCGAACATCGTCTTGCCGTAGGCCACGGACAGCCTGTCGTAGTCGTCTACGGAAACGTTGTCGCTTCCGGCGACGTCGCGCAGCTTGTTCAAAAATTTTTCGCTAAGCGCGCAGGGCTTGTCAAGCTTCACTTCTTCCAATCCCAACGGCTCGTCGTAATTCTTGAAATCGTCGTCCGTAAGATGAAATATTTCCTTCATCAATTTGTACAGATTTTCCTTTGGAATCTTATTAAAGTTGGGATCGCCCCACTTAAAAATGGAACGGTAACTTTTTGCAGGGGGCGTTTCGAGATACCATTTCGGTTCGAAGCCTTTGTAGGGTTTGCTCATGGCTAAATATACTCCTTTTATATTCTTATTCGAAAATTACGCGAGCGCGCAAAAATGTGCAAGCCGCGCGCCTGCTTCCTTAGGACTTGTGCTTGTCCATATGCAAATATAACTTTTGCAGTTTTTTGTACAGCTTCATATATACGTTTTTGTACAAATCGTCGTAAATCTTAACGTTTTCGGGATTTGGGGTAAAGGTATCGACGAAACGTACCATATTATCCACCGCATCGTCCACAGTTTTGTACGTCCCGCAGGCGGTAAAGGTAATTATTGCAGCCCCCAACGCACAGGTTTCGTGCGTTTGAACACGCTTGACGGGTTTATTGAATATATCCGCCGCAATCTGGCAGATAAGATCGCTTTGCGCGCCGCCGCCGGAAACGGTTACGAAGTCTATCTTCTGCCGTCCGCGCCTTTCCATACGTTCCAGACCTTCCCTGAGAGCGTAGTCGATGCCTTCGATTATAGCCTTATATACGTGGGCGCGGGTATGCCAATCGTTAAAGCCGACGATCGATCCCTTTGCTTCGGGATTGGTTAAGCCCGCCTGCCAAAATGGCTGAAGTATCAAGCCGTCGCTGCCCGCGGGAATAGCGGACATTTCTTCGTTCATCAGTTCTTCAACGCTCTTGCCCGTTTCTTCCGAACGTTTTTCGAGATGCTGAGCGAAATGCTTCTTGAACCAACTTATCATCCAATATCCGCGGAAAATCTGCACTTCGGGGTTATAGTATTCCTTGACAACCGAAGGATAACTGGGCATAAACGTTTCGGGTTCGAAATACTTCTTGGTAGAAAACTGAACTGTACTGCTCGTGCCAAAAGATACGCTCGCAACGTTGCGCGCAAGGCAGCCGCCGCCGAGAGTTTCGCAGCTTTTATCCGAGCCGCTGGCAATGATTTTTAGTCCCGCGGGAAGCCCCGTTTCTTTTGAAACTTCTTCCGACACGGTACCCATAACGTCGCCAGGGTCGCAAAGCGGTATCATTTTGTTTAGCGGAAGGTTGAAAACAGGGAAAAGCAAGTCGCTCTTTTTAAGCCATTTCTTTCCTTTGTTGCTAAACGGCAAATGCGCTATGGTAGAAGCGTACGAATCGACCAAATTGCCTGTAAGCTTGTAATTGAGATATCCGGAAATCAGCGTAACCTTATCTACCTTAGCCCATACTTCCGGCTCGTTGTCCTGAATCCAATTGGTAAGCACGCGTCCGCGTATGGCATCGATTGTGCGCGACATCCCCACGAGCCCAAACAAAAACCGCTGCTTGGCGGGAAGCTTTTTAGAAATGTCCGCCGTGCGCATATCGCTCCACAATATACAGTTGCGTACTACGTTACGGTCCTTATCTAACAGAACCGCGGTATCGCGGAATGTGTCCACAGACATTGCGATTATTTCCGACATAAGATCGGGGTGCTTGGCGTTTATAGCGTTGGTGATTTCGCACAGCACTTCCCAATACATTTCGGCGGACTGTTCCATATATCCGTTTTCCTTGGACAAATACGGCTTGTACTTTATTTGCTCTTTACTAAGCAAATTGCCCTTATCGTCGAATATGATTCCGCGCATACTTTGCGTGCCTACGTCGATTACCAGTACGTTACTCATTGTCGTTCTCCTTAAAACGGGTATTGCTTGCAGCGCAACAAACGTCTTTTAGCTTATTAGGATTTTGCAAAACGGTTATTCCATTTCCGTCGTGGTTATCACGTTGATTTTCGTTCCGCAAACGTCCTTAATTAGAATTGTACCTATGGGAACTTTTTTGTCAAGAGTAAATTCGGATAATAAACGAATAAATTTCGAAATTTTTTCCTTAGGAATCTCTCCGTCGGTACGAACGGATACTACCGGATAGTCTGCAACCGTCGTGCGAACGGAGCTGGTAACGCTCCTTGTAGGGCAGGTAAGCTCCGTCACGGCAAAAATCTCGCCGCGTTTGCACCTTGCGCCTCGGACATTCACTCCGTCAGACGTTTTTTCGACTTGCAGTCGGCAACCGTTGGGACAGACGATACACACCATTTCCATACTACCACTCCTTCAATTCCATCACAATTTGCTCGGACGATAAATCCGCCTGCGAATAATCTATTACTACGCGCTCCATTTCCGGCGGAATCAGTTTTGCAAAGCGTTTGGAAAATATCTCTTTACCGCCTACGGTTACGGTAAGCTGCTGCTTGGACAATTCTTCGCTTGCGCGGAAATATGTTATTACGCCGCCGACGTCGGAGTGAACGTCCAACATTTGCGGAACCGCATACAAAAATTTTCCCTTAGTCGTAACGGGTACGAGCTTGCGCTCTCTCGTCGGTTTACAGGCGTTTTCCCCGGCAGTTTCACCGCTTTCCGAAACGTAATCCACCAGGTCGTTTACGTGTAGGGCATTTCCGCAAGCGTACACGTTGTCCGTTAGCGTATGACAATTCTGATCCACAAACGCCCCCTTTGTTTTCGGATCGACACGAACGGACAAATCGTTTGCCAACTCGTTTTCGGGTATAAGTCCTACCGCAAGCACTAACGTGTCGCAATTTACTATGCTTTCCGTGCCGGCGATTGGGCGCATTTTGTCGTCAACTCGAGATATCTCGACTTGTTCCAAACGGTTTGAACCGATAACGCGCGTTACGGTGGTAGACAAATGCAGCGGTATATTAAAATCGTATAAGCACTGATGAATGTTACGAGTTAATCCTGACGGCGTGGGCTTGGCTTCGTACACGCCGATTACCTGCGCGCCTTCGAGCGTCAAACGCCGCGCCATGATAAGACCGATATCGCCGCTTCCCAAAATTACCGCTTTACGCCCCGGCATTACGCCCATAATATTTACAAGATTTTGCGCCGAGCCGGCCGTATAAATACCCGAACAGCGGTCGCCTTGTATAAATATGCCGTTGCGCGTGCGTTCGCGGCAGCCCGTGGCAAGAATAATCTTGTCGCATTCCGCCGTTCTCACTCCGTCCCGACATACGTAGGTCAGTTTGTAGCAACCGTCCTTGCACACGTTTGTTACGAAGCTGAACGTACTGACTGTAACGTTCGTTTGCCTAAGCTCCTTTATAAACCTGTGCGCATATTCCGGTCCCGAAAGCTTTTCGCCGAAGCGTACCACGCCGAAACCGTCGTGAATGCATTGTTTGAGTATTCCGCCCAAACGCGCTTCGCGTTCGATAAGCAATACGCTCGCGCTTTTACTCGCCCGTATAGCCGCGGCCAATCCGGCAGGACCGCCGCCGATTACAACTATATCGTATTTCATCCTATACCCCTGAATACCGATTAAATTTCCTTGATGTTACCTACCGCAACGTAACTGCCGATGTCGCCCTTGTTAACGTCGGAGTAGGGTACGCCCAGTTCATCCGCAATGGTTTTGACTACCAGCGGCATACAAAAGCCGCCCTGACAGCGACCCATTCCGGCGCGGACGCGGCGTTTTACTCCGTCGACGGTAGCTACGCCCAGCGGATTGTTTATTGCTTGCTTTATTTCGCCAAGACTTATTTGCTCGCAGCGGCAAATTATTTTGCCGAAATCGGGATTGCTCTTGATAAGCTCGTCGCGTTGACCGTCGGTTAGGTTTTTGCAGTTAATCGGCGATATGCGCTTGGGATTATAGTTGGGATTTTCCTTTACTTCCGCGCCCGTCGACCGTAACAGTTCAACGGCTATTTCCGCAACGTCCACGGAAAAAGCGGGAGCGGCAGTAAGCCCCGGCGACTGTATGCCGGCAACGTGAATAAGGTTTTTTACCTTGGCGCTGTGTTCTATTATAAAATCTTCTTCGTAGGACGGAGCGCGCACGCCTGCAAAATAAGCTATCACGCCGGAACGTTGCATAGACGGACAGCAGCGCTGCTGTTTTGCAAATACTTCGTCGATATCCGCCGAACAGGTGGACGTATCTTCACGCAAATACGTTTCGCGGGCGTTGGGACCGAGCAATATATTGCCGTCCACCGTTTTGACTATGCCGCCGCCCTTGGTATTTTTATTCTCTTTTAGAGTTTTAAGCGTAGGCGAAAGGCTTATCGCATTGGACGGGACGCCATTTGCCTTTGGGTCCATAAGCAAATCTACGCCCTTGCGCGGATGAATGGAAAAATACCTGTCGCCTGCCATTTCCGCCACATTATCGGCAAACACGCCGGCGCAGTTGATTACGCATTTTGCGGTAAACGTCCCGCGGTTGGTAATTATGCTGGTAATTTGGGTATCGGTATGCTCCATTGACAGTACTGCCGTAGAAAGCGATACGGTAACGCCGTTTTGAACAGCGTTTTCGGCGTAAGCCACCGTAAGTTTATAAGGCGATACCGCGCCCGTAGTAGATATTTTCATCGCGCCCACCGCAAAATCTTTTACCGTAGGCTCAATCGCGCAAATTTCTTTTTTTCCGATCATTTTAACGCCCGGTATACCGTGCTTCTTGGCTCGCGTCAGATAACTGCGCCCCAAGAGCTGAATAAACTTAGACGTAAATATGACGTACTGCCCCGCGCGTTCGAATTCTACGCCGAGATCGGCGCATACGCGTTCGTACATAGCATTTCCGCGCGTTACGTAGTACAGCTTTTTGCAGCGGTGTTTGAGATCTATACCCGCGTGCACCATTCCGTCGTTTGCTCCGCTTGCGCCGTGCGCTACGTCGGAATGCTTTTCGCACAGTAATATTTTTAGGTCGTATTTGGAAAGCTCCCGAGCAACCGCGCATCCGGAAATGCCGCCGCCGATAACTACTACGTCCCATGCTGTTCCGTCGAGCTTATCGTCGTTGACAGCAGGTAAAATAGGCGAATGCTCCTGTCCGCCAATAAAGCTTATATCGTTTACTACGTGCTTACCGCTATTCTTATCTGCAAACATCTTGCCTGCGGCGACGATTTTACTCCAATCGCCGCATTCGCCGACAAGAATTATGCTACGGTCGTTTTCGCTCGCATGCACCTTGATTCCGTACTTTTTATATACTTTTTTTACGGTTTTAGCCAAATTCATTTCGGTACCCCTTGCCGTCGCCGTTTAATCGCGTAAAAATAATTGCGAAATCGGTTCATTTTAGGTTTAATACTATTATATATTACCAAAAGCAAAATTCAATACCGCATTTTTTTGCTTTTGCGAAAACTGTTCATTATTAGAATATGACGGTATTACTCGGAATTTACGCGCAGAAAAAAAGTTAAATGCTACGGCAAACGACCGTTTAACAAAAACAAAATAATATGCTATACTGAATATATGAAACAAGCAACGGAAAACGCCGCGGAACTGCACTATATTAAAATGACGGAAACACCTGTAGCAAGATTAGTAATAAGTTTGGGAATACCGACTACTATTTCTATGCTGATAACCAACCTTTACAATATGGCAGACACGTATTTTGTGGGAACGTTAGGCGAAACGCCGCAAGGAGCCATAGGCGTGCTGTTTACCCTGCAATCGATAATACAAGCCTTTGCGTTTATGTTAGGACACGGTTCGGGAACGTTCGTTGCAAAAAAACTCGCCGACAAAGACGCTGACAGAGCGAGCGAATACGTGTCGTCGGCGTTTTTCGCAGGCGGAGCGTTCGGTCTTGTATTTGCCGCAATCGGGCTTGCGGTTCTTGCGCCGTTTATGCGTTTTCTCGGTTCGACGGAAACGATATTGCCGTTTGCCAAGCAGTACGGTATGTGGGTGCTCATTTCCTGCCCGTTTCTTATCTGTTCCTTGATACTCAATAACTGTCTACGCTACGAAGGCAAAGCGTTTTACGCAATGATAGGGCTGGTTTCGGGAGCGTTGCTCAATATACTGGGAGATTACGTATTTATAAGCTTGTGCGGAATGGGAGTTTTCGGCGCGGGAATGTCCACTGCTATATCTCAAATAGTAAGCTTTGTAATATTGATTATTTTTTACGTGACGAAAGCTCAAAGCAAAATAAGCTTCAAAAAAATAAGCAAGAACGCACGACTGTACCTTTCGGTATGCAAGGTGGGGTTACCGTCTCTTATTCGGCAGGGGCTTAACTCCGTTTCGTCGGGACTGCTTAACAATTTGTCCAAGTTTTACGGCGGACAAATAAGCCCCGAAACGGCGGACGCAACTATTGCCGCAATGAGCGTAGTACACCGCTGTTCGTCCTTTATTACCTGCGTAGGTATGGGAATCGGGCAGGGATTACAGCCCGTAGCATCCTTCAACTACGAAGCTGAAAAGTATAACCGAGTAAAAAAAGCCCTGCTTATTACTACGGGCATAGGCTTTGCGGTTGTATTTACGATATGCGTACCCGTATACATCTGGGCGGAAGACGTGATAAGAATTTTTCAAAAAGCCGATGCGGTAATCGAATTCGGCACGCCTGCGCTTAGATACGCGGTTGTAGGCGTGCTGTTACTGCCTATTTTTACGCCTATAAACATGGTATACCAAAGCATACAAAAAGCTTGGATATCTTCCTTCTTGTCATTGTTGCGTTCGGGGTTGATTTTTATACCCGTTCTGCTGTTGACAACAAGTATACGGGGGCTTACGGGCATACAGATTTCGCAGCCGATAGCCGACATTATAACGGGACTTATAAGCGTACCGTTTATTATTTGGTTTATTAAAAAAACGCCGAACGACAAATCGCTCTTAACGAAGAACGACGGCGCAGTAACAGAAGAACGGAACGGAGAATAACGTATGAAGGAATTTATTTTACCCGATTTTACTCACAGTAATATTAACGTTTCAGCAACGCTTGCGGAGTTTTTGGGCGCGCCCAACGGCAACGCTACGCTGCCGATAATAAAACAGGAGCTTGCAAAAAACTACAAAAACGTGGTTTTCATTTGCTTCGACGGTATGGGCGTGCATCCGTTGTCCGTCAACCTTGCCGAAACGGACTTTTTGCGTGCGAACGTCAAGGACGTGCTTACGTCTACTTTTCCGTCCACTACAACATGCGCCACTACGTCGCTTACTACCAACCGCTTGCCGCTCGAACACGGCTGGTTCGGTTGGAGCGTATATTTCGACAAGATTAAACGCAACGTTAATATTTTTCTCGATACCGATTCGTGGACGAACGAAAAGCTGGACGTAAGCGGAAACTCGCCCCTTGCAGTATTTCCGTATTACTTCGATCGAGCGGACGAAAGCTGCGAATACCAAATCAACACCGTTTTTCCCGTGTTCGTCCAAGTCGCGCACCCCGAACGTAACGTGGCGTGGAACTTCGATATGGCGACGTTTTTCCGACATATTAAGCAAATATGCGCAAAAGACGGCAAGCAGTTTGTATACGCATACAACAACGAACCCGACCACTCTATGCACGAAAACGGCGTAGACTGCCCCGCTACGCGGGAAATACTGACGGATATTTCCCGCCGTTTGAAGCAACTTGCAAAAGAAACGCCCGATACGTTATTTATTGTTACGGCCGACCACGGCATGATAGACGTCGAAGGGTACGTTTACTTGTATCAAGACGAAAAGCTGTACGATATGCTGGTTACTTACCCGTACGTTGAGCCGCGCGCGATAGCTTTTAGAGTAAAAGACGGACGAAAGGAAGAATTTGAAAAGTATTTTACGCAAAAATACGGCGAAGACTTTATTTTGTATAAAAGCGAAGAACTTGTAAAACAAGGATTGTTCGGCAACACGGGCGACAAAGCCGAGCTGTTGGGAGATTATATCGCAATCGGAACATACACGCACAAACAAGCAGTTATTTCGCCGAGCAATTTGCTTTTTAAGGGACACCACACTTCTCTTACCGAAGAAATGCTCGTCCCGCTGATAATGATAGGCGATAAATAATTAAGAATAAAAACGCTTCGATGCGGAATCCGTCCGCGCCGAAGCGTTTATAATTTATTGTTAACATTAAAATTATACAAAGTCGTTCAATCGAGCAAATCGGCTTCCTTGTCGAACACTATCACGAAGTAACCGATAAAGTCTATGCTTTCGCATTTACATAGCCGTCTACCTTTGTTTGCGCGGGTTCGGCAATTCTTAATCTTTTGCGAAAGCCTTTACTTTCTTAAAGGACAGTCGGCTTCTCCGTCAAATACCCGTATTTAGAAATTACTTATTCTACTGCTTGTTAAGTTCGTCAAACCACTGCATAAAGTTGCCGAATTGTTTTTCTAACTTTATTTCCAAGCTGTTGTTAAGCATAAAGTAATCAGCTTTGGCAATCGGTCCGCCCTTTTCGAGATTTTCTATCTCCGCCTTGTCGCGGCTGTCCACCTGCTCGGGAGTAAGCGGACGTACCTCGCGCGAACTCAAACGCTGCTTGCGAACTCCGCTGTTCGTCACTACTGCAAGCAAAATAAGATTGTCGCCGAGCAGCTCCTTTAATATAACGTACTCCGACCAACTGTACAAACCGTCGAGAACTATATTTCCGCGAGAAAGCTTGTCTAAAATTTCGTCCTTAAGAAGCAGAGCGAAAGCTCCCATACCGTACTGCTTGCGCAGTCCTTCGCGCATAACGCGTTCGTTGGCTTCGTTGACGGGAATGCCTTGCTTTTTCAGTTGCGAAACGGTAACTCCGCCGAAGTACACCTTTTCCCAGCCGAGTTGTTCGAAATATCCGCACAAAACGCTTTTGCCCGAACCGCACATTCCAACTACCGCAACAGCTTTATTCATTTGTTCCGCTCCTTGACGCTTAATGAACGCCCCTAACGTATAGATTACATTAAAAAAGCAAATAAAGCAAGTAAACAAACGCGATTATTCGTCGAATTTTATCGCGTTAGAACAGCGTGAGCTTTGCAGTAAAGCACACGTCTCCGCCGCGTTCGCCAACTATCCAAACAACGCGGTCGATTTGTTTGGAGTAAACGGATACACAGTCGTTTAACAGCAATTCTCTGTTATAAGTAATCTCCGCTTGGCTTACAGTATCGGCATCGGCAAGAGCATCCGACGCGTAATCAACATAGTTGGTATTGTTGACGTGACGATTAAGGTCGAGATCGCTGCGGCGGATAGTCCTTTCGTATTTCAACAAGTAATCACAGTCGCGGCGTATACGCGCAAAGCTGACGTCGGCGCCGCAAGGCGCGTCGTCGAAATCGGCGTTATAAAATCTCGCGACAGCTTCCCGCGAAGCTATCTTACGAGTGTCACGCTCTACTATCATCCATACGGTTGTTGCGGAAAACAAATTTTCTCCTCGATCGTCCACCGCCTCGAATCTGCGCTCGACATACAGTCTGTCCGGCTTGACGGGCCAAGTATACAGCTTAAAACGTCGCACATTTCTGTCTGATTTTTTGTGAAAAACGATTTTTACCTTCGACATGACCCAAAACAGTCCGTTGTCGTTCATACTGTTCCAACCGAAGCCCAACTTGTCCGCGTGAGTCGTGGCAAGGTCTTGCATAAACTCCATTATACGGCGAAGTTTAACGGTTTTGTTTACGTCGAAATCGCTTTCGTATAATATACAATCTTTCGTTTCATATGTTTTTTGCGGAAGCATAAGCGCATTCTCCTTATCTAACGTATATTTTATAACGCCAACCTTAAAATTGTCAAAAGAATAAATACCTAAAAACTTTTTATTCTGTTGACAGTCTGCGCGGAATATTATATACTTACCGCAATAACTGCATAACACGTGGGGGAGTAATTTGCGCATAAGCGTAACAATCGCCGTCAGCCGACTGAATACAGTCCGGTATTGTTTGAAAGAATGAGACTCACGCAACCGATACTAAAGAGGTTGCGCGAGTTTTTTTTATTAATTTACGATCATAGAGTTTGCATAAAAGGAGATATTATGAAAGATTTTTACCGACTAACCTGCGAAGAAACGCTTACGGAAGTCCGTTCGCAGCCGAACGGACTTACCGAAACGGAAGCGAACGAACGCTTGCGCGCAAACGGCGCCAACAAGCTGGAGACCAAGAAAAAAACGCCCGCAATACTGCGTTTTCTTAAACAGCTTGCCGACCCGATGATTGTTATACTGCTTGTCGCAGCGATAGTAAGCCTTGTCCTTACCGTCGTCAATAATGCCGACCCCGCAAACGAAAAGGAATCGTTTGCCGACGTAATAATCATATCCGTTGTAGTACTTCTAAACGCCACGCTCGGAGTAGTACAGGAAGGCAAGGCGGAAAAAGCATTGGAATCGCTGCAAACGCTTACCAAATCGCAATGTAAAATTATGCGCGACGGAGCGGTCAGACATATTGAAAATGACAATCTCGTTGTCGGAGACATAGTTTTATTGGAAGCGGGCGACAGAATACCTGCCGATTGCCGAATATTGGAATCCGCTTCGTGCAAAGCGGAAGAATCTGCTTTAACGGGCGAAAGCGTACCTGTTGACAAGCGCGTAAGTGAAATAGACGGAATTGTAACGCTGGGCGACAGAAAAAATATGCTGTATATGGGCAGCTCCGTCGCATACGGCAGAGCCAAAGCCGTAGTATGCGCAACGGGTATGTCCACGGAAATGGGGAAAATAGCGAATATTCTTGACAGCGCAAAAGAAGAAAAAACGCCTCTTCAAAGAAAAATGGCGCAACTGAGCAAGATACTGACTTTCGCAGTTATCGGTATTTCTCTGTTTATATTCGGCTTTAATCTGATAAAAAACGGCTTCGGAGTGAAAGCTGTGATGAACTCCCTGTTCATAGCCATCGGTCTCGCAGTGGCTTCCATACCCGAAGGTCTTGCTACGGTAGTAACAATCGTATTATCCATAGGCGTAACGAATATGAGCAGGAAAAACGCCGTAATACGGCGTTTAACGGCAGTGGAAACGTTAGGCTCCTGTCAAATTATATGCTCAGACAAAACGGGTACGCTTACGCAAAACGTAATGACCGTGACGGAAACGTACGGCGACGATACCGCCCTACTTGCAAAAGCCATGGCATTATGTTCCGACGCTACGTTAACGGACAGCAAAGCGATAGGCGAGCCTACGGAATGCGCGCTGGTAAACTACGCCTTAACGCAAGACGTCAACAAAACCGAAGCGGAAACGGCGGCGCCCCGAATAGCCGAGCTACCATTCGACTCGGAACGTAAAATGATGTCCACATTCCACAAAACAGACAACGGCGTTACGCAGTATACCAAGGGCGCGCCGGACGTGATACTTGCCAATTGTAAATATGCCTTGATTGACGGAAAAACAATCGCAATAGACGAGCGTTTATACAAAAAAATATTAGACGTCAACAAACAAATGGCGGATAAAGCTCTGCGCGTGCTTGCCGCGGCGTTCGTAAAATACGACGGGCTGCCCGACGAATTGACTTCGCAAGCGCGCGAAAAAGATATGACCTTTGTAGGCTTGTGCGGCATGATCGACCCCGTACGTCCGGAAGTCAAATCCGCTATTGACGAATGCAAAAACGCGGGGATACGCCCGATAATGATTACCGGCGACCATATAGACACCGCCGTAGCCATAGCAACCGAGCTCGGCATCATTACCGATTCTTCTCAAGCGATAGTCGGCGCAGACCTGAACGAACTGGACGACGAACAACTTGCGAAAGTTATAGACAAATATTCGGTATACGCCCGCGTTCAGCCGGAGCACAAGGTGCGCATTGTCAAGGCGTGGAAAGACTTGGGTAAAGTATGCGCTATGACGGGCGACGGCGTTAACGACGCGCCGTCCATAAAAAGCGCGGATATCGGCGTAGGAATGGGTATTACGGGTACCGACGTAACAAAGCAAACCGCCGATATGATACTTACCGACGACAACTTTGCAACGATAGTAACCGCCGTTAAGGAAGGTCGCCGCATATACGATAACATTCGTAAAGCCATACAGTTCCTACTTTCAAGCAACCTTGCGGAAGTTTTGTCCGTGTTTATAGCGACGGTATGCGGGTTTACGCTGCTTAAACCCGCGCACCTGTTGTGGATTAACCTTATTACGGATACTTTCCCTGCCGTCGCGCTCGGAATGGAACAGGCGGAAACAGACGTTATGTACCGTTTGCCGCGAGACAAAACGGACGGGATATTTTCCGACGGATTGGGATTAAACGTAATACTGCACGGAATATTCGTTGCGGGAATTACGCTTGCGGCGTACTTTATAGGGCGCGCCATGGAAGGATGCGCGCTTCAAAGCGAGCAGGGTATTACAATGGCGTTTTTGACTATGAGTATGACGGAAATATTCCACGCGTATAATGCAAGAAGTATAAGTAAAAGTATCTTTTCAATTAAAAACCACAATAAACTGCTGTGGGGCGCGATGCTGTGTTCGTTAGCGCTCACCACCGCCGTTATATTTATTCCCTACGTCAACACCGCCTTCGGGTTTGCTAACAGCAACGGACAATCTTATATATCTTGGTTGGAATATGTAATTGCATTGGCACTTGCGCTTGCAATAATACCGCTTGTAGAAATACAAAAAGCGATAACTCGGGCAATAAAAAGAAAAAGGAGTAACAAATAGCTTTATTTTATCGTACACAAGCATAATTTACCGCAATGCTTTATTATCAACGTGATACGATTTAATAGCGAGTAATTAAACGCGGTTAATTGCAGTTACGCGTTGTTAATTGCGCTTGATATGCTATTGTACCGTTACGAATACAGTCAAACATACGGTATTTATAACGTGATACGATGTAATAAAGATTAGGTATATTCAATTAAACTCGGTTAATTGCTTTATTATAAAACGGTAGGGGCGCGGATTAGTTACGCTCCCCTACCGCTATCGAGTATGCTTCGAGATTAAAGACGCTTTCGGTTTATGCGCCATAAATTCATTTAATCTTTTTTATAGCCAAACCGCCCAATCGCCGTAATTGAAAGTACCTGCGCCGTGACGCAACTTTCCTTGCGTTTTCAGTTCACGGAAAGCGTCTCTCATTCTAACCGCAATTTCGGGTTGTATATCAAGCGAATGATGAGCAGGAAACAATCTTTTCGCGGGTAATTTCGCAACCGTTTCAAGCGACTGCAAATACGCTTCGGGATTTGTTGACGGATAGTAAGCAAATAATGTATCTTTGTAAATTAAATCGCCCGTAAACACATAGCCCCGTTCTTGTTCCCAAAAACAAAGATGTCCGGGCGAATGTCCTGCGGTATGCAAGACCTCGATTTTTCTATCGCCAATATCTATTAGTTCGCCGCCGTTCAAAATGAATGTCGGCGTTCCCTGAAATATCTCGTAATTGCTTACGTCAAAGCCTTCGGGTAAATCGCAACGCTCGATTACCATATCACGGACGGTTTGAATCGATAGCGGAAACTTACCGTTAAGCCATTCCGACTCGGCTTTGTGCGCATAGAAATCGGGAAAATACTTATGTCCGCCTATGTGATCCCAATGGATATGGGTCGCAACGGCAGTAACGGGCTTATCCGTCAGTTTGCATACCTCGTCATAAATATTGCAAATACCGAGTCCCGTATCAATCAAAAGGCAACGCTCGCTCCCTATTAAAAGATAACAGTGAGTTTCTTCCCAATGGCGATATTCGCTTATGATATAAGTCGTATCGTCGATTTTGTCAATCGTAAACCAATTTTTCATTCTGCGTATCCTACGATACAAGTTTTCGCCCAATTTATAAGCAACTCGGACATTTCTTCAAACTTTACGTCTGCGCCGTTCTTTAAGTTCAATGCCGTTGCAAGCACGGCGGACGGCGGATTGATTGCGTTTTGCAATTCGGCTTTCGATTTTATGTATTTGCCCGTTTCGTAAAACCATACCGCTTGTATAACAAAGACAGCCGATTTATACAAGGAGCGAAGTATATCGCCGCTTTTTTCGTGGACAAAGTTGTGTACGCAGGCGTGGTAAATGTTGCAAGCTCCGATGCGTATGGTACGCTTAACGGCTTGCCTATCTATTTTTTCAAGCAAAAAGTCGAGCGTTCCTTTTATAGGTGCGGTATCATAACAGAATTGAAAAAGGTCGCTCGCCTCCCAATTCAAAAGCTCGTCCTTGCCCGAAATAAAGCCGCACACAAGCTCTCTGTTCGGCAATGTATCGAGCATATCCCGATAGGCTTTCAAATCGCTTATACGCAGTTCGTCGAGAATAACAACAACGTCGATATCGCTCGTTTCGGTTGCTTCGTTCCTGCCGTAGCTGCCTTGCAAGCCGATGAACCATACGCGGTTGAGAAATGCTTGCTCGACCTTATTTGTAAAATCCTTAATCCAAGTTTTTATGTCAATCATTTATTGCCTTTCCTTTTTGTCTGCCATGATTTATAACGGAAATTATGGTTACGGAGTAATAAACGAGAAGCAATCCGCACCCTAATAATAGCGAATACCAATCCGCAAATGAATATAAGGTCGCAACGTATCTGTCCAGCGGAGTAAGAAATATTGCTAATCCGATTGAGTAGAGCATACCCATCAAGCAACTTATCAATGCCCATCTCGTCTTAAAGTGCGCCAATATGTAACAATAGAATTTTGTCGCGCACATCCATAAGCCGAAAACCGTAATAGCGTGGGATATTCTTTCGGGCAACCGTCCATTCAAAACGCAAGTAAATAATATGCTAAAAACAATAATGCCTATCAACGGCGATAAATCGATCATGATTGACAACGGCTTGGTTGCCTTTATCGTTCTTTCGGCAATCGGACAATTTCTCAGCATAAAGCCGATAACAAAAAATGCAACTGCCAAAAGAATTGTCAAAATTAAAATCATCATATAATTACGCTTTCTTTATGGGGTGTCTTACAACGGTTTTCAATTTATCTGCGGCGCATTTGCGCGGGTCGGATAAATAAATTTCGTGATGATAGCGACTTTCGGTTATGTCTAAGTCATAGCCGTTGGCCTTAATATACTCGTGCATTAGAGCAACAGTTTTCGGTTCGTTGTCGTAACTGCCTATGTGCATACACTGAACGCACTCACCTTCGTCGTAAGTTAAATACGCCACTTGGGAAAAATCGGCTTTTTTCTTTCTTGTCGCTTCTTGTATCGCCCAATCGAAGTCGGTTTTCGTAACGAAATCGGGCAAGCGTATCAGCGATATAAAATTAAACCCGTCCTTATTAGAATAGTCTATTGTGTCATTACCGTCTTGCCACCAAAAACCTTCGAGCGGCGGCACGACATATTCGTAATATCCGTCGATTTTATGACTGCCCTTGTAACTCATTTTAATAGTAAAGGCTATGGCATATAAAAGTCCGATAGAGCTTTTGTACTCGCCGTTCTCGTCGTTGGGATTGCCCTTGCCGCGCACGGCCATGTAATTCATTTTAGGCACGATTATAATTGTCGGCAAACTTTTCGGCATATAAAATTCCTTATACTCTTTCTTGTAATCGAACATAAGTGTTTTGCTCTGCCTATTTTCTTTTCAAATTGATTAAAGCTTCGGCGTTATTGGACGTTACTATGCCTACGGTTTTGCAGCCGTCCATTGCCGAACAGTCGCCGCAATGCTCCACTTTCTTACCGAGCGCGCACTGCCTTATCGGGCAAAGTCTGTCGCAATAGGGCGTTTTAAGTCCGTCTGCGCGACAGCCGTCGCAATTTATCATTTCGGGCGTAATTTCTACGCCGTTCAACTCCGACCACAACTTTGCAACCTTGTTACGCAAAGCGTTGTCGTTGTCCATTGTCGCCTTACGCGCGTCGCATTGCTCGCAGTCCAGTCCGCAAAACGCCATCAGCTTTTTCATTGTTTTTCTCCTTTGATTTAGAGTTTATCCGACTGTATATGTTCGGTATTTTGCCAAGCCCGTTTGCAGGACACGGAGACGTATTTCAAGCCCGAATATTTTGTCCGATTAAATCATTGATAACTTCTCCCGCCATAATAAAACCGGCAACAGGCGGAACAAAGGAAATGCTGCCAGGGGTCTGCCGTTTGAATGTTTGCTCCGATTGAGTTGTCGGGGTCAACGGCTGTTCGGCGGAATAGACCGTCTTCAAATGCGTTATACCTATTGCTTTAAGCTCACGGCGCATTACGCGCGCAAGCGGGCATACGGAAGTTTCGCTTATATCCGCTACTCGAAACGCGGACGCGTCCAATTTGTTGCCGGTCCCCATACAGGAAATAATCGGAGTGCCCGCCGATTTGCATAATCTGACGAGCAGCAGCTTAGACGTTACGGTATCGATTGCGTCCACTACGTAATCGTAAGAAGCAAAATCGAACTGACACGCCGTCGATTCGTCAAAACGCGTCATGCGGGCGTCCACTGCGCAAGCGGGATTGATATCCGCAATACGCGCCGCGGCGACTGCTGTTTTTGCCTGCCCTACCGTTGAAGACAGCGCGTACAACTGTCGATTGACGTTACTTTCGGCAATTACGTCATCATCCACCAACGTCAAATGCCCTATCCCGGCGCGGGCGAAAGCTTCCGCAGCATAGCTACCAACGCCGCCCAATCCGAACACCGCCACACTGCTTTTGTTCAAGCTTACGAGAGCATCGTTTCCAATTAGCATTTCCGTTCTGCAAAACTTCGTCATCGCACTCGTTAATCCTTGTTACTTTTCGATAATTATACCATTCCCCCAAGCCTTTGTCAACGTACGCGCATAATACGCGGCTAATTAAACAAACTGACGGTAATGACAATATTGCGCCCGAAAGCGTATATTGACAAAGGAGAAACCGATGGCTTGCAAGGTTATTGTAAACGCAGATTCCGGCAACTACGCCCGATTGGACGTAGATAAGCTGCTGCGAAAATTGGGCTGCGTGGATACGGAAGTGGAAACAATAGACAGCGGCAAGGATTGGTCGGCAGACGGCTACGACACACTGATAGTATGCGGCGGAGACGGCACTCTGCATAACGCCATAGACAAATGTTCCGACAAAAAAATAGTATACGTTCCATGCGGAACGCTGAATGAAACCGCTCATACGGACAACCCTATAACTTCCGTAGGAAAAATAAACGACAGGTACTTTTCCTACGTTACGGCTGCGGGAAGCTTCACGGAAATAGGATACTCCGCAAAGAACGACCGCAAAAAGAAATGGAAAGCTCTCGCGTATCTTCCGCAGGTAATACGTTCGTACCGCAGCAGACAAATTAAGGCGCAGTTAGACGCAGACGGCAACAAATTCGACGGAGAATTTACGCTTATCATGGTGCTTAAAAGCCACCGCTGCTTCGGTTTTTCCTTCAACAAAAGCTATAAAAAAAACAAAAGGTTGTATTTGGTTGCGATACGCTCTTTCGGCGGCGACTGTCTGAAAAACAGAATCAAAATGTTTGCGCCATTTTTTCGGGTATTTTTCGTAGGAGTTAACAAGCCGCAAATCAAACGCAACTGGATGCTTATTCCGTTCGACAACCTAATAGTAAAGCTCGAGGAACCGCAGGATTTCTGTTTAGACGGCGAAAAACGCCGTTTGACGGGCGAATTGCGGTTTTCCGCGCAGACGCTCAACCAAGAAATCGACGTCGTCAATACGCCCTTTACGCGCCGTAAAAGCAGCCGCGTACGTAGGCTTGCCGCAACGGGAACGATTGACCGCTGACACAACGAATAAAGTATAAAACGCTCGGGATAAGAAATTCCAAGCGTTTTTTATATAATAATATTACGTTATGAACAGTTTTCTAAGCTGCTCCGCCGACGCAAAAAGTATCGGCGTAATACCCAACGCTTCCAGTCCTACAAGATTTTGCGGATTGTCGTCAGTGAAATAAATCTCGTCGAACTTTTCACCAAAGCCGTCCAAACACAGTTTGTAAAACGCAATATCGGGCTTGGCTACTCGGAAGGACGACGACACAAACACCTTGTCGAAATGACGGTATAAATCGAACCGTTTGAATAAGCAGTCTATGTAACCCGCATTGGCGTTGGATAACAATGCAATTGTCCCACCCTGCGCCCGAAGCTCGTCTATGAGCGCGACGGTATCGTGATTGACCCTTTCGTTACTTTTCCACTCGCTTCTAAACTTCTCCTTGTCGTATCCGAACCTTTCGGCAGCGGTCGTAAAAATGCACTCCATTTCCGCTTCGCCGGTATCTACGCGACGAAAGACCTGCTCGCGCATATACTGCCTCTGTTCGTCTGTAAATCCCCGCATACTGAGCGTAGACACTTCGCTAAGCACCACGCCGAAGCAGTCGAACAAATACAAGTTTTTATCCATTATTCAACCCCTTTAATAGTCATCTGTCAACAAATATTTTAGCACATAAACGTAAATTAGTCATTTTATTACGGTATTATTTGCTCATTGACAACATTTGGCTTAATATTCATTTTAAGCAGAAATATTACGCCCGCAAATATTACGGCGAATGTCGAAAAAAAAACGTAAGAATTTGCTTATTACCTAATTTTTATCAATATATTGAGCGGGTCGGCGCCGCAATAAACGCGACGTCGACCCAAAAGGAAAAAATGAAGAAAGATTCTTAATAAAGATTTAAGCGCGGTTATACGCAAAACATTTCAAACAAACCGCTTGCTTTGTATTTTTATTCGTTATATCCGTTAGGATTTTTACTTTGCCAATGCCACAGAGAATCGCACATGTCGTCGATAGTCAAGTCCGCCTGCCAGTTCAGTTCCCTTTTAGCCTTGGAGCAATCGGCGTAGCACGCGGCTATGTCGCCGTCGCGCCTGCCGGTAATAACGTACGGTATCGGGTGTCCGCAGGCCTTTTCGAACGCGCCGATAACCTGCAAAACGCTGTAACCGTTGCCCGTACCCAAGTTATAAACGTACACCCCGCTGTGCGTTACGCCGTCGATAGCGGCGACGTGTCCCTTGGCAAGGTCTACAACGTGAATGTAGTCGCGTACGCCCGTGCCGTCGGGAGTGTCGTAATCGTTGCCGTACACCGAAACCTTAGGCAACTGCCCTACCGCCACCTTAGCCACGTACGGAGTAAGATTATTGGGAATACCCTTGGGATCTTCGCCTATAAGTCCGCTCGGGTGCGCGCCCACAGGGTTAAAGTAGCGCAGCAGCACCACCGTCCACTCGTTATCCGCTTTATACAAGTCGGACATAATAATTTCCTGAAAATACTTACTTGTGCCGTACGGATTAGTGGTACCGCCCGTCTTGCAGGTTTCGTCCAACGGCAAACGCTCGGGGGTACCGTACACGGTAGCCGACGACGAAAAAACAATTTTCTTGCAACCGTATTTGCGCATCGTTTCCAACAAAACCAATGTTCCGTACAGATTGTTATCATAGTACTCCAACGGTTTTGAGCAGCTTTCGCCCACGGCTTTGAGTCCTGCAAAATGTATTACGCAGTCGATACTCTGTTCGGAAAAAACCTTTTCCAACAAATCGCGGTCGCGAATATCGCCCTTGTAAAAAGTAACTTCTTTACCCGTGATTGTCTTGATACGGTTAAGAACTTCGGGCGACGAATTGGAAAAATTATCTATTGCCACCACTTCGAAGCCCTTTTCAAGCAGCTCCACCGCGGTGTGAGAACCTATATAGCCCGTTCCGCCGCTGACCAAAATTTTCATCGAATCCCCCCCTTACGCTTATTTTAATTTACATACCGTTACGCCGTCGGAAATTTCCGCGTCGTAAAAACTCGCGTCGTAACCTATTTGTTTTTTGTACTTTTCGCCTACGTACGTTTTGAACGCCTCGACGCGGTTCTTCTTGACAAGTGACAACGTGCAACCGCCGAAGCCGCCGCCTATCATACGAGCGCCGAGACATCCGTCGAATTGACAAGCCAAGCTTTGCAGCAAGTCCAATTCGTCACAGGATACTTCGTAATCGTCACGTAACGATTGGTGCGAAGCGTTGAGCAATCTTCCCAAACTTACCATATCTCCGCTTTGCATAGCCTGCGTTGCAAGCTCTACGCGGGAGCACTCGCTTACTACGTGATAAGCGCGTTTGTAAACCTTATCCGACAACAACGACTTGGCTTCTTGCAGTTGCTCCAACCGCACTTCCGCCAAGCAAGCTACGTCGAGCGGCTTGGACAGAACTTTCAACGCTTGTTCCGTTTCCCGCCTGCGTTCGTTATATTTACTGCTTACAAGACTGTGCGGCTTGTTGGTATTGGCTATAACGAATACATATTCTCCCAGTCGTACAGGGACATACTCATGCGCCACCGTACTGCAATTCAACAGCATCGCGTTGTTGCGCAATCCGTTAGCGGACGCATACTGGTCCATAATTCCGCAGTTAACCTTGGCGTATTCGCGTTCCGCTTTTTGAGCGAGCAGAGCAATTTCCTTCTTGCTCAATTGCTCCCCCGTTAGCGCGCAAACGGCTGCAATTGTGGAAACTTCGATAGCCGCCGAGCTGGATAATCCGCTGCCGAAAGGAACGTGGCAGTCGTACAATAAATCGCAGCCGATAAGCCTGTGTCCCGCTTCCCGCATAACCGCGAAACAACCGACTTGGTATACGGCGTGTTTGCGATCGGCAAATTCGTTCAATTCGCCTAAGCCGAACGTAACCCTGTCAGGTAAAGTAGTCCAACGTATATTGACCTTGTCCGTGCCGTTGGCCCTTGCGTAAACGGTGTTTCCAAGCGATATAGCCGCGGGCATTACCTTACCGCCGCAGTAATCGACGTGTTCGCCTATTACGTTTATGCGTCCCGAAGCAGTAACCTTATAATCGTAATTTATTTCTTCGAATCCGCAGGATTTCAAAAATTCCGCGAAATCGCAATCGTGCTTAAACACGGCGGTATTTGCCAGTATTCGGTTGCAGATACTTGCCAATTCCTTTTCCATGGCGGAATGCACCGCTTGACGTTCGCGCGCGACGTTAGCGGCGATAATCTCGTCATAAAGCATTTGAAATTGTGAAAGCTCCGACGGCAAGATCGAACCGCTTACTATAGATTGCTCTACCGCGTCAAGCTGACCGACCAACCTGCCCGGCAAAATAAACAGCCCCTGCGCTTCTATTAAGCCTATGCTTTCTTTCTTAATTGCGTGAAACTCAGGATGCGCGTGGAATACGCCGTCGGGATATTCCTGCGACGTAATGTTGCTTCGTAAAATAACGTTCATTTCGTAACTGCCGTTACGCAAATACACGGAAGGGCTTATTTCGTTAAACTGCACGCCGTCTCGGTGCGCAATTATTCCCAAGCGTTCGTTCGTATATTCTTTCCACGCTTTGCGGATTATTTCCGAAACTTCCACCACGGCTTTTTTATCGAAGCCCGCAACGCGCACGACAGAGCCGTTCCAGGCCACTATGCCTACCGTAACGGAAGGAATCTCTTTCAGCTTGAATATACGGCGAAGTCCGCGCGTTTGCAACGGAAGAATTTCGCCGCCGCCTTGATAATGGTCGTGAGCCAGCACGCTGCCGCCTATACGTTCGAGCGGCGCATTGCAGCCGATAAAGTAATGCGGAAAGCGGTCTACGAAATCTATAAGATTGACGAAGGTGTCGCGGTCGACCTTCATAGGCGTGTGCGCCGTATTGACAGCTATACCGTGCTGACGGAAATATCCGTAGGGCGAATATTGCCAAAACCAATCTTTGCCGTTAAGCTTGACCGATACCGTCCTAAGCGTACGCTTTCCGCGTTTGGTAAAGCCTTCGTTTTCGCGGCAGATAACGCAAGCGGGATAACCGCCTTGGACTGCATTGCCGCTTTTGGCATTATTGGGGTCGCGGAATTCCGGCTTGGCAAGATTAATTGTTATAATAAGCCCGTCTCGGCTGAAACGCGGATTTCTGTCGAGAATCGCTTTCTTGACGTAATCGTTAGACACGCAATAATCGTAAAACCAATCGGTAGCAGCCTTGGAATCCTGCGTATGAATCAGTTTACTGAACTTTTTGTCTATTTCGGCGGGAGAAAGGGACAGCGCGCCCATAATTTTATCGCAAAAATACGGAGCGTCGGCTTCGCCGAAAACTTTTTCTTCTACGGCAACGCGCGTAAACTCGGCAAGTAAATCGTTAACGTTTGCGTCGCAAGTCAACGTCGAATCCGATTGTTCAAACGTAGGCAAAGACAGCATATCGATAATTTCGTTGCGTACGTAATTGACGTTTAACGGACTCAGCTCCAACCGCGTTTGCGCGTATTGTAACAGCTTGGTTATTTCGCCGTAAATTTTCATATTCTCTCCCTGTATTCTACACCATTATAATACTGTCAAAACTGTCGCGTTGCAAGACCGCCGTTGTCGCATTATGGAACTGTATTGACTTTTTGCGAAAAATACGATATAATAAGGAAAAGGAGAATGAGGATGATAGCAAAACGCGAAGTTTGGAAATATTCCGCAAAAACCGACGTGTGGATAGGCAAATATCTCAATTCGCGCAATCTGCCGCATTGGCACTTAGACTGCGAGCTGTTAGCTCTCGAAAAGGGACGATTGGACGTAATTTGCGAAAACAAGACTTACACGCTCGAACAAGGAGACGCGCTTTTCGTAGATTCGGAGCAAGTGCATTATATGCAGGCTAAGCAAGCCGATACTGTGTTACGCGTGATAATATTCAACTACGGAATCGTACAAAAACTGTTCGGCGACAAAGTGTTGGTATGTCCCAAACTGAACACAAACCTATGCGCGGACGTTTTATACGACGAATTAAAGCGCGAGTTGGTGTACAAAAAGCCATACTACGACGAAGCGGCTAAAAACCTAATAGTACGCTTTTTTATAGAAACGCTACGCAACTCGCGAATCGAACAAAAAAAAGCAAAAACGACTTCCGGACAGTTGAAAGCGCTGCTTGACAAAATAGAAAACGAATTCGACACCGTAGCCTTTGCAGACGCGTACAAATTTATGGCTATGGACGAAGCGTATTTTTGCAGATATTTCAAAAAGGCTACGGGAATGACCTTTTCGCAGTACGTTAATCACCGAAAAATAGATAACGCCGTAAAATTGATGAAGCAACGGCAAAATCTGCCCGTTACCGACGTGGCGTTCGCGTGCGGCTTCGGAAGCATACGGCATTTCAACAAAACGTTTAAGGAAATAACCGGCTATGCGCCAAAAGCATTGCCGACGGACTTTACCTTGACGGAATATACATTCCATACCGACAACGAATTTAACCCGACACTCCAAGACTGCATACTGTTGGAACAATATTAACTTATAAGATTTTATACAAAAAAAACGCTTGTTATACAAGCGTTTAACTTTTATTTGCGCGTCCCCTACGTCTTGCGAACAAGACGAAAAACGGTTTCGACGTTTGTGCTGTTATTCAAAAAGATTTCCCGTACTTCTTTCCCGTCTTTGTACACGGGAAAGTTGAATTTCATTGATTTTAAGGGCATTTCGCTCTCCCCTTCGGGATAAATTTGAATTTCTTTGACCAAAGTGGAAATCAACTCTTTCTTTTCCTCATCACTGATTATATCATATAATTCGTTAAAATGCTCTAAAATTTTATAAATATTTTCCATTGTGATGAATTCCGCTTCCACAGACTTTTTTCTCATTCTCGCATCCTCGATATTTGCTTCTATTTCGGCAACCGTGTCGTACAGTCCGTCAAGCCGTAAAGTCATATCGTGAATTTTTCTCTCGCGGTATGTTACATCTATGGGAAGCGAATCGATTTCACGTTCCAACCTCGCTTTCGCGGTATCGACCTGCAAACCTATTTTCTTTTTTATCTCGGCGGCAAAGTGTTCGTCTTTCACCAACTCTTTTATAAACTCTATTACAAGCGGTTCTATATCCGTCTTTTTGAGATTTGCGCTGTAATCGCAAGAATGTCCCCGTTCCTGCTTACCACATCAAACTCTTCTTCGGAAACTTTATTGAATATCCCGAAACCTTCGGAATATGATGTTAACTTCAAATCCGACATATGATTGCTCCTTTGTAACTAAAACACTCTCTCCAACGGTATCCAATGCTCGTCCGCCATATCTTCGGAAAATTCAATATTGTTAATGTATAGCGAAAAATCCTTATCGCGGACAAAGCCCCAATGCAAGTTGTGATCGGCAGAATACAGTTTGAAAGCATTAAATTTGTTTTCGATTTGTATATCAATGTTCTTATCTTTCCCTTTACTCTCGCCGCCCTTCGTTTCAATTATCCAAATCGTTCCGTCTTTCTTTTTTACAATGTAATCGGCGTAAAATAGCCATTGATGTTGCATAGCATCAATATAGACGATAGAAAAATACTGCTGTCCCGAATCCCCGTTCTTATACACCCAATCAATATCTTCTTGTTTTTCACAATATTGCTCAAAAAGCATTTCGGACGTGCTTCTGACAACACTCGTGGCAAATCCGGAAGTATATTCCGCATAAGCGTTACTCAAATATTCTACTTCGTTTTTTACGGTAGGATCGTACTTATAAAAATCCTGCTCGGGAATGGAAAACGGAACGGTTTTCGGCTTAAACACAAGTTCTGTTTGTTCTGTCGAATGTGCCGTTGCTTCCTTGAAATCTTGGCGTAATTTTCGCGCATTGTTAATTACAAAAGCATAAAACTCCTTTGTATCGAGTACAACAAGATTTTTTGTCGTAATCAATTTTTTGCGGAACAACCGCTCCAAAATCGTTTTGACTTTCGGCGTTTGAACATTTATGGCGGACTTAATCATATCCACACTATGCATAAGGTAAATTCCGTGTTTATGCGTATCCACCGCCCTATGTATTGTTGTATACTGTTCGCTTTCCAACGTAGAAGCTGTACGCACAAATTCTCCCGACAAAATCTGCCCGTTAATTTTGTCTCCGAATATGTACCCGGCTTCAGCAAGTAACCGCTCGTTTTGTTTTTTATCCTTGCCGAGATGATATTTTTCGGTCAAATGGGCGCAAATTTTTTCATACACTTCACGCTCGCCCAATCCGCCGTAATCCAAATTACGCAACTGTTTTTCAAGCGTAAATGTCTTACACTTTTCTTTTAAGAAAAGCCGACGGGTTTCGTAAGCCTTATCCACGGTCGCCAATAGCCCTGCTTTGTATTTTTCGTCAAACGTATATACGTAGCAAAAATCAAGCAAATCGTCTTCATAATGTTTTGCTTCGGGCATTCTACGTATTCTGCCTATCGTTTGAATTTCAAAACTTTCGCTCATTCCCTCACGAAGTTTAACAAGAATTTTTGCGCGTGGACAATCCCACCCCGTACTGATTGCTTGCTTCATTAGCAAGAATACGGGAATACCGTCATTATCTGTCAGATTATCAGGCAAATCACGTTTATCTTCACTCATCCACTTGGAAGCCATACCGTTATCGTATGTGTAACCCATAGCTGCAAGTTTCTTTTCCACCGCGGCAATCGTTTCGGGATGTCCGCTCGGAAATTGAATCAACACAAGCGGACGAATTGTTTTCCCTATTCGCTTATATCTTTCCGCTATCGCCTTACGTTTTTTATCCGCAAGTTCTAAAAGAAAGTCGTAATCGTCGTCAACTTCCATTCCATCGGAAACCCCTTCGTTTACATAAAGCGCTTTCGTTATAAGTCCCGCAGTGATAACGTCTACTTCATCAATTTCATAATATTCAAAGCGTTTATTTTCTACCGCCGTTGCGCTTACGCGAATGATATTTTTTGCCGAAAATGCGTCGATAATCGCTTTTGCCTTTGCCGTATTATTGGAGTGTTCCTCATCGATAATAACGATAAACGTCGTATTGGCGCGGTGCGCTTCGGCAATTCTGTCAAATAAATTTTTGCGTTCGCCCTCACGCAAAGCCGTATTTCCCGTCTTTGTTACAAGCTCCCAATTTATAAACGTCGTACTCTCGGCAGGAAAACCGCTTTGTAATGCGTCAAACAAGTTCTGCGTATTACGTTGCGAATTATATTTGAGCATCTTTTTCCGACTCTGCTCTTCCAAATCGCCCTTACCGGGACATAACCATATAAACGCCGTTTTACTGTCGATTTTACTTAAATATTCTTCAATAAAGTCAATGAGTATAATCGTCTTACCCGAACCGGTAGGCGATTTCATGATTATCGTTTGCTTGCTTCTCTCATCCGCAACCAAATCGATTAGTTTTAATACCGCCTTCTCTTGAAAATCAAAAAGACTAATATCAATTCCGCCTACCATGCTTGTCCCTCCTCTTTCAGCTCAAACTTAAAATAGTTGTCAGGAATAATATGTATCTCTATCCCGTCAAATGTTTTGAGTTGTTCTGTGGTTAATAATACGTTCTTGGAAACATACAACGCTTTTACGCCGTTATATTTATCAAAATGTTTTTGCAACTCATCCGCTTCCTTATCACTCATTACCATTAAATATTGGCTACCGTCTATTTTAACGCCGTGTTCAAGCTGTATCATTTCGGTAATGTGTTCCAAAAGCGCATCGGATAAAAATTCTTCGTCACGCGACACAAAATCGGTACGATAATATTTTAGATTTGCTGATATACCATCTGAATATGAACTACCATCTGCACGCTTACCCGTTATTACCGTTTTAACACGCGGATATGTAACTTCTTCGCAAATCCCATTTTCATTATTGGTACACAATATAAACTTGCGATTTCCACCATCAAGAGCATTGGAATTTATAACAGCATGAGCTGTAGTTCCACTACCCGCAAAAAAATCGAGAACATTTATATCTTTTTCTTCTAACAGATTTATTGCGAATTCAATTAAAGCAGTCGGCTTAGGGAACGAAAAAATATTTTGTGTAAGAACTTCTTTTAATTCTGTACTTCCTGCTGAATTAAGAAATTTAATTTGGGCATTATAGGGCAACCTGCGTTCCCGTAGGTTATTATTATTGTCTACATATTGATATTGTTTAATATAGATTTTTTGTTTAAGTTCATCAATAACAATAAATCCGTTTTCAATTCCCCAATCTACTTTTTGCTTACTCCACCTCCATGTATTCGGCTTGCCGTATTTACCACCCGCATAAACATCAACCCCATTTATATTTATTGGATAATCAAGAGAAGAACTATAAGAGCCTTTATAATCTAAATCTCGTAAATAATATCTTCCACGAGTTTCAACAAATTCATCGCTATATTTGTATTTTTTGTCATTCTCTGTATCTACGATTTGGTGCGCTAATTTTACTTGTTTCTTATCTTTTGCATAAAACAGCATATAATCATACTCTACACTAACTTCTCTCGCATCGTGTCCCGATCCTGTTTTATTGGTACGGATAAAATTGCATATGAAATTATTAAATCCAAATATGCTATCGCATAACATTTTAATCTGAGCTTGTTCATTATCATCTATACTAATAAAGAAATCTTTTTTTAATCAACAAGTGTTTTTCGACACCTTTTGATTTCAAAGACTTTTCGGCTCTGATTTTATCCTCATCACTAATTATAAGCTTGTTATAAAATTCTTTTTCACGTTTTGTCATAATCATCTGAAAAACTCATTCAATGTTTCAAGAAAAATCGAAAAAGACTTAACGCCATCCTGTCTTTTCAAATGTAGATTTTTCAGTTCAAGATAACGCCGCTTAAAATCCATCCAATAGCCTCTTTCTTTTAAGGCTTTAAATTTCCCTAAATAATTTTTCGAGTGAGCAACCTGATTCCAAATATACCTACCTGTATTTTTATCATTTATCAATCTATAAAAATATCCATCATCACCCTCAACAATTATAGCCACATCAAAAGAGAATTCCAATCGGTTATTCCTAATTATCTTTACGGTAACAACAGACGTGGAATCACTGATATGCGTGTAGCCCGAAACATATTGCTTTAAGACTTTATTGAATCTTGCAACGAAAATATCTTTGATTTGTTTCGGATTATCTAACAAACCTTTCTTATCTTTTTGCAGAATAATATTGTAGTCTAAATCAAAACACTCATCACTGTTTTGTGTAACGAGCCTTTTGTCTCCGCTACCGATAAGTCTTATATCGAAAGTAAAATACTCTCTGACTTCGTCTTGTACTGCGTGAAGAATATCCATACACCACGCTTCAAGCTCTTTAACTTCGCTTTGATTAGCAAATCTGTATGCCATAGTAGAACCTCTTAAATGATTTCAAAATGTTTCAGCGTTTCTTTTATTGCCTCGACCATTTTCGGCGTGGGATGCGCACGCGGTCTTTTTAATTCTTCGACAGCGTTGGGCGCGTCGTACATAGGCAAGCCTAAATCGCGCTTGACTTCGGCTATATAGGCCGTGTGGACTTTGAAGCCGTAAGTCTTTTCAATATACTCTTGTATCATCTTGTAGGTAACTTTCTCTTTCGGCTTGCGCTCTTCGGCGCGTTCTTTGATTTTCTTTAACGAAAACTGTCCCTCGTTCTCTCCGAATTCCACATCGATGTTGATATGACTGTCGGGAATTTTTTTGGAAAGAACGACCAGTGTCTCGACGTTGTCCGTTTGGGGAAACATATCATACGGTTGGACATAGGAGATTTCGTATTTGGACGACAACAACGCAAGGTCGCGGGCGAGAGTTGCCGAATCACAGGATATATATACTAAATTGTCGACGTCGGAACACATTATAGTATCGCATACCGTCTGCCCCAAGCCTTTACGCGGAGGGTCTACCACAAGAGTAATATTCTTTCCGCGTAGCTTTGCCGTCAGCTTTGGCAACTCGACGTTCGCGTCGCCGCAAATATTGGTAACGCGTTTGCCGTTGAGCGCAGCCGTTTCGCGAGCGTTCTCTACCGCTTGCGGAATTATTTCGATAGCGTAGGTTTCGTATTCGTCGCTTGCAAGTGTGTTGGTCAATACGCCCACTCCCGAAAAGCAGTCGATAAGCGCTTCCGTTGCGGACAGATCCAACAGACGTTTTACTTCGAGATAAATCGCGTTTTTAACTTCATCGTTTACCTGAAAAAAGCTATCTAACGACAACCGCGTTTTTACTCCCAAATGAATACTTTCTATATATTTCAATCCGTAAACGTGCTCGGTGGTTGTGCCCATAATGACATTATTTTTATTAACGTTTACGTTGACGAATAATCCAAACTTGTCAAACTCGGCGGACAACAGATTGATTAAAGGCTGTAAACCGCGCCGAAATTCACCGTTTGAAACCACCGCAACCAACAATTGCCCGTCAACGTAACGCGCAACTATATGCCGTACTTCGCCCGTAAACGTGCGCTCGTCGTAGGGAACGATTCCCTGTTCGTTGCAATAACGACGGAATAACCGCACAAGAGATTTCGCCCAATCTCCGCCCAACAAACACTCGTCCATGTCCACAACTTCATGGCTGTTACGTCGGTACATTCCTATTCTAATGTCGCCTTGTTTTCCGGAAACAGGTAAGCTGAGTTTATTGCGATAGCCCAAAACGTGCGGAGACGGAGCGCAGGGCGGCACTTTAACGTTTATACGCGCTATTTTCCTGAGATTACTTTCAACCTTGCTGCTCTTGAATACTAACTGCTCCGCATAGGTCATATGCATCAGCGAGCAACCGCCGCATTGTGTAAAATGAGAGCAAGGGGCTGTAACGCGCTTGTCGGAAGCGCAAATGACTTCTAACGCGTCGCCGTACGCTACGTTTTTCTTGACATAGTTAACCTTGACGCGCGCCTGTTCGCCCTTAATCAAAAAGGGAACGAACACGGTAACGCCGTCGCATGAACCGACTGTTTCGCAAGTCGCGTAATCCTGAGCGGTATAATTTATAACGTCGTTTTGCTTAATCATTTTTCTTCCGACACCGCGTCTAAAGTTATAATAAAGGAGCTCCCCTTACCGATTTCGCTTGCGACGGTTATAGAACCGTTCAGTATTTCCACAATTTTCTTAACTATAGACAAGCCCAAACCGTTGCCCGGAGTAGTATGCGACTTGTCCCCTTGATAAAACTTGTTAAAAATATTAGTCATAACTTCGGCGCTCATTCCGCAGCCGTTGTCTTTGACGGAAACAGCCACCTTGCCGTCTTGATTGAAGCAGCAAACGGTTATCGCCCCGTTATCGGGCGTAAACTTAACGGCGTTGGACAGCAAATTTATCCATACCTGCTGCAGCAGCTTGGGATTGCTGAAAATATCCGTTTCGTCAAGAGAAAGCTCAACGTTTATATTCTTTTCGCGCATTTGGCGGTCGAACGCCAATACGCATTGACGTATTTGTTCGTCCAAGCAATACCGTTCCTTAACGATAACCTGCGAATCGAGTCTGTTAAGCAGCAAAACGCTTTCGGACAGTCCCACCAGTCTATCCGATTCGTCGATGATTACGTCGAGATACTCGTTTCGCTGCTCCGACGTCAGAGTGGAATCTTTAAGCAGTTTGGCAAAGCCTGCGATAGACACGATGGGCGTCTTAAATTCGTGCGAAAAATCGGAAATAAAGTTCTCGCGCAGCGTCTCTACGCTTTGCAGCTGTTCCGCCATATTATTGAAATTTTGCGCTATGCCGAAATTAGCGAAAAAGGAGCTGTCCGCTATACGCACAGAGAAATCGCACTCCGCTATTTTTTGCAAAGCCTGAATATAGGGTTTACTCGCCTTAACCATAACCGCGGAATAGGCGAAAGACAGCCCTATGCCGAACAGTATACTCATAGCCATAACTATTACGCCGAATACCAAAATATTATCTTCGTCCACGCGCATCCACTTGGCGACAAACGCGGACAGTCCGAACGTAATAATCGACGTTATCGCCAGCAAGACAAATAAGCCCAACACTACAAGAAGAGTTATACGCGAATAGACCGTATGTCTTTTGTGAGAATTAGTTTTCATCGTGTCTTACCGCCTTGTATCCAAGTCCGCGCACCGTGACGATTTCGAACGATTTGTTATCCGCAAAGCGTGTGCGCAGTCTGTTAATATGTACGTTTACAGTGTGCTCGTCGCTCTCTGCGTCCATACCCCATATTTCGTCCATAAGCTGCAAACGAGTAAATACCATCTCAGGATACGACAGAAGCTTGAACAACAGCAAAAACTCCTTTTGCGGAAGCGTTTCCGAGCCGCTTTCGGTTATTACCGAATAAGAATTGTAATCAAGAGTAACGTCGCCCACTACTAACTTGTTTTCCGAAACAATTTTGGAACGACGCAATAATGCCTTAATGCGTAGAAGCAATTCTTCGAAGTCGAACGGTTTGGTGAGATAATCGTCTATACCTACGATAAATCCTTGTTTTATATCCGTGGCGTTTTTTTTCGCGGAAAGCATGAGCATCGGCATTTGACTGCCGTTATCACGCAGTGTCTTGGCTAATTCGTAACCGTCCATAACCGGCATCATAACGTCCAAAACCATAAGATCGACGTGATTGTGCTCTAACGTTTCCAGCGCGTCTTCGCCGTTTACCGCAGACATTACGTCATACCCGTGGTTTGTCAAAATAGTAGTCAACAGCTTGCGGGTATTCTTGTCGTCTTCAACTACGAGTATGTTAAACATCGATATCTCCTTGTAAGCCGAGCGGCACGTTTCTGCATACATTTTATAATAAATATGCAAAAAGGTAAACACTTTTTAACTAATTTAGATTATCGGACGATAATATGTGCAATAATTACAATACTTAGGTTATTTTAAGCAATTATTGATAAACTGTTTATGACAATGAAGCGAACAAAGCAATATAAAGTTAAATATCCCAAACAGCCTGTGTGGAGAGTATTTGCTTGCTTTTTGAGATCGATATTTAAGCGTCCGGAAATAATCAACCTTGCGGAAGAATTGCCGACGAAGGCAATTTACGTTGCCAATCACAGCGCAATGGCCGGACCGGTAGTATACAACTTGTACTTTCCCGTTCCGCATGCCCCTTGGGGAGCGTATCCGATGCTGGAAGGCTACAAATCGCGTTTTCATTATCTGCGCGACGTATACTTCGTTCAGAAACGCGGAATGAACAAGGGCTTCGCTTCCTTCCTTGCGACATTCGAAGCATGTTTTTCCATATGGATTTACAAGGGTATGCACGTAATCCCCAGCTATCCCGACGGCAGACTGCTTAAAACGCTTAGAATAAGTCTGAACAATCTTGACAATAACCGCGCAGTAATGGTATTTCCGGAACACTCGGAAACGGGTTATCATGAACAGCTTACGGGTTTTTCCGCTGGATTCGTCGTGCTTGCAGAAAGATACCGCAAACTTAACGGGGAAGATATTCCCATTTACCCAATATACTATCACAAAGAATATAACAAAATGGTCGTAGGCAAACCGCATACGTTAGAAGAATTCCGCAAAAGCAACTTGAACAGAAACCAAATTGCCGACGAATTTTGCAAAATAACAAACGAACTTTTCCATCAATACGTACAACCGACCGAAGCGCCCGAAACGGAGCTTTGCAAAGGTTAGTCTTCATATCCCCCTATTTGACAAAGGCGGCTACAATCGTAGCCGCCTTTGCATTATTGCCGTAATATATCGCCAAAAAAATTATTCTTTTCCGTCTGAGCCTTTGTCTGCTTTCACATCATTAACTTCCTGCGTCCGATTTGCTTCCTGCAAATCAGCCGCTTCTTCGTGTGCCAACGCACCCGATTGAACGTTCTGCGCGTTTGTAACTGTTTCGACGTTTAGTTGCTGCAATTTTTCCGCTCGGAATTTTTTGTTTTCCTTATGTACGAAATAAGTAGGTATAAAATTGAACAACGCCACTACCGCCGAGAACAAAAACAATTCGAAAGGATACACGTGACTGACTACTTCCGCGCCGTCTTTTATAAACGGCTCCAAGTACCCCATTCCTTCTTCTATTATAATATACCCTGCGGCGGGAGATTCACCGAATTTCCGCACTTCCGGACCGAAGCCTTTTATAATTGCGGGACACAGCAGACTGGCTATAATCATCGGAAGCATAACGAATATGATTATGCGTATACCTTGAAAACAGCCGGCTTTTTCTTCGGGCGTATAATCGCGCGCGGTAGCGTTAAATAAGCCCGCGGTTAACAGCGAAGCGCCTTCAATCATAGTACCGCCCAAAATAAACAAAATGTAAATAGCAGTCATATTGTTGTTGACGAATTTGCATACGTACGCAAGCAAGCCGCCCACAACGCCCATTGCGGCCACAGGATAAAACAGCTTTTCCTTGCCGTATTTATCCATAAGCTTACCGCCGACTACCGCTATTGCCGCGGACAAAAGTATTACTATTGCCAACGGCAGTATAAATCCGTCCTTGAAGCCGAGAGTATACTGCAACAGCATAATCATATACGGCTGCCACATTTGCATAGCAAGACCGCCGATCATCATGCCTACAAGGCAAATATAAATCATTTTGTGCCTTTTTATGCTGGACGGTTTGAAGCCGTAGATAACTTCTTCCATATATTTACCGGACTTATCGGGCTTGAGCCGCGGATTGTCTCGGAGAATAAATAAACCTATTACGCCGGTTATAGTAGGCAACGCGCCCAGTACGATAAAGAAAATTTCCCACTTGCCGTTGGCGACAGTGAACATATCGAACACAAAGATTGCCAACAATGCCGCAACAGGCATAATGGACAGAATTATGTCTACAAACCCGCGGTTGGTTATATCCGTAACATCCGTAACCCACGACGAAAATGCCGCGTCGTTAGACATGGAGCCGAATACAGTCATTACGCAGTCCATCACAACAAATATTATTACCATTTTCAGCACGTCGTCTTCCGCTACGTGTTCGTGTCCGAAAAAAGCGAAGCTTGCGGTTACCAAACCCCAAATAATATAACCCCAGCATACAAAAACGCGCCGTTTGCCGAGACGGTCGGACAGTACTCCGCCAAAAATAGTGACCAATGCCGCCACAATTGCGCTGGCAATTACAGTCGCGCTGGTTCCCCAAGGCTGATCCGTAATGTTCTTTTGGATATACGTGGAAAAATACATATTTTCCACCATCCAGGCAAGCTGCCCCATAAAGCCGAACAACACTATCGACGCCCAAATTTTACCGCCAAGCTTGTTAGACTTCTTTACAACCACTTCCGCCATAAACATTTTTCTCCTTGTATTAGTGATAGACATAACAGTCTACAACGGATAAAGCCGCGTCGCAAGCAAGTCCGATTGATAAATCTGTAATATCGCTATAATATATTTTAACATAAGTTGCTTTACAACACAATAGCGAAACAGTATTTTATTGCCGTTGAATAGAAATACACGACAACTTTTTTATCATTTTTGATTATTGAAGCAAGGTCGAGATTACTCTCGACCTTGCTTAAATTCATTTATATTTGTTGACTAAACGAAAAACTTGGAATACTGCTGTACTAACCTACACAAAGAATCGAAATCTATCAGCCCTTTCCCTATCGCAACTTTTAAGTATTGTCCGTTAAAAGCGTTAAAGATTTCTTCCGAAACTGGAAGTAACTCTGCAAATTCTGCATAGGTAAATAACCCGTATTTTTCTATATCCCTCGACATAGATTCTCGATTGATTGTCATTGTGTTCGAATCCACTTCGAATATGTTAATTAACCCTGTTATTCCGCCGGGCATAGAAAGCATTCCGTTGACGTAGTAACAAAAATGTTTGGACGTTATCGGACTATACACGGTTGTTAATTCTTCACGAACTTCCACGCTTACAAGCTGTACTTTTCCGCCTTGACTGTTAAACCAGTGTCCGATATACTGCGATGCATCTTCTCTTAAATAGACATATTGCGAAAGATTATAATCCCAAAATGCGTGCTCGGATATTACCTTAACGTCCGTACCGTCCGAAAAGCTGAGATTTATAACTTTGTATATTTGCTGAGGGTCTTTGTCTATAAACAATATTTTAGACGAATCCAATTGCCCCGTCATCATATTCCATACTAACAATGTTTCGTTACCTGTTAACGTCTCGATAGGAACTTGTCTGCCATCTGACAATGTTATCAGAGTTCCTGCCGCAACGCATTGCTTGGGCGTATATAACGCTATTAAATCCTGCGTTGGAATTACTTCCTGCGTTGTTACATCCCAAGTTAAAGTCGGAGACCAATCATAAGAAGATCCGCTTAACATCTCACCATCTAACATAAAACACTTAAAGTCTGCCTGCGATACTGACCGCGGAGTAACCGTGGTTATTTCTCCTTGCATTATACTTATCCGTTGTGACGTTGATTCCCCTTGTCCTTCGATTATTTCCTTTACGAAATAAATAGCGTGCAACGGTTCCCAATGCGCATACAGCGTCAAGTCGCTTTCTCTTGTCCAGTAATGATTACTATGACAAAATTCCATCCCTTCCACGTAATAGTTCTCACACCCATAAATATTTGCGCTTTGTCTGTCGTCAAACATTTTAGCCGTTACCGAATAATATTTTTCCGCTGTAGAAACGGGGTCGGCGTAATATCCCAAAAAATGATATCCGTCTTTTTTAGGTGCCATTTTTCTGTCAGTAGGCATACTGTCGCCATAGCACATCCGATATCTAAAGTATCTGGACCTACTTCCTATGCCGTTATCCAGAGTAAGAGTATACACGGATTGTTCCCAGTAAGCGTAGAGCGTTGCGTTATCAACGTCCACGTCCCAAATTTGCCCTTGCATCAATGCCGTAATATACTGTTTTGTATTGATGTCGGAATTCTGTTTTGTATTATAATATCCCTTAAAAGTATAACCCTTGCGTGTGGGCTTGGGTAAATTACTCGGAATTCTACCGTTCAGCTCAACCGAAATCACCCCGGTGTAACCTGTTCCGCCGTTATGGTTGAGAGTAATCTTGGTAATCATGTCATCTACAATAACGGTCAATACAAAATCAGGTGCAATTGTGGGAGTAATGGTTATCTGCTGGAAATTAGCTAAACTTCCGATACGCAACTTGTCATTTGCAAACGAATAATCCGTTGCCGAAGCTGATACAATAAAACTATTTATCGTTTCAAACGTGCTGCCGTCAGAACTAATTTCGGCTGTTATATTGTGTATGGAATTCGGTTTTAATCGCACATTTGCACCGTTAACAATTTGACCGTCAACCAGCCATCTACACTGAGTAGGACTGGCAAATATATGGGCAACAGTTTGTCCCTGCTTTTGATGAAACCGTATCAAACATTCTTCATTCGCGCCCAAAGTAAAAGTATAAACCAAACTGCTGCCACTGTGCTCTGTTGCGGTAATCAAATTCCTACCGAAAATATCGATTATACTCGCAGTTGCGTCATTGGAATTGCTCAACTGCAATTTATAACACGTTTCCGTTTCGTTAAAATTTGTAAACTTCAACGCTTTTTCGTTCGTGTTCAAATCGTAATCTTGACTTAAATTCATCGTTGACGGAGAGCTTATATTTATTTGCGTAGTGCAAGTTGTCCCACCGTCATTCTCAACAACAAAATAATATTTCCTACCTGCAGTAAAGTTGGAATATGCACGGTTGTCTTCCGAAGCTGCGATAGTTTGCATATTTTCATCAATTATTCGCAATTTCACATTGAAGTTTATCGCTTCTATTTTATGAAACTCGCTAACAGACGGTTGATACCCCACAATATAGTTAGACTGCGGCAAAACTCGATATTCCGTTTCGCTGTTGTATTGTCTGACAGTACAAGGCAAATTACTTATAACCGTAGCATTCAGCGTATTACTGAGAATTAACCGATACTTCTGTCCGCCGACAAGATCAAAACGACGACCTTGCGCACCGTTTAACGAAAGCGTCGTACCTGCGGGCGGTTGAAACGTGTACTCTCCGGAATATGTAGGAGTAAAGCTTATAATCTGATTTCCCTGCGGAAGCAAGTATACAGGCATGTCGGATTTATCAAAATCGTCTCCTATGTAAAAGTACGGATCTTCGTTTTCAAATATTGTTCTTTCGTCATAAAAGCCGAAAGAGTTATTGTCTTCCGGACTTGTCATAGATTCGTATTTGTCATTCAACACGCCCGTCATACAACCGATATCAAACTCGCACTTGCGTACTATCCTGCTTCTGTAATTAGAGTCACTTAACAAAACCTTCAATTCGGCAAACGATTCATTGGCGTCAGAAAGTAACACGGTTGAATCTTTCGGCATAACATTAATATTTTTAGAAAAACAATCTGCGTTTCCATCTCGCAATTGTTCCGTCTTCGTCATTTCGGCATATAAATTTGTCTCGTTATTGCAATAAACAGTTTGCCTACCATCCGCACCAAATAAATATTTTTCCGTTTGTGTGGCAGTATTAACAAGACCAATAATTGTACCAAGTTTTACAGGAAGCAAATCAAGGACCGGACAAGCAACGCCCAAAGCTAACTGCACACTTAAATCTGCGATTGTTTCCAAAAGCTTACTGTCCATAGGAGATAGTAAACCGCTGTAGTTGATACGAGATTGCCGTATAATAACCCCGTCATCCGATTGCATAGAATATCCGACATCGCCGTGATTCAAGGCATTTTCATTAAGCACAGCCGCAGAAAAACGCGGATTTTCCACATAAAACTTATACCTATCGTCATCATACTTAATCCACTTGTAAACGCCGTAGTCCTTCGCCCGACGGAAGCACTGCTGTAAAATAGGATTTATTTTTATTGAGTACTGTGCGTTAGCATGCTCGTCATCGATTACAAAATCTATTAGCAACGTAAAAAAGTTTTCGCCGTACTTGTATATGTAAAAACCGTACTCCTTACCCATATACGCCAAGGTTGCGTATTCTTCCTGACACTCCAAATATTCCAACGGAATAACCTGAGTAAGTTCTTCTATTACTTGATTACGTCCGGCGGCTTTGACGGCTTCGGCGAACTCTACAATAGTACGGCCGTTATTTACCGTGCCGTCCGCATTAAGCAAATGATCGTCGGAAGTATACAATTCCGGCGATAAATACTCTGTCTCGGCGGCGAAGGCGTCGCTGTTAAGCGCAAATGCCGACAGCACTAAACAACTGAACAAAAGAAACAGAACCGCTGCTATGGCAGAACCATACTTTCTCATTCGTTGCTTCATCATGATAGTTCTCCTTTGTAAATATTTATTTTAATGCCAATACGGCATTTCAAACGTTGTTATTTGCATCAGGATTCGGTACAAATATGTGCAATTCTAAATCTCTTGGATTCCACAAAGGTGAGTCGTCCATTGCGCTGATTGTCGAAATATAATAACCGGGTTTTTCTATTATGTTATAATAAGACGTGCCGCTTACGTTTTCTTGTTTAAGCCCGTACGCCCCGCACGAAAACAAATAATACAAAGGCGGCTCCCGACTGTCCCATGCAGAGCTGTAATTATCATGAAACCAAATGTCTCCTAAAACAGGGTGATCCGCTATTTGAAAAGCGTATACAAATATTTCGTAGTATTTGCCTTGTTCAAATTTTGAGAGTTCTATATCCAAAACGTCAACGTCAGGCGGCACTGTCCATCGCCCCAATATTTCCCCATAATTTCTATTACAATACTCATCGACTTGTTCGTATGTAATAATAAAAGTTACGTCATATTTTTTATCTTTCTGCTTACATGCGCATAGCCAAGTAAGGCAAAAAACGAACAAAACTACCGTCACCAATATAATAAGAACTTTTTTACTTTTAAACATTAAGTAATTCTCCTTTCCAAAAGTCATTTAATTACAACTGTAACAGACACAATTTGTTCGCCTATATATTGACCGCGATAATATACTACCTGTCGATAAACACCTTTTTCGCATATAGATCCCAATAGCGCATCTTTGGGACCGTTTTCCTTCCATATCGAACTATATATATACCTGCTATCATCCATCCATCTATAATAATTTCCACCAGAATAATAGGCTCTAAACCAAACTCTCCCTATAGGTATATGTTCATTTCCGTCATACTCTATTTCCATATACGCTTCTGTTTCTCCGTTCTGCAAAACTATCGCCGTTTCTTGATCAACAAAAAAGCCATAACCTGCTTTCCGATATGCTTGTGCAATTTTAATTTCGCCAGTTAATGTACAATACTTAGTACAGCTTGCAAATAACGCGCACAGACTCAGCACGCAGACGCTCAAAATAATCGCACATATTCTATAGAATTTCTTCATTGATTTCTCCAATTACTAACATCTTTAATACTTATTATACACTAAAAATAAAACCATTGTTAACATTTTAAGAAATAATTAAGAATTATTGCACAATACTGTAGCTATGCGATTGCAAAAAAAGTAGGTTATATTGAAAAATTGTAGATTTTTGTAAATAATTGTGGCTTCGAGTTAACAAAACTCGAATAATGCTACTATTTGTATACGTTAGCGAATTTCAAAGGAGAGCTTGTATATGAATAGTATAGACAGCTATGCTTTAAGACTTGGAATAGCGCCGTGTATATCCGGATACAAGAAGTTTACGGAAGCGGTAAATATGTACTTACATACCGATGGAATGCCGACACTTAAAAACATATGCGAACAGATAGGAGAAAAATATTTGTTGAGCGGAAAAGCGGTATTTAGAGCTATAGACTACGCCATAAAAACGGCGAAAGACTTAAACAAAAATCTTTCGGAGCTTACGGGGATAAAAGTATACGAAGAAGATATACGCCCGAAATACGTAATATATTTAGTGGTTCAATGTATTAAACAAGAATTGGAAGATTAAATAACTTTTACTCAAACAAAGTCAAGGACGAAAACCGACATGTTTTCGTCCCGCTTTTCTATTGTCTTTTATTATATATAGAACGGGACTGACGCACTCTCATATCGGCGCGTCGTCCCGTCCGTATTAAAATTATTTGCAAATCTTTTCCAATTCGGCAAGCGTATCTTCAAATGACTTGGTAACTATTTTGAACGGTTCTTCGCTCGTAAGGTCTACGCCCGCGACCTTTAATTCCGATACGGGGTCAATCGATCCGCCCAACGACAGGAATTTTTTGTAGTTTTTGACGGCAGGTTCGCCTTCCTTCAAAATCTTTTCCGCAAGACACACCGCGGATATTATGCCTGTTGCATACTTGTACACGTAAAATGCGCGGTAGAAATGCGGTATACGAGCCCATTCGTACTTGATTTCGTCGTTATGCGTAACCGCTTCGCCGTAGTACATTTTGTTAAGTTCCAAATACTTGGCGCTCAGCGCTTCCGCAGTCATAGGCTCGCCCCTTTCCACCAGGTCGTGCGAAATCTGTTCGAATTCGGCAAACATAGCCTGACGGTACATTGTGGTACGCAGCATATCCAAATAATATTGAAGCAGATACTTTTTGATATTGACGTCTTTTTCCGTTTTTAACAGATACTTCAACAACAGCACTTCGTTACACGTAGAAGCCACTTCCGCAACGAAAATCTTATAATCCGCCTTGGCATGCGGCTGTGCAAGCTCGCTGTAATAAGTATGCATAGAGTGACCCATTTCGTGAGCGATGGTAAAAATATCGTGGGTAGTCTTTTGATAGTTAAGCAGCATATACGGGTGAACGGTAGGCACTCCCATAGAATAAGCGCCGCTACGCTTGGTGGGTGTTTCGTGAACGTCTATCCAACGGCTGTCAAACGCCTTGCGCACTACTTCGAGATAGTCATTGCCAAGCGGAGCCAATCCCTTCATAACGAGTTCGCACGCTTCTTCGTACTCGCAGGAAATGTCCGCGTTTTCGAATATGGAAACGTACAAATCATACATATTAAGCGTTTCCACACCCATCAGCTTCTTACGCAAGGCAACGTACTTGTGCAGGGGCGCAAAGCTCGAATGCATACACTTGATAAGATTGTCGTACACCGCCTTATCTACCTGTTCGTAGAATAACGCCTGTTCCATTGTGCTGTTGAACTTCTTGGCTTGCGCATAAAACCAGTCCGCCTTGACGCTTCCTTCGTATAGACCCGCAAGCGTGTTAATCTTCTCTATATACGACTTATAGTACGTTTCGAAAGCTGTCTTACGAACCTTTTGGTCCTTGTGCTGCAACAGCATAGAATACGCGCCGTGCCCCAACTGCACTTCTTTACCGTCTACGGTAATCTTGCCGAACTTGATATCGCCGCTGTCCAAACGGTTGAATACTTCGTGGAACTGGTCTGAAAACGCGCCGACATTGGCAAGAAGTTTTTCTTCCGCGTGCGACAGAATATGCGCTTTGCCTTCCAAAAGTTTTTTCAGCTGAACGTCATAGTCGGAAAATTCGGGGTCGGCAATAAGTTTTTTAAGCTGCTCATCGGGCAAAGCGGAAATTTCGGGAGAAACAAACGCCGTAATAGCTCCGCACTCTGTTATAAGTCCGTACACACGGGCGTAACGAGCTTGCTTGTCGGCGTCCTGACTGTCTTCGTTGTAGCTCATAAACGCGTAGCAATACAGCTTTTCCAACACAATGTCCAATTTGTCGGAAGTCTTAAAAAACTTTAACAGAGTATCTCTGTCGCCAAGCTTGCCTTGATAATCGGAAAGCTTCTTATATTCCTTGGAAACGTAAGCGAAGTTTTCTTCCCATTCGGCTGTCGACGCGAAAATATCGCCTAAATTCCATTTGTATTTTTCGGGAATTTCACTTCTGTTTTGATAACTCATAATTTTATCTCCTTACAAAACTTCAATCGGCGGCATACGCTTGCCGAGCCGAAAAAATAACGCAAACGGCTTTTAACCGTTGTTATTTACGTTATATAAATTGATTATAACCCAAACGCTATTCGCCGTCAAGCAGGCAGAGCCCTTTGCCGATGCGTTAAGATACGGCACCGCTTCGGTAATATACGGCTTAACTCAATTCGAACATACCTGTATAAAGCTGATAGTACTTACCCTTTTGCTTGATAAGGTCGTCGTGACTGCCGCGTTCGATAATCCGCCCGTGCTCAAGCACCATTATTGCGTTGCTGTTGCGTACCGTCGACAAACGGTGAGCGATTACAAACGTGGTACGTCCCTGCATAAGTCGATCCATACCCTTTTCTATAAGCCACTCGGTGCGGGTATCTATGCTGCTTGTAGCTTCGTCCAAAATAAGTACGGGCGGATCGGCTACTGCCGCGCGGGCTATTGCCAACAACTGACGCTGTCCCTGCGAAAGGTTTTCGCCGTCGCGAGTCAACAAAGTGTTATAACCTTCGGGCAAATGCTTTATAAACTGATGCGCATTGGCGGACTTTGCCGCGGCAATACACTCGTCGTCCGTTGCGTCTAAGCGTCCGTAGCGGATGTTGTCCATTACAGTGCCCGTAAACAGGTGCGTATCCTGTAAAACCATTGCAAGAGATTTGCGCAAATCCGCCTTTTTAATTTTATTGATATTGATACCGTCGTAGCGTATCTTGCCGTCTGGCACGTCGTAAAAACGGTTTATTAGGTTGGTTATCGTGGTTTTTCCCGCGCCGGTCGAGCCTACGAAGGCAATTTTCTGCCCCGGCTTGGCAAAAAGCGAAACGTCTTGCAGGACGGTTTTGTTCTCTTCGTATCCGAACGTTACTTCTTCGAAACGAACGTCGCCTTTAAGCTCGGTATAAGTGATTTCCCCCGTTTCGTGATGTGGATGCTTCCACGCCCAACGCCCAGTGCGCATTTGACTTTCTGTAATGTTTCCCTGCCCGTCGATATCGGCGTTTACAAGCGTTACGTATCCGTCGTCTACTTCCACGGGAGTATCCAACAGCTCGAAAACGCGTTCGCCGCCGGCAAGCGCCATAAACACCAAGTTTATTTGTTGAGCAATTTGCTGAATGGGGTTGGTGATGTTACGGATATACATTAGGAAGGTCGCAATTATACCTACGAAACCCAACGGCTCGTTGGAAGAAATCGCTATAAACGCACCGGAGATAGCTATAGCGGCATAAAAGAAGTGCGACACGTTGTTCATTATGGGACCCATTATGTTAGCGTAACCGTTGGCTTTGCCGGACACTTCCTGCCAATGCGAATTTATAACGTCAAACGCAGAAACGGCGGCTTGTTCGTGATTGAAAGCTTTGACGACCTTTTGCCCTTCCACCAATTCTTCTATATAACCGTTAAGCTTGCCAACCGCCTGTTGCTGCGCTACAAAGTTCTTTTGCGACTTGCCGCCGATAAACTTGACGATAACAAGCATAACGACGAGCATACACACCATAATAAGAGCAAGAATCCAGTTGAGCACGAACATCATTGTGAAAACGCCCAATATTGTCATAACGCTGCTTATCATTTGCGGAATGCACCGAGCGATAAATTCGTTCATAACGTCGACGTCGTTGGTAAAGCGCGTCATCAATTCGCCGTGCGTAGTCGTATCGAATACCTTAATGGGCAGCTTCTGCATATGACTGAACAGCTCGTTACGCATAGTCGTCATAGTCGTGGTAGAAATAGATACCAGCAAACGGTTGCACACATAATTGGCAAGCAAGCTCAAGACGTAAACAGCCGCTATGGTACAGACCAATATAGTTAAATATTGTATTTTACCCGCAACGCCTTGGAACACCAACGCGTCTAACTGCGCGATACCCGTAAGCACCAAATCGTCCGACGGCTTGACTGCGGCAAGCCCGTTAAGCAACGGCGCGAGAATAGCCGTCCCCGCTATATTACTGAAAGCCGATATCAATATACCTATGATTGCCAATGCCATTTTACCGCGGTGCGGCTTGAGATACTTGATAAGACGGAACATTGTTCCCTTGATATTTTTAGGCTTTTGCGCATCAATTCCGCGCTTTCCCATAAGTTTAGGCATTGCTTTCACCCCCTTGCTCGGCGGCGGCTTTTTGCTGAGAATTGTAAACTTCCTGATAAATAGAACAGGTTTCGAGCAGTTGCTCGTGCGTACCTACGGCATTGATTTTACCGTCGTCCAGCACTACTATTTTGTCGCAATTTTCCACCGAAGAAATACGCTGCGCAATAATTATCGTAGTCATATCTTTCGCCGTTTCTTTAAGTCCCTGACGTATGCTCGCGTCCGTAGCCGTATCAACCGCGCTTGTGGAATCGTCCAAAATCATTATCTTGGGCTTTTTGAGCAACGCGCGCGCGATACACAAGCGCTGCTTCTGTCCGCCGGAAACATTTACGCCGCCCTGTCCCAAATCCGTTTCGTAGCCGTCCGGGAAGGACATTATAAAGTCGTGCGCGCAAGCCGCCCTACAGGCTCTCTCTATCTCTTCCTGCGTGGCGTCCTTGTTGCCCCACAGAAGATTCTCGCGAATAGTGCCGCTGAACAATACGTTCTTTTGCAGTACCATGGATACTCCTTCGCGGAGATTGTACAGCGAATAATCGCGAACATTGGTACCGTCCACAAGCACTTCTCCGTCCAAAACATCGTAAAAACGCGGAATAAGCTGCACCAAACTGGTTTTGCCGTCGCCCGTGCCGCCGATGACTCCTACCGTTTCGCCCGACTTAATACTGAGATTGATACCTTCGAGAGTTAAATTGTCGGCGTTGTTGGAATAGGAGAAATTGACGTTTACAAAATCTATCGCGCCGCTTTCCACCAATTTGTCGCTGTCGCCGTCAATGATATCGGGCGTTGTTTCCAACACTTCGTACAAACGGTCTATGCTGGCTCTGCTCATTACAAGCTGTACCGCTATGAAGCAAATCATCATAACGGACATAAGTATCTGCGTACAGTAGTTCATCATTGCAGACAGCGTTCCCGCTTGAATACGTCCGTTGGCGATGTCCGTACCTCCGATAACAAGCAACGCAATAATTGCGCCGTACATAATGACGGACACAAGCGGATTCATCAGCACCATCAGCTTTTCCGCCTTTAACTGCGATTTGCGCACTTCTTCCGTTTGCTCGCGGTACTTAGCTTCTTCGTAATCTTCGCGAACGAACGCCTTGACTACGCGAATTGCAACCAAGTCTTCCTGAACGTCCGCGTTCATCTTATCGTACTTTTTTAGCATCTGCTTGAACAGCGGATGAACCCTTGTAGCAAGGAAGCCCATAACCAGACCCAATAGCGGCACGGCAACCAAGAATATCCAAGCAAGATTGGGAGAATTGATAATCGCCATTATCGCGGAAAATATCAACATTGCAGGCGCGCGGATAACCGTGCGGATAATCATCATAAATGATTGCTGCGCATTGTTCACGTCCGTAGTGGAACGTGTAACAAGACTGGCGGTAGAAAACTTGTCCACGTTTGCAAATGAAAAATCCTGTATTTTAGCAAACAGGTTCGCGCGCATATTCTTAGAAAAACCCGCTCCTGCGGTCGCCGCAAGTCTACCGGCAAACGTGCCGAAAGTCAACGACAGTACCGCGGATATTATCATAAGCACTCCGTACGTAATTACGGTATTGGTAAGAACGTCGGACGCAATCGAGCTTCCAACGTTAAGAGTTACGATTTTGAACGCAGACCAATCGAGATAAATCAGCTTATCTTTGAGTAATTCGCCCTGCGAATACAGCTGCATAGTGTTGAGTATCGTGGACATTAGCAACGGAAGCACTACTTCCAATGCCGTTTCCAGCAATACCAGCAGCACCGTAAGCACGGATTGTTTCTCGTAACCTTTCGCTCCTTTTAACAGTTTTCTTATCATATTATTACCTAAAATCTTTTCTATCTTAAATTATACAAGTTATTATATACTATTATTAATTTAATGGAAACTGAATTGCGCGGTAGTATCGGACTTTTTTTGTCGTAAATAAAATATAAACGCTTGGCGGACACGTAATACTGTCCGCCAAGCGTCAGACCGAATAAAAAGCTTAGGTGATAATTATTCCGTACGCAAGCTTTCGACGGGATCTTTCTTTGCCGCAAGCGACGCGGGGATAAGTCCGGATATAAGCGTAAGACCTATGCTCACGGCAATCATTATAATCGCGGAGACCACGGGCAGCGCCGCAATCGTGTATATACCGAACAAGCTGCCAAGTATCAGATTTATTATGCCCGATATTCCGTAAGTAACCGCTATACCTATAAGTCCCGATATACCGCCGATAATGAAGGTTTCAGCATTGAACAAACGGGAAACGTCCCGTTTACGTCCGCCGAGCGAACGTATAACGCCTATTTCCTTGATACGTTCGATTACCGACACATAAGTAATTATCGCTATCATTACCGTGGATACTACCAATGACAATGCAGTAAAGCAAACCAACGCTATGGTAATTATGTTAATAAATTGGTTTATCAACGTAATTACAATCTCCAAGTTGTCCGTATGAGTGATTTCCGAACGCCCCTTTGTAACAACTTCTCCTTTGTCGTTCAAAACGTCGTTTTTGGGAAGTTCTACTCCGTTAACGGTTATAGTTTTGTCCGCGTTCCATTCCTTGAGATAGTCCGTTACCAAATCCTTATCGTCGAAACTCAACGGATAAATCGCTATACGGCTCGGTAAATCTATACCGCCCAAATGCCGCAAGGACAAGGTATATTCCGCCGCGGTAGAATCGCCGGTCATCGCGCCCATCATCGCCTTCATGGTATCCACGCTGCCAACAAACCCCAACGTTTCAACCTTTCTGTAACCGCTTGCCTGCGCAGCGTCCTTCATCACAAAGGAATAACCGTACGATACGCTGTCTTTAAGCTTTTCGTTAATTTTAATCAAAGCCGAATAATCGCCGTTTTTGAAGTCAATCAACAGCTGTACGAATTCTTTGTCGTACCGGAAGGAAAACTGATACTTATCCTTTTCGTTCAAATAGCGTACGATTTCCGAATTTTTGCCGTCCTTTAACGCTTCGTCGGCAAGCTTAGACGTGTAATAAATACCGCTGCTCAAACAGCCGTAAGAAATGCTTTGCTTTGGACGCAAAATGGCAGTGATTTTGAGATTCTTTCCCGTCGGCCAATCGTCGCTTGCGATATTATTGTAAGTAAAACGTTCGCCGTTCTTATTATACACGCTATCGTTTGGATACCAAGTAAACGTTTTACCCAAAAGATCTTCGTAAGAAATGCTTTCACGGTAACCTTCGTGCGTTTTATCTTCTTCTGCTCGAACGGCATCGTCTACCAAATTCATAAATTCGTCCTGCGAATAGTACCCGAACTGCGCAAGAAGCAAATCCGTAAGAGTAGTATCCTTGGATACTACTAACATTATTTCGTCCGCTTCGGTTGCAATTTTACCGTTTGTTCCCAGCATATCGTACTGAGACAAAATATAATCCGCATTGTCGGGAGCTATGCGAAAACTTTCGGTAAACATAGATATATACGCCGCGTACTGCTTATAAGCGGGCATTTCGTTGAGCAAAGCGGAATACATAGTATTTATAGCGGACAAGGACATATCCTTGACAACGTTCTGCCCGTCTTCGCCGTACATTGTAAAATCGGTATACAAATTATTGGAAAGGTTAATTCCGTAGGACTTAACCAAAGCCGAGTAGTATTCCTTCGGCATAGCGTCCACATATGAAACGTATTCCTTGGTTATATCGTTAGTAACGTACATAGACGCCATATCGTTTCCGCGCGCTACCAGATACTCTACTATTTTATCTACGTTTACGTAGCCGTCCTTAATCGCAGGTTTTACCGCGTCCGTTACCATCATATTGTTCATAGACGTCATAATAGCGTCCATATTGATGGCTTCCTGACTTATCGTCACGGGATTGCCCGACAGCATATCGTCCTGCATTCCGCGAATATAGCCCTGCACTCCGCTGGAAACCGCCAAAACCGTTGCCACGCCTATGATGCCGATCGAGCCCGCCAAGCAAACCAAAAACGTACGCCTGAATTTGGACATAAGATTTCTTGCTGACAGCTTGAATGCTCCCCAAAACGACAGCTTGGACTTTTTGTTTTTGACTTTTTTCTTCTTGATCTTTTTCGGTTTTCCGTCGTTTGCGGTTGTCGTTTCCGACTCGGCTTGCTCCGCCGCGTTTATACAATCTTCGGTTTGTTCTGCCGTCGCTTCGCGCGCCTGCGCTTCGGCAAGCTCCTGCGCCGCAAGTTCTTCCGCGCCGAACGGATTGGTGTCGTCCACTATGTTACCGTCCAACAGACGTATAATACGCGTGGAATACTGCTCGGCAAGCTCGGGGTTGTGCGTTACCATAATAACCAAGCGCTGTTCGGCAATTTCCTTGATAATGTCCATTATCTGCACGGAAGTGGTCGTATCCAACGCTCCCGTAGGTTCGTCGGCAAGCAAGATCTCCGGTTCGTTAACAATCGCGCGCGCTATAGCTACGCGCTGGCATTGTCCGCCGGACAGCTGATTTGGCTTCTTATTATATTGACCTTGAAGTCCTACCTTGTCCAAAGCTTCGTGAGCGCGGCGAACGCGTTCCGCCTTGTCTACGCCGGAAATGGACAACGCCAACTCGACGTTTTCGGATATAGTTTGGTGCGGAATAAGATTATAACTTTGAAACACGAAGCCTATGCTGTGATTGCGGTAGTTGTCCCAATCGCGGTCGCCGTAATTTACTGTGCTTACGCCGTTGATAAACAACTCTCCGCTCGTGTAATGGTCTAAGCCGCCGATAATATTCAACAGCGTAGTCTTGCCGCAGCCGGACGGACCGAGAACGGAAACGAATTCGTTCCTGCGAAAAGCAATATCCACGCCTTTAAGCGCGTGAACCTTGGTGTCGGCAACAACGTAATCTTTGGTAATCTGTTTTAATTGCAACATAGTAATCTCCCGACAGAAATAAATATTCTGTTGATACTTATTATTATACCAAATATATGATACTTTACACAACTGAAAAACGATTGAAAATCAGCCGTTGATTTTCAAATGTTTCTATGCAAGAATATGTAATCAAAACGGACAAAAACCGCCGAGCGGTTCTTGTCCGAAACGTTTTATTTTGTCTAATACCCGTAGGCGCACACATCCGAAACGGGCGGTAGGCTTACGCTTATTTTTCAAAGAAGATAACGTTCTTATCACCCAAAAGCAAGCTCAGCTCGTATTCGATACCGCTGCATCTGCGAACGGTCGTTTCCATTCCGTAGGCTTTGCCTTCTATTTTGATTTTTACGGGTATATCTCCTTCGTACTGGTCGAGAACGTCCTTTATCTTGGCATACACTTCGTCGTCGCGCGACTCCATCTTCAACCATAGGGTAGTTGTTGTTGTCTGCTCCGTCACCTGTTCGTTCTTTTGCTTTTCGTCGTTACGCGGGTTTATTATCTCGCGGATATTTATCTTGTAGCCGTCGCGCGATTCCACTACGTTGCCTTTTATAACAACGAAAGCATCCGCGCCGAAAAGCGTCTTATACTTCTCGTAAGTTGCGCCGTACAGAGCCACTTCGATGCTGTCGTACTTGTCTTCCATTACGCCGAAGCCCATTCGGTTGTTATCTCTGCCTACCACCACTCGGATATCGCGAAGTATACCGCCGGTAGTAACAAAACGTTTTTTAACTTCGGGACGAACTGCCTCACCGTCTTCAGACCCGTCAGGGACGTACGCCATAGTTTCGGACGTATTGAAGTCGAAACGAAAACGCTTTGCGATGTCGTCGTAATCGTCCAACGGAGAGCCGGTCATATACAGCCCCAACACTTCGTTTTCGAAGTTATACAGCACTTGTTTGGGAAGCTCCTTTACCTGTTCGCGTTCCGTTTTCGCCGTCGTTTTAAGCTCCGGCATCATATCGAAAATAGATATCTGACCGGTCGAATGCTTTTTGTTGCGCTCGACTACGTCGTTAAGCTCGTCGGAATACCATTGAAGCATATCCGCGCGAGTACGGTTAAAGCAATCGAACGCTCCGCCTTTGATGAAGTTTTCAACTAAACGTTTGTTAATAAAGCTTGCGCAGCGTTCGAACAGATCGCTCATATCGGCGAATTCGCCGCCGCGTTCGCGCTCTTCGACTATCTGCTTGACAATACCTACGCCGATATTCTTGATACCGCCCAAGCCGAAACGGATTGCTCCGTCTTCGACGTGGAATTCGTCAAGACTTTTGTTAATACATGGCGGCAGCACCTTGATACCCTGCGCCTTGGCGTACTCCATATATTTTTTTATCTGCGCTATATCCGTAATACGGTTATTCAACAGAGCGCAAATAAATTCGACGGGATAGTAATTTTTTAACCACGCGGTTTGATACGTTACGTAGGCGTAGCAGGTGGCGTGCGACTTGTTAAAGGCGTATTGAGAAAAGTCGTCCAATTGCTTATATATCTGCAAAGCAATATCTTCCGGTATGCCGTTATTTACGCAGCCGGGAACCGTTTCTACCTTTTTTGCATTTTTAATCGCCTTCTCGTCGGTTGCGATTTTACCGTCTGCCCACGTTCCGCCGTGAACGAACAACTCGCCGAGATCCTTCATCATCTGAGCCTTTTTCTTGCTCATTGCATACCGAACGTTATCCGCGAGCGCGGTGGAAAAGCCCGCAAGCTTCTTAACAAGTTGCATAACCTGCTCTTGATAAACGATACATCCGTTTGTAACGGCGAGTATTTCTTCCATAGACGGATGCAAATAATGTATCTTGGACTTGTCGAATTTGCAGTCGATATAATCGCCGATATACTGCATAGGTCCCGGACGGTACAGACTGATACCTGCGATAATTTCTTCCAATCCGGTCGGCTTCATCTTACGCATAAGGTCGCACATTCCGCCGCTTTCAAGCTGGAATATACACATAGTGTCTCCTGAGCTTATCAGATTGAAAACGTTAAGGTCGGAGTAATCGTCCTTGGAAAAATCCACCTTGATGCCGTAATCTTCGTAAACGTAGTCGCAGGCTTTCTTGATATCCGTAAGCGTTCTGAGCCCCAAAAAGTCCATTTTAAGAAGTCCCAGTTCTTCCACTTCCACCATATTGTACTGGGTGGTTACAATGCCGCCCTTGGCAAGCGAACCGCCGTTAGTCTGCAACGGAACGTGATCGGACACCTTTTCGCGACAGATAACTACGCCCGCCGCGTGCATACCCGTTTGTCTCGGCGACCCTTCGAGACGCGTTGCGATATCTATTATCTTGTGCGTTGCGGGATCGTTGTACGCTTGTATAAGCTCGTCCGATACGTATGCGTCTTCGGGCTTTTTATACGGCTTTTGTCCCAACAGATGACGTAAAGTATACTTAAATCCGTCGGGGACCATCTTGGCAAGACGGTTGGATTCCGCAATGGGAACACGCAGTACACGCGCTACGTCGCGTATGGCGTTCTTGGCGGCCATAGTTCCGAAGGTTACTATCTGACACACATTGTCGTTGCCGTACTTAGCGTGAACGTAATCTATGACTTCGCCGCGTCTGTCCATACAGAAGTCAACGTCGAAATCGGGCATGGACTTACGCTCGGGATTAAGAAAACGCTCGAACATAAGATTAAAACGGAAAGGTTCTACCTCGGTAATGCCTATAAGATACGCTATTACGCTGCCGGCTCCGCTTCCGCGACCCGGCCCTACGGGAATACCGTTAGTCTTGGCGTAGTTGATAAAGTCCCATACTATAAGATAATAGTCCACAAACCCCATACTGCATATTACGCCGTATTCGTACTCGATACGTTCGCGAATTTCATCGGTGCAGTTAGGATACTTGACCTTTAACCCTTCTTCCAATAAGTATCTCAAATACTCGGGGGAAGTCATATTATTTGGCGGCGTGTACAAGGGCAGCAGTTTTTCTTTGCCGAAATTAACATTGCATTTTTCCGCAATTTCCAGCGTATTTTCCACCGCGTCGTATACGTTTGGGAACAGTTCCGCCATTTCGTCGTGCGTTTTAAGATAAAACTCTTCACCCGTAAACTTCATTCTGTCCGTGTCGTCGACGTATCTGCCCATCTGCACGCACATCATTATATCCTGTATTTCGGCGTCTTCCTTGTTGAGATAGTGAACGTCATTGGTTACTACGAGCTTTATATCCAATTCTCTCGCAAGATCGATAAGCTGCGGCATAACGGCGTCTTCGTCGGCTATACCGTGCTTTTGTATCTCGATATAGTAGTCTTCGCCGAACAGCTCCTTGTATTGCAGCGCAAGCTCGCGGGCATCGTCGGGACGGTCGGCAAGAAACAAACGCGGAAGCTGCCCCGCAATACACGCCGACAGACATATAAGACCTTCGCTGTACTTTTTAAGCGTAGCGAAGTCGATACGCGGTTTGTAGTAAAATCCGTCCACCCAAGCTATCGAATTGAGTCTGCAAAGGTTATAATAACCCGTATTATTCTTGGCAAGCAATATAAGGTGGAAATATTCCTTGTTATCGTAGCCTACCCCATACAAGTTTTCGCACATATAAAACTCGCAACCGATAATGGGCTTGATGCCGACGGCATTGGCGGCTTTGAGAAACTTCCATGCGCAGTACATATTACCGTGGTCGGTAACGGCTATTGCAGGCATGTCGTATTCCTTGCAGCGTGCGAGCATATCGTCAATACGCGTGGCGCCGTCAAGCAGGCTGTATTCCGTATGTAAATGTAAATGGACGAAAGGTTTCATTTGTTCTCCTGATTGGCAAGTTCGATAAGCTTTGCAAAACGGTGACTTGCTCCGCTTTTGGATATGTTAAGACGCGCTGCGATTTCGTCGAGATTGGCTTCGGGAAATTCTTGACGGATACGCGCGATATCTTTAAGTTGATCGGACAGCGTATCGAACATTCCAGCGGCATGCAACCGCGCAATAGCCGCAAGCTGTTTTTCCGAAGCAGCAACACTTTTTTCTATATTAGCCGATATACAATTACTTTGCCTATTTGCGTTGTTGCGCATACTGCGACCTATAATTACGTTTTCCAACTTCAAGCGTCCCTTGGTTGCATTAAAGTAGGATAACGCGTCGGCGATTTTTTCGCTGTCTTTTAAGTACAGCACCGTATGACTTTTGCGAGTCGTTTGCCCGAAACGAAATTCGCCGTACGCTTGGGCGACGGCTCTCGCAAAATCCGCGTCGGCAAACCGCAGCTCCAAATGGTACTTGGCGCGTAGCTTATTCTCTCCGACATCCGTGTCGGACAGCGGAATTACTACCGACCCGCAAGACGCGAACAGCGCCTGCATAAACGCTTTGCGGCAGCACGGCTTTGAGGGAATGAGCCCTTCCGATTCGAGCGGAAACCCAATTACACCGTCATCCCGCGTTATTAAGCCGAGCTTTTCGCCCACTTTGCCGTCAAAAATACAGCTGTATACCGCCGCTCCCTTAGCATTTACATTGTAGCTTTCCACTTTGCTGCTTACTCCGAATTCTCTTTCGGCAAGCTCGCCGCATAAAGTCAAAAAATCGCAGTTCTCGCTTTCCACAGAGAAATAGAACTTTTTCATATCCAAAGCGAGTGAACCTACGGACTTTAATACCGCGGTCAAAAAAGCCGCAGCGCAACACCCCTTTACGTTACGTACGGATTTTATTATTTCGCTTTTAACGTCCTGAGAAAAAGTCATATTCTTCCTTTGCAAAGTTTACGAGTTCCACTTCCAATTTCGGTTCGAGACCGTAGTCGCGGCGTAAAATTTCCGTCATTTGTTTTATTACCGAGTATATATCCGCGCTTGTAGCCTTGTCAACGTTTACGACAAACCCGGCGTGCTTTACGGATACCTGAGCGCCGCCGACCGAAAACCCTTTGAGCCCCGATTTGTCCAACAAACGCGACACTGCAACCTTGTCGTGATACAGCACGCATCCTGCCGAGCGGTAATTAAGCGGCTGCGAGCGCGCTTTTTTATCGCGCATTTCCGCCACTACGCTCTTAACCGACTGAACGTCGCTTCGACTAAAACGGAACGTCGCCGATAATATTACGTAATCTTGACGCGACTTAAACAAGCTGCTTCGTTTGGACAAAAGGCAATCGCAAGCGCGTATATAGCGGACCCGCCCCTTGTAAAACACCTTGACCCCCGTCAAAACGTCAGCAACGCACTGTCCGTAGCAGCCTGCGTTGCTTACCACTGCGCCGCCCACGGTTGCAGGCAAACATGCGGCAAATTCTCCTCCGGACAAGCCCCTATCCTGCAGTTTCTTGGACAGAGTAACCGTCGAAGTGCCGGAAAGCGCGACAACGCGCCTGCCGCGGAAGGTTACGCCGCTTGCTTTGTTTACGACAACCACGCCGTCGTAATCGCGGTCGGAAGCGACGATATTACTGCCTTTGCCCAAAACCATAAACTTTACTTTAAGCCTGTAAAGCAATTTTAATACCAATAGGAGCTGCCTTGCTGTGACGGGATATATTACAAGTTTGATTGTACCCCCAACGCCCAAAGTTGTCAACCCCGAAAACGGTATGTTTCGGCAAGTTTGCACGGAAAATTTTTTCATTTTTGAAACTATCGCGTTTACCGATTCTTCCGTCATATCAAATTTTAAGAGTGCTTTTCGCAGTTTGACGTTGATTTGCTATTACTTCGCCGTTCACAAACGCATTGGGAACGAACGCCGACGACAAAGCTTGTTCGCAAGCGGACATTCGCGCGTTGGAAGAATACAGTTGTTTATCCAAAACGGAGAACATATTCAAATTTATAAGACCGGCCTGCGTTTCTTCCGACAAAATATACTTTACGTACTCGATACAGCTTTGACGCTTTTCTTCACAGTATTTGGAAATTCCGACATATTGTACCAAATCGGTATATTCGCCTACGGGCGCGAAGCCGAGCTCGTCGATTTTACTTTGCGATTCCTTTTGCCCGAGTCTGAATATATCCCGCTGCGTTCCGAGCAGCGTTACGGCGGTGTTGTTGGCCACAAATTGTTCGTACGCCTGATACTGAGTAACGCCTTCGTCTATGTACGACGCGTCCCCCCTAAGCCCCGACATTGCAAGCGCGGTAAGCGGACTGTTTGCTTGGGTAAACCCGCAAATCAAAGGTCGAAGTTCCACGGTGTTTTTGCCTATTTTACGCGTAAAAGTCGCCGTAAGAGCGTCCGTAGTCAGTTTATCCTGAGACAACTGACCGCTTCGGGCAAATAAGCAATACGCCCCGGCATACAGCGGCACGCCGTACTGCTTGCCGTCTACCTGTCCGGATATCATAAAGTTATCCCTAACAAAACCCACACTATCGTTAAAGGGCGCAAGATATTCCAATACAGAGCTGCCGACTCCGCGGGAAAAGCATATCAAATCGAACCGCTGCCCGTTTTGCAGCTTGTCGGCAAGCTCGGTAACTGTCAAATCGGTTACGTGTACGAACAGTCCCGAATTGGCTTTTTCGAATTTTGCCGACTTATTGGTAAGCCAAGACGAACGGCTGCCCGAACCGCCCTCGAACGTTTCCACGTTCCACAATTCTATAACGCCTTGGTATCCCGAAGGGGGTTGAGTACGCGGTTTAACAGGCAATGCGGGCAACGCCCACGCCAATGCCACCGCCGAAATCAATACGACGATTACCGCAGACAATATCCACTTCGGCACAGACTTTTTTTCTCGTTTTTCCTTTGGTTTTTTTTCTTTTTGGGGTCGTACGACTTTGATTTTGCTCATAATCGGTCTCCTTGCATATTTAATAGCACCGAAATAATATACTACGGTAAAGTCCGAGTAAGAATAATTACATTGTCGCAATTTAGACTAATTTGCGTCATTGCCGTAAATAGACATGGCGCGCGACTAAAAACCGCCCGATTTTAACATAAAAATTACGGAAACTATTTACTTTGTCATAAATTTTATATATAATAAAACAGACGACGGCAAATATCGACCTTCGTACTATCCCAAAGGAACAAGCCGAAATGAAACTCAACTACAAACGGACCCTGCTCGTCGGATTTGCGTTCTTCTTAATTTGCGTATTTTGGCAAGCATACGACACTCTCGTACCATTGATGCTGACCAACAAGTTCGGTCTCGACCAAACCTGGTCGGGCGTAATAATGTCGTTAGACAACATATTGGCGCTGTTTATGCTGCCGCTTTTCGGCGCGCTATCCGACAAAAAGGACACTCGCTTTGGTAAACGCACGCCATTTATCTTTATAGGAACCATATGCGCCATAGTTTGCTTTATGGGTTTGACGTTGGTAGACAACGCGCAGCTGTCCAAACTGTCCGACGGCAATAATTCCGTTTACTGGTCGAACGGCTTTGTAGTGGAAAATAAAGAGTATCAAAGCGTAACTAACAAGGGCGTACCCAAGAAATATTCCGTTCATGACTACGCGGCGCAAATACTCAAAGGCAAAAACTTCGACGAATTGACGGAAACGGAAAAAACGGAAGTTAAGAATTGGTACGTCGGCTTGGACTACGACCAATACTACGTTTACAACGTACAGGACAATACATACAAAGCATTGAAGACCGAAAAGGACGCAAACGGCAAATTGACATACCTGTACCAAGACGGGTCTCCGCTTGAAGACGGAGTCCGCAAAATCAACGCGTACACCGCCGTAGTATCGTCGGCGGAATCGCAATTTGCCCAATCCGTAAGTTCCCAAAACGCTTACCTGTTGGTAATATTTATAATAGTTCTGCTGCTGACATTAGTATCAATGGCAACGTTCCGTTCGCCTGCGGTTGCGTTGATGCCGGACGTAACGTTAAAGCCGCTGAGAAGCAAAGCCAACGCAATTATAAACCTTATGGGTACGGCGGGCGGTATAGTCGTACTCGGACTCGGAATGGTTTTCCAAACGGGCGCAGTCAAAAACCAAATGATGAGCTATACTTGGTTCGTATCAGCTGTATGCGGCATAATGGCTATCGCGTTAGTTGTGTTTATCTTTACCGTAAAGGAAAAGAAATGGAATAACGAAATGCTTGAAGGGCAGGCGGCTCTGGACGCCGAAGAAGCGCAGCCTCAGGACGAAAAGGTCGAACCGACGGAAGCGTCAGCAGACAACGGAGAGAAAGCAGCTACCGCTTCCGTTTCCAAAAACAAACTGCCCAAGGATAAGCTACGGTCGCTTATACTGATACTGGCAAGCGTTGCGTTGTGGTTTATCGGCTACAACGCCATTACCAGCAAGTACAGCGTATACGCGCTTAACGAATTAAACAAAGACTACAACGCAACCCTTATGATAGCGCAGGTCGCGGCGGTTATAGCGTATATACCCGTGGGACTTGTGGCAAGCAAAATAGGACGCAAAAAGACCATACTTATAGGCGTGGCTATGTTGACCGCGGCGTTCGGCGGAGCGATATTTATAAACAGCAGTTCGCCAACGTGGCTTATGTGGATACTGTTCGCGCTTGCGGGTATTGCGTGGGCTACGATAAACGTCAACAGCTTCCCCATGGTTGTGGAACTGGCGCAGGGCAACGACATAGGCAAATACACGGGCTACTACTACACCGCAAGTATGGCTGCGCAGGTGGTAACCCCGATACTTTCCGGCGCGCTGATGGACGCGGTAGGCTCGATGCGCATTTTGTTCCCCTATGCAACTTTATTCGTTGCGTTGGCGTTTGTGACAATGATATTCGTCAAACACGGCGACAGCCGCCCCGAACAACCCAAAAGCAAACTGGAAATGCTGGGCGGAGACGCCGACTAGCTGCACAATTATAACTGATGAAATTTTATAAAATGAAAAGCGGACGGCGATTGCCGTCCCTTTTTAGTCACCGTTTTTATATAAATCGCACACTTCGACGTTAGTCGCTTTGGATATTTTCAATATTATTTCCGCATTATCCTGACCGTTTCTGTAATTCAATCTTTGTAACTCCCGTTCGGAAATTCCGCATTTTTTACAAAACTTTTTCTTGCTTTTTTCCTGTCTTATAAGCCAATCTATCAGTTCCATTCTTATTTTCATAATACACCCTGTTATGCAATAATTATATATGAGAATACTCATAATGTCAATGAGTATTCTCATATTTATGTATTATATTCTTATGAAAAACTTTGCCTTGATATTAAAAGAATTGAGAACAGACAGAAAAATAAATCAAACCGAATTGGCGATTGAATTAAAAGTAAGTCAAAGTATGATTGCGCGTTGGGAAAAGGGCGAATGCGAACCGAAGGCAAGCAATATTATTGCTATCGCCGATTATTTTAACGTAACGACGGATTATTTACTCGGACGAAGCGATTACTGAATTATATCGCAAACGTGCCGTTTTTATGCAATAAACAACGTCCCCTTGCATTACGCAAGGGGACGTTTTAGTAATGTTTTTTAGCAGCCGTTTGTTATTAAAGGGTATCCAACAGCTTGCAGAAGTCTACGCCGAAGCGCCTGTCCGTCCGCTTGGTAAGCTTGGCGGCGTTACCCACGAATTGCGCCGCTATTACAGCTGCGCGTTTGAGCGATACGCCGTTGAGCAATTCGCCCAACACAACCGAGCTGAACGCGTCGCCCGTGCCTGAAAAGTCGACGTCCGTACGCTCGTTGGTGACGAAGGACGTTTGACTGCCGTCCAAGACGATATTACCCAAAAGTCCGCCGCAGCGAACGCCGGTTATTACCGCTTGTTTACTGCCTACCTTGTTCAAAAAACCGCATAATTTGTCTGCGCAGTATTTGAGATAGGAGGGTTCGTTTTCGTGAGAAACAATCTCGCCGTAATCTACGTCCGCAAGCAAGCATGCTTCCGTAAGATTAGGCGTGATGCAGTCGGCTTGGCGGACAACGGCCTTCATGGCGGAAACATAACCGTCGTCAAATACGGGGTACAAACGCCCGTTATCGCCCATAATGGGGTCGACGAACAAATACGTATCTTTACAAAGAATATCCGTCACAACCGTTTGTACGCCTTGAAGCGTAGCGGTATCGTTGCAAAAACCGACGTAAAACGCGTCCGCCTTGGCGTTTGCGCAAATACGGCGGGCGAAGTCTACGGTATCGTTGTTTTTTACCGCGGTAAAATTGTCAAAGCCCGTGTGACACGAGTAACACGCGGTAGGCACGGGCATACAGTAATGCCCCAAACGGGAAAATACGGAAATGTTTGCGACCATAGAGTTGTTACCCAAACCCGATATATCGTTAAATATCAGAATGTTTTGCATATTATTTATCCGCTCTATCGGCAGAAGCTTCTTGCTCGCCGCATTGCCGCTCCTGCGCTTGGCTGTCCGCGCCGATGTTAGACGCTACGTCGGAATGCTCTCGGACGACCGAATCAGTAGAGTCCGTTGGCGAATCGGAGACAGACGTCAAAGCCTGTTCGTGCTCGGATTCGGATTGGCTGTTCGGTTGCTGTTGCTGCGAAACGGGCTCGGACAAGTCCAAATTAAGCAGCGCGGCAAAAGTGCGCGTGGGTATCGCCTTCAAAATAAACCATACTGCAAAGCCCACTATCACACCGGCAAGAATACCCAAAAGAGCAAGCCACGGCATATATGAAAACATCTCGGGAGTATTGCTTACCAAACAAAACACCACGTTTTGCGTAACGTTGTGCATAATTGCCGACACTACCGAAATTGCGACTATGCTAACCCGCGGATAGGCAAATTGCACCAAAACCGACGACACTACAACGCTTACGATACCAGCTGTTAAACTGTACATAAGCGTAGACATATTACCCGTAAACATACTGCCGACAACAGTTCGGATAATTACTAACACGAACGCTTCGGTAGGACCCAATAAAAACAGCGTGAGCATAGAGAATATGTTGGACAAGCCCATCTTAGCTCCCGGAAGAAAAAGCGGGGGGAAAAGGCTTTCCACCATAAACATAATAAGACCCATAGCCGTTAACACCGCAAGCGTAGCTACACGTTTTGCGGAAAAGTATTTAGTTGTAAGTGCTTTGTTTTTCATTCTGTAATAATTTTCAGTCTGTTGGGACTGCATACTATCGAACCGTTGGGACGGGTTATTGCCGGGAAATTTTTGACGCATTCCTGATGAAAACCGCAAACGGAATTCGTCATCTTGACTGAAAAGTCGCCGCCCGTTGTTATCGTCATCTCGTCGAATCGCCTGTCACCGTCGAAATCCTTGCTGAACGTGACAGTCAATTTGCCGTTCGTTTTGTCTACCGCAATCTCCCAGCCGCGCTCGTTGGCATTTATAACGTAGTCGTCGCGCGCGGCGTTGTACGCAAAAAGCACTTCCTGCGTTTGCATATCTATCACCTTTACGACGGTTATCTTTTCTTCGCCGCCGTCGGTAAAAAATGCCAAAAACAACACTGCTATTACCAACGCAACCGCAACGTATACTACAATATCGCCCGTCTTAAAAGGCTTGTCGCGGCGTGCGTACTTTACATTGTCTATCGCGCTGCGCCGTCCGCGGACGAAATAGTACACCACAACGCCCACCACGCACAATCCGACCAAAACACCCAACGTAATAATCAGCCAAGTAAAATCGCCCTTGGCTTTCGCCTTGACGTTGTAGAAAAACGTTCCGTCTTGCGCCTTGTCTACCGACCAAACGTAGTCGTCGTAATTGTCGGATACCTTGGTCAAAGCCGATTGATCCATATTGGACAATATCTGCTTAGAGCCGTCGACGGATTGATACAAAACAAATACGTCTATGCCGTTATCCTTCAAATAACCGTTCATAAACTCTACGATTTTTTCCCTGCCCATAACGGTAAGCGCGGTAGTAAGACAGTCGCCCTTGCCAGCCCACGTACCGTTGTCCGGCGCGATAATCGTTACCAGCTTTACACCCGTTTGCGCGGGCGCTCCCGTAGATCCGTCGATAATGTGCGAGTATTCTACTCCGTTAACCGTGTATTTACGAATGTACTGCCCGCTTGTAGAAACGGACGATTTACCGAAACGCGCCGACACCATAGCGCCGAGACCCAATACCGACTTGGGATCGAACGGGTCGGGAATTGTCATTACGTTGTCGCCGCCGTCGTAGTTGAGTCCGAACACCATACTGCTACTGCCGACGTCAACGTTGTAGCGGTCGATATGCTCGTCGGCAAACATAGCCTTGATTCCGTCGGCAACGTACCCCTTGGCGATCCCGCCCAAATCCAACCATTGTTCGTAGCTTTCGCTGCCGACGACGGCGGGACGCACGTTCTTGGCGACGTAATAATTACCGTCTTCTTCCGAAAGCGTTACCGATTGGTCGGAAAAATCGGTGAACGAAGCCGAACTGAAAGCGTCGACGTACTTTTGTTCGGGCAACGGATAGCCGTTATTCCAAAATTCTTCGGCGGTAACCTTTCTATCATAGGGCAAACCGAACGCGCCGTTGGAGTAAATACGAGATGAAAATCCCCACAAATCTACCAAACGGTATACGGCTGGATTAAACGCGCCGTTGGTATCGCGGTACATTTCTTTGGCGACGAGCAGCATCTCGTAGGTCATCTTGTCGACGGCAAGCTTTGTTCCGACGGCCGCGTTGTTGTAGCGATACACGTCGGATAACGGTCTGCCGTTTAAGCCGTCGTACTGCGTGTTGGCAAGAGAGTCGGCTTCGTTGATATAGTCGTGAACTCGCTCCGCAAGACGGATAATACGCAACCGCTGCTCGCGCTGCGTTTGGGTATAGTTAGGCGTATCGTCGTTTATGTAAAAATCAACTGCGAAAGCCGCAGACGAATAGATATCCGCCGTAACCGCTATGTCTCCGCCGAAGTAGTATCCGCTGTAACGTACGCCAGTAGGCTTGCCGTCGCTTGTCGTAAGCGTGACCAACGTATATCCCCCGTGAGACGGTCTGTAATACGATTTGTCGCTTGCCGAAGCGGCGCTTGCGCTAAGCGGCGCAAACGACAGAATAAACAGCAGCAACGCTAATATAAACGTAATGGAAATTGTCTTGGCGGATTTCATAAGCAGTGATATTTTAGCATTATTCGGCAAAAATAGCAACAAAAAAGGAAGCGGTCGCTTCCTTTTTCGAATTAAAGATAAACGTTATTATTTGCTTGCTTGATTGAAAGCGTTGTGGAGAAGATTTACATAATCCCACATATCCGTCCAAGTAGCGCCTGTTGCAACGCCGTTCTTGTCTACTAATTCGTTGTCGAGCTTGGGATTGGTAGCGCTGTTATCTTTGTTAGTCAAATCTTCTTTCTTGGTTACACCGTCAAAGCCGTTTTCTTTAACGTATTTGCAAGTAGCTTCAACGTTTGCTTTCCAACCGAGAGCATTAGCAGCAGGAGTTCCCCAATAGCCGTTTTGAGACTTGACAAGCGCAGCCGCTGTCATAACGTCTTTCTTGTCGCCGTCTGCCATAACAACAGCAACTTCGCCGTTAGCTACCGCTTCCGCATATTTTTTACAATTTGCTTCGTCGGCAAAGAACTCTAACATAGTCTTATTGCCAACCATATAGCCCTTGGAAATTTTAGTCGTTTTTTCTTCGTCGTTTTGCGTATACGTTGCGTCGATTTCATCCGTATTATATTCCATCGTTACGTCGGCAAATTTAACCGTCTTATAAAACAGTTTAGTTGTAGGATTGTTATGGCTTATAACTTTACCGGAAACAATGTACTCGTTCGCTTCGCCTGTGGGATTTACATAAGTGGGCAAGCAAGTTTCGTCCAACTTAGCGTCGGTAATCTTTCCGTATTTAACGGTAACGGTTGCTTGACCGACATAACCTTTTCCGTGAACAAGTCCGTAGGAAGTTGCGGTCGTACCCAAGTCGAGCAATACACAGTTAGCGTTTTCCGTCTTACCTTGAGACTTCAAAATAGCGTTTTGAACCGCAAGGATAACGCGAGCGGAAGATTGAGTTGCACCGGTGCCCTTGCCGAATTCTCCATGACCGTTCATGACAACCGCAAGTTGATCGGGAACGTATTTAATAGTTTCGATACTGTAATCATTAGTAGTATAGGGTTCACCATTTTTGTTGATGAATACCTTGATACCGAGAACTTCTTCGGTTGTAAGACCTGTAAAGCTTTCTACCATTGCTTTACCGTACTTTCTCCAGTTGGTTTTACCTTGAGAGTCAGGCGCGGCTTCCGCTGCGGCTCCGCCGGCATATCCGTTAGAAGTCCAGTTGGGAGACAAATTCGTCCAGCCGGTTTCACTATCGGAAAGCAATTCAACATTCGTAATAACGTTACCTTGAATGGTTACCTTAACCTTTGCGCCGTAATAATTTCCTTTGGCGTACGGGTTTTCATACTTGTATTCGCCTTCGTACGTCTTGCCTGCGCAGGAAACAAGTCCTACAACGGAAAGAGTCATTACCAAAGCAAGAACAACTACTAATGCCTTTTTCATTTCTATTTCTCCTTCATATTTTTTGAGTTTATTTTTGCGGTTTTTTAGCAAAAACAATATTGCATTTTTTATTGCATAGGTATTTTATCACAAGTAAACCTTTTAGGCAACTTTTTAACTTAACTATTGCAATAGTTTTTGTTTATAATCCAATAAGTTTTTTATAATCAGTTACTAATAGGCGCGCGCAACCAACGCAACTGACAAATTGTCTCCCTTGCGTCCGCAAGCCGTGCACACGTCTTGGAAAGGTTCTTCGTCCAGCATAACGCGCACGGTCGCTTGGAACTTTTCCTTGAACAACGCTTCGCAGGCGGGGTCCCTGTCCCATACTACCTTTGCAAAACATTTATCGTCGAGAATTTTGCCCAGTTCCTGCATATTATGCGCCAGCTTTACGTGACTGTCGCGGAAGGCGAGCGACTTGGAGTACATGTTAGATTGAATTTCGTCAAGCAGCGAGGCTATACCTTCCGCTATGCCGCCGATGGGCATTGTCGCTTTGTCGCAGGTGTCCCTGCGGGCATAGGTTACGACGCCCTGTTCGATATCTCTGGGGCCCACTTCGATACGCACCGGAACGCCCTTCATTTCCCACTCGTTGAACTTCCACCCCGGCGACTGATCGCGCGCGTCAAGCTCTACGCGGATTCCCTTTGCCCGCAGACATTCGGCAAGCTCCGAAGCCTTGTCCAATACGCCCGCTTTGTGCGCCGCAACGGGGATAACCACCGCTTGAACGGGCGCGACTTTCGGCGGAAGAACAAGTCCGCGTTGATCGCCGTGCGCCATAATTACAGCTCCGATAAGGCGAGTTGATACTCCCCAACTGGACTGCCAAACGTATTTGTGAGTGCTGTCCTTATCAAGAAACTGAATGCCGTATGCGCGGGAAAAATTCTGCCCGAAGTGATGGGTCGTACCCGCTTGCAGGCTCTTGCCGTCCAGCATCATGGCTTCCATTCCGTACGTAGCTTCAGCGCCGGCGAACTTCTCCTTTTCGCTCTTTTGTCCTATAAAAGTAGGCATAGCAAGAACGTCGCGAGCAAAGTCGCTGTACAAATGAAGCATATCGATAGTTTCCGCAAGCGACTCTTCGCGCGTAGCGTGTATCGTGTGACCTTCCTGCCACAGAAACTCGCTTGTCCTAAGGAAAGGACGCGTGGTCTTTTCCCACCGAATTACGTTGGCCCATTGATTGAGTTTTAAGGGTAAATCGCGATAGCTGTTTATCCATTTGGAGTACATTGTGCTGAATATCGTCTCGCTGGTAGGACGGACAACGCACGGCTCGGCAAGCTTTTCGCCGCCCGCTTCCGTAACAAGCGCCACTTCGGGCGCGAAACCTTCGACGTGCTCCGCTTCCTTATCCAACAGGCTCTTGGGGATAAGCAACGGAAAATACGCATTTTGATGCCCCGTCGCCTTGAAGCGCGCGTCAAGCTCTTTTTGAATATTTTCCCATATGGCGTATCCGTACGGACGGATAACCATCGTGCCCTTGACGGGACCGTAATCTACAAGCTGAGTTTTGAGTACGACGTCTGTGTACCATTGGGGAAAATCTGCGTTTATATCGGCAATTTCTTTTACAAATTGTTTGTCCGCCATATAATTAACTCCTTAGTTCGTTACACCGCGCAAAACGGCGAATATTAAGCCTAATCAGTATAATTCAATATAGTATATTTGTCAATTTCGCGAGATAAAATAATGCGATTTTTGTTGCGCGCGAATGGTTGTAATACGCGCCGCGCCGTTACAAGCTCCGCGGCGTTCGCCTTGCAATCTATGCTTGGCTGAAAATACAATAACTTATTACGGAAAGAGGATGTTTAACAAAATATAAAAACAAGCCTTGGCGATATGCCAAGGCTTGCGTAAAGGTCACAATCAGTCTTCGTCGGCCACAAGAGTCAATATTACCGAGTCGGAATTGGTTTTTTCCGCCGTATCGAACTTGACTACGGATACCGAACCGCTGGACAGAGTTATAACATAATTATGCGTGTCGTCCGCCTTGATAATCTTGGGAACGGACCAACCCGAAGCGGAAGCAAGGCTTCTTGCATACGGAACGGGCTCCGCGTTCTCCGCGGCAAGGTCAAGCGTGTACGCAATGTTATCTCTCGTAAAATACAGCGTATCGCCGATAAGCTTGTTAAACGTAATAGCCTTGTCCGAACCCAAAGCAGTCGGATCCAAAATTACGGTATTCTTATCGGTTTTGTAAATGCCGTACAACGTCTTTTCCAATATCTTTTCCGTAGCGGTAAAGATAATCGTATCCTTATAGCCGTAGTAGGTTGTAGGAGTTTCAGTACTCAAAGCCACGTTTGCGGTGGGCTCCGTATTTGCTTCGGAAGCGAAATACAGCGCCTTGTTGCCTATGTCGGAATTATCGGAGTCGCTCATCGTGTAGTATACAGTTCCGTCGTTGACAGAAGTAATCGTATACGTAATAGTAGATTTATCTTCGCCTTCTTCTACGGAGTTATCCACGATAACCAGCTTGTCCGTCGCACTTGCGGCAAGCTTGCAAATAGAACCGTCTTCGTCCGTAAAGAACACCGCCTTGCCCGCAATGTCGAACTTGGCGTTGGAAATCTTCTTGACTTCCGCCGTCAATTCGCCGCTTTGCACGTCAAGATTGGCGACGTTGGTGTCGCTGCCGCTCGCCATTACGAACGTAGCAACAAGCTTACCGTCAATCTCGTTGAGCATAATCTGCGCGGCGTTACTGGTAAATACGTAGTGCTTCTTCATATCCGAACCGTTAAGCGCGTAGCTGGTTAATACCGATTGATCCGTTTGCTTGTTACCGCCGGCAGTCAACGCGTCGTTGGGCGTCAAAATGTACAGTCTGTCGTTAAAAATATAAATACCGTTGAGATCCGTCGTAGTAGTATTGCCGCTGTAATAAAAATTGGGAACTACCACTTCCGCGGTCTTCTTCAATTCTTCGGCAATCTTTTTGGTTTTGGCGGACGTGGAAGTCAAAGTGGTATCTTCGTAAACTTCGAACAGCTTTTCCATATCGGAAATCTTGATACGGGCAATAGAACCTACACGACCGTAGGATTCGGCATAGGTATTTTCCGCCGCGGCCGAGCTTTGATAACCGTTTACGTAATAAAGCCATTCGCCGTATTTTACCGCGTTGCCGCCGTTACCGTCCGCTTCGACGGTAGCTTTGTCGGGCAGACTGCCCGGCTTGAAAGCATTTTGTTCGCAAGCCGCAAGTAACACGGAAGCAACAAGAACCGTTACTACGACCAATATCAATGCAATTTTGCTGAAAGTGCGTTTGAACATTATACTACTCCTTAATGTAGATACTACATAGGTCTTAATTATATATCAAACAAAGCAAAATTGCAACGGTTTTGGCATATTCTTATCATTCTTGACATCAATTTATACTTTGACACGCCTACAAATACGGGTTTTAAGACCGCTAAGTTACACGGTTTCGTTCAAAGCGGATATTTGTCCAGTATCTGCATCCTGAAAAAGCATCCAGAACGAAACGGGAGAATTGTCTACGAAAACAAAGTCCTTGTCTTCGAAGCCGTCGCGTTCGGCAGGCAGTCCGTAGCAGATATACCTTATCTGCCCGTTAGCCTGCAAAACGCCCAGCACGAAATACTTGTCGGACGAAGGAAAGTCTATTCGGACAAAAAACGAACCCTTGTACTTGCGAATCAACGGATAATAAGGCGGAAACTGCAAAAAAACACGGCTTATTTCTTCCTTGACGGACTGATAATACTCCGTATTGGCGCAGGAAGCGTAATAACGCTCGAATGCGTCGCTGTATTCCTTGACGCTTTTGTACCGTTCGTCCGCGCGTGTTTGAAAGCGTTTGAGCTCCGCGCCTTCAAAGTAGTTGTCCGTAGACGCGACAAACTGCTCGTACGCGGTGGAATTGTTTGTCTGCCCGATTGTATCGAAGCCTTCTATCAAGCTTTCTTTTTGACGGAATAATACATCGCAAACCGTACCGTCGCCCACAAACGCGCGAGCGACTTCATAGCATTTGTCTTCCCTTTTTACCAACAGACAAGCAACGTTGTCCAAGTCTTTTTTGGGAAGAGTAAACGAACAGTTATTGAGCGTGGACAATTGCTTGACAAATCTTTCGCGCCCGAAGCCGAACACAATCCACCATTCGCCGAACATGGCGACGTCCGCGTTGGTTACAAACACGTTAACGTCGGTATCCGCAACCGAGTTGTTTACAAGCTTGACCATACCGCACAGCTCCTTGCCGCGCAGGGCAAAGCGTTTGTCCGTTTGCTGCAATATCAAAATACGTTTACAATACATAAGCCTGCTCCTAAGCATACTTTACAATATACTAAACCGCAGGCGCGCCGAATATACCGAAACTTATGACGAAAAAACGCTTGTATTGTATAAAAACATTAAAAAACTTCCGCGTTTGTATCTGCGCGGAAGTTATTTAGCGTTATATCGTATTACAAATGCTATTTATCCTTCATGACGGACTTATAGGACTGCTCGGACAGACTGGCAAAGTGCAGCTTTGCGCTTATTTTATCCAAAACCGCCTTCAATGCCGTATCTATCTCGCCGCCGTCGGTATAATCGCATTTGAGATAGAAGTCAACGCGTTCTTGGTCGACGAGATAGGACGCGTCGGACGGCTTTTTGTATACTCCTATCGCGTAGCCGCCGCGCTGACGGACAAGCTTCATACTGGGTACGTCCGTAAGACCGTCGCCGATATATACCATTTGGTCGAAAGGTACAACGCGTTCGTTACGGGGCATATACATATTGAGCTTGGTATGCTCGCCCACGTCTTCCACGCCCTTGTTGATGCGGTAAAGAAACTGCGTTTTACTGGTATAGTTGATTGCGATACTGGGCCAGAGCGGTTCGCAGTTGTCGTCGTACAAATAATCGCAGGCAAACACATTGTAGAATTCGTCAGCCACACCGCAGCCTTCTATCATTGACTTTAAGCCGCAGGAAAGAATATAATGCCGCACTTCCAAGCCTAATTTGCCGCCGTATGCGTTTATACGAGAGAACCATTCCTTAACGCCGTCGAAAAACTTCACGTCTCGTCCCATAGCCCTTAGCGCTTCGGGAGACAGACTGATATGTTTTTCGCGCGCTTTGGACGCCATAAGGTACATATACGCCAAAATATGATCCATTTCGTACTTGTGCGCCAATTCGTCGCTTTTTTGCCAAAATTCGTCCGCCGTCATGCCGAGCGCGGGAATAAAGGTAAACTCCTGCATATCGCGCGTGGACAATGTGTTATCGAAGTCGTAAATAAGAGCTACAATAGGTTTGTTATGCATAATTATCTCCTGTTTAATCGGAATATTACCGCCGTTTGCGGTTTGAGCAACGTCTCGCCGTCCTTCGGCAAATAATCGCCCACCGTGAACAACGCGCCGTTTATAGCGTAAGGCAAGCTGCGTTCTTCGTCCGTGGGGTTGAATGCGACGGCCATGTCGGCTCCGCGAACATAACACAGCACGCCGTCGTCGGAGCAGTAAATAACGTCCAACTCCGCGTCCGCTTGAAGCTCGTCGTTTTCCGCGCGGAGCTTATTCAGAGCCTTGACGATATTAAGTATCGAAGACGGGTCGGTAAGCTGACGTGATACGCAAGGCGCGTCGGCGCTGCGGTCGACGTCGAGATACAGCTTGTCGCGGCAGGCGTCGGAAAACCCTAAATTTGCAGCCTTGTCGTCCCATTGCATAGGCGTACGCGAACCGGTACGCTGAAAGCCGCCTTCCTTGGAAGTTTGCGACAGGTAACGCATACCTATCTCGTCGCCGTAGTAGGTAAACGGCACTCCCGGCAAGGTTAACAGCATTGTAAAGTACAGCTTTACGCCACGTTCGTCAAGAGCGTTGGACAAACGAATTTCGTCGTGGTTGCCGCTGATAACAGACACGTAACCGTTATCTTTGGTTTGACAAAGCTCGTCCAAATATATGCGCATAGTTTCCTTTGCGGATACGTGCGCCGTTTTGCAAAAATAACTGTTGTTGACTCCGTCCTTAACGTTGCGCGTTGCGTTGTAAACAAGTTTGCCGTGATGGTCGAGAACGAAATCGCAATGAAAGCCCGCCATATTGATAGCGCGCGGAGCGTTACACCACTCGGATACAAGCATCGCTTCGGGATATTCTCCGTCGAGCATGGCGCGCGCTCTGCGCCACAGCGACGCAGTCGCCGACTTGTCGTCGTCGTTTTTTACAAGACTGTCCGCCATATCCACGCGGAAGCCGTCGCAACCCCTGTCTAACCAAAAGCGCATAACGTTAAGCATTTCGTCGAAGGTTGCCCGAACGCGTTCGTCGGTGTAGCTTATTTGCCATTCGGGATGTGTTATCGCGTTAAAGCCGTAATTTAACGCCGGCTGACACAGAAAGAAATTGAGCATATAACAGCCGTCGCGGTCGGCGTTGCCTGCTACCAACGGATAGCCCTGCGGTCTATTCCAAACGCAGTCCGTCCATATGTAACGGTCGGTATATTTGTTATGCTCGGGCAAACAGCTTTGCTTGAACCATTCGCATTCGTCCGACGTATGTCCCGGAACAAGGTCGAGTATAACACGCATTCCGCGGAAGTGCGCTTCGTCGAACAAACGGTATAAGTCTTCGTTAGTACCGTAACGCGGCGCGACCTTGTAGTAATCCGCCACGTCGTATCCCGCATCCATAAAGGGCGACAGATAGCACGGATTAAGCCACAGCGCATTGAAGCCCAATTCCTTGATATAATCCAATTTGCTTATTATTCCGTTGAAATCGCCTATTCCATCGCCGTCGGAATCGCAAAAGCTTTGCGGATAAATTTCGTAAAAATTAGCGGTTTTGAGCCAAGACGGCATTTTTTTCATAATGTTTTTCCTTGAATAAAATGATAATATATTAACTCTTGCCTAACAATTATACAATATTTTTAAGCCGTTTTCAACACGTTTTTTAATTTTGCGCGGAATATTTACGCCAATTTATCCTATAAGCGGGAAATTCGCAAGCAGTTTAGTAGGAAAAAATTCACCGATTAACAACGACGTTACCGTAACGGCAAAAGGCTGAGCCAATCTGCCGAGTACCGATTCGGCGCTTTCGACCGACTTTTCGTCGCCGCAAAACATCGTGACGTGCGGAACAAACGGCATTCCGTCGAAAAAGTTGCCGTCGAACAACTTGTGCAGACCGTATATTTCGTCGCTGTATAACGGCTGCAAATATAAAACTTTTTTATCGAAATCCGCATAACGCGACAGCTCCAACGTAAAAGGCTTGCAAACGCTTGCAGTTTGCCGAAGCTTTTTCGTCAAACGCATTTGTTCGCTTACGGGAAAACTGCCCAACGACACGTGAAACGGCACATCCGTAGTATGACTGCCGACAAGCCCGACGTCCGTCAATTTGTTTTGCAAAGCACCAAGCACGTACTGCGCTCGATCGTCCAAGACCGCCATTACGGTTAAAAACTTGTCGCGTTTCATTTTTTTACCCCTGCAAACCGCAAAAATAATTGTTCGACGAATAAGTAAAAGATATGCCAACCGCGCAGGTTGACATATCAATAATATATTATATAACGCTATTCGTCAACGTTTTCGTCAAAATCGGCAATTTGGTCGTCCTCCGCTTGAACAGTCGTTGGTTCGTCCGAAACGTTTGCCGACTCGTCAGCCGTATTTACCGCAATTGCTTCTGAGCCGGATACTGACTCGCAGGACACGTCGCTGCCGTCCGCAGACGCTTTGACCGCAGACGTAAACTTGATACGCTTTACTATGCAGTAAAAGCACGGAATAAGCGCAAGCGTTACTAACGTTCCGAGGAGCAATCCGCCTACCACTACGATACCCATTGGCTGCATAAATTCGCTGCCGCGTCCTATTCCTATAGCAAGCGGCACAAGAGCTAAAATAGTTGTAAGCGTAGTCATAAGTATGGGACGCAAACGCGATTTGCAGCCCTGTATTACCGCCTGCTGCGCGGGCACGCCTTGCTTCGTTAACAACTCTATCTTGTCTATCATAACGATTGCGCCGTTTACTATAACGCCCATCAACATTATTATCCCCACAAAGGACACCACGTTCAAGGTCGTACCCGTTATTACCAGCGCAAGGAAGCCGCCCGTAAAGCTGAACGGTATAGACATTATTACTACGAAGGGCTTGATAAGAGATTCGAACTGGCACGCCATTACTCCGTAAAGCAGCAGGAACGCCGCGATTAAGGATATAACAAGCCCGTTCATTGCGTCGGTAAGATAATAAGATACGCCGCCTTCTTCGTACCGAACGGAAGGATAGGACTCCAATGCTTTAACAGCAACGTTTTTCATCGCCTTGGTAACAGTTCCCATATCCACGCCGTAGCTTTCCACGTCAACGGTGGTTACAAACTTGCCGTCCTTGCGGTTTACCACCGTCACGACGGAATCGATTTCGTACAATTCGCCGTTATCACGCTTTTTCAAAACGTCGCAGATTTTTACCGCGCCGTCGTTATCGAAGCCGACGATTACGTCCAACAGGGCGTTGAGATTATCCTTGGTTTCGTTTTTGAAGCCTACGTTGACCGACTGGTTGTTCCCGTCGATGCTGAGATTGGCCGCGTCGTAGCCGGACATCCCCACGCGCAGGAGCAACACCGCGTTTTGATAATCCACGCCTCTGCGTGCGCACTTGTCCTTGTCGAAGACAAAAGAATACTGCTTGGTTTCATTCGGCGTATTGTTGGTGACGTTCTGTACGCCCTTTATCGTCCAAAGCTGCTTTTCTACTTCGGAAGCGGCTTTTATCAGGTCGTCCATATTGTCCGACATAAGCGTTACCGCCTGCCCCGCCATTTCGCCCGTAAGCTCGGCCACCACGCCGTCGATTTCCGATACGGAAACATTTTTTGCCAAATTCAAATCCGCAAGCAATCCGCGCACCTCGTTAACGGTTTGATTTGTTTTAAGCCGTTTGGTATCTATATGAACGCGCGCAACGCCCGTAATATTAATAGGGAGCATACCCTGCTTGCCTACCGTATAGGAAGTATACAGTATTTTGTCGCCGTATTCGGCGCGAACGGCGGAAACGGCTTGCTTTGTAGCTTCGTTAACTTCGTCGAGAGTCGCCGAACCGTCGAAACGCAAATTTATTTCCAATATTCCCTTATCTACGCTCGGAATAAAGTCCATTCCCGTAGTGAATACCAGTCCTACGCTGCCTGCAAACAGCACCAATGCGATTACGCACACCCAAACGCGTTTGGTTAAAACCTTTCCGAGCAAATTGCCGTAGCCGTTCTCCATACGCGTCAAAACGCCGCGCTTACGTTCCGCCTTGTCTGCGGAGCGCTGTTTTCTTTGTTTTTTGTTACGCTTTTTTTTGCGTTTGCCGTCTGTAATTTCGGCGGTTACTACCGCTGCAGATGCGCCACCCGAATTTGCTACGGACTTTTCCGCCATTGCGGACGCTTCGTCGTACAGCGGCTCGATTGTACCGCGCGGTTCACAATCTTCGAAAGTGCCGACAAGCACCTTGTTTCCGTTTTTATCCTTACGGTAACGCGGACGCGGACTGCGATTATAAACCAAATGATACAAAGAAGGGATAACGGTAACAGACACTACCAATGACATCAGTATAGAGAACATTACCGCCCACACAAGGTCGTAAAATATTTCGCGTGTTAAGCCCTTGGCAAAAAGAATCGGGAAAAATACGCAGATATTGGTAAGCGTGGACGCTAAAAGCGAGCCTGCTACTTCGCGCGTGCCGTTTAGACAGCTGTCATACACCGATTCGCCCGCATCGCGTCGCTTGGTTATGCTCTCCAATACCACTATGCTGTTATCCACCAGCATACCTATTCCCACGGCAAGCCCGCCCAAGGAAACAAGGTTAAGAGATATATTCATAGCCCACAAGCCTATCAATGCCACCAATACCGATAACGGCATTGTAATAGACACTACCAACGACGAACGGATTTTGCCCACGAACAGATAAATGACCAATATCGCCAGCACGCCGCCGATGATTATGGACGACAGCACATTGGAAATACTGTCGTTTATAAATTCCGCCTTGTCGTCAAGCAAAACGACTGCGGACGTAACGTCTACGTCGGCGATAGCTTTTTTTACCGCAGTTACCACCTTTGTGGTGTTGGCGTCGGCAACGGCGTAAACTTCCAGTGTAACCGCAAGCTTACCGTTGTACTGCGAATACGCCTGATAAGTAGTAATTTGCTCTATGTCCCCCACATAAGCAGCGGGGACTATTATTTTAGTAGCGCCATCGTCTATTTCCGTCTTGCGAATAAATCCGATAGTATCCAACGTCGGCATAATGCCGAGGTCGAAGTCGCCCAAGTCGAGTTCGTTGTATAAATCCAACAGCTCTTCGTCGGCAAAAACTATATAACCGCCGTAGCTGTAATAATTAGTCATAATCTCGTCGTCGGAGAGCGTGAGAACATTACCGTCGGCACCAACAAGCCGTTTATCTCCGTTTATTACGCGTCCGAAATTGTTTATTCGGTATTCTACCGCATTGTCGCCTTCGCCTATTATTACTATCGGCTGTTTGTCGTCGTTGCGAACGACGGCTTTGCCGTTTAGATATACCGCTCTACGGTCGGCGGCAGGGTCGTCGGGATTAGCCGCTTCGACCCGAGTCAACTTGGCTTTTCTGAGCACTCCTACGATACTTTTCTTTACTACTTTTCCGCTGCTATCGATTACGTCTCGATTGAAGTTTTCCAAACGTATAATATGAATAACCTGCGGCGAAAGCAAAGCGGCAAAATCATTACCCTGAGTGGAATTGATAAACAGCGCGGCAAACTGTTCGTCGGATATTTCCGCGGCTTCGCCATTGTCTTCCGCTTCCTTTACTGAGTCGATAATATTTTGAAAGGCTACGGTATTAACGGAATCGGCAAATACGCAGACGTTTACCGCTTCGGCTGCGTTGAAAATATTCCTGTCGCAAGCAGTTTCAGACGTTTTGTTGCAATCGTTTTCGTGCTTGTCTTGCGAGTGCAGCATATCCAAGCCTTTATATGTACGCTTTTCCGTCCCCGTAACAACGCCGTCCGCGCGAACGAACACGTCTATTGTCGCGCCGTCTTGGAATAAAGTTGCGAATTGATTGTAGGTAATGTCCGCGCCGGTAAAGCTCTCGTCGTGCGAGTCTTCCATAGCTCTGCGGAATTCCACCGTCGTTTTCCAATTGCTTTCCAGCGTGCCGTCCTTTGCGCCGTCTTGAACGTATTTTGCCGTGTCGTAATCGATATTGCGCTGATTTGCCCATTGACGCAGCTGCACTTCGTCCATATTTTGGAACTGCTCGCTATTAACAATGGGTTTTATTGTGCGTTCCCACATAAGGTCAAGATCGGCGGCGCTATTTTCACGCACCAACGCCATAAGCGACTTTAACGCGGACAGGTTATTCTGCAAATCGTTAAGCTCGGCATAATTTTTACCGTCGATTTCGTCTATTAAGTCCTTAGCGTCCACTGTTTTCTTGACATAATCTTCAAATTCGTTAAGCGTGCAGGTTGCATAGGATCTTACCGCCGTTTGCAGCGAAGCGAGCGACGACAATATATTCGCGCCCAATTCCATAGTAACAGGCAGCTGCATTACCTGCAAAACGCTTGTTGCGTCCGAAGCGTTGCGAATGGAAACGACTGAGCCGTCCTGCATTATTGTGCCCAAGGGTAAATCCAACTGTTCGGCGGACAACGCCTGAACAAGAGCCAAAGCCGTTATATCCAAGCCTTGCAGCGCAGTAATCTTAATTTGCTTTTCCGGCGAGCCCATTACGTTTACTGAGCCTACGCCTTCAATTGCGCGTAACTTGACGGCAAGCGTTTGCGCTTCCCGCGCCAACAATTCTGCGTCGGGATTGTTCGCGTTCTGATAAATAGACACCGTCGCTGCCGCAGTGCCGTTCATATCCACCTTGACGAAGGACGGATCCTGACAGCCCTGAGGGAAAGATACCGTTTTGAAGGAGTCCTCGATTGCGTCGATTTTTTTGTCTATGTCCGTGCCGTAATCGAAGGTTATGATAGCTATTGACACATTATCGTAAGATTTAGTCTCCAATTCGGTAATGCCGGGGATAGTTTGCAGTGCGTTTTCCATAGGTGCGGTCACGGAATCTTCCACGCTTTGAGCGCCCGCGCCGGGGTATATTACCGTTATACCAATCATTGGCATTTTGATATTCGGCAGCAGATTAGTCGACATATCCATTGTCGCAAGTACGCCTACCGCTAACAATATAACCACCAGCACGCATATAGTTACCGGACGCTTGATTGTAGTTTTTATAAGTGAGTTCATCTTTGCCCCTTAAATAATCCATAGAATGTCTAACACCGAAAAACAGGAACAGATATTACGGACTTTTCTTTTATATTATACACCAACGCAGACTTTTTGACAATGGTAACAGCTACACATAAAAGTGTGCAATTGTGGAAAAAATTTTATCAAAACTATTACTTCAAGCTTAATTCAAAATACAAAAACGAAATAAGACAAAATTCTAATTTATACGTATGGTAAAATCAAGCTAAAGCCCCCTACGGTACGAGTCCGCAGGGGGCTTTAACAAAATATATGGAGTGAGAACTATTCGATTGCAATAGCGTGCTTGGTTTGCTCCGGCTTATCTTTGGGTACCGTCACTACAAGTACGCCGTTTTCGTACTTAGCCTTGATTTGAGTTTCGTCTACGTCGCCCATATAGTAACTGCGCGAACAGCTTACCGCGCGTTCACGGCGAATGTAACGAGATTTTTCTTCGCCCTGCTCCTTCTTGGCGGAAATGGTAATATATCCGCTTTCGAACTTCAAGCTGATGTCCTTCTTGTCAAAACCGGGCATTTCCACGTCCAAAACGTAGTCCTTGTCCGTTTCCTTGATGTCCGTCTTCATAAACGAGCTTTCCGAATCCACATAAAAGGGACGGAAAAAGCCGTCGAACGCTTCGTCGAATAAATCGTTGTTTCTGTGAGTAAGATAGTTTTTCATATTTGTAATCTCCTTTTGAGTTAATTATTATCAAGGGTAAGACGTTCTATACGCGCAACCGTAATTTTTATGCAATTTTTAGCAATCTTTTGCGTTATTTGTTAGCACTCTAACTCATTGATTGCTAACATTATACCACATTATATGCATTTGTCAATATTTTTTGACCGTATTTTCATCGAAATTTTCAAAAAATTACCCTATAATCTTAAATAAACGGGGGAATATTATAAAGATGATATTGAAATGATATTTCATAATACTTGTTAGCCTCAAATGTCTTAATACAAAGTCCTTAAAATATAAAAATGACGTAACCCATAAAGAGTTACGCCGAAATAACGTTATCCTTCGATAATTACCGAAAAGAAACAAAATACAACAACAAATACAACGTCGGCAATTACCGCTATCACACCGAACTGCCAATTTATCAATTTCGTATACAGCCTTAGCGGAGTAAATACCGCAAAAACACACGCAGCATACTACAAGCAACATAGCTAAACCCATCAGTCAATCATAGCCGCTGTTGTCTCCGTCCATAAGCGCGAGAAAACAATGGATAATATAAGATATGAATTCCATTTAGTTTTCTAAATGAAACGTTGCGCAGTTAAAACGCTTTGCTTAGGTAATCTTCGATAAAGGGTTGAATATTGCCGTCCATAACTTCCGCAATATTTGCGTTTTCATAATTGGTACGGTGGTCTTTTACAAGAGTATACGGACAGAAAACGTAGCTGCGTATCTGACTGCCCCACTCAATTTTTTTCACTTCGCCCTTTATTGCCGCCGCTTCTTCCATTTGCTCGCGTTCCTTAATTTCCGCAAGCTTACTTTTAAGCATTGCCATGGCTTGATCGCGGTTCTGCATTTGACTGCGCTGCGTTTGACAGGATACCACCACTCCCGTAGGAACGTGCGTTATGCGTATTGCGGACTCCGTCTTATTTATGTGCTGTCCGCCCGCGCCGCTGCTGCGGTAGGTATCTATTTTCAAGTCCTTGTCATCTATAACTATATCGTTATCGGCGGGCAGCTCCGGCATTACTTCGAGCGACGCAAAGCTGGTGTGTCTGCGCTTAGCCGAGTCGAAGGGGGAAATACGTACCAAACGGTGAACACCCTTTTCCGCCTTCAAATATCCGTAAGCATTGGCTCCGTTTACCTGAAAGGTAACGGACTTAATTCCCGCTTCTTCGCCGTCGAGGAAGTCCAAAACTTCGAGCTTATATCCGCGGCGTTCGCAATAACGCGTATACATACGGTACAGCATTTGCACCCAGTCCTGCGCTTCCGTACCGCCAGCGCCCGCATGCAGAGTTAAAATAGCGTTGCTTGCATCGTACTTACCCGAAAGGAGCGTGGATATATGCAGCGCATTTACATCCGTCGTTATGCGAGCAAGCTCCGAAGCCGTTTCGGCGAGCATAGCGTCGTCGCCGTCGCACAAGTCCAACAAATCGGTAACGTCCGCAAGGCTTTTACTCAATCTATTGTAAAGCGATATTTTGTCTTCTATATTCTTGGCTCGTTGACTGACCCGCTGCGCGTTTTTTACGTCGTTCCAAAAGTCTGACTTGTGCTGTTCGGCATTAAGCGCCGCAAGCTCTTGTTCAAGCTTGGGGATATTAAGACTTTCGCCTACGCCGCTAAGCTTCGACGTCAAATCCTTGATATTCTGTTTTAATTCGTCTACTTGAATCATTTTTTGCTCTTATTCTCTTTGCGCTGCTGACGTTTGAGCGCGTATTCTTCCTGCTTGGTAAGCGGTCTGTTAGCATTCTGCGCGACGTCGCCCGGCTCGTCCGATTGATTCTTCGCCGCATCCTTGGCATAGCAACAGTTTTTGTACTTTTTACCGCTTCCGCATGGACAGGGACCGTTAAGCTTCTTTTCCGCGTTTATAACTCCCTGCTTGGGCGAGTCGGAACGTAAAGCCTGCACAATCTTGGCAAAAGTCAGCATACGTATAGTTTGAACCTTTATATTCTCGTTAAGCTTTTCAAACATATCGAAGGCTTCCTTCTTATACACCACCAACGGGTCGTGCTGTCCTATTGCTTGAAGTCCCACGCCTTGACGGAGATCGTCCAGCGCGTCAAGATGATCCATCCACAGATTGTCTATCGTGCGCAACAGCACAAACCGCTCCGCTTCGCGGAATGGCACGACGTTGCCGCCTTCGTCCTCGTCCAAACGTTCGTTAAGGTATTCGCGGCATCTCTCAGCAAGATTGTCGCAAACGTCGCGCGCGCTCGTTACGTCTTCCGCTTCCAGTATAGGCTGCTCGAACGCGAAATACTTGGCAAGATTGGCGTTTACTTTGTCCAAATTCCATTTAGACACGTCCACTTGGCTGTCGCAAGCGTCGGCAAGCGCAAGACGGGCGTATTCGTCCGTCATTTGCAGGATATCCGAGTGAACGTCGTCGTTATCCAAAATGCGGTTGCGTTCCTTATATATAACTTTGCGCTGCCGATTGTTTACGTCGTCGTACTGCAATACGTGCTTACGCGACGAAAAATGCAAGCCTTCAATACGCTTTTGCGCGGATTCGATAGTCTTGGACATAAGCCTCAATTCAATGGGCGTGTCCTCGTCCATACGCGCAAACGCCATTATACGCTGCATCATATCTCCGCCGAAAATACGCATCATATCGTCTTCCGTCGAAATATAGAACACGCTCATTCCCGGGTCGCCCTGACGTCCCGCGCGCCCGCGTAGCTGGTCGTCTATACGGCGGGAATCGTGGCGTTCGGTGCCGATTACGCACAAACCGCCCGTTTTTATTACGCGCTGCTTTTCTTCGTCCGTCTGCTCTTTGTATTTGGCCACCAGTTCGCGGTAAATTTGCCGCAAACGCTCCGTTTCGTCGTCGCCTTTAACAAAGCTTGTTGATATATCGATTTGCGCTTCGTCGTAGCCGAGACGTTTCATTTCCTGCTTGGCAAGAAACTCGGGGTTGCCGCCGAGCAAAATATCCGTTCCGCGCCCCGCCATATTGGTTGCAATGGTTACCGCTCCGTAACGTCCCGCCTGAGCAACAATTTCCGCTTCGCGCTTGTGGAACTTGGCGTTTAACACGTTATGCTTGATATTTTCCGCCGTAAGCAGTCGTGAAAGCTCTTCGCTCTTTTCTACCGTCACAGTACCAACCAAAATGGGCTGACCGAAAGCGTTGCGTTCCTTTATTTCCTTGACTATTGCTTTAAGCTTGCCTTGACGGGTAGAATAAACTACGTCGTGACGGTCTTCGCGGATCATAGGCAGATTCGTGGGAATCGCTACGACGTCGATATTGTATATCGTATTAAATTCCTGTTCTTCCGTCTTAGCCGTTCCCGTCATGCCGCTGAGCTTGTGATACAAACGGAAATAATTTTGGAAAGTAATCGTAGCAAGAGTTTTATTTTCTTCCTTTATGGTGACGTGCTCCTTGGCTTCTATCGCCTGATGCAGCCCGCCGTTAAAACGCCGTCCTTCCATTTTACGACCAGTAAACGAGTCGACGATGACTACTTCTCCCTTTTCCACAATGTAGTCGTCGTCGCGGCGCATAATGGCGTGCGCGCGCAACGCATTGTTAATATAGCTGTTGAGCTCGGCATTCTCGGGAGAGGACAAATTGTCTAACTTAAAGAAGCGTTCAGCCTTGACAATGCCCCTGTCCGTCAAACGAACTTGCTTTTGCTTGCGGTCTACTACGTAGTCGCCGTTAGGTTCTTCGTCACCTTCCGTTTTGCCTTCTTCGTCGGTATTGGTCGATCCGATAAGCGTACAGGCAAAGCGGTTTGCGGTATTGTACATTTCGCTGGACTTGCCGCTGGGACCGGATATAATAAGCGGCGTACGCGCTTCGTCGATTAGTATGCTGTCTACTTCGTCGATTATTACGAAATTAAGTCCGCGCTGGACGCAGTTGACTCGGCTTGTGGACATATTATCGCGCAAATAGTCGAAGCCGAATTCGTTATTTGTACCGTAGGTTATGTCGCATTCGTACGCTCTGCGCTTTTCGCGGGCTGTCATCTTGGACAGCGTTACGCCCACCGTCAAGCCCAAAAAGCGGAAAATTTTGCCCATCCACTCCATATCGCGAACGGCAAGATATTCGTTGACTGTTATGATATGCACGCCGCTGCCCGTCAAAGCGTTAAGATACGCCGGCAACGTCTCGGTAAGCGTCTTACCCTCGCCTGTTGCCATCTGACAAATACGCCCCTGATGAAGCGCAATCCCGCCCAGTATCTGAACGTGAAAATGACGTTGCTTCAAAACGCGCTTACTCGCTTCGCGGCATACTGCGAAGGCATCGGGAAGCAGCTGCTCGAGAGTTTCTCCCGCGGAATACCTGTCTTTTAATATTTGCGTCTGCCCTATCAATTGCTCGTCCGACATATCGACGTACATACTTTCCTTCGCCTCGACGAGTTTGGCGATTTTTTCCAGTTTTTTTACCTGTCTGGCGTTAGACGCGCCGTAGGGATCTCTGCCCATTTTTATTCTCCTGTTATCGAGTTAATTGTGATTGATTTATTGTTCGTACGAAAACGTTTCCTTTCGGGCGGACACCGCAAGGCAAACTACGCTTGTTGCTCCCGCGCGTTTAAGCACCTTGGCGCATTCGTTTAGAGTAGCTCCCGTCGTCTTGACATCGTCTATTACCAAGACGCGCTTGTCCTTGACGTTTACTTGCGGTTTTAACCTGTACGCCCCGATAAGATTAGACTTGCGGTCATGCTTATTAAGCTGTTCCTGCCGTTCCGTTTCTTTTATTTTTTCCAACGCGTCGCATAAACAGTCGCTTTCGTCCAGTATATCACAAAAATAGCGCGCAAGCAACTGCGATTGATTATAAAAACGCAGTTTACGCGACCTGACGCTCATAGGCGGATAGCAAACTATGTCGAATTGCAGATTTTCTTTTTTTGCGAGAAAAACCAAATACCGAGCGAAAATTTTTGCGTATCTGCCCTTGTTGTTAAACTTCATTTGCAGTATCGCGCGCTGAATTACGCCTTCGTAGCTAAACACGGCATAAGCGCGATCGAAATAAATCTTGTCGAAAGCACAGTTGCCGCAATAGTCTTCGCCGCCGTCCAAACCGACCCCGCAGCGTTTACAGGTTTTGCCGTTATTGAAAACCGCTTCCCGAATACACTTAGCGCAAAAGCCCGTCTGATCGAATATTTCCCGACCGCAATTGATACAGCAAAAGTCGCTCGGAGCAAACAATTCGGACAAGGCTTCCTTGAATTTATTGAATATCTTCTTCCGTTGTTTTAGCATTTTCACCGTTGGACGACGTTCCGAAATAACGCTGATGCATCGTATTTTCTTCCTGTAAAAACCTTTTGAGATTGGTCGTACGCGCAGCGACGTAATTGTTATGTATCATCATGGACAGTATCTTTTTACTGCCTACTATCACAACAGCCTGCTTTGCGCGCGTAATAGCCGTATATAACAGATTTTTGTTTATTATAGTCGGCGGTCCGTTGACAAGCGGAACCACTACCACAGGAAATTCGCTGCCTTGACTCTTATGAATGGTTATAGCGTACGCTAATTGCAAATCGGACAAATCCGCCGACGTATAGCTTGCCAATCGGTTGTCGTCGAACAACACTTCCATTATTCCGTTGGCTCTGTCTATTTGCCTTACAACGCCGATATCGCCGTTGAATACTCCCGCGCCTTCTTCGATTATTCCGTCCTTGTTAAGACGCGTATAGGTCAACTCGTAATTGTTGACCGTTTGCATTACGCGGTCGCCTACTCTTATAACCGATTTACCCACCTGCAATTCGTTTTTGCCGTAAAGACGCGGATTCAAAGCCTGCTGCAAACGCGTATTGAGATTTTCCACTCCCGCTACGCCGTTTTTTAACGCTCCGAGAACCTGTATTTCGGACGGCGGCAAAGCAGTAAATTTAGGCAGTCTGGTCGTTACCAATTCCACTACGGTATCCGACACCTGCTGAAAATCCGAATAATTCATAAAGAAAAAGTCGCGGCTACGGTTATTGATCTCGGGCATTTGCCCTTGGTTTATCAAGTGAGCGTTGGAAACAATTAAGCTGTCGTCCGACTGTCTGTATATATGAGATAGATACCGTATCTCCACAACTCCGCTGCGTATTATATCCGCAAGCACGTTACCCGCGCCCACGCTGGGCAACTGATCCTTGTCGCCGACAAGCACCAAGCGCGTGCCGTTTTCCAATGCGGATAACAAACTGTACATTACGGAAACGTCCACCATAGACAATTCGTCCACGACTACGACGTCGCAGGGCAATGTATTGTTGCGGTTGTACTTAAACGCCATCTTGTCCCCGCGCAGCTCGTAGCCAAGAAGACGGTGAATCGTCTTCGCTTCGCTGCCGATAGCCTGCGACATTCGCTTTGCCGCTCTGCCCGTCGGCGCGCAGAACTCCATTCGCAAGCCGTGAGAAGTGAGAATTTCCGCTATACATTTGATAATGGTAGTCTTGCCCGTCCCCGGTCCGCCGGTTATAACGGTCACCCCGTTGACGAGAGCCGACTTAACCGCGCCCAATTGCCCCTTATGAAAGGTAATTTTGTTTACCTTTTCAAATTGCCCGATAAGACTGTCCGCGTCAATCATAACGCGTTTTGCATCGTGACCGAGAGATATCAAACGGGAGGCGATGGATTTTTCCAATTTGAAATATTTAACAAGAGACACGCACCTGACGTTATCGACTTCGAACACTTTTACAACGGGTTCCAGCACTAACTTGGTTACGGTATCTTCCACCAACTGCCCGTGTTCGGACAAGTCGGCGCCGAGAAGATTGGAACACGCGGAGAACAAATCGTCGAACAGCAAATAGGTATTACCCTGCTTTTCGGCGGCTTCCTTCAATACGTATATTACGGCGGCGCGAACGCGAAATTCGCCGAGTTGTTCCACGCCCATACTTTGCGCGATTTTGTCCGCCGTAATAAAACCCACCCCCTCTACGTCGTCGATTAAACGGTAAGGATTGGCGAGCACCAACCTTTTTGTCTCGTCCTTGTATATATTGTAAATTTTTACTGCCAAATTGACCGTTAAGCCGTAACCCTGCAAAAACATAATCTGCTCCTGCATGCTTTTAAGCTCCGCAACCGCATTAGCTATATCCATAGCCTTGCGCTGAGATATGCCCTTAACCCGCACAAGCTGCATGGGATTGTTTTCGATAACGCCGAACGTGTCTTCGCCGAATTTGTCGTAAATATTGTTGGCTGTAACCTCGCCTATGCCCTTGATAAGCCCGCTGGACAAATACTTGACTATTCCTTCGCGGGAAGTGGGGTCGCTCATCGTATATTGCTCCACCGACAATTGTTCGCCGTATTTGTTGTGCAGCGACACCTTGCCGGCAACGGTTAGCACCGCGCCGACGGAAAGCGTAGGAAAATTACCGACGCAGGTTATGTTGTCCCCGTCGATAGTATCCAAACAGAATACTGTATATCCGTTATCTTCGTTGCGGTAAATTATCCCCGCAACGGTGCCCTTCGCCGTCAAATCCAATTCAGTGTCCGCCTTTACCCTATACGTATTTTTTAAGATCGTCCACCTTGTCTAAACGCTCCCAAGGAAATTCGTTTCTGCCGAAATGTCCGTAACTGGCAGTCTGAGTATAAATGGGACGTTGAAGCTGAAATTTGTTTATTATGGCGCGCGGACGCAGATCGAATTCTTCGTCGATAATCTCCGATAAAATTCCGTCGTCAACCTTACCCGTGCCGTAGGTATTTACGTCTATCGATACGGGCTTACTGCGCCCAATTGCGTAAGACACTTGAAGCTGTATCTTATCCGCCAAGCCTGCGGCTACTATATTCTTGCAGATATACCGCGCCATATACGTTGCGGAACGGTCCACCTTGGTTGGATCCTTGCCGGAAAAAGCTCCGCCGCCGTGCGCGCAGTAGCCTCCGTAGGTATCTACGATAATCTTACGTCCGGTCAGTCCCGAGTCGGCGGCGGGTCCGCCTATTTCGAAACGCCCGGTGGGGTTAATGTAGTACTTGGTTTCTTCGTCCAATAAGCCGAGCGGTACAACTTGACGTATAACGTGCTTTATCATATCGGCGGCAATATTGGACGAAGACACTTCCGACCCGTGCTGCGTGGACAGAACTATCGTGTCGACGCGGCAGGGCTTATCGTTCTCGTCGTATTCCACCGTAACCTGACATTTTCCGTCGGGACGCAGATAATCCACAATTCCTTCCTTACGCACCTGAGCAAGACGCTGTGAAAGCTTTTGCGCGAGCATAATTGCCATTGGCATATATTCCGGCGTTTCGTTGCAAGCGTAGCCGAACATCATACCCTGATCGCCCGCGCCGTACATATCCAGTATTTCGCCGCGGTTACGGTATTCGTCGGAGCGGTCGACGCCGAGAGCTATATCCGGCGACTGCTTGTCCAACGAAATAATTACGCCGCAACTATCTGCGTCGAAGCCGTACTTGGCTCGGGTATAGCCTATTTCGCGCACGGTATTGCGTACTATGGCAGAGTAATCCACTACCGCAGTTGTGGAAATCTGACCCATAACGAAAACCGTACCCGTACATACCACCGTTTCGCAAGCTACGCGAGCGTCGGGATCCTTGGCAATTATTGCGTCCAATATCGCGTCGGATATCTGATCGCACATTTTGTCGGGATGCCCTTCCGTTACCGATTCGGACGTAAAAAACCTGTGTTTGTTGCTCTTCATTCAATACTCCTTTATCTCTATCGAAGGCGTGTTTACAAAAAATCGGTCTTGCCCAAAAGACAAGACCGCGCAATTTGCCGTATTCGCCGTCCCATCTTCCAAGACGGCCTGACGCATAGATTTGTATGCGGCAAGCTTCTTGCGGAATTTAGCACCTAACGTTATTTTAGGTTGCTGTGACTTCACCGAGTCCGTCTCTCCGTCACTCTCGATAGGTTAGTTAATTATAGCATTTGAAGCAAACGTTGTCAACAATAACCGACAGACATTACGAAAGTTGTAAAAATATGTTCTCTCGGACTTTATTGCTCGCCTTGATTGCCGTCGGACAAGTCGCTACCTATCCCCGTTTTCTTTTTTCGCTTAAACTTAACAAACACTATGACATTCATTACCGCAAATAATCCTATACAAGCGGCAAGCGTAATTATACTCGCCGTCATACCGCCTGCGGCGTATCCCGCAAGCAATAGCATCGGAAACCCAAACGCCATGGCAGGCACGCTCTGCATAATCAAATTATTAGCCGCGGGAGTTTGAAACTTGGGATCGATTTCTCTAAGCAGAATCATACCCGTACTCGCCGTACCGGTAAGCATTCCAAAAAGAGAAACCATCGCCTGATATCGGTACGTAGGATATAAACGCTTGCATACAAAGTCGAGATATACGAACGTTACGGCCGTTCCGAACACGCACAACAACAGCAACGGCAGCCAGAGCTTTTGTATTACTTCGAATTGTATTGCGGATATTCCCGCAAGTATCATCATATCGAATACAAAGCCCGAAATACGATTCATCATATAATTATTGACATAATCGCGCTTCATAGCGTTACATTTCCGCAACAATTGTATTATCTTTTTAACAAGTAACGCGAAAAGAGTACCGAACAAAAAATTAAAACCCCAAATTAACGGTTTTAACGTATTTTCGCCGAAATTGCCCAAAATGCCTGTGTCTATAATCGCGGTAACGCCCCACATCAGCAAATACGTCAGCAAATACGTTCCCAAAACGATGCCGACCTGAACGGTAAATTTGTCAATAGAATCCGACAGCGGAATATCGTTAGGCGCATCCGCTTGTTCGACGATTTCGGTGAACTCACCTTTGTTAACGTCCAACAAACGGTTTTTGTGTTTAAGAATATTCAAATAAATAACGCCTACTATGCACGCCACCAAAAAGCCGACCGTCGCAATAGTCAAACCGAAGCTGCGACCGCCGTACAATCCGTTAAGCTCGTACGTACTGCCGAAATTCAACGCTTGTCCGGGACCTTGACCGAAGCCCAACGGCAACAGCAGTCCGGCAGCAGGTATAAGCTCCTTTATTGCAAGAGACAACAAAATCGTTATCGTTATGCCGACTATACCTTGTATCAAATACGTACCGACTACTACCGCGCCCGTTTTGACTACGATTCCCGTACCGTCCGACTTGTTGACGTTGTTTTTAAGCGCAATGGCAATAAAACCCAGCGCCAAGCAATGGTAAGCAATGCCTTCCATAAAATTCGCGTCGATAAATTTATTGACTGCGGGAATAAACTTAAATATCAAAATAATAAGCCCGCCCACAACGGCGCTGGGCAATAACGACTTGCGTACAAACGGCACCAATCGGCGAACGGTATTACCTATAAGCGCGGCGACAAGCAAAATACTGATTTGCACCAATGCCGACCAAAAAGAATAATCCCACGTACTCATAACCTAACTCCCTTATATAAATCCAAATACTTTAACGAGCAAAATCTTTTGTCTCCCCGTATTTGATACGTCTTACCTTCGCAGTAGAAATCGACCCTATCGCGCTGAACAATAGCTAATCCTTCGATATCCCGCCAATAAAACGTTTTGCTGTTTTTTGACGAAAACACAGTAATTCCGTTAACGTCTGTTTTAACCCTGTCTCCGTCGAGTTTGCGCTTACGTTTGAACCGAATACTTTCAAACAGTCGGATATTTTCGTCGCATAAAACGACCCCGTCGTTGCGCACAGCATCGATTAAACGTTTTTTCTCCCAATCGTACCACTCCAAAATCTCGTTGAATTTGTCGTCGCCCTGAATATGCAGGTTTTCGCCAAACTGCCACTGCTTGTTGCAGCTTTCGCAATTAAAATGCGACTTGTGAGATTTAATAGTAGAAATTGCTCCGCAATTCGGACACATATACAAAACTCTCTCTATCTTCTCCGCACGTCGTTTCGAAGCGAAGCTTTGTCCCGAAGCAACGTCGTATACCGACAAATTATTGCATATCAGCTTGAATAACTCGCCGTTAGGCATGTCCTTATATTCATTCGGCTGTAATACCAATTTGACGTATCCGCGCATTTTGCCCTTGCGCTTCGAAACGCCCCATCGCGGATCGCTGCCGTAACCGCCTTCGATGTTGTACAATACCAGCGGAACCTTGGACAATTTTACAAACTTCGCCACGGAATCCGTCATTTCCCACTGCGCGCCCGTTAAAGTACGGTTTCCTTCGGGGAATATGCCCACTGCGCCGCCTTCCTTTAATACTCTCAAACAATCGCGTATGGCTTGCATATCCAATGACGATTTACTAATGGGTATCGGAGCGACCAAATGCTTTAACAGACCCGATGCGACGGGAATATTGAATATATCGTCTGTGGCGCAAAAATATATCGGGCACTTGAAGGACAATGACGCGAATATCGGATCGAATGTCGTCGCGTGATTGCTCATAAGTAAAAACGGCGGTTTTATCGACGACTTAACCCCATTGTAATTATACTTAATTTTAGTGTGCGCGCCGAATATCACACGCAACACGGCGAACACTGCTTTATGTCGTTTGCTTGTCCATCTTTTTCGAGCCATTAATTTCTCCGTAAGATAATTATATCGTAAACGAATTGCATTTACACAAAACTATAAATTCGGAACGTAATACGATATAATCAAAACCCATTGTGTTCCATTAAACACGGTTGATTACTTAAATGTTATGAGTTATATTAAAACGCCGTTTACCCAACGACTACGTTTGTCAAATTATATGAACAAACGCATTCCGCAACGGATACAACCGACAAATAGTAACCGACTTCGCCGCTTTTAACAATTATTGTTTTGCAATGCGAATTCGCAGTTTCCAACTTGTCAGCAACAAAGCATTTACCGTTATCACGCTTAAACAGCGCTTCCTTTTCCGTCCACAGTATATTTGCTCGTAAACTGCGCTCCGATAATGCCAATCGGGACAACGCCGAACGCTCGGTCGGAGTAAGTATGCGAGCTCGAAGCTTTTCGTCAAATCTTTCCGCGTCGATTTTTTCTATATCTATTCCTACGGGCGAACGGGACACGGCGACGGCGACCAAATCATCCGTGTGCGACAACGAAAACTCGCACTCACAGCACTTCCACTTGCCGTTGGAAGTTTTGTCAAACGCTACGTTCGCGGCGTTCAGCCCCAAGGAACGCATTAAAGCATATTCCAGCAGTTTCCAAACGTAAAACTTACTTTTACGCGTATTTTCGTCGGAGCAATCGGCTATTTCGCGCGCACGCGCGGCGCAAACAACGTTGCTATCCGTTTCGAAGGGATAACGCGCCGCATATACGTCTACCTCGGTTAAACTGTCAGGATTATTCTTCATTAACGTTTAGTTTAACATTTGATACGCATATTGTCAACGAAACGCAACCCAAACAACATGTAAACAACTGCCGTGCAAACGAAAATATCCGACGCCATATAAGCGTCGGATATTTTAATTGTTCGGGTATCGTTATTCTTTTGCTTCCGGCAGGTCGGTTACCGTTGCGTTAGCGGTCGGTTCGGATACCGCTTGCTGCAAATTTTCCTTGCGCCTGTCTATTTCTTCAAGCATCATATCGTAGTAATCTTCCGTTATGATAAACTTTTTGTGCTGTATAATCAACGAAATAATCAAGAATACGATGGGAATAAGCGAAACGCCCATGCGCAGCCACAATCGCATAGAAAGGTCGCCGTTATCCTTGAAGTTGGCGTTAGCGGCGTTGTACGCTTTGTCAACCCTGCCGCCCTGTAACGTCAGCGTTTCGGCGGAATAGCTCATTGCCAGAGAATACTGCTTGCCGTCCGTCAACACTTCGTTCGCTTTGCCTGCTTCTACGTCCTTGACAAGCGAAACGAATACGGCTTCGCCCTTGTCGTTTTTAGTCATTATTGCCGCGTCGCCGATACTGGATACGTATTCGGGAGAAATCTGGTGTCCCGCAAGCGGCTTAGTCTTGTCGGCAGCCTCGTAATTTTCTATACGCTCAGAAAAATCGTCAACGTATTCTTTGTCGGACCTTTGCTCGTCCGTAGCTTCGTTCCACTCTACACGGAACTTGTTAACCGCGTCGATATACGCCGTTTGCTCGGCAATCGTCACGCCGTCGGCATTGAAGTAACCCGTCTGCGACTCCAACGTCGAAATATTCTGCGACAGACCGTACACCGCAGAAGCCGTAAGAATAAGCGTTACTATGCCGTACTTTAACGCGTCGGCAAATTTAGCCATAAACGGGCGAAGCGTGGAGATAACCGCTTCGTTACGTTCGCCCCGCTTATATTCGTTGTATTCCACGCAATTGGTCATATTGATTATATTAGCCATATAATACAACGCCTGTCCGATAAAGACAAATGCTCCGAACACGCTAAGCGAGATCAGATTAAACGGCAAGAAATCCCACCAACCGATAAGCGCAACGCCCAAATATCCGAAGCACGCAAGCGCGACAGACAAGATTTGCAGCTTTCTCCTTCCCAATTTTTTAGCGAGCATAGGATAGAACACCTGCGAAAGCACATTGAATACGCCGAATATCGCAACAAATACTATCGCGTTTCCGTCGTAGCCTATTTCCAAATAATACAGATTGTAGGCAAGCCCTACAAGCATTGCGGAGCCTACGTTATAAAATAAGGTGGACAGCGTCATCCATAATATTTGGTCGTTGTGACGAATCGTATTCCACATTTGTTTTAAGGAAATCTTTTCGTTTACTTCCAACTGCGAACGCGGACGTTCCTTGATGAACAAAGCCATAACCGTTTGCATAACCACGAAAATAACGGCGATGCCTACGCTTATCCAACGAAACGCCAAGCGGACGTGCCCCGGATACAAGAAGGATATAACGCCCTGCGCCACGAACGCGCCCAATCCCGCGAAAATAACGGTAAGCGTAGTCGCTTGATCGCGCTGCTGCTTTTTGCTGGACAAACTTGCAAGCATAGACCAATATCCTATATCGTTCATGGTAAACGCGCTTTCCCACAGTAAATACATTACCGCCATAAATACGACGAAGCCCCAACCTGAAACGGACTGAACATTAAACATGGCAATTATAATTGCGCCCGTCAGTACCGCGCCGATAAGTATCCAAGGACGGAACTTACCGAACTTCATATGCGAGCCTTCGATAATCGCGCCCATCATCGGGTCGTTTATCGCGTCCCATATACGTCCAACAACGCCGATAAGCAAGCTTATTACGGTAAACTGTAAAACGGACAGCGTAGTCCCGAATTGAATATACGTCAACAAAAAGGACGCAATCAATTGGTACGACATATCTCTGCCGAAGCCCGAAACTGTAAACAGCCATTTGTTTCTGTTAAACTGTCTGTCCTCGGCGGATATTTCTCTTTTCATCACCTTTTCCGACATATTAGCTCCTTCATATAATATATTTTTCAAAAAATAATTATCAGCAAAAAATTGTGCGTTCGCGGCTACTTATATACCTTTCGTTTATTCAGTTGACAATCTAAATCGATTGCAAAGAACACCGTTGAAATCCGTCAAGGTCTACAAAATAATAACAATTTAGCGGTGACGCATCTCGGGATTGTTTTTTATATTATTTATTTTCTTTCCGCTTCAGCACTACGGCTTACGATTGGTACGATTTACGGGAAATTTGCCGATAATTCAGTATAGCACAAAACGTTTTAAGAATGTTAATAAATGAAAAAATCCGTTCAATCTTTTTCTAAAACGCCCGCAAGCGTGTTGCTTGCGGGCGTTTACTGTAAAAAGCGACGATTATGCGCGCATACAGATAAAAAACAATAAATTTTACAGCGAATAATTATTGAAATAACCGTTTATTACGGTATACAGCGAAGCGGAAAAAGGGTTGCTCAGTCCGGCATAAACTAACGCTTCGCCATAGGTTACTTCTCCGTCGCAGTCAGTATCTGCCGCCGTTACGTTACGCGAAAAATCGTACAGCTTGAAATAACTGTTGCGCGCAGAATCAAGTCCGTACCGCTGAGCGTTAACGAATATTTCCAAACTGGGAAGCGCGCTCATAGCGTAGGATATGTAGTAAGCGGGAGAATCGACGACTACATAGTACCAATAGTCCGTTCCCAAGATGTCCGCCATCTCGTCGCCGTAGGAAGCGAGTATTTCTTCGTATAAGTCACCGTAGCTATTCGGCGCTATACCGTTTAGATACAGTCCGCTGCCGTAGGTATCGGAATACACCGCCTGTTCGAATTCGTCTACGATTGCCGACTGCACTATGCTGCACAAAATATTAAACAACTGCTCGCACTCCAAAATGCCGTAACCGTCGGATATACCCGCAGGAACGTGTTCCTTGAGATAAGCGAGAAACAGCATTTCGTTACCCTGCGACTGCGTTTCGTCGTGGTCCATAGACAGCGACAAATTGCCGTTGAATATGCCGTTATAGTAATGTCCGAATTCGTGAACAAACGTAAACGCCGTGGAATAATCGTAACTGCCGTATTCGTCGTCGTAATTATCCCCGAAAAAAACTATCGATTTGTTTTTATTCGGTATCCAATAGGTATACGCTCCCGCCTCTTTTCCCGTAAAATAGTTACCCGTCCTAAACAGATCGTTTACTGCCGCGCCGTAATTTATCGCTCCGTCGCCCGAAACGTTATTATTCAAATATTCGAAATAATCGTTTATTCTGTTGGTCGCGGAATTAACTCTGCTTGCGTTGGAGTTATCTATCGTAAATAGCGAATCGGCGCACAGTCCTTGATAATACTCCATGTTTTTCCGTGTGGAAAAACCTTGAAAGCTTGTATACGCTCGGTATACGTTTATTAACGCAGGCGCGATATGCTGTTTTACCAGCGCTCTCATAGCGGACACATCAGACGGACGGTATTCGCGGTTGTATTCGTTAGCGTAAGAATATTCCATAAAGTCGGAGTATTTGTCTCCGTACTGCGCCGCAACGGCATTATTTGCCTTGACAAATTCGCCGTACGCAGCGTAAAGTCTTTGCAATTGAGCGGACGACGGTTTGCCGCCCAATGCGTCGAGAACTTCGTTATACGCGAACGCGCATTCGTTCGCCTTAGCTTGAAGATTGTCTCCGCTGGACGAATATGCATTGTACGTTTCCATTGCTTCGGCGTATTCCGCATCGCTCCAATCTCTGAAAAATTCCGCTTGGTATTTCGAGCCGTCTATAGCGCCTAATAACAGATAATAATTTTTAATATACGAATTATAGCAGTTATCTACCAACTCTAAGTCGAGCTGCCGTTCCGCATCGGAATAAACGCTGTTAAGCACCGTCGCCACTTGATACTGGTATTCCAAGTCGGGATACTTGGCGTCGTAGTCGGAGAACTTGTATCTTATGCTATCTACGTTTACCGTACCGCCGTTAACGTCGCCGAGCAATTCGGTATACAGCGAGTCTAACGCCGCAGCGTCGGTCTGCGTAAAGGTAAACTTGAAATTACTCCTAAATTCCCCGCTTCCCGTGCTGCGCCCCATTACGTTACAGCCGTCGACGGAACACTTGACGAATGCGAAATAGCTGTCTCCGAAATTATGAGTGTGGGACGACGGAACAATCGGATTGGGATTGGTATCGCCGAGCTTCCACTTAGCGTACAAATTAACCCGTCCCGACAGCTTATCTTCGGGACTAAAAGGCGACGTGCAGTCTTCGTCGTAGTACCAACCGTCGAATTTATATCCCGATTTAGAATAATCGGTTGGCAATTGCATGTCGGAATAATAACGTATTATTTTTGTTCTGTCGCCGTTTTCGGGATGTAAAACAATTATAACCGAATCTTCCTTGCACGCCGCAAGCAAAAAACAGCACGTTAGCATTGCCAACGCCAATATAAAAGATATGGTTCTCTTCATACTGCCCTCCACCAAACTAATTGTAATACTATCGTAAAAAATAGTCAACGGCAATTTACTTTTTTGCCGCAGCAACCGTATTGATTTTTGCAAAACGATTTGATATAATTTACGCGAACACCGAACAGTTAAATTAAAACATCCGAATAAAGGAGTTTGCACTTATGACTAAGAAGAAAATTTTTATTTTGTCCGCAGTTGGCGCGTTCGCGCTGGCAATATTGCTTTCCGTAATTATTATCGCGGGCGTAGCCAACAGTAAAAACGACAAGACAAAACCTGTTGAACAGCTGTCCTATTGGCAAAGTATGTTAAAGGACGACGTGCTGTTAAAGAAAACGGTTATCCCCGGAGCGCACGACGCGGGAACAAAGAGACTGCCCTACTTTGCAGCGACGCAGGACAGGGATACCGCCGACCTGCTTGCCTGCGGCACAAGATATCTGGACCTGCGCGTATCCCACGCAGACGGTAAGTATCTTATTTATCACGGACCGAGCAAGGGCGTAGCTCTCGACAGCGTATTGGACGCAGTTAAAACGTTTATTTGCGCTAATCCGACGGAAACGGTAATATTAGACTTCCAGCATTTCGACGGCGAAGCCCAACAGGGTACGATAGCTACAGTAGAAGAAAAGTTAGACGGACTGCTGCTCACAAACGACACGGACAAAACGGACGTTGAATTTATCGACGAATTGACGGTTGGTCAAGCGCGCGGGAAGTGCCTTATTGTGTGGGGACGCGAAACGGAAGAAATACTTGCGAAGAAACACGTCTTCAAGCGCAATAACGACGACGGAACGCGAACGGACAGCGTGATACAATCCTACTACAAAACGTCGTATAACACAAAAAGTTCCAAACAATATATCAACACAGTATTGCCGCAGTATATAGAAAAATACAAGGAGATTGACAGCGGACTGTTCGTTCTGCAGGGACAATTGACGGACGGAATGTACGTACGCGGACCCAAGTTCCGCGAAGCGACGCATACGGACAATATGAACGAATACGTACGGCGTCTCAACGGCAGCGTAGATTTCGACAAGATAAATATTATTATGCGCGACTTCGTAACCCCGTACAAAAACTGCTGCGCTATCCAACTGAACTTTCCCAAAAGCAACGTCAAAACGGACAGTCATAAGGATTTTTTACAAATGCTTAAAGACGTTAATCCCGAATTGATACAATACGGTTGAACATAAGATACTCCTATTAACAATATCACGCCGTATTGCCGTATTTACTTCTTGACACATTAACGCAAAACCCGACAATATTCATAAAAAAATACTTTCCTACGCGGAAAGTATTTTTTGTATTTATTATTTTAGCAGAATAGCAATCAACCGTTACAAATATCAATAGCCTATTATTTTGATTGACGATACCGAACCCGAAACAGCGCGAACCGTACCGTCCGTTATTTTGGTCGCTATCGATTATCTTTTTACCCAGGTTAACGGGAAAAAGGTTAACAGTAGCGGATAAATTTCCAAGCGGCCGAGCATCATTGCAAAAGTCATAACCAGCTTGGAAAACCAAGAATACATATAGTAGCCGCTTGCCGCAACGCCGTATGCGGGACCTATGTTGTTAACGCAGGATACCGCAGCGGTAACGTTCGATTCCACAGACAAGCCGTTTGCCGGGTCGAAGCACAGCAATACGAAGGTGACGGCGATAAGCAGCATATAAAGCCCGAAATACCCCGTTACGCCGTGCAGCGTTTCGTCGGATACCACCTTGCCTTCAAACTTAACCGCATTTACGTTACGCGGATGCAATATGCGCCTAAGCTCCTTTTTTATAGCGCAGCACAACAACGCCACGCGCGAAACTTTAAGTCCGCCGCCCGTAGAGCCCGCGCACCCGCCGACGAACATAAGCATAAACAGAAATCCCTTGGATAACAGCGGCAACGCGTTGACTGACGACGAAGCAGGTATGGTAGTATATCCCGTTGTAGACAGGAAGGAAGCAACCTGAAACGCCGCGTGTCTGATTCCGTCGCCCGCAGTTTGAGTATAGGGCAGCTGCTTGGTTATATTTATTGCCACGGCGGTGACGGAAACGACTATTATTCCGCCGTAAATCCACAGCTCGCGCGACGAAAACGCCGAACGGAACTTGCGCATTATTAGCAGATAAAAAACGTTGAAATTAACGCCGAACAGTATCATAAATACCGTAATTATCCATTGACAAGCGGCGCTATACGAAGCAATGCTGTCCGCTTTTATTCCGAAGCCGCCCGTTCCCGCCGTTCCAAAGGCGTGCACCACGCTGTCGAATATGGGCATACCCGCAATAATCAAGGCGATAATTTCTATCAGCGTCATACCCACGTAAATAAGGTACAATATTTTGGCTGTGCTCCTTGCGCGGGGGACAATTTTGTCTACGGTCGGTCCCGGCATTTCGGCGCGGAGTATATGCATACTTCTGTCCGTTGCGCCGGATACTATCGCCATTACGAACACAATAACGCCCATGCCGCCTATCCAGTGAGTAAAGCTACGCCAAAACAGCAAGCCCTTAGCCATTGTTTCGATTTGCGGTCCCGTAAGTATTGTAGCGCCCGTAGTGGAAAACCCGCTTGTCGTTTCGAACAGCGCGTCGATATAGTTCGGAATAGCTCCGCTTATAACAAAGGGCAGCGCGCCTATCATAGAAACGTATATCCAAGCAAGAGATACGATAATAAGCCCTTCCTTAGAGAAGAAAACGTCCGTTTTGGGTTTTAGACACAATGCCAGTACCAAGCCGATTACAAGGCTTATACCTATTGTGATAGCAAACGCCCACCAGCAGGCTTCGGATAGGCACAGCGCCAAAACCATAGGTATTACAAGCAAAACGGCAAGTACTATCGCAACCTTGCCCGTCGTATGAAAAATCATCCGATAATTCATCTTACAATCTCCGATAAATCACGCAGACGCGCGTCGGTAGCCACAACTATAACCCTGTCGCCCGCCGTTATGCAATCGTTGCCGGACGGTATTATCGTTTCTTTTCCTCGAATGATGCCCGCTATAATATAGTTGGGTTTGAGATTTAACGATTTTAACGGAATATTGTTGATACTGCAATCGTTAAGCACGGCAAATTCCAAAGCTTCCGCTTTGCCGTCCATAAGGCTGTACATCGTCTCAACCTTACTTTCGAGCGAATCGGATAATGCTCTTGCGTAACGCGTCAATACGTCCGCAACTATTTTACGCGGTGAAACAACGCAGTCCAAGCCTAACTTTTCCGCCAAAGCGCCCGTTTCGGTGTGACTGACCTTGGTAATAACCTTTGGCACGCGCTCGCTCATAGCGTAGAAAGATATAAGAATATTTTCTTCGTCCTTACCCGTTAAGGCTACGAATGCGTCCGTAGCGGTTATACCTTCTTCCAACAATAAGTCCTGACTCATTCCGTCGCCGTGAATAACCGTGGCGTTAGAAGACAGCTTTTCCGCTATTTTTACGCAGGAGTCTTGGTCCTTTTCTATAATCTTGGCGTAAAAACCGTTGGAAGCAAGCATCTTGGCGAGATAATACGCCACAACGCTGCCGCCCATAATTATTACGTCGCGCCCTTGCTTTTGCCCCAAACCTACCGATTTCAGAAACTTGTGCATATCAGTGCGCTTGACCATAAACGCAACCTTGTCGTCTTGGCAAAGCTCGAATGCGCCCATAGGAATATATACTTCGCTGCCGCGCTGAACGGCGCACGCAACAAATTGTACGGGACATTTTTTACGTAAATCTTGCAAAGTCACGCCGATTACGGGGGACTTCTCCTTTATTGCCAGCTCTAACATTTGAATTTTTTTGCCGGCAAAGCTGTCGACGTTTACGGCGGAAGGTAATTTGAGAATATCAAAAAGCGCCTCCGCAGTAAGCTGCTCGGGATTCAATGCCATGGACAGCTGTAATTCTTTGGTTAAAAACTGCAAACCGTCTTCGTTGTAGCCCGATTCTCTTATACGCGCAACCGTATACTTTGCGCCCATACGCTTTGCCAAGAAGCAGGAAAGCATATTTACTTCGTCCGATTCGGTTACAGCAATGTACAGGTCCGTCTTGGACACTTCCGCCTGTTGCAGCATTTCACGCGATGTGGCGTTGCCGCAAACCGCCATTACATCGTAGGTATTTGTTATCGATTGAATAACCTGCGGGTCATTATCGATTGCTACCACGTCGTGCCTTTCGTCCGCCATACTTTCGACGATTGTCCTGCCGATTTTTCCGCAACCGACCACTATAACTTTCATATTACCGACTCCATTGTCCGATAGTTTGCGCGATTCCAAGCGATACCGCGTATTGTATATTGTATCACAAACATAATACCTTTGCAACGATAATTTTAACGGCTCGTTCTAACGCGCGCACAGATTTTATCGGTTTTCCAGTTCTTTATAATCTATTTTAGCAAGTTTGGTTCGGGGCATTGCTTCTAATACTTCTACAAAAGCAGGGACGGAATAACGTATAAGATTGTCGCCGCACCACTTTATAATCCTGTCGGCAGCGGCCCGCTCATCCATCGGCTCGCGCAAGGTGACGTACGCTTTGAGATACTGTTTGCCGCCGACTACCTTGCCGACGACGCACGATTCCGACACGAAGGAAAGTCTGCATATGCACTCCTCCACTTCGGCGGGAAAAACGTTTACCGCGGCGATTTTTACCATACGCTTTTTGCGGTCGACAACGTACAAAAAACCGTTTTCGTCCAAGTAGCCCATGTCGCCTGTTTTGAGATATCCGTCGTCCGTCCACTCTTCGCCGCCGCCGAGATACCCGCTCATAACGCCGCTTGCGGTAAGAGCAATCTCTCCCACGGCGTTAGGCGGCAAAACGCTGCCGTCGTCGCCTAAGATTCGTATCTTACACCCGTCGATAGGCTTTCCGCAACTGTTGGGCGCGTAGTAATCGTAGTTGTTTACCGCACATACTCCGCACGTTTCGGTAAGTCCGTAACCGCGCATAATCCGCGCGGGACGTTTGCTGTACTTTGCCAAAATACCGTCTACATGCTCAACCATACTTTCGGTAAGAACGTCGCCGCCGCACCAAATAACGTCCAATTTGCCGAAACGCTTATGGTCCAACGCGTTTGCGCGCAATAATTTGGTTATCATAGCGGGAACGACCGCCCACGCCGTTACGTTGTACCTGTCGAAATAACGCTTGACAACCTTGACGTCGTATTGCGGAATAAGCGCGAGATTAAAGCCCGCAACAAAACCCGTATGCACCGAATTACACAGTCCGTACGCGTGAAAAACGGGCAAGGTTGTAAGATAAAAGTTATCTTGGTCGTTAGACGGATTGTACATTTTGACGATAGTAGCCGCCGTTTCGTTAAAAGCTCGGTTGGATATCTTGACAATTTTGGGACTTCCGCTTGTTCCGCCGCTGTGCATATAGCACACCACGTCGTGTTCGTCTCCGGCAACAGTGGTTTCGGCGGAATCTTTAATCAATTGCATATAGGTATAAACGCCCTTGACGCGCTTGCCGACGGCTTTGGAGTACAAAGCGTATACAGGTTTGCGGAACGTAACGTAATCGGATATGCCGCAACGCACAAGCGTCACGTCAAACTTTGCAAGCGGACGCTCGTCCTTGACCAACGCGTCATAGAACAAAACAGCTTTCGACTGCGTTTGCGCGACGTATTTTTCCAATTCGTCAACCGGCGTCAACGGATGAACGAAGCTGGCGATAACGCCCAGCTTCGAGCATGCGTAAAACGCCGCCACGCTTTGCGGACAGGTGGGCAGGTACACCGTTATTACGTCGCCCTTAGTCAACCCCAAATTGACCAAGCCGCGGGCAAAGGCGTCCACATCGCGGATAAAACGCGGCATAGGGATAGCGTGGTCGTAATATACGATTCTGCCGTCCTTTCTGCAACGGTCAAGCATAACTTCGTAACAAGTATTCAAGACGCACGCCCCCCCCTTTACAATTATCTGTTTTAGTATAACAAATTAGACGGAAAAAATCAAATAATTTATCGAAACGACCGTTTAGACGGCGAAAGACCGCATTTTCGCCCGTCGACAGCAAAGCCGCCCCTTAACTTGGGGCGGCTTGTTAATAAAACCGAATTCTACTGTTTACTAAAAAAGATTATACCTATTCGACGATACGCCGAAACAGCGCAACGCCTGTACAAAACGGATAAAATAGCTCGACAGTCTTACAGCAGCGGAATTACGCCGAGATAACAAATATCTTCGCGTTTTGCGGCTTCGCCTTCCGCAAGCACGAAAGCTTTTTTACATATAGTTCCGTCGGACATTTCAACAAGTTTTTCCAATCCCACAAGGCTGTTGCCCGTAGACACCACGTCGTCGATAATACCCACCTTTTTACCTTTCATAAGTTCCGCATCGTGACGTGACAGGTACAGCTTCTGCTCAGCGCCGGTAGTTATACTGGACTTGATGACAACTTCCAAACCGTCCTGCATATACAGCTTCTTGGACTTGCGCGCCACGGCGTAGTACTCGTGTCCCAATTCTCTTGCGATTACGTGGGTAAGCTGCAAGCCCTTGCTTTCCGCCGTAAGCAGCACGTCGCAATCGGCAACCAGCTTCGCCAATTGTTTGCCGCAATGCTCCGTCAAACGCACGTTGCCGTGAAGATTGAAAAATGCGATATTGACTCCGCTTGGCAAAGGAAGCACGGGAAGATTCGCTTCGAAGCCGTTTAGATCTACCGTAAAAAATTTCATAATCCGCTCCACAAAAAAATACTTTGCGCGAGCGCATACGCGCCACACGCATTACGCAATCAGTATACAGTATTATACGTCCGGTGTCAACGAAATTGTCTTGTCAACAGCGCGGCAATCGGGTATAATTGGCGTATGATAAAATTTACTGTAAACAGCGAATTCGACGGAAAAACAATCAAAGAATACTTTCAAAAGCAGGAGTACTCTACTTCGCAAATCAAGCGGTTCAAATACGACGGACAGATACTGGTAAACGGACAAGCCGTAACCGTAAGACACCATTTGACTGCGGGCGACACGTTAGAGCTTACCGCCAACCAACGCTTACATTCGCTCCAACCGTCAAGCGAAGCGGCTACGCTGTTGTATTGCGACAAGTATTTGTACGTAGCGGCAAAGCCCTGCAACGTTACCACGCACCCCGACAGAACGCACCGCGCAAACACGCTTGGCAATATGCTTGCAAGCGCGTTCGGCAAAGATTTCCGCCTGCGTATTATCACTCGGTTAGACAAGGTTACAAGCGGACTTGTTTTGGGAGCGTTGGACGAAATTACGGCGGAAAAGCTAAACGCCCTGCAGCTTCGCCGCGAAATATCCAAAACGTACGTTGCGGAAACAGAAGGAATTGTGCCGCTCGATTGCGGAGAAATAAACCTGCCGCTGCTTAGACAAGACGACAAAAGCCTGACGGTAGTCAACGCCGACGGCAAAGCCGCAAAAACGAAATATGAAGTTATAGAACGACGTTTATCGTCCACAATAGTACGCTTGTATCCGTTTACGGGACGAACTCATCAGCTGCGCGCGCATATGGCGGCAATAGGATACCCGATAATCGGCGACGAAACGTACGGCGCAAAATCTGCGGAGCGCGTCAAACTGCACTGCGAACGGTTGGCTTTTAAGCACCCGTACGAACAAAAAACGGTAGACGTTTGTCTACCGTGCGAGTTTTAATTTTTCGTAATCTATTTTTCTGTTTTTTCACCGTTTTGATACAGTAAAGTAATTTTGTCGCCCTTAACCAAATAACCGCGTTCGGCGAGCTTAAACAACGGAACGTCCGTCAACGAGTCGGAGTAATAAGTAGCAAGAGGCGTATCGCCGAAATGCTTGCGGAAAAAATCCGTTTTGGCTGCGCCGTGGCAATGTTTACCCAACGTCTTTCCCGATTGGATTTCCACATTCGAAGCGATACACCTAACGCCCAGCCTTAAACAAGCCGCTTCCACCAAATATTGCGGAGAAGCGGAAATTATTATGTCGTCGTCCCTCTTTTGGCTATAATACCAAGACTTAATACGACCGAAATTCTTACTCCAAAATTTTTCCACAAATTTACGCTTATTCGGAACAAAAACTATAAAACGCTCCAATACGCACAAAAAACGGTGTTTATTGAGAATACGCAGTCCGTGAAGAATTGCGGCGACAAACTGCACAGGCAAATAAATTACAAGATACGGCAGACGAACAAGGCAGTAAAAATAAAACCGCCTGAAACTATTTCCCTTAAATATTGTATTGTCAAAGTCGTATCCGTTCATAGCAAACCGCTTGCTATTGATAGACGAAAAATTCGAAATTTTACCTGTTACTCGTTGATATTCCCAACCGAATACAAAAACGGCGTTAAGTAATAACTTAACGCCGTTTTATGTGGCGCGCCGTAAGGAGCTCGAATCCCTAACCTTCGGTTCCGTAGACCGACGCTCTATCCAATTGAGCTAACAGCGCATAATTTTTCCGTACTATCAAATTGCTTGTATATTATCGAGCAATCTTGATTGCTAACATATTATACAGCACTGTTTTGCAAAAGTCAACAACTTACGGGAAACATTTTACGCTTGATAAAATTTTAATCCGTTCACATAATTACGCAACGCAATTTACTATGAATAATTTTCAACAACCGTTCGTTTTTCAAATTTTTTGCCCGTAAAATTTACAATAATGCAAAACCGCCTACAACAGCTCGATTCCGCGGCGTTTGCACGCGGCAAGCGTATTTTCGTCCCAATAGGAAGCCTGAACTTCGCCTATGTGAGCGCGGCCGAGCAACAGCATACACAGCCTGCTTTGCCCTATTCCGCCGCCGATGGATAACGGCAGTTCGCCGTTTACAACCGCCTTGTGAAAGTCCATTGCCAAGCGTTCGAGGTTGCCGCGAGCTTTAAGCTGCGCAACCATACTTTCCGCGTTTACGCGCACGCCCATACTGGAAAGCTCCAGCGCCGCGTCCAACACTTCGTGATACATAAGCAAGTCGCCGTTTAACGTCCAGTCGTCGTAATCCGGAGCGCGCAAATCGTGCGGATTGCCGTCGGATAATGCTCCGCCTATTCCTATAATAAATACCGTTTTATACTTTTTGGTTATTTCGTATTCGCGCTGCTTGGCGTCCATATTGGGATAATCCTTTAACAGCTGCTCCGCCGTAATGAAAAATACATCCTTGCACACATTCGCGCCTTTGAAGCCTTTCGCTTTGACGTATTCGCCCGTTTCCGCAATCGCTTGAACGATTTTTACAACGGTCTTCTTCAAATAATCCACAGTTCTGTCTCGAGCAGTAATAACCTTTTCCCAATCCCACTGGTCAACGTAGACGGAATGCAGCTCGTCCATTTTGTCGTCGCGCCGTATTGCCGTCATATCGGTATATATTCCCGAATACGAAGCTATAGAGTATTTTTTCAGAGCCGTACGCTTCCACTTGGCAAGAGACTGAACAATCTCCACGACCCTGCCGTCCTGCAACAGGTCGAAGGATACCTTGCGTTCCGTTCCGCTCAAATCGTCCTGTAAGCCGCTTTGTTCGGTTACTATTATAGGAGCGGACACACGCGTAAGCCGCAGCTTGGAAGCCAATTTGCGTTCAAATTTGTCCTTGATTAGTTTTATATACTTCTGCTTGTCCAAAACATTCATTCGGACATATTTATCGGGATGGAATGTCATAAGCGTTTTACCTGTTGATTCTAAGCCTTGCCAGCTCGGCGCTAATGCGCAAATACGCTTCGTCGGGATCGTTTACGTCTTGAACGGCGCGCTCCATAGGACAAATATCCGAGCCTTGACGGTTAATAATAAAATCGGTCAACTCCCCGTACGAACATGGCACACCGTGTCGGCGCAGCGTTTCAAGTCCGCCTATGGATACGGTTTGGGCAAATACCGCCTTTATCCCCGCCTTGACGAAAAGCAACGCAGCGGCTTTGCCCACTATTAAGTCTGCGGCGGAGTAACCGCGCAGATCGCGTTGTTCGCTTATAAAATCCGCCATCGGCGCGATTCCGCGTTTTTCGGACGTTATGGTACGTCCGTCCTTGCATAAACATATCGTATGCCCTTCTAAACAGTCAATGGCTATTTGTAAATCGTTCATAATCGGATTATATCAAAAAGCGTCAAAAATAGCAATCTTTGACGCGCCAAAAGAATAGACTGCTGCCGACAGTTAAACCGAACGATTAAACTTAATAACCAAACCGCTAACCTGTAACTATATGCAGCCAAGTGGAAATACCCGATATAAGCTCCGAATTGGTAGGAGTATACGACTCGGAAATAAACGACATACCCGCCAATTCGTTAAAACGAAATAACGTTCCGCTATCGTAAGCGCTGTGAATCGCGGTCCTTATATCCTTTTCTACACTTCTTACCGCGGTATTGAATTCGGCGGCGACAGCAGGATAAATTTTGTTTGAAAGACTTCCGCGACTGAACTCTGTAAGATTGTAATACAGAACAATGGCTTTCCTTAAATACAGCGAACCGAACAGCTTGCTTCTAAAACCCAGCGCCATAGTTAACTGCGCAACGACGGCATCGACGTCATTTTTACGATTTGCGATAAATTCCAATAAACTCTTACGTTCTTCCACAGACAACCCGTTATAATTCTTCATTGAAACACTCCGATCCCTGTTTCTCATATAATATAGATATTATATCACAATATATCTGCAAATTCAACACTTTTTTACAATATTTTACTTTTTTTCAAAAATTTTATTCCGAATATATGCCTATTTTTATCTATTTATTACATTTTTTCAAAAGTAATAGCCTGTATAAAAAAAACGAAGTATCGGCCGCTGCTTCTTGGCCAAAAAACGGACGGGACGCCAAGCGCGCCCGTCCGAAATGTCTTGGTATTGTGTCTATATCCTTATTCGGGCATTTGAAAATCCTTCAACGAATCATTGTATATGCAAAACTGCGCCTTACCGTTATTTTTTACGGAATACGCCGCTATATCCGCCTTTTTATAAAGCGTTGCAAAATCGCGGCCTACTACCGAAGTTTGGGCGACGCCCATACTGATAGATCCTATTCCTTCCGTAAACGAGCCGTTTATTGCGTCGAACAAATCCTTGGCGCATTGTTTAAGCTTGCCGTTATCCTTCCAAAAAGCAACAAACTCGTCACCGCCTACGCGCGCGCACAATCCGCCGGCAGGTACGTTCTTGCGCATGGCTTCGGTAACCGACAATATTACTTGATCGCCCTTCTGATGCCCGTAGGTATCGTTTATTTTCTTGAAATTATCCAAATCCACAAAAGCCAACGCATAATTTGTCTTTTTGTGATTTTTCAGATAATACTCCATAAGCTTTGCGCTGTGCGCCTTGTTCAAAAGACCCGTTAACGGATCGTGAGTGGCGGCGCGCTCCAATTCGGCGCGTTGACGGTAATCCGCCGTAATATCTTCCATTTTGCCTACAGCGCCCGAATAAACATAGTCTTCTTCCAAAGAATACTGCTTCATAATCTTTATCTTACACCTGTGCGCGCTGCCTTCCATCACCACGTCCGTTTCGTAATTGACAATCGGGTTATCCTTGGTAGCCTTAGACACAAGGTTGGCTATATCCCTTAACGCCTTGTCGCTCATGCACTTGCGTAATTCGTCGTCTTCCAATGGATTGGGAATATACTGCTTCACTCCCAAACGATGCACCGATTCGTCGAAAAAGCGTATCGCAACGGGATTTACATGTATTTCGAATAAAAACTCTTTGGAAAACGCGGTAATAAATTGATACTTCTGACGTTCCCTGTCCAGCAAGTCCAGAGTTCTTCTCGAAGCGGACAATTCCTTGGTGGACATAATTTCCTGAGAAAATTTGTCGAAGCTGTGTTCTTCCTTAGCGTCCGACATCAAATGCACGCGTTCCTTCAAAGTATCCGCAACCTTGTTCAATACTTCCAGCAAAAGCGGATTAAACGCCCCGCATTCGCCGTTTATAATCATACTGACGGCTTGCTCGTGCGAAAACGCCTTCTTGTAGCACCGTTCGCTGGTCAAAGCGTCGTAAACGTCGGCAAGCGCGACTATTTGCGCGGAAATAGGAATCTCATCGCCTTTCAAGCCGTCGGGGTAGCCCTTGCCGTCCCAGCGTTCGTGATGCCAACGGGCTATTTCGTACGCTTTCTGAACAAGCGGTTCCGTCTTGACGTTGGGGAGCTGCGCAAGCATATCCGCGCCGAAAGCGGAATGCTTTTTCATAATAGCAAATTCTTCGTCCGTAAAACGTCCGGGCTTGTTAAGGATTTTTTCGTCTATTGCAATCTTGCCTATATCGTGCAAGGATGAAGCTAACGTTATAACGTCGATTTCGGAAGGAGACAAATAATATCGGTCCGTCATTCCCGCAAGAGTATTGAGCATTATATCCGTTATAGTACGAATATTTACTACGTGCTTGCCGCTTTCTCCGTTGCGGAATTCCACGGCGTGACTGAGAATATCTATCATTAGCGACTGTTCTTTTTCACGCTTGTAAATCTGCTCTTCCACAAGTCCCTTTAACGCCTTTTGTTTGCCGTAGAGCATAATTGTATTAAGCGAACGCCGACGAACCACCAACGTATCAAACGGACGCTGAATATAGTCCGTCGCGCCCAGCTCGTACCCGCGTTCCACAAACGACGACGCGTTTTCGGAAGAAATGATAATCACGGGAATATCCTGAATCCAATTCTTCTCGTTCATCTTGGCAAGCACGCCGAATCCGTCGAGATTAGGCATAACTATGTCCAACAATACAAGGCTTATCTTGTCGTCGTATTTTTCTATTTGCTCTATCGCTTCCAATCCGTCCGCCGCTTCGATGATGTCGAATTCTTCGCCCAACATATCCGTAAGTATCGAACGGTTCATTTCCGAGTCGTCTGCAATAAGTATCTTTTGTTTGCTCTTGGCTTCTTCCATTAGGACTAATTCTCCCGACAGCATATATTTGAATAACTGAGTTTATTATACGAATGTAAAAATATCCGTATTCCTGCGATTATATGTTAACACGAAAACGCCGTTATGTCCACATATTTGCCGATATTTGTACAAAAGAGAACCCCGTACAAACGGGGCTCTCCCTATAAAGCCGTTAAATTATTATTGTTTGCCGTCCGCATTTTGCGGTTGATCCGCGCTTTTCTTAGACGGAGCCTTGGCAGGTTTGGGTTTAGCTACGGCGGACGCAACCTTCTCGGCTTCGCCGGACGTTTTCTTTGCGGCGGTTTTTCTTCCGTTCGGTTTTACTTCCGTTACGGTTTCCGCGGCAGCTGCTTTTACACGAATGTATCCCTTGCTAATAAGGTTATCCGTCGACTTGTACACCGGTCGGAAGTTAATGGGTCTGTATTCCGTGTTTTCGGAAATTCCGGCTTCGGCAAATACTATATCCAACATTTCCTTGGCAAACTTGGTGCTTCTGTCGCTCTTGATACGGTACATTGTGGGCAGCTTAGCGTTAGGGCGGGCTTCCACTTTGTACTTAGTGCCGTCGAATTTCGCAGGGTCGGCAGGCAGGAACAAACACAAGGTCTTGCCGCGAATCGCGAAAGTGGCTACACAGGTACGTCTGTCGACAAAGAAAGCTTCGCGCTTCCAAGTAATCTTGTTGTATACCCCCTTGTAGGCAAGTATATAGTTTTTAAGTTCGGAGTAACGCGCCTTCAACTCGTCGTCCGCCTGAATTACGCGCGCGGTGTAGCTGCGGTTGTAGCGAGTCAATTCTTCCGCGACGGCTTCGTCCGCCAGCTCTTCCACGTCTTCTTCGTCTTCTTCCGGCTCTTGATCGACGGAATCGGGCACTTCGCCGAGAATGATAATTTGCAGCTTGCCGTCCACAAACAGTTCGTCGTACGTTTTGGCGGCAAGGTCGAATGTTAACGTTTCGGGAATTTCTTCCAACGTTATCGTGTTGGCGTCGGCAAGCTGAACAAGCAAATACTTGGCGCATTCCACACGGCGCGACGACGTCAGTTTCATAAGCATAGGCGTTTTGGCAAAACGTTTCTTGTCCGACTTGTCTATTCCGCGGTATTTTGTTTCGGCATAATCCGCAGGATTAAGAGCAAACGATACGCACAGCGTCTTACCCGCGAAGGTTATAAGCCCCAACGTTTTACGCCCCTTGTAAATGCGTTGCTGACGGTAGCTGCCCTTGACTTTAACGCCCTTGTACAGCGCGATTTCATTCATCAAAGCCTTGTAGCGTTCCTTAACTTCGTCGGATGAACTTCTTAAACGCGCTTCGAAGCCCATTGCGTAACGAACATAATAACGTTTCCTGTCAAACTCACTCGCAGCCATATTCAGCTTTTCGCGCGCTTGAGCGGAAATTTTAGCGACCGCCATAATCTCCGCGTCCATCGTTTCGTCCACTTCTTCCTGAGATACCACCGACAAATTTGCAACTGGTTGCGCGGGAACGCATTCGTCCTTGTCGTCATCGTCGTCTTCGTCGTCGACTACAAGCATTTCTTCTTCGTCTTCGTCGTCTTGTTCAATATCTTCCGCGCTAAGCACGCCGCCCGCGCGGAGAATATCCAATTGCTGGAGCAGCTTGTCGCGTTTGTTTTGTAATTGATAGGTACACAGCTTTCGCTCGCCGCGCTTGTGAAAAATATACCACAGCACGATATTCGCGGCAATAAGCAACGCAGCCAAAAAGCAGAGCAATACTATCAAGCCGATTTGATCGGGAGAAAGCTTAGAGCCTGCCGCCAGTAAATTGATGATAGCCATTATTCATTTCCCCCTTATTTCGTTTCGGTTTCCGTTTTGTCTTGCGCCGTTTCCGCGCTTGCGGTTTCCTGTTCGGGTTCTTTGCCCGTCCAGCCGTCCGCCTTGGAACGTTCGTCGATAGCTCTCGCTTCGGCGCGTTTCCTGCCACGGTGTCTTATAGCCTGAATCGCCGCCATAACAGCCAACGCTACGCAGGCTCCCGATACCACGCAGATTATGACAATGAATACTACGTTTATACCTATAACGCTCCATTCGAATTTTACGTCTACGCGGTTAGGGTCGTCTGCCCATTCGTAATTAGCCGTATCTTTGAGAGTTACCGTCGCCGTAAAGTTTCCGCCGTATGCCGTCACGTTGCCTTCGATATTCATTATGCTACTATCGAAGCCGTTTGGCGTATAAACGAGATCTTTGCCGTTGACTATATAAGTATTGTTATTTGCCGTGGGCAATTCCACCTTTTGACGGGAAATTGTCCAGTTGAGAGTAACTTCGTTTGCGCCGTTTGCGTAACAGTAGTTATCGGGGTCGGCAAGCGCAAAGGTAACCGTGTACGTTCCGGCGTCGGTTGCCACTACCGTTACGCTGTTGCCGATGGCGTTTACAGTAACTTTATCCGCGTCGTAGAACGGACGCATAAGCAGCGAGTCGTAACCGACAACCGTCGAGAACAATCTCTTTCCGGTATACACGTCGTTTTTGGCTTCGCCTTCCGTAACGAACGTAAGCGTAGGAGAAGTAAGACGAGCCTTGTTGATTGTGAACTGTACGGGAGCGCTTGTAAACGCTTCGTAGTTGTCGTCCGCGGGCATCGTAGCGCGCACGTAGTAGGTGCCTGCGCTTGTGGGAACATTATAGGAGTAGCCCTTGTCCGCTTCCTTGGAGTATTCGAACACTATTTGCGCGCTGTCGCCGTACTTGATGGTTGCAGTAGGCGCGTTTGCCGTTTGTCCGAACGTCCAGTCTGCTATAATTATAGGTTTGGTTTCTCCGCCTTCCGTTACAAGACTGTTTTGCGCCTTAACGATACGGAAGGTCATTTCTCTCTGCGCCGTCGTCACGGTTAGCCATTCGTAGTTGTCAGGGTCTACAAGCGTCAAGTAGAACGTGTGCAATCCGACGGTTTTGAATGCTTGATCGTCCTGAGTATAGACGAGCTTAGTAGCCGCGCCGTCCGTATAGTAGAACATTGCCTGCGCTTCGTCGTCCGAAGGAACGGTAACCGTCGGCTTGATATTACTGTTGGTATACGGGGCGTTTTCAACTATAAGTCTGCCGGCGTCTACCGACTTCTTGGAGACGGTAAACGGCACGCTTATTTCGCCTGCGTTCAAATCCAGATTGTAATTAGCCTTGTTGTATCTGTCGCTATCCTTAATAGCTACTATCGAAGCGATATACTGTCCCGCAAGAGAAGGCGCAAACGTCTGATTTACGTTACTGCCGCCGTATGTCGTACCTGTATACCTGTACACAAAGTCAAGCGCGTCTACGCCGATATCCGTCTTATTGCCGTCGTCTTCGATTTTGTAAATATGCTTTACGCGTACGTCCTTGATATTACCGCCGTATACGCCGCCGCCTTGTTCCAAAGCTACGCTTACGTTAAGCGGACGAACGGTATACCAGCCGTTACGGAAAGTCACTTCGTAATTGGCGTTGGTTTTGGTTGCCGTTATCTGATAACTTCCCACGTTGGCTGTGGCCGTGGCGTTGGGGTTGAGTTCCAGTCCGAGAATACTCTTGACGTCGCCCGTCCATTGTTCCAAAACGGTTATACTTACCTTGCTCATATCGGGCGTTTCGCCGTAGTAGCCCTGCGCGTCGCCGATGGTAACGTTGATTCTACGCGGGCTTACCGTCACTTTACCGAGCCTTTCAGCCAATTTAACTTGGTAGTTGGCGTTGGTAAGACCTGTTACTATGCCGCCGCTGGTTTCCAGCTTGACGTCGTAGGAGCCAACCGACAGTGCGTCTTTGTTAAGGTTAGCGTCCGTTAATACGTAAGTCAACTGACCTTCGGTAAATGTAATGTTGGAAACGTTACCGTTAGCGTCGGTAATTACGTAAGTAAATTTACCGTCCGCCCACTTGTCTTCGTATGTCATCGTTCCCTTAGCCGTTGCAAATAACGTAGCCTTGTTGATTGTAATAAGCATGTAATCCTTAGCTTCGTTATAGTTATTAGTACCCGCGCAGTAAGCGCGTACGAAATAAGTACCATGCTGCGAGGGTCTTACCGTACCCCAATCGGTAATGCTTGACGCATCGTCGAGAGCCACGCCGCCCGTAGGAGCGTAAGCGTATTGAACGGACGACGTATAAGTGGCCGTTGCCGTTGCAACAAACGGAGTTCCGTAGTCAACTTCGTATTCGTTGTCTTTCGACCAAATAATCTCGTTAGCAGAAGCCGCAGTTATATTCCAAGTAATTACTACCGCGTTATCGTCGAGCTCTCCGACGTCCTCCGCCCACGCGTAATTGTCCGCATCGCGCAAAGCCAACTTGATTGTGTAGCCGCCTGCGTTGAGAGCGCGAACCGTAGCTCCGCTCGACGTAGTTACGTAGTCGCTGCCGGATATACCGTGATTATCCGTATATTCGCGAATGAATACCAACTGGGTGTTGTATCCGAGCGCGGCAGTCAGCGTCGTTCCGTTATACACGGAAGCGTTAGCCGTAAACGTAGGCTTGTTAACGGTTGCTTTTTCTATTTGGAACAGATAGTACGTAACTCCCGCGCCGTACGAACCGTCGCCGCCGTAATATGCTCTTGCTACGTACCAACCTGCGCTACGCGGTATCGCGTTAAACGTCAATGCGTTTACGTTTCCTGCGTACACGCCGTTAGCCATTCCGTCCGTATAATTTACGTTGGCATAGGTAAATACTATTGCCGCATTCGGAACTTCGCTTCCTATCGCATTTATGACTTTTTGCTTGGTAATATTTACGTTATTGCCAAACGTTATGTCCGCTATTTCCACTTCGAGAGTTACTTTGTTGTTTTCCAAAATCGCAGTGAACAATATTACTTTGCTGCCTACAGTTCCGTCTGCCCATTCGTAATTCTTCTCCGCGTCGGAATTAAATCTTACAGTAAGGTCGAAACGTCCCGAACCGTTAACGGTCAACGTCAAACCTTTATCCGTCGCTGTATAAGTATCGCCGTCCTTAATACTCGTGGAGTTGTGGTTGAAACTGTCTATTTCCATAATGGACTTGACAAAGTTTGCAACGGTGTTTTCTTTTGAAACGCTATCGCCGCCCACTATTACGCTCGGCGCGGACCAATCTAACGAAATAGGCTTTTTAAGTACCTGCCAGTCGGTAAACGTCTTACTTACGCCGTCGGCAAACTTATAATTCAACTCACCGTTGTCGTTCTGTTGGAATGTTACCGTAGCGGAATACGTACCGGCCTTGGTGGGATATACGCTATCGCCCAATCCGTAGATATCCTTGTAGGTTACCGGGGCGGCGTTTGCAGGCAATGTAAGTCCGTTGCCGTAGGTAAAGCTGATGTCAATACGCCTTTCCGCGCCCGAAACACCGTTATTGTAGTTCGGCGCATCGTCCGTACCCAATTCCTTGTAGTAAACGTTCTTAACCGTTTCATTAAGAACCAACGAATCTACCGTAAGCTGCGTTTGGATAGTTTCTACGTCTATCGCGTAATTGCCGTTATTGCTGTTTACGACGGGTTTGATATAATACTGAGCGCCGGCAATACTCGTCCAAGCGGCATAGCCGTTCAAATCGTAGCCTGTCACCGTTACGTTATTATTAGTTATGTTAAGCGTTCCGTCATCCGTTCCTTCGCCTTCTACCCAACCGTAGAACTTGATTGCAAGCATAGAAGCCGCATCCGTACCGTACGGAATGGTTACTTGATTAACGCCGTCGGTTACAAGCTCGCCGCCCTTTTGAATAAGTACGACGTGCAAGGTTTTGGGCAATATCTCGTAGGACAATTTTCCCGTGTTATCACCGATATTGGACGTAGACAAGGCGTCGCCCGCGGCGTTTACAAACGTAATTGCATAACGATCGCTGCTTTCCGTAGGCAGCATAGGAGTAGAACCTGCCGAATATCTGTCGGTCGCTATTCTCAAATCCAAGTCGTCCCCAATTGTGTAGGAAGCGAAATCCGACGGGTCTGTCATGTTTTTGTAATCAACTGTGAAGAAATTTCCTTTATTCTTTTTTAACGCAGCTTGCAAGCAATCGTTGTGGTCGTGCGTACCTGCGTACGTGCACGAAGCTGACGAGTTTTCGGGATATCCCTTGACGGTTACGGTGATATTACGCGCCTTGATAGTAATGTTTCCCGTATCGTTTGCCGTAGCAACTACAAAGTTGTACGCGTCGAGATTGCCCGTATTGAAGGACAGATTGTAGCTTCCGCCCCACTTAGACGTATTAGGCGCATAATCAGTGGTATACAAAGCCGCCGAAGCGTCCTTTAACTGCAAATAACGCTTAGTTTCGTTTTCTTCCTTCAACAGCGCTTTGGCGTCGTTTTCGGCAAGATGTCCTAACGTATACGTAGGATTAAATCCATCAAAACGGGCGTTATCAGTAAGCTGCGAACCGTATTCCACCTGCGTATTATTGGACGTAATAGTCAGCGTTTCGCGCAGAACGTTAAGCGATAACGTTGCATTACCGTTAAGCGTATAGTTTTCGGCAAGGAATTTTTTACCGTTTGTTTCTTCGCCGTCTTTAATATTTACGGTAACAGAGTATTGTCCCGCATTGCGAACCGTAAACGAGAATGCGTTGTCGCCCAACGTAGGTGTGCAAGTCAAGAATTCTTCCAATCCTAACGTTCCGATAGATTGACCTTGGTACAAAGAACGGTTGATTTCCCACGAAAGATTTATCTTTTCGCCGTTTTGCAAACCGCTGAATATTACGGAACGAATGAATTCTCCGCCGTTAAAGTATACGCCGCTAATACCGTTTTCCGTACCGCTGCTGTAGCCCTTGGAGTTTGTTGTTTCGCCTGTGCCGATAGTTATCGTCGCTTTTGAAATAGAGTAATTCTGTCCCAAAGAAGACGATACGTAGTTGGGATTGCTTACGGGACGGAATTCAACGCGGTAGTAACCTGCGTTTACGGGAGCGTTCGTTCCAAGTTCAGTACGGTCGCCCGTATATTCGCCGTTAGCATATTTGTAGTAATTTGCTACGAAATCCACGTTAACGCCTGCGGGCAGGTTGGTTTGCAAATTATACGGTTTAGACTGTCCGTCGTACGTGTTATCTGTAAAGCCTTGACTTAATTCGCTGCGTATTTGAGCGGGTTTTATAGTAAAACGTCCTGCGTTAATGCCTATTGCGTTAACGCCTTCGGGAGCGGTAAGCGCGCCGTTAACAGTGATAACGTAGTTATTCTCAGCGCTGTTGCATTTGCTTACGTAATGCGCTCCCGCCGTTGCGTAAATGGGATAATTGCCTGCGTTATTGGTATTATCGCCGTCAGAGACTGCGGTCAACGCTTGTGTATTAAGCACAAATACGCTTTGCTTTGTGAACAGCGTTTCTTTGCTCAGTTCGATAACGCCTTCACTGTCGCCCGCGGCAAACGAACCGCTCTTCAAAATAAACTGCAATTCCTTGGCTTCTTCGAACATATAGCTGTAACTACCGCCCTCTTGCCGAAGCAGAAGTAAATTGAAGAAGTTGTCTAAATTGACGATTTCTACCGTGATCGCGCGCGGATTTACGGTAAGCGTTCCGTTAACCTGAGAAATTGCGTAATTTTTGTGAGTGTGCGTTGCCGCGTCGCTTATAACGTACGTTCCCACGGAGCCATTGTCATAGCCCGCTTGATAGGACGAACCGAACGACATAGTTATATCGAGGCCGCCGAACGTATCCGCCGTTCCGCCGTTGGACACAAGACCTTCAACCGTAAAGCGGTAATAGCCGTTGGTATTATCGGTTAACGCGTTCGTGTTGACCGTCGCCGTATCCAGTCCGTTGCCGTACGTTACCGACATATCCGCAGCGGTAACGGTTAATGCCTGCTTGGCTACGTTGAAATACCAGGTATCGCCAAACTCGTTATAGTTACCTGATTGCGCCATTGCGTACACAACCTTGTATTCGCCTGCGTTAAATGCCTTGTCGGTTTTATGTATTTTACCGAACAGCGCGTCTATCGCGGCGTTCAAATTGTCGGTTGCGGCAATTTCCGTACTGCCTATTTCTATATCGTTACGGTAAACAGTCACCGTAAGCGCTGTTCCGCGGTAGCTAAGGTTAAAGTCTTTAAGCGCGTTTTTGCCGTCGGGATCGTAGCCGAGAGCGTGCGTATCGGCGTTGTAGTCGCCGTACGTCCAGGCATAGCCGAGTACGCCGATATTGGCAGTAACGTTAGTGGAAATATCTTTGCCGTCCGCCGTATTTGTCGCAAACAGCGTGTAGTCCGTATCCGTATACGCGTTATTCGCTCTTTCGATAACGTAAGTATTAGTATGCTCGGAACCTGCAGCCAAAACGCAGTTGCCTGTTAACGTAACTACGATATCGTATCCGACTACGGCGTCGCCGTCGTATTTAACAATATTAGTTCCCGTAACTTTGCCGTCGCCGTCAAGAACGTAGGCGTCCGTGCTTATACCGCTTGCAAGCAAAGATTTATCGAGACCTTCAAGGCTGACCGTTCCGTTATCCGCGTAACCTGACATTTGCTCCGTTGCAAACGCTACGTCCGCTTCGACCGTCAGTTTTGTAGGCGTTGTTCCGTATGTTGCCGTGTAGTCATTGCCATCGTTAACCGTGACGGTTACGGGCAGCTGCCGCACCGTAAGTACGCTTTCGCCTGCGGCAAACGAGTAGTTGTCGCTTGTAAGCGCGGAAACGTCTACCGCAAGGTTGTAAGAGCCTTGTGCGCTGCCGCGCGTATACGTCACGCCCTGAGCGTAACCGTAGCTTACGCTGCCGTCTATAACGGCGCTGCCGCGGAAGTCTGTAACGTCGCTTGCCATAAGTCCCGAAACGGTATAAACGCTGTTATCAAGCGCCGTTTGTCCGTTGTGACCGTTCAATAAAGCGTTGCGAAGGTCGCCGAGTGTCATTTGATATTTGCCGTTTGCGCCGTTATAGTTTTCCGGTCCGTATTCGCCGAAGTAGATAGATAGGTTGGCTGATATTGTAAGCGTCGCCTTGGTAATATCTACGTACACCAACACCACTTCGCTGTCGTTGTGGTATTGGGCTTTCGCCTGAACCTTGTACCAACCGCTTTGGAGAACGTTACGTACCAAGCCGTTGGCGGCGTCTCCCTTTACGACGTACTCGCTCAAAGTTACGTCCGTGTCTGCCGCTATGCCTTTTTGCGCATCGTTGTTGCCGGTAATTCCCGTAAAGCCTATGAACCAAGTAACCGTTTGACTGTTTTTAACAAGAGCGGATTTACTTAGCAAAGCTTCGTGAGCTTCGCCGTCGTATTTATCGGAATAACCCGTTGCGTTAACGCCCGTAATATCGGCATTGATAATTACGTAATTGGCCTCGTTAAGCGTTACGTTGTAGTTTGCGTCAGCGCCGCTTGCATAGCTGAAAGCAATAGGATAGCTGCCGACAATGGACGCCGAAGTAACGTTGGGTTTCGTCGTTTCCGTACTGTTGACGTCCGTTACATAAAGGTTAAACACCGCCGTTGCCGCAACGCCGCTCGGCAAACCTTTGCCGCCCAACGTATAGTATGCGCTGCCGTTCAAGTCGACGGGATTGTCGCCGTACTTGCTTGTAGCAACGCCGTCCTTAACGGTGACGGTGATACCGCGCTTTGTAACGGTAAACGTACCTTTATCTTCAACAGTTAAAGTATAGTTTCCGTTTAAGTCAAGCAATGCGGGTACAACGTAATATTCGCCGCCGACAACCGCCTGCAACGTATCGGTCATAACGCTGCCGTCTGCATTCTGTATTTCTACCTTTAATAAGGTTTTAGTAGTATCGGCATCGCAAAGACCCGATACAATGCTGTAATTGCTCGCTACGTTATAACTACTAAGCGGGTCGCCGTAAACGTGCGAAACAGCCTTACCTTTAACCGTTAAAGTAGCTTGGTTAATAACAAACGTTGTAGCATAGTCGGTTGCTTTATTGTCGCCCAAAGTGAAATTGTGGGTATTTGCGTTGTCGCTATCTAATGCGTTGACATACAAATTATACGTTTTAGCATTTACTACCGCCGAGCTGCTCAAATTCAATGTTAATGCAGGCGCAGCGGGTTGTTCCGACGATTCTTTAACCGGCATATTGGTTATTATTGCCGTCGGCAATTGCCCTTCGCCGTTGTACGTAGTACTTATATTATCTTTTTGTACATTATCACCGTTGAATTGCCAAGCAATTGCTGCTTTTAACGGAAGAACCGTTATAGTATAAGTGCGCTGCCATTGTTGATAAGTATCTTCGTCGGCAAAATCAATCGTTATCGTAACGATATAGGTTCCTTCTTCCCAAGGCAACCCGTTAGACAGCACGGTTACTGCTTCGCCGCCCTTTGTGAATGCAAAACTAACCTTCGCAATTTCGGCGTCGCCGTTATGATTTGTCAACGTAAACAAACCGTTTATTCCGTCTTTGTCTCCGCCGCGAACCAAAGGATTGTCAATAGCGGTAAATACCGACGTCGCAGCGTTCCAATAACCGGCACCGTTATCGCCGAAAGTATACTGTCCGTTGTTTAACAATGTATACTCTATATCTACCTGCGAAGCGGTTATAGCGTAGTACAAATAAACAAACGAGCCATCTTGTGAATACGTCCACTTGTAAACGTTCTGTCCGTCGTGAGTGGCGTACTGAGCGCCCAAATATTCTTCCTTTGCTTCGTTATCGTAAGGAACTACCCATTGATAGTCGTATTTGAACGCTTCGTCGAGCGTAAGTACAACGAAATATTTTCCAATAACTAAACCTGTCTTATCCGCCGTTAAGTCTTGACGTTGATCGCTCAATTTGGAAGCGTCGTTAATTTCGGCATACTTACCGTACTTAACGTTGTATCCGTTAAACTTATCGACAAATTCTTGTTTAATTCCTTGGTCGCGCTGCATTGCGCGGTATTCGCCAAGCTTGGGAGCTTCCATTTCCGCGCGGGCAATCTCTGCAAATTCGTTCCACTCGCACGTATAATTACCGCTGTAACCGAACACCGCTTTGTCCGTTTCGTAATCGCTTCCGCTCCAACAGTAGTTAGCGCTGTCGTTAACGGTAAACGTTACGGAATACCAACCTGCGCTCGTATACGTCAACCTCCCGTCCGCTACGGCGAAGCTTGCAGACGTGGTATGCGCCACGTCGCGCTTGTCGTCGTCGAACCAACTTGCGGGATACTTGCCCGTAACGGCTGCGGACAGCTGCGCCGCCCACAGACTGTCGGAATTGGAATAAAGACAGTCCGTCGTTTGCGCAGAGCCGTTGTACGTTCCGCTTGCGCTGCCGTTATATTGCGGCTTTGCAATGCCCTTCTTGTAGACAAAGTAATCCGTCGAAAGATTGCTTCCGCCTGTCAAAGTATAGTTTTTGTCGCTTAATTCCGTAGCGACCGCAACGTATTTGTTTGCGCCTGTCGTACTGCCGATAGTAATATAATCCTTATCGCTTGCGCTGTTTTTATACTTTACCGTAACGTTAACATCGTCGTCGGCAGCCGCTTTATTGTTAACGACTGCAACGGCTTGTGCCTGCTCGTCGCCGTACGTCATAGACGTATCAGACCACGTCAACTCTACCGCCAAAGGATTGATAACGACGGTAAACTCGTATTCTTGCTGTTCGCTGCTTGCCGCATTGTCGCCGGTTGTATTCCACTTGTAGTTAGGAGCCGGCTTGACCGTTACCGTGTACGTAGCGGCTTTTTTCATAGCCAAATCGTTAGTTGTAGAACCGTCGACGGATATTACTATGTAGTACTTCTCGCCATTAAAATACTGAGTTTTATCGGCTATGAAGTCGGACAAGCGAACTCCTTGTCCCCAATAAATAAAGGTTATCTTATTGTTGTCCGTTATCGTATACTTGGAAGGATCGTCGGTTGTAAGCGTTATAGGCGTTAATCCCGACGGTGTGATAACAAACTTGCAGCGGATAGCTTCAAGCTCCGTTCCTTCCGTAGGCAGATAGTAGTTGAGATAGGTTTTGTCTCCCGCAACGGATGCCGTCCAATCGGTTACCGCAATGTAGAAGGTTCCCGCCGTAGTTATCTTATTGCCTGAAATCGCCGTAGTATAGGCGTCGTCGGAATACAGCGTTGTAGAGAAGCCAATCTTTGTCGCGTCGTCGCCGAATAATTCCAAAGTAAATTCGGGCGTTTGCTGCGGTTCGTCGCCTTCTACGTACTGATACGGGTCAGTATAATTCCAACTTCCTTTTAGCGGAGCGCGGTTTACGGTGTACACGATTTTCCGCGTTTCACCCGTTTGACTGTCGTTCCAAGTGTAGTTGTCCGTATCGGCAATTGCCACAGTTACGGTGTACGTCCCTGCGTTTTTAACCTTAAAGCCGCCGTTTGTTACGGTAAAATCGGCAAGAGTTAAACCTTCTGCGGCGTAACCTTTACCCACTATTGCCGTAATGTTGAGTACGCCTGCGGACGGGGCGGTAAAGAACTGATTGTGCCAACCTGCGTCCGTTTCACCGCTTAGCGCAAACTGAGCTTGAACGGTTTGCTCTTCGCCGTTATAGATAGTTTCGTTGTCCGTATCGGAGAAACCGAGAGCAGAAACGTACGCCTTGTAAATAGCGCCGTAGAATGTGAGCGTATTGTTCGTGTCGCCGTCGTTCCACTTGTAGTTGGAGTTGAGTGCAACAGTTACTACGTAGTCGCCCGCTTGGTTCAGCGTAATCTTGTCACCGCTAATCGCAGACGACACGTCGATTGCCGTAGTAGACAACAGACGCGTACCCGCAACGCTTACGGTTAATATATCCTTTCCGTCGGGAGCAAGGTTCAAGTCGCCCGTAAGCCATTGGTTAAGAGTTGATACAAGGTTAGTACCGTACTGCCATATGTAATTGGTACCTTCGGCAGACGACCAATCGCCCGAAAATTCATTCCCGTCCTTGGTAAGCGTAACCTTGGACACAGCCTTGGGTTGTATGGTAAACTCCACTTCCACTTCGGGCAGGTTGTATTCTTTATTAGCTGCCGCGCCGTCAACCGTCTTCAAATCCTTCGTGGGATATTTAGCAACGTAGCTGCCTACTTCCCAAGTTTTAGAATCGGTGGTAAGCGGCGTTGTTTCGCCGTCCTTACAGAACGTAACCGCATCTAAATCCACATCGGCAAAACCTTTCAAGTTGGTTTTGTCTATCGTAAGATTGCCTACGGTTTTGAGATAATCGGCAATACTGTCGCCGTAAGTAAATTCTGTTTTGTGCGCGTACGCAGTAAAGCTAAGCTTGGCGGCAACTATATTAAACGTTTTCGTTATACTTTCCGATTCCGTCGTTCCGTCCAAAAGAACGTAGTTGGCGCCCTTTCCCTCTGTGTTCAATGCAAGAGTAATGCCGTATTCATCGACAAGCAGCATCGTTTTGTCGGCGGTTAGACTTAGAACGTCGTTAATCTTATCACCGTCCGCCAAAGCTTTGCCCGAAGCGGCAAGATCGATAACGTCGCTTGCGGAAAATTCCTTGCCGGTAAACTCCGCGCTTGTCTTGATTGCACCAACTGGAATGGTACGCTTGGTAATCTCGAAATCGACAGGTTCGCTCTTTGCGTATCGATACCAAGGCGTTTCGGCGGTTTCTACATAAACCTCGTAAGTGCCTGTTGCCGTAGGAGTTTCGTATTTGTTGTTGTTATTCAATTCGCCATTGCCGTTAACTACGGAATATACCAGTCGGAAATTAGGCTTTTCGTTAACGTTTGTCGCGTTTTGCTTAAACGGATCACCGCCGTCCTTAACCCGTTTGCTGTCGCCCAAACCGAAATTCATAGACGGGCTGCCTTCCACTGTCGCGTCGAAGGAATAAATCGGAACGTCGCCGTATTCTTTCGTCGCGTCGTGAGTAAACGCTAACGTAACGGGCGCGCCCGACACGGTAACGGTATATGTAAGTGTATAGCCGTCGTCCGAACGTTTGATTTCGTCTCTTGTAGAACCCGCCCATTGATAGTCGCCCGTCGTGGTGTTTTCTAACAAAATTTTTATTTCATAAACGCCGCCTTGTTCAAACGCAATAGTACTTTCGCCGTTCGAATCAATTGCAAACGTTTTATCGTTTAACGAAATTTTTATCGGATTTCTTTCATTAGGATACAATTCGGAAAATTTTACGCTTATTCCGCCGTCTTGGTACTCGACGTTAAACTTGTCTAATTGCGGCAAATTGAGAAAACCTTGTTTAACGCTGATTTGCGTAAAACTATTAAGTTTTCCGTCGATTGTCGTTCCGTCGCCGCGCGGAATGGAAAATTCGACTTTGACAAAACGCGCTAAAACCGTAAGAGTTGTGCCTGTCAATAACGAACTTTCGTTTCTTTCTCTATACAGCTTTAACATACAATATTCGGCATAATCTTGCGCGGGAGCCGTTACAACCGCCCCGTCTTCATACTCAAATTCGAAGTTAAATCCGTCGTAATTGAAAGCGGTTTGAGCAAACTGCTCCGGACGTGTAGAATAACTGTCCGCGCTCAAGGTAGCAGTTATAGGAGCGACATAACTTATGCCTTCAATAACAATAGACAAAGACACATCCTTAACCCAATCGCCCAATTGCGTGATACCGGTTTGAGTGGCTTTAATTGCAATTGTACGAGAATACGGCGTATCCTTGGTATATTCGCCGCTGATTACTTTTTTAAGATAATCGGACGTCGGAGTAAGAGCATCGGACGTGGAAATATAGTCAAGCAAAACTTGATCCGCCGTTGCAACGCCATTAGTTTGTACAACTTTAACCGTCTCATTCGTAAAGTTTAACGCCGTACCCAAATCGGTCAAGTCGGTGGTAGATGTCAGATTACTCGGCGCAGTCCAACTGTCTGACAATACCAACGCAAAAGGCTTGACTTCCTGAAAGTTCAATTCGGCAATATAAGTTTCCGTATCGTCAGCGGTTAATTTGACCGTTAACGTTTCGCCGGAAAGCGTACATTCCGCCAAATCGCCCTTGGCAATGTTTTGAACAAAACCGTCGGAGTACGTGACCGTTACGCCCGTTATACGGTTCAACGCTTCGGTTGAGTTCATTCCTTTCGTAAAAGCGTAGTATCCCGGAACGGCTTTTTCACGCCAAAAGCCGTCCTGCAGCGAATACGTTGATTCGTCCGCCACGGCGGCAACGCTTTTTACCGTTGCGCCTTCGGACGGGCCGGTTTGCTCGCCTTCCCCGCCTTCGGCGGCGAAAGCGAATACTCCGAAGCACAACGAAAGCACCAATACCGCAACGCACAGTATCAGCGCAAACGTCCATTTTCTGTTAGTGTATTTTTCCATTTTACAGCTCCTTTTCCGCAGGAATATGCGAAAACAGTTATATATATGAGATAATTATTACAAACCGTTCTTAGAATTACAAGATTTCGCTTCGATAGCCTTTTCGAGCCTTGGTGATAAAAAAACCTTACAGCAGGAGCCGTAAGGTTGTTAATTTTAGCAAGTCAAATTGGTCTGTTTATCCGAATAGGAGCGCCCCCCCCCGCTTCGGTTACAAATTTTTCAATTCTTCCTTCAGTTTTCGCAGATTTTCCCGTTCCACTTCGATAAGCGACGTATACACACGGAAATATTGCGCGTCCTCGTCATTGAGCTTGGTGTTGTTAAGAATGGATTGCAACAACGCCGTTTGCGAACGCCTGCACTTGTTTTCCAATTCTTCTATTTCCCTTTCGCTATCCATTATGGCGCGCTTCAAATCACTTTTTTTCGACATTTTTATCTCCTTAAATCGAGCGGAGTAAGGCGCATCCGATTCAGAACGTTACTTCCGCTTATAACTATTTCACGCATATTATTATACTTTCTTTTTATACAAATATCAAGCAAATAAGGAAAAAATGTGTAAAAAAATGTTCCTTTATTGCGGAAAAATTGACTTTATACGATATTTCTTGTATAAAAACAGAACGTATTTCGCATTTAACGCGAAACACGTCCTGTTACTACGCCGCCTATTGAATAAGCGCGGCTGTATATTTTACCCGTTTTACTTCTTCTTGCCGGTAGAATTGCTCGCGGCAGTTTTGGAAGCGGACTTGCCCGAAGCCGCGGACGGCGAATTGTCCTTTGCCGTCTTGCTCTTAGCGTTTATATCCGCCATTTTCTTGGCCACCGAGTCGTCCACCTTGCCCTGCTTTACGTTTTTTTCCTTGGCTGCGGTATTTCCGCCTGTTTTTGTCTTGGGCGCGGGCTTTTCTTCGGGTTCATTAGCGGCAGGCTTATTTTTGGACGCGATTACTTCCATTTTTTTGTTAACGCTGTCGTTAACCTTGCCCTTTTTGACATTGCTCTTTTCTTTCTTGGGCTTGGAAGCGGACGTCTCCATCGCTTTTACAAGCTTGCTGCCAAGCACCTTTTCGCGGAATTCGGGCTTGCACAGCAATACGATTACGAATGCCAAGGTTGCGGCGAACAGTACTGCAAACACCGCCATAGTAATTCCCAGACCCCTTTCGAGATAGATATTGGACGCATTGAGAAGATTGGCTGTATACGGTACGCCCAAAACGCTTAACATCACTTTGCCCGAATTAGTAGTTATTATTTCCACGGTATGCTCCTTATCTGATAGATTTTCGAAATTTGCCACAAGCTTACGCGATTCGTCGACGTTGGAATTCAAGTCTACGTAGGACATTGTTTTGCCGTCGATTTTTATCTTAAGCGCGCCGTAATCCTTGCCGGTTGCGGCATACAGCGCAAAGCTTGTTCCGCTGAACTTGGCGACAACCTTTTGGTTGCGCTTGGATACCATCAAGTATCCGCTCGCTTCGCCTTGTACGTCGCGCGAATTCTGCCAACGGCGCGTTGCAAACAGCTTATCGCTGTTGGGGGATAATACCCGCTGCGTGTTTGACTCTACGCCGGCGTCTATCTCCGCAAGCACGGAGAAATGTCCGCCCGAAGTACCCTTGACGACTATACGTATATACCTACCGTTAATCTGCGGGAACTTTGCAGTAATGGTTTGACCCACATACGCGCTTCTGTCGCCGCTTGCAATTGTTTTCCATTCGCTTTCGAGCGTTTCCGCTATCTGAATATCCCAGTTGGTTATATAGGAATTTACATTGTTGCGAGTAGTTACGCTTACGTAGTTAAAGGGCTGTAAACGCGAAGTATCTATTACGAACACGTGCGGATTGCTTTCGGTAATCTTCGGAACGTTACCTTGCCAAACGGTATGCAGATTTGTTCCGGCAACTCCGTCGATTAGGTAGGTCCACTTGTCAGTAACCATTACGCCGCCCAAAGCGCCCGTATCGGGGTCGATTTGCTGTTGCTCGTCGTATCTTCCGCCGACGATATTTTCCGGCGCTTGCACTACCGTCCATTCGCTCTTGTCTGTGCCCGTTGTGTTAAGCTTGATATTATCTTTCTTGGAGATAAGGAACTGAGGCTCGTAAACGTATTGCTCGGGAGCGGGCTTGTTTGTCGAAAGTTTAGGGTGATATACTTGCGCTACGGGCACGCTTGCGAACGCGTCGTCATCATCGTACTTGTACCCCAATTGGAACACTCCGCCGCCGCCCGTATTGACGTTAACTATGCGGAAAGCAAGCATTTCGTCTTTCTTTACTTTTATATATTCGCTTCCCTGCGCGGGATAAGCATTGTTGTCCTTTTCGATTACGAATATTTCGTTTAACTCTTCGAACGACTTGCCGCAATATATCTTCGAGCGGTCGTCCTGTACCGCCGCAAATGATACCTTACCGTCCTTGGGAGCCTTCCAGTAGAACTCGGATACTCTTATGCCGTCAGCAGTACCGGTATTATAGCGCGGCACGCCCGCAACGGACACAGCCGTTTTCACGCCTTCGCCTTCGGCAATTATTCTGTTTGCTTCGTTCCAAAAGTCGTTACGATTGATTTTTTCCGCGCAATTATATGCCGTCATACTCGCGCCGTTGTAGCCTATGCGTAAATAAACGGTTAATTTGTGAACGACCTTGTCTTCGTCGTTCATACGGACGTAGAAGGAAAATTCGTCTAACGCGCCCGTATAATCGGCGTTGAACGAATAGGTATATTTGCCTTCGCCCGCGTCCGTCAACTTGCCGTGCGCAGGATTGTCGAATCCGATTATCTCAAAGCCCTTGCCCTGTTCGGTATCTAACGAGCTTACGGTAGTTTTCAACAAATCGAAAGAAATGTCTTCGCCGAAGGTTACGATATAATCGCCCGCAGTTTTAACTCCGTCTATGCCGCCCGCGTAAAAGTTGGCGACAGGCTCGTAGCTCGGCAGCGACTTGATAAGCGCAAGCTGATCGTCGTCGAACATATCTTCCGTGATACCTGCCTTAAACAATACGTTGAAATACCTTAGGAAGTTCATTCCGTATACAACCGAACAGCGGTAGGCGAAATCCGCACGTTTGTTGCTTGCATAAGACGCGACCGATTTGTAGGTATAAAGCAATTCGTAGAACTTTTCCGCGCCGAACGAGTGCATAATGGTTGTATACATACGTAAAGCAGGAAAATAGCCATAGCCGGCAAAGTCGGTAGCCGACGTCGCTTTAAGAAAGTTGAGCGAATTGTTAAGCGACGTATAGGGCGTAACCGTTTCGCCGTGTTCTACGTCGCCCGTGCCGTTACGCATTGTTGTGCCCATATCGCCGATTAAAATGTACGCCAACACAGTAAGCGCGTTGTTGCGAACTTCGCCTTCCTGCGAAGTGCCGAAGCCCCATATCGAACCGTAGCTGGCGCCGTGGTTGTGCCCTATTTCGTGCATTACGCCCCAAGTTCCGCCTGCAAGCAGCCCGCGGTAATTCATTGCGCCGTTAAACCAGCTCGTAGGATGCGCAAACGAATAGTTGCCGAGCGATACCGCCGCGCCCGCAGGAACGTGCTGATCGAACATAACCTTGTTAAAGCGGTTGTACGTTCCGCCGGTAAAGGATTCGTCCACCGACAGGAAAGAGTGCCACAGCATAGCTAATTTGTCTATTTCGTCCGTTTTTACCTGACGCATATAAGCGTTGGTGCCCATTTCACCCGTAGGACCGATAAGCTGTCCGTTTTCCGTGTCCAACACCGCTATTACGCCGGGAGCCTGACGTAGATATTCGTCGAAATATTCGGGAGTAGTAACGCCGAAAATGTAATGCGGCGTTTCGACAGCGCCCGTAATCGTAACCTTTACGCGGGAGTAGCAGTTCTGCGGATAAATGTGCAGCACTCCGCCGAAAGCAGAGCCTATACTGTATTCGCCGTTGCCGTTAAGGGCGAACATCGAGTTAACCCAAGGCGCGCGCGTATCCTGTCTCTGCCATTGACTTTGGTTGGTTACGCAATCGAAACGTCCGTTGGCGGTTAGCACGTCCGCCTTGGTAAAGTACGCGTCCGCGGTTGTTGCGGTTACCTTGTTGTAGCCGCCCGTTATAGCGTTAAATGCCGCGTCGTTCGCCCCGCCTCGCCAAGCAAGACTGTTTTGCAGTCCCGTGCCGATAGACAGTCGTTCGCCTTCCGCCAAGCCTTCCACCTTGACGGTAACCAATTCGCCCGCGGGCAGATACAAACCCGTAACGTGCGGATTACGGTATAACGGGTCGAGAATAATTTCCTTTTCCACGGCGTTGTCTTCGCCGAGTACCGCTCCGTACTGCGCGTCGGCGGCAGGGTGCTTCTTTAACCATTCCTGAGTCAATTCGCCCCTTGCCGAAAGCGCGGCGGCTTCCGTTGCAAGGTGCTGTCCCTGCGTCATAAGCATATATTTGTAGAATTGTGCGTTGGACGACGCAATTGCCGTTCCGCCTGCCGTTCCGTTGGCAAACGCGTTTGCTCCGCTTACACTGTGCGACGGACTGCCGTAGTCGGAAAAGGATATGGTCGCCGTTTTGCGAGTTTCCGTATTGTTTACAAGCTGTCCGTAAACGGTGGAGAGCGTTTTGCTTTCGGTATCGTATACCAACGAAAAGTCGTCAGACAGCAAGCTCGTCTGCGCTCGCGGAAGATTACGTCGGGTAACCATCATCGAGTCGGAACGCATCGTTACTATGTTATCGGACAATTCTTCGTACAAATACTTATTGAGCGCGTACGTTTCTTCTATCGGAAGCGTGCTTTCGGGAATTTTGAAAAAAGCCGTCTCTTTTACGCGCAGTAAAATGGGCAAAGTTATACCGAGAATAATAGCGATTGCCACTACTATCGCGGTTGCGGCTATTATAATTTTTTTGCTTTTGGGAGAAAGCGCAGCAGCGCTTGCATTTTCCTTTTTTTGTTTCAAAAGATAAATTCTCCTTGTTTACGTTGTATTTTAAGTTGCTACTTAAATAATATACTCAAAATAGCCGCTCTTGTCAATTTTTTGCGCGGTTTTAACCTGCCGGCGCTGTAAAAAAGGAAAAGCGGGTAAAGCTGTAAACCGTCCCCGCCGACAAATTACCGAAAAGACAAACTAATATAAATGCTCAAAATCTAAAAAGCAAACGCGAATTCTCCTATAAACGTAAACCCGTCGGAAGTTACCGAACGCACGCGCACGGCGTTGCGGTTGGCTACGGACAGGATAAGGTCGCCGGGCGCAAGCTCGTCCTTGGTGTAGGATACGCTGCTTACGTCGTAGCGGCCTACGCCTGCGGAAAACGCTTCCGTAGAAATGTAGAAGCCCGAGCCCGATTCGCCCTTATCACCCTTGGGACCGCGGTCGCCCCTGTCGCCCTTATCGCCTTTTTCTCCTTTGTCTCCCTTAGGTCCGGACAATACGCCCTGATTCTGCCAAACGGCGGCGCCGTTGCTTTGCACCAACGCGTAAATGGCTCGCGGGGCTTGTTCCCCCACGAAATAAGCCGTACCCAATTCCGTTTCGTCTGCGGAAGGAAGAGCTTCGACGGAAACGACCGTACCCGTCACGCGGAAGGAGTTGCCGTTTGCGCCGGAGTCGCCCTTATCACCCTTTTCCCCTTGCAAACCGCGCAGACCGCGAATGTTATTGTAATAATGAACTGACACATAGGATTCTCCGGAAATATCATTACCCATATCAACCCTGAAAACGTTACCGTTTTTATCAAGTAGCAGGTCGTTAGTATATACTATACCGCTACGGTAATAGGGAATAGCGATAAAAGAAATGGGTATGCGCGTAGTACTTGCGTCTACGCTTGAAGATAAAGTTAAAACGCTTGCCCCGGGCGCGCCGTCCTGACCCATTGCACCCCTTTCACCGCTGTCGCCTTTTTCTCCCCTATCCCCCTTAGGTCCGACGATACAGTTTGCAATACCGTCCATAACGTCCGCGGCAAAGCGGTTGAAGGTTTCCGCCGTTAGCGGCGTGCCTTGTTCCGTCGCGCCGTCGTCTAATACCATTGTGTAGGTTTTAACGATACCGTTTTCGTCCGTAAGCTTGACGCGTCCGGGGTTAGTTGCTTTTCTGTTAGTAAATTTCATAATTTCCATTTTGTTTTCTCCTTTAATAACTATTTTTATTGTTTCGGCGTTGCCGCCAAATGTGAGCAAACGCGCGTTTGCCCTGTTTGCGTCCTTTTTGCCGAGCTTCGGCGTAAAGTACGGGGACGCCGCCGTAAAAAATGAACCGCAATTGTTTTGCGCCGTTTGTGCTGAGCGGTTGACACGACGCTTTTTGTGGGGGCACTTTGGAAAAGTTGACACGAATGGCAAAAAAGACGGCAACGAGATAGCTTACCGCTATCCATTGCCGTCTTTATTGTCCGCGCTTTCGGGAACTTTTCTTAGCTTTATTTATTTTTCTATTCGGTTTATAAACTTTAATGTGATTGCTACATTTCTCCGCGTCTTTCAAGCAATACAAGTAATTTACTAATAATACTGTCCGCTTCTCTTCCCAAATCGTCAATATCACCTGTAACAACATCAAAGCCTATTAAATTACCTAACAAATCGGTTAATTTTAGGATTTCCGTCTTAGATAATTTTGCTATTGAATCGCTTGATTTATAGTTACACTTACTAACTTTATTTATTAGTTCTATTTCCCTTTCTGATAATATCATTTAATATCTCCAAAATTTGGACCTTCTTGCCCAAGTTGAAACCACTTTGCCCTGTTGATTAAGTATAGTTACAGAATTCATACCACTAAATCTATACGTGTTTCTTGATACATCATATATAACTTCCGTGGGATTTCTCACTGCATCCAATATTTCTTGGGGGCTTACTCCGTGTCCATCTCTAAAAATTGCTTGTTCTAATCCATGCTGAGTATATCCCGTAATATTATCCGGAGTTTGGTTTGCAACAGTACTTGAGTTTTGAGTCACTTCGTTAGTTAATTCCGCCGTATTAACAGCTCTGCTTCTGCACAGGTACTTGATTGCGTTTATACTTGACGATATAAATAGAAATGCCGACGTGAAAAGGAATGCGTCTAATACCGCGTTGCCTAACCCTTCCCACGTTAACGCTTGCTGCGTTAGTAATGATTCAAGCAGGTATCCGTCTATTCCGAAACCTATTCCCTATACCAATTCCACTTACACTAAAGTTAGCCAAATTGTTCTACTATTGTTTGCTCTTTCGTTTGTTCGTCGTAGAAATAATAATACGTGTGACAATCATCGCCCTTGACTTTTTCTTGATGACTGAATACTAACGGTTTACCGTTTACAATTGGCCACTCCGGTGATTGCACCCAACGCGGATATGTTTTGTCATACTTGAACAATGCTTTAACTTTTTCTTTGCCAAACTTTATTTGTTGCGTTTTAGAAAGATTATTCGGTATTTCTTCTATAACTTTCTGAAAAACGTCATCGTTATTTATATCCAACCAAGTAACTGTAAACACTTCATCACGTTGTTTTATCTCACACAATTTTTTGTCTGCTTCTTTTTGTGAAATATAATAAATTTTATTTTCGTGCATAATGATAATCTCCGATTTATCTTATTATCTTATAAAAAGTTGCGTAATGGTCTCTCGTTAAATATACAGCATATCGATCACTTACAACAAATCTCGTACCGTCTCTCCCAATTCCTTCTATTGTTTATAAATTTACTTCCCAGTATGCATAGACTCCCATAGATATTTCCGTTGATGCAAATTTATATCCGCATTCTGTTTCGTATATATTTAACAAATGCAACTGATGATAATGTCCATCATACCCAAAGCATATTTCATTTAGAAGTTTCGAATTCTTAGTTTTATATCCATTTATACGAAAATCATCATTATGACTTATTCCTATAAATTTCGTATTATAGGCGACAAAATGTCTATCAAAGTTTTTGATTATTTGCGTTGCACGTTCTAAAAGCATTATTTCCCTTTTCGACTCATACTCCACCATGATTTATACTCCTTCTAATAAATTAAATATCCTGCAATTTTTAACATATCAATCGGTTGCGGTAGCATATATTGTATTCCGCCACCAACACCATTCCAAGGTGCCCACGCTGCAACCGTTGACTGAACAACGCCTTCAATCGGCTTAAGTACACGTATCTTTATATAAACACCGTCGTTCCAAGGTGGTAAAGACAGTTGCGATGCACTTGCTCCCGATTGAGTTATATAGTTACTTTGGCTACTTATTGTTCCATAACGCCCGTATGTTCCTGGCTGTAATGTTATTGTCTGTTCTGTACCAACAACAGCTCCGTTATTCGGCGGATATATCTGTTGATCAAGAACAACAGTACTAACAGATTTGCTTCTGCACAAGTACTTTATTGCGTTAATGCCGGAAGATATGAAAAGGAACGCCGACGTGAAAAGGAATGCGTCTAATACCGCGTTGCCTAACCCTTCCCACGTTAACGCTTGCTGCGTCAGTAACGAGCTTAAAAGGTGTCCTGCTACTCTGTTACTTATACCATCGCCAGTTTTATTGCATTCTTAGATGATTTTTATCAAATTCTTTGTTTTATATTTGTTAAAGCTGACAATCTATTCTAAGACAAATTATTTCAAGAAAATCTCCATTTCTTACTTCTCTTGGAAAAGCTTCGTCTATTTCAATATTAAACCCGAAAACTTTGACGATCTTTTGATCTATGTCTACTACTCTACCTATAATTTTGTACTCATAATAGCCGTCTAATTTAGATATCAGCATATTTTTAGTGTCAATTTTTTTGATGTTCCTGATGAAACAGGATATCAATCTAAAATTGGAACAACCAATATTTATTTTCGAAGTTGCCATACATAACAACTGATGTTCTCCGTCTGTTACTTTCACATCATACTCAAATCCAGCACCATCATAATCCGTAATCTCAGCTACATACATATAAATTATACTCTCCTATAATACTCTTGGAAAATACGTCGTAATATACAATCCGTTTCTTTCTAAGCCAACGAAATGATACAGCTTTTTGCCTTTTGAAGTTACCCTAAAAAACATTGCATATCCGTTCATTTCAGACACATACGTACCATTATTTATTACATAATTCGCGCCCTGCAGATATTCTTGCGAGTTACTATACATTCCCTTAAATTGACTTCCGTGTTTTGCAAAATGTTCTTCTAATTTGACTTGTGACTCAAACTCTAAATACTTGTTTTGCGTTACTTCGTTAGCCAATTCCGCCGTAGTAACAGGTTTGCTTCTGCAAAGATACTTTATTGCGTTTACACCTGCAGTAATGAACACAAATATCGACGACAATAAGAATGCATCCATTGCTGCGTTTACTGCGCCGTCCATTGTTAATGACCGACGATTTAATAACGATGTTACCGCCCACATTGCCAAGCCAAAGCCAACGCCTAACACCATTTCCGTTAATATTGCCACGACGGAACCATGCGACATGATTGTTATGCCGACCGCCAACATTAACACCAAAGTTCCCCAGACCAGTTTTGATTCGGCAGGCAGCTTATTAAACCTACGCACCCATTGAGCTATCTTCATCTCTACCTTGGTTAGCCAAGTGTATTTTGGTGTATAAGTCGTATCTGCCGCCAGCTCACAAGTGGTATATATATTGTGCGGATTACCCGCCAATTCAAGTATATTGTCGCACAATAAGCCTGTTCTGTCAAGCCTGCGCGCTGTGAAGACGTCGCTGAAAATGCTTTCGATAGGGGCTGCATCTATATACGATACCGTAGCAGGATCGTAAAAACTGCCGTTGGCGTAATACAAACCCGTATCCGTATCGTAGTAAAAGCCTTTCCATCTAAACGGATTGATATTACCAATCGACGTTGGGTCGGTATCTATCTCGTTATCTGCGTTGTAAACGGTGCAATTACCGAAAATATCGTATTCGTAACGGGCGACTATACGGTCTGTAAGCGAATCTATAAGCATAATTACATTGCCTTGACTGTCTAAGACATACTCGTAATCGACATCGTTGTAACTTACAAAATTTAAGCCTGTTAAATCATACATAAACCTTAATGCATAACTATTGCCGCCGTAAATATCTACGCCGAGAATTTTGTTACCGTCCAAAAGGAATTTCGCGGTTGATCCGTTATTTATTTTCTTGCATAAAACGCCGTTTTGATTGTAGGAATAATGTATGCTTCCGGCTTGAATCAGCTGTCCGCCGCGGGCGTATTTATATTCCGTTACAAGCAAATCGTTGTGGCCATTCCGCTTTTCTATTCTGTTGCCGTAGGTGTCGTACTTGTATGTATAATCGCCTACGCGGGACATTTGTCCCAAGGAATTGTAATTAAAATCAATATCTTTTCCTTTGATAGTTGCGTGCGATATTCGTCCGTCGTCATTGTATCTTACATGCTGAGTACTAACGACTCCGTTTTTGTTAACTTCAACGTCTGTTAGCCGTTCCAAGCTGTCATAGTTAAACGAAGATTTGACAGTTTGGTTCAACTCCCATTCCTGTTCTTCATGATTTTTCTGTCCTACCCACAATTTTGACGACTTCAATTTGCCGTCGTTATAGTAATCTAACTCGTCAACTGTTTTAACCAACTGCTTGTATGCGGGCGAAAAAGAACGGTCTCCATATTCGAACAGGACACACTGCAAACGGCTCTTTCCTGCCAAATCAACATAATCATAATTCGTTGTCGTGTGATGGCAGTATTTCGCCGATAAACGTCCGAATTCATCATAAGAATATTTAAGCGGATTATAATGCGACCAAAGGTCATCTGTTACTTCACTATATTTACGGTGTAATTTCGTTTCTACTACTCGCGGAGACAAGATTTTTTCGGAGTCGTCTGTTATCTCGGTCATATATTCAATTCCAAGACCGAAACTATACTTCGTTACGTTGTCGGATATCTTCTGGACTTTGACATTTTCCGTTCCGTCGCCGTTCTTTTCTTCCCAGCGCATAAGTTCGCCGTCGTCGTTATAATAGTAGTCGGTAATTGTGCCGTTATCGTTATCGGTATGTGTTGTAAGAAGCGCTGTAAAAACGCTTTCATTCGGGCTGTCATATACGTACGTATTTCGGACTTCGCCGCCCTGCGCATTCTTGTGAGTCACGGCATTTATCTTGCCGTATTTGGTAAGCTCGGTCGTTACGCTGTCCTTTACCGCGTTATCTTCGTAAAATTCGCTGCGGTGTTTTTGGCTTATATAGCTGCCGCGGTCGTTTTCAACACTGTCACGCTGAATAAGTTTTTCCGCGCCTGCTTTATCGAACTGCGTATACTCTACCGTATTGTGTGCAAGGTTGTACTTTACGCCGTACTTGGCGAGCCCGTCCGAGACGGTACGTATACGCCCCTGCTCGTAGGTTGCGTCTCGGCGAGATAATTGTTTGCCGTTGTTATATTCGGTAACGGCAAGCGTATTATTACGGAAAACGCCGTAACTGTTAGTAACGTTGTGCGAAGTAGACTGGAAACCGCCGTTTACAACCTTGCCTTCCGTAACCGTGCCAACTTGGTCGTATTCGGTATAGTCAACCGATTGCCCCGTTACACCGACGTGAGATCGCAGCAATCGTCCTTCGTCGTCGTACCGATAATACGTTACCGAACCGACCGTTCCGCGCGAACCTACGAGTTCGGCTTTTGTCAAGTCGCCGTAGTCGTTGTATTCGTAATTTTTACTTACACCGTATTCGTCCGTTTCTTTGAGCGTTTTTCCATAGTAATCTATTTCGACAGTGGCGGATGAGCTGACGCCTTCGCGGCAACCTACGGTTTCTACCGTAATACTTCGCGGTCCGTACTTATACGTTGTGGTTATTTCCGTTTTACCGTCCGGCATATACATCTTCACGGAAGGACTGAACGACGGTTCGTACTTAACGCCGTTGTCATCAAACGCTATTTGTTCGACGTTAGGTATCCGTTTCGTACCATTATTGCAAACCAAGTCGAACAAGCGATGATAGCTTATAGAATATGTTTTTGTAACACGATTTCTTACAGAAGCAAGTACGTCGCTTTCCGTAAAGTAAATTTGCTCGTCTAATACGCATTCTTTTGTATCACAGGATGCGTCTTCCCGAACTGTCGTCAACGTAAACTTGCTCAATTGCGACATCGGGGCAGCTAATATGTAATATAATTCCGTATAGGGCGCGGGAGCGAAACCTATTTCGCTAAACTCGTACGCGCCCGTATAAGGCTGATTGTTGTTTAGTAATTGGACTTTCAAATAGGACAGCGTGTCCGTTTTAGTGTCGTCGCGTTTCTTGAGCGGAGCGTAAATAGACAAGGACACCCTTTGCCAAGCGTTTGCCGCCTTGCCGTCTAAAAGCGTTACGCTCGTCTGCTCGCTTGCTGTTGAAAACTTATAGACAATCTTTGCCTGCATATACTTTGACTTTGCCGATGCGGGAAGCTTGAGCCAGAAAGAATAGTCGAACGTGCGCAAGCCTTGTTCTTTATCGCTGCGGGTTACTTCGAATTTTGCATTATCGAGTACAGTATAAATTCCGTTAACGGTAAAGGCTGTTTCTTGGTTGATTCTCGCGGTAGATACTCCGCCCATATCAATACCCGTAGTCTTTGCTCCTTGTTTTTCTAACGTATACAGTTTATTAGATATCTTTTCGAATGAGCTTACAACGCAGGCGTCGCGGTTGATGAAGTACGCAAGCTTTATACCGTCGTGATTAGTTACGTGCGTTTCGGAAGATACAAGCGTATCTCCGCCGTTGTAATTGTAGGTGTACGAATTGCTCGACTTGGTTATAAATTCCGCCTGGGCAGGCGCGCCGCAGTACAGCCCGATACCGCAAGCAAGATAGTTGCCGTCGGCGTCCGTCATGCCCATTCCTACCGAGTGGCTCTTGATAACGCCCTGCTCTACCTTAGATATCTTGCCGCCGTCATACGTAAACCTGTACGCCGACTTGGTTTCAAGGTCGGTTGCCTGCGTTAACAGCCCGTTGGCGTACTCAAAGCCGAGCGACGGCGTTACAAGGCACTGCGCACCCTTGCGGTTGTACGCAACCCTGTCTGCTTGAATAAGACTGCCGTTTGCATCGTATCGGTAGTTTACGCTTGAAAGTATTTTACCGGCGTACGCCGTTGCGGATGATAGGCGACCAACTTCGTCATAACCGAACTCGATATATGCTCCGATATGATAGATTGTATGCGAAACTTGCTTTCTCATACGGTAATCGTACGCTTTTACTAAGCGGTTTCGCTCGTCGTATTCGTACGACTTCATCATAGTATTTTTATGACACGACACTGTTTTGTTCACTCTGCCCTGTCTGTTGAAATATATACGGTTGCCTGCGCCGTCTTCTATGTAAATGCTATCAAAAGTACTATCTCCGCTTACGTTAAGAGTAACTTTGGCATTACGTTCGTCGTAATAACGCCCGTCGGCATACTTTACAAAACGGTGTACTTCGCCCGATTCGTCCATATACAATACGGTAGAACCGTCCGTTTGCAGCAAATACTGCGCCACGTTAAGCTTCCAGCCGCCTGCAAGCTCGGGGAATTGCTTGACAAACGCCGAAAAATGTTGACTTAGGTAGACGTGCCCTACGTTAACGGCAAAGTTGCCGTAGCCTACGCTTAAATCGTCAAACGAATAACGCAGCCTGCCCGTAGCAAGGTTGACGGCAGGGTTGTCGCCCATATCCGCTTGCGAATAGTCGGTAGTCGCCATCTTGCTTGTTCCGCCACCGAAAAAATCTTCGTACGAACCGTGTACGGCTTGTAATTTGTTTAATTCTTTATACATAATTTCTCCTTGTTTTTTTGTTACGTTCCGTCAGCCGAAATTAAAACGTTTTAGCTGCGCGCCGCTAAACGCGTTTTTACCCAAGCAACAAAAACGGCAAACAAGACTTCGACACGTAAGTCTTATTTGCCGTCTTTACCGTCCGCGCTTTCGGGAACTTTTCTTGGCTGTTTATTGCGGGGCGTTAACCGTCGCTTTGGGTATGGGAGCAAGCGCGACGTTGTTGTCGCCGATGCTCACTTCCACAATGGTTTTGCACTTGCTGCATTTTACCCGAACGCAGCTTTGCGCCTTGCCTTCGAGCAGCTTATGCCCGCAAACGGGGCAGTTGACGTATTTCATTTACAAATCTCCTTTTTATATTTTAGAACGAATGTTCGCCAATATAATAACACGGATTTTGCAAAAGTCAAGATTATTTTTTGCCGATTCGACAAAAATTCAAACTATTTTATGCAGCGTGTGCATAAATTACGCATTTCAGACGGGGAAATTGCGGCGAATGTTATAAAAACGGCAAATAAGACAAGCTTCACGTGCCATACGAAAACACCCTAAGCAAAGCGTTGGGGGCGACGACGGCGCTTTGGCTTTTATTTAGCTTTCGGCTTATAAGGGCAGGCCGATCAAAATGCAAAAATATATAGACGGCGCAGAACACAACGCCGTCTATATAAATTTGGAGAGAAAATATTTTACAAGAAAATATTTGCTTTATATTGTAAATTTTTGCGCGTTTATTCCTTAACCGCGCCCGCTGAAAGTCCGTTTATAAGATACTTGGACAGGAAGAAATACAGTATTACGATAGGCACGCCTATAAACACTGCACCCGCGGCAAACCGAGCAAATTCCGTTTCCGGCAAAGACATAAGCCCTACGGCAACCGTCCACAGCTTACGGTCTTTAAGCAGCAGTTTGGGCAGAATAAAGTCGCTCCACGGCCATGCAAATTGGGTTAGCAGCGTATACACTATTATCGGCTTGGATAACGGCAGCGTTATGGTACAAAAGATATGCAGATTGCTTGCGCCGTCTATACGGGCCGCTTCGTATATAGAATTGGGGATAGTATCGAAAAATCCCTTTTGAACCAAGTATCCCATTGGCGCGCCGCCCGCGTATATCAACGCAAGACCTATGTGACTGTTGATAAAGCCGAACTGCGTCATCAACAGATATACAGCCGTCATACCCATAAAGGACGGGAACATACCCAAAACCAACGCGCCTTTCATCAAAAACTTGCGTCCGGAAAACTGGAAGGACGATATTGTAAACGCCGTAAGTATTACCAGTAACGTTCCGACAAGACTGCTTATTACCGCTACCAATAACGTATACCCGAACCAAAGCGGATAGTTGTACATTTGCGTGTCGGTAAATAACGTCTTAAAGCTATTGAAGGAAAAGCTTGTAGGAAAGAATCCGTTAAAGCTGTAAATGCTTCCGTTTGCGGAAAAACAACTGAGAATCAGCCACAATATGGGAAACAAAAACACCATCGACACTACCGTGAGTATTGCGTAGGTAAGGCAGCCGTCGGCAATCTTTTTCGCGCGTAAAGTAGGTTTTCTCATTTGAAGGTATCCTCCTTTTTGTATGCCGAAGAACGGACGTAAACTATCAGACTTAACACGGAAGTGATTACGAATATTATAAGACTTATAGCCGCGCCCACGGCATAGTAGTTGTTGTCTATCGACAGACGGTACAGCCAGTTAATAAGCAAATCGGTGTCGCTTGCGGCAAAATAGCCGTCGGTTATTATGTCGCTTCTGAGAAAGTAAAACACGCCGAAATTATTGAAGTTACCCACAAACTGCGATATCAACACGGGCGTAGTAGAAAACAGCACGAACGGCAGCGTTATCTTACGGAACTGCACGAAGCTGTTGGCGCCGTCTATGCGAGCAGCCTCGTATAAGTCGCCGTTGATATTGGTAAGTATACCTGTTGCAAGCAGCATAATTGACGGAACGGACAGCCAAGCGTTTACGAAAAAGCCTATACCGCGCGCCATCCACTTGGAATTTATACCGAGAAAGTCGACGATTTTCCCGCCGTTTGCAACTATCATATTGTTTATCGGTCCGCCGTTACTGAACATAAATTTGAACGCCAACAGCGTTATGAAGCCCGGCACCGCATACGCAAGAATGGGAAACGCGCGCCATATAGCCTTGCCCTTGACACACTTTTTGTTATACAACAACGCCAAGCCCAAACCGACGAAATAATTAAACGCCGTCGATGTTACCGCCCACAAAATATTCCAGCCGAGAATTTTACCGAAAGTTTGAGACAAATCGCCGAGCGCAACCAATTTGGCAAAGCTGTCCAACGACCAGTCTACCAACTCGGGCGGAACTATATCTCCGCCGTAATTGGTAAAGGCGATAAGAATCATAAATACTATCGGCAAAATGTTGAACACCGCAACGCCGATAAGCGGCAGCGCCAAGGCGATTTTGAAAAAATTTCTGTTAAGCAGCGAACTTAAATCGTCCTTGAAATTCGGCACGTACCCTACGCCCTTGATTTCGGCGTACTTGTTGGCGTCCTTAACGCAGGAAAAATACATCGCTACGGTTACGACGATAATTATCCACGATAGTATACCGCGCAGCAGCATTATTACGGAGTTGTCGCCCGCAATGCCCAACCAAGCGTCTCCCTTGTTGGTGCCGAGAGTAAAAAAGCCGACGAAGTCTTTAATGCCTGTAAGGGAAAAATATGCTATTATCAATACTTCCGCCAAAGCGTACAATATGCCCTTGACGTATTGCCCGTTAAGTATTTGCCCTACGCCCATAAACGCCATAGACGAATAAGTTTCCCGTCCGCATTTTTTGAAAAACGCTTTGATTCCGCCAAAGCAGGCTTTTACCTTTTCGCCGAGTTTTGCGAAAACATTTTTTCTTGTTTTTTCTTTGTTCATATTTTTATAATTAAGCAATTAACTGAGTTTAACTGAATTTCTCGGTTTTAATTACATCGTATCACGCTTAGGCATACAATGCTCTAAACTTTGCAAGGCTTTGGCGGTGTTATGCGCGGTAAGACTTCGTAAGATACGATTTATTCGGCTTACAGGTTCGAGTACCGTATAATTAAAAGACATTGATTTGCGCTAACGCAATTTCGTGTACGATATTATTGAAGCGTTTCTATCTGCGCCTTGATATTTTTTACCAAATTGTTCAATTCCGCTTGCAGCCTGTCCACAGTAAACGTCCGTTCGCCGCAGCCGTCCGTCGCAATCGTTTTGTAACACGTTTTAATAGGAGCCCAAATAGCGCGAACCGACGATATGGACGGCATAACCACCAACGTACCGTCGTTGAGATTGCTAAACGTAACCTTAGTGGCAGTATCGGAGCTGTCGGTCAAAGCGTCCGCGCGGGCAGGAACTATTCCAAGCATTTCCTGACGTTTGGAAACCATTTCGACGCCGGTTGCAAATTCCACGAATTTCAACGCCCAATCTCTATGCTCGGTATAACTGGATATACCGTATCCGTTGATACCGCCCATCGTTTTTTGCGCAATCCACAAGGATTCGTCCGAAACATCCTGACGGGTAGTAATATCTCCGTTTTGCGGAAGCTTCGGCAACGCGGTAACTACTAAATTTTCCTGCGCCTTCGCTTCGGCTTCGCTTTCGGACATTCCCTGCGACTTATATTCCAACGCTAAGTCCTTGAGAAACTGCGTAGTAATGTCCGGAGTGCAGATATTGGCGAAAATCGTACCCTTGGCAAGCATCGTAGTACGCGCGTTAGTAAAGCTTTCGTCCGCGCACTTCAAATCCATAAGCCCTGCCAAGTCCCAAATGATTTTAGCTCCCAGCTTGGCGTTACCGCTTGCCATTCCTATATCCTTATCGTTGGTGTTGTTGTTTCCGAACACGTACGCTCCGTAAGAGAACAGAAAACCGCTGTTAAAATATTGGTCCGTCAAGTTTACCGCAAAACCGAATTTGGTCGAATCGGCTTCGCGTATAGACTTGCTGTAATAATACATTTCCGTCCAAAATTCCGTCATATCGGGTATGCCGTTGTTATTTTTGTCCCATTCCGTCTGCCAATTGGCAGGCAGCATATCCTTGCGGTAGTACAGTAACGGCTGTTGAACGTTGACGGGAATACCGCAGTAAACCGTACGCCCTTCGACGTCGGCCTTGTAAGCGTCCCAGGCGTTTTGCGGAATCTGCTCGCGGCTTTCCAACTTGTCGATTTCGATAGGCAGTATATGCTTGCCCTTTACGTACTTCATCAATATGTCGTTTGCCTGATACAGCACGTCCGGTCCGTAACCGTACGGTCCGTCGTCTTCCAAGTTGCTGTATTCGTCCATATTGGCGTCTACTGCTTTAACGCCCGAATCCTTGTACTTTTCGTTAAAAGCGTTAAGCAGATAGTCCAAATAGCCCTTGTCCTTAGCGGTATCGTTTTCCAATATACGCAAAACGATTCCGTCGTTTTTTTCGCAGGAAACCACGGTAACCGCTACGCAAGCTACAAGCAGCAACGTTAAAATTAGCGATAACGTTTTTTTCATTCTAATCCTCCTTCTACTACGAACGAATTGTCGCCGAAATATTCGTCCGCGTTATATTTGATTACGCCGTCCGATCTTATATCGACGGCTTTTCTGCACACTTTAAGTCTGAGCGATTGGTTTGCGGTATAACGCTCTATTATGAACAGCCCGTCCTGCGCGTATAAGCTGATTTCCCCGTTTTTAATTGCGGGCTGACGTTTTAATGCCAATATCCGTTTTAGCTCGTCTATAAATTCCATTATATCGGGATTGCTCAGTTTGTCCCAATCGAAAGCGCGGCGGCTGTCGGGGTCGAAATTGCCTTCTGTAAGAATTTCGTCGCCGTAGTATAGATTGTAGCTGCCTGGCATAAACACTAATATCGCAATGGCGCACATTAGCTTATCCTTACTACAACCCGTAAGAGTATAAAATCTGTGCGTATCGTGACAATCGAGAAGATTGAACATCATTCCGTTGACAACGTCGTTATAGCGGGAGAATTGTCGGCTGAGTCTGTCGGCAAGCCGCTGCTCGTCGATACTTTCGTTTACCCAATAGTCCATCATACACTTGGTTACGGCGTAATTCATAATACTGTCGAATTGATCGCCGTTAAGATAGCTTGCACTGTCGTGCCAGTTTTCTCCGATTAGAACGCAATCGGGATTGACGGATTTGAGCGCCTTGCGGAAGCCGCGCCAAAATTCGTGCGATACTTCGTCGGAGACGTCCAGTCGCCAGCCGTCTATGCCGTAACGCTTTGTCCAAAACAAGGCTACGTCCACACAATAACGCAGTACTTCGGGGTTGTCGGTGTTAAGCTTGGGCATATCGTAACAATCGGCAAAACGCTCGTAGTTATCGCGTTTGTCCGAAACGACGTCGCCGTTTATTACAAACCAGTCGTAATAAGCCGATGCTTTTCCGTTTTTCTTGACGTCGGCAAAGGGTGAGAAATCTTCGCTTACGTGATTAAACACCGCATCCAACACCACTTTTATACCGTTTTCGTGACACTCTCGAACAAGTCTCGCAAATGCCTGCTCGCCGCCGAAAGCGTCGTCCACACAATAGTAGTCGGAAATGTTGTATTTGTGGTTGGAATCGCTTTTGAAAATAGGCGTCAGATAAATTGCGTTAACGCCCAACGACTTGATATACGGCAGCTTGACGCGGATTCCGTCGAGGTCTCCTCCGTAAAATGACTTAGGCGTAGGCATATCTGCCCATTCGGCGTTTATATAGCTTTCGTCCTTTTCCGAAGCTTTGTAAAAGCGGTCTACGAATATTTGATAAAATACGGCGTTAGACAGCCAATCTACGCTTTTTACCACGTCGCTTTCGTGTATGTAGGCAAACTGAAAACTGTTGAAATAAGCGAAGTCGAAGTCGTAACCGTCAGTCAAACCGTCCTCGCAAAAATAGTATGTCCTGCCGCCGCGTACTATCTCGAACACATAGGATACTCTGCTGTCCGTCAAACACAGAGTTGCGGAATAATAATCGAACAATCCGTCGGACAGCGCCAGGCGCATTTCCTGACGAAATTGGCGTTGCGCTATGTGATACTTGTTATTATACAAAACGGCGACGGAATCCAGCCCTTCGCCCTTGGCAAAGCGGATCCGAAGCGTCAGTTTTTTTTGTTCGGGAGCAAAGCAATAACTGCTTTCCGGCTTGTGATAAATTGCTTGTAAATTCATAAATTGCGTCCTTATTTATTTACTGTTGACATTTGCCAAAGCAAATATTATAATCAGTATGTTATGAGTAAAAAGGTTACGATAAGAGATATCGCAAAAGAAGCGGGCGTGTCAATTGCTACGGTAAGCTACGTATTGAATAACCGGGAAGATCAAAGCATTAGCGAAGCGACGCGGCAAAAAATTCTGCAAATAGTCAATCTTCACCAATACCGTATCAATTTTACCGCAAAGTGCATCTCCAGCGGAAAGACCAATATCATTACGCTGTTCGTCGGCAAAAGCAAGAACCCGCTTTGCAAAGCGGAAGCTATGCTGATCGCAGAAAAGCTGTACAAATTCCTGTCCGCAAAAGGATACTGGCTGCAAATAGCTTCGGGCAAGGAAGTAAAACGCTTTTCCAGCAGCGACGCGGTAGTTTGCTACAACGTTGACAAGGCTTTCTTTCACGAATTGGGCGAAGCGAATTTCTGTCCGCTGATTGCTCTCGACGCCAAACTTATTGACAACGAATTGTTTTACCAAATCTACGTCGATTACGACAAGGTAAAAAGCGTGGGAGACCGTATTTACGGCGCGGATAATTACGAAGTAGTAAGCCTTCCGCTAAACTCCGAAGCTCTTAAACAGGAAGTCACGCGCGTGTTTCCGCGCATAATCTTCGCAACGGGGTTCGGGTTCTCAGACGTAATTGCTAACCGCAACGCCGTAGTCCTTGGCGAAACGCTTGGCGAATATGCAAAACGTTTTGCTAAAGACGTCGTTACAATCGACATATTCAATCAAGAAAAGATGGAAAAGCTGTGGCAATGCTTGGATATCGCAATCAACCGTTTAGATGCGATAAATCACGATATCAAATTGTAAGCTCTTAAATTTATCAAACTTCTCCGCCGTCGGTAAAGACGGCGGAGTTTTAGTTTGAAAACTTTGTTACGCGGCGGGTTCCGTTACCGCATAAATATCTAACTTACCCGTTTCGAGATTGTAAGACAATTTATAAGTTCCAGCTTGATTACAAACTAAGTTGTGACTTGCGTCACCGTTGCTGAGAGTGGTACTGAACGAGCCGTTGGCGTCGCCCGCCGTACCGAGTTTGTCCGACAATCCGACCCATACTCCGCCGACTTTCGAACCGACAAAGTACGTTTCCATTCCGAATTCGTTATCAACCGCAAGAGTTATCGTCAATTCGTAGACGTTTTTATTGTCAGTTGCCGAGAACTTGTATTCGGACTTAAAGCCGTGGGACCAGTTGGTTTGCATACTGCCCTTAATGTAAATATCCTTTCCTTCCTTGGCGACTGTCACGAACTGCGTATAGGAGTCGAAAATAATATTGTATTTACCGCTTTCTTCTACTTTGATATTGTTATTGGCGGCTACGAAGCCGGTTGTGCCGAATAAATATTTCACGCCGTAATCTGTTCTCGGAGTACTCCAAGTCAAGTCCTTTTCCGTTGCGGGATGACTGCGAATAATTAACTCCTCGTCCTTATTGAGCTGCACGCCTTCTATCGAATAAATATCGCCGTTCTTTGTCATTTTGTACTGAGCTTGTTTATCCGCTTTCATATAATCGCCGTACGTTCCGCCGAGAATCGTTCCGTCAATGAAATAATTCATTTCTATACGGGCGGTTTCCTTGTCCAAGGTTGCGGATATTTCCTTCTTGTCTACGTCTAATATAAAGGTATAGTATCCTGCCTCCTTTGCCTTGAGATTGCTTGTGCCTTCAAACAAAGTTTTACTCGTTTCCGTAAGGTTTGTCGCGTTGTACGTCGTTTCCTGCTTGTGAGTATCGCCCTTAGTACTCATTTTAGTAAACATAAACTCTTCGTTTTGTTTAAGGTAAACAGTCAGTTCCATCTTATCTGCGGTATTTTCCTTAAAGGTTGTTGCGGGAGTTAAAGCGTCCGCCCAATAGGTTATGCCGTTGCCCTTGATGTGGTAAGAAATAGTCACCTTTTCGTCGGGCGGAGTAGCGTCGCCGTTGCGCTTTACGGTAATTCTGTTTTTCGCGTTGTCTTCGGCGGTTATCAGGGTAAGCGTATAGTTGCCGTCCTTAGTTACGAGAATATTGGTATTGACTGCGGAATCGAGTCCGTTGCCCTTAGCTTCCATATATTCGCCGGCGTTTCTGAGATTGCTTCCGCAAGCTCTCGCGCCGCCGTTTTTGTACGCCAATCCGCCGTCTTCAAGCAGAACGGTAAGCTGAAATTCGTTATCCTTGTACAGATCGGTGGTTAATTCGAATACGTTGTTTGTTCCGCTTTTCTTAGTAAAACGAGAACCGCTTACCGCTTCTTCCCAACTAAACGTGCCGTTTCCAACAATTACCCATATACGGCCGTCTTCATACGTATTGTCGATCCATTGAGCGTACGCCTTGGCGTCCTTAGTCAGCGGCTTGGTAAAGTCGAATTCCGTTTGATTCGTCGGAGTGACGAACCAACCCTCGAACGTGTGTCCTGCCTTAGTGGGGTCTTGGGGCTTGGCGGGGGCTTCGCCCGATTTTACCGTTACAGTATCGAGCACGGTCGTTCCGTCCGTATCGTACAGGGTAAGCGTAACGGTTTGCTGACAAGCAGTCAATCCGAGCGCCACGACCATTAACAACGCCAAAACGACGGCTAATAGTGTTTTCTTCATAGTTTCCTCCTTATTTTTTACGGCTTTAATTAACCGTTAAGTATATTAAGAGTATACCCCCCCCCGTAATACGTTGTCAATACCAAAATTAAATAATGAAAAGAAAGTCAACATGTTCACTTAACAGTTAAGCAACACAAAAAAGACTATCCTACGCGAAAGCGTCGAATAGTCTGTGTCATGTCACAATAATGACAAAATATATAAATTATAGACGGTTTGGCGGATATAAACGTATTGGTTACGTAAACACCGACCGACGGCAGCCGCAGGCGGTAACGATTTTGCCCGAAAGCGTCTACTGCGCTTATACCCTGAAAACCGAAATACGTACTGTTATCCGTGAAAAGTCTAATCGATGTATCGCCGTAAAACAATTACACGCGGACGCTCGTTTGCCGGAACGTCTCGAAGCACCAAGCTATCCGAAACGCAGAATTGTACGTCGCCGTTATCGAAAAGCTTTACGAAATCGCCTACGGGCGCAATATCAAGCTTACACCCGTCGCATTTGTAATGCATAGGCAATACAATCTTGGGATTTGCCGCGTCTACGTATTTCCTTGCAGTTTGCGCGTCTACCGTATACGTTCCGCCTACGGGCAGCATCAAAACGTCGCAATTCGCAATTTTGCCGACAACATTCTCGTCAAAATAACCGACGTCCCCCATATGAACGACCTTTAATCCGTCTATTTCGAAACAAAAAACGAGATTGTTTCCGCGTTTGGCGCCTTTTTCCCCGTCGTGATAGGTCGGAATACTGTTAACCGTCACGTCGTCTGCGCAGCACGTAACTTCACAGTCAATCTCCGCGGGAGAACCGCTTACATTGCACACGCAATCGTGATCGTCATGATGATGAGATACCGTTACAACGTCTGCGCGGACGCGCGGCATACAATAACCCACCGTTTCACCGTTGAAGGGGTCGCACAGCAAGGTTGTGCCCATATCGCTTATAAGCCTGAAACAAGCGTGTCCCAAATATTGAATTTTCATTTTATTTACCCCGCTTAAACTTTATTCCGCAACGAAGCGCAAATTACGCCCAAATAAGCGTTATTCTTTATATATTTTATACTCAAGCTTTCATCGTGTCAACGCCTAACCGTGCGGCAAATTTCAGATTTATAAAAAAGGGTAGATTTTTTTTAAATAAAATGATATAATATAACCGATAATTACTTAAACGCAATGCGCAAACGTATATCAAACGATAACACCGCGCGTATTATAACGAACGCACTGTTATGCATCATTTAAGTAATTACTCGAATCGGAGGTTATATGAAAGCCTGGATTTTGGACGAACCGCGCAAGCTGAGATTGCAAGAATTCAGTCCGACAGCTCTTACGGAAAACAAGGTTAAGGTAAAAATAGAAGAAGTCCTGCTGTCTTCGTCGGACTTTGCTATTTATACAGGCGCGTCGAAGCGCACTTACCCGTTTATTTTCGGAAGAAACGCCGTGGGCGTAGTATCGGATACGGGCGACAAAACCAATTCGCTGTTACAAAAAATGGACAGAGTGGTTATAGAGCCGTATATCCCCTGCGACGCTTGCACCGAATGTAAGGAAGGCGATTACCAAAGCTGTTCCAATATGCAAGAGTTAGGACACAACTGCAACGGTCTGTTACAAAACTTTATCGATCTTCCGTACACCCTAATTCACAAACTGCCCGATAACCTTACGACGGACAGAGCCTTGTTTGTTTCTTACGTGGCGTTTTGCCTAAACGTAGTAGACGCGCTGAATCTGGAAAAAGGCAGACACATAGCGATATTCGCTTCCACCAAAACCGGATTGATACTCGCTCAGCTTGTTGCCTATTACCAAGCGGTGCCCGTATTTATAAGTAATGTCGACGCTCTGCTGGATATGGCGCGCGATATGGGTATATTCTACTGCTTTAACCCCGAAAAAACGGACGTCGAACACGAAATTATGATGATAACGGGCGGCAGAATGTGCAGCGAATTGGTGTTCTTCTCCGATTCCGACTTCAAGATGCACGACGTATACGACGCGGCCGCCGTAAACGCCAACATATGCCTTGCGGGATATTCCAGCAAGGACAGTAAATTGTCGGTAGCTCAAATATGCGAAAAACACTTAAAGATATTCGGCGTATACAACGGCGCGGGCAATTATTCGTCGGCAATCAACCTATTGGTCACCAATACAGTAAACATCGACGCTTTGTTGGGAGACGCTCTAAACTTCGACTCGTTAGACCGCTCCCTTGCGGACATAAACCCCGAAGATTTGATATTGAAATCCAAAATAATAAAAATAAACTGACACACGAAAATAAAAAGAGAACGGCCGCATATCAGACGATATGCGGCCGTTTTTTATTAAATACGTATTACAATCAAGCGTTTTTGTCGGCGTACATTGCCGCAGAAAAGCCTGCGACCGCGCCGTCGCCGACCGCCGTTGCGCATTGGCGCACCCTTTTGGTACGGCAGTCTCCTGCGGCGAATACGCCAGAACAGCTTGTTAGGCAATCTTCGCCTGCGACGATATAACCCTTGCCGTCCAACTTTACCAAGTCGGCAAACTGCTCGTTGTGCGGCTCCTGCCCGATGGCCACAAACACCGCGTCGCAGTCCGAGTAGGTTATTGCTCCGTCGCAGTCCTGATAAGCCACACCTTGAACACGCTCGTCGCCCACAATGTCTTGAACACTTACGTTTTTTACCCACTCAATCTTGCCGTTGGCTGCAATTCTGTCCACAAGTTCGCGGTCGCAGAACAGCTTGTCGAACAACGTAAGCAGACGGACTTCCCGGCACAACTCCGCCAAAAATAATGCGTATTGCGCCGCAGAATTGCCGTCGCCGACAACGCACACCGACTTGTCCTTATAAAACGCGCCGTCGCATACCGCGCAGTAGCATATCCCCTTTCCGGCAAGTTTTTCTTCCGACGGCACACCGAGCTTCTTGTGCGATACGCCCGTAGCCAACACCACCGCCTTGGCGAAATACGAAGAGTATTCCGTCTTGACTGTAAAACCGCGCTCTGCCGTTTCCACCGAAGCGCGCCCCATATCGAACTCCACCCCGTGAGAGAGAACCTGCTCGAACATATTGTCGGCAAGTCTTGCGCCTGCAATTTCGTTGACGGACGGAAAATTCTCCACTCGCGGAGCGGTAGCGATTTGTCCGCCGAAAGCGTCGCTTTCCAGCATCATTACGCTTTTGCCGGCGCGCTTGGCGTACAACGCCGCGGTCATGCCCGCAGGTCCGCCGCCTATTACTATTACGTCGTACATACTGTGCCTATTTAACAGTTTCGATATATTTGCGGACGTTGGACGCGTTTTCATATACCGAATAGCTGTCGCCGTCGGCAACAATCAGCGTAGGCGTAAGCTTTATATCGAACTTCTTGGACAAATCCGCTTGTTCCATAGCGTTAATCTCTTCGAATTCCATATTTGCCTTATTGAGCATCAATTCCGCCATTTTGCAATTGGGACAGTTGTTTTGAACGAACAGCATTGGCTTTAACACGCATACTGGAGCCTTGACTTCTTCCGTTTCCTGAGCTACCAAGCACTTTTTTAACACGCTTGTATCGGGAGTATACTCCTTACGCTCCTTCCACTCCTGCGCTTTGCCGTCGTTCCAGTTTTGAACGGGACGGTAATAACCGGTAATACGACTGTAAACTTCCGTTTTGCCGTGACAATGCGGACACTCGTACGCTTCGCCCTTAATGTATCCGTGTTCGGGACAAACCGAGTACGTAGGCGACATTGTATAATAAGGTAAACGGTAGTTTTCCGCAATTTTTCTTACAAGCTTCATCGCCGACTTCCAATTGGGCAAACGCTCGCCCAAAAATGCGTGAAATACCGTACCCGACGTGTACAGCGTCTGCAATTCGTCCTGAATGTCCAACGCGTCGAACACGTCGCTTGTAAAGCTTACCGGCAAATGCGAGCTGTTGGTGTAGTAAGGCGTTTCGCCCTTCTTGCTGGCGAAAATCATGTCGGGGTATAACTTCATATCGTGCTTTGCCAAACGGTACGCCGTACTTTCGGCGGGAGTAGCTTCGAGATTATACAAATCGCCGTACTTCTCCTGATAGTCGGAAAGCCTTTCGCGCATATGATTAAGCACGTCCTTGGTAAACGACTGAGCGCGAGCGTCCGTCATATCGCAAGCCAACCAACTGGCGTTTAGGCAAGCCTCGTTCATACCTACCAGGCCTATTGTAGAAAAGTGATTGTCGAAGTTGCCGAGATACCGTTTAGTATAAGGGTACAGTCCCGCTTCCATTAGCTTGGTAATGGTCGTACGCTTGATTTTTAACGAGCGGGCGGAAATATCCATCATCCTGTCCAATCTTTCGTAAAATTCCTTTTCGTTTTTGGACAAATAAGCTATACGCGGCATATTGATAGTAACAACGCCTACCGAACCAGTGCTTTCGCCGCTTCCGAAGAAGCCGCCGGACTTCTTACGCAGCTCGCGCAAATCCAAACGAAGACGGCAGCACATACTGCGTACGTCGCTCGGCTGCATATCACTGTTGATATAGTTAGAGAAATACGGAGTGCCGTATTTCGCCGTCATTTCGAAAAGCAGCTTGTTGTTTTCCGTTTCGCTCCAATCGAAATCCTTGGTTATGGAATAGGTAGGAATAGGATATTGGAAACCGCGTCCGTTGTAGTCGCCTTCTATCATAGTTTCGATAAAGGCCTTGTTTACCATATCCATTTCCTTCTTACAATCCTTGTAGCAAAAATCCGTTTCATTGCCGCCTACAATACAATGAAGGTTGGCAAGGTCGTTGGGAACGGTCCAATCCAACGTAATGTTGGAAAACGGAGCCTGCGTGCCCCAACGAGAAGGAGTGTTTACGCCGTAAACGAAGGATTCGATGCACTTTTTAACTTGGTCGTAGCTCAGGTTGTCGGCCTTAACAAAAGGCGCAAGATAGGTGTCGAAGGAGCTGAACGCCTGTGCGCCCGCCCATTCGTTTTGCATTATGCCCAAAAAGTTGACCATTTGGTTGCAAAGCGTAGCAAGATGCTTTGCGGGAGCGGACGTGATTTTGCCGGGCACGCCGCCCAAGCCTTCTTGTATAAGTTGCTTTAACGACCAGCCCGCGCAGTAGCCCGTGAGCATGGATAAATCGTGAAGATGAATAGCCGCCGAACGATGCGCTTCGGCAATTTCTTCGTCGTACACTTCCGACAGCCAATAGTTTGCCGTAATAGCGCCGCTGTTAGACAGGATAAGCCCGCCTACGGAATATGTAACCGTGCTGTTTTCCTTAACTCGCCAGTCGGCGATCTTGAGATAGTTGTCTACGACGCTTTTGTAGTCCAATATCGTCTCTCCCGCCTTACGGACGTTTTCGTGCTTCTTCCGGTACAAAATGTACGCCTTGGCAACTTCGACGTAACCCGCTTGAATAAGCACGGTTTCTACGCTGTCCTGAATATCTTCGACGGACACTACGCCGTCGCTGACCTTATCCATAAAATCAGACGTTACTTTTAGCGCCAGCAAGTCGATAACGTCTTGGTTACAGGGCTTGTTTTGCCCTTCGAACGCTGCAGTGATTGCCTTGGTAATTTTGGACAGATTGAAATCGATAATTTGACCGTCTCTTTTTCTTACCCGATACATTTTGAGCCTCCGTAATTTTTCATTTGTTACCGCTGCGCAAATCTTTGCGATCGGCGATGTGCCTACATATTGTATAATACAAGATATGCCTTTGTCAACAGTTCAAACACAATATATTGTGTTATTTTTTTGCTTTTGACACAATATATAGTATGTCAATCATAATACTCTGTCTGTCATAAATAACAGAGTTATACGAAAATTATCGCTTTGACAGTCGGCGCATACCTTAGCGGTAGACATTCGCGGCTACAATCGAAGCAAAACCGCCTTTGTACGCTATGATATTGCGCAAACAGAAAAAAATAAACCGACAAAAAAACGGTATTATACAAAATTTTGTCGCAGCTCGCAGAGTGTGATAATTTTTACCGACATTAGAATATAACAAAAAATATATTGCGCGCCTTATCGGCGCGCAATACGCAATAATGCCGTAAAACCCGCAGCGCTTTAATACACGCAAGCTCTACAAGACTACTACAAATTGTTTATGACATTATCGATAATAAAAGAAAAAGACGAGCCTGTCGTCTTTTTCCGTTATGAAGAAGAGAGATTCAACCGTTCTATGCGGTTGAAAACAATTATTTGTAAAACCTAATATAGTATACCACCTATTTTTGAAATGTCAATACAGATTTCGAAATTTATTATACATAAATTTTGCATTTGACATATAGAAAACTTATGGGGTGCTCGTCGCATGCGATTTATTTGCTGAAATACACGAATACCGCCCGAGCGTCTACCGTAACCGCGCCGTTGACAGCGCGAATTTCCGTAGAGCCGGCCTGTGTTCCGTCGGCTACCAACGACCAATTGCCTTTCGGCAAAGTATAACTGTAACCGCGCGAAGAATTGTTGATTACGGCGATAACTTTACCCGCAGTTCCGCCGTCGAACGTGGCAATAATCGCGTCTCCGTCGACTTTGCTCGCGATAGCTACGCCGTTTTTCGCAGTTAAAACGGCGCTGCTCTTACGCATCTCGATGAGCCCCTTATAATAATTCATCATAGCGTATTCGTTGCTCGTTTCGGTTAGCGATTCCCACTTGAGATTGTTTATAGCGTCGCTTGACTTATAGCTGTTGTCGTCGTATTTATTTCCTGCGATATGTTTGGTACGCAGCATTTCTTCGCCGGATTGCATAAAGGGCGTTCCCTTGCTTAGCATAACTATCGCCGCGCCCATACGGTTCATCGCCAATCGATCTTGAAGCGTAGACCCGCCGGTAGACAATATCAGCTTGTCCCATAACGTATGATTATCATGAGCGGAAATATAATTTATAACCGCGCCGTCGGTTACCGACCAGCCTTCGCTTGCCGTTTCGCAGCCGGCAAGGCTTGCGGTTACTTTCGATACGTTTAGTGACGAATTGCCCAAAAATCCCGCTTCGGCTGCACTGAATACGCTTCCGCGCAAGCCGTCGCGTATTACGTCGTTGAATACTGCCACCGCTCCCGCAGAGCCCTGCGTTGCGGTAACCGAGGAAATGTTTTTTTGCGTAGCAAGCGTAGCTTCCGTCGCAGTAGTCATGTTCCACGCTTCGCCGTAAATAATAGCTTTGGGATTTATTGCGTGAACGGCTTGCTCGATTGCCTGCATCGTTTCTACGTCGTGCAGCCCCATAAGATCGAAGCGGAAGCCGTCGATTTTGTATTCTCTCGCCCAATAGCTAACGCTGTCCACCATAAATTTGCGATACATATAGCGTTCGGAAGCGGTATCGTTGCCGCAGCCCGACCCGTTGGAATTAGACCCGTCGTTATTGTAACGATAGTAATAATTCGGTACGATTTTATTGAAATTGCTGTTGGCGTCCGCAGTGTGATTGTACACCACGTCCATTATTACGCCCAAGCCGTTGGCATGAAGCGACTGCACCATTTGCTTGAACTCTTTAACGCGCACTTCGCCGTGATACGGGTCGGTGGAATAGCTGCCTTCCGGCGAGTTGTAGTTTTGCGGATCGTAACCCCAGTTGAATTGAGCCGTGCTTAATTTAGTTTCGTCTACCGTCTTATAATCGAATACGGGCAGTAAATGAATATGCGTAGCGCCGAGATTTTTGACGTAATCGACGCCCACGGGTATACCGTGGGAATTGGTAAGCCCGACTTCGGTGAACGCAAGATATTTACCCTTGTACTGAGACGACGCAATTTGATTGCTGAAATCGCGCACGTGCGTCTCCCAAATTACGGCTTGCGTGTAAGCGTCGACCGTATCGATATAATTCTCCTTGTCGAAGCCTGCGGGATTAGTAGTAGCGAGATCCAGCACCATACCGCGATTGCCGTTGACCCCCGTGCTGCGTGCATACGGATCGACCGCTTCCTGCACGCCCGCGGCGGTTTCTACCGTATACGTGTAGTACTTGCCCGTTACGTCGTCCGCGTTGCAGCTCCACACGCCCCTGTCGCCGAGAACCATATCTACGTATTTGTAAGGAGAACCGCCGTCGCCTGCTTCGTACAAATTGAGTACTACGTTTTTAGCCGTGGGCGCCCACACCTTGAAGGCTGCGGAATGCCCGTCGACGATTGCGCCCAATTCGCCGTCGTAATTGTAACGGTCGCCGAAGCTTTTGCTGTTAAATACTTCGTACGGCAGCGCTTCCATTTTGCCGAAACCGGCAATTTCTACCACATAGCTTTTATTCAAATTAACTTCTTGACGCAGACGGACAGTTCCACGTTCGGTGGTTTTATTCTTGGTAAGCAACGACGAAACAGCTATCTTTTGTCCGTCGCAATACACCTTAATATCCGTCTTACGGGTAAACTTGGTGGCGGGGACAATGTTAAAGCTTATTTCGTTTAATTCGCTTATCGATACTTTCTCTATCTGTTTAATCATAGTAAGAGTCTGCCCGCCGTCCTTACTTTCGAATTTGTAGGGATTAACGCCGGTAAGATAAACTTCCGTAACGTCTTCATTCATTGTGATAATACGGTCGTTATCGTATACTTTATCGGCAACGTCCCAAGTTTCTCCGTGCGTGGTAGCGTTTTTACGCAGAATAAAACCTACTTGCTCAATCTCCTGCGGAACGTTGACAACCGCTTTTGCCCCGTACGCGCAGGGGTGAAATTCGTACGCGCGTCCTTCGGCAAGGTCGTGCCACAGCCACAGGTCGTTATCCTTATAGGAATGCGCCGCTTCACGCCAATATACAACCAATTGACGGCAGCCTTCTTCGCGGGGTAATTCGTAATCTTCCAATGCGCCCGTATTTACGCCGATATCCATATCGACTTCGTACTTGCTTGTGTCGAAATAATCGTCCTGCGGATTACACGCCGCCAAGCACAGCGACAACGCCAAAACGCACATAAGAAATATAAGTAAAATTTTCTTCATTTTTTCTCCGTAATAGCGAAATAAATGACAATTGCAAAAAAAAATTTGCGGAGTATTTCGCGTGTATATTTTATCACTGCTTACAGCGGCAGTCAATAGTCAAATTTTACTTTTAGGCAATTTTTTGCGTAAATAACGGAGAAATTTATTGAAAATATTTAGGACGCGCGCTTTCGCAGGCCTTTTGAAGCATGCGGCGAGTTTAATCCCACACGTAAGAACGATACGCGAAGCAAGGTTTGGCATCGGCTTTACAAATCGCCTTATATTGCAAAGACGGTATACGCTGTCGCCAACCACCGCAAACGAGCCTTCATTCAATCTGCAGAGCCCGTTTTATTCCACGTTGATTTCTTCTATTTTCCAAACGTTATTCCCGCGGCAAAAAGTATCGCAGCCTTGCTAAAAAATCAAAGAAAACACGGCGGACTTTTGTTGGGGAAACGCGACGCAAACAGACAAGCGGCGCAAAGCCGCATTGGGAAAAACTTTAACGGAAACATTGTCAATTTTGTTGACAACCTTTTATTTTTTTGATATGATAATTAGGCTTTTGACAGTGTAGAGGCGAATTGGAACTTCGAATGTTGGGAAAAGCAATATGGCGGCGTAGCTTAGATGGTTATAGCGGCCGGTTCATACCCGGCAGGTCGTTGGTTCGAATCCGACCGCCGCTACCAAAATACGGCTCCTTGGTCAAGCGGTTAAGACATCGCCCTTTCACGGCGGTAACACGAGTTCGATTCTCGTAGGAGTCACCATATGGGGAGTTAGCTCAGTTGGGAGAGCATCTGCCTTACAAGCAGGGGGTCACAGGTTCGAGCCCTGTACTCCCCACCATACAGTGCCCGGTCGAACCTTTTAGGTTAGGCTGGGTATTTTATTTAGAAACACGCATTACGGCGTGTTTTTTGCATTTAATGGGGCGTTGTGTGTCGTCAATTAAGTTTTCTTTATTTATATGAGTTCTATTAAATAAATTTGTATGAGAAATGAAATTATCACGGGTATTGACACGGTGTGGTATAATGTAATTAGGGAAAGTGATTATTCATAGCGAACGCACTACACAATGTAACGCGTTCGCTTGTTTATTGTTACGTAACATTCAAACTGTGGGGCCTGAATTAAATTTACGTTGTTCAATATATTACTTTCCTGTATTTTACAAAAAGGAGAAATATATAATTTTGAATGTGTTTGATAATATCAGAGACAAAGTGTTAAGCCTGTTCAATCAAAACGGTTGGATAAAGTGGATACATGAAGGAACAATGCGAGCCTACGACAACGAGGATAAAAAGTCAAATATAATATATGCAAGTAAAAGTAATCACTGCGCCAAATGCCTTAATATGAACGGTTGCTGCTTTCCTAGAAATAATATGCCGAATTATCCGTTGCATTACAACTGCCATTGTTGGTTAATGCCTGTAAACAATATACATTTTGAAGCAACAAGTACTAACGAGAAATTTACTATAAATATTTTCAATCCAACGGAAACGAACGGCAAAATTGTGTTGTTTGAAAGTTTAGGATATGATAAAATGGATTATGAAATGCTAATTGATTTGTATTGCAAACAGGCCAAAGAAAAATACTCTAACGGGGATTTTATTTTAGGTAAGTTAGACAACTTTGGTCAACGTATCAATATTGTCATTGCATTACCAAGTAAAGATGGAAGCCGAATTAAATATGTTAAGTCGGCTTGGATGGTCTATCCTGACGGAAAAATCAAATTAATAACCGCAGACGGAGGGAAAGTAAAATGAAAGAATATGATTATATAAAGTTATTGGTTGAAAAAGAGCGATATGCCAAAGACAACGTACATAAAGGCATGACGGGATGGATATGCGACGAAAGAATAATAAATGATTGTCGTCTAGTTTGTTTTGATAATTGTGATTTGGAAGACTATCCTATAATCTCCATTAAAATCGAAGACATGGAAGTAATTTGGAGCGCACCGACAAAAGACATCGGTACTGAAGTCATTTTATCCGTCAGCAATTACGAGAATATCGGACTACATAGAGGACTGAAAGGAACAACCATTGCAAAAGGTGAAAAAGACAATCAATGGATTGTACGTTTTCACAAACAAGACGGGTTACAGCAAGAAACAGAATGTACACTTAACGAAAGCGACATAGTAATTATCTAAAATTCGTTTTAGGTTGTGAATACCCCACCATAATAAACCCATAACCCATTATTTTTGACTTCAACATCATTTAACGCTGATTGTATCATCGTTGAAAATGCTGATATTCCCCATGTCTCCCAAGCGCCTTTTATGTTTTCCGCCACGATGTTGATAATATTAGTTCTTAATGTGTAATACGATGTATTCTGAATAAATAATTCACCATAAGTTTCAGTCGCGCGCGGTGCTATCGTTAAAGTATCGTAAAGTGCTTTTTCTACTACGTATTTAGTAATATCTAACTCTTTTATAAAACCGCTTTCATTATTTGTAATTGAAAACAGTCCTACATTTAAGCCATAACGTATAGTACCACTTACGCTTCCGCTTGCTAAGATAGTAGATGCGTTGATTAGTATTTTGTTGATATGGTCGATTTTTTGGTTTGTAATAATCTGACAATTATTTGTTGTGATTTTTGAACTGCTGCTACGTGGGGTTATCCACGCATTATTTGCCGGAAAAATAGATGCCATATTTTCTTCTCCTTATTGACATTTAATGATTTTTAATGTATATTTTGATTATGAAACGATTAAACAAAAAGCAGATTGTCTTCGGCTCAATCGCATTAGGTTGCCTTTTATTTTTAATCTATATCCTTATCTGCCCTTTGGGTTATTTAAGCAATAGATATTTTTGTTACTTTTCAGAGCAACACAAAATTATGAGCGTTGGATTTGGAACAAAGTTTGACAGAAGTGGCTTTGACAATCCTTTTGTTGTGTTAGGTTATATTAACGTTCCACAAGTCGTTATCTTTTGTGCTATATCACTGATTTTGATTGCTTGCATCGTACTTGTTTGTAAAAATACGCCCCGTCGCCCGACTAAGGCGGAACGCCTGCAAGCACAAATCGACGAACTGCAACAGCAGGTTGACGAGTTGAAGAAAGGGGACTAACTCCCCTTTCCTTATGCTGCTTCATCATTGTGCATTAAAAAAGGACGATGCCTATCGCCCTTAATTTTTATATTAAAAAAGATTGACGTCTGCTGTGAACCCCAAAAGTTGGATAAATAATATAGTTAGATTTGATGTGAATGAGTTCGGTACTGTACCGGACTCATTCCGTTTAGTGTTAGAGATATTCTCTTGTTATTCCAATAGTTGATGTACTCTTTCAGACGGTGGACGAATTCGTCCACTGTCTGAAACTTTTCACCATAGTACATTATCGTCGTGTAATTGCCCGAGTTAGTCAACCGCGGTATTGCGTCTATGACCGCCCCGATTTGCACAAGGCACTCCCACAACGTCGTTTGCGTGTTCCACTTAAACTGCGGAGACTTAATATTCTTTAACGCATACACCACCTTGTTTTCAACCGTCAACGAATATTGCGCGGTTTCGCTTTGTCCGTAGTCGAACGGGACAATATCGAGCAACCGCGTTACAACGTCAAACAAGCTGTCGCGCTTATCTACCGCTTCGGGCTGCGTTACGCCTATGCCGTCTATCAACACGCCTTCAAGTGTTTTACTTGGCTCTACCAGTGCCACTTCGTGCGAATATATGCCCTGTTCGTCATCGTCCGCTCGAGCCAACGCTCTGTTGTCCGTCCCCACATACCAAAAGATTTCCCATTCCGTCGGAGAATACCGTACGCTTACGTTGTAATGCGCAAGCGGGGCGACCATACCTTTGCCGTGCGCTTCCGTCTTCAAATACCGCAGCGTTCCGCTGTCTAACTCTGCACCCAACTGAAACACTAAATCTATCGGCGACTTGGCTCGCAATTCGCTCTCTAAGCCGCCTTCATTTTTCAACAATCTTGCTTCTACGCTCATTTGTCCACCTACCTGTTTTGCCCGGACAGATATCCCGCGCGCCGAGCCAATTCGCTTGCGTTGCGGTTCTGCCACATAATCGGTGTGTGATATTCTTGTAAAAGAGTGCATGCGCGGCAAGTAAAAGTAATCACTGCGCCAAATGCCTTAATATGAACGGTTGCTGCTTTCCTAGAAATAATATGCCGAATTATCCGTTGCATTACAACTGCCATTGTTGGTTAATGCCTGTAAACAATATACATTTTGAAGCAACAAGCAATTTGCGTAAGTTCGAAGAATATGCTTTAAAATTCAAACCCGTAAACGATAAAAGTGGATTGTTTTTAAAATGGGGCTATGATATAATGGATGCAGATTGGTTATTGCAAGAATATTGCCGTCAAGCGCAGGAAAAATATGCTAACGGAAAATTTACTCGTTTTAAATTAGATGACTTCGGCCAGCATATAAATATTAAAATAACATTGCCACGCAAAGACGGGAAAGGCAGTGTCACATTAACGTCGGGTTGGTTAGTATACCCCGACGGAGAGATTAAGCTAACAACACCATATGGAGATAAGGAATATGAAAGAATACGATAGCGTAAAACTAACAGTAGAAAAAGAAAAATACGCCAAAGAGGGCGTGCACAAGGGAATGATCGGCTGGATATGCGACGAAAGAATAATAAACGAGCAACGATTGGTTTGCTTTGACGGAGGAGAGGTATCTCCCTTTCCCATATTACCGATTAAAGAATACGATTTAGAAGTCGTATGGGAATCGCACGAAAGGCAAGTAGGAGACAAAGTTCTTTTTTTGTCGGAACAGTACAAAAACGTAGGCATTGCAAAAGGATTGCGAGGCGTATTGATTGCCAAGTTGGAAAATAACAAATGGACAATCCGTTTTCACAAACAAGACGGATTACAACAAGAATGTGATTTGACGGTTGACGGAAACGATTTTATAGTTGACAATTAATTCGTTTTAGGTTATCTAATTCCCACCATAGCATTGCCCGGTCGAACATTTTGTTTGATTGGGTCTTTATTTTGAAAACACGCAAATTAGGCGTGTTTTTTTGCACTATAAATAACCGGAACCGCGTGTTAGTGTTATACTATAAAGCGCCTTCGTTGTCGAGTGGATTGTTTCACTATGGAAAATGTTTATTTTACTATTTACAAATAAAATAATATACGCAAAATTTATCATGGGCATTGACCCACGTAAAAATCGAGATTACGCTATTACAATTTATTACAAATATTACATGTTTTAGGTTATCTGATTTCAACCGTCAAATCCCATAAACGAAAGTTCGTTTATGGAGTTTGCTTATTTTCGAGCTTTGCGCAGCCGTAACGGAAGAAAGAACGTCGACGCTCCACATACGCGACACGGACAGCGACGCTATATTCCACCGCGAAACCGCGCCGTTGACAATGAGATAATACTTAACGCTGAAATCGCTTGCGTTAAAATCCGCCGAAGATTTCCTGACGCTGTACAATTTCCGTTCCATACAAAACGTTCAGCTGTCTGCCTAAAAGAGAAACATTCTACGACACGGTTCCGCTAAACGCTGACGACATGTACCTGCATACCCCAAACGTCAACTCCTGCTACTTCGGCGAAGTGGACGCAACCTGCGACAACGAAGGAGAAATACTCGCCCGCCGCAAACGCGGCTTCGATTTGTTGAAAAAAACGCCAGACTTTTCGATTAACAAGCCCGTGCCAGGCAGCTGCAGCGAAACGTGGTCGGCAAAAGGTTCTTCGCCGTTTTATTTGGCATGACAGAATTCACGCAAAAGCAATTCGCCGCATGGCGTTAAAAACCTTCGGCAATCAAAGCGCGGCAAACGCGTTTTTTCTCGACGTATAGCACTTTGCGTTGCTTTTAACTTTAGTCCGTATAACACTTGCCTTAAAAAGTTCTTTTAATCGGGCGTTTTTAGTTTTCGATTATTATTTTTACAAAATTATTTTTTTTTAGCAACAATTTTGCCGGCTCGGTTGTTATATATATAGAGAAAGTACATTAAGTTTCAAAAAAACAAGGAGAAAAACACTATGAAAAAAATTATTGCTTTTGTATGCATAACGCTTACCGCCGTTATAACCTTGTCGCTGTGCGCTTGCAACATTACCAACGGCGCGCTATCGTCAGACGACGTATACGGAATAGGCGCAGTTTCCGCTGCCAAGCTGCTGGGCAGCAGCGTGTCCGCCAACGCCATCGCCACTCTTTCCGCCGCTACTAAGGCTATGACTGCGGAAAGCTCCGAAGCGTCCGACGTTAAAGATAACATCGAACGCTTTAACCAATACTTTGCCGCTTTGGACAGCTTCCTTGGCGAAGAACTGGTAACTACCGTTACTGTCGAGAATACTAACCCCGATTATCCTTTCGATACCGTTATGACCATTACAGGTAAGGATATTAACGGAAACGACATTCCTTACACCATGTATTATTCCGAAACTCTTGTCAGCAACGAATCCGACGAAGAAGAATCGGAAAAAGAATTTCTGCTTACCGGAATTATGGTAATAGACAAAGTAGACTACTACCTTGAAGGCGAACGTACCGAAGAAAGCGAAAAGGACGAGCAGGAAAACGAGCTTAGAATAAGAGCGTACTTAGACAAAGACGTTAAAGACTCCTACATTCAAATGGAGCAGGAAGTTTCGCAAGAAAACAATGAAAAAGAAACGGAATACGTTTACAGCGTATACTCCGACGGAACGCTTGTAGAGCAAACGGCAATAGAATTCGAAACGGAAAGAAAAGGCGCAAAGGAAGAAACGAAATACGAATTAGAGTTTATTCAAGGCGCGGCCAAGGGCAGATACCGGCTTAAAAAAGAATCCGTTAACGGACAAACGCAGATAAACGTGGTTTATCAATTAAACGGCAAACAAGGCGAATTTACAATTAAAGAAGTAGAAATAGACGGTCAAACTCATTACCAATATCGGTTCTCTGACGATGCCATATTGATATTTTAATTAAAAAATACAAATCCTGCCGATACGGATAAGCTTGTTTTATCGCTCAAACCGTTATCGGCAGGATTTTTTATTTTTTCAAATACTTACGCGCTTTGCCTTCCTTTACAGTTAGATAGCTGCGCCCTATGGAAAACGCTCCGTCCGGCACGTCCTTATCCACCGTGGTTCCGCACGCTATAAAACAATCGTTACCGACATATAACGGCGCGACAAGGTTAGAATTGCATCCTATGAAGCAATTGTCCCCTACCGTCGTTTTGTGCTTAACCTTGCCGTCGTAGTTGACGAAGATAACGCCGCAGCCTATGTTCGTACCCTTGCCTACGTACGCGTCGCCTACATAAGACAAATGACTTGCCTTTACCCCGTCGCAAAGCGTACTCTTTTTTACTTCCACATAGTTACCTATTCGGCAGCCGTCGCCGACATACGCATGCTCGCGCAAATGCGCGTTTGGACCTACGGTACAGTTCGCGCCTACTTCGCTACTCTCTATACGCGACGACTTGACGACTGTGTTTTCGCCTATTACGGAATCGACAACGTAGGAGAAGCTCCCCACAACGCACCCGTCGCGTAAAACGGTGTTTCCGCGTACCACGGCGTACGGTTCTATTACGACGTTATCGCCTACGATTACGCTGTCTTCTATGTAATAATTCGTCATCGGTTTCTCCGCGTTTTTTTGCTACATTGTATGCGCGTTAGGATATCTTTGCCACAAGCACCGTCATATCGTCGCGCGCCTTGTTGCCTACAAGCTTCAACGCTTTGTTCAAAATCACTTCCGCTATGCTTTGCGGAACGTTCAGCGATACGTTGGAGAAAACGCCCGCTATCGCTTCGGGGTCCTTGAAGCAATCCGCCACCCCGTCGGACATAAGCACTATCACGTCGCCGACGGTTAGCGCCTTTTTAGTAACGGACGGCTTCATCTCGTCCAAAACCCCAAGCGGCAGGCTGCTGCCGGCGACGATTTCCACCTTATCTTGGCACTTGACAAGCCCTACCGAAGCGCCTAACTTGATAAAATCCGTCAAGCCGTCGTACAAATCTATCGCCACTATATCCACCGCGCAAAATACTTCGTTACCGCTTGTCGTAAGCAATTTGTTAACGCAGGAAAGTATAATGTCGGAATCGAACCCCGCGCGGTAAAAGCTTTCCACCAAGCCTATAGAAGTTGCCGACATTTGCTCCGCCTTGTCGCCGCTGCCCATACCGTCGCACAGCGCAACTATACATTTGCCGTTGTCCGTACGCAAAACCGAATGAGTATCGCCGGAGATTTCGTTACCGTCTTTAGCTACCGAACTTACGCCGAATGTCACGTTAAACCGCGGCTTAACAGATAGATATACGTTATCCCACGAAACGCTGTCGGTGTTTTCCACCTTGTCCACCGCCATATTCTGTTTTACGAGAGCGGATACGATTTTTTCTATGGCAGCATTGTCCACGTCCTTTTTGGCTACGGTGGCTACTACCATCAGCTTGTCCGCCTGCTGCGCCACAGTAGCCCCTACGCACATAATATTGTGAAACACCAACCGTTCCACAAGCTCTTTTTCTTTGTCACGGTTATAAAAGGTATTGTTTTTGCAGTCGGAAGCAAGTCGCATAAGTAAGTCGGATACTCCGCCCATCTGTTCGCCCAATAGCGTTTTGCCGCTATCCGACTGTTCCGTACGCTCGGCGTATTCGCGATAGTTTGCCGCTTCGGCGTTTACTTCCTGCAAAATCGCCGACACTCTGTCACACTTGACGGAAAGCGTTTGCGGAACGTCCAATATGGTGCTCTTACCGCGTTTAACGGCGCAGGCAGTCAGTTTTAACAAACTCTGTTCGGTAGAAACCAATTCCTGACGCCAACACTTGGAACGCTCCGAGCAATCTCGGCACACCGTCTCGGAGCATTGCTTCACAATGGACGCTTCCGCCTGTTCGGTGGTAACTCGCCCCGCCGACATAGTATAAAAGGCGTTCTTCATAGACAGAAAAATATCCGACAAACGGTACAGCCTGCGTGATACCGTATCGCCGATTTTTTTCGCAACGCTCTTACCGAGATACCTGTCGGCGTTACCGGAGCTGTAATCGCGTACGTAATTATACACAGCCGTGGGTATCACTGCGAAAACCAACGCCGAAACGAATGACGGCACTATACCGAGCATCTCCGCCTGTCCGTGAAGTCCCATAAGGTATGTCATCAAAACGTCCACCACCAACACTGCCACGGACGAAAGATACCGACTGACCCTGTTGACGGTAATAACGGACAAAGCCGCGATTACGCAATATACGCAGCAATCGTACGCGCCCGTAGCCAAAATATTGCCCAAGCCGAACAAAATTGCCGAAACCAGCGCCGTTTCTTCGCCGAAGCAAACGCTGCAAAACAGTACCGCGAAGGTTGCCACCAAATACACGGGCTCCACTCCCCAAAAGGACAGCTGCGACAGGCAGTAGGATACGGTAGCTGTAAACAGAGCTATACACACCCGTTCGTCTAACGCAGGTCGGTAGCAAAGTCCCCGAACGAACACGGCGCGGAAAACATAAATGGAAACGTAAGCAAACGCAATGCCCGTAACGCAATATAAAATTCTGTCAAACAGCGTAAAATAATCCACAAATTTGTAAACGCAATAAAATACGTTGGCAACGACAAGATACAGCAACAAATTGAGCTTGCCTATCTTGCGTTTGACAAGCAAATGTATTCCCCAAAACAACAGCATTACCGCTGCGCGCACGCCTGCTTGCAGCAAGCTGCCCAGCCCGTAAGCCGCCGAGCTTGCCAAGTATACTACGGACGCAATTATCGGATTTGCCGAATACAGCGCGCCCACAAACAAACCGAAGGAAATCGCTCCGCCGAACACCCCGCCCGAGCTTACGGAAACGGCGACGTAGGTTACGTACAAAAATATCGTTTTAGCAGACAGTCTGCGTTTCATTGCAGCACCCCCCCCCAAAAAAATAAGGTCTATATGCTATGCTACAACGTTTAACACCGCTTCTTTTGAAATCAATAGTCGCAAATTGTATTATTATGAAACAAATCTACGCGTAACGCTACATAACTTTGCACAGCAGACACGCCGCTATGCCGCCGACCAAATTGCAAAATAACGCTATAGGAATGGCAAAACCGGTATGCTTGACCTTGGTTCCCGCAAAATACACGCTCGCCACGTAAAATACCGTTTCGCTGCTGCCGAAAATGCACGAAGCGCACCTACCCACGTAGCTGTCTACGCCGTACTGCTTGTACACGTCGGCAAGAACGGCAAGGCTGCCGCTACCCGTAAATGGACGCAGCAGCATAAGCTGTACCACTTCCGTCGGCACCCCTACAAGACGGAAAGGCGGAGAAAGAAACCTCACCAAATAAATATCCAAACCGCTTGCCCTAAGACAATTAACCATAATAAACGTCGCCGCAAGATACGGAAATATCGACAAAGACAGGTCGAAAGACTTCTTCGCGCCCAATACGAAGCCGTCGTAGACGTTAACGCGTTTTATCAGTCCGTAAACAAGAACTGTTATTAAAAGTACGGGTACGACGTAATTCATTTTTTCGCCCTACCGTAAGCGACGAATACAAGCGCGATGCCTATGACCGACGTGATTGCGGTTGTTACAAGGTTTGGCAATATTATATCCGCAGGGTTTGCCGAACCGAGGGAAGCGCGCATTCCTATAACCGTTGTCGGAAGAAGCTGCACACTTGTTGCATTTACTACAAACAACATTACGCCCGAGCGGGATAAAGTTTCTCCCTTTTCCGTTTCGCGTATGGCGGAAATAGCGGACGGAGTTGCGGCGTTGCCTACTCCCAACAAATTAGAAGCAAGATTGAGCGATACGTAGCCTGCGGCGGCTTCGCTGATATTTCCGTACAGCCGTTTATTAAGCGGTTTAAGAATCCGAGACAGTTTTTCCACCAAGCGGCAATTTTCCGCCACCTGAAAAACGCCCAGCCATACGCAATATACCGCACATAGCTCCAACGCAGTTTTAAGCGCCTGCGACGAGCTATCCAAGCATACCGTCAGCACACTTTGCGGATCTAAGAATGTAAGCGCCGCAATTGCGGCGACAGTTACTACCGTCCACACAATATTCATAGTGTATTGTATTGAACGCGCGTTGCAACTATTCGATAATTATCGTTGACTTTTGCCCGTATATTAGATAAAATAATACCGTAGACGTAATATGCGGCGTCTTGGGAGAATGAATGAACAGCCGAAAACTTTTACTGCTATTTATATTGCTTCTGTTAACGGCGGCGTGCTTGACGCTTACTTCGTGCTACGAAGAGTGGACGGACGTGTCCGCCGAGCTACTGCAAATAGAAGGTGCGGAAATAAGCGATTACTCAACCGAAATAACGGTAGATAACGAGACGTATTACATAAACTTCGGCGACAAAATTACCTGCCCCGACAGATACGAGTGGAAACTGTTTGACGGATACGGTTACGAACTGACAAATAAAACTGCGCCGATTATGGACAACGGATACAATTATTTTATCGTTAAACTGTTTTACAACGGAACTGCAACAGAACACGTTTACACGGTAAAGGTGTTCCGCAATTATTACGCTTATATACGTTACTACGTAAACGACGATTTATTATCGAGCGAAGAAGCTATGACAAACACGCTTTACAACGTAAGCACGACTATCGTTCCGTCGAAGAACGGGTACGAATTCGTCTGTTGGACGGATTACGACGGGAATACGGTAACTCAGCTTACGCCTACGCACAGCGTCCGTCTTTACGCGAAATTCCGCCCAAAAACGTACGACTTTACGCTTGACGTTAACGGCGGAGACCCGTTGTCCGACAGCGTTGTGCCCGTAACCTACGATCAAAACTACAAATTACCCGTGCCTAAGCGCGAAGGCTACGACTTCGTTTGTTGGCAGGACGAACACGGCAACGCCTACACCGATAACGCGGGCAACAGCCTGAGAGCGTACAGCTACTACTTCAACCCGCAGCTTACGGCCAAATGGTCGGCAAAAAGCTACGACGTTACGGTAGACTGCGACGTAAGATTCGGCAGCGTTACGGGAAGCGGAACATATGAGTTCGGTTCCCAAGTGACCGTTACCGCAAGCAACGGCGGAAGTTATCCTTGGGCAGGTTGGTACGACGGAGACGACTTGGTTTCGACCGACGCGGAATATACGTTCACAATGCCGTCGCACAACGTCAGCCTATACGCCAAATGGCGGGAATACCTGTTTACGGTCACGCGTCACGACGAAGGCGAACAGCAAGAAACGTTGTCAAGCAAAGAATACTCGGCGGGCGACGCGGTTACCGCAACGCGTTCAACGCGCGAACGAATTGTTACCAATACTTCCGTTACGCTGTTCGTTTGGCAAGGATGGTACGAATCCAACCGATTAATTACAACGGATAACGAATATCGATCGGTTATGCCCAACCGCAACATTAACGTTACCGAGCGTTGGACGAAATTAACTTTCGAAACGGAATCTCCGCAAATCACGCTGACATTGTCAGACGTAAACCCAGCAGTAGGGGACGAACTTACCGTTACCGCTACGTCGAACGGAAGTAATGCGCTTGCCTGGTATAAGGACGGGACAAAACTATCCGATAATCTGTCTGTCACTATCGCGGTAGACGATAAAAACGCAGAGTACTGCCTTTCTTCCGACGGATACCGACTGAACGTTGCCGTTTCTAATTACAGCCAATTAAAATTTTCTATTAAACTGTACGGCGAAGATAAAGAATATGTCTTTAACGACGATCACTCTTTTTTTCTACAAAGCGGCACAGTAACTACCATTATTATAAAATACGAAGATATGTCGTATGACCGCGGAAATATTTTACTATGGAAAGGCTGGAAAAATGAAGACCAATTGCTGACGACCGAATACGAGTATACGTTTGAAATGCCTGCGGAAAACGTATTTTTATACGGAAATGTAGAATATGGAATTTTTTCTATAGGGTCACTCTTCCCAGAAAAACTTTCATTGCCGTACGGTTTATATAAATACGGCGAACAAGTTACGTTAACGGCTCCCAATGTCAACGGGTACGAATTTGTTGGTTGGCAGTATATTGATAACGCTACAGCCGAATCGATTAGGTTGACCGAAAACAACACGCTGATTATTTCTCTTATTCCGCAAAACGGAAGGTACTATGCGGAATACCGCAAAATAAATTAGCATTACCGCAAAACAGGGGGGCGGACGCATAGACGTCCGCCCCCTATTTTTTTTGAAATATTTTGTAAAAAAGCGTCGCTGCAATTTTTTTATTCCGTCGCCGCTTTTTTATAGAATTTCAACGGCTTCAACCTTCCTTTACTTCGGAAAACACCGGCGTTACCCGTTTATTTTGCAAAACGCCTTCCTGTACGTGTATTTCTTCCCGATGGGTAATGTTTCCGTCTGCGTCGAACTCATAAACGTCAACAGTATTCGCAGACGCGGCGCAGATTAACGTCCAACGTACGGTTACTCCTTTTTTACCCTGTTCGTAAGTGCCTTTGTGGGTAATGACGTTTTTGTCTTCGAAAATACGCGCGTCGAAATACTCTCTCGTTACCGTGCCGTCTTCGTTAAAAACAAGATACTGCTCCTGCTGGAAGTCGCTTGTTACACTGCCGGGGTATCCGCCCGTAAGCTTGTAGGTTTTACCCGATACGTTTACCTTGTTGCCGCAAGCGGCAAGGCGCATCACGCAACGGTAGAAATCAACAATATAATTCAAAAAATCCTTTCACAAAATTTCTCCCTTTTTTGATATTTTTATTATCCCCCCCCCGGCAAAGTTCAAGCAAATACAACACGTTTGCGAAATATTCTCGACGGCAAGGTCTGCACGGCGTACGGTTTTGCCAAATAACTCCAAGCGGTTTACAAAAACGGGATAGGGTGCTAAAATAATACTTACAATCGCGCGGTTTCATTAGCCGCACGAAAGGAGCAGATTATGAACAAAAAACCCTTCTATATTACTACCCCCATTTATTATTCCAGCGGCAGCTTCCATTTGGGACATTGCTATACCACCGTCATATGCGACGCGATAGCGCGCTTCAAGCGTATGGACGGATACGATGTGTTCTACCTTACGGGTACGGACGAACACGGGCAAAAGGTTCAGCAGCGCGCGGAAAAAGCGGGCGTTACGCCCAAGCAGTTTGTAGACAGACTGTACGAACAAATTACCGCTTTGTGGAAAAAACTGGATATAAGCTACGACAAATTTATACGCACTACCGACGAATATCACGAAAAAACGGTGCAAAAAATATACGAAAAATTACTTGCAAGCGGAGACATTTACAAGTCGGAATACGAAGGGCTTTACTGCACTCCCTGCGAAGCCTTTTGGACGGAAAGTCAGTTAAAAGACGGCAAATGCCCCGACTGCGGACGTCCCGTTATCAAACAAAAGGAAGAAAGTTACTTCTTCCGTCTGTCCAAGTACCAAGACCGCTTGATTAAATTCTATCAGGAAAATCCCGAATTTATAAGTCCGCGTTCGCGCATGAACGAAATGATAAACAACTTTATCAAGCCCGGACTTAAAGACCTGTGCATATCCCGCACCACATTCGATTGGGGCGTAAAGCTGCCGTTCGATTCCAAGCATGTGGCGTACGTATGGGTGGACGCGCTAAGCAACTACATAACCGCCTTGGGATACCTTCAAGACGACCACTCGAAATTCGACAAGTATTGGCCTGCGGATCTGCATATGGTTGGCAAGGAAATAGTACGCTTCCATACCGTTATATGGCCGGCACTACTTATGGCGCTCGGTTTGCCGCTGCCCAAGAAGGTATACGGACACGGCTGGCTGCTGTTCGGCGACGACAAAATGAGCAAATCCAAGGGCAACGTCGTGGACCCGTTCTTCCTGGCAGACCGCTACGGAGTGGACGCGATACGTTACTTCCTGCTTCGTGAGATTCCCTTCGGAAGCGACGGCGCGTACACGAACGAAGCGTTGTTGGTACGTACCAACGCCGATCTTGTAAACGACCTTGGCAACCTTGTAAGCCGCACTACGGCAATGATTACGCAGTACTTCGAAGGACGTATTCCCGCGCCCAACGCTTATACGGAATTAGACAAGGAACTGATTAACCTGTGCGAAGCAACGCTTGACAAGGTGCGCAAGGATATGGACGGATTATCCGCGCCGGACGCTTTGGCGGACATATTCAAGATTGTTCAGCGCGCAAACAAGTACATAGACGAGACTACGCCTTGGACTCTGAACAAGCAAGGGAACACCGAACGCTTGGCAACTGTAATGTACGTGCTTGCCGAATGCATACGTTTTGCAGCGACGCTGTTAAAACCGTTTATAACCGCGACTTCAAACGTAATATTCGCAAAATTAGGCGTAAACAGTCCCGAAGATTTTGCGGAGATTACTAAATTCGGCGTATTGCAAGCGGGAACGAAGGTTGACAAAGGCGCGAACCTGTTCAACCGAATAGACGTGGAAAAGGAATTAAAAGCCTTAGACGAACTCGCCGAAAAGCAAAACTCGGACGCTAAAACGGAGCAAACTTCGCCAAGCGACATTATAGACATAAACGACTTTGCAAAGGTGAAGCTTTGCACAGCAAAAGTGCTTTCCTGCGAAAAGGTTGCCAAAAGCGACAAACTGTTGGCATTCAAGTTGCAAGTCGGCGACGAAATACGACAAGTGGTAAGCGGAATAGCGCAATATTACCAACCGGAATATATGGTCGGCAAAACTGTAGTATTGGTTAAAAATCTCAAACCCGCAAAAATACGCGGAGTAGAATCCAACGGTATGATTCTGTGCGCCGCAGACGGCAGGTCCGTCGTATTCGTAACGCCGGAAAAGGACATAGGCAGCGGCAAGGAAGTACGCTAAATGATAGACAGTCATTTGCACCTGGACGACGAAAAGCTGCGCGAACAGGCGGATACAATAATACGCAGTCTGCCAAAACACGGAATAGAGCTGATTATAAACAACAGCTGTAATTTCCAATCGATGGTTGACGGCGTAAAATTGGCGGACCGCTGCGACAGCGTATACGCAACGGTAGGAATGCATCCGCACGAAAGCCGCGACTTCGACGACGTGTTTCGAGCAACAATGAACGAGCTTGCACGAAACCCAAAGGTTGTAGCGGTAGGCGAAATAGGCTTGGACTACTACTACGACCTGTCCGACAGACAAACTCAGCGAGACGTTTTCGCCGAACAAATAGAAATAGCCGACAAATTAGGCTTACCTGTAACTTTGCACGTGCGCGACGCATACGGCGACGCGGCAGACGTATTAAAAGCGCAAAAGCGATATCTCAACAACGGAGTACTGTGGCATTGCTATTCCGGCAGCGCGGAATTTGCCAAACAACGGGCAAAGGAAGGACACTACTTCGCTTTCGGCGGCGCTATTACCTTCAAAAATGCAAACAAGGCGGAAGTGTTAAACGCCGTACCCTTTGATCGTATTCTGTCGGAAACGGACAGTCCTTATATGGCGCCCGTCCCGCTACGCGGAACGGTAAATACTCCGCTAAACATTCCGCTTGTTGTTGCGAAAATAGCCGAGTTAACAGACAAAAGCGTTGCCGAAACGGAAGCGCAGATACGCGAAAACACCCTGCGCTTGTTTAGGAGAATACGGCGAAACGCATAAACCGTTAGGTTAAAAAGTTTCTCTGCACACGTCCGATAAAACTATTCGGCGCAAATTGTCGGTTTAGTAGGATTGACAGAGATTACGCATTACGCGTTGAGCCTTGCGCATTATAAAGGAACAATAAATATGGAAAATAATATTTACGTTTATACTCTCGGAAATAAAATTTATATCAACCTTACAAACCGCTGCTCCAACAGCTGCGACTTCTGCATTCGCCGCGACCACAAGGATATGGACGGTCAGGTACTGTGGATAAACGACGAGCCTACGGTTGAAGACGTTATCGAACAGCTTCCAGAAAATTTGGACGACTACGACAACGAAATAGTTTTTTGCGGATACGGCGAGCCGACTTATAATCTCGAAACGTTGGACGAAGTGGCAAGCTATCTGCATTGCATAGACAAGACCACCCGCATAAACACAAACGGGCAAGCCAACCTTATACACGGACAGGACGTAACGGACGTTATTGTAACAAGCTGCGACGTAATAAACGTGTCGCTGAACGAATGCACCGCCGCTAAATACCAACAGCATTGCAGAAGCAAATTCGGCGAAAAAGCGTACGACGCGCTGATAGAATTTGCAAAGCTGTGCAAACAGCGCGGCGGCAACGTTGTGTTTTCCGTAGTAGACAGTATAGGCGAAGCGGACGTTGAAGAATGTAAAAAACTTTCCGACAAGCTGGGTATTCCGCTAAGAATCCGCATAAAGAAATGAACGAAAATTACGATATTTTATTCGAGCGATATAAAAGCGACATAGACGCCGACAATCCGCCCAAACTACTGCTGCACGCCTGCTGCGCGCCCTGTTCGACATACTGCTTAACCCGCGTATTGGACAAATTCGACGTTACGCTGTACTACAGCAACGACAACATAACAAACGGGGCGGAATGGCAGAAACGCTTGCATGAGCTGGAAAAGCTTGTATCGATTGTAAACGAGCAACGCTTCGAAACGAGGCCGCTGCGCCAGTTAAAGCTGATTGTAAGCCCGTTTGACGCGGAAAAGTTTTTTGCCGCCGTTATCGGACAGGAACAGGAACGCGAAGGGGGCGCAAGATGCGTAACATGCTTCAACCTGCGTTTGGCGGATACGGTGAAATACGCCGCGGATAACGGCTTCGGGCTGTTCGGCACTACGCTTAGCATTTCACCCTACAAAAACAGCAGACTGCTAAACGAAACAGGCGCGTCGCTGCAAACGGATACGGTAAAATGGCTGCCCGCCGACTTCAAAAAACGCGGCGGATACCTTGACAGCGTACGCCTGTCGCAAAAATACGGACTGTACCGCCAACACTACTGCGGCTGTGAGTTTTCGCTCAAACAAATGCAGTCAGACAATAAATATTAAATTAGAGCGGTTTGCTTCTTAAAAAGCAAACCGCTTTGATTATCGTTACCTGCAACAACATAAGCGCCGCGCCTTGTTTGCGCGAAAGCCGTTATTCTTCGTCGGACATATTGTCTATAAGCCATTGCACGTCTTTTATTACGCCGTCAAACCTTTGCTTAGACAGATTGTATTTATACACTTTTTTTCGCCATTGCTCGCAGCCGCCGTTTACGTCGGTCAATTTGTTTAGTACCGTGCAATAATAAGGTCCGCGATAAACCCAAAACGCAACACGCCCCTTGTAATAAACTTGCTTGCAGGCGTTGCAGCGAATACACTTATTATTCTTCATTCTGCCCATACATATCTTCTTCCATTAGGCAGCGCAAGGCAGTTATCTGCAACAGCAGCTCGTTTAGATAATATCGTGTGCGTCCGTGTAATCTTTTGCCTATACGTCGTTGTGCAAATTTTTCGCAACTATCCTTTACGTTAACCATTGTTCTCGTTTCCCGACAAAGCCCCGAATCCACGGGCTTAAACCGCTTGTCCCCTTTGATATAAAATCTTTCAAAAGCTTTACATACGCGACATTTTTCATTATCGTCTGTCATAATTAGTCCCCCTGACAAAACTAATTATATCTCAATTTGAGATATATGTCAACATCTCAATTAGAGATAATTATAATTTAAGAAAAAACACGAAAAATTATGATACTACCGAGATTAAAAGAACTGCGCGAAGAACACGGCTTAAATCAACAACGAATTGCCGAATTACTGCATATAAAACAAAATACTTACTCTCAGTACGAAAACGGAGTAAGAGACCTGCCATTAGAATACTTGATTGAACTGTCGAAAATATATTCCGTATCCACCGATTATATTTTGGGGTTGCGAAACGATCTGTAAAAAACGACTTGAAGCAAGCTTCAAGTCGTTTTTTTATTATTAACCGCTGCACTGAACACATGAATTGTGCGGTTATTTGAGCAACTCGTATTGCGAATTATAAATCTTGGTATAAAAACCGTTCTTTGCCATAAGCTGCTTGTGCGTGCCTTGTTCTATCACTTCGCCGTTGTTAATTACAAGTATTACGTCGGAATTGACTATCGTAGATAATCGGTGCGCTATTACAAAGCTTGTACGACCCTTCAACAATTCGTCCATGGCGCGCTGAATGAGTATTTCCGTACGGGTATCAACATTGCTGGTCGCTTCGTCGAGTATAAGCATTTTGCGGTTTGCAAGATAACTGCGCGCTATCGTCAACAGCTGCTTTTGTCCGCTGCTTATGTTTGTGCTTTCTTCGTTTATTACCGTATTGTAGCCCTGCGGCAGCGTTTCGATAAAGAAATCGGCGTGAGCTTTTTTTGCGGCTTCGACCACTTCGTCGAAAGTAGCGTCATCCTTGCCGTAGGCGATATTGTCGTAAACCGTCCCGTTAAAAAGCCATGTGTCCTGCAATACCATACCGAACTGTTCGCGCAGAGCCGCTCTATCCATTTCGGACGTATCCACGCCGTCTATCGTAATCTTACCTTCGTCGATATCGTAAAAACGCATAAGCAGATTTACTATCGTGGTTTTGCCGCCGCCCGTTGGTCCCACGAGCGCGACCTTCTGCCCTGCCTTTACCGTTAGGTTCAAGTCCTTGATAAGCGGTTTGTCCTTGTCGTAAGCAAAGTAAACGTGATCGAACACAACTTCTCCCTGTCCATGCGGAACGTCGCCCGAAATCGCCTTTGACATTTCTTCCCTGTCAAGCAGGGCGTATACGCGGTTGGCGCAGGCAAGAGTATGCTGAATAGACCCCATACCGTTTGCTATGCTCTCCAACGGTCCCGCAAACATTTTGGCAAGAAGTATAACTTCCATAACGTCGCCGACGCTTACGGCGTCGTTTATTGCAAGCAGTCCGCCCGCAATACATACCGCAACGTATGCGATATTGTTGGTTAGTGCAATTATGGGCCGAATAAGTCCCGATAGGTAGTAGCCGCGGCGAACCTTGGCGCGGTACTTGTCGGAAATCTCGTCGCAAATTTTCTTTTGCCGTTCTTCCAAATTGAACGCCTTGACTGTGTCGAATCCCGTATAGTCTTCCTCGATGAAAGCGTACAAATTGCCGTTGACCTTTCGGAAATCGTGCCAACTCTTTTCGCTTTTGGACGATATAAATGCCGACAGAAATATAGACAGAGGCACAAGCACTACTACGGCGGTTGCCATTATCCAGTTGATAGAATACAAGCAGTAGGTTATAACCACTATGCGCACTAAGCCGTTTAGCAGCGTTTCGATAATAACGTACACGGTGTTGGACATATTGGAAACGTCGTTCATCATACGTGACAATATCTCGCCGTTGGGAGTACTGTCGATGAAGCTTACCGGCAGGCGTTGCAGCTTGTCGCTTATTCTTATGCGCAAGCCCTTGGTAAAAAACCGCGACGAAATGTTAGTCATAAGTACGGTCATAGCAATAGACAGCAATGACGAACCGACGTACGCCAAAGCAAGATTTACGGACAGACTGCCCATTTGCACAAAGTCGATAGGCGTGCCTTTTGCGCCGTAGTTGTATATCATATTGGTAAGATCGTTGACAATCCGAGGCGCGAGAACGCCAAGCCACACCGAACCGCAGCATATCAACCCGGCAATCGCTATAGCCCAAGCAATGGGCTTTAAGTCGCGGACTAACCGTTTAATTGTTCTCAATGCGGAATACTCTTTTTTCGTTTTGGGAGTTTTAATCTTTTTACTCATCGATACCGCCTCCCATTTGACTGTCGTATATTTCCTTGTAGGTTCGGCAGCTATTAAGCAGCTGCTTGTGCGTTCCTACGCCGACAATCCTGCCGTTATCCATAATGTACACTTTGTCACAGCGCATAGCCGTCGCCGAACGTTGGGTAACGATAATCTGCGTTTTGCCCGCAAGATATTTGTTTAGCTCCTTGCGAAGATTGGCTTCCGTAAGATAGTCGAGCGCAGAAAAACTGTCGTCGAATACGTACACGGATGCGGGCTTGATAATAGCGCGCGCTATATTGATACGCTGCTTTTGTCCGCCGGAAACGTTGCTTCCCGATTGAGTCAGCTTGAAGTTTAAGCCTTCTTCCTTGCCGTCGACGAAATCCGTCATCTGCGCAATTCTCAGGGCTTCCCGAACCTGTTCGTCGGTAGCGTCCTTGTTGCCCATTTTTACGTTGTCTGCCACCGTGCCTTCGAATATCATACTTTTTTGTAATGCCACGGACACGTTGTCACGCACTATCGCGGGGGTAAGCTCGCAGTAATTCTTTCCGCCGAACGTGCGTATTCCTTGCGCAGAAGAATAGAAATCCAACAGCAGCTTGACAAGGGTCGTTTTACCGCTGCCCGTGCCGCCTATTATGCCCACTATTTCGCCTTCCGCAATATTCAGCGAAATGTTGCTTAGCGCGTTATTAGCCGACCCCGGATACGCAAATGATACGTCGTCGAAAGAAATGTCGCCCTTTAATACCTGACAAACGGAGTTGTCGGCTTCGACGTCCTTTATATCCAGTATGGCGGAAATTCTTTTCATACTGACCTTGATGTGCGGAACGAAAGATATCGTCCAAGACAACACCAAAACGGCGTTGGCAATAAGAGCTATGTACTGAATAGTCGCAAGGATGTCGCCCGCCTTCAACGACGGATTGGATTGTACGCGCAGCGCGCCGACGTAAATTATTACTACCGTAGCGACGTTAAGGAACAATGACGCTATCGGGCTTACCAGTCCGCTTATGGTATTTGCGCGGACAAAGCTGTTGTTCATCTCGTCGGTGGCCTTGGCCGTACGCTTGTGCTCGTACGCGTCCTTGTCGAACGCCCGAACAACACGCACGCCCGAGAGTCGTTCGCGGATTATACGGTTTTGCACGTCGGTGTACTCGTCGCCGCGCTGCCAGTGTTTTTCGAGACTGCTTGTAATAAGCGTAGTAACGATTAGAACCGCCACCGATATGCCGAGCAATATCAGCGGCAAGGCCCAATCGCCCTTGAAAGACAGCGCAATGCCGCCTACAAACATTATGGGACAGGTTATCATCACGTACGGGATTTGCGAAATGGTTTCTTCCATCCAACCTATGTCGTCCGTCGTACGCGTTATAAGGCTGCCCGTGCCTATTTCGGAAAACTGCTCGAAGGTGAGAGTATTGACCTTGTTAAACACCGTTTTACGCATATTAACTGCTATTTTGGAAGAAAAATTACTGGATATGCGATTGGTTATCAGCGCGCAGGTTAATGCCGCAACCGCAAGAGCTATCATAACGCCGCCTTCCCTTAACACGTACGGAAGGTCGCCGTTTTTTATGCCGACTTCTACTATGTTACTCATTACGTAAGGCATAAACAGCGACGCAAGAGTAGACAAAGCGTATAGAACCATCAGCAAGACGATTTCTTTATAAAACGGTTTGATAAATTTGAGTAAATGCTTCATACAAAATTCCTTGACTGCCCCGCGGCTAAAAAGCAGATTTGAACGAGAGTGCGCGCCGCTTTTATAAAGGGAAGTCTACACTACGCCAAGATTTTAGGCAATCAACGTATTGTTGAATAATCCTTATTACTTCTAAACCAAGCGTTGAGTAATATGCAAAAAAACAAAAAAATTGCGCTTCCCTTCAGACTTGTGGGAAACGCATTGCAATGTACGATTATCTATTTTACAATTACATATAAAAAAATCGGCGAGCAAAAGGGCTTCCACATATCTGTATTCGTTTTAAGTTGCAATATATCAAGTTTCGTCACGGTTTGCTCACCTCCTTTGTATTTATGTTTTGTTATATTTATATTAGCACACTTAACAAAGTAAAGTCAAGCGTTAAATGGCAATTTGTTTTAACAAACTTGCGCGGAGGCGACAAGCGCTTCCTGATTGGAATTTTGTATTATTTCCATCATTTTTTCCGCCATTTTATCGACCACTAATTTGCCAAACGGGTTTTTGACGTAAATATGCGTAGCAATCCAACTGTTGCTTACTTCTTCTCCGAATTTTTCGTTAAGCCCGGCAATTTCGCCCATAGGTCCGCTTATCCAAGCTATTATTATCGCAAATACCAAGTAAACGATAACAACCCCCAAAAGCGCGCCCACAAGTCGGTTGATTATATTTATCGATCGTTTGCGCGTAATGATTTTACGCAGAATAAAGAATACCAGTCCGCAGGCAATCAACAAAATGAACGCCGAGATAATGACGGCCATAAGCGAACGAATGCTATCGCTCATTTTGGCGGTCATCATCCATCCCTGCACTACGGGCGACAGAAACGACGTTCCCATTGTGACAACAACCAAGCCCAAAATAGAGAACAGCGGTTTCAAAAAGCCCTTTATAAGCCCCAACACTATTCCTACGGCAAGCGCGGCTATAAAAATCCAGTCTAATGCGTTCATACCACTATTATACCCAACAAAGCGTTTTTGTCAACCGTCCGCAGGCGTTTTATATATCGTTTTGCCTGCCCACGCCCAAGCGACTTACATCTTTTCGGGAGCTTCTATTCCGAGCAGCGACAAGCCCTTTTTAAGTACCGTTGCCGTCGCTTCCACAACCGTTAAACGCGCGTTTTGTTCGGACAAATTATCCGACAGCACGCGGTGCTCAATGTAAAAACGGTTAAACGCCTGCGCTACGTCGATAAGTAATCCCGAAATTATGCTCGGTTCATACTTATACGCTGCGTCCTTGACTGATTGCGGAAAGCTTGCAAGCAGCTTGCACAGCCGCAGCGTTTCGATATTATCCAATGCGCGGGGGTCGTGCGCTATCTTGGCGTAACGCGACATTCCCGCTTTTTCCAATATGGAGTTACACCTTGCGTATGTATACTGCAAATACGGGGCGGTTTCGCCGTCGAAGTTTAACACGCGGTCGTACGAAAATGTTATATCCTTGATTTTACTGTTTTCGAGAGCCGAGAATAGTACCGCGCCCACGCCCACCTGCTCGGCCACCTTGTCCTTATCCTTCAAATCCGGGTTTTTAGCCGATATAATTTCCTTGGAGCGTTCCACCGCTTTGTTTATAACGTCGCGCAGCAGCACCACGTTGCCGCGGCGCGTAGACATTGCGCCGTCTTCCAAGCTTACCATTCCGTAAGCTACGTGAATAAGGTCCTGCGCCCAGGGGAATCCCGCAAGCTCCAACACCTTGAAGAACTGCTTAAAGTGCAGATTTTGCTGATACGCTACGACATACAGACACTTGTCGAAGTCGTACTCCCTCTTGCGCCATATAGCGGCTGCGATATCGCGCGTTGCGTACAGGCTGCTGCCGTCCGACTTGACAAGCAGACACGGCGGCATACCGTACTCCTGCAAATCCACCACCTGCGCGCCCTGACTTTCCGTTATGATTCCCTTATCTTTAAGCATTTTAAGCGGAGCGTCCATCTTGTCGTTGTAAAAGCTTTCGCCGTTCCAGCTGTCGAACTTGACGTTCAAGCGATCGTAAATCTCTTTAACGTCCGCGAAAGTAATCCGCTTAAACATTTCGAACATCTCGGACGCTTCTTCGTCGCCCTGCTCAATACGCGCAAACCAGCTGCGGGCTTGCTCCGTCAATTCGGGGTTATCCGCTTCTTCTTGATGAAACTTGACGTAAAGCCGCTGTAATTCCGCCACGCCGTTTCGTATGATTGCTTCGTCGTCGCCCCACAGTTTATAGGCAACAATCATTTTTCCGAACTGCGTGCCATAGTCTCCCAAATAGTTTATTCCTATTACGTTGTAGCCCAAGGCGGAATAAATCTTGTACAAGCTGCTGCCAATAGCCGTCGTGGACAAATGCCCGATATGGAAGGACTTACAGATATTAACCGAGCTGTAATCGATGCAAATTGTTTTGCCGTTACCTGCGTTATCGTCGCCGTAGCGTTCGCCTTTGCCTAAAACGTCGTAGATTGCGTCGTTTATCAGCTCTTGACGATTGACGAAAAAATTTAGATATCCGTTTACCGCTTCCGCCTTTACTATGTCTTCATCCGTTTGAACTTCGGCGGCAAGTTTGTCGGCAATGGCTGTCGGAGACATACGCATAACGCGAGCCAACTTAAAACACGGAAACGCATAATCGCCGAACGCGTCGTCCGCGGTCTCCGTTATATACGAAACAATCTCCGCTTTTTCAAGCGGAGCGTTAATTTTATCGGCTATAATTTGTTTGTAATCTTTCAAAATTTTCTCCTAACAATATGCGTAACGCCTTACACGGGCGTTACGCATTATTGAGTTTTATTCTGCGGCTTCTTCGTCGGAAAGCTCGTCGGCGACAGGACTCTCGGATACGCACACTACCTGCGCGTCGCCCTTGAACTTCATTACCCGTACGCCCATGGTATCGCGGCCTATCTTGGACACGTCCTTGGCGCGGATACGAATGACAATACCGTTGTCGGCAATAAGCATCACGTCGTTCTCGGGGTCGATAAGCTTGAGATTAACAAGCTTGCCCGTTTTACTGTTGAACACGCCCGCTTTAATACCCTTACCTGCGCGCGACTGCAAGCGGTAATCAATTAGGTCGCTGCGTTTACCGTAGCCCTTTTCGGAAATGGTCAGAACTTCACGTCCGTTACGCGCTATCGCCATATCCACTACGTAGTCGCCCTTGTCTAACTTAATAGACTTGACGCCTTGCGCTTCTCTTCCCATAGGACGGACTTCTTCTTCGGCAAAGCGTATGCACTTGCCTTCGTGGCTCGCCATTAAAATTTCGTCGTAGCCTGTCGTCATATCTACGCCGATAAGTTCGTCGTCGTCCACAAGCGAAATCGCTATCTTGCCCGTTTTGCGAATGGATTCGAATTCCGTAAGGTTAGTTTTCTTGATAAGTCCTTGACGTGTTGCCATAATAAGATTGCCGCGCGAATCTTCCTTGCGGGGAATAACCGCCGTAACCTTTTCGCCGTTATCCAGCTGAAGGATATTGACGATAGCCCTACCCCTTGCGGTGCGTTCTGCTTCGGGGACTTCGTAGCCCTTGATACAATACACCTTGCCGCGGTTGGTAAAGAACAGCAAATCGTCGTGAGTATTGGTTATAAACATATTCTCGACAAAATCTTCTTCGCGCGGTTTATGAGCCGTAACTCCCTTGCCGCCGCGCTTTTGCGTGCGGTATTCCGACACGGGCAAACGCTTGACGTAACCCAAATGCGTCATGGATATTACAACGTCTTCCTTTTCGATAAGGTCGCCGATATCTATCTCCGAATAGTCGGTGCATATCTCCGTCTTGCGCGGTTCGCCGTATTTGTCGCGAATCTCGCCCATTTCGGTAACGATAATACTCGATACTCTTGCGGGCTTTGCCAAAATGTCCTTCAAGTCTTTTATCAAAGCGTCCAACTGAGCCAACTCTTGCTTCAAGCTTTCCACTTCCAAATGAGTAAGACGTGACAGCTTCATTTCGAGAATTGCGTTGGTTTGACGTTCCGACAGCTTAAATTCTCTCATCAACGCTGCGGCTGCGGACTGTTTGTCGTCGCTGCCCTTGATTATGGCAATAACGCGGTCGATGTTGTCGAGAGCGATTACCAAGCCTTCGATAATATGATACCTGTCTTCCGCCTTTTCGAGATCGAACTTGGTACGGCGTACGATAACGTCCCGCTGATGGTCGATATAATGCGACAGAATTTCTTTAAGCGACATTATGCGCGGTTCGCCGTCGGCAAGCGCAAGCAGCGTTATACCGTCGGAAACCTGCAACTGAGTGTGCTTGTACAACGTGTTTAATACAACCTGCGCGTTAGCGTCGCGTTTAAGATCGAATACGATGCGCATACCGTGACGGTCGCTTTCTTCGCGTATGTCGGAAATTCCTTCTACGCGCTTGTCTTTTACCATACCGGCGATAGTTTCCACCAGCTTGGCTTTGTTAACCTGATACGGAAGTTCCGTAACGATTATACGCTGCCGTCCGTTGTGTTCTTCTATTTCCGTCTTGGCGCGAACGAGAATACTTCCCTTACCCGTCTTATACGCATTGCGAACGCCCACGCGCCCCATCATTATACCGCCGGTGGGAAAATCGGGCGCGGGGATAATCTTCATCAGTTCTTCGACGGTGATATCGGGATTATTGAGTACCGCTATCGCGCCGTCGATAACTTCGCCCAAATTATGAGGCGGAATATTCGTCGCCATACCTACGGCTATGCCGTCCGCGCCGTTTACCAGCAAATTGGGGAAACGGCTGGGCAATACAGTCGGTTGCATAAGCGTATTATCGAAGTTGGGATAGAAATCGACGGTGTTTTTGTCGATTTCGCGCAGCATTTCATACGCAATTTTGGACAGCCGCGCTTCGGTATAACGCTGAGCCGCCGGAGGATCGCCGTCGACCGAACCGAAGTTACCCTGTCCGTCCACAAGCGGACAGCGTATGGAAAAGTCCTGCGCCAAACGCACCAACGCTTCGTACACGGCGTAGTCTCCGTGGGGATGATACTTACCCAAAACGTCGCCTACGATACGCGCGCATTTACGGTACGGCTTGTCGTTAAATAAGTTCAATTCGCCCATTGCGTACAGAATACGGCGATGAACGGGCTTTAAGCCGTCGCGCACGTCCGGAATGGCGCGGGAAACGTTAACCGCCATAGCGTAGGCGATAAACGATTTCTTCATTTCTTCTTCCATTTTGACGACTTTTACATTGGTTTTGTCCAATGCTTCTACGTAGTCGATATGATGATTTTCCTGTTGTTTAGCCATAGCTTATTCTCCCTATACGTCCAGTTCGTCAACCAATTTGGCGTTTTCCACTATAAACTCGCGGCGAAGCTCCGGCTGATCGCCCATAAGCAAAGATACTATCTCATCGGCTTCGTACGCGTCTTCCATTGTAACTTGCAGCATAGTACGACTTTCGGGGTTCATAGTCGTCGTCCACAGCTGTTCGGCGTTCATTTCACCGAGACCTTTATACCGCGAAACTTCCGTGCCCTTAGAACCAATCTGCGCCAAAATTCTGTCGCGCTCCTCGTCGTCGAAAGCGTAGTACTCCTGCTTGTTTTTGGTTATCTTGTACAGCGGCGGCTGCGCAATGTACACGTGACCGTTCTCGATAAGCGGACGCATAAAGCGGAAAAAGAAGGTTATAAGCAGTATCCTTATGTGACTGCCGTCTACGTCGGCATCGGTCATACATATAATGCGGTCGTAACGCAGCTTGCTTTCGTCGAAGTCGTCGCTTATTCCGCAGCCGAAGGCGGTTATCATCGACTTGATTTCTTCGTTTTCAAGCGCTCTTGCCAAGCGCGCCTTTTCTACGTTGAGAATTTTTCCGCGCAGCGGCAGTATGGCTTGGAAGCGACGGTCGCGTCCCTGCTTTGCCGTTCCGCCTGCGGAGTCGCCCTCGACAATGTATATCTCGCAGTGCTTGGGGTCTTTGTCCGAGCAGTCGGCAAGTTTGCCGGGTAACGACGCGCTTTCCAACACGCCCTTACGCGTGAGCTCGCGCGCCCTGCGCGCCGCGTCGCGCGCGCGCTGCGCCGTTACAGACTTCAAAACCAGCTCCTTGGCTTCCTTGGGATTTTCTTCCAAAAAAGTAGCAAGTTCGTCGCCCACCACGCGGGCAACCGCCGTACGCATCTCGCTGTTGCCCAACTTCGTCTTGGTTTGACCTTCGAATTGGGGGTTTTCCAGCTTGACGGAAATTATCGCAACAAGACCTTCGCGCACATCTTCGCCGGACAGCTTTTCCGACTCTTTAAGCAGATTATACTTGTGACCGTAATCGTTGATAGCCTTGGTTAACGCCGCCTTAAAACCGTCAAGATGCGCGCCGCCTTCTTCCGTATTGATATTGTTTGCGTATGCGTGTATAACTTCCGTATAGCTGTCGTTAAACTGCAACGCTACTTCAATCTCGCCTTCCTTGACAGACTTGTCTATGTACAGCGGCTGATCGAATATCGTGTTTTTGGCGCGGTTAAAGTTTTCGACAAATTCCGCAAGGCCGCCTTCATAACAAAAAGTTTCGCTACGCTTGCGGCTGTCGCGGTCGTCATTCAAGTTGATGGTAATGCCCTTATTAAGATACGCCACCTCGCGCAGCCTGTTTTTCAAACGCTCGTATTCCCACTCGGTGGTTTCGAATATTTGATCGTCGGGCATAAATGTGATTTTAGTTCCCGTGGTGTCGGCGTCGCCCGTAACCTTTAACCTTTCTTCCGGAACGCCGCGGTGATACTTTTGGTAATGATGCTTGCCGTCTTGGTCGACTTCGACGACAAGCCACTCCGACAGCGCGTTAACGCACGACATACCGACGCCGTGCAATCCGCCGCTTATCTTGTAGCCGCCGCCGCCGAACTTACCGCCCGCGTGCAGCTTGGTAAGACACAGCTCCACCGCCGAAACGCCTTCCTTCTTGTGGATTCCGCAGGGAATTCCGCGTCCGTCGTCACGTACGGTAAGACTGCCGTCTTCGTTTATTATTACGTCAATATTACTGCAATATCCCGCTAACGCTTCGTCGATTGAGTTATCGACTATTTCGACAGCCAAATGATGCAGTCCCTTTACGTCCGTAGAACCGATATACATTCCCGGTCTTTTACGGACGGGCTCCAGACCCTCCAGAACCTGAATTTGCTCTTCGGAATATCCGACGTTTTTTCCCGCCATATTTTACTCCTTTTTAATTAAATTTTGTTTGAGACGACGTCGAATTCGTCGCCCGCGCAACAATCGTTATTAACGTAAATATTATATCATATATCTTGTTATTTGTATATAAATTAAGGCACTTTTCTTAAAACATTTTGTCGTATGACGGCGTTAAACTATCCTATTTCGGCAAAACGCCGAAAACACGTATCCATACGCTTTCGCACAAAAGTCGCCGTAGCGAAAGGCTTACAGCCCCGAGCGCGCGAAGGGCGTTCGGAGCAAACGAATATGCCGCTTCGATTTCGACGGATAAACACACGCGGCATATTGAAACAAAAGGTTGAATTATAGCTTGAATTGTGTTATACTGACACTATGAAGGTCGTAGAAATAACGGTTTGCAACATGCGCAATCTTGCAAAGCAAACGGTAAAACCAGCCGAACAACTGAATATTTTTACCGGCGACAACGCGCAGGGCAAAACCAATCTTGTTGAAAGCGTATACTTGTGCTGCATAGGCAAAAGTCCGCGCACAGACAAGGACAAGGACATGATAAACTGGAACAAGGACTACGCTTACGCCAAGGTAAAATACCGCTCGCGCTTCGGCTTGGGAGAAATCTACGTAGCCTTGCGGCAAAATGCAAAGAAGCAAGTTGCGATAAACAACGCGCCTATTACCAAAATGGGCGAGCTAATGGGGTATCTAAACTGTATATACTTTTCTCCCAATGAAATACGAATAATAAGTCAATCGCCCGCCGAACGCAGACGATTTCTCGATATAGACCTTTGTCAAACCGACAAAAATTACTTTTACAGTCTGTCGCGATTTAACAAGGCGCTATTGCAACGCAACAACCTACTAAAACAAGCGCGCGACTTGGACGAAATACGGGATTTACTGTACGCTTGGAACAGACAGATTGCCGACGAAGGCGCGAAAATCGTACACAAGCGCAAGGAATTCTGCGACAAGCTGAAAATACACGCCGCGCGGTGTCACAACACGTTGTCCGACGGCAAAGAAGATCTGTCGCTTACCTACGTGACGCAGATAAAGGGCGACAGTCTTCAAGAACTTGCAGATAGCTACCTTAAAACGCTGAATGACGGCACCGAAAAGGATTTTCAGTTACGGCATACGTCGGCAGGCTGTCAGAGAGACGACGTATCGCTCAAAATAAACGGCGTGGACGTACGCGGTTTCGGCAGTCAAGGACAGCTGCGTACCACCGCGCTTGCGTTAAAGCTTGCGGAGCTGAGCATAATAAAGGAAACGATAGGCGAATGCCCCGTGCTTATATTAGACGACGTGCTGTCCGAGTTAGACGCCGACAGACAGAAGCGTCTGCTCAACTTCGACCCCGACCTACAGATACTGTTGACAACCGCCACGGCAATTGACCCGTCGCTTATTCAAACGGACTGCAAATACTTTACGATTCGCAACGGGGTATGCGAAGAAAACAAAAGTTTATAAAACTTGCTAATTCATATTACATTTATATACGCAAAAATAAATAAAAAAACTCGGACGTAACGTCCGAGTTTTTTTATTTAGAAACTGCTAATCACGCCACAACTTAATCAGTTATTCCCAATAAATAATCCGCAGAGATATTTAACTCTTTACAAATTAAAATCAACACATCCAAAGAAGGCTCTCTTTTACCTGTGCAATAGTTATTTACAACTCCTTGCGACATAGAAATTTTACGCGCAAGTGCCATTTGAGATAAGTTATTATCCGCTAATGCTTCGTTTAATCTATCTTTGAATTTATTCATAATATTATTTTAAGGCTTTTAGCCGTATTTGTCTTGACAAACGGCTAAAAGCCGTATATATTATTTGTATTGCTAATAGCCGTAGGCTTGGGAGAACATTAAATGGCCGTAAACCTAAACACAAAAATAATCGAACAATTTATGGCAGAAAACAGACTGTCGAAAAAGGAATTCTGTGCGCGATGTAAAATAAGTGTTGCGACGTATTACCGTATTATGCAAAACAAAGACGAAAATCTGCGGTCGCTATTCAAAATAGCCAAAACAATGGGCGTTCCGATAAAGACGCTCTTTATTTGTTAAACCGAATTTGGAATGTTAGATTGTTTCTGCCCCGAAGGCAAAAACGGGCGCGACCGAATATCGCGCCCGTGCTTATCTGCGTATTGCAATACTATATACTCGGTTACCGCTCCGCCTGTACGTCGAAGTATTAAAACGCAAAGCCGTTGACAGTGTTGAAAAAGCTGCTTCCCGTATTGGTAGTCGTCGTTGTTGTAGTAGTTTGTCCGTTATTGAGATTATTACCGCCGCAGCAGCGGTTATTGAAATAACAATTCAGCAGCAAGATAACGAACGCTATGCACAGCCCCGTAGTAAGGGACAGCTTGTTGTCCTTGTCCAACACGGCGTACAACAAAAGTAAATACAGTAAACTTGTTGTAATATTCATAAAAATCCCCCTAGTTTTTACAAACGTTGTTTTTTTACTACAATATGCGACAGCATTCTTTAACGTGCATAATATATCATTATTTTTGAAATAAGGTACAAGCCTGCGCCGACGGAAAACGACGGATATCGGATTGGCATACCGCGGCGGTTAATTGCACGCTTACTGTACTTTACTGCGCAAGGAGACAAATTATGCTTACTGCGACACCGCAAATATTAGACGACCTTGACTGCTATCTTCCCGACAACGACGCTACGGCGAAAATCGCGCGGTTTTTCGCCCTGCTCGCCGACCCATCGCGGGTTAAATTGCTGTCGGCGCTTGCAATCGCCCCGCTGTGCGTTACGGATTTGTCCAAAATACTCAATATGAACCAAACCACCGTCTCGCATCAGCTTCGGTTGTTGCGAGATACGGACGTAGTGAAATGCGAAAGGCAGGGCAAAATATTGAAATATAAAATATCCAACCCAAAGATTAACGAAATATTACTTGTGGGCGTAGAATATTTAGGATATTGAAAAGGGCTTTGCGCGAAACCGAAAACGTAATTTTAATTCGTCAATTTGCAAAAACGCTTGAAATATTATACGAAAATGCTTAACAATGAGAACTGTTTGCTATAAAATATTAGTTATCAAGCTAAAACTTGTAATCGCCGCAACAAACAAAGCGAAAGCATTGTTAAATTTGGGCTATGAAAAGGGAGAGAAATATGTACAAAAATTACGTTTTTGACGTTTACGGCACGTTGGTAGACATTCACACCAACGAATACGAGATTGCAACCTGGCAGAAGCTTGCAAAAACGCTTGCCTTTTACGACGTTAATTACACTGCGGAAGAATTGAAGGAAGCTTACTTTATGAGCTGCGACCTACAAATGAAGCAGGGAGAAAAGAAGTTCCAACACCCGGAAGTGGACGTTGTGGAAGTATTCCGTCATATATTCGAGAACAAAAACAAAAAGGCGAGCAAGGTTCTCGCCACCCACTTGGCGCAGGAGTTCAGAGCCTTTTCCACCGAAAGGCTGACGCTGTACAACGGCGTTACGGAAACGCTCGGCAAATTGAAACGCGCGAAGAAGAAGTTATTTATACTATCCAACGCGCAACGGTGCTTTACCCGTCCCGAGTTAGTAAAATTAGGCTTGGCGAAATATTTTGCAGGCGTAGTATATTCTTCCGACTACGGCTGCGCAAAACCCGATCCGGCGCTTTTTAACATACTCGCAGACAAATACAAGCTGGACAAAAAGGAAACGGTATACATAGGCAACGACCCGTTAACTGACGTAAACGGCGCGAAAAACGCAAAAATCGACTGCCTGTGGATAAAAACAAACCTGACCGATTACGACCAATCGCCCAAGCTTTCGCCCAAATACGAAATAAACAACGGCGACTTTACGCAGATTGCGCAATTGCTGCTGAAAAAGTAAAAACGAATTCGGCAATTCTATCATACAACAAAAAGCATTCGTCACAAAACAAACGAATGCTTTTTTCATTAACAGAAACCGCCGCCGTGCGCAAGCGCATTTTGTTGGGAATGTTTTTCAAACCGCATTAAATTCCGCGCAGCTGCGCCGACGGAACGTATTTCCGTACTATTTCGAGATAGCGTTTCATCGTATCTTCGCCGCAGCCAACAGTTGAGCCGTCTATCAAATCGCCGCTGTTAACGAACTTTTGCAGATAATAACGTTTTGCGCCGACAAGCCACTTTGCCATATCTTCAATGTTTTGTTCGTCGTGGTAATTGCCTGTAACCGTAGTACGGAATTCGTAATCTACCACTCCGCTTTTAAGCAGCTCGACGGATTGCTCTACCGCGCTTATGTCCGTAGTACAGCCCGCCGTTTCCGCATAGCGTTCGCGGCTGTTCTTGACGTCCATTGCCACATAGTCAACAAGTCCCGCTTCAATTATCGCGCGAAGCCTATCGGGAAACGCGCCGTTGGTATCCAGCTTTACCGAATAGCCCAAGTCCTTGACTCTGCGCAAAAACTCTTCCACGCCGCCTTGTATCAGCGGTTCGCCGCCCGTTAAGCACATTCCTTCGAGGACGCCGCGGCGCTTTTTTAAGAAAGCCAATACTTCGCTTTCCATTATACGCCGTCCGCCGTTGCCGCACACAAGCGAGTTGTTGTGACAAAACGGACAGCGGAAGTTGCACCCCGCCGTAAATACCGTGCACGCCACCTTGTCGGGATAGTCTAACAGAGTAAGATTTACCAAACCGCCGATTATCATTTGGCGCCTTCTTTGCGCAAAGCGGACAGCTCGCGGGCAATACCGCACGCCAAGCGAACATTATTGTACACCAATTGAATGTTCGCTTCGAGACTTTTTCCTTCCGTCAAACGTTGTATTCTGTCCAATAAGAACGGGGTGGTTTGCTTGCCGGATATTCCCAAATCGGCCGCGTCGGAAAGCGCGCGTTCTATATTGTGACTTATGTAGTCATAATCCATCGAATATTCGTCGGGGATAGGATTGACTATCAGCATTCCGCCTTGAAGATTAAGCTGCGTCTTGGCGTAGTACGCTTGCGCGATTTCCCGCGCGGTATCCAAACGGTAATCTACCTTGAAACCGCTTTTTTGCGTGTAAAACGCCGGCATATCGTCCGTTTTGTAACCTATGACGGGAACGCCGCGCGTTTCCAAGCACTCCAATGTCAATCCTATATCCAAAATAGACTTGGCTCCCGCGCACACCACCGCAACGCTCGTCTGCTGAAATTCGTCAAGGTCGGCGGAAATATCCATAGTCTTGTCGGAATGCCTGTGCGCGCCGCCTATTCCGCCCGTTGCAAAAACGTCAATCCCCGCAAGTTTGCAGGCGTACATTGTACCCGCTACCGTTGTTGCGCCGTCCGTTTGCTTGGCGACTACTATCGGCAAATCCCGACGGGACACCTTGATAACGGACGTTCCCTTTTTGCCGAGCAATTCTATTTCTTTATCCGAACAGCCTATCGTAAGCGTTCCGCCGATAACGGCGACGGTCGCGGGCACACAGCCGTTTTCGCGGACTATGCGCTCAACCGTTAACGCCGTTTGCACATTTTGCGGATAGGGCATTCCGTGTGAAATTATCGTAGACTCCAACGCCACTACGGGTAAACCGTTTGATAGCGCGTCCGCTACTTCGGGGGATAATTTGTAAACCCGATTCATCGTTTTTCTCCTTATCGGCGCCGCAGCCAATTGTAAAGTATACGGCGAATATCTTGTTATTATTATCCGCTAAACGCGCAAATTTGTCAACAAAGCGCGCGTGGGGACGAAGTAAATTTTGCCGAGAATGCAGACAACGGCGTCGACAATAAAACAATATTGAAAAAGTGTATTTACTTTTGTTGCAAAAAGGTATATAATGTATATAATGCGAAATATGGTTATTTGTAAAAATACACTGTAAATATCTGCTCCGACGGCGGCGCACGAACGCACAAAAGTTGTATTGCCAATTGCCCGCCGAAAGTCATAGAATACTGTCGGAACAATTTTTATCGCAGTACGGAGGCGAAAAATGAGAAAAACAAAAATCATCTGCACTCTCGGTCCCGCAAGCGGAACATACGACCAATTAAAGAAAATGGCGCTTGCCGGAATGAACGTGGCGCGCATAAATATGAGCCACGGCTCGTACGAAGAACACCAAGTAAAAATAGACAATATCAAAAAGGTTCGCCGAAGCCTTGGTATGCCTATCCCGATAATGATAGACACCAAGGGACCGGAAATCCGTATAGGAACGTTCGAAAAGGGCAAAATCGAAGTTACGGAAGGTATGCCGTTCGAATTCGTCAATTACGAAACAGTAGGCAACGAACAGCGTGTATCCATAACCTACAAAGACCTGTACAAAGACATACGCGTCGGCGCAAGCATTCTGCTTAACGACGGCTTGCTCGTATTCGAAGTAAAGGACGTAGGCAAGGACGGCGCAATTAAGACGGAAGCTCAAAATTCGGGAACGCTGTCCGACCGCAAAGGCTTGTTCGTCCCCAACGTTAAGCTCAATATGCCGTTTCTTTCCGAACAGGACAAACGCGATCTTGACTTCGGCATTAAAAACGGCGCGGAAATGTATGCGGCAAGCTTTGTTCAGGACGGACAGAGCGTGCGCGACATACGCGACTACTTAACAAGCCACGGAGCGAAGGACGTATGTATCGTTTCCAAAATAGAAAGTCAAAGCGGCGTAGACAACATTGACGAAATAATACGCGAAAGCGACGGCATAATGGTAGCCCGCGGCGACTTGGGCGTAGAACTGCCCTACGAAAAACTGCCCGCAATACAAAAAATGCTTATTACCAAAAGCCGCATGCAGGGCAAGTTTGTAATAACAGCCACCGAAATGTTGGAAAGTATGATAACCAAGCTGCGCCCGACTCGCGCGGAGATAGTAGACGTCGCCAACGCCGTATACGACGGTTCAAGCTGCGTAATGCTTTCCGCCGAAAGTGCGGTAGGCATCAACCCGCCCAACACCATCGCCACAATGGCGCGCATAGCCGAAGAAGCGGAACGCAACATAGACTACAAGCATATGTATACCGGCTCTCCCTTTACGCTCATGAACAATACCGACGCGATATCTCACGCTACGGTAAATACGGCGTTCGATATAGACGCAAAAGCCATCGTCGTTTATACCGCAAGCGGCGTATCCGCGCGTATGGTTTCCCGCTTCCGCCCCGAAGCGCCCATTGTAGCCATGACCAACAGCGACAGGGTTTACCACCAATTGTCCCCCAGCTGGGGCGTTATACCCACAATATGCCAAACGTTTGACAACACAGACGATATGTTTATTAACGCCGAAGAAACGGTAAAACGCTTGGGACTGGCGCAAGAAGGGGACAACATAGTAATTACGGCGGGAGTACCCCTTGGCAAAAAAGCGGGCACCAACCTAATAAAAGTCGGCAGACTGAGCAACGATTAAAGGGTACGAATAAAAAGGACGGCAAAAATGCTTGATAAAATTATTAAAGGAATAGAAGACTTCGGCGACGAAATTGCCGAAGTGGGAAAGACAACGGTTAATCAAATCAAAACCGGCATAAACGACTGGAAGCAAAAAGAACGCGAAGCTCTCGCCAAAGAGATAGTAAAAGCCGAGCGCGAAGAAAGAGAAAAACATCTTTAACTGAAACCCGTCGGGAGATTAATCTCTCGACGGGTTTTAATTAAGCGAAATTAACTAAATTACAGAAAGGAAATTTGCATAACGCATTATTAACGCTGCAAGATTATCCGAATCTATCAATCCATTACCAATGGCTATTTTGAAGTATTGAGCGTTAAAGACGTCGAAAACGTCTTCCGACACGGGATACAATGTAGCGAATTCTTCATCGGGAACGTCTCTTATATCTTCTGCTTTGTCAATAATTGACGCAAAGGCGGTTTCTTGTATGGGTACAAGCACAATCATACTAAAACATAAAATTATGCAGATTACTAATATATATAATAATTTTTGTTTGTATTTCGTCATTATTTTTCTCCTGTGTTCTAATATAGCATTAATTTATTAACATTACAGTCTGTGCTTTATAAAAAACCCCCAAAATATGCCGGGAATATTCTCCACATATTTGTCGCCGAACTCTTCGTATTTTTGTTTATAATACTGTAAATTGCCTTCGCATACGAATTCGTCCATAGAAACGAGATTTATGAATTTGCTGTCCCGTTTTATAGCCGGTACTCCGCGGCCATACAGATCCAACATATACAATTTTTGGTCAAGAACTCCCGCTACCGCATATGGACTGTGATTGTATTTGACAAATTCCCCATTGTCATTCACTTCAAATCGAAAATTCTCATTGTAACTCCGCTCCATCGGCTGCCATTGTCTGCCTTCGTACGGATCGGGTTCAACGCCGTCTATACACACTCTATAGCGTTGCCAGCTATCCTGCATATAGCCTTCTTCTCTGAAATACATACCAATAAACGGGGTCGTTTTACGCATTGACACCGACGCAAAGCCGTACGGCTCGAATTCGATTAGAAAATATTGAAGCTTATCTTTGTTGTCGTATAACGGGTATAATTTATAACCTGTAATGTGGCTATATTCCTGTTTGCGCGTTTCGGGGTTTATGTACCGCTTTTCTATGCGCGGAGTTATCCTTGCAATGTGTTCTTCCAAGGTGTAGTCTTCCGGACGCTCGATAGGGTGAATAGTACACCCGCACAAAGCAAAACAAAATAAACCCAAGCATATAACCGCAAGTGATAACGCTATTACTTTTTTCGATGTCATAATAATATTCCCCCGTTAGTTGTAATCGTCATTTTTGTGTTAACGATATATTTTGTAATTGTTATTTTTCATTTGCTGACAAAAGCGTAAAATCCGTAGGATATTTACGCAAAAATAACATAGCACATCGGTATCCACCCCCTTTTAATATTTATACTTAAAAAGAAGGCGGCTTGTTAATGCTGTGAACCCCAAAAGTTGGACAAAATAATATAGTTAGTTTTCTTGTGAATGAGTTCGGTACTGTACCGGACTCATTCCGTTTAGTGTTAGAGATATTC
>CANOTO010000002.1 GCA_947570215.1 uncultured Clostridia bacterium
GTTAATCAATATCTTTATTTACCGAATTGTGCTTTACGACGATAAAATGAAAGTGCTATTCCACCTAAAAGGCGGGCAGAAAGAGGAACTTTTATTGAACTTGATATTCCCCGATTACCCCGACGGCAACAGCGAAAACGGGAGCGAAACCGAACAGAGCGCAAAAGAAAAAGAAGCCGCTAATGCGACTTCTCTTTCGGGGTGTTCTTATACCCCTCGTCTGGTGACCTGCAAGAAACTCGCGTCGAGCCGAAAGATTGGAATATGTGGCGTTATTTCGGCTTATTTATGGAAGATACAGTAATTCATTATAAAAGAACAAGATAACTATGGCACTAATGTGGAGAAAACTATAACGAATTTAAGGTATGAGTTAAATTTTAATTAATAAAAATTTGCTGTAATTAAAAAACAACATAATATTTTCTAAAAATGCAATCAAAAATGCTTGACAATAGCAATATTGTGTGGTAAACTACTTACGCAAAGAAAAAACACATCGGGCTTGATAGAAACCCGATGTGCCGATAGCATCTTGCAATACTGTCTAGTAGCGTATTCAGTATATAACAAAAACGATTTGTTTGTCAAGTGTTATCATCTTTGTAATCTAAAATGGGAGGAATAAAGATGGTCTACATAGATTCAGTTCATTATGAGTCAGATCGTTATGGCAATCGGTATATCCAAAAAGTTAAGTGGACTAATTCATTGAACCAATGGGCTACCGATATTTGCACAAAGCAAGCCATGATAGATTTTATCAACGAACATCCGAATTGTACGAAGACGAAGTATTATCGTTATGGGACATGGCATGAAGGCGAAGATGTGAGAGTTGTTGATAATTCATATCTCAGAAGTGATGCTAACAAAATCACGTCAGATAATCTCGGTGAATTGCCAGAGTTTTAAGAAAAGCTGTAGCGCGGGATTTCTATCTACCGCGCTATCTATTATTTAGGAGATGAGTATATGCGGTATATTAGGCTTGGAGATATAGCAAGAATCAGGCTGAGCGTAATTATGCAGGAAAGAATGAGACGTCAGAAGGAATTAACGAAGTGGTTGACGGCGGCGAATTTCCAAGCGGACAATATAATAACAGGTGAACCCACGTATTTGGACTATTTTCCTGATGATGATTGCTTGATTTCAGCGGGTGATATAATCATCAAAAGGATTTCGCCAACATACGTAAACTATATTGATGACATCGAACCTCAAATATACGCCGGTAATAATCTTGCTATTGTAACTCCTAATCCGAATTATTATCCTAAATATGTTGCGATGCTGTTGAGCGAACATATATTGGAAATTTCCACAAGGACGTCAATAGGGTCAGTGTTAAAATCCATTGGCAAACTGGATTTGGAGTCATGGGAATTTCCGATATTGGAATATGAAAGGCAAGTATTGGTAGGAAATTATTGGTACGATAACATTAAGCTTAAAAAGCTACGAAAGCGGTTGATTGAGCTTGAGTATATAAAAGAACGTGATCTAATAAAAAATTATGTTATTATGACAAAAGGAGACTGAGTATTATGACAAAGAAAACAACTTTTGAAGATATTAAGAATGCCTTGTGGGCGGGGGCAAACACGTTCAGGGATAATATAGATGCGGCAAACTACAAAGATTACGTTTTGTCGATGTTCTTTGTTAAGTATCTCAGTGATACTTATGCGGAAAGTGTAAGCGATCTAGAAAAAGAATACTCAGGGATACGCCTTGAGCGACAGATAGAAAATCTACCGTTTTCTTTAAAAAGAGAATATACGTTTGATTATTTACTTGAACATAAATATGATATTAATCTTGGCAATCTTATTTGCGAGGCTCTTACTGGGATAGAGAGTTCTAATGCCATTTTGAGTGGTATATTTCGCGGCATAGATTTCAATAGCGAAAGTAACCTTGGAAAAAAAGAGCAAAAGAATCCTTTGTTACGTAACTTGATCGGGGATTTCGAAAATCTTAATTTAAGGCCGAGCTGTATAGAAACAAAGGAGAATCAGATCCCTGCCGATGTTATAGGTGATGCGTACGAGTATATGATTGGGGAATTCGCAACGCTTGCCGGTAAGAAAGCGGGAAGCTTTTTTACGCCGCAGCAGGTTTCCGAGATAATGGCACGGATTGTAAATCCTGAAGCCGGAGACAGAGTTTATGATCCGACATGTGGTTCAGGATCGTTGCTTATACGTGCGGCGAGAAAGGGTGGTTTCGATAAAGTACAAATGTATGGACAAGAAGTGAATAGCTCGGCGATTGCTATGGCAAAGATGAATATGTTTATACATGGAATAAAAGATGCCAATATAAAATGGGGCGATACACTTGCCAATCCGCAGCACTTGGATAGCGATGGGAACTTAATGAAGTTCGATTGTATTGTTGCAAATATGCCGTTTAGTAAAGATAAGTGGGCTTCCGGATTTAATCCAGGAGGAGAAGCTTCTTCTGGTGATGATGATAAGGCAGATGGTAAAAAGAAGAGCGAAAAGGAATTTAAGATGGAAGCGGGGCTTGATCGGTTTCACCGCTTTGATATTGGAGTCCCCCCGGCAAGTAAAGGCGATTGGGCTTTCTTACTCCATATGATAAAGAGCGTGAGCGGAAACGGTAGAGTGGCTGCGGTAGCTCCCCATGGCGTATTATTCCGCGGAGCAAGCGAAGGTAAGATAAGACAAACCGTTATTGAAAAGAACCTGATAGATGCAGTGATAGGCTTGCCTGAAAACCTTTTTTACGGCACGTCCATTCCAGCGTGTATCATCGTGTTCCGTAGGGGAAAAAGTAACTCAGATATCTTATTTATTGATGCATCAAAAGCATTTGAAAAGGATAAAGCAAAAAATACCCTTAGAGTTCAAGATGTAACGAAAATAGCAGATACGTATTGGGCGTATCGTAACGGAACATATAACAGTTTACCCACCGATTATAAAGAAAAATATAGTCATATCGCTTCGTTTGAAGAAATAAAGTCGAATGAATACAACTTGAATATTCCACGCTATGTAGACACTTTTGAGGAAGAAGAGCTTATAGATATTGAACAAGTAAATGTTGAAATAGCTGATTTGAAAACACAAATAGCGGCCGTCGAGGCGGAAATGGAACAGTATTTAATTCAGTTGGAGTTAAAATAATTTAAGTCAAAAAGGTTTCGAGAGCAAACTCAGACAAATTTTCAATAATGGCGATAATATTGCGTATATCTCCGTTAATGATAAAAGCGTTTTATTTTATAAGAAAATTAATATTTAGCCACCTAGTCGTGGAGACGGTAGGCGCTTGCATCAAATACTTTGTTGAAATAGCTAAGAACAGTCAAACTAAAAATCTAATGGAGGTGCTACATATGGAAAAAAGATGCGATCGTTTTCTGGACGCCATGATTAAAGTGGCGTCTTTGGCAGGTTTTATTGTTGGATTATTATTTTTTAACGATGCAAGCGTTGCTACTGCGCTACGATAAACATATAGGATACAATATGAAGCAAGAGATACAAAAACGGATAGATCAAATAAAAGCTGGACAAATTCCCGATGGGTATAGCCGAACATCATTGGGGATATTTCCGTGTGATTGGGAGATTGATAAGAGCTTTTCTGAGCTATTTTCTTTCCATAGCAACTTAGGAAAGTCTAGGGAAGAGTTAGGTGACAATGGAATATGTTATTTGCATTATGGAGATATGCACAGAAACTCATCATATATAGCTAAATATTCTGACTATTTGTATGAACCCAAGTATGATATTAGTTTATTCGGTAAAGAAGATTTTTTGATGCAAGATGGGGATATTGCGTTTCTTGATGCGTCAGAAGATTTATCGGGTACATCGAGAGCGGTTTTAATAGATAACCCCGATAATGAACCGTTTATTGCTGGATTACATACCATATTAGCTAAGGAAAGAGGGACGGCTTTTGCAAAGTATTTTAAACAATATATTACTATTTCGCAAGATGTGCGGAAACAATTTCAGAGACTGGCAGTAGGATTTAAAGTTTATGGCCTGAATAAGGATACGCTTGGCTGGATAAGGATATCATACCCCAAAAGCATTAAAGAGCAAGAAAAGATTGCACAAATTTTAATGACTTGGGATAAAGTAATCGAACTGCAAGAAAAGTATATTGAAGTATTATTGAAGAAAAGAAAGTATTTTTTACAATGTTTATTTAATCAAAATTTATGCAGCAAGCATATTCAATTAGGAGATTATGTCGTTCAGAGAAATCATCGTAACCGTTTTAGAACTATTAAAAATGTGAAGAGTGTGTCTAATACGCGTGGTTTCATTGATCAAAGTGAACAGTTTTCTAAAATTGTTGCAAGCGAGGATATGAGCAATTACAAGATAGTAAAACAAAATTATATCGCGTATAATCCTTCTAGGATAAATGTTGGATCTATCGCATTATATGAAGGAGTGACAGACTGTATTGTAAGTCCTATGTATATTGTGTTCTCGTGCAAGAACATATCCCCGAAATTTTTATTGTTGCTATTGGAAACAGAACGTGGATGGTATGAAATAAAATCACATTTGTCTGGTAGCGTGCGCAATTCGCTTTCTTTTGATGATTTGCGTGATATAACCCTCCCTCTTCCTAAAGAAGATTCATTATATATAGTTCAGCTATTTGAAACGATAGACAAAGAAATCTCAATAAAAAACAAATATTTAGAAAAATTAAAGGAACAGCGCAAGTCGTTGCAGCAGTTATTATTAACTGGGATTGTCAGGGTATAATGAACGATAAAGAACAACGAGAAAAACTATATAAAGAACATTTGGACGAGATTTTTGGGATAAAATCTGTCGATGACTTTACGCAGGAAGATGTGGATAGGTGTCTTGAAAGACTGATAAGATGTATTCCTAATGATGGAAAGCTTTATAAGTATCGTTCCGTAGAAGATACTCAATTTTCATATGCATTTGATGCCCTTTCAAAAGGATATTTGTGGATGGCGTCTGCAGATACACTTAATGACGATTTGGAAGCGACGTTACAATATGATCCTGAAAAAAGCGTAAAGGAGCTACGTGATTATGTCTATTCTCATCCCGTTGAATTTGTTAAGTTTATCTTTGAATTAAGTAACACAAATATCGGGTATGACTACAATGATTACCAAGCATACGAAATTGTGATGCAATGTATTGATAGGGAATCCGGTGAAATTAATGTTGATATTGCCGCCGGAACTTTAGTGGAAAAGTGTCACATTGCTTTTGAAAAAGCGGTGGACTACATAAATCAAGTTAACTTATTCGTTTCCGATATGTTAGCAAGAAATGAGCATCTTGCAAAAACATTTGCGGAGTCTCATTTAAGACTTAATGAAAATATGAGAAAAATGTCTTATATTTATTCGATGTCAGAATTGTTTGATTTAGACAATATGTGGTCATTATATGCAAATAACAATAAAGGTTTTTGTATTGAATATGACTATCATAAAGTGAAGAATCTTGATTTTGAAACGCAAAGACGTCTTATAAATACTGTGCGGGTTATTTATAGCGCGAAATCCGACTATAGTTTTGTACCGACTGTTAAAATAGCATTTAATAAACACATAGATGATGACGAATCTTTACAAGCGAATCGGACGACATTATTACAGCTTATTACTAAGTCCAAAAGTTGGGAAGCGGAAAAAGAGTGGCGGATTTTTTTATGTAATTTAGATAACGATAACAAACTATTTGCCGATATCGTTTCCGCAATAATAATTGACGAAAGAGTTGTTAAAACAGAAAATGCTCAAAAACTGATTGACCTTTGCAAACAAAAAGGATGGAGCATTAAAATTAGGAAGAAAAATTCTGTTGGCACAAAACACGAGTATGTTGAGTTAAAAGATTGACGAGGTGTATCATGTTAAATCATCAAATTTTCAATGAACGCCCTGAATGTCAGGATAGACTTGTAAACTTTCTTCAAAAGATGGGGTACACATATATCTCTCGAAGCGAAGCTGAACAAAAACGTGGTAGCTTGTCTCAGGTTATATTTACGGACGAGCTCGTTCGTTTTTTAAAAACACAGACATATCGTTATAAAGGTTATGAATTTCAATTTTCTGCCGAATCAATTTCCCGCGCTGTCAATGCTCTAGATGCATCCTTATTGCAGGGATTATCTTTGGCAAGCAAAGAAATTTATAACCTTCTTACACTCGGTATAAGCCTTGAGGAGACTATTGCCATAGATAAGGATGTACCTGCCCGTCAGTCATTTGATTTATCTTATATTGATTTTGAAAATCCCGCCAATAATATTTGGCAGGTTACGGAAGAATTTAGTGTAGAGTGCTCAAACGGCCAATACGCACGTCCTGATGTCGTAATAATGGTCAACGGAATACCTCTTGTTGTTATCGAGTGCAAGAAATCGGGTATTGATGTTAAAGAAGGTGTGTTTCAAAATGTGCGAAATATGGGGCCTGATTATATTCCGCATTTATTTAAGTATGTGCAACTTGTTATGGCGATGAATCCCAACAAGGTTTTATATGGTACTTGCGGAACTACATCTGATTATTTTGTGGAATGGCGTGAAGAAGAAACGGAATGGCAAAAAGAAATGTGTCAGAAGTGCTCTCCTAATGGTCAGATTTTGGAACAGGATCGCATTGTTGCTTCTATGCTTGATAAAAGGAGGTTGCTTAGCTTAATTCGTGATTTTATTTTGTATGACAGCAATATAAAAAAAATAGCACGGCATCAGCAGTTTTTTGCTGTTAAAAAAACCATGGACAGAATAAACGGCATTGACGGAAGCGATTCAACGGGCGGCGTAATATGGCACACGCAGGGTAGCGGCAAAAGCCTTACCATGGTATTTCTTGTTAAAAAAATTCAGCGCGAGAAAACGACAGAACATCCGAGATTCATTATTGTTACTGATCGCATCAATTTGGATAAACAGATTCGCGATAATTTTGCTCACACACAGATGGAGCCCGCAAGAGCAAAGACTGGAACAGGATTAAAATCACTTTTAAAAGATAAAAGCAATATTATAATAACCACGTTGATCAATAAGTTTGAAACGGTATGTAGAAATCAGTATCTTGAACAGGATAGCGACAGATTTTATGTTTTGGTAGATGAGGCTCATCGCTCACAATATAGTGCAATGTATAATTATATGTGTGAAGTTTTGCCGAATGCAACTTTCATTGCGTTTACGGGAACACCGTTAATTGCGAAAGCAAAAAAGAACACGTACAAGAAATTCGGACAATCAATTCATAGTTATACTATGAAGCGTTCTATAGAGGATTGTATTACAGTGCCTATAGTATATGAGGGTAGAAAGGTTAAGCAGAACGATCCTTCGGAAGCGATAGACGCATTATTTGACAAATTAACGGTGGGCCTGCCTGAGGAAACTAAAAAGGAACTGAAGCAAAAATATAGTCGTTTTTCAAAGTTGGCCGAAGCAAGCAGTCGTATCAACCTTATTGCTTTTGATATTTTTGATCACTTTGTAAATTATTGTAAGCCTAAAAATCTTAAAGCCATGGTGGTGTGTTCTTCGAGAGCAACGGCAGTTGAAATGTATAACATATTATCAAGTATGCCGGGGGATATTGTAAATCCTCGCGTTGTAATAACTTTTGGGGATAAGCGAGAGGGTGATGACGATGATGGACGTCCCGAAGCATTGAAAAGGATAGCTGATTATCACGATAAAAAAGTCAAACCGCTTTTTGGGGATAATGACGAAAAGTATACAGAAACGGTATGCGACGAATTTAAAAATCCAGAAGGCGATATCAATATTCTTATCGTAAAGGATATGCTACTTACCGGGTTTGATGCGCCGGTTGCAGGAGTGCTATATGTTGACAAGCCTCTTAAAGAACACAATTTGCTGCAAGCTATTGCAAGGGTAAATCGCATATATAAAGAGAAGGACTTTGGTCTTGTCGTTGATTATTGGGGAATATTTTCAAATCTTAGATCGGCAATAGACTTGTATGATGATGCTGAATCAGAGATGAACCATTATGACGCCAGTGATATTGACAGTGCAATATTGGGGCCTATTGATGAGAAAAATAAGCTTGAAGTAGCACACGCCGAATTGATGACATTATTTGAAGGATTATCTGATTCCGCTTCTTCAGATGATTGGCAAATAAAACTTGCCGATGAAATAAAACGTAACGAATTTTACGACAAGCTGAAAATATTTGCAAATTTATTAAATTTAGCATTATCAAATAGAGCGATTTTTGTAGAGGTGGGGATTGAACGATTAGAAAAATATCGAAAAGATTATTTGTTCTTTAATAAACTGAGAACATGTGTAGTTGAAAGGTTTGATAACACCATTGACGCATCAAGATATGAGGCAGGCATAAAGAATCTGTTAGATACTTTTGTAAATGCTACAGAAGTAAAAATAATAGTTGATCCTGTATATATTGGTGATGAAAAGGCAATGGAAAGGCTTTTGGCGAGCAATGATCCAAGTAATGTAAAGGCTGATAAAATAAAGACTCGTATCGAATCTGAATTAAAACAGATACGGTATGACGATCCGCTTGTTTTTGAAGAATTTTCTACTAAGATAAAAAAGACTTTGGCGGAATATGACCAATCTAGAGATGGGGATAAGTATTTGCAGATTATGCTTAATCTTGCTGACGATTTTAAGAATGGTCGTTTAACAAGAGATTATCCTACATCTATTGCTTCAGATAGTGATGCAAAAGCTTTTTATGGCGCTGTTATAACAGTCCTTCGATCAAAGTCACTATTCGAGATTACTGTTGAAATTGAAGAAGAAATAGCTAATTTTTCACTGAACATAAAATCAGCAATAGCAGATAATGCCAAGAGGGATTGGAAGCATAATGAAGTTGTTCATAAACAAATGCATCGAGCTCTTGATGACTGTTTGTTTGATATGTTTGAGAAGATTGGATTCACAATTGATAAGTCAAATATAGACATGCTTGATTTGATAATTGACGAGATTATGAATGTGGCGGTTGCAAGATATTAAGATGACAAAAATATCTTTATATTTAGGTCAAATAAACGGAACGGTAAATGTTCAAATACTGCGAAAAAATATTAAGAATGTTCATTTGAAAGTTTTTAGAAACTTTGAAGTGGTTTTGTCTGTACCAGTGCAAGTCCCAGAAAAGTGGATTATAGAATTTCTTTCTAAGCGAACTAAGTGGATTGACAATCAAATTTCAAAATATAAGCTTTCGAATGGGACAAATACTATGGATGATATCAAAAACGGAACATCCATACAGATGCTTGGTAAAGATTTTAGATTGCATATTGTTTTATCTCTAAAAAAGAGTATTGTCATTGATGAAAAAAAGATAACATTATATGCCATCAATGCAAACGATTCCGATGAAGTGATGAAATACTTTTGGAAATGGTGGCGAGAACAGGCATATCAGGTATTTAATTTGGAAATAGAATCGATTTATAATAAGGTTATTAAAAAGTATGATATTCCAAAACCTGCATTAATAGTAAGAAAAATGAAAACAATGTGGGGGAGTTGTTCGCCTAAATTAAACAAAATAACGCTTAATGAAGCTTTATTGAAAGCAAACATTCGGTGTATTCAATATGTTGTTTTGCATGAACTAACCCATTTGCTGTATCCGAATCATAATAGTCAGTTTTATGATTTTTTGACAATACAAATGCCGGATTGGCAAGAACGAAAACATCAACTTGATAACGAAGTTGTACAGGGTTTGTAAATATTAATCACATGAATAAAGACTATTGAACCATCTCCGCTGAGACAACTGAGATATAGGCGTGAATACTAGAGCGGCTTTGCTCTTTGCTTTAAGCTGCCTGAAGTGAAAAACAGAGCCTTGTTTTTACTATTCAAAACGAATTGAATTCTTCGTGATATTTGCGCGGATTCATAAATTCTCTATATTGGGTTTGAATCTTATTGGCATTTGTGATGTAATGTTGCGTGCACTGAAAAGCGGGTTTCCCGCTTGTTCCGAGCGAGCGAAGTGAGCGTATCGAAAAAGCTGAAATACCACATTTTGGCTTTTTCCTTATCCTGCTTAGGCATTGAAAAATGCCACCATTTTGGGATATCGTATCTGGTATTCTGTAGCCATAAAAATAATTGAAGTTTTTTCCTAATAGTGACAGTATTTGTCAACAATATTATGGTATAATGAGTACATGGATAAATTAGCGTATCATCTGAATAAAAAGAAGAAGCCGGCAAAAACCGAAGGTAAGTTCTTGTACTACTATCCGTGCAACTCAAAAGGAAAACCGAACTTTCATATTGGCGATAAAAAGTATATTGAGATAGAAGTTACGGGAAAAGAGTGGGAAGCTTTGCGCGAGCTGGATATGTTCGAGTATAACAACGAGCATAAAGCGTATCGGCATAAAGAGTCGTTCCCTGAAAATGACGAACGGCTATCTCGCCGCGAGCAGAAAAAGTGGACGGACAAAAATATTCCTTTCTCTACTATTTCTAACGAGCGATTAGATCGAATTAGAGTATTAGGTTCGTTGACGCCGCAAGAGCGTACAGTCTATTGTTGCGCAATAGATGACGATATGAAGCAGAAAGAAATTGCCGAAGAGCTTGGCATAACGCAAGGGGCGGTGTCGGCTACTTTTAATCGAGCAAGGCGTAAGTTGGATGCTTTCGATTTGAGTGCGGATAATACGCCGGACGATATTGTATGGAAGCTATGGCAAATCTTTATGCGAGATTATGAGCTGCCGGACTTTCTTGATGTTGAAATTGAATTTGTCATAAGAGGAATATACGGAGACTTGCTTCCGTTTATAAATTGGTATTACAGTATCGGCGAGCTGTGCCGTTACATACTTCGTTACTATCTTTTTGACGAAGATAAAATTGGTGCGGACATTGAAGCATATCTTTCGAGCGCATACGCACAAGAACAGCGGCATTTTAAAGATTGTTATTCCGAACAGCTACCGATTATACAAGGCGTTTACGTCCGCCTTTGTATGGAGGTAAAGCGTCGCGAAACAAACAGATTGACGGATAGCCACAAAGCCGTTGACAGTATTTACACCGCAGTATCAAAGATAGCCAAGCGATTGGACGTTTCTGTTGAGGATTGCCTTACGCAAAGATTATACCCATACATTGCGGCGAAGCGGAATAAGCGATTGAGAGAATTTTACAAGTATTTCAGCGGTAAAAAGTTGCCCAAATAATTTTTCAAAAAAATTTTTAAGCAATATAATATTTTCGGCGTTCTCGTGGCTTATAAGTAGAAGGGGCAAAAACTTAATATTTATCGAACAGATAATGTAAGGTCGGCTTTCGGACAGAGAGCCGATTTTGTTTTTCTTCAAATCTATAAAGGAGGTGAACAAAATAGGCTTTTATAGTAGACACAATTATTCTTGGTTGTTCCCGAGGGACAAGCACGCTACAATTTCCGTACTTACGTTTAGGCAACAAGATTTGTCCGCACAGGACGATTACCTTGTAGAAGCACAGACGGAACACGTAGTACATTGGCTGAAACACAAAAGCGGCATATTTCAAACCGAGATTGCCGATACGATAAAAACGCTGAACGCACAATTTAATCCACGCGGAAAGAATAAAGTTATGGAATGTTTGCAATTCGGTGGTAACCGTGAATTTTGGCACGACTTTCCCGACGAGGAAGAAATCGAAATATACTTTCGGCACTGCTATGGCTTTGCTATACGGCACATAGGCTTTATGAAAACGGATAAGAACATTATCTGCGCCTTGATCGTTACCGAGCCGAACAGGCGAAATCTCTTCGTGTACTATTTGCCCGTAACGGACAAATGGAAAGCAAAAGTGATGAGCAATAACAGAAGCGAGGACGGAAGCAAGTTGCAAATGCGCGACAAGACCGGAAATCCGATTTACGCGATAAAACAAAGTGTAAGCAGTCCGCGCTTGTGCCATTCAGAGTTTTGGAAACAGCGCGGTGAAGAAATGTCCTACTCCGTTTTGCAAGAATGCTTTTACCAAAATCTATCCAAGCGTTACGGCGCGAAGCGTGGCGAAAGCACGTCATTACTTAAATACACTACTCCCGAACAGGCAGCACGGTTTAAGAGATGCAAAGACGACGAGTACGATATTTTCAAAAATTCGAAAGGAAGTTGGGTGTAATCTATTGACATATCGGTAAAAGTATGCTATCGTATATATACGATAAATATATTTTATGAGGTGGTTATGGTAACACGCAAAGAAAATACTCCTCAACGAATTGCAAACCGCAAGTATGAGGAGAAGAACAGAGAGAAACGTAAGGCTACAAGCGGTAATTTTCAGACAATGATACCGCGCGAGCTTTTAGAAAAAATCAATGAGTTCTTGAAGGAATACGGTTATACCAAAGTCGAGCTTATTCAAGCAGGCTATGAAGAACTGCTTGCAAGGCACGATACCGGTTTTGCAAAACTTAAAGATGGATACGACGATTTCTTTGAGAGCGAGAAGAAAAAATAACAAAATAAAACCATTTTTTGTAGCCCGACGAAACGAACAATTGAGTCGGGCTATATTTCAAAAAAATTATAAGGAGGTAATACGCTATAAATGATGAGAGAACATAGTAGTTATATGGAAAAAGAACATTATATCCGTTCGGCAAAGAGAACATTGTATGCCGTAGCGCAAACAATGATTCGAGGTGAAATCTCAACAAAGAAGTGATTATGTAAAGAAGAAATTAAGTGCATATACAGGTAGTCCCAAGTATTTAGGCGATTCGGCTGAGGTCGCAGATGATACCATATTCTGCGATATGCAAACGGGCGAAGTCAAATCGGGCATTATACATTACAAAGACGAGTTTATAGTAGAGTGCGCACAAAGTCTTGCCTACTATCTACTTGACAATCCCGATATAGTAAAACAAATGGAGAATGATTATGGAAATAACTGAAAAGAAAACTGTAATTTATGCTCGGTACAGTTGCGAGAAGCAAACCGAGCAAAGCATTGAGGGACAGCTTCGCGTTTGCCACGAATTTGCGGAGCGTAACGGATACGTAATAGTGCATGAGTATATCGACAGAGCGGTTTCGGGTAAGACGGACAAACGCGAACAATTTCAGCAAATGCTGAAAGACAGCGCGAAGCAGGAATTTAATTACGTACTTGTATATAAGCTCGATAGATTTGCGCGAAATCGGTACGATAGCGCAATCAATAAAGCGACGCTCAAAAAGAACGGCGTAAAGGTTTTGTCTGCTTGCGAACAGATTACCGATTCGCCCGAGGGCATTATACTTGAATCTATGATTGAGGGCATGGCGGAATACTACTCTGCCGAACTTTCGCAAAAGGTTAAGCGCGGTATGCGTGAGAGCTGTCTGAAAGGTAATGCGGCAGGGATACAACCGATATTTGGTTATTGCATCGTGGACAAGAAATACCAGATTGTTCCGCACGAAGCCGAGATAGTACGAAAGATGTTCGACGATTATGTAAACGGCACGACGATTAAAGAAATAAAAACGTGGTTTGAAGAAAGCGGTGTTCGCACCCATAAGGGCAATATCTTTTCGTTCGGGCGCATTTCCGATATGCTTCGCAATCAAAAGTATATCGGCAAATGCGAGTATGCTGGCGAAGTCTACGACAATATCATTATGCCTATCGTGGATGAAATGACGTTTTATCGCGCACAGGAATTGCTTGTGGTGAATTCGCATAAGTCGGGACGAGTACGCGCCGGAGAGAAATTTATTTTGAGCGGTAAAGTAGTATGTTCACATTGCGGAGCACTTTACAACGGCGAAAGCGGCACTTGCAGAAACGGAGATATTCATTACTTTTATAAATGCCGCCGTAAAAAGGAAGGTAAAGAAAAGTGCTGCTCGCACGCCGTTCCAAAACAAGTCTTTGAGGATAGCGTTTATAAAACCGTAATGACGGCGTTAAAGGACGAGACGTTCTTGCGCCGCGTTGCCGAGCAAGCTGTGGAAATACATAACAAACAAATAATAGAAAAGCCCGAGCTTAAAATACTCAGGCGGCAGCTTGCCGAAACGGAAGAAATGCTTAATAATATTACAATGGCGATTTGCAAAGGTATTTTCAACGATTATACGCAAAACAAAATGAGCGAGCTTACGCTTCTCAAAACGCAGTTGGTTGCGAAAATCGCCGACGAAGAAGCGAATAACATTAAACCGTTGCAAGTCGAAATGCTGATGGATTTCTTCCACAAAAGCGTACTTGCAATCGAGTGTGCCGAAGACCCGACAAATCTCGATAAGCGCAAAAAGCTATTCGATGCGCTAATCAAAGAAATAATCTTCGACGGCGAAAAGTATCTTATCGTGCTTAAAACGAGTAATATGCCGGACTATCAAGCAACGGACGAGCAAAAAGAAAAGTCCCGAGCCGAATGCGATGAACTTCGCACTCGGTTCGAGACACTTCGTTTTGGTGACTCTAAGGGGATTCGAACCCCTGTTATCGGCGTGAGAGGCCAACGTACTAACCACTATACGATAGAGCCGTATTTTTTTGTCGTTATAAGTGGTGTATTTCAGACACTTATCTTGTGAGAGATAAATTCTCACGAAAACGACATAAGAACATTTAATTATCTTTTATTATTCTAACATAACCGCGTCCTTTTTGCAACCGTTTTATTCTAATATTTCAAGTGCTGCGCGCAGGACGCAACATTTTCGTCGTTTGCGCGAATTTATGTATTGACTTTTCCTCCGAAACTATATATAATATATGCAAGTAAGTACCTTGGCGAGTCGGCTCTTATTTCTTGGATGCCTTAAAAGCAAAGATAGACCGGCCGTACTTACTTTTTTTTATGGAGAAGTATGAAAGATAAAATTCTTATAAAACGCGGTGTTTTGGAAATACCGGGCGAATTGTCGCAAGACGCGGCGGCATATAGCGCAAAATTGTTTAACCAATTCGGCGTAGTAGTCGATCGTCCCAAATATCTGTCCGCCGCAAACCTTAAAACGGTAAGCGCATTTTACGGAACGGATATTCCCGAAGGCTTTTACAAAAATCCCCAGCATTTGCAGTATTTTTCCGCCGACGAATTGCTTATCGAACAGCTGATTTCCTATTTTACTGTGGAGATCTGCGGCGAACACAGCCTTAATACGGAAGCGTTTACACGCAAGACCGTATTTAACAAGGCGCTTCCTGACTACGAAGAGGGCAAGGAAGTAAAAATACGGTTTTACCGAATGCTTACCTCCGCACAATGCGACAATATGCTGTCGAACGTTGTAGCGGATTTGCGCCGTTACACGCGCAAGTGGTCGGCGGACGAAAGCGCGGAGTTCAAGTGGCTGTATCTAAACGGCTATTATAACGGCGAAGCATTAAATTGTAAAGATAACGCGATAGAAATGTTTTTGGAATACAAAAATAAATCTTTCGCTGAAATGTTGGATAAAAAGGATATTGTCAAAATGAGCGTGGACAAATTCGGCGAAAGGAAAACGCTGGATTTCTCCGACGACGACAAAACGCTCTTCGCGCTGGCTTCGGAGTGCGCGCGCGACTGTCCGCTGACGAAAAAGCAAGCCAAGTACTACAACGCCGTACTAAAAAACGTCGGCATACGCGCACCCAAGGCTACTAATGAAGCAAGCGCGTATAAACGCGCGCTTAAACTGCTCAAATCGGGAGACGTAATTGGCTCGGCTCAGGTTTTTGCTGCGAGCGGTTCGCTTCTCGAAAGGAATATTGTGTTTTTGCTGTCACGTTGTAACGCTTGTCAGGCGCAAGCGGTGGCGGATATGCTAAAAGCCGAAAATCCGATAGTGCTGATTCAATTGCTGTACGGTATCAACGCCGACGACGGTAAAAGCAAACGTACGTTTTCTTTCGTAAAAAACCGTCGCTACAAATCTCACGAAGAAACTGACCGAGAATTTGCTTGCAGAAAATCCGTACTTCCTACTGATATTCGCGGCATTTTGAAGAGAACTCTGTACGGCAAGCTCCGCGAATATTATTCTAACAAGCCGTCATTGGGCAATATTTACGTAAGTAAAGCGTTCAAGAGAGTAGCTTTGCCGCTAAATACAAGCGCAAGCGGTACGGGGTTGGACGTTCTGCCTACTGGCAGCCGCCTGCCTATTCGCGGAGAATATCTGCGTACGTTCTGTTATTGGCGCAAGGCATTCGACATAGACGCTTCGGTAATTTTTCTCAAAGAAAACGGCGAAAGCGCCTGTTTGTATTGGGGAAACTATTCCGAGAAGCAGTTCGGTAACAGCGTGTTGTGCTCCGGCGACGACCGCAGCGCAAACGGCGCGGAGTTTTGCGACTTCCGTACAGGCGAAGTGTCGGATTTGGGCTACAAGTACGCCGTATTTTACCTTAACGGTTACGGCTCGACATTGGACGAAGGCGAGATATATTGCGGTTATCAGGACAAGTCCGATCTCGATACCGACGTATGGAGCGCGAAGAATATAGAATTCGAAATACACGTCAAGGGCAAAACGCGCAATTACGTAGGCTTCGCGTTCGATTTGCAGCGGCGCGAAACGGTAGTGCTCAACCGTTTGCTCGAAGGAGAATCCCGAGTGGTAAATGCGGGCATGCTGCGCGCAGTCAGGGCGTTTTTGACCGACGGCTATTTGGAAACGTTCAACGCGTACGACTTGATCTCTATGCGCGGCAGCGTAGTCGATAGCCCCGAAGCCGCGGACGTGGTGTTTGACGCAGACTATTTGCCGAGCGCAGAGCAAAAGGTTATACGCCCGTACGATACGGAAAAGTTGGTAAACTTACTTAAATAAAGGGGGACGTTATGGACGACAAAAAATTTGCCATTCTAATAGACGGCGACAACTCTACAAAAAAATATATCAAAACCATTATGGACGAAGTGGCGAAGGTGGGCGTAGCAACGTACAAGCGCGCCTACGCCGATTGGACTGATTCGCGCAATTCTTCTTGGAAGGACGCGCTGTTGGGCTATTCCATTACGCCTATGCAGCAGTACGCCTACACCAAGGGCAAGAACGCTACCGATTCCGCAATGATAATCGACGCAATGGATATATTGTACAAGGATAACGTAGACGGTTTTTGCTTGGTTTCGTCCGATTCCGACTTTACGCGCCTTGCGGCAAGACTGCGCGAGGCGGGAATGGAAGTAATAGGTATGGGCGAGCAGAAAACGCCCCAGCCCTTTGTGCGTTCGTGCAGTATGTTTAAGTATCTCGACCTTATAAGCGAAGGCAAGTCGACGGAGCAGACTGCTGTCAATGCGTCTGCAGATAACTCCGACAGCAAGGAATCCATCAAAACTCCGCTCAAATCTATTAAGAAGTCTATCGACAAGCTCATCGACGAAAACAGCGACGACGACGGTTGGGTGCTTGCAAGCAGCGTCGGTACGTATTTGCAGAACAAATACAATGACTTCGACTGCCGTAACTACGGCAAGAAAAAGACGATAGAGCTGTTAAAAGACCTTGGATACGCAACGAAGGTATCGTCGGACAAGAGCACCTACTTTATAAGCAAACCGCGTAATGACGCGCTCGCCGCTGCGGATAAGCCGAAACAGACCGCTAAAAAGAAAAAGAAGTAATAAAAAAGACGCTTACTGCTAAGCGTCTTGGTGCTGGAGAAGGGAATACTGCGCTGCGCTCCGTGATGTTCGCTTACGCTCGATTGAGCGAACCCCGACCTATTGCTCAGCCGAGCCACACGAAGTGGGGCGAACGCCACGAGCGAAGCGAGTATTACGACAAGCTTGCATAAGCTAAGACGTTGTAAGCAATAGAGCAATTGATTCGTAATCGTAAAAAGAAAAAAGACGCTTACTGCTAAGCGTCTTGGTGCTGGAGAAGGGAATCGAACCCCCGACCTATTGATTACGAATCAATTGCTCTACCGACTGAGCCACTCCAGCATAGTTTCGGAATGCTTATATAGATTATCATACTCTTACAAAAAAGTCAAAGAATATTTTTATTTTTTACAAAAAATTCTACGGACGTTGTGCAAAATTCCTATAATATTTAATTGGAGGGCGCCAATGGATATAAATCCCGTAATTCGCGGACATAAAAAGCTGATAGCTGCAACAGTACTGTATTTATTAGAAGCCGCTTTATGTATTGTATCGTTAATTTTAACTATAATATATATGCCTGGAGATATTGTATTGCGGGTAGTTTTCTTTTTGGCAAGCCTCTACTATCTTGTATTCGGTTTTTTAGTGCTTGGTAATAGTAAAAAGATAGGGACGTTGCTTAAACAGAACAAAGATATCTCCGTCGCAGTATTGACCGTTGCCAAACGCCTGCAAAAAATTATGTTGGCTGCCGTATATACAGGTTTCGGCGTATTGTTGGTTTTGGCAATAGTACAGCATTTGCTTGTGGTCAATGCAATCAAGTACGATTTCAATCAATGGTAGTGTGGAGAGATTGTTTATGAAACGCTGTTTACAAACCCTTGCGGTATCGTTGGTATTTTTGATTGTAGCTTCGGTAGTGGGTTATATGGGGCGGTTTATTCCGTTGGACTTTTGGTGGATTTTCGGCATAGCTACGGCTATACTTGTCGTCAGCGTAATTTTAAGTTTAGCGCTTCGCAAAAATCCGACGTACAAGTTAATTTCCGTTTTTATCAACGCTGTATCTATGGGGTTTTACTTGCGCAGCTGGTACATAAACCGCGGCTTCGATAATGCGCTGTGGCTTATGCTGTGCGTTTCGCTGCTTGCGGCGGCGTATATGTTCGTATTTATTCTGCCGCTGTATATTGATGCGATAAACCGACATTACGGCTGGTATCTGCTTCTATTTACTGTGCTGTCGATTGTGGGCTACGTATGCTTGGTGGTTTTAACCAAAACGACGTGGGTGTCGACTCTCGGGTACTACGGCTTGCTGCAACTGGGCTTTATTATGACGATGAGTATGGACGGAAGCAACAGGCTCAAGCTGTATAACAGTTGGCAGGTCGCTTCATATACGGTAGCGGTGTGCGCCGTAATAATTTTGATTATTGTACTTGGCGGCGACGCGGCGGGCGATTTTTTGGACGGTTTCAGCGGCGGCGGTGGCGGCAAGTCGAGCGGAATATCTTCGCCGAGGCAACCTAAGCCGAAGAACGAAGCGGAAAGTTTTATAAAACCGATGTAGGTTATTAAGACCCAAACGTTTCTTAATGTCGGCAAATTCGTACAGTAAAAAAACAACTCCGAGTTTTCGGAGTTGTTTGTATTTTAATAATATTTGCGTTATTATTTAATTTCGTCGCCGGCAACTTCTTCGGTGGCTTCCGCAGCTGGCTTTTTAGCCGCGCGCTTTTTGGGGGCTGCTTCCGCCTTGGGGGCTTCGTCCTTTTTGCTCTTTGCGGGAGCCTTGGGAGCGGTTGCTTTCTTTGCGGATTTTTTTGCGGGAGCGGCGGGCGCCTTCGCGCTTTCCTTGGCTTTCTTGGCTTCGTTTCTTTGCGCTTTTATTGCCGCGGCTTCTTCCGCTTTCTTGGCGGCAGCGGCTTTTTGTTCCGCTTGCTTCAACGTCTTGGCGTCAACCTTTACTACGATGACACCCTTTTCAAGCTGCGACAGCGTTTTGGCTATTTGCGCCTTTCTGTGGTTGGCGGCGTTTTTGTGAATAACGTGTTTTACCGCGGCGTTGTCTATTTTGGAGCTGGTTTCGGGCAGAAGCTGCTTTGCAAGCTCTACGTCTCCTTTGGAAATAGCGGCGTTGAATTTTTTGATAGCCGTTTGCATTTGCGAACGAACCATTTGATTTTGAAGCTTTTTCGTTGCTGTTACGGAAACTCTCTTTTCCGCAGATTTAATATTAGGCATTAGTATCTCCTTATTGCATAGTATACCATTTTTTGCTTAATAATCTTAGCACACTTTATATTTTTTCGCAACAGTTTTGCACACTTTAACGCAAAAGTTTTTTCCGCCGCCTATCAACGGGCTGTCCGTATACGGTGATCAATCCCGCGCAGTGGGATATTTCTTGAAATTCGACGTTGTCAAAACTGCTTTTTACATTATCGAAAACGGAATAATATTCTTCGTCGTCCCATTCGTCGCCGGCGTTTATTCTGCAAGCGTTTTGTTTTTCCGTCGTTTCGAATGCAACATCGCCTATTAGGATTTTTCCGTCGGGTTTTAACAACGTCAGCAATAAATCGATAAGCTTGATTTTGTCGTCGTCTTTTAAGTGATGCAGCGAATATGTCGCAACAATGTAATCGTATTTATTATTCAGTATTTCGCCGTCAAGACCGTTTGCAAAGTCGCCCAAATATAAATGCGCGTCGGGCATCTTACTTTTCGCTTTATCGAGCATATTCTGCGAAAAATCCTGTCCCCATATTTCGTAACCTAATGCGTACAGTTTGGCAGAAAGCGTTCCCGTACCGAAACCTATATCCAAAATAACGGCGCTTGAAGTACTTGTTACCGTTTTGAAAATTCTGTTGAGAACTTCCTTGTACCCCGCAAAAGGATACGTATTGTCGCTATCGGAAACGCCGACCGTTTTATCGTATTCGTCCGACCATAAATCGAAGCCGTTATTGTCAAGCATAGGTTTCTCCTTGTTACAATGTGTGCTCGACGAAGTAAAAGCTGCGAGTGTAAAATTAAGTATATCACGTTTAATGCGTTAAAGCAAACGTATGCGTGTGTATGCAATATTATTTATCGTGCGCGTTTTAACATTTTATTGCCGAAGGCAAAGTAAAATAGTAGGGCGAAAAAAAATATTTAGGGGTGGTACAATGCTAAAAATCGGTATAATAGACGACTGCGTGGGAATATTTACAACCTACTATAAGCTAAAACAAGCGGTATCCGCCGATTTTATTTGTATGCTCTCAGACATCCGTTTTGCCGATATGCCGCGCGATACTTTGATTGCCGCGTCGTGCGATATGACAAAGCGTTTGACCGATCTTGGGTGCGACGCAATAGTATTATCGTCCGTGTCGCTGTCGGCGCTTGCTTACAAAAAGCTGCAAAACATTTGCGGCTGTCCGTTGTATTCTTCCGACGCGCCCGTGCTGCACGCCTCTACATACACTGCAAGCGGAGTGTTGGTTGCGGGTAACGGACGCGTAGTTAACCGTTTGTCGTCGCCTACGGTCATTCCCTGCGCTATGGACGAGTTCCCGCTGCTTGCCGAAAGCGGTAACGAGCGTGTAATAGTAGAGTATGTAGAAAAGAGCCTTGCGCCCCACGACGGAAAATTCGATTGTATAGCGTTGGCGGATTCCGCTATGAACGCCTACAAAAGGTGTTTTTCCCGCGCTTGTCCCAACGTGCAGATATTTGACAGCTTGGAAGGAGTGGCGCGCAGAATACGCAAAAAATACAAAAAATCCGCTCGGGAGGAATGTTCATGTATAGTTATTGACCGAAACGGCGTTAAAATCGATGAAAAATACGCGTTATTTTTGCAATAAATTTTCAAAACTGTATTGAAATTTAAGTCAAAGTAGTTTATAATATTTAAGTTGTTTGCTTTATGCCGTATAGCGCGCCGCGTAGGGACTGCAATAATCGGCGACGCGGGTATTAATCGGCTTTGCGGAAGCAGACCCGTTTGGGGCGGATTGCCGCCCGATAACATTGTACAACTTTATCAAAATTAAATATAGGAGACTACTATGGCAGTTTACGCAAAAGACATCAGAAACGTAGCTTTAATCGGACACAGCGGCGAAGGTAAAACCACCCTTGCCGAAGCGATACTTTTTAACGCGGGCGCAATCGACCGTTTGGGCAAAGTGGACGACGGCAACTCTACAATGGACTTCGAACAGGAAGAAGTGGCTCGCCATATTTCCATAAGTCTATCAGTCGCCAATTGTACATATAAAGGCGTTAAAATAAACCTTATCGACGTTCCGGGATATTTCGATTTCGAGTGCGAGATGCTGGAAGCATTGTCGGTTGCCGACAGCGCGATAATCGTTACGGGAGCGACGGGCTCTATGACGGTAGGCACCGAAAAGGCGTTGGAGTACTGCACGGAGCACAAGATTCCTTCGTTGATATTCGTAACGGGTATCGACAAGGAAAACGCCAACTATCAGGCGACAGTAGACGCTATAAAGCAAAAGTACGGCAAAGCGGTATCCATCATCGTCCCCGAACTCGAAGGACACAAGATGGTGGGCTACGTAGACGTGGTTTCCTGTTCGTATTGTAATTTCAATAACAAGGGCGTTACGGAAATCCCCGCGGCTCTCAAGAACGCATTCGATTCCGCGCGCAGTTCCGTAATAGAAATTGCCGCCGAAAGCGACGACGAGCTTATGATGAAGTTCTTCGACGGCGAAGAGCTTACGGATGAAGAAGTAAAGAAAGGCTTTGCCTCAGGCTTGCTCAGCGGCACGGCTATCCCCGTGCTTGCGGGGTCGGGTCTTACAAACAAGGGCGTTATCAACCTTATGGATACGATAGTAAGCTCGCTGCCAAGCCCCGCAATCCGTCCCGCCAAGGACGCGCAGGGCAATACAATAGCTGCAGATGACAAGGCTCCTACTGTTCTTCGCGTGTTCAAGACCATTGCAGACCCGTTTGTCGGCAGACTGTCGCTGTTCAAGGTTATCCGCGGAACGTTGAAGAACGGTATGACGTTAAAGAACGTCAACTCGGACGCTAACGAAAAGATAAGCACCGTATATTTTATGAAAGGTAAAAAGCAGGAAAGCGCCGACTGCGCTTGCGCAGGCGACCTTGCCGCTCTTGCCAAATTGTCCGCAACGTCAACGGGCGACGTGTTGTGCGAAGGCGCGGAAGTAACGCTTGCGCCCATCGAACTGCCCCGTCCCGTGTATTCGCGCGCGGTATATGCCGCTAAGAAGGGCGACGAAGACAAGGTGTTCGGCGGATTGTCCAAACTTAAAGACGAAGATATCGCCTTTACCGTTACCAAAGACCCCGAAACCGGCGAAATGCTGCTGTCCGGTCTCGGCGAAACGCAATTGGACGTAATTTGCAAAAAACTAAAATCTAAGTTCAACTGCGAAGCCGTGCTTCAAGATCCGCGTATTCCCTACCGCGAAACTATCCGTAAGATGGCGGAAGCGGAAGGCAAGCACAAGAAGCAATCGGGCGGCGCGGGACAGTACGGCCACTGTAAAGTACGCTTCGAGCCCGGCGCGGCGGACGGCGTGTTCGAATTCGTCGACGCGGTTGTCGGCGGAACCGTTCCCCGTCAGTTTATTCCGTCTGTCGAAAAGGGACTGCGCACGGCCATTCAAAAGGGCGTACTGGCAGGATACCCAATGGTTAACTTGAAGTGCACGCTGTTCGACGGATCGTCTCACCCCGTAGACAGTAAGGATATCGCCTTCCAAATGGCTGCGATATTGGCTTATAAGGACGGTTGCGTAAAGGCGGGACCCGTTATGCTCGAGCCTATTTACGAGCTGCGCATTACCGTTCCCGATAACTATCTCGGCGACGTAATGGGCGATATGAACAAACGCCGCGGACGTATTATGGGTACGGAAATGGTCAACGGCAAGCAGTTGGTTACCGCTGAAGCGCCGTTGTCGGAAATTTTGAAGTATGCAACCGACCTGCGCAGTATGACGCAGGGACGCGGCAAGTACGAGATGAGCTACGCCCGTTACGAAGAAGTTCCGCCTGCAAGCGTTGCCAAGATTGTGGAAGAAGCCAAGAAGCTGCACGAAGAAGAATAGAGCGTTCGCGAGTACCGTTTTTACTTCAATTCGCCTGCGGCTCATAGGCGTAAAAACGGTGCCCACTCACTTTGGGTGTTAAGCGGTTGGGCATATAGGAGCAGTTATTCGTGTGTTCGCGCGAAAACGGCTTCGCTTAGATGGTAGAATTATATACGTCACTTCGACCGTAGCGGAGAAGTCTAACGAAGCGTAACTTTATAAAACCCCGCGCTTGTGTCAAACGCAGCCTTGTAGTCCGCCCGCGGCAGAAAAAAACTGATAGCGCAAAGCGAAGCGACTGCGTGCAGTTCCTGCAGCACAGTGCGGTCGGAAAGCGACAGCCGCATACCGTATGTAATGGTGCAAAGCTGTTGCCGCGGCAATATCTTACTAACAAAATACAAGACCCCGCAAGAGTACTTGCGGGGTTATTTTTAACTATATGGTTTTGCCGAAAATTACGTATTAGGCTAATAAACCTTGTTCGGCGCCAAACTTGCTGTATACGGTTTAGTCTAACCGAAATATATCTTCGTACTCGGCGTTCAGTATCCGTTTAAGCAGTATTATTTCGTCGGGATACAAATGCCGTTGACCTACTTCTATTTTAGCAACTGCGCTGCGCGTTACGTCGCAGCCGGCAAGCTGTAATTTTGCCGCTAATTCGTCTTGCGTCATTCTGCATCGCTCTCTTAAAGCACGTATATTTTCGCCTATCTTTTTTTCCGTTTGCCTGTTCATAGTTTCTCCTTGCGCCTATACGGGTGCAAAACGCTTGACTTTATTATGCGCCTATACTATACTTATTTTGCACCTATATAGGTGCAAAAAGTAAAGCGCTCGGTTATTGACTGTCCAACGGCGCAAAAAGCGTTTGGCATAATATATTTCGCGCCGAATTTAACAAGGAGAAAAGACTAATGAATAAATGCTGCAAGTGTAATGCGGAGTTTGAAGGAGCGTTTTGTCCGCAATGCGGAACAAAATGCGAAGCGGAAAAGGTATGTCCCGAATGCAAAGCGGTAGTGTTAGGAAGCGTAAAATTTTGTAACTACTGCGGATACGACTTTTCGGGCGGCAATTCGGCTGCGGAAGAAGCTGTCCGCAGTGAAACAGCGGCTATAAGAAGTACTGCCGACAGTAAACCGCGGCTAAGAGAGTTGTTCCACGAGTGGAGTGTTTTGGCAAAGATACTGCCGAATGTTCCGATATTTGCGCTGATGTTATTTTCGCTTTTGACGTGGGTGTTTTGCGTTGCGCCGTTCGCTTCGTTTTTCGGGGAGAGTCTCGGTAACACGTACTCTACAATAAACGGATTGAGCGATGATTATTTACCTATTGCATATGCGGCATTAGCTTTTTGCGTATTAAGCTTCGCGTATTCGGCTACGGCGGCGGTGTTGTTTTTTCTGCCGTCAACGTCTAACGTTAAAGTAGGCAAAATAAAACTGAGTTCTTTGATGGGATACGTAGGCAACGTATTTTACATTTCATTTTTTGCTCTTGGATGCGCCGTTATCGCCAAGTCCAATGAAATAGGCGCGGAAAAGGGGGCTTTTGCAGGCGTCGTCATTGCGTTTGCGGCAGTGTTTGCATTGCTGTCAGTCGGATCGATAGCCGCCGACTTACTGCTTCGCCGTTACGGTATTTCGTATGCTCAAGCAGCGCAAGACATCGAACGCGAAAGAAACGAATGTGAAAAATTGTGCCGTCGATACCAATTGGGAACAAACGTCCGCGCGCAGTCAAAGCAAATTTTAGCCGAAGCAAATATTTCGGAACCGACAGCCGTCGATGTTCCAAATAAACGTCTCAGACGTAAATTAGAGCGTTTTAACGGCGGAATATTCCGCGTTGCGTATGTGTTCAGTTTTATAGTGTTTGTAATAGGTATCGTAGCTACTATTGTTGTATGTGTATACGATAAGTCTGATTCAGAGCTATTAAAAGCTATGTTAGGATTGGTTTTGGGAGTATTATTTGTAATTACGGCGGTTTTTGCCGTTTGCAGTTATACTAAACAAAAACTGTACCGTATAAGCCGCAAAAAAGGACTTATTCAAAACGATTTCGAGCTGTTAGACCGCGATACGGCATTAAAGCGTATCAAAAACAACAAAATACAACTTATTATTTGCGGTGTGCTGACGATTTTAATGATTATCGTAATTATAGTTCAAGAAGTAAGTTTTCGCGCTCGGTTTCCTGTCGGAGACATTGCCGACATAGATGTAGATGTGTTGACGAAGGCGTCTATTGAATTATTTTCAGTGTTTATATTACTTTCGATTGTATTCATTTTTTTTGCATTGTTATCATTTAGTTACATGCGCGGAAGAAAAATCAGTCGTATATTTGGCTTGAACGGTAAAAATCAACCGCAGTACGGCGTTATTACGTGCGACGGAGAAATTCCTTTAACGATTGAATTGTTCAGCAGGCAAATCTACGATTACGATATGTATTGCCGCGAGATGCGCTACTACAATTACAATTTGCGTTTGGCAGGCTCGGGTAAGCCGATTGTAGAACGTCCGCAATATAACTGGCATATTAAAAAAATCAAAGCGTTAGCGGTGTTGTGCGCGGTTGCAGTTGCAGCATTGTCAATAGCAGTGGGCATAATCGTCGACAGTCAAAACATATTCAAGCAAAGCAAAGTCAACCAAATACATCAAGGTATGACGAAGGACGAAGTCGTCAAAGTGTTAGGCAAAGCGGAGTTTGCAAGCGACTATTCTTGGAATTATTACAGCGCTAATTACGTAAAACTTATGCGCGAAGCGGAAGATTTGAACAAACAGATGGCAAATGCGACGAGTTTAGAGCAAGCATTTGCTATACAGAAAAAAATAGACGAACTCGATAAGAAAATGAAAGACACTACGTTCAAGTATATAACCGTCAGCTTCGATTCGGACGGCAAGGTAATAAACGTCGAATACGATTTCAACTTCAAAATAAACGGAGACAAAAGTCGTTCGCGAGTACCCCTTTTTATAAACTGCTGGCATAGCCCTTGTTCTCGCCTGACTACCGACACCGCAACGCAGTGGTTGGCTTAACGCTCGCCGTACTCGAAGCGACAGTTTTTAATAATCGGTTGCAATGACGCAGCAATATAATATTAACAAAATACAAAACCCCGCAAGCACTCTTGCGGGGTTTTGTTTCTTTCTGTTAATTATTAAATTTCGTGTAATACGCCTTAACTCAAATAAACGGATAGACTGTATGTGATACGCTTATTTTACTTACTGAGCTTTATCGCAGTACGGACAAGCGAAAACGCGGTTATTTTACAACTTTAACTTCCGTTATTCCGTAGTAAAGAAACGTTTCAACGGCTTGTTCGTTTATCAGCTCTCCGCCGTAAAGTACGGGGACGGCGGGCGGACAGGAAACGGTAGGGCAGGCGAGTACGCGTCCAAGGGCTTTGGTAACGTCTACGGTTTCGGCATCGGCTGTTAAGGCTTGCTTCATAGTCATTGCGCAAGCGGGATTCACGTCAAAGCTCGGCTGTTTAAGCGGCGGCTTTTTCGGAAGATCTTTTAATGCCCGTTCGAGCGCATTCAGGTCGCTTTCGTCGTTTTCGGCGGATACCATAAGCACGGTAAAGTCGGCGTCGAAGTATTCCGCTATAACGTTGCCGTCGGCAAGGATTTTTGCAAGCTCGCGCCCGTCGTAGCCGTAACGTTTGGCGTTAACGGTAATTTTCAGCGGTTCGCTGCCTACAAGCGTATAGCCGTATTCCGTAAGCTCGTTTTTTAGTCTTTTTACGCGTTCGGCGGTTTGCTTTATTTTAGCTGCATAGCCGTCTATCAGCATACCGTTTACTTTGTCTAATGACTGCAAAATAAGGTAACTGGGGCTTGTGGATCCGAACATTGCGAGAGCGTCGGCTGCGTTATCCTTCAAACGTTGCGGCGCGTTTTTGCCTATGTGCAGATATGCTCCGCCGGTCAAGCAGGGCAGCGTTTTGTGCGCCGAATCGCAGCACATATCCGCCCCGACGTCCATCGGGTGGCATTTGTCGTCTAAAAATTTCAAGTACGCCCCGTGCGCGTTGTCGCAGATAAGCAAACAACCGTACCTGTGTGCGGTTTCGGCTAAGCCCTTAACGTCGGCGATATTGCCCAAATAGTCGGGCGAAGTGATAAACACCGCGTCGGGCAGACGTTTTAGTTCGGCAAGCGCTTCATCCAACCGTTCGGGCGATAGGCTGCATTCGCATAATGACGCGCGGACGTCTCCGTTTAGCCATATCACGTCCATGTCCAACAGCGCCGCCGTTAAAGCAAATACCTTGTGCGCGTTGCGGGTGGCGGCAATCAATGGCTTGCACCCCTTATTTGCGGCTACGAGCGACGACAAGTACAGCATCGCCCTTATACACTGCGACGACCCTTCGGCGGAGTAAAACGTCGCGCCCGTTCCGTACAGCGCCGCCGCGTTGCGTTCGCTTTCTGCAATTATGCCCCGAGCTTCGTACAGGCTGTCCGCGCCGGTAATCTCCGTTATGTCGTACGGCTCCGAGCCGAGCAAAGCCCTGCCCTTGTGTCCCGGCATATGAAACCGAGCGTATTTCCGTTCGGCGTATTGTTTTGCAAAATCGCAAATAGGCGTTTTAGTTTTCATTGTTTTTGTTAAATCTCATTTTTGATGTTTTATATGCGCAAGAAAAAAAGCGGCTCGCACACTCGCATAGATTTCTCGCTCGCTTGAAAACCTTCGCCGTCTTTTGGCGAAACTGCATTCGCTATGCTCATTACGCTCGAAATGACAAGGAATGGTTATTTCGTATCGACAACAGTTTCAAAATAAGTTCCCGCGAAGTCGGGGCGTGTACCTGACCTTCGCGCCCATACGGGGCCGGCGGGGTTGTACGCCCGCCTAAGTCGGAATATGATGCGCTTGTGTTCAAGCGCAACTCCCAAGTCCCGACCGCGACGGAGTTAGAACTGCCAGCGCAAAGCGCAGCGACTGCGTTCAGTTCCCGTCGCGCGTGTGGTCGGAAATCTTAAGCATAATGGCGCATTCTATGCGTTTTTTGAACAGCTCGCAGCCCTTGGGATACACTCCGTTTATGTCGCCCGAAGCGTGGTAGGCGTTTGCCGCGCACGCGCCGGAGCAATACAGCTTAGCCCAGCAGTTTTCGCATTCCGCCTTTGTGTAAACGTTGCACTTGCGGAATTTTTCGCGCATAGCGTCGTTGGTTACCCCGTCGTAAATATTGCCTAACTTGAAGCGTTCTTCTCCTACGAATTGGTGGCAGGGATACAAGTCGCCCCAAGGTGTTACCGCCATGTATTCCGTTCCGCTTCCGCATCCTGATACGCGCTTGTAAACGCACGGGCCGCCCGTTAAATCAATCATATAGTGGTAGAATGTGAAGGGCTTTCCTTCCTTCTTCCGCCGTATCATAAGCTTTGCCAACTGCTCGTACTGTTTACACACAACCTTTACGTCGTCGTCGGTTAGCCCTGCGGGATCGTTTTCCGCGCATACCACGGGTTCCATAGATAGCTCCGTAAAGCCAAGGTCAAGCATGGTCTTTATGTCTTCCAAAAAGTCGGGATTGGCGTGGGTAAACGTACCGCGCATATAATAGTTACAGTTGCCGCGAGCCTTTACTAACTTTTGGAACTTGGGTACTATCCTGTCCCAGCTGCCGCGCCCCGCGTAGTCCACGCGCAGGCGGTCGTGTATTTCCTTACGTCCGTCAAGGCTTAATACGACGTTGCTCATTTCGCGGTTGCAAAAGTCTATCACGTCGTCGTCTATCAACATTCCGTTGGTGGTAAGCGTAAAGCGGAAGTTCTTGCCCTTTTCATTTTCTATACTGCGGGCATACCTTACAAGGTCCTTTACCACCTGCCAGTTCATCAGCGGTTCGCCGCCGAAGAAGTCCACTTCTAAATTTCTGCGGCTGCCGGAATTTTCTATTAAGAAGTCTAATGCGCGCTTGCCCGTATCAAGGCTCATCAACGCTCTGTCGCCGTGGTACTTGCCTTGGCTGGCAAAGCAGTAGGAACAGTTAAGGTTACACGTGTGCGCGACGTGCAGACACAAAGCCTTTATTACGTTGCCGCTTTTTTGTTTGAATGCGGCGGCAATAGGGGAAAAGGTATCTTCCGTAAACAGCTTGCCTTGGGCGGTAAGTTCCTTTACGTCGTTTATACAGTCGGCAATTTCCTGCTTGTCAATGTCGTATTTTACGCTAAGTTCGTTTATTATGGCGTTCTCGTCCTTTTTGCCGTCCGTCATTTCGATAACGTCGTACGCAACGTCGTCTACCGAGTGAACGGAGCCGGAAAAGGTATCCAAAACTATATTGTATCCGTTAAGCTTGTATTGGTGTATCATAGTATTTCTTATGTTTTCTCTTATTGCTTCGATATGATTGTGTTTTATGCCGCATATTTAACTAACGTCAACCGCAATTACGCATTCAAAGAGGCGCGGTATGCGACTGTCGCAGCAATAGTAAAATACCGCCATTTTGTGGCGGCATTTTTGCAGGTTGTGTTGTAATTATTTATCTTCTTTTTCGCACTTTTGGTTAGCTACGCCGCAGCTTGTTTTGCAAGCGGATTGGCAGGAAGTTTGGCATTCGCCGCAGCCGCCGTTTTGGGCGCTTTCGCAAAGGTTACGTGTTTCGAGAGTTTGTATTCTTTTCATTCGAGTATCCCCCTAAATAAATTGCCTTTCGGCGTTTGGTTTAATTCAGTATAACACTCTTTGAAAATGTTGTCAACAGAAAGGCGGCGAATAGTCGTATTTGAAACGTGAAGCCGCGGAATCGTATTTGACTTTGTTTGTTATTTATAGTATTCTTTACCGTAGGAGGCTACTATGGAATTATTTGATTTATACGACGTAAACCGCCGTCCGTTGGGTATTACTATGGAGCGCGGCGGCTTTCAGCCTAATGGCGTTTATCGCTTGGTTGTGCATATCTGCATATTTTCGTCAGACGGCAGAATGTTGTGTCAAAAGCGTGTAAGCAGTAAAAAGGTTTATCCCAACTTGTGGGATTTGTCCTGCGGAGGCTGTGTAGACGCGGGCGAAACGTCGATAGCGGGCGCATTGCGCGAAACCAAGGAAGAACTGGGCGTGGATTTGCCTGCCGACGTCACCCCGTCGCTGACCGTACATTTCAATTATGGCTTCGACGACGTGTATTGCGTTACAATGGACTTGGACGCGGACGACTTGAACATTCAGACGGAGGAAGTATCCGAAGTCCGTTGGTTTACGCAGGAAGAAATTTGCCGATTGTTAGATTGCGGTAACTTCGTACCCTACGACAAGTCGTACATTGCGTATCTTTTTTATTGTCAGCATCATCGCGGGCTTACCGACAGGGAAAAGCCGCTGCAAGGAGACGTAAATGAACGCTGAACTCGAAGGACGTATAAAACGGGCGATAAACGACGGCAAGTATATACAGGCTACGCGTATTTTTCTTATGCCGATTGACGTAGCCGACGCGCGGGACGTTTACAAATGGGTCGGCGACCCCGACGTTACAAGGTTTATGAATTACAGCACCTATACGTCTGTGTCGGACGTAGCGGACTGGATAAAAACGGACGGACACAAATCCTTCGGAATATTCTTAAAAGAGAGCGGGCAGCTTATCGGCGGCGGAGACGCGCGCAAGAACCGCAGCGGCGACACCGAACTCGGGTATAACCTTGCAAAAGCGTACTGGGGCAAGGGTTATTGCACCGAAGCGGTCAAGGCGCTTATTGCCTATAACGTCGCGCATGGAACGACGGACTTCGTATGCAGACACGCGAAAGATAACGTCCGTTCGTCAAGGGTAATACAAAAGTGCGGCTTTGTATACGTCAAGGACGGCTCGTATACGTCTTTCGACGGGCTTAGAACATTTGCCGATAAGGAATACGCGCTTCATATCAAACGCTTTGAAATGGACGTCGACAGCGAGTGGTTTTGCAAGATAATACGCGGCGACAAAACGATTGAGCTGCGACTGAACGACGGCAAGCGGCGCGGTATTTCCGTCGGAGACTTTGTGATACTCAACAATCTCGACGGCAGCGCATTATTGCGTAAATGCGTAGTAGCGGTTACTCAATTGCATTATTTCGCCGATTTTAACGGGCTGTACGCTTCGCTCGATATGAGCAAATGCGGCTACGGCGCGGATAAAAAAGCAAGCCCCGACGATATGTTAAAGTACTATTCCGCCGAACGCCAGGCGCAATACGGCGTAGTCGGTATACAATTCGAGTTATTGGCGGTTATGTGATAAAAGTATTTGCAAAATAATTTTTGTTATGTTATACTTATATACTGTTGAAAACGCCGCTTATAAGCGGAAAATTATAAAAATACGGACGGGATGGTATTTCGTCTGAGCATTTATTTGGAGGATTACAATGAAATACACGCAAACAAGAGAAAAGAATACCTTGACTGTTACTTTCAAGATGGATTCGGCAGAGTGGGCTACGTTCGACAGACGCGCCTACGACCAAAACAAGGGCAAGTACAATATACCCGGATTCCGCAAGGGACACGCGCCCAAGAACGTAATCGAACAGCATTACGGCAAGGGACTTTTCTTCGAAGACGCGCTTTATATTGCCGCGCAAGAATATTATAGCGAATTTTTGGATAAAAATAAAAAGGTAGAACCGGTATCCCGTCCCGCAATCGACGACAAATCCATATCTGCGGACGATAAGGGCGTTACCTTTGCGGTAGTGGTTACCGTCCGTCCGGAAATTACTCTCGGTCAGTACAAAGGCTTGGAAGTTAAAAAGACGCCCGTTCAAAAGGTTAAGCCCGCCGATGTCGACGCAGAGATTTCCAAGGTTCGGGAGCGCAACGCGCGCTTTGTAGAAGTGTCCGACCGCGCAGTGCAGGAGGGCGATCAAGTCAATCTCGATTACTGCGGCAAGGTTGACGGCGTAGCCTTCGAAGGCGGTACGGCAACTAAGCAAACGCTTACAATCGGCTCTCACACCTTCATCGAAGGATTCGAAGAACAGCTTGTGGGGATGAACATAGGCGATACCAAGGACATAAACGTCACATTCCCCAAGGAATATCACGCCGAGAACCTTGCCGGCAAGCCCGCCGTGTTTACGGTAACTATCAACGGCATCACCGTTAAAGAGCTGCCTGCGTTGGACGACGAATTTGCCAAGGACGTTTCGGAATTCAACACCCTTAAAGAATACAAGGACGATATCAAGAAGAATATAGCCGACCGTTATCAAAAGGACGCGGACAGCAAGGACGAAAGCAACCTTGTGGAAGCAGTGGTTAACGCAACGCCTATCGAGATTCCCGACGAAATGATACAAGAGCAAATCGACCAATACGTCGAAGACTTCAAGTATCAGCTAAGTTATCAAGGTCTAAATATAGACAACTACTTCAAGTATACCAATACCACGATGAGCGACCTGCGCGCAAGCCATAAGGAACGCGCCGAAAAAGCCGTTCATACGCGTTTGGTTTTTGAAGAAATCGTCAAGACGGAAAAAATCAAAGCTTCGCAAAAGGCCGTCGATGCCAAGATTAAGGAATACGCACAGCGTATCGGCAAGCCGTTAGACGAACTAAACAAGGAACTTAACGAAGGGGATAAGTATTATTTCGAAAATCAGGTTATAACGGAAGCATTGCTTAGCCTGTTGAAGAAAGAAAATACGTTAGCGTAAAAACGTTTTTGAAACGTCGGGTAAATATTTTTATTTTCCCGACGTATATTATAAGCAGTTTGTCTGCGAGTTTACAAGGATTTTTAGGAGAATATTATGACACTTGTACCTATGGTGGTAGACCGCACCGATAGCGGAGAAAGAAGCTTCGACATTTATTCCCGACTGCTGGAAGACCGCGTGGTCTTTTTGTCGGGGCAGGTAACCAACGAATTGGCTAATCTTGTCGTTGCGCAGCTTATTTATTTGGAATCCAAGGACCCGACCAAGGATATTTCGCTGTATATCAACAGCCCGGGCGGCGAAGTAACCGCGGGTATGGCTATTTACGACACTATGCGTTATATTCGCTGCGACGTTTCTACTATTTGTATAGGAATGGCGGCGTCTATGGGCGCGTTTCTGCTTGCAAGCGGCGCCAAGGGCAAGCGTTTCGCACTGCCCAATTCGGAAATTATGATTCACCAAGTTTTGGGCGGATCGCAGGGACAGGCGTCCGACGTGGAAATTCAAACCAAGCAATTGCTCAAAACCAAGCAAAAGCTGAACAAGCTGCTTGCGGAAAACGTCGGCAAGCCCGTATCGGTAGTGGAGAAGGATACCGACCGCGATAATTATTTGACGGCGGAAGAAGCCAAGGAATACGGCATTATCGATCAAGTATTTTATCAAAGAAGCGTTTGAAACGGCGTTTCGAACGATTAAGTAACAAGGAGACTGTTTATTAAATGCAGAATTGTTCTTTTTGCGGAAAAAGCGAAGACAAGGTAAGAAATCTGTTCGCAGGTCCCAACGGCGCGTATATTTGCAACGAATGCGTAGAGACCTGTATGGCTATGATAGATAACGAACAGTGCGCTCGCGTCGACAGCTCTTTCAGCTTATTGAAGCCCGCCGAAATCAAGGCGGAGTTAGACAAATACGTCGTCGGTCAGGACGACGCTAAAAAAACGCTGTCCGTAGCAGTGTATAACCATTACAAGCGCGTGTTAAACCGCGGCGGAAAAGCGGACGACGAAGTGGAATTGGAAAAGAGCAATATTCTTATGCTTGGGCCTACGGGCTGCGGCAAGACTTTGCTCGCCAAAACCTTGGCTAAAATATTGGACGTTCCGTTCGCCGTGGCAGACGCGACTACGCTTACCGAAGCGGGGTACGTCGGCGAAGACGTGGAAAATATTTTGCTCAAGCTTATACAGGCGGCGGACTACGACGTTGAAAAGGCGGAAAAGGGTATTATTTATATCGACGAAATAGACAAAATCGCCAAGAAGTCGGAGAACGTATCCATAACCCGCGACGTTTCGGGCGAAGGCGTTCAGCAGGCGCTGCTCAAAATTATCGAAAGCACCGTAGCAAACGTTCCCCCGCAGGGCGGACGTAAGCATCCGCAGGCGGAAAGTATCCCTATCGATACTACTAATATTCTGTTTATATGCGGCGGAGCTTTCGTCGGATTGGATAAAATAGCGGAAAAACGTCAGCAGGGCGCGGGGCTCGGCTTCGGCAACCAAATAAAAAGCTGCGAAGAAGTGGACCACGCAGAGCTTGTCAAGAGCTTGCAACCGCAGGACTTCATCAAGTACGGTCTTATTCCCGAGTTCGTGGGCAGGCTGCCTATTACCGTAGGACTGTCTCCGTTAAACGAAGACGCCTTGGTGAAAATTCTTACCGAGCCGAAGAATTCGCTTGTCAAGCAGTATACAAAGCTTTTCAAGTTGGACGATATCGATTTGGAGTTCGAAAAGGAAGCGATTGTGGCGATAGCGCGCAAATCGCTGCGGCTTAAAACCGGCGCAAGAGGATTGCGCTCGGTGCTGGAAAATATAATGTTAGGCTGTATGTACGACGCCCCGAGCTTGGGCGACGTAGAATCGGTGTGCATTACGCGTCAATGCGTAGAAGAAAACAACCAGCCGCAAATCAAACGTCGGGCAAGTTAAAGCAGCTTATAAGGTCGGAACGCGTAGATGCTCCGACCTTTTTGCTGTAACGAGCTGCGGCTTTTTATTCGGCTTACGCGAATGTTGCCGTCATTTTGTTGCAAGAATACGCTTTTTAAGATATACTTAAACTTAATATTTTATTATCTGTAAATAGCTGTATTGCGCGGCTGCCGCGGTAACGCCGCGCAAACCGCTTGCGTCAAGCGATAATAAAATCGGCTAAAATATGCAAACTAACGAAAAGACGAAATAAAGGAGTACCAAGTGACACGATACGACAATTTGCCCGTTTTGGCAATGCGCGGAAACTTTTTCTTTCCCAATATCCGCGCCAAGGTAGAAGTTGCCAGAGAAATTTCCCGTAACGCAATCAAGTTCGCTCTCGATAACGGCGGTAAGTTTTTTATGGTAAGTCAGCTGGACGGAACCAAGCCGTCGCCTACAAGCCCCGCGGATATGTACGCGGTTGGCGTAGTTACGGAGATAGCTTCCGTCGAATCTGCAACCAGCGAAGCCACAGTTATTATGGCGAGGACGATAGAAGTTGCGCGCGTAGTCAATATGACTATGAACGACCGCATTATTTTCGCTAACGTGGAAACGTTGGATTTCACCTGCAAAAATAACGTGGAAACCCGCGCCTTATTCGAAGAAACGCTGAAGTATATCGGCAAACTTGCGGAAACGGACAAAAACATAAATAAGATAGAACTTAAAAACTTTTCCGTCTCGCAGGACGTAGATTACTTGGCTTTTACCAACGTGATAGCCAACGAGATAGTTACGCGTTTGGACGTGCGTCAGTCCGTTTTGGAAGAAACGTCCGTCGAAGCGCGCCTTGAAAAGATATGCGTGTATATCGAAGGTGAAATGGAGATTGTCCGCGCCGAAAAACGCATACAGAACCGAGTAAAGCAGCAGGTGCAGGACGGTCAGAAGGAATACTATCTTCGTGAGCAGATGAAGGCTATTTCCGCCGAGCTCGGCGACGACGCCAATGAAAAGCAGGATTATTTGGACAAAATAAAGAACAGCGGTATGCCTGCCGAAGTGGCAGACAAGGCCAACAAGGAACTGAACCGCCTGTCCAAGATGTCGCCTACTTCTCCCGACGCAGCGGTTATACGCAATTATCTCGATTGGCTGTGCGACGTGCCTTGGACAAAGGAAACGGCTGACAACAAGGACCTTAAAAAAGCGCGCGAAATCTTAGACGAAGATCATTACGGGCTGGAAAAGATAAAGGACAGAATCATCGAATATCTTGCCGTAATGCAGCTGACGGGCAAGCTCAACGGACCTATACTCTGTTTCGTCGGTCCCCCGGGAGTGGGCAAAACGTCTATAGTGCGCAGCATTGCCCGCGCGCTTGACCGCAAGTATCTGCGCGTAAGCCTTGGCGGCGTGCGCGACGAAGCGGAAATACGCGGACACCGCAGAACGTACGTAGGCGCAATACCCGGCAAAATCATTTATATGATGAAACAGGCGGGCTGCGTCAACCCTGTGCTGCTTTTGGACGAAATAGATAAAATGGGCAAGGACAACCGCGGAGACCCCGCAAGCGCAATGCTGGAAGTTTTGGACCCCGAGCAGAATTTCAGTTTTACCGACCATTTTATGGAAGTCCCGTACGACCTGTCCAAGGTTTTGTTTGTGTGTACCGCAAACGCCACGGACGATATACCCGAACCGCTTTTGGACCGTATGGAAGTAATAGAGCTTTCGGGCTATACGGAGCTGGAAAAAATAGAAATCGCCAACAAATTTTTGTTGAAAAAAAATCTCGCGCTGCACGGCATACCCGATAACGCAATAGAAATTACTAACGACGCTTACGCAAAAATAGTGGAACGCTACACGGGCGAATCGGGAGTAAGAAATTTAGAACGTCAGATAGCAGCCATATGCCGTAAGGTTGCTATCCGTCTTGTCGAAGACGGCGAAGCTCGCGTAATCGTCACGGCGGACAATTTGCGCGACTTCTTGGGCGCCGAAAAGCACAAGGATGAAATGAATATCATTCCCGACACGGTGGGCAGCGCGCGCGGTCTTGCTTGGACGCGCATAGGCGGCGTAACGTTAAACGTTGACGCAACGCTGTTTCAGGGCAAGGGCGAAGTGCAGCTAACGGGAAATTTGGGCGACGTGATGAAGGAGTCCGCCCGTACGGCAATATCCTTGGTCAAGAGCCTTGCCGACGAATACGGCATAGACAAGAAACGCTTTGCCGAAACGGATATTCACATTCACGTGCCCGAAGGAGCTATTCCCAAGGACGGACCGTCCGCAGGTATAACTATGGCTACGGTGGTTATGTCGGCGTTTTCCGGCATACCCGTTTCCGGTAAGGTGGCTATGACTGGCGAGATAACGCTTCGCGGCAAGGTTTTGCCGATAGGCGGCTTGCGCGAAAAGGCTCTTGCCGCGTACCGCATAGGCATACGCAAGATTATCATTCCCAAGGACAACGAACGCGACCTTGAAGAAATTCCCAAGGAAGTACGCGATAATATCAAATTTGTACTTGCGGAAGATATTGCCACGGTGTACAAACACGCATTGGTAAAACGGTAAAGTAAGGCGATTATCCCGACGGAAAAACCGTCGGGATAATTTTTTGAAATAATTTTTAACTTTTTTGCAAATTCTTAGGGGAATTTTGCGGTTTGCGCGGTATTTATTTGTAGGTAAAGTTCGTGAACTGACGAAAAGGGGACAAGCATAGCGTATTTATGGCGGATTTGACGGATTTTATACAGCAGGTAAAACGCGCCAACGACATAGTGGACGTAATCGGCTCATATTTGGAATTACGCAGAAGCGGAACCAATTTTATGGCGCGCTGTCCTTTTCACGGAGAAAAAACCGCCAGCTTCAACGTTAACCGCAATATGCAGATATACAAGTGTTTCGGCTGCGGCGTAAGCGGCGACGTTATAAAATTCGTACAGGAGTACGAGAGCTTGACTTTTATGGAAGCGTTGGAAAAGCTTGCCAAACGCGCCGATATCAAGATGCCGGAGCTTTCGTCCGACAAGCGGGACGGCGAGCGCGCCGCCCGTAAAAAAAAGCAGGACGTTTACTTGGAAATATGCCGCGATACCGCGATATTTTACTACAAGCAGTACTACGGACCGCGCGGTCAAACCGCTCGCGATTACGTACAGAGCCGAGGTTTTTCCGCAGATACGGTCAAGAAATTCGGCATAGGGTATTCTCCCGATAGCCGTTCGCTGGTTAGCTATCTAAGAAGCAAGGGCTATTCCGACGAAGACTGTCTTGCCTGCGGCGTTATTCAGCGTAAGTCTGCCGACGGCAATTCCGACAAATTCGACGCGCTGTCCCGCCGACTGATAATCCCCATATTCAATATGCAGGGCAAAGTTATAGCGTTCGGCGGGCGCGGTATGACGGAAGATATCACAAGATACGGAAAGTACAAAAATACTTCCGAAACGCCGTTGTTTTCCAAAAAAGACAATTTGTTCGCAATCAATATAGCCAAGGAGCAAAAGCAGCAGTCGGCTTTGCCCAATATTGTGGTTGTCGAAGGGTATATGGACGTAATAGCTATGTACCAAGCGGGCTTTAAGCGCGCGGTAGCCAGTATGGGTACGAGTCTTACGGATAATCAAGCCAAATGGCTGTCTCGGTTAACTTCCACGGTATACATATGCTACGACGGCGACTCCGCCGGTCAGAAAGCGACGGTACGCGGGCTGGATATATTGGACAAGGCGGGCTTGGAAGTAAAGGTTATGTCTGTTCCCGAGCGTTTAGATCCCGACGAGTATATCAAAAAATACGGCTCGGACGCGTTCGAACGGCTAATCGACGCCGCGCTTCCTCTTGCCGATTACAAGCTAAAACTGCTGGAAAACGCTTTCCCAATCGATACGGCGGATACGGCAAAGCGCAACGACAATCTCGCAAAGTTTGTAAAGGGCGCGCTTATAATGTTAAAACAGTTGGACGACGTGCGACAGTCGCAGTATATTACGGCAGTGTCGTTAAAAACGGGTTTTTCGCAGGAGTATATACGTCGCAAGCTTATGGAAGAACCGAACGACGCGGCAACCGCGCCCGAAATATCGGAACAGCTTTCTCCTGAAACGCGCGCCAAGTATTTTGTAGCCGCAAGCCTGCTTGCAGGCGAAGACTACGCCGTAATTAACGAAAAGCCGCTGTGCGACACCCTGTTTTTGTCCGACTTGTACGATTATATAATAGAGTGCCGTAATCAGGGAGTAAAGCCTTCGGCGGATATGCTGTATACAGTGTGTCCGAACGCAGCCGAATCGGAGTATTCCGCAATTATCGACGTGGATTTCGGTAAAAGCAGATACAAGCAGAACGCGCAGTATTTTGCCGAGTGCTACGAGCTTATAGTAAAGGAAAAGCTTCGCCGTAAACGTGACGAGTTGCTTGCAAAAATAAAACGGAATCCGGACGATTCTCAGCTTTTGAACGAATTGTATTCGATTTCCACAAAATTGAATTGAACCTACCAAGGGGGTACGCTTAATAATGGAACTGACGCAGAACTATCTTCAAGCGCTTGCTGCGGAGATAAAAACGGGCGGAGTAGACAAGATTTCCTTCGAAGATCTCGAGACGAGATTGGAAAAGTTAGAACTCACGCCCGAGCAAAACGCCGAAATATACAAGTTTTTGGAGGATAACGGGGTTAAAATAGTGGATACCTTCGACAAGGACAACTCCGCTCTGTACAAAAGCATCGGGGACGTCGCGGTGGACGACCCCGTCAAGATGTATCTTAAAGATATAGGTAAGGTGCCTTTGCTATCCAGCGAAGAAGAATCCGACCTGTCCCGCCGAATGATAGACGGCGACGAAGACGCAAAGCAAAAGCTGTCCGAAGCTAATCTCCGTTTGGTGGTATCCATAGCAAAACGCTACGTCGGGCGCGGAATGCTGTTTTTGGACCTTATACAGGAAGGCAATTTGGGCTTGATGAAGGCTGTGGAAAAGTTCGACTATACCAAAGGGTTCAAGTTCAGCACCTACGCGACTTGGTGGATTCGCCAAGCCATAACCCGCGCGATAGCCGACCAAGCGCGTACTATACGTATTCCCGTACATATGGTTGAAACAATTAACCGTCAGGTTCGCGCGCAGCGTACGCTGCTTCAGGAACTGGGGCGCGAACCCACTCCCGAAGAAATAGGCGAGTATATGGGTATACCCGCGGATAAGGTTATCGAGATTCAAAAGATAGCGCAGGACCCCGTAAGTCTCGAAACGCCGATAGGCGAAGAAGAAGACAGTCATTTGGTGGACTTCATCGAAGATACCAAGACCGTAGCCCCCGGCGACGCCGCGGCGCAGTCTATGCTGCGCGAACAGCTTATACAGGCGTTGCACAAGCTTACCCCGCGCGAAGAAAAAGTCATACGCTTGAGATACGGCTTGGACGACGGCAAACAGAGAACTCTCGAAGAAGTGGGGCGCGAATTCAACGTTACGAGAGAGCGCATACGGCAGATAGAAGCCAAGGCTTTAAGAAAGCTCCGCAACCCTACCAAGTCCAAGAAGCTGCGCGATTATTTGGATTGATATGCTTACCAAAAGGTTGGAAAAACTTGTGTCCGTTATCCCGTGCTCCGACACGCTTGCGGACATTGGGTGCGACCACGGCTACGTCGGAATAGAAGCTCTTAAACGCGGACTGGCTAACCGAGTAGTTTTTGTCGACGTATCAGGCGAATGCTTGGCAAAAGCCCGCAGAAACTGCCCCGAAGGGCTTGTGGCGCGCGCTTCTTTCGTTTGTCAGGACGGAATAGGTAGTATACGTACGGATACTGCGGCTATTTGCGGTATGGGCGGATTGGAAATAATATCTATCTTGGACAACGCGGAAGCCCTGCCCGACGCGTTGGTTTTGCAGCCTATGCGCAACGTGCGCGACGTGCGAGAAAGGCTTACTCGCAGCTACGATATCGTAGTAGACGACAAAATATCGGACGGCAAGTTCTACGACGTTATAGCGGCGGTAAAATGCGACGGCGGCTGTAAGCTGACCGAAGCGGAGTTGGAATTCGGGCGCGGCAATCTCGCAGAGCCGTCGGCGGATTTTCGGGCTTATTTGGAAAACGAACGGACGAAGCTTATCGGTATTCTCGAGCGGTGCAACGCTGCGGAAGTATCGGACAGATTAAACTTCGTATGCAAAATTATGGAAGAAATAAGGAGATAAATTATGATTCAAAAGGAAATGCTGGAATACCAAAATATCGACAGGGAGCTTAACCGCATCGAGAAAGATTTGCGCAAAAACGAGTTTTATATCAAGCGCAAGCAGTACAAGTCTCTTTACCAAAGCTGCGAAGACAACGTTGCCAAGTCCGACGCCAAGGCTGCGGATCTTCGCGCGCAGCTTGCTCAAACGCGTCAAAGTATGGACAAGGTAAACGCCGTGTTGGAAGATTACTTTAAGGAAATAAAGGACGTGGAAGGCGAAGACGAGCTAAACTATATGACCAAGAAGCTCAACGACGAATTGGACGCGCTGAACGCATTGGAGCGGGATATTAAACGAATAACGCGCGAAGGGGAAGAAATACTCAAAACTCTCGACGACATAAACGCCAAAATGCCCAAGATTACCGCTTTGTACAATAAGTGCGGAGAAGAATTCAACAAGATTACGGAAGCGCAGAAGCCGCACATTGCGGAGCTTAGAGCGCAGCAGTCGGAATTGAAGAAATCAATCGATCCGTCGGTGTTCGAAATATACAAGAAGATAAGCGACGGGCAGATTCATCCCGTATTCGTTCCGCTTGTAAACGGGTGCCAGTGCGGCGGCTGCCGTATGGAAATGCCCAAGGCGGTAGTAGACGCGCAGCTTGCAAGCAAGGACTATATGCGTTGCGAACACTGCGGACGTATTATTTACAAGGAGCAATAACAAGTATTCTTGAATAGCAGGTTAATAACGTTTTGTAATAAAGAACCGACGTTTCGCATAGCGAACCGTCGGTTCTCGAATTTATAGATAATCTTCGTTTGAGAATGCAGAACGGTTACGGAGATTTTCCGCGAAGTCAGGGCGTGAACCCGACCTTCGGTTCTTGCGGGGGGGGGATACAAAGTGGTGCGCCGTAGCGAAGGTCTTACGCAAGAAGCAAAACGGACGTTTGGCGCCTTATAGCCCGACCGTGACGGAGATAGAACTGTTAGCACAAAGCGCAGCGACCGCTGCTCATGATCGGAAACAAGCGCGGTCGGTTATTTTGTACCGAATAGCCTGTCCCCCGCGTCGCCCAACCCGGGCAAAATGTAGCTATCGGCATTAAGCTCACGGTCGCGTACGGCGCAGTAAATCTGTACGTCGGGGTGCGCGTCGTGCAGCGCTTTTATACCTTCGGGCGCGGCTATTATATGCATACACTTTATGTTCTTTACGCCCTTGCTCTTCAGTATATCAACCGCGGCTATCGCGCTGCCGCCCGTTGCCAGCATAGGGTCGAGAACGATACATATTTTGTTTTCGATGTTTTCAGGAAGCTTGCAGTAATATTCCCGCGGCGTGCAGGTTTCTTCGTCGCGGTACATACCTATGTGTCCTACCTTTGCTGTCGGAAACAGCGTATGCACTCCGTTGACCATTCCCAGTCCCGCGCGCAGTATGGGTACAATCGCCACCGAGTTTTCCGCAATGGTCTGTTGAACCGCGGTTTCCAGCGGCGTTTCCACAGATACGGAAACAGTGGGGATATCCTTGAAGGCTTCGTAGGTTAACAGTACGGAAATTTCTTCAACCAGCTCGCGGAACTGCTTGGTATTGGTGCTTTTGCTGCGTAAAAGCGCAACCTTGTGGGATATTAGCGGGTGATTGATAATTGTTACGTTGTTCATTGTTTTCTCCTTATTGTTTCAGCGCTTAAGCGGCAATATTCAAAAACTGCGTTCGCGGTAAAATAAAACGCCTTGATTAAAAAATCAAAGCGTCAATTTATATTTGAAAAGTCAAGCGAACGCAAAACTTTTTGCGTTTGAATTGCGTTATACCGTTTAATTTGCGTTTTCGCCATAAATGCTCCTCATAATATATTTTACACCATATCGGCGCGGATATCAACTCTTTTTACTTTACTTTACGTTTATTCTTTCCGTTGGCGCGTTCAATGCGAAAATTGACGGCAAACGGCGAGCAAAACTTTGCGTGGCTATTGCTTTACGCGCGGGTTTATGATAATATATAAATAATATTCAATATCAGGCAGGTTAAAAATGTCTAAAATCAAAAGCAAAAAGAAAAGTATAATAGGTTGGTCGGTATTCGGAGCGATAATGGGGGCTATTCTCATTTGCGTGTGCGTATACGGAATCCGCTGGGCGGTTCACAGTAAAACAGTGGAAACGTACGGCGAGTACGAGTTTGCGCAGGTTAAGGAGCAGTTCGACGCTAATAACCGCGAAGCCTTTAACGCGGCGGATTTTCTCAATTTGTTTCCTTCCGTGAGCATAGACGAGAACGCCGAATCGGTAAAAATTATGCAGATTGCCGATCCGCAGATAAAGTTCGGAAGCTGGACTCGCGACGTTAAAACAATGGATCTTTTGGACAGGGCGATCAAGGCGGAGCAGCCGGATATCTGCGTGGTTACAGGCGACCTTACGTTGTCCGTATTTACCTACGACGCGTTTAAGTACTTTGCCGACTTTATGGAAGAACGTCAGCAGTACTGGGCGTTTGTCTACGGCAATCACGACAGTCAGTTTGATTGCAGCAAGCATACTATTTACACGCTGCTTACAAAGTACAAGTACTGCCTGTTCAATCGCGGAGCAAGCGACATTTACGGCGAAAGCAACTATCTCGTCAACGTGTTCAAGGGCGAAAAGAAGGCGGAAAACCTTGCGTACAGCCTCGTAATGCTTGATTCGGGTATGTACCCCGAGGCGGAAAACGTTGCGTTGACGGATTGGGTGTACGACTGGATTCACCAAAGCCAAATGGACTGGTACGAGTGGGCGATTAAGGGGCTGCAAACAATAAAGGCGGATATCCGGTCGTCTATGTTTTTCCATATTCCGCTTAAAGAGTTTGCGAATATGTACTATATAAACGAACAGTCCAAAGGTAACGAAATTCCCCAAGCGGTAAAGGACGCGCTGCCGAACGTTGCGGTGAGCGACGTTACGGGCGTAGTGCGCGAAAGCGACAAAAAGGATTCCGAATACGTCTACGGCGACGACGGCTACACTGTCGGCATTTACTATCAGGGCAACGCCGAAGGAGTAACAGACCACCCCGACGTGTTCGAGTATATCAAGGAATTGAACAGCACCAAGGGAGTATTTTGCGGACACGACCACGTAAACACGCTAAAAGGCTACTACGACGGCGTGTACCTTGGCTACGGCTTGTGCTGCGGATATCATACCTATCCGTTCTTCGATCATGAGTTCTTTATTACAAAGTGGTTCGGGCTTTCGGACAAAGTACTTTATAACGCAGACCTTTGGACGGACGAAAACGGGAACAAAATGGAAAAGGGCGTAACGGTAATAGCGGTGGATATGACCGAGAGCAGTTACGGCGCACTGACCGTCGTCGACCGCCCAAGCAGTTACTACCCGTCCGCAAAGTGAATAAGCGCGGTTTATAGTAAAAACGGTATTTTCTTCGTTTAATTTACGGAGGGACTTATGCTTACATTACAAAACGTAACTAAATCTTTCAAAACCCCCGCGGGCGACGTAACTGCCGTCAATGACGTAACGCTCACTGTTGCCGACGGCGAATTCGTAGCAATCGTAGGCAAGTCGGGCAGCGGCAAGTCCACTTTGCTCAACCTAATAGGCACGTTGGATACGCCTACGCAGGGCACAATCATGTTGGACGAATTCGACTATTCCAAACTGTCCGCAAAGCAAATCGCGCAACTGCGCAACGCAAAGTTGGGCTTTGTGTTTCAGCGGTTCAATTTGGAAGGAGAGTACATCGTACTGCAAAACGTCGAATTGCCGTTAATTATAGCGGGACAGTTCAAAAACGAGCAAAAGGTTAAAGGAGTTTTGACGCAATTAGGCATAGCGGACAAAATCAAGACCAAAACGAAATTCCTTTCGGGCGGCGAACAGCAGCGGGTAGCAATAGCCCGCGCAATTATCAACAACCCCAAGATAATTCTTGCCGACGAGCCGTGCGGAAATTTAGATACCGAAAGCTCCGAAGCGGTAATGGCAATTTTACAGCAGTTAAATGAACAGGGCAAGACGGTAATACTCGTCACGCACGACGAATCGGACGCAAAAAAGGCTTCCCGTATTATAACTCTATCCAACGGCAAAGTAATTTCCGATGAAAAGAATACTTAAACTGACATTCAACGAAATAAAACACTTAAAGTGGACGGTATTAGTTACCGCCCTTGCTTTGACGCTGTTTACCGCGTCGCTGTTTGCTGTAATTTTCGTATATGCAGATTTGTCAGGCAACGTGTTCAATTACTTTGACGGCGAGGGCGATGATATGTCCTTTTACGCTAAAAGCGCCTCGGCAAAGGACGTTACGAACGAATTGCAAAGCGGTTTATTTGTAGGCGAAGCGGACGGGATTACGCGCTCCGCCGTGCTGACTGCGTATGGCGGAAACAGCGTTTCAACCGAAACCGAAGTAGTAAAAGGCGACGGCTCGGTTTACTACGAGTCTTTATATTGCCGCGCCGTCGTGGTTACGCAGTTCTATCTCGACGCGTACCGTAAAGCGTTCGACGTCGTTTCGCTGCCGAAAAAGTCGGGCGAAATTTTGCTTGCAGACACCATAGCGGAAAAACTGCAAGTAAACGTCGACGACGAAATAACGATAGGCGAACGTAACTTTACCGTTTGCGGCGTGTACGATAAAAAATTGTTCTCGTCGCTGCTCGATTACGACTATCTCGTGTCCGTGGACGAAAACACGGTATTTAGCGAAGTCAATGTGTCCTTTAATAAGTCCGAGAATATGTACAATGCGTACCTCACTTTGCAAAAAAACGGCGTTGAGGCGGAACTTTCGGGATTTGCGCAGGCAATGATGGACAATCTGTCCCTTGTCAACGGGTTTTTAATCGCAATCGCGCTAACGATAGCTACGGTAAATATCTTAATTCTATACGCCGTATTCGCGGTAATTCTGCGCAACCGTCAATCGTACGTGTGCCGACTTAAAATCGCGGGCGCAGGCAACGGCTTGATTTTTGCGGTCTATTTTACAATAATAATCGTTCTGCTTGCGTTAATATGCGTTGCGGGCTTTTTCCTGTCGAAGCTAATGGTTAACAGCATTATGGACGCGTGTACGCAGGCGTTCGAGTCGCCCTTTACGGCTCACACCGATTTCGGTGTTTGCGCCGTTTACTTTGCCGCGGTGGGCGTATTGCTTGTTTTACTGTGCTTTTTTATCGTACGCAAAATAGACAACAAGGCGATAGTGTCCGTAACGAGGAGCGACTGATGAAAGGTATACTTACTTTGGCGCGACGCAATTTTGCCGCATACAAAAAAAATTATATCAAGATAATCGTAGCGCTCGTCGCGCTGCTGTTTTTGATTACGCTGTTTTGCAGTTTTACCGTATCGTTAAAGGCAAAACAGCAAGAGTACTTGTATCAAAATATATCCTCCAACTACGTTTACGGCGACAGACCGTTGCAAACGGGCGAAATTTCGGAAAGTTTTACTACGTTGGAAGTCAAGCGAGTACCGCTCGAACCGCTTAATGCCGCGCTGTTCGGCGAGGGTTTCGGCAAAGAGTTTTATCCGGCTTTTCAGCGGATAGCCATCGACTGTCAAGGCAGTCGTCATTTTTATGACGAAGGTACTATGGATTTTATCCCGTACGTCGCGCCTGACGGCGCGATTACGCCCAACGACATAAAGGAAGCGGGCGGCGCCGAACTTATGATAGGGCGTTATCCCGAGAATGCCTACGAAATAGTGCTTACCGAGGAGTGCCTTAATTGCTACGGATTAACCCGCGATATTCTCGACAAACGCGTAACCTTCCGCGCAATAAATTTTTATGAAGAATACGGCGGTTTAATGTCGGAGTGGACGCATCCCGGCTTTCCGTCGCAATGGGAGTACGGTTACGTCGAGTTGCCTTTCGAATCGGAATTTACCGTCTGCGGAATTTTAACCTGCGAATACACAAAATTGAGCGGTAGGTTTTACGGATACCGTCCTACCGCAATAGTAACAGAATACAGCGTTTTTGCGTCCTACGGGCTTACGACGGAATACGTTTGCAGTTTGGACGGTTGGGCAAGCAATGATACCGTGAAGTACGTCGACGGTCAACAGGGTATTTATTACGCGGGCGAGGACAACGTCAAGATGATGGACATAACCGCCAAAATGAAACTCGTATCCGACCGTCTTGCGCTGTATTTCGGATCGGTTTTGATTTTTGCGGTGGTGTTTACGCTTATTATGTTAACCGACCGTCTGTGCCTGTCACAGATGAAAAACAGCGGCGAACTGCTTATTTCGGGACTTACCAACCGGCAGCTGTTTTTCGTGTGGCTTGCGCAGTTTGCAATTGCCGCGTTAATAGCCCTTGCCGCCGCGATTGTTTTGACGGTGGGTTCATTATACGCCGTTAACGCCGTACTGTACGACGCGCTGTCGGTACGTCTTGACGTGTCCGCGGGGACGTTTCTCACTGTGTCGGCGATAGGGCTTGCCGTAGTGGCGGCAGTAACCGTTGCTTCGCTTGCCTACGTTGCGGTAAAGTACAAACGCAAGCAAACCCGCGAATTGCTGGATACTTGACGTTTTTCGGAGTGAATTAGCAAAAACAACCGACGGTTGAGTAAAATCGCAACTTACGGTTGTAAAATTAGTCCCAAACTCAACAAACGGTCGCTGTTTTTTTAGCGAAAAGTATAGTAAACTGTAATTGTCGAAAAGCGGAGAAAGATACAGTTTACTCGCCAGAAACGCCGTCTTGCTCGTTTGCTTTTCGGGCAATAATTTCGGTTCGCCGTAGATTTTACCGAATAATAAGAACGGCTAAAAGGAGAAATAGTATGAACGAAACATTCGGTCAGCGTTTTCAACGTCTGCGCAAAAACGCAAATTTAACGCAAGAAGAAGTTGCGACTAAACTCAACATAACCGCTCAGGCTGTCAGTAAATGGGAAAACGACGCGTCCGCGCCGGATATATCCGTGTTGGTGGAATTGTCCGATATTTTAGGCGTAACGCTAAACGACCTACTCGGTAAACAGGCGGAAACCACGCTTGTCCCCGAACGGCAGCGCAAGGACATCAACAATATGTTTTTCCGCATCAAGGTTATAAGCAAAGAAGGCGACAAAGTAAACGTCAATATTCCGCTTGCTCTTGCCAAGGTATTTGTGGATTCGGGTATGGATATGCCGCAAATTCAAGGCAAAGATATCCTATCCAATATAGATTTCAAGCAAATATTCGACATGGTAGAGCGCGGTATTATCGGTAAAATTATCGAAGTGGAAAGCAAGGACGGCGACTTGGTGGAAATCTGGGTAGAATAATGACAATTAGAGTTAAAGTCGGCAAGGACCGCCGAGAAAAACACAAATCAAAGCATATAAACTTAGTGCTGCCCAACGCGCTGTTAAAAAGCCGTCTTACGGCAAAAATTATCCGCAAAGGCATTGAAAGCCAAGCGGAAGAAGGCAAAATACCCGTAATTTCGCCCGATTACGTCAATTGCAAACTGCTCAAAACTTTTTACGGCTGTCTTAAAACGGTAATTAAGCGTAACGGGCATTTCAATCTTGTAGAAGTGGACGCCGCCGACGGTACGAAAGTACTAATACGTCTATAATGTCGTTCGCGGGATATCCGTTTTTACTTCGTTTCGCCGCTTTACGGCTTAAAGGCGAAAAACGGATACCCACTCGCTCCTGTTTTTAAGTGGATAGTATACGGGACTTGTAGCTCGCAGTATTAAGCGGTAACTTTATAGTACTTGTTTGCTCGGGATAATACAATATGTCACTTCGCCCGAAGCGACGTAGGCGCGTAGTGGAGAAGTCAAGGCGCAGCCGCACAATCTTGTTTATTATGTCCTTAACCGAGTGCCTTGCCAAATTGTTGTTGACGGTTGCAGCAGTATATGTTATCATCGCATCGTTATCCTATTATCAAAGGAGTGTGCTATGAGTAAAGCAACCGTTTCGCCCTGCGTAATAAATATGACCGTATTGAACGACGGCGATTTTCTTTCGCCCTATTCTGCTACTGATACGCCCGTTATTTCGTCGGACGTGGCGGAATTTTTGGAAAACGGCGCGTCGAAGTTTTTGCCTAAGCAGCAGATAGAAATCAACGTCCACAGCGACTGTATCGACGACGGCGAAAAAATTATCTACGGCAAGGCAATCCGCAATTATTTCCATGCCAAGGCGGACGGTACGCAGCTTTCTCTGCGCCGCAATTTGCTCGTTTCCGTAATTTTCACCGTAATAGGCATCATGGGGCTTGCGGCAATGCTGTTGCTCGATCACTTTTTCGCAAGCGCCATCTGGACGGAAGTAGTGGATATATTCGCTTGGGTGTTCGTGTGGGAAGCTGTCGACCAGTTTTTCATCGAGCGGCGCAGGCTGCTTCGCGACAGGCGCAAATACCAAGCCTTTACACAGGCGCGCATAAGCTTTCAATCTTTAAGTAAAGCCGAGCAACGCTGATAGCGGAGAAATAATATGAAAATAACGGAACAAGCGTTAAAAATAATGAAAAACGACGTTATAGGAAAGGACGTGTTGGAAGCGGCGTGCGGACGCGCGGATTTGTCTGTGGCTATGTCGCCCATTGCCCGAACGGTCGAGTGTATCGACTTGGTGGACTTCCGCCTAAATCCCGAAGTTGCGCAGTGCGCTAACGTTCGGTTTAGCGTAATGGACGCAACCCGTACGGCCTTTGCCGACGGATCTTTCGATACGTCGGTTATTTTCAACGCCGCGTATCACATAAAGGACGAGTTGTCAGCGGTGATTTCCGAATGTATGCGCGTAACAAGGCAAGGCGGCGCAATATACGTTATTAGCTCCTTTTCCATCGACAGAGCGGTAATAGACTGCGACCTTGTTACGCTGTTGAACGGTATCGGCGCGCAGTTTACCGTCGAGCGCGGCAAGGCCCTTATAACCGTAAGAATAGCGGTGTAGCTCGGCAGTTTTGTTGTCTGCTGTCGCTCGGATAACGGTAAGTTATTATAATATGTCATTTCGACCAAGTGAGCGAAGCGAACGCGTGAAGAAATCCAGCGCAGCGCAACCTTATGAGAAAAAACACAAGGTCTAAAAATCAACAAAAAAAAGTTATCCGCTTATTTCGGATAACTTTTTATAATTATTATTGAATTTTATCGCCGTTTTCTTCCGATTTGCCGTACAAGAAGTTAAGTCTTTCCAGCAGTTCGTCGTGAGTGATATCTTTAGAATTTGCTACCGAAAAAACAAACAGCGCGTTGCATTCGGGATATTCCAATACAATCGCCTGTAAAGGATTTATAAGTATATTGTGTTCCCGCGTATTATTCCGTCTGTATAATATATTTTTTTCCGGCGTGGATAAATCTTTCATATTGATAATATATATTCCCGCATCGCAGATTACGGCATATTTGATATGATCTTTTTTTGAAGATACTTTTGTACGTTTCGCGGTAAGGTATTATTAGGTTTCGCATGCATAGTGAAATTTTTCATCATCTCGATATTTTGCGGATCGTCTTGGTAATAGCTTCGACCCAATATCAGCAACAATTCGGAGTAAACTTTTGGCCGAAAATCATAAAATATGTGGAAAACCCGCTGTCGGACAATAACTTTTCTATAAAATACAATAGTGTAGGTGATGACTATTTTTTTAAGAAAGTATTAAAAGCTATTAACGTCAAGGTTGAAGAAGTAAATAATGCTTACTCGGTATTTAGAAATACAAATAATAGGGGTGCTCTGGATAGTTTTCAAAATAAAATAAATATAAAATTAAAGAAACTTGCTCACGATTTTAATAAATTGTATTATGTTGATGACGAAACGTATAGTTTCAAGTTGTCGTTTGAAAGTGAAAGGATTTATTTTTATATAATGCGCAACGGTGAAGGGATGCCATTGAACTATCAATCAACAGGCTTCAAATGGTTTTTCAATTTGTATTTCAATTTACTCGTGGATAACGAGTTGAATGCAGGAGATATAATTATAATGGACGAGCCTGCAACGCATTTACACGTTCAGGGACAATACGAATTGCGTAAATTCTTGAAAGAATTTGCTATAAAAAACGATATTACGATAGTTATAGCAACGCATTCGCCGTTTTTAATAGATATGGATTATTTGGACGAATTACGAGTTGTATCTAATTGTAAAAATATGTCGTCCGTTTGTAACGATTTTTCGACTATGGATTTGGACGATCCCGATTCGTTAAAGCCGATTAAAGAGTCTTTGACGGTTAAGAACTATATTTTGACCGACCCTGACAAAAAAGTGGTGTTTGTAGAAGGAATCACAGATTACAATTATATGGTTGCTTTCAAAAAGTATTTCAAACGCGACGATATCATATTCTTGCCGATAAAGGGTGTCGGGGACGGCAAAAGCGCAGACATTAAAGTGAAACAGTTAGAAATAAGTAAACGCTTAGTTGCAATACGAAAGAATAATCCTATTTTAATGGTGGACGGCGATAAAGCCGGATACGCTATGCAAAAGGCAAACAAAGAAAATTCGGTACTCGAAGTATTTACGTTAAAAGACGTGTCCGCAGATTTTTCGGAAATTGAATCATTATTCACGACGAGCGACGCTAAAAAAGTTGGTTTATTGACTGATAGCGGAACAACGTATATAAAACAATCAAACTTATCTGCAGTTTTCAAAACATATACTGATATTGAAAAAACATTATCGAAAACCACAATTGCCAATTTTAAGAAAGTATTTGATTATATCGAAAACTTATAAAAAACAACGTTGTAAAATATAAAGGAGCTATCCCGCGGGATAGCTCCTTTTGCACTACTTTTTTTGTTTGTGCGTCGGCGTTTGCGTTAACGCTTTGCAAATGTCAGGCGTATTATTCCTTGTTGGCAAGGGTCTTGTACTTGGCAAGTCTTTGTTTTGCGTCTTGTTCGCTCTTGTTAAACAGCGTTTCGGCAATTTCGGGCTTGGTCTTGGCAAGCGAAGCGTAACGGGTTTCGCCCTTGATGAACTCTTGATAGTCACCCGTCGGGTCCTTGCTATCTAACGTGAAGGGATTCTTGCCTTGGTCAATAAGTTCGGGATTGTAGCGGTACAGCTGCCAGTATCCGCAGTCCACGGCTTTTTTAATTTCCAACTGCGAATTGCCCATATTTATACCGTGGTTGATGCAGGGCGCGTACGCAATAACAAGGGACGGTCCGTGGTACGCTTCCGCTTCGGTAAGAGCCTTTACAAGCTGCGGCTGGCTTGCGCCCATACCAACTTGGGCAACGTATACGTAGCCGTAGCTCATAGCCATCATACCAAGGTCCTTTTTCTTTACTCTCTTTCCTGCCGCGGCAAACTTGGCAACCGCGCCTGTCGGTGACGACTTACTTGCTTGTCCGCCGGTGTTGGAGTACACTTCGGTATCCAATACCAATACGTTTACGTCTTCGCCGCTTGCAAGCACGTGGTCAAGTCCGCCGTAGCCTATGTCGTAAGCCCAGCCGTCGCCGCCGAATATCCACACGGATTTTTTAACAAGGCAGTCTTTTTCGGAAAGTACCTTTTTAACGGTAGGTCCGCAGGTGGGGCAGCCTTGGTGCTTTTCGAGAGCCGCAACAAGCTTCTTCGCCGCAAGTTCGCTTCCCTTTGCATCGTCTTTGTTTGTTAACCATTCGTCAATTGTTGCAACGTCTTCGGGGTAGTCCGCCCACAGCTCCTTAAGCGCCGTCAATTCTTCTGTCAAGCGGTGTCTGCGCTGAGTATAAGCAAGGTTCATTCCGTAGCCGAATTCCGCGTTGTCTTCGAACAAGCTGTTTGCCCAAGCGGGTCCGTGTCCTTCCTTGTTGGTGGTGTACGGGCAAGTGGGAGCAGAACCGCCGTATATTGACGAGCAGCCCGTAGCGTTGGCTACAATCATTCTGTCGCCGAACAGCTGCGTAACGAGCTTGACGTAGGGCGTTTCGCCGCAGCCGGCGCAAGCTCCCGAAAATTCGAACAAGGGCTGTTTGAATTGGCTTCCTTTAACCGTCGCCGCGCTCATTGTGCTGGCAATTTGGTCTACCTTTGTAGAGAACTTGTGGTTTTCCTTTTGAGCGTTTATCTGCTCTTCCGCGGGCTTCATAATAAGAGCCTTTTCCTTGGCGGGGCAGGCGTTGGCGCACACGCCGCAGCCGGTACAGTCAAGCGGGCTTACCTGTACGCGGAATTTCGCGCCCTTTTGTCCTACCGCGGGCTTGGTGTCGAAGCCTTCGGGAGTAGCGGTGTTTTCGTCTAACAATACGGGACGGATGGCTGCGTGCGGGCAAACCATCGAGCATTGGTTGCATTGAATACATTTGTCAATCTGCCACTCTGGTACGTTTACGGCAATGCCGCGCTTTTCGTATTGGGTGGTGCCTACGGGAACAACGCCGGAAGCGTCGAATGCCGAAACTGGCAACGCGTTGCCCTTTTGTTCGACGATAGGACGTACGAATTCTTCGTAGTACTTGTTTTCGCTCGCTTCGTGAAGCTTTGCTCCTTCCGTAGTGTTTTTCCACGCTGCGGGAACGGTAACTTCGTGCAGACCCGCAATGGCTCCGTCTATAGCCGCCCAGTTGGCTTCTACAACCTTTTGTCCCTTCTTGCCGTAGGACTTAACAACGGCGGCTTTCATATATTCTTCCGCCTGAGCGTAAGGGATAATGTCCGCAAGCTTGAAGAACGCTGCCTGCATTACCATATTGGTAGATTTTGCCGAGCCTGCCTTCAACGCGATATGCAGTCCGTCGATGGTGTAGAACTTCAAACGCTTTTTTGCAATTTGGTTTTTCATGTGCGCGGGCAGCTCGTGTTCCAATTCTTCATCGCTCCACGCGCAGTTTAACAGGAACGTTCCGCCGTCCTTGGCGTCCGCCAACACGTCGTAACGCGTAACATAGCTGGGGTTGTGGCAGGCGATAAATTCCGCTTGGTCGATTAGATAACTGGATTTGATGGGGTTCTTGCCGAAGCGCAGGTGCGATACGGTAAGTCCGCCGCTTTTTTTGCTGTCGTATTCGAAGTATCCCTGAGCGTACAAATCGGTGTGGTCGCCTATAATCTTGATGCTGTTTTTATTTGCGCCTACCGTTCCGTCGCTGCCCAATCCGTAGAACTTGCAGCGCGTCGTTCCTTGGGGAGCTACGTCTATCATCTCTGTTACGGGCAGAGACGTTGCCGTTACGTCGTCGTTAATACCCACCGTAAAGTGGTTTTTCTTTGCTCCGTCAAGGTTGCGGTAAACGGACAGAATCATCGACGGGGTAAACTCCTTGCTGCCAAGGCCGTATCTTCCGCCGACGACTTCCGCCTTGCGTCCTTGTTCGGCAAGAGCCGCTACAACGTCCAAGTACAACGGTTCGCCGAGCGATCCCGGTTCCTTGGTTCTGTCAAGTACGGCAATTTTCTTGACTGTCTTGGGCAATGCCGCAACAAAGTGGCTTGCGGAGAACGGACGGTACAAACGCACCTTCAATACGCCTACCTTTTCGCCCTTGGCGGTCAGGTAATCTACTGTTTCTTCTACCGCGTCAGCGCCGCTGCCCATAATAACGATAACCTTGTCGGCGTCCTTTGCGCCTACGTAGTCGAACAAATGATAGCGTCTTCCTGTAATTTCGCCCACCTTTTCCATATACTTTTCAACGATAGCGGGGGTTGCAAGGTAGTACTTGTTGGCCGCTTCTCTGTTTTGGAAGTAAATATCGGGGTTCTGAGCCGTGCCTTGCTGCTGCGGATGCTCGGGGTTGAGCGCGCGGGAGCGGAAATCTTCCACATACTTCATGTCGAGAAGCTTAGCCATATCGGCATATTCTATTTCGTCGATTTTGCTTACTTCGTGGCTGGTTCTAAAGCCGTCGAAGAAGTGCAGGAAAGGAACCTTGGCTTCGAGAGTAGACAGGTGCGCAACCAGTGCCAAGTCCATAGCTTCCTGTACGGAGTTGCTTGAAAGCATTGCAAATCCCGTTTGGCGGCAAGCCATAACGTCGGAGTGGTCGCCGAAAATGTTAAGCGCGTGCGCAGCCAACGCTCTTGCCGATACGTGGAATACGCAGGGTAACAGTTCGCCCGATATTTTGTACATATTGGGGATCATAAGAAGCAAGCCTTGGCTCGCCGTAAACGTGCTGGTTAACGCGCCCGCAACAAGACTGCCGTGCACCGCGCCCGCGGCGCCCGCTTCCGACTGCATTTCCGCAATACGTACCGTTTGTCCGAAAAGGTTTTTTCTACCGCCTGCCGACCATTCGTCCGCGACTTCCGCCATAGGGGACGACGGAGTAATAGGGTAGATAGCCGCAACATCGCTAAATGCGTACGCTACGTGAGACGCGGCGGTATTACCGTCAATTGTTCTCTTTGCCATATTGTTTCCTCCAAAAAATTATTGTAAAATTTTTGCGCGGCTTGTCCGCAAAGCCGACAAGCCCCATACAAAACAATTATAAACTTTTATGAGCGTAAAGTCAAGAACATAAACGGATATTGGTATACCTTGCCGCCGTCAATCGTCTGATAATACGCGCGGAAGCAAATCTGCGCGGTGTTGCCGTAATTCCCATAGGGAATATAATTAGACGCAAATAAAAAGGTTTAGGCATAGCGTTAAGCTGTGCCTTTTCTCTGCTTTTTTTGTGTACGAATTATGCTACTCGTAGCTTAGTGAGATATAGATATGTTTTATATTTCCCGAAAAATTCAATCGATTGCGTTCTTTCATTTTTCGTGATATAATGACAGTAAGATAAACAGTAATTTGGCGGAGAGAAAAATGAACGATATATTGGTATTTTCGGAAAGAGCGGAATTCCGAAATTGGCTAACTGAAAATTGTCTTTCTACCGATGGCGTTTGGCTTTTGTTTGGTAAGCACGGCAATCCGAAAACGATTAAAGCAGACGAAGCATTGGAAGAAGCCCTTTGCTTTGGTTGGATTGACGGACAAATGCAAAGCATTGATAACAATACCTATAAAAAGTATTTTTCTATGCGCCGAGTGAACTGCAAGTGGTCGGAGAAAAACAAGACTTTGGTAAAAGTTCTCGAAGAACGGGGACTTATGACTGACTTCGGCAGAAAGAAAATCGAGGAAGCAAAACAAAACGGACAATGGTATGCCCCGAAACCTGCGGCGGTTACGGAAGAACAAATTGCCGCGCTTGCCGAAATTTTGAAAGCCTATGAGCCTGCTTATACAAATTTTTCGGCAATGTCATTATCGGTAAAGAAAACGTATGTAAAAGCATATTTAGATGCCAAAACGGACACGGGGCGCGAAAAGAGAATTGCGTGGATGGTAGAACGGCTTAATAAAAATCTAAAACCGATGTAAGATAAATTTCAATTTATCTTTCTAAATATTTTGCAGTAAAAAGCTCTCGAACATATCGTTCGAGAGCTTTTGTCCTTGCTTGAAAGTATAACTCTTAATAATTTAGTTTTTTAATTCCCTATGGGAAGTGCGCTTTGCCGCGGACGTTTTTTTTGTAAGCGGCTTAAGTCGGTACATAGTTATTTTTTTGTAATAACGGGACGCAGCGGTATCAAGTTCTGTTCGAAATACGTATCCATTTCGCATTGAAAGCGTGCAAGCGCGCTTTTTTTCGGTGCAAAAAATTCGCTTGCTTTAACAAGCATAGGCTTGCTCGGGGCAATCAATTTGGCGTAGATTGCTTTTATGTCGAATTGTTCGTTGCCGTTATATTCGCGGTTCATTCCAAGTCTCCCTTTCCTTATATTGTCAGGCTGCGGTTCTCTGCCGCAGTCCGATTTTTGTGATTACATTATAGCACACTAAATATGACAACTATTTGTCAGTTATTATAAAATTTTTTACATTTTTTCATCAAAAACTTGACAATATATTGTCAGTCTTTTATAATCGTGACAATAGCGGTATATTTCGGTAAAACGAGCGGCTTCACTCCGTTCCGTATCGTTTTATGCCGCAAAAATTTTCGAAGTCGGCATCCGGTCGCAAGGAGAAACGATATATGCAAATCCCCGTACTTGTAGGAATACTTTCCACCCTGCTGTCCGCCGAAGGCTTGGTTCGCGCGGACGACCTTGCCAAAAAATTTGAAATAAGCTCGCGCTCCGTTTACCGATATATGGATATGCTGTCCGAAGGCGGCGTACCGATAGAGTCCTGCTTGGGTCGTGGGGGCGGTTGGCGCATAGTGGAAAATTACAAGCTCAAAGCCACCTATTTTACCGAAGAAGAATACAACCGCTTGGTGTTTTCCGTACAAAGCTCGTCGCTGCAAGACGACGTTACGCGGCAGGTCTCGCAAAAGATTCAGGGCTTAAAGCGTACCCATGCCAACGCCACCGTGCTTATGTCCGAGCAGTTTATCGTTGATTCGCAGGACGTGTCCGTCGGCGACCGCGTAAGCGTTTTGTCGGAGTGCATTTCTCAAAAGACGCTGTGCGAGATAGAGTATCACGCCAAGGACGGCAGCGACTCGGTGCGCGTAGTCGAGCCGTACTGCCTTATTCTTAAAAACGGAATGTGGTACGTTTATTGTTTCTGTCGCCTGCGCAAGGGGTTTCGGTACTTCAAGGTGTCGCGCATCGTCAATCTCAAAGTCGGCGACCGTTTTGTCGGGCGCGCGTTTCAAGCGGACAGTAGCGTTATACAGACGGACGTATTGAAGGGCAAGGAAAACTGCGAAGTCATTTTAACCGTCGAGAGCGCCGCTTTGTCCGCCTGCGAAGAATGGCTGGGCGTAAGCAACGTCGCCAAGATGGGCGAAAGCTACATTGCCAAGGCAACGCTTCCCTACGACGAAGTGCTTATCAACAATATTTTGTCGTTAGGCGAAGGCGTGCGCGTAGAAAAACCGCAAAAGCTTCGTCTTGCGGTGGTGGAACGCTGTAACAGAATTGCAGCGGCTAATCATTCGGAATAAACCGCTCGCGTATTCTCACGAAAACGGTTTCACTTTGCTCGATGTATTATAAAGCAATGTCATTTCGACCGCGTTACGCGTTAAACGTATGTCCCCTGCGGGAATTACGTAGCCAAAGCGGTCAATGGGCTATGCCCGTAAACCTCGAAGCGAGCGGATATACTATAGGACTTGCTTGTTAAAGCTGCTCTGATTATGCCGCTTCGACCAAGTTATGCAAAGCATTGCGCGCGGAGAAGTCCGCCGAAGCGGAATCGAATTTTATTTTTTTTTTCATTTTCAATATTTCTTCTATCGTTTTGTCCGTGCCGTACAAGTCGGCGTTCTGTTTTTGTTTGCGAATAATTGTTTGGCGGTTTTCATACGCCCGTTTGATCGCGTTCGACAGCGTTTTTGTCAAATTATCTTCGGATACGGTAATTCCGCAGCCGCGGCTTACAAACCATTCTGCGTTCTTTACCTGTTCTCCGCGCGAGCATTTTGTAAGCGGTACGGTAACGAACGGTACGTTTGCCAATGTCAGCTCCGCAAGACTTGTCGATCCTGCGCGGGTCAGACATACGTCACTTGCGGCAAACAAATCTCCCACGTCGGTTGCGTATTCCGTTTGATGAACGAAGCCGCAGTCTATGCTTTTGCCTTTGCCCGTTATCACAAATATGTCGAACGTATCCGCAAGTCGTTCGTTTGCTGTTACCGCTTCGTTTAATGCGTTTGCGCCGAGACTTCCGCCCATAATCAGCAATATCGGCTTTTTACCGTCGAAGCCCATTGTTTCGAGTCCTTTTTGCCTGTCTCCATTCAATATTTCTTCTCTTACTATAACGCCTACTATTTTGGCTTTTTTGTCGCAGGGGAAGGACGCTAAAAATTCCGTCGCAAACAGTTTGGATATGCGGTTGGCAAGTCCTAACGACATGTCGCTTTCGTGTATTATAGCGGGTATTTTCAGTTTTTTAGCGGCGATTATCACCGGCAAGCCAACGTAGCCGCCCTTGGAAAATACTACGTCGGGACGAATGCGTTCGAGATGCTTTTTGGCTTGTTTCACGCTTTTACACAGCTGAAAAGGCAGCGCCAAGTTGGATAACGTCAGTTTGCGCCGCAGCTTGTTCGCCGTAATTTCGGCGTATTCTTCGATTATGCCGTTGTCCACGTAAGGGCGAACTAAGTTTTTTTCCATACCGTCCGAGCCTATATAGTACAGTTTTTCCTTTGTCAGTTTGCTTGCAAGTGCCAAATTGGGCGTTACGTGACCTGCCGTACCGCCGCCGCTGAATACTATTTTCATATCATTAGTGTATGTAGAAAAACGCGGATTATTTGTATTTTACGTCGATTTCTATGCAAAATGTGTTTGTGTGCTTTTTGTCGCAAAATGCAGTAAAGAACGAAGCAAAACGTGGTTTTTTCCACAAAAAGCGGAAAAAACGGTATTGACAACGAATATGTGTTAATATATAATAATAGAGAAAAGTTTCGGCTTTTGTGAAAATTAAATTTACGCAAGGAAGGCGATTAAATATGATATTATCCGATTTTACATCTCACGACGGACGTAAAATAAAATTATACGTTTGGGACGAAGTTCAAAATCCCAAAGCTGTGGTAAAGATTGCTCACGGAATGGTAGAGCACTCCGCAAGATACGACGATTTCGCGCGGTATCTCAACGGCAAGGGGTATATAGTTGTTATGAACGATCACCGCGGACACGGTCTTACGGCAGAGCGCGACAGCTTGGGCTACGAAGAAGGGGATATGTGGACGAACAACGTCCGCGACCAGCTTACGTTGCTCGATTACTGCAAGGAAAAGTATAACCTTCCGCTGTTTATGATGGGGCATAGCTACGGCAGCTTCATTACGCAAGCCGTTGCGGAAGAACACCCCGACGTTGTCGGCTTCGTGCTTGTCGGTTCCAATTATATCAAGGGAGCAAGCTATTCCCTTTGCAAAACGGTGGCTTCCAATATGTGCCGCAACAAGGGCGGACGTTACCCTGCCAAGATGATAGTAAACCTGTCCTTCAAGCAGTATGAGAAGAAGATTCCCGGCAAAAACGCTTGGCTCAACCGCGACGAAGCGGAAGTAAAAAAGTACAACGAAGACGAATTTTGCAGCTATATATGCTCCGCTAACTTCTATCGTACGTTTATGATCGGTATTTCCAAACTTTACAAAAAGGAGTACTACAAGCAAATAAACGTTGACAAGCCTATTTTGCTTGTGGCGGGCGACAACGACCCCGTCGGCGAATACGGCAAGGGCGTAAAAAAGCTTAACAAGTTCTATCTCGACAAGGTCGGCGTCAAGGACGTTACGATGAAACTGTACGAAGGCGGCCGCCACGAGATACTCAACGAAACCTGCAAAGCTCAGGTGTACGACGACGTTTCCGCCTGGTTGGATGCCAAATTGGAAAAGTAGATTTTCGGATATAAAAATTATAGCGGCTATTCGTTACCGTAGTTCCCATAGGGAATTTTCCACATAAGTATAGCGTACTATACCTTGCAAGCAAGGTGAGTGCGTTTTTGCTTTACCTTTTAATTTGATTGTCGTATAATAATAGAGTGATAAACAGTGATTTACTGGAGATAAATTCGATGGATATTAAAGAGTTAAAACGGCTTGCAGAAAAAGGAGATGCTAACGCACAATATGAATTGGGCGAATATTTTAACGGTGAAGATAATTACGACGAGGCGGTTCATTGGTATCTTCTTGCCGCACAACAAGGTCACATAAAAGCGCAGTATGCTCTTGGTGACTGTTATGCTCTTGGTTTTGGAGTAGAAGAAGATTGGGAACAAGCCTATCATTGGTTTTATAGTGCGGCAAAGCAAGGCTATGCTGAGGCACAATTTGATGTCGCCGAATGTCTTGCCACGGGTACGGGTGTGGAAGAAAATAAAACAGATGCTGTTGGTTGGTATCTCAAATCCGCACAGGGAGGTTGTGCTTTCGCACAAGTGGCTGTCGGCATTTTATATAAAGATGGAGAAATTGTTCCACAAAATTTTAGTGAAGCTGCCAAATGGTATCAACTTGCCGCAGAACAAGGTGATTTAGAAGGACAGTACAATCTTGGTTGTTTGTATCTAAACGGACACGGTGTAGAACAAAACTACGAGAGAGCTTTTGAATTGTTTACGCTTGCGGCGTCAGACCATAAATACGGTTCTATATATGCTTTGAACAATATTGGGTATTGTTATGAGAACGGCTACGGCGTTACTCAAAATGCGGAAAAGGCGTTTGAATACTATCTATTGGCGGCACAACGCGGAGATGAAGTAGCGGCATTTAATGTCGGCGAGTGTTATGAGCTTGGTAAAGGCGTTTCAAAAAATTTGTCAAAATCACTTGAATGGTATCGAATAGCTGCCGAGCGCGGAGACGAAGATGCTCAAAAGAAAGTACAAGAATTAATGAAGTAACATTGTAAATTTCAATTTATCAGGTAAATATAAAAAGCGAAGAATTTTGAATTTCTTCGCTTTTTTAATTCTCTATGGGAAGTGCGTTTTCCGATAGCCGTTTTTATTTTTTGCGCATTAAGATTTTATCTTGCGTGTATAAATAATTCTTCAAAGTGTATTTTCATTAGTAGCGCGATTTTGATTAACGTTATCGATTTGTGTTTACTGTTATTCAAAACCTTATCGTATGTATTTTTCGATATACCGCATTGTTTGCAAAATTCATTTACGGTCGTACCGTTTATTCCTTGGTATATTTTTTTAATCTCGCCGTTTATCTTGCGTTCCATTTTTACTCCCTTACAGTATTGCTCATTCGGCAATCGAACGGGATAATTGTATTAAATATTCGATTATTGAATATGTCAAGAAAAAATTCAAAAACAGAATAATATTTGTGTATGACCTTATTACCGGAAAGAATTAAATATCTACGCCAAAGCAAAGGGCTAACGCAAAAGGAATCGGGAGAAGCGGTGGTCTATGACCAAAGCCGTGTTGCCAAGTGGGAGAGCGGCAAGTTAGAACCGAACTCCGAAGCGTTAATTGCGTTATCTGAATTTTTCTACGTTAGTATCGAATACTTGTTTGGGTTGGAAGACGATTAACAATAATTGCAATATAAAACCGACTGTGCTTTGTTCGCAGTCGGTTTGTTTTTTTTGTGTGTAAAAATTTTACGAAAACTTTTTGCGTTGGTTAACTATTTTCTGAACGTACGCGTCCATATTGTTTCGGTTTTCGAAGTGAGATATAAACGCGTCAAGGTCGCTGAGGTACATCATATAATCGAACGGGTCGATATTTGCCTTGTTGGAGTAATCGAGATATTCTACAAGGCTTAGGTAGTATTCCATCTCGAAGTTGAAGTAAATCTGCGAATCGATTGAGTTGTTGTCGAAGTTCCGAAGCAGGTTTTTGCGCTCTTTAAGCGTTGCTATAAGCCATTCTTCCGATTTTTCCTGTTTTACCACAATGCTTGCGTTGAACATATGGCGGTAAATATACGCGCGGAACAAACCGATAAGCCCGATTGAGTCGTTGTTCTCTTTGCTGGGTGTGCGATCTTCCAAGCTGACAATAAATCTCAGACACATTTCGCCGTAATATACCACGCGTTCCAAAAGGTACCTGCGCATTTCGTCGTTAACCTTGGGGTTTTGCGCGTACAGCGAGCAGATATACGCAAGATTTTCCGATACTATCACCCGCGCCCATTCGTCGTACGTGCCGGAGTCGTCGTCCCGTATGTCTTCTACCATATCCTTGCACACCGTAAAGTATTTGCGGAAAGCGTTATCCGACAGGTACACCAAGTCATTTTCGGCAATAAGACTTACTTGCGCTTCCAAAAACGCGATACTAAGGTTTATCGATTGGTTAAGTTCCGCCGAGAATTCCGTATTGTGCAGCCGTTTGAATTCTTTAAGCTCGCCAAGCGCCTTTTCTTCGTCTTGATACATAACGGAAGCCTGCATATAAAACATTACGTACTGCGCCAACTCGTAGTCCGAGCATTTTGAGCCGAGATCGGAGTAGTGTACTTGCAGCATTTCGTGAATCATATATCGGTTGTTTATGAGGAACATTTTGTTTGTATCCACCGACAGCTTTTGTCTGCCAAGGAAGTACTTGACGATATTCTTTGCGTAGGTATCCGCGTCCGGCGCGTCGACGGCTTCTACGAAAGCGTTGTCGAAGTCGCTCGGAAGCGTTATGGCGTCCCCTTTGCGTTTAACGCAATGTACTTTTTTCAGTCCGTAGCTGGACGATACGTAACCCAATTCGAAAAACAGATTGTTACTTATGCCGGAATCGGCTTTGTTTTGGAAAAATACTATTGCCTGATTGCAGTTCTTCATCTGGCGTATAACGGTGTCGCCCACCGACATCATTTGCGAATCGTTTGTGTGGTTTCCGCCGACGTAGCAGACGTAATTATGCTCGCCTTCCAATATTGCCTTTACCTTGACTGCTATTTCGTTGTCGCCCGACCAAATAAGAAAAATTTTGTCTTTCATCGTATTTTCTCCGTTTGCAGATATAAGTAAAATTATATCGGTTTTGTAGAACTTTGTCAAATATTACTTTACGCCGCGCGGTCGAATGTGGTAAAATAGTTACGGAAACTTGATGCTTCGTTCGGCTGTTGTAGGTCGTGGTCGGATTGCGTCAAGTCGGCGTGAACGCGGCACAAAATGCCGAATATCGGCAAAAAACGGACATTCGGAGAATACTATGAGAGTAATAGTAACTGAAAATTACGATGAAATGAGCAAAATCGTGGCAGAAATGGTACTAAAAACGGTGCGGGCTAATCCGCGCGCTACGTTGGGACTGGCAACGGGTTCTACGCCGATAGGCTGCTATAAGCTGCTTGCCGAGTTTTGCCGCGACAAAAAAATGTCCTTTTCAAAGGTGTCGGCGATAAATCTCGACGAGTACGTGGGGTTGGATAAAGACGACGTTCAAAGCTATGCTTACTTTATGCGACGGCATTTGTTCGACAACGTAGACATAAACGAGGACAACACCTTTATACCCGACGGTACCGCCGCTTCGCTTACGGACGAGTGCGAACGCTATGCCAATCTACTGCAAAACTATCGGCGCGATCTGCAAATATTGGGTTTGGGCAGTAACGGACACATAGGCTTTAACGAGCCGAATACCCCTTTCGATTCCGTTACGCACGTGGTGGACTTGACGCCCGATACCATTGCGGATAATTCCAGACTGTTCGACGACGTGTCCGACGTGCCTACTCGGGCGATAACTATGGGCATATCGGAGATTATGAAGGCGAACAAGATCGTCGTTCTTGCAAGCGGGTCGGGCAAGGCGCGAGCTGTTTACAATATGGTCCGCGGAGGAATCACCGCCGCATGTCCCGCAAGCGTGCTTCGGCGTCACCCCGACTGCACGGCGGTATTGGACAAAAGCGCGGCGGCGCTGCTTGATTGAGCACTGCGTTATTTTGCAAATGTATATTTATGCATGAGCGTTGTATAAATATGCGTACTGTTTATAATTATACAATTTTCTGTGTATGGACAAATCTAACGGGCGATTTGTCCTATTTTTTGTGAATAAATATAAAACATACGCTTGATTTCGCAGTGCCGATATGATATAATTTTAATATAATAAGGCGAATATTTGCGACGCGTTTCGACAATAATTTTTACGCGCGGCGGTATCGCCCGGCCGTACGAAAATTCAACTCTTGGCGGTTGGATTGCAGCGTGCGGCTCTAACGCAAGACAAATCATTTCGAAGGAGCAGTAATACAGTATGGGTAAATCTTACGAAGCGAAGGACATACAGGTTTTGGAAGGTCTGGACGCCGTGCGTATGCGCCCCGGTATGTACATAGGTACTACGGGCGTTAAGGGGCTTCATCACCTTTTGTGGGAAATAGTGGACAACGCCGTAGACGAAGCTACCAACGGTTTTGCCGACAGAATAGAGATTACTCTGCACAAGGACGAAAGCGTAACCGTAACGGATAACGGGCGCGGCATACCTGTCGACGAACACCCTCAGTTAAAAATTTCCGGCGTAGAAGTAGTATTTACGCAGCTGCACGCCGGCGGCAAATTCAATAATGACAATTATGCCTTTTCGGGCGGACTGCACGGCGTCGGCGCAAGCGTAACCAACGCGCTTTCTTCTTGGCTTACTGTTAACGTTTGCAAGGAAGGCAGCGAATACGTTCAGCATTTCCACAGCCCTGCCGACCCCGAAACGGGCAAGATTCGCAGCGGCGTACCCAAGGATAAGCTGACGAAGATAGGCCCTACCGACAAGCACGGTTCTACCATAACTTTCCTTGCGGATAATCGGGTTTTCAAAAATATACAAATGGACCGCGAAGTAATACACAAGCGTGTCAAGGAGCTTGCTTTCCTTAACAAGGGTATAACGTTTGTTTTGACGGACGAACGCGCGTACAACGACGACGGCGATACTTTTTCCGAGTCCTTCTGCTACGAAGGCGGGTTGAGAGATTTCGTGCTGTATCTAAACGAGAATAAAGCTCCGCTGCATTTGTCGCCTATGTATTGGTCGGGCAAAAACGACGTTTTGGAATTGGAATTTGCCTTCCAGTACACGTCCAACTATACGGAGAACTTCATTTCATACGTCAACAATATCCCGACAGGCGAAGGCGGTATGCACGAAACGGGACTAAAAACCGCTATGACCAAGGTTATGAACGATTATGCCCGTTCTAAGAACCTATTAAAAGCCAAGGAAGACAACCTCATCGGCGAAGACTTCCGCGAAGGCATAACGCTTGTTATGTCCGTCAAGATGGCAAACGTTCAGTTCGAAGGGCAAACCAAAACCAAGCTCGGCAACGTGGAAGCGCGTATAGCCTGCGAAGCGTTGGGCGTCGAAGCGTTAACCAGTTTGTTACAGTCGGACGGCGCTACTGCGGAAACGATAATCAAGAAGTCCATCGCTTCGGCAAAGGTGCGCGAAGCCGCGCGCAAAGCCAAGGAAGTCACTCGTCAAAAGAACAGTATATTCAATTCCACGTTGGTAGGCAAGCTTGCAAGCTGCACGGGGCGCGACGCCGGCAAAAATGAGCTGTTCATCGTCGAAGGCGATTCCGCGGGCGGCTCGGCAAAACAAGCGCGCAACCGCCGTTTTCAGGCTATTTTGCCCCTGCGCGGTAAACCGCTTAACGCCGAACGCAAGCGTATCGACCAAGTGCTTGCCAACGAAGAGATACGTTCGCTCATTTCCGCTTTGGATACGGGTATCGGCGAAGAAGACTTCAACATAGACGATCTCAAATACGACAAGATAATAATTTTATCCGACGCCGACCAAGACGGCGCGCACATACGGGCGATTTTGCTTACCTTCTTTTTCCGTTATATGCGCGAGCTTATCACCGACGGACACGTCTATATCGGTATGCCTCCGCTGTACAAGGTATCCAAGAAGGACAAGGTTCGCTACGCCTATGACGACTACGAACTGCAAGAGCTTGTGTCGGAATTCGGCCGCGGCTACGACCTGCAACGCTACAAGGGCTTGGGCGAAATGAACGCCGAGCAGCTGTGGGAAACTACTATGAACCCCGAAACGCGTACTCTTATGCGCGTTACTATCGAGAACATTTCCGAAGCCGAACGTATGGTAACTACCCTTATGGGCGACCAAATAGATGCGCGCAAGGCGTACATTACTGACAATGCGGATTTCAACAAGGATAAGGACGCCGTTTTCGACGAACTCGTTTGACGGCGGAGAATGGCGCGTCTACCGCGTTAAATCAGTCATTTAAGAATAGTTAACTCCTTCGCATTCGGCTTGTTTGCCTTGTATCCGCAACCCTTCTCCTCCGTCAAACGGGTCGGTTGAAATTGTTAAAGTCACTCGACCGTCTATTATATGTCACTTAGACCAAGCGACGTAGGAGCGCGCGGAGAAGTTTCGGGCGACAGCCGCGCAGTTTTATATGTAATAAAGGAAAACACCAATGAAGCAACTTGACATTTTTGATTTGGAACACAACGAAATAGAAAAGATGGAAGACGGCAGTAACCTTCTTACCAAACCTATGGAAGTGGTTATGCACGAATCCATGATGCCCTATGCCGAGCACGTAATTCTCGACCGCGCTTTGCCGCGCGTAGAAGACGGCTTGAAGCCCGTTCAGCGGCGTATACTGTATTCTATGTACGAGCAGGGCAACACGGCGGACAAGCCCACGCGCAAGTCGGCGCGTATCGTCGGCGACTGCATGGGTCGTTATCACCCGCACGGCGATTCGTCCATCTACGACGCAATGGTGCGTATGGCTCAGCCCTTTTCAATGAACGTGCCTTTGATTATCGGTCAAGGCAACTTCGGCAATGTGGACGGCGACGGCGCTGCGGCTATGCGTTATACCGAAGCCAAGCTTTCTCCCGTGGCTATAGAGCTATTGCGGGATATCGAAAAGGATACTGTGCGTTGGAGCCGCAACTTCGACGATACCACCAAGGAACCGGATATGCTCCCCGGTCGCTTTCCCAACCTGTTGGTTAACGGCGCAACGGGCATAGCGGTAGGTCTTGCAACCAATATACCGCCCCATAACTTTGCGGAGGTTATCGACGGCGTAATTGCGTTTATAGAAAACAAAAACATAACGCTAAACGCAATGATGAAAATAATCAAAGGTCCGGACTTCCCCACGGGCGGACACGTTATCCCCGGCGAAGGATTGCTTCAAGCGTACGAAACGGGTAAGGGCAAGATAATTATCCGCGCCAAAATGCACATAGAAGTGGCTTCCGGCGACAGACGCAATATCGTAATAACGGAAATTCCCTACGGACTCAACAAAGCCGACCTGCTTGTAAAAATAGCGGGGTTAAAGGATGAAAAGAAGGATATTTTCCAAGGCATATCGGAGATTGTGGACGAAAGCGACAAGGAAGGTATGCGCGCGGTTATCAAACTGCGTAAGGATTGCGACATAGACAAAATTATTAAAAATCTGCTCAAATATTCGCAGCTGCAAATGTCCTACGGAATAAATATGGTAGCAATTGCCGACGGCAAGCCTCAGCTTATGGGCTTGTTGGATATCATTGCCTACTACGTTTCCTATCAGCGCGACGTAATTCTTCGCCGCAGCAAGTACGAGCTGGAAGAAGCCAAGGAGCGCGCTCACATAGTCAGGGGGCTTGTAATCGCCGTCCAAAATATCGACGAAGTTATTCAAATTATCAAGAACGCATCGTCCACAACGGACGCGAAAAACAAGCTGCGGCTGGCATTCGATTTGTCCGACAGACAGGCGCAGGCGATACTTGATTTACGTTTGGCGCGCATAACCAAGTTGGAAGTAAACAAGTTAATGAACGAATTGCAGGAACTTGAACGCACAATCGCCCGTCTTAACGTAATAATCAACAGCAAGCGCGAGCAAATGGAGCTTATCAAGTCGGAGCTGTCCGCCTTAAAACGCAACTACAAAACTCCGCGCCGTTCGGAAATAAACAAAACACTCGAAGACGCGGTAATCCCCAGCGAAACGGACGAAAAACCCGTCGAAAGCGTGGTTGTGGGTGTTGCCAGCGACTACACAATCAAGAAGATTCCCGTCAAAAACTTCAACCTGTCCAACAAGGACGTTGTCGGCGCGTCTTCGTCGGAAGTGCTGACTTGCGCAATCGAGACCAAGACGGACGGACAGGTTATGTTTTTCAGTAATTTAGGCAACTGTCTGCGTATGACTGTCGGCGATATGCCCGAAATCCGCTACCGCGACAACGGCGTAACGCTTTCGCAGCTGTTCCCCGAAGCGCAGAAGGGCGAAACTCCCGTTTCGGCTTTTGTCTTGAGTAAGGACGCCGAACCGCAGGGTGAGTTGCTTATCTACACCCGTCAGGGGCTTATCAAGCGCTCGGAATGGAAGGAGTACCAGCTGTTAAAGCAGGTGTTCCAAGGCTACAAGGGCAAGGACGGCGACGAAGTGTTCAAGGTGGAAGCCGTCCGTCCCGATACGGATATCTTCTACGTAACCAACCGCGGCGGATGTACGCGCTTCGACGTAAGCGAAATACCCCTTCAAGGTCGAGTTGCAGGCGGCGTGCGCTGCATCAATCTTGCCGACGACGAGTACGTTGTGTTTGCCGGTCAGGTAGACAAGGACAAGGGCGAAGCGCTTATGATAACCAACAAAGGCTTCCTAAAACGCCTGCCCATAACGGAGATCACCAAGCACGCGCGTAACTGCAAGGGCGCAAAGGGCACGGAGTTCGGCGTAAACGGCAGTTCGATAGTGTATGCAAATTACGTAAACGACGTTCATTACAAGGTGGCTATCTACGACAAAGCCAACGTGTGCGTGGTGGACACGGCGGAAGTATCCGTCGAGAACAAGAACAACAAGGGCAAGCTTCCCAAGGGTAAGCGCGGCGGCATAGCGGTGGAAAAGGTTATCGCCTTCAAGTCTGCCGCCGACAAATCCTGACGGCGTATAAACGTCGCAATGCTGTGTTGCGCTTACGTTTTCGCTCAGTCGTGTACGGTTTAGCACACTCGTATCGCGAAATCCGCGCCCGCCTTGCCTTGCTCGTTTCTCCGCCGTCAGGAATAGTCGTTCGCGGGTAACACTTTTGACTTCGATTCGCTACGCTCAAAGGCGCAAAAGCGGAACACACTCGCTCCCGTTGTTGGCTGGTAGACAATATGTCCTTAGCCGAGCAAGTCAAAGACTTGCGAACGCCACGGAGCGATAGCGAAGGATTTACGCCAAGTAAACTCCCTTGCGTACGGCTTGTTTGCCTTGTATCCGCAACCCTTCTCTGCCGTCAGGATTAGTCGTTCGTGGGTAACGATTATGCAAAAAGTAATAATAGACAAAAACAAGTGCGAAAGCTACAAAACCTTTTACGAAATAATCTATACGGAGTTGGAAGGAAAACTAATTCCCGATTGGGAAGAATACGACAATTTGCATTACAATGCGGATTTGCTTGACGAATTTTTGTGGTATGCCTACGACGATATCGGTTTCGAATTCGTAATGATGAACTTTGATATTGACAGATTGACTAATCTCAAAACGTACGACGATTACGAATGGAAGTTGATCTTCGAAGTTCTAAGGAGCTTTACCGAAAAATATCCCAAAAACAAGTTGACGATTGTAAACGAATAATTCGAAAAGTAAATCGGCTCCAAAATCAATACAAAAGTCCTGCCGCAGTTATAAAAGCGGCAGGACTTTATTGTTTAATATGAAGTTACCAATTTGTTAATTCTTTTTGTATTCGTCTACGCACAGTATATCGTTCGCATCCGCGCCGATTATCGCGCATAGGTTTGCAAGCGTGTCTAACGCAGGCATTTTGTATTTGATTGCAAAGATGACGAAGTATTTCAAACGAGCGAAAAGTCCAGTGAAACGAAACCTTATCGTATGCCACGGTAAGTTTTTAGTATTGAAATTTGTCAATCTTTTTTGAATTCATTAACACACAGTATATCGTTTGCATCGGCGCCGGTTATTGCGCAAATGTTTGCTAACATACTTAATGTTGGCATTTTATCGCCGATTACATAGTGTGAAACCGTTCCCGAACTTACGCCTAAACGGCGCGCCAATTCGGTTTGTGTCATTCCGCTGTGTTTTATTAAATCTTTTATTTTGAGTTTAATTTGTGCATTGTTTATCATTTTTAATCTCCTAAAATTATTTTAACATAATAGTTAAAAAAATACTTGACATTTGCCTATTGGGCAAATATAATATAATTGCCCAACAGGCAAATATTATAAGTAGGGTAACGGTAATGAAAAACTATGATAAAACTCCATCAGCAACCAAAAACGATGACAAATCGAACCATTCTATAATTATCGTAAAAGTCAGCGCAATGTGGTGTTTCATTGCCAACTGTTTGGAAATGTTCAATTTCACTGGCGCGGTGTACGACGAAGAATTCTCGCGCAAGCTGAACGGTTTGCAGGAATATGTTAACGGCAAAATCGGCTGTCCGTCGGAATACGACATCGTCGGCGAATACGTGGTGTACGAGCTAAAAGTTTAGTATCGTTAATTCGTTTTTAATTTCGCTTTCAGCGCGTAAATTTTTAGATACTGTTCGCGGAACTTTGCTTCGTATTCCGTAACCACGTTGTCCGGCGCGTCCGCGGGCAAGTCGTACGTTACGTCAAACGTTTCGAAGCCGTTTTGCGCAAAGCTTTCAATCGACCACTCGAAGAAGTCCAAGTTATCCGTTTTTTGCGATATTGTTCCTCCGTTAACAAGCAGCCGCTTATACAGCTCCAAGTAGTTTTTACTTGTAAGGCGGCGGTTGGCGTAGGTTTTCTTGGGGAAGGGGCAGGAAAAGTTGAGTATAATCTGCTTTACGCTGCGCTCGGGCAGGTAACACAGTATATTTTCCGCTCGGCAGTTGATAAAGCGCAAATTGGGCAGGTTGGCTTTAACTGCGTTTTCGCAGGCAACGACTATCACGTTGCTAAGCTTTTCCACGGCGATATAATTGCGCTCGGGATGCTGCGCCGCGGACGTAATGGCGAAAGCCCCCTTGCCGCAGCCTAACTCCAAGTACAAATCGTTGCCGTTCCCGAATATTTCTTTGCAAGTTTTTACGCAATTTTTTTCTTCATCCGTCAGCTTGTAGAAGTCGTCCCCTTCGCGCGCAAGCAGCACTGAGTGAGCGGTCAGGATACGTTCGTCCAAATGCTTTTTCAATCTCATTCGCATAGTCGTTCACCTTTGTTTTATTGCGGCTTTACCCTTTCAAGGTCGGCAAGCCAAGCGTCCGCGCACGCGTCGGAAGGCATACGAAGCCCGTATTTGCTCAAATCTACAGATCCTAACTTCACTCCGTCGGGCGAACAGCCGCGCTTGAACTGCTGCGAGAAGAACCGCCGTATAAACGTTTGCAGCCATTTGTAAATCGTTTCGCCGTCGTATTTATCGGCGAATGACAGCTTGGCCAAAGCGTATACCTTGCTCGGCGTAAAGCCCTTGCGTATCAGCATAAACAGGAAGTAGTCGTGCAGCTCGTACGGACCTATCGCGTTTTCGCTTTTTTGCCGTATTTTCCCGTCGGAAGTCGGCGGAAGCAGCTCGGGGCTTATGGGCGTATTAAGCACGTCCTGTAATACGCGCTTCAATTCGCCCTTGCTCTGTTCCGCTTGGTAAGCGATGATTGCCAGAACCAACGTCTTGGGAACGGACGCGTTGACGGAGTACATAGACATATGGTCGCCGTTGTACGTAGCCCAACCCAGCGCCGCTTCCGAAGCGTCCCCCGTACCTATAACAAGCCCGTTGCAGTCGTTTGCTAAATCCATCAGTACCTGTGTGCGTTCGCGCGCTTGGGCGTTTTCGTACGTGACGTCCGCGTCCGCAAGCGAATGTCCGATATCCGCCAAGTGCTGCGTTACCGACGGCGTTACGTCTATTTTCTTAACCGTCGCGCCGATAGCCGTAGCAAGCGCTACGGAATTGGCAAATGTGCGTTCGCTTGTGCCGAAGCATGGCATAGTAACGGCTGTTATGTCTGCTATCGGTCGGTTTAACAGATCCAACGCGCGTTTGCATACAAGCAGTGCAAGCGTGCTGTCCGACCCGCCTGAAACCCCAATAACAAGTTTGTCGGCGCGCGTGTGTTCTACGCGTTTTTTCAGTCCGTAGGCAAGTATCGTAAGCGCGCGTTCGCACACGGTATCGCGCAGAGCTTTATCCGCAGGCACAAAGGGCTGCGGGGCATATATTCGCCGCGTCGTTCCGCTAAGTGGCAGCGCAAAGTTGACGTAAGTGTAGCCCTGCCCGCTTTCGGAGCGGTCCAGCCGCGCGCGTTCGTTGGCAATGTAGCCGAAGTCTGCTTCCGCTTCGGCATAGCCCGTAGTAAACGGCGCGGCTTCCGCTAATACTTCGCCGTTTTCGCATATTATATTGTGCGCGGAAAACACCGTTTGCGAAGTGGATTCCGACGGTCCCGCCGAGCAGTAAGCGTACACAACTCCGCAAGTGGCGGACTGTATTTCTATCATTTTTTTGCGGTAGTCGCTTTTGACTATCGTTTCGTTACTTGCCGACAGGTTGAATACGGCGTTAGCCCCCGCAAAGGAGTGCGAAACGGATGGCGAATCGGCGACCCACACGTCTTCGCATATTTCCACGGCAAACCGCAGTCGGGGGCAGAGAGTGTCCTTAAATATCAGTTTGCCGGCAAACGGCGTTTGTTTGCCGAACAAAGCGATAGTGCGCGATACTCCGTCGAATGGTGCGAACAGCCGTTTTTCAATAAATTCGTTGTAGTTGGGCAGGTTTACCTTGGGTACTACGCCCAATACCTCTCCGTGGAACAGCACCGCTGCGGCGTTGTACAGCCGTCCTGAGTCGTCGCAAATCGGCAAGCCCACAATGCAGACTGTATCCAACGCTTTCAGCTCGTCGCACAGTGTTTTAAGCCCGTCTAATGCCGCGCGTCTAAGCGTTTCGTTAAAGAACAAGTCGCCGCAGGTGTACGCCGTTACGCACAGTTCGGGGAATAACGCTATCTTTACGCCGTTTGCCGCGGCCCGCTTTGCCTGTTCGATAATCTGCCGCACGTTGTAGCCAACGTCTGCTACGCGTACGTTCGGGGAAATGCAGGCGATTTTCACTAATCCCAAGCAGCTGTCTGCTTGGGCGTCAATGTCGTCTGCTTCGCCGTTTACAAGGTAGTCCGTCGTAACGTTAAGGGCTTCGGCAAGCTTGGAAAGCTTGTCGGGTTTGATTCTTTGCAGCTCGCCGCTCATTATTTTGTTTATCGTGCCGAGAGTTATTCCGCTTTTTTCTGAAAGCGTTCTAAGCGTGTATCCGCGCCGCTTTTTTACGTCGTTAAGTCTTTGTACGATTTCCCGCATAATATGCTCCCCGTGATATATTATAATAATTTGATTTTTTTATATAATCGCTAATTATTATAACCCTTTTTCATTGTATATTCAACCGTTTTACACCCGATATTATAAAAAATGAAATAATAATTATAAAATTATACGTCAGTAAAGTAAAAGCGCGCGGTCTCTTGACAGTGAAGGTGTACGGTTGTATAATTTATAAAACGTTTACGGGGGCATTATGAAAGAAGCGGAGCTGTATTACAGATTGAAAGCTATAGGTATAGACGTTTTGGACGAATACGAAGTAAAACGGTTTAACGAGCCGCTAATGTCCTTTGACGCGCTGGAAAAACCTTTTTCGTCGTTGGAATCGGCGTACAACGACAGAATAAAGCTGCGCGCAGATATAATAGTAAACGCTTTGCCCGAAATCGACGGCGTTGCGGAGCTTTCGGTATATCACGAAATCAAGTTCGGGCTGTTTTCGCGCAGCGTCAAGAAGCAATGCTTTTCATTGTGCGCCGCGCATTACGATACCGACGGCAAATCGCGTTTGTATTTTTACGAAACGCAAGATATGGCGGAAGTTCGCCGTATTTTCGAAAATTTCGTGTCCGAGCGCCGTATTCCGGATTTCGGCGCGTGGAAATGCGTATTGATTGGTTAAGAACGGCTTTGTCGTAAAAAAATACATTGACAATTCTTTTTAAGGCAAAGTTAGCGGTGAATAAAAAGCAGCCTACTAAACCGTCGAAATTTGCCCGTGGTACAAGCGCCGGCTTTTTGTCGCCATTTTGAAAATATGCGGCTCGTAAGCGCTTCGATTAAGTTGACATACGCGCTGCGGCATGGTATTATATATCTAATTAAACGGACAGTTCGTTTGCACCATCCTGTCGCTAAACAAAACCAGGGCATTAGAATGGAAAATAATCTTCTAAGGTGCAGTCGTTTTGTCGCGACTGTATTTTTTTTTGCAAAGGGAGAGATATGTATTATTTAGAAACTTCGGCTTGTTTTGACAGCGCGCATTTTCTTCACGGATATAACGGTAAGTGCGCAAATATTCACGGTCACCACTGGGTTGTGGAGGTAAAGATAAGCGGCTGTGAATTGCAGGGAAGCGGCGAAAAGCGCGGTATGCTATTGGATTTCGGCGATTTTAAGCGGGCGGTAAAAGAGCTCGCAGAAAGCTATGACCATAAGCTCATTTATGAAAAAAACACTCTTAAACCTGCTACTATTGCCGCGCTTAAAGAAGAAGGGTTTTTATTGATTGAAACGGATTTCAGACCCACTGCCGAAAACTTTGCCGCGCGCATATATGCCGACCTATGCGGCAAGGGCTTGCCCGTTTCCTGCGTAAAAGTTTACGAGTCGCCCGAAAATTGCGCAGTATACGGTGAATAATATGTCTTGTAAAGTTGCCGAAAAGTTTGTAAGTATAAACGGCGAAGGTCCGCGCGCGGGCGAACTTGCCGTGTTCCTGCGTTTTTGCGGCTGCAATCTCAATTGCGGCTACTGCGATACGCGTTGGGCGAATACCGACGATGTAAAATATGAGCTTGCTTCTGTGGAAGATCTTGTTGCATATGTGAAATCTACGGGAGTAAAAAACGTTACCTTAACAGGCGGCGAACCGCTTTTGCAGGCGGATATAGCGTGTCTAATAGAATTACTGGGCTCATCGGGCGCAGAAGTAGAAATAGAGACCAACGGAAGCGTGCCGTTGAAAGACATCTTTTCCGTTTCTCCCCGTCCCGCCGTTACCGCCGATTATAAACTTCCATCAAGCGGAATGGAAAAGTATATGCTGACCGAAAACTTTTCTTACCTGACGTTGCGAGATGCGGTCAAGTTCGTGGTTGGTGATATGCGCGATTTGGCGCGTGCGGAAGAGATTATAAAGGTGTACGGACTCACAGACAGATGCCGCGTTTATTTCAGCCCGGTGTTTGGAAAAATCAATCCCGAAGAAATAGCGGAGTTTATGAAAGAGCGTAAGCTTAACGGCGTACGCCTGCAATTACAGTTGCATAAAATTATCTGGGATCCCGATAAGCGCGGGGTATAGGAGAAAGTATGGATATTAAAGAAATAGAAAAACATATCCGCGGATTATTGGTCGCCATAGGCGAAGACCCCGACAGGGAAGGTCTGCGCGAAACGCCGGCCCGAGTGGCGCGTATGTACGAAGAAGCGTTTGAAGGAATTAAATACACCAATCGTGAGATTGCTGAAATGTTCGGGAAAACGTTTGAAGTTCCGTCCGACCCGAATTACGGCGGCGCAGTGGTCATAAAGGACATAAGCGTGTTCAGTTATTGCGAGCATCATATGGCGCTTATGTACGATATGAAGGTAGATGTGGCTTACGTCCCGCGCGGAAAAGTTCTGGGATTGAGCAAAATCGCGCGCATCTGCGATATGGCGGCAAAGCGGCTGCAATTGCAGGAGCGTTTGGGACGGGACATTGCCGAAATAATTTCGCTTGCGGCGTTATCTCCCGACGTCGGAGTAAGGATAGAAGGCTGCCACAGCTGTATGACTTCGCGCGGAATAAAAAACGCGTCGTCAAAAACGGTTACCAAAACTTACTTGGGCGCGTTCAATGACGACGTTTCTCTGCAAAATCTTTTGGGGGACAGGGTATGAAAGCGTTAGTTTTATTAAGCGGCGGCGTAGACAGCGCTACCTGTCTCGGACTGGCGGTTCAAAAATACGGCGCGGCGGAAGTTTTCGCCCTTTCCGTTTACTACGGTCAAACCCACAGTAAAGAACTCGACGCCGCGCAAAAAGTTGCCGACTATTACGGTGTTGTTTTGAAGCGGCTTGACCTTTCGGTTATATTCGAAGGTTCGGACTGTTCGCTCTTGGCGAAGTCGCACAATGATATACCATTGCAAAGCTATGCCGAACAGTTGTCCGAAACGGGCGGCAAACCCGTTTCAACCTACGTACCTTTCCGCAACGGGCTGTTTCTTTCGGCGGCGGCAAGCGTAGCGCTGTCGCACGGGTGCGAGATTATTTATTACGGCGCGCACGGCGACGATGCTACGGGCAACGCCTATCCCGATTGCAGTGAAAAGTTCAATTTTGCGATGGGTGAAGCTATTTATACGGGCAGCGGCGAACAGCTTAGAATTCTTGCGCCTTTTGTAAATTCAAACAAATCGCAGGTTGTAAAAACGGGACTTGAGCTCGGTGTTCCGTACAAATATACCTGGAGTTGCTATTCTGGCGGAGTAAAACCTTGCGGCGTATGCGCTACCTGCCGCGACCGCGCCGCAGCATTCAAAGCCAACGGAATAGAAGACCCCGCAATAAAAGGAGAATAATATGCCGAGAGAAAAACAGAACGAAGGTATTACCCTGCTCGGAAATAATAACACGAAATATCCGCAGACTTACGACCCGTCGGTTTTGGAAACTTTTGCAAACAAACATCCCGGAAGGGACTATTTTGTAAAGTTCAACTGTCCCGAATTCACAAGTCTTTGCCCCATTACGGGGCAGCCCGATTTTGCCACAGTTTACATTTCGTACGTTCCGCGCGAAAAGATGGTTGAAAGCAAGTCCTTGAAGCTGTATCTTTTCGGGTTCAGAAACCGCGGCGATTTCCACGAAGACTGCGTAAATATAATTATGAACGATCTCATTGATTTGATGGACCCTGCGTATATCGAAGTATGGGGCAAATTTCTGCCCCGCGGCGGAATTTCCATAGACCCGTATTGCAACTACGGCAAAAAGGGTACCAGGTGGGAACAGGTGGCATGGGATAGGCTTGCGCGCCACGATATGTATCCCGAAAAAATCGACAACAGATAATAAAAAGCGGACGCGGCGTCATTCTTTGCTTTTTATTTCTGCAGATACATTGATTTTCGGGACTGTCCTTTCATGTTTGAGTACGCTATTGTTCGTTCGAAGAGCGCCAATAATTCTTTTGCAGTGTCTAACTCGAAAATCGGCAAAAGATAAGACAAAGGAAAACAAATTCCGTCGCGCATGCGTTATATTAACAGGATAACTTACGCACAAAGACGCGCGCGGCGTAGTTTTGTACGCTCCTTTTGCGGGTGTCTTGGTGTCAATGATGAATGATAAGTAGCGTACCGAACCGCCGAAAATGCGGCGTATAGATAAGGAAATCGAACTTTAACCTTACCGTTAAAGCTTAAACCTAATATGCAAAAGGGAATAAAATTGTAAGTGCCGTCTGCTGTTTTGCGGACGGCTATTTTATCTAAATAAAATGCAGTATTTTATCTTTGGAAAAAATACTGCATTATTCGCGGCGCCGGCAATGAGAACACTTCGAATTGTAATAAAACGCAGTAACAAAGACAACGCTAAGTTGCAGCGGCCCGCTTCGTCGGTGGATGGCGATTGCAGCTCCGCGGCGTTCGCAAACATTTGGATTGCTCTGCGAGCGAACCCGACGGGTTATTTGGCGGTTTCTTTTTATATAGAAATACCTTGACAATAGCTGTCAAGGCAATGGAGCGAGTAACGGGAATCGGACCCGTAACTACTGCTTGGGAAGCAGTCGTTTTACCACTAAACTATACCCGCGTAAATATTGAATTTTCTGATTTGTTACGTCTGCATGGAACGAGTAACCGGAATACTCCGCATTGTCGCTTAAAGTCCTAAATTACTTCAATCAGTTTATTTGTAATTTATCTCAAATTGCAAAACGCGTTGACTTTTTCACATTATTTTCGTTTTTTGTCCTTTTCGGGGACGGCTTCGATATCCAACATATCGAAATCCACGCTTTCTACAAAATCTCTCGGCTTAAACCGCGTGTTGTTAAACATTACAAAGTGGTTAAAGTTTACGTACGTGGCTACGGGTGTAGGAATGTCCATCTGTCCGCATATTTCCTGCAATACCGCAACAAACTCGTCTAAATTTACAATCGCTTCATATTCGTACAGCAGGTCTCGCGTGATTTTTTCTTCAACAACCGTTTTTGCCCAGATTTTCATTGCAGCTCCTTATATTATTGTATCAAATTTTTGCCGATATGCAAAGTGTTTTAAGTATTGTTAAGCAAAAAAAAATACTTACATATAAGGTTTACTATTCTCAATTAGTATGCTACAATAGTAATCGGTTAAACGCGCGGTTGCTTTTGCGCGCGTTATGCAGTGTTCGGTTGCAATTAGTTACGCAGGAGAAGAATGATGACGATAGGAATTTTTACCGCAGTGGATAACGAAGCTTCAAGCTTCATATCGTCCTGCGCGGCAGAAAAAACCTTCAAGGGGTCGTTTGCCTTTTATACTTTCAAGCTCGGCAGGCACGACGCTGTGCTGTGCTGTCCGCCGTCTGTGGGAGAAATAGCCGCGTCCGCGGCGTGTCAGTTGCTTATAACCGAATACAAGGCGGACGTAATATTCAACTTCGGCGTGGTGGGCGCGCTTACCGAACGTACTTCGCTTTTTTCTTCCGTTTTGGTTAAGGACGTTGTTCATTACGGTATGGACACAAGCGAGATAGATCACGTACCGATAGGTAAGTACGAATGTTTTGACGGTATTGCCGTCGAATGTGATACTAACCTTATAGAACGGGCGCTTCAAATTGTCGATTTACCGTTGGCGCGTTGCGCTTCTGCCGATAAGTTCGTGGCTGACCCCAAGCAGAAATCCGCTCTCAATTCCGATTTCGGCGCGGAAATATGCGATATGGAGTCGGCAGGCGTACTGTTTACCTGCAAGTTCAACGGCGTTCCGTGTCTTATGGTCAAGTGCGTTTCCGACAGCCTAATCGGCGGAGCAAACGAGTACGAGCAAAACTGCATAAAGGCGGCAAACAACTTTTTTGCATTGGCTGCTCGCATTGCCGACGGATTGGATTAGGTAAGCTGCTTTGCGAAGGTTGACTTTTTTACATTTTGTTAATTACTTGACAGAAATACGTCTAAGTAGTAAAATAGCTTTATAACATTGCAATATGAAGGAACAACTTAAAAGCGACAGTGCTTTTAAGTTGTTTTCTGTCGTATTTGCTATAATAAGGAGAATAATATGCCCGAAGTTCAATTGACCGAAGCCGGTCGCAGAGAATTGGAAGAACGCTTAGACTATCTCAAATCGGTACGCCGCGCCGAAATCGCCGAAGAAATCAAGACCGCTCGCGGCTTCGGCGACTTGTCCGAAAACGCCGAATACGATGCCGCCCGTAAGGCTCAGGCGGAAATGGAAGGCGAAATTGCGGAAATCGAAGCGCAGCTTAGGATGGCTAAGATTATACACGAGACTACCGTTACCTGCGCCGAGATTGTCGACGGTAAGGAACAGCTTTGCAAAACGTACACAATCGTAGGCACTGCGGAAGCGGATCTCGCCCACGGACGTATCAGCGACGAATCTCCCGTAGGTTCCGCTCTTATCAAGGCAAAGCAGGGCGAAACGGTGGACGTTTTGCTGCCCAACGGCAGAGTAAAGAAGCTTAAAGTATTGAGAGTTGTAAAGTAGTACTGCTTGAAACGCATTTGTAGGTGAAATTATGAACGATAAACAAGCCCCGACGACGGAAGTCGTCGAACAGGACTTAAACGAAATACTGCGTATCCGCCGCGATAAGCTGTCCAAGCTTATCGAAGAAGGTAAGAATCCTTTCGAAGTTACCAAGTTTGACAAAACGCATTCTTCGGCGCAGATTATAGACGGCTACGTCGACCATGCCGAAGACGAACAGTACGAGCCGCAAATCGTATCGGTTGCGGGACGTATGACGTCGCGTCGAATAATGGGTAAGGCAAGCTTTTGTCATATTTTGGACGGCGAAGGCACTGTACAGCTATACGTTAAACGCGACGAAGTGGGCGAAGAAGCGTATTCGGAATTTAAGACGTGGGATATAGGCGACATTATCGGCGGCACCGGCGAAGTGTTCCGCACGCATATGGGCGAGATTTCCGTAAAGCTGCGCGAAATCAAGCTGCTTTCCAAGTCGCTGTTGCCCCTGCCGGAGAAGTTCCACGGGCTTAAAGATATCGAAACGCGTTACCGTCAGCGTTACGTAGACCTTATTGCCAACCCCGAAGTAAAACGCACGTTTATTATACGTTCCAAGCTAATGAAATCTATCCGCGAATATTTGGATAACCGCGGATATTTGGAAGTGGAAACACCCATTTTGAACACAATAGCCGGCGGAGCCAACGCCCGTCCGTTCATCACTCACCACAACACGTTGGATATAGATATGTATATGCGTATCGCAACGGAGCTTCACTTAAAGCGGTTAATAGTGGGCGGCTTTGAAAAGGTTTACGAAATCGGACGTCAATTCCGCAACGAAGGTATGGACTTGAAGCATAACCCCGAGTTTACCACAATCGAGCTGTACGAAGCGTATACCGATTTTAACGGAATGATGGAAATAGTGGAAGGTATGTTCAAGTACTGCGCGGATACCGTATTAGGCACGCGTAAACTTCCCTACGGCGACGTGACCATCGACCTTGATAAGTGGGAAAAACTTACGATGATTCAAGCCGTCAACAAGTACGTAGGAGTCGATTTTACGGGTATGACGGACGAGCAAGCGGTTGCGGCGGCGGAACGCAAGGGTATAGAGCTTGCCGCGGGCAAACGCACTTGGGGACACGCCTTGTACGAGTGCTTTGACGAGCTTGTGGAAAAGGAGCTTATCCAACCTACGTTTATTTACGACTACCCCGTAGAAGTAAGTCCGTTAGCCAAGAAGAAGCCTACGGATAACCGACTTACGGAACGTTTCGAGTTCTTCATCAACGCCAGCGAAATGGGCAACGCTTTTTCGGAGCTCAACGACCCCATTGACCAATACGAACGTTTTATGGCGCAGGCGCGCGCCAAGGCGCAGGGCGACGACGAAGCGCAGATGTTGGACGACGACTTCGTAACGGCTTTGGAATACGGAATGCCCCCCACGGGCGGCTTGGGCATAGGTATAGACCGTATGGTAATGCTGTACACCGATTGTCAATCCATTCGCGACGTTCTCTTATTCCCCACAATGAAACCGTTATCTAAATAATCAAGAAAAATAAAAGTACGGAACCGAAACCGATTCCGTACTTTTTTAATCAATTGTTCTGCCTATAATAAAATCTATTGAACAACTAAACCCGTCCGCTAACATAATAACACAATCGAGCGACGGAACACGCTTGCCGTTTTTCCATTCGTAAAATCTTGACGATGAAATATCCGTCTTATTATAAAATTCCATCCACGTACATTTGAAATGATTTTTCAAAATAATCAATTGACTGCTAAACGGCGGGCAAGTATGAAAAACGGTAGGATAGTCGTAGTCTGTACGTCCAACCAAATAATCGCACGAGCAATTGAAGTAATCGGCAATTTTTACCAGACTTTCGACAGACGGCGTTCGTTCTGCTCGTAAATATCTTGTTACGGTTGGAATTTTTACGCCAATTGTTTTAGCAAGTTTAGTAGCGTTCATTCCTTTCTCAAACATTAAATAATCTAACCGTTCGGCAAATTTCGACAATAACTCCATAAACCATACTCCTTTCTACAATATATGCTCTCCCAAATCGGTAAAAAATGCTTGTGTTTTACCTTAGTGTGAGAGTATAATATATGTATGCGTAAGATTGCAGTAATCCGGACGCAAATACTATTAAGGAGAAAAGAAATTGGAAAAAGACAGTATCCACGTTTTCGCAACCGATTATGAAAGCTGCGAAGGACTTATGTGTGTAGTGGAAGAAGACGAGATGCTCTACGACATTAAAAAGTTACTCGGCGACTATTATTACGCAACATTCGGAATCGACGGTAAATCGCTAAATATTTCTTTTAACAATGGACAGAAATTCAATGTTACTGTTAAAGAAATAAAAACGGCAGTATAAAGTCACCCGTCGGAAAATCAAAAGATAAATTCATTTTAGTAATAATAAAAATAGAAATATGAAAAAAATTAGAATATTTTGACAAATTTTATATTATTATCGGATTAAATACATAAGAAAACGCCGACTGTTATACAAACAAAACAGTCGGCAAATTTTATAACTGAAATATAGTTAGTATATCAACTCGTCCATAAGTCGGTCAATCGTATCGGCGCAGTCGCCGTAAATTATTACGTGGTGGTTGCCGCAAGGCGTTTTTAACAGCTCCGTTACGGGTTTGTCTAACTGTATTACCGCCTGCGTACGGCACAAATCCGCTTCGTCAAGGTTGCGTACGAGTGTTCCCGCCGACACGAAGCAGCGCTTGAGATCTGCGGACAGACGTAATACCGTAACTATGCCCGTGCGCATTTCGCCTTTTATAGCAACGCCTATTCCGCTTTCGAAGTGAGTGTCGAAGCGGTATCCGTCTACCATATCGAGCGGAATAGTGCAGTGAGCAAAGGTTACGCGGTTGTTCTCGATATCTATGCGCGACGGATTGGCTTGAAAGGACGATTGCCCGGTTACGGTCTTTGCCACAAGCATACTAAGCATCGCCGCAACGTCTCCTTCGCACGTTCCCACAATACCGCGCGCGTTCAGTTCCGCAAGCGCCAAGCAACCCGTAGATTTCAACGACTGTAACAGGTCGAAGCAGCGTATAGTAAGCCCGTCAAGGCTGTATTTACTTTTTATCCCGTCAAGGGCGTCGTATATTTCCGAAGCCTTGGAAAGCTCGCGCTTGTCGAATTCGGGATACGCGCCGTGTTCGGCATGCTTATATTCGCCGTTTTTAACCGCCGATTCTACTTCGGCAAGCGGTACGTCCACAAGTGTAACGCCTAACTTTTGCTTGACGGTTGCATAATCCGGAACGGACGCTATCAGCCAATCGGACGGCGCGCCTACTACTCCCAATTTGCAATTGGACAGTTTTTGCTTCGCCGAACGTACCGTCGCAAGCAGTTTTATTCGTTGGGCGACGTAGCTTGCGCTTCCGTGCAGAATCTCGCCTTGTTTGCCTCGGGCATTAAGGTAAGTGAGTATTTCCATCGAAGCGGCAAGACTGTTGTTGCCGCCGTTCGTCAGCAGGTAGTACGGCTCTTGCAGCTTGCCGAGGTTTTCCAAAAACAGACCTTCCGAACCGCCCGTTTGAACGAAAATCAGCTTCAAGTCGCAGTCGTAGTCGTCCAATTCGGCGTAAGCTATGGGGTAACCCAGTTCGCGCTCGATATTTTGCAAAAATTCCGTCGTTTCCGCTTCGAATTTCGCCGAATGCTTCAATCTGGACTTAAACGCAGACAGTTTTATATTCATAAGAGGTCTCCCGTTATTATTTTTTATTTTGCAATACTTGTTTGTAAATTTCCAAATACTCCTGCGCCGTTTGCGTCCAGTCCTTTGGTATGCTTTTTTCGGCGTTTATGCCGGCTTGCTTCAATTCGTCTTTGTGGTTAAGCAAATATATAATTTTGTCTGCAAACGCTTCGACGTTATTATCCGAAATAAATCCGTTTACGCCGTCGGTTATTCTTTCGCTGCTGCCCGTGTTCTTTATGGTTATAGCGGGCACTCTGCGCGATGCGGCTTCTACGACGGTTAAAGGATCGTTATCGAATAAAGACGGAAATACAAACAGCTCTCCTACGCTGTAAATTGACGAAAGCATCGCCTTGTCCGTAATCTCGCCCGTAAATACCGTATTGGCGGATAATCCCAGTTTTTCGGCATAGCTTTTGAAGTATTCTTCGTCGTCGCCTTTACCCGTTAACAATATTTTGAAGTTCGGGACTTTTTCCTTGACTAACTTCAACGCGTCAAAAATAAATTGCAGATTTTTGTACCTGAATATTCTTCCTACAAACAGCAATACGTTCTCTGCGTTTTGCAAATTGTATTTTTCGGTTGCAAGCTGCTTTGCTTTTTCAATGTCGTCAACCTTGTCAAACATTGCGCCGTTACGAATAACGGTGGCTTCGCCGTCGTATCCGTAGCTGTTCAGCTCCGCAATCATATCGTGAGATACGACGCATACCTTGTCCGCCTTATACAGCTTTTTGCGCAAATCTTTTACCATAGCGCGTACAATCGCTTTCGATTGCACGCTGCATTCCCACGCCGTCTTAAATTTGGTATGTACCGTCATAATTACAGGCGGTGTTGTACCGCCGTTTTCGGAGTTACTGTATTTTACGGCATACGTAGTCATGGGCGATACGGTATGACAGTGAATTACGTCGGGGTTGAAATCCTTTAATTTCTTTTTGAAATTGCCCGACAGCGACGGAAAGGCGCAAACGTCGTTAGGCGACAGTTTAATGCTTTTACAACGGAATACGGGGAATGCGAATTCCGAATCGTCGTGACGGTTGAAATCGGGACAGCATACGGCAACTTCTTCGCCCAGCTTTAAGAAAGCGTTAGCAAGTCCCAATACGGCTCTTTCCGTACCGCCTACTCCCGGAAGAAAACTATCGGTAAATAACGCAATTTTCATAATTATACTCCTTGCGCGGTTGGGTTGACGCTGCATTCTTGGCAAGCGCGCCGTGTTATAGCGTAAAACCGCGTGTTTGTGATTCAGACAACTACTAAATCATTATATCAAAATAAGCGCGTTAAATCAATTACTATTTGTTAATGGCGCGGTGATTTCTGCAAAAAGTAAACAAATCAATCGCTTTTGAGCAACAAGTCGAGTCTGCGCCGTCGGGATTGGCAATATCGGCCGCTTAATAATCGCGATAAAAATCAGTTGATAATTTTTACCGATTGTTGTAAAATTATAATAATTATTTTCGCGGCGGTTTTACTGCTCAGTTACGCTCCTAATCGGCGTTAATTACTGCGTTCGTCCGTCCGCGGAAGGAGTTCACCATGGTCGAAAGCGTATTGACAAGAAAAAATTATTCGCTTAAAATCAAAATTACGGTCAAAGGTCTTATTTCGGCGGGACTCATCGCTTTGGCTGTAGCGTTGCCGCAGCTGATTCACGCTGCGCTCGGTCAACAAGGCGGAATGCAATTGCTGCCGATGTATTTGCCTGTCTTAATCGGCGGATGTATTCTCGGAAAGTGGTGGGGGCTTGGTATAGGCGTACTGTCGCCCGTCGTCAGTTTTCTTATAACGCTTGCTTTCGGCAATCCTATGCCCATAGCCGCGCGTCTGCCTTTTATGGCAGCCGAGCTTGCTGTGTTCGCCGTTGTTTCGGGATTGTTTTCCCAAAAGATTGCCGCTAACGTTTGGACGGCTTTTCCCGCTGTTTTGCTTGCGCAGATTGCGGGGCGCGCGGTGTTTATGCTGCTTGCGGTCGTATTCCAATCCGTAACATCATTTACGCCCGCAACCGTTTGGTCGCAGATTCAAACCGGACTTGTAGGAATAGTTTTGCAAGCGGCGGTAGTACCTTTCATCGTTATGGGACTCAAATTGGCGTTGGACTCGGACAAGCGCGGCAAGTAACGTTTTTATCCGACTGTCGGCTTGAGTGTATTAACCTGTAATCCGTAAGAAACGTATTTTACTCGGTGTTGCCGCAGCCGGTTAGGCACGTTCTTAATCAACGAATTTCAAAAAGCGTACGCATTTTATTGCGTACGCTTTTTAATAATGCTTGACATTTTTACGAAGCAATATTACTATTAGTAATATCGACTTAAGGGAGGGCAGTTTAATGGAAAATATAATATTAGGTTTGCTTTTACTTAAACCGCGTTCTGTTTATCAATTACGCAAGCGTATAGAGCAGGGCTTAAACCTTATGTTCAGCAGCAGTACAGGCAGTATACAGTTCGCAATTAAAAAGCTGTTAGAGCAACGCTACATCGTCGTGGAATCCGTAAACGAACAAGGTCGCGCAGCCAAGCTTTATTCCGTTACGGAGCAGGGCAGGGCGTATTTCGATAGCTGGATTAACAGTCCTATTAACTGTTCCGTCAAGAATCCCGAGCTTGCCAAGGTATATTTTATGAGCTTTGCTGCGCCGTGCAACAGAGTATCCGTTATTCAAGGACACATCGAAGAATTGGAAAATACGTATAATAAATTAGATATGATCTGCCGAGAAGGCGATAATCTTATACGGCAGGATAAAGACGGCGAATTGCTGTTTTTTCAGCTGCAATCCGCCAAGTACGGGCGTGATTTCGTCAGATTTAATATAGACTGGTATACTAAACTGTTAAAGGAGCTTGGCAACGGCAATGAATAAACTGCATTTGGATAATTCTCCTATAACCTATTATACCGATACAACCGCGGGCAGCGGTAGCGATTGGATAGTTTTTGTACACGCCGCTTTTGCCGATAGCAGTATGTTCAAGCGGCAATTCGAGTATTTTTCGGGAAAGTACAATATTATAGCAATAGACGTTATCGGACACGGCGGTTCGCTTGCCGCGTGCAAGGGCGACGGTATCGAAAAGACGGCATATTGGCTAAGCTGTATTTTTCAAAAGCACGGTATTGCCGCCGCCCACCTTGTGGGAGTTTCGCTTGGCGCGGTTTTAATACAAGATTTTGCCAACCGCTATGAAGACAGGGTATTGTCGCTTGCGTGCTTCGGCGGATACGATATTAACAATTTCGATACGAAAGCGCAGCGCGCCAATTCCAAGGGGCAAATGGGTATGATGTTAAAGGCGCTTATTTCCGTCAAATGGTTTGCTCAATCCAACAAAAGGATTTCCGCATATACGGCGCAGGCGCAGCAGGAGTTTTACGATATGAACGCGCGTTTCCCCAAACGGTCTTTTAGGTACTTGGCAGGTCTTAACAAGTTAATCAATAAGTTCCCGTCCAAGCCGCGGAAATATCCGTTGCTTGTAGGCTGCGGCGAACACGATATCCCTATGGAGTTGACAATCGCCCGCGTATGGGCAAGTAAGGAGCGGTGCAGTCTTGCCGTAATACAGGGCGCGGGGCATTGCGCCAATATGGACAATCCCGACCGATTCAATTCCGTGTTGCAGAATTTTTTCTGCAATTTAGCCGAATAATTTCTTTATCTAACTTATATTGTTACCGACGTATTAGCAAACGTCGGCAAATATTACGGTATAAAAAATCAGTTTTTTGCGATAGAATTTACGCGCTTATAAGCGAATAATTTGCAGGGTTAAAGTAAAAACGTAATCGGAGCCGACGCTACAGCTTGAGCAAAATCAACATGCTATAATACGGTTCGGGAAGATTATATTGTTAACGTTTGCCGGATTACAAGCTATGATAAGTGCATAATCGAAGTAATGCCGCAGTATTATGCAAGCATGGGCGCGGCGTCGAAATTAGCTGAAGTTTTGTAAATACTTTCGAAAACTCGCCGATAGCGCGCATAATAAAAGGGAACGACGGTTTTTCGTTCCCCAATGTGTCGCGACTCAAAGCAAGCCTGCGAACCTGGTCTACCCGTCGGGACTCGTCCGACGAAGTCGGTAAGTGGAGCAAAGCGGAACGCTACATTATTTCGGACTATCCCTACGCAGTCACAAAAAGCAGGCGATGCCAAGGAGCGATGCAAAAAGGGAACGACGGTTTTTCGTTCCCTAATGTGTCGCGACTCAAAGCAAGCCTGCGAACCTGGTCTACCCGTCGGGACTCGTCCGACGAAGTCGGTAAGTGGAGCAAAGCGGAACGCTACATTATTTCGGACTATCCCTACGCAGTCACAAAAAGCAGGCGATGCCAAGGAGCGATGCAAAAAGGGAACGACGGTTTTTCGTTCCCTAATGTGTCGCGACTCAAAGCAAGCCTGCGAACCTGGTCTACCCGTCGGGACTCGAACCCGAAACAACGCCGTCGGAGTTAGCAAAATTTTACGCAATATCTTGTAAAGCACATTATATTGTTCTTTTTCTTTTATATCATTTCTATATATTGTGTATAGCTTTTATAAAATCTACACCCTATAATAACTTTTACAGCGTCAGGATGTATATCGGGTGTAGATTTTTAGGATGTATATTTCTATTTTCGGGTGTAGATTTTGTGTAGCCCTTGCGTTCTCGACAAAAATAATCGTAAATACGAAAAAATTTGTCATGCGTCAAACTAAAATTAAAAAATATGCAGCACTACGCAAATTTTCCGAAAAAATCTATTGACATTGCGGATCAGATGTGCTATAGTGTTAATATGAATTTTTGCGGCAGTACGCAAATTTTCCGAAAGGAGCTTCAACATGATTGAGAGGAACAGATATCTCGACAAACTTATCCGAAAAAAAGAGAACGGACTCGTTAAGGTAATCACCGGCGTCCGCAGATGCGGTAAGTCTTATTTATTGTTTGAATTATATCATAGTTATTTGAATTCCGTCGGTGTTGACGATAAGCATATTATCGAGTTGGCACTTGATTTGGATGCAAACAGCACGTATCGAGATCCGTTTGAACTCGGTAAATATATACGTAGCAAGATTGTCGATAAAGACAAAATGTACTACGTGTTTTTGGATGAGATTCAGATGGTAGAAGAAGCCGTAAATCCGGAGGCGCATTCGGTGGAAATAAAAATCGGCTTTGTTGACGTTGTACTCGGACTTATGAGCATTAAGAACGTGGATTTGTATATCACGGGAAGCAATTCCAGAATGCTTTCGTCGGATATCTTAACGCAGTTCCGTGGCAGGGGAGACGAAATCCGTGTCAATCCACTTTCTTATGCGGAATTTTATTCTGCTTACAAAGGGGATAAGCACGTAGCGTGGAAGGATTACTATACTTATGGGGGAATGCCGCTTATCTTAAGTCGAACAACGCACGCCGATAAAAGCAATTATTTGCGTACGCTTATTCAAAAGATTTATTTGGACGATATTTTGGCGCACAATAAAATTAACAGCGATAGGTCGGTCTTGGAAGATTTAATGAATACAATAGCTTCTTCCGTCGGTTCGCTTACAAGTCCGTCAAACTTATCAAAGACTTTTTTAAGCGTAAAGAATAAAAAGATCAGCGAAGAAACTATTTCCAAATATCTAGACTTCTTCGTAGATGCTTTTATCGTGTATAAAGCAAGACGTTATGACGTGAAGGGCAGAAAGTATATCGGTGCACCGCTTAAATACTATTTTTCGGATATTGGTTTACGCAATGTTTGGCTAAACTTCCGCCAAACCGAAGAAACGCACATTATGGAAAATATCATCTACAACGAGCTTCTTGTTCGTGAGTTCGACGTTGACGTGGGTATTGTGGAACACAATTATCGTGACGAGGACGGCAAGAGCAAACGCAAGCAGCTCGAAGTGGATTTTGTTGCCAACCAAGCGGATAGACGCTATTATATCCAATCGGCACTGTATGTCGGCACGACGGAAAAACGCTCGCAAGAAACCAACTCCCTTAACCGCATTGACGATTCTTTCAAAAAGATAGTCGTAGTCAAAGACGATATTATCCCGTGGCACGACGAAAAAGGCGTTTTGTATGTGGGCATAGAACAGTTCTTGCTCGATGAAAGCGCCATGGAATTGTAAAAAGTGTGGCAAAAATAATTACAAAGGAGACAATGAATGTTTGAGAAAGTGTGTGTGCCTTATGCGCCAACTTTAATTGAATCTATGCGTTCAATTGGATATTCTTTTCCTTCTGCTATAGCAGATTTGTTAGATAATAGTGTTAGTGTTCATGCTAAACATATTGACATTTTAACGAATCCTAGTTCAGATCCGTTTCTTGTTATATTAGATGATGGGGATGGAATGACGAAAGAAAAATTATATGAGGCTATGCGTTATGGTAGTAGCAATCCATTAGCTGAACGTGCCACAGATGATTTAGGAAGATTCGGATTGGGATTAAAAGCTGCTTCTCTTTCTCAATGTCGACGTCTAGTTGTTGTAAGTAAATGCAATAACGAGATAAATGCGTGTGCGTGGGATTTGGATTATGTAATTCAAAAGGGTGTATGGGCGCTACAATGTTTTGATGAAAAAGAATTGGCGCATTATCCCTATATTGATAGATTAAAAGTATCGCAACAAGGAACTTATGATACTTGGTATGAAGTAAAAACGATACCAGAAAACGCAACACAAGTAACCATAAGTTCATTAGAACAGTTAGAAGCAGATACCGATGGGCATTTAATTATTGTTCGTTTAGAAGATTCCAACGCTGTGACCGACAATACTATTGCATTAAACACACTGGTTGCCTCTATTGTAAACCTAATTGACGATCCGGAGATTATTGATTTATTTCGGAGCAAACTCGACAATATGGGTTATTGTCCTGATGTTGAATATGATAAATATAACTATATTTTGAAATCTGTGTGTCAGTATAAGATAACTTCCACCTTCCCTAGACTTAGAAGAAAAAATACTGATCCCAACATTGCCAATGTAAAATACAGCATTTTATTAAATGGCATTCGGGATTTCTTGGAGGATTAACTATGGATGTAAAAGAATATAGAGAAACTTTACACGAAGATATGTCGCTTGCTGCGCAAGCAGATTTTACTTGTTGTTACGGTATCTCCGTGGTCATAGGATAAAGACTGAATAGCTACTTTTCGAACTTCCTCTTTTTCCGATTGGGACATACCGTCGGCAATATTATTGTTGCTGTTGCTGGGATCTATAATCCTACGATTTAAAATAGTATCACGTAGAGATTCAAAAACTTTTTTTATATTTTCATACATATAAACAGATCTGTTATTCTTTAATATTTCAACTGTTATAATTTCGATTGCAATAGAGGGTAGCTCTAATCCGTGACAATTTCTCCAGATTTTCAAGAGCATCATTTCATTAGCTAAACCGCTATTCCTAACTAAGTCTATATGTTTTTGAATATTTGTTCTGGTATTATGATTTGTTTTACGCGAATATATGTAATGGTCATTATAGCTTCTTCCGTTTATAATCGTATGTTGGTTTATACGTTTTCCCGGTGTAACATCAATACTGCATCCGGCGTATGAAATACCTATAGATACATTTTGCTTTCTTAAACTATTGGTTGCGAATTTAGGCTTTAAGAAGGAATATAGACTCTCATAGTAATCTTTTACAGTATTTTGATTGTTTGGATCAGTTATAGAAACAAATATGTCTATGTCAGATTTTCCTTTTATAGCATCGCCTTTTGCTCTTGATCCTGAACGTTGCATTTCAATACTAATGTATTTTGAAGCATAGATTAAGCCTTTATTAACAGATTGTTTCCATTGGTTTATTAAATCAGATATGTATTGATAAGCTCGTTCTTCGTTTTGCGAATAATTGTAATTATTCTGCTTTTTGTTTAAAAGTTCTCTCAAATATTCTTCTACCGTTGCCATTCTGTTCACCAATCCTTAGTTATTGTTTATTAAAATTATTATAACATAATTCGCCACATTTTGCAAGAGATGGAATCACGACAAACCAATGTATCTTGGATAAAAAGCAACGCTATTCCGAAATCGAAATAGCGTTACTTTGTTTACTGGTGCACCCGGCGAGGCTCGAACTCACAACGTCGGCGTCGGAAGCCGAAATTTTATCCAGTTAGACTACGGATGCATATTGTATTAAGTTTTGGTCTACAACGCCACCGATTTATACGGCAGGGTGTAGATTTGGGTGTAGATTTTTTTTGCGTTGTGTGTTTTGCGGGGAAAATCTACTTAAAACCGCAATATATAGTGGGATTTTTGTAAAATAGCCTTATCGCGTATTAGCGTCGGAGGGCGTAATTTTATCCAATTAGACTACGGGTAGATATAAATAGTGGTCTATAAGCAATCCTTATAGACCACGATGGTGCAGGTGGTGGGACTTGAACCCACACGTAGTCACCTACATTGGATTTTGAGTCCAACGCGTCTGCCATTCCACCACACCTGCATTGTGCCTATATAATATAGCACAAAGCGCGCTTTTTATCAACAATTTTTCGCTAATTTGTCAATTAAATTTTTTCGTCCGTTTTTCCGTCATTTTCTAAACGTTGTATCATCCATTCGTACAATTCAAGTTCTTTATTGTAACGTTTAATTTGACGTTTGAATTTATCATAAACGTATCGAATATGCTTTATATTTTCATCATTGTGCATTAGAGATATTTACTCTTGCTTTATTTGACATTTTTCTTTTCATAATGATTTACCTACCTTTTTTAAGATTTAATTTTTCCCAACACTTTTCACAGAACACACCTTCCTTGCGCGATACGTGCCAATTTAAGACCGTACCGCATTTTTCGAAAGTAAAAGTGTATGATTGCGGTTTGCGCCGTCCAGGACGCTTTTCACGGCTTTTGCCGTATCCTAACCCGAAAGGCGAAAGAAGCATTTTTACCGAAGTCTTGCAGCGTTCGGTTGCTGTACGTTTAACCGCGCCAACGTAATACGAAATTTCTCTACGTGCTTGAAATATTTTACTAGGTTTGTTATAATAATAGTTATCTATCGCCGCGTGCGCAACGTCAAGAACTTTGCAGTATACTACTGCGGCAACAAACGTAAATCGTACGTGTATCTCGGCTTCGGACGTAAGAACGAAGCGCTTGTGAGTACAACAGGGCGCTGTCGCTGTTGAAATCGTCCGAAAAGAGCAATGGCGCGGTAGACGCAGTATCCCAAAATATCACCCTTTTAACGGACAAAATCAGCGCCGTATGCGCGTAAATAACCCGAAAGCGAACGGTATAATATTATGATAGTAAAACTCACCCCCGCTCTCAAAAGCTATCTGTGGGGCGGCACAAAACTCAAAACGGATTGGAACAAGCAAACGGACGAAGCAACGCTGTCGGAATCGTGGGAATTATCTTTCCACCTCGACGGACTTGCCACGGTTGTCGGCGGCAAATACGACGGCAAACCGCTTGCGGAAGCGGCAACGCGCGCCGATTGGGGCGTTAATTGTCGTGAATTTCCGTTTTTCCCCGTACTCAGTAAAATTATCGACTCCGCGCAAGCCCTGTCTATTCAGGTGCATCCTTCCGACGAATACGCGCTCGAACACGAAGGGCAATTCGGCAAAACGGAGATGTGGTACATATTGGAAGCGGACGACGGCGCATATATCTATCTCGGGCTTAACCGCAGTGTTTCCGCGGAAGAATTTGGCGCGGCAATCGACAGTAACACCGTGTGTCAGCTGTTAAACCGCGTCCCCGTAAAAAAAGGCGAAACGTATTTTATACCAAGCGGCACAATCCACGCTGTGGGCGCGGGCGTTACACTGTATGAAGTTCAGCAGAACAGCTCGCTTACCTACCGCGTATACGACTACGACCGCACGGACGTAAACGGTAACAAACGCCCACTGCATGTAGACAAAGCTAAGGCGGTAGCCAATCTCAATGCGTACGAAGTCCCCGACCCCAAGCGCGATACCCTGCTTGCCAAGTGCCGTTATTTTTCGGCGTACCGCTACGTCGGCGAGCGCACTGTGGGAATGGACGACAGCTTTGTTGCGGTAACGGTTACGGACGGCAGTATACGGCTCGGCGGCGTTACGCTAAACAAGGGCGAGACGGCGTTTATGTCCGCGGGCGAACGCGCGCAAATAACAGGCGGCGGCGAATATATTTTAATTTGCGTGGATAGTAGCGAATGAAAGCTGAAAGTAAAGAAAAACTCTTAAAAAAGGTCAAGGACTGGAAGTTTTGGGTCTTCGGCATATTGCCGATAGTTATGATTGCGACTGCGCTGGTTTACGCTCTCGTTCAAGAAGGCAGAGCCAAGCAGGGCGCGGAAGCTGACGTTACAACTTTATTGGTTGCGTTAGGCGTTATTACCGCGGCAATAGTTATTTCGTCTGTAGGCACGATTATCGATTTACGGCAGGAAAAATACAAGCGCAACAAAATATTAAAAATAATTAGCGTAGTATTGCTGTTGATATTTGCGGGAGCGGAGTGCTATCTGTATTCGGCATACTTGCCCAAGTATTACGACAGTCAAGTGCGCGTAGACGAATTGTACGAGCAGTACGAAGCGGCAAGCGTCTCGGGCGACAAGGAGCTGTGCGACCGTTTGTGGGACGAGTGGCGCGAAGCGACGAACGATAAGAGTGAATTGTATTTTCGATTTAACGAATATCACCTTATCAATCTTGTAGTATGCGGTATGTCGTCGTTGGTTCTACCCCTGCTTAAAAAGTCCGATACGGATAACGGCGAACAACCGACTGATGCAGACAAGGACAAGAACGGCGGCGACGGCGGTAAGGACGTTACGGAGAATATAAAGCTGTAATTTCAATCGGCTGTCGCATTAAACTTTTGTATACGAATATACCGAAAACGGCTTAAAATCAGACGAGTTTTAAGCCGTTTTGTATAGTTATTTACAATGTAGTATAATAATATTCGCTTGCTACGAAAGCCCTGTTTTTGCGGTTTTGCCTTTGAGAGTTTTACGGCATATCGCGGCGGACGACGACATATAATAGCCGTATGAAAGCAACGTTAAAAAGCGTAGCCGCGGCGCTGACGGTATTGGCGTTGGTATTGTCCGTGCTAACCGTATTAGACCGGTCGGCAATATCCGCTTCGGCAAAATCTACAAACATAAGGGTTTCGGTGGTAGACCTTGACAACAATCCCGTTCATAACGCGCAGGTAACAGTGTGCGGTCAAACGTTTTATACCGACAACAAGGGCGTTTCTCCCGTAATAGAGCTCATAGCTCTTACTAACAGCTATGACGAAACGGTTACCGAATGGGGAACGGCAACAGTGGCGGTAACCAAGGAAGGCTTCGTCCCTGCAATCGTATTCAACTGCGTGTGCTATTCCGCGCAAACGCGCAAATTAACCGTCAAGATTTACCGCGCGGACGAGAGCGAACTGTCATACGTTTCCTATGTAGAGAGTCCGCCCGACGGTTATATTCAATCGATTTTGCCCAATTAAATTACAAACGCCCGACTAACCGTCGGGCGTTTTATGTCGCTTATGAAACTCGGCGTATATCGACTGATTTTTTATTTTGACCCGCGAAGTGTTGTAGGGCGTACTACATTGCTTATTATGTCCTTAGCCGAGTAACGTCGGCCGCGGCACAGCGTAACCGCTTGTATTTATTATTCCGTTGTGAGACTATTTACTGCTTTGTCCTGCTGTCGGCTTTGTATATTATGCTCTCGTACGGACGTAATACGGTTGTTTGCGGTTTGGCGGGCGAGTCTGTGTAATTGCTCGTAACAAGTTTATATTCCTTGCCGTCCGAGCTCTTGGGTAATGCAAACTTAACGCGTTTGTTTGCAAAGTTATTAACTACAAGCAGCGTTCCGTATTCGCTTTCGCGCAGGTATACAAGCAGCGTTTTGCTTTTAGGCATCAGGTCTCGGTATTTGCCGTACACAAACGCTTTGTCGTTTTTGCGCAGCTTTATAAGCTTTTTGTAGTAGTGCAGTACTGAGTTTCCGTCGTTTTCGGCTTGCTTGGCGTTGATTTCCCGATAGCTCGGCGCAACTTTAAGCCACGGCTCGCCCGTGGTGAAGCCGGCGTTTTGCGTATCGTCCCACTGTACGGGAGTACGCGCGTTGTCCCGAGAACAGTACGCTAATTTTTTCATGGCTTTTTTCTCGCCGAACAGCTTTTTCAGCAAGGCATAGCTTCTTAAAGCGTCCACGTCCTTGTAGTCTTTTATATCCGTCATCCTTGCGGAAATCGTGCCGAACTCCTGCCCTTGATAGATAAACGGCGTTCCGGAAAGTGTAAGCAACACGGTCGCAAGCATTTTTGCCCCCTCTTCGCGGTTTACCTTGTCGCTTACGTACCTGCCGACAATGCGCGCGCTGTCGTGGTTTTCCCAAAACAGCGTATTCCAGCCCTTGCCGTACAAGCCGTTCTGCCAACGGGTCAATGCCCGCTTCAAGTCAAGAAGATTGAATTTTTTCGGCAGCTGCTTTATTCCGAAACGGTTGTCCGCAGAAACATGGTCGAAGGAAAACACGGTAGTCAGGTATTCGTTGTCTTCGCTCGTGTAGCGTAAAGCCTTATCCACCGTAATAAACACGCTCTCGCCAACGGTAAAGGCGTCGTATTCGCGCAGAACTTCTTGCAGCCGTCCAAGATATTCTTCCATTCTGTCGCCGTCTATGTAGTACTCCGAGCCTGTCAGCGCAATTCGCCTTTTGCCGTTGGGCAGCCCCGCCGTTTTGGAAAGCAGCGTAATCACGTCGCAACGGAAGCCGTCCGCGCCTTTGTCCAGCCAAAAGCGCAGTATTTGTTTTATTTCTTCCATAACGCGCGGGTTAAAGTAGTTAAGGTCGGGTTGGTTTTCGTCGAACAGGTGCAGATACCATTGCTTGGTGTTATCTTCGTATTTCCAAGCGCTTCCCACAAAAAAGCTTGTCCAGTTGTTGGGCGGCTTTTTGCCGTTTTTGCCCCGTCCGTCGCGGAAGTAGTAGTAGTCGCGGTAGGGATTATCGCGTGAAGAACGCGCCTCTCGAAACCACTCGTGCTTGTCGCTTGTGTGGTTTATTACAAGGTCCATTATTACCCGTATGCCTTTATTGTGCAGCAGACGAACCATTTCGTCGAAGTCGTCCATCGTGCCGTACTCGGGATTTATCGCCTTGTAGTCGGATATATCGTAGCCGTAGTCGGCGTTGGGGCTTGCGTACAATGGCGAAAACCAAATGGCGTCTACGCCCAAATCCGCCAAATAGTCTATTTTGGATATTATTCCGCGTATGTCGCCCACGCCGTCGCCGTCGAAGTCCTTAAAACTGCGCGGATAAATTTGGTAAAATACCGCTTCCTTATACCATTTGTTTTTCATAGCGTTCTCCTTTCGCTCACGTATCGTTTCAAGACAGCTTTTTGTGCATAATTATTTCCGTATCTTCGCCTACGGGTCTAAACTGTCCGCAGTCGGCGTAGCCTGTTTTTCGCCAAAATGTCAGTCCGCTTTCGTTTGCCTGAGCCGAAGTCATAACGACGGTGTATCCCGCATTTTGCATATCTTGCTCCCAACGGGCGACAAGCACGGTAGCTATTTTTTCATTGCGACGGTTAGCTTGTACGAACAGCATATTGCAAAAGGGCGTATTGTCCCAAAACAAATTGTATCTAAGCCACGCGGCAATTCCGCCGTCGTCGAAAACCAATATTCTGTTACCGTCTATTGCGCGCGTCAATTCTTCTGCGGATATGTGCTTGTCGGCTCTAAGCTCTTCGTAATCGTTTATTGTAGCGTATCTAATCATATCGAAGTCCTGCGTGTAATAAATTCAGTATAATATAATTACCCGCGCTTTTCAATAGATATTTTAATATTAAAAAAATATATGGGGTTTTTTGTCTTTGAACAGTACACAAGCTATTGTAAGTATGCTAAAATATATAGTAGGAAAATATCGGCAACGCGCGTTTGGTATACAGAATGTCCGCGTTGCTTACGTAATAACCCAAGGGTACGGTCAAAATGGACGTATTGAAATATATCAACAATTTATCCAACGCCGACAAGGCGCGGTTAATCCACGGCAAGGGCGCGTGGCATACGCAGGAAGCGGACGGCGTGCCGAGTATTATGATGACGGACGGTCCGCACGGGCTTCGCAGGCAATGCGACGGCAGCCGCGGCATCAACGACAGCGCCAAGGCCACGTGCTTCCCCGCCGCTTCGGCAGTCGCGTCCTCCTGGAACAGGCGCAGCGCGGCGCTCGTAGGCAAGAGTATAGGCTGCGAAGCTCTTGCGCAGGGCGTATCGGTGGTGTTGGGCCCCGGCGTAAACATCAAGCGCAGTCCGCTGTGCGGACGCAATTTCGAGTATTACTCCGAAGACCCGTATCTCGCGGGAGAGCTTGCAAGCGGGTACGTTTCGGCTATGCAAAGCAACGGCGTCGGCTGCTCGTTAAAGCATTATGCCGTCAACAGCCGAGAAAATTGCCGTATGTCGGTAAACGCCGTAGTGGACGAACGCGCGTTGCGCGAGATTTATCTGTCGGCATTCGAACGCGTGGTAAAGCAGGCTCGTCCGTATGCAGTTATGGCTTCGTATAACAAGATAAACGGCGAAAGCGCGTGTCATAACAAGCGTCTGCTTACGGACATTTTGCGGAACGAGTGGGGTTTCGACGGGCTGGTTATGAGCGACTGGGGCGCGTGCTACGACCAAGCCAAGGCAATCGACGCCGGAACGGATCTCGAAATGCCCGAAGACAAATCGGGCTATCACGAGCGCAAAACCATGAAGGCTCTCGCCGACGGCAGCTTGCGGCAGAAGTCTCTCGACAGAGCTGCGGCTAAGGTAATCGATTTGGTTGGTAAGTGCGGCGGAAGAACCGTTTCGGTGGATTACGCTGCGCATAACGATATAGCCAAGCAGGTGGAAGTCGATTCCGCTGTCTTGCTCAAAAACGACGGCGTTCTTCCGCTTAGCGCAGGGCAAAAAATTCTCGTCGTGGGCGAGCTTGCCGCAAAGCCGCGTTATCAAGGCGCGGGAAGCAGCCACGTCAACTCCGACTGCGTCGGCTTTTTGCAGGTTCTGACGGACAAGGGCGCAAGCTTTACTTACGCCAAGGGCTACAACGTCGATGGCGACAAAGTCGACGTCAAGGCGCAGAAGGAAGCGGTGACGCTTGCCGAGGACGCCGACTGCGTACTGTTTTTCGGCGGGCTTACCAACGATTTCGAAGGGGAAGGCTACGACCGAACTGATTTGAACATACCCAACTGTCAGGTTAAGCTGTTGGAGCAAATCAGCCAAGTTAACGATAATATCGTGTTCGTCGCTTTCGGCGGTTCGCCGTTTACTATGCCGTGGCTTAACAAAACCAAGGCGCTGCTCAATATGTATCTCGGCGGTCAGGCGGTAATGGAAGCGGCGTACGATTTGCTTTTCGGCGTAACGTCGCCGAGCGGACGGCTTGCGGAAAGCTATCCCGTACGTATTACGGATACGCCCTGCTTTAACTATTTCAACAACGACTGCTTTGTCGACGAACACCGCGAGAGCGTTTTTGTGGGCTACCGCTATTACAATACTTTCGGCGTACCCGTATTGTTCCCCTTCGGTTACGGATTGTCTTATACTTCGTTCGAGTATTCTGATCTTGCCGTCGCTTCCGACAAGGACGGCTTCGAAGTGTCTGTCAACGTTACAAATACCGGAACAATGGACGCAAGCGAAGTTGTGCAGATATACGTGGATAACTGCGACTGCGGTTATCTGCGCGCAAGCAGAGAGCTCAGGGCCTTCGACAAGGTGTACGTCAAGGCGGGACAGAGCGTAAACGTCAAGCTGCGTTTGGACGAACGGGCGTTTAGTATATTTCTCGACGGGCGGTACGTTACAGTCGCGGGCGAATACGGCGTTTCCGTTTGCCGCAACGTCCAACAGGTAATATTGTCGCAAAGCGTTACCGTCAACGGTCACATTGTCAATGGTAACGACCGCGAAATGTATCCGTGCTACTTCGAGCCGATTATCGGCAGCTTCAACGTGGCGGAAACGCAGTTTTACAAGCTTGCGGGGCAGGACAAGGAAGTGTACTATATCCCACGCCGCGGAGAATTTACTTTGCTCAATACTCTCGCGGATATGCAAGGTCAGGTGGCTCTTGTTCGCACGGTTTTGCGTATTGTCCGACGAATGGCAAAGCGCAGTTCTCCGAGCAAGTCAATGAGCGACCCCGTCGCGCAGATGATTTATCAAGGGGCGTTGTCCACTCCGCTCGTATCGTTGATGAGCGTAGGCGGTCTGGACGCCAAGTGGGTTATGTTTATTTACTATCACGCCAACAAACGTTTCGGCAAGGCAGTGCGTGCGCTGTTTGGCAAATACGATGTGGAATAACTGATATAAAGAAGGATTAAAAACAATGAGCGTAAAACTTAATTACAACAACGTAATGTTTGCCAAGGTCGGCGAACACGGAATAAAAAAGGAAGAATTGGAACAAATGCGGAAGCTTGCCAAGCAGGCGCGCGCCAAGGTTGAAGCAAGCCGCGGCGAGGATATGCAGGGCTGGATGGACAGTCCTTACAATCAGGCGGAAGCAGTGGGACGTATCGTCGAAACCGCCGCGAAAATACGTAACGAATGCGAGAACTTCGTTGTTTTGGGCATAGGCGGTTCGGCTCTCGGCGCAATAGCCGTATTCAACGCGTTAAAGCATCTGTATTACAACGAGCTGCCCCGCGAAATGCGCAAGGGTCCGCGCTTTTACGTAATAGACAACGTAGATCCCGAACGTATGAACGCCCTGTTCGATATAATCGACGTAAGCAAGACGGTGTTCAACGTCATAACCAAGTCGGGCGCTACAAGCGAAACGATGAGTCAGTATCTTATAATTACCGACCTGTTAAAACGCAAGCTCGGCGATAAGGCAAGTCGGCATATCGTTGCCACAACCAGCTCCGACAAGGGCAATCTCGTCAAACTCGCCAAGGAAAACGGTTTCGAAACCTTCTATATTCCCGACGGCGTGGGAGGACGTTTTTCGGTGCTTTCTCCCGTTGGGCTTCTGCCCGCGGCCGTTTTGGGAATAGATATTTCCGAGCTTCTGCGCGGAGCGAGAGAAACGGACGAATTGTGCAAATCGGACGACTTAAACGTCAATCCGGCGCTTACTATGGCGGTTATACAGTATCTGCTGATAAACAAAGGCTGCAACATAAACGTTATGATGCCCTATGCCGACAGTCTCAAATACGTCGCCGATTGGTACGCGCAGCTGTGGGCGGAAAGTTTGGGAAAGGAGCGCGACCTTGACGGCAACACGGTAAACGCGGGGCAAACTCCTGTAAAGGCGCTCGGCGTTACCGACCAGCACAGCCAGGTTCAGCTGTACAACGAAGGTCCGTTCGACAAGGTAATAACGTTTTTGGAAGTAAACAGCTTCCGCAGCGATATCGTAATTCCGCAGGGCTGCGATGGTTTTTCCGACGTAAACTTTTTGTGCGGACATACGCTTGCGGAGCTCACTAATAAGGAATTGTACGCTACGCGCTACAATCTTACCAAGCGCGGACGCGTCAATTTCACTTTGTCGCTGGATTCGTTGGACGAATACCATTTGGGTTCGCTTATTTATCTGTTGCAGCTGTGTACCGCGTACGAAGGAGCGCTGTTAAACGTCAACGCGTACAATCAGCCGGGCGTAGAAGGCGGCAAGGACGCGACCTACGCTCTGTTCGGACGTAACGGCTACGAGAGCAAGGCGGAAGAAATGAACAACGCTCCCCAAGACAGCGCGGAGTTCATTGTTTAGCGCGCTTGTGTATCCGGCTATTTGGTTCGGCAATTACCGAGTGCAATTTCGTTTCGAATAATGTGCAAAGTGCCTTGCGGAAAAGCTCGGCGCGCATCGAAACTCAATCAAGGAGATAACGATTTATTATGCTATCTAAAACTCCCGCCAAGGGAATGAGAGATTTTTTGCCTAACGAATTTGCTTTGAGACAGCAAATATTGGCAATAATACAAAGGACGTACGAAAGCTTCGGCTTTACCCGCATAGAAACCCCCGCCGTGGAAAATATCGATTTGCTCACGTCCAAGCAGGGCGGCGACAACGAAAAACTTATTTTCAAGATATTGAAGCGCGGAGAAAAGTTGGAAAACGCCAAGGAAAACGAGCTTGCCGATTTGGGACTCCGTTACGACCTTACCGTGCCGCTTGCCCGTTTCTACGCCAACAACTCGGGGCAGCTTCCGTCAGTTTTCAAATCTATTCAAATGGATAACGTATGGCGCGCCGACCGTCCGCAAAGGGGACGCTTCCGTCAGTTTGTGCAGTGCGATATCGACGTAATAGGCGAGCCTTCAAACCTTGCGGAAACGGAACTGATTACCGCTACCTGTCAAACGCTGGACGCGTTGGGCTTCAACGACGTTACCGTCCGTCTGTCGGATAGACGTCTCTTGAACGCCCTTGCGGATAAGTGCGGCTTCTCCGACGAACAGAAGGGTTCCGTATTCATTGCTTTGGACAAGCTGGACAAAATCGGCGTGACCGGCGTAATCGCGGAGCTCAGCGAAATTGCTCCGAACAAAGCCATAGGGTTTATAGATATGATTAACCGCATAACGTCGTCTGCAAATCCGTTCGAAGCTTGCGTAAGAGAGCTTGGCGATTATCTCCCCGCGTCGGTAAGGCAGAATATCGAAGAAATCCTGTTTGTCGTTGGCAAGACGCTCAAATCCGCCAAAGTGGTGTTCGACGTGACGCTCGTTCGCGGTATGGGCTATTACACGGGAACAATATACGAAGTGACGGTTGACGGACTAAACAGCGCGATAGCCGGCGGCGGCAGATACGACAAGATGATCGGGCGCATTACGGGGCAGGATGTGCCGGCGTGCGGTTTCTCTATCGGGTTCGAGCGTATAGCCCTGCTGCTTTCGGAACGTGGCGCGCGCGCGAACAAAAACCGCGGAGCGGTTGTGCTCGCGGACAAAAACCTGTGCAAAGAAGAACGCGTGGCTCTGACTAACGGAGTAAACAAGCTCCGAAAAAAAGGCGCGGTGTCCGTATTGTACAAAATAAAAAACTTCTCCTATCAGCTAAAACAGCTCAAAGAGCAGGGTTTCGAAGCAATTTACGAATACAGAAACGGAGTTTTAAGTAAATTAGACTTATGACAGACGGCAAAACAAAACGTAATAAACGCGTCAAGCTGCCCGATAATCTAAGCGGCGTAGAACGTTTCGCTCCAAACAAGGATTTCGGTCTAACGTTCGAGCAAGTTACGGCGCGGCAGGAAAACGGTCTTATCAACAAGGACGCTACCAAACGCGGCAAGAGCATATTGGGCATAATTTTAACCAATCTGTTCACTTTTTTCAACGTTATTTATATTGTAATATCGGTAATTTTGTGCGTGTACGGGTTGGCTTCGCAGTGCACGTTTCTGCCGGTGGTAGTGGCAAATACGGCTATAGCCATCGTTCAGGAAATCAAGTCCAAGCTGACGCTCGACAAGCTCAATCTTATCACCGAACCGCAAATAAAGGTTATTCGCGACGGCGAAAACAGAGAAATTTCCATCAGAGACTTGGTGTTGGACGATATAACTTACCTTTCGGGCGGCGAACAGATTTCCGCGGACAGTATCGTTCTCGACGGCTTTGTGGAAGTCAACGAGTCTATTCTTACGGGCGAGTCGGACGCAGTAACCAAGCGCGCGGGAGACACGTTGTACGCCGGCAGCTTTATCGTGTCCGGCAGCTGTACTGCGCAGGTTTCATCTGTAGGCAAGTATAACTATATTTCGGGACTTACGGGACGCGCCAAGCAGTATCAAAAGCCGCGCTCGCAAATGTTGGGCGCTTTCCGTAAAATACTTATTTTCATTGCTACGATAATAGTGCCTATGACGGTATGCTTGTATATCGTCAATTTCGAGTCCAATCCCAATAATTCGTGGGATGGCTTCTCGTTGGCTAATCTGGACAGGGCAGCGCTCAATCCCACAACCGCGTCTATAATTTCAATGATACCCGCAGGCCCATTCCTGTTGACAAGTATTGCGCTCGCAACGTCTTTCTTGAGGCTGGCTAAGAACAAAACGTTGGTGCAAGAGTTGTATTGTATCGAAATGCTCGCGCGCGTGGACACGCTGTGTCTGGACAAAACGGGAACGATTACCGACGGCACTATGCAGGTTGTCGAAAGTATCGATCTTCGGCAAAGCGGGCAAACGTACACCGTCCGCGAGATTATGTCTTCCGTCAATTACGCCCTTCAATCGGACAATATGACGAGCAAGGCGTTAAAAAAGTATTTCGGCTGCCCCAAGAAGCCGTCGCTCGAAGCGGTGGCTACAATACCGTTTTCGTCCGAGCGTAAGTTTTCGGCAGTATCTTTTAAGAGCAGCGGAACGTATATTTTAGGCGCGCCGGAATACGTGCTTAAAGTACCTAACGAGCGCGTTAACGAGTTGGTAAAAAAATACGCCGAGCAGGGTCTTCGCGTTTTGCTGTTGGCACATTCAACCACAACCATCTACGACAACAAAGCTCTGCCGCAGGTGCGCAGACCGGTTGCTGTAATAGTAATCGAAGACCATATCCGTCCCGACGCGTTCGACACAATCGAGTGGTTCGCTTCCAACGACGTGGATATCAAGGTTATTTCCGGCGACAATCCGCAGGCTGTATCCAACATAGCTTTGCGCGTCGGCGTCAAGGACGCGGAAAATTACGTAAGTCTCGAAGGTATGACGGAAGAACAGGTGCGCGAATCGGCAACTCAGTACACAGTGTTCGGACGTGTTTCTCCCGACCAAAAGGCAATATTGGTCAAGGCGCTGCGCGAAGCTAACCACACGGTAGCAATGACGGGCGACGGCGTAAACGATATTCTCGCAATGAAGGAGTCCGACTGCTCCGTATCCCTTGCCGGCGGAAGCTCGGCTGCAAGGCAGGTTTCCCACTTGGTGCTTATGGACGACAGCTTTGCCAATTTGCCCAAAGTCGTTGCGGAAGGCAGACGGGTAGTCAACAATATTCAAAGCGCAAGCTCTATGTACTTTATGAAGACTATCTACGTCATTGTGGTCAACCTAATGCTCGTATTACTGCATTTCGCCTTCGGGCAGACAATGCAAAGTCCGCTTGTAAGCAATAAGAGCGTAATGCTTATGGACTGGGTAATAGTGGCGCTTCCCACAATGCTGCTCGCTTTGCAGCCCAACGAACGTCGCATCAAGGGCAATTTCTTCGGCAACGTATTAAAGCGGTGCTTGCCGGCGTCCATAACCTTTATTATAACCACCGCGGTACTGTACGTTTTGCACAGATTCGCCGACAACCTTGTGCCGCAGGAACAGTTGGGGACGCTTGTAACAATTACCTATACCTTCGGCGGTCTGTTCGCTTTGTATTATGCGTGTCAGCCTTTCAAAAATTGGAAGATAGCAATGTATCTGGGTATTTTCGCAATCGTCGTCGCAAGCGTATGTATACCTTGGACGAGAAATTTCTTCGACTATGCGGAGCTCGGTCGAGAACAGCTGCTGTTGCTTCTCGTGGAAATATTGGCTACTCCCTTTATACTGTTCGCCTGCACCAAGGCGTTCAATCTCGGCAAGCCCAAACAAAGGCTTCGTTTGAAGAAATAGCATTGTAACGGCGCGGGAGCTTCTTGCGCCGTTTTTTACGGAGTTATTATGTTACTGCAATTAAAACAGGCTCAGTTCCGTTTCGGCGACGTTACTGTTTTCCAAGACGTAAATTTGGAGCTTAACGAAGGGGATAACGTCGGCGTTGTCGGCGCGAACGGCGCGGGCAAAAGCACGTTGCTTACCTGTATTTACGGCGATTTGGAATTGTTTTCCGGTTCCATTTACAAAAAAAACGGCTTGACTATGGGGTTCCTTCGGCAGAACAGCGATTTGAATTCGTCGCTTACGCTTTTCGACGAATTGATGTCCGTGTTCTCCGAGCAAACGCGTTTGATTAGCCAATTAAATGAAACCGCGCGTCTTATGGCTAAGGCGCCGGCAGACGGCGACGAATACCGTAGGCTTGCGGACAAGTACCACCGGTTGACCGTCGAAGCGGACGTTTCGGAAGCGTACGACTGTGAAGTCAAGGTGAAAACGGTGCTTAACGGTATGGGAATGTCCGAGTTCTCCGACAGAACGGCGTCCACCTTGTCCGGCGGCGAAAAGACCAAGGCGGCATTGTGTAAGCTGCTGCTGCAACGCCCCGAGTTGCTTATATTGGACGAGCCTACCAACCATTTGGATTACAAAACGTTAGACTGGCTGGAAGCGTTTCTCTCCGACAAGAAGTCGACTTTGTTGGTAGTGTCTCACGACAGGTATTTTTTGGATAAGCTGTGTACTTCCGTTTGGGACGTGCAGCACAAGCGCGTCGAAACGTACAAGGGCAACTACACCAAGTACAAGGCGTTAAAGGCGGAGCGCCGCGAGAGTTTACGTCGCGAATACGACAGGCAGCAAAAGGAAATAGCCAAGCTTACCGATTACATAGCCCGCAACAAGGTTCGCGCGTCTACTGCCGATATGGCTAAATCCCGCGAGAAAACGTTGGACAAAATGACGTTGATAGAAGCCCCCAAACGTGACGAGCAGCCGCCGCGTTTCAAGTTCGGCTATTCGTCCGAACCGTCGGAATTTCCGCTTACGTTGTCCGATATGACCTTAGGCTACGACAAACCGCTTTTGTCCAACGCGTCTTTAACCGTAAAGCGCGGGGACAAGGTCGCTCTTTTGGGACTAAACGGAAGCGGCAAGTCTACGCTTATCAAGCGCATAGCTTCGCCCAAACCGCAGGACTTGGGTAAGATAGTTTTCGGCAAAAACGTCCGCGTAGGCTACTACGATCAGGAAAACCTTAATCTTCGAGGCGACCTGCGCGTGTTGGATCAGCTGTGGTTCGACAACACCCGTATGAGCCAGACGGAAGTGCGCAGTTTGCTTGCCGCGGTAACTCTCGGCGCGGACGACGTGTACAAGCGCGTGTCCGACCTTTCGGGCGGCGAGCGCGCAAAGCTGGGTCTCGCAATGATTATGGCTAAGGACTGCAACCTGCTGCTGCTCGACGAGCCTACAAACCACCTTGATTTGCCGAGCCGCGAAGCGTTGGAAGAAGCGCTGACGGAGTATTCGGGCACGCTTCTGTTTGTTTCGCACGACAGGTATTTCGTAAACGCCCTGTCCACCAAGATAGCGGTGTTGGAAAATAACTCTCTAACCGTCTCCGAAGGCAATTACGAAGCGTATACTTCCGCCAAGAAGTCCGCGGAAACAAATTCGCCCAAGCCTGTCAAGGCGGCGCAGTCAACCTATCGCAGCGCGCGTCAACGCGCGGAAGAAACCAACCGCGCCAAAAAGCTAAAGGAGTTGGAAAACCGTATTACGGAATTGGAAACGGAAATTGCAGACTTAAACGCTAAATCCGCCGAACCCGAGTATGCCGCGGACTATTCTAAGCTCGCGCCCGTATTACAGCGTCTGTCCCAAGCCGACGCCGAATTGGAACAGGTAATGACGGAATGGGAAACCCTGCAAACGGAATAGCGCGCCGCCTACTGCCCGTCATTGCGCGGAGCGAAGCGACAAAGCAATCCAGAATAGAACAAGTAAAATATGAACAATCGCGTTTCTTATGTGTATATAATGTTTAATTTTCGAAACGGCACATTGTATACCGGTGTAACGAATAATTTAATTCGTCGAGTTTGGGAACATAAAAGCAAAACCGTCGATGGCTTTACTAAAAAGTACAACGTCGATAAACTCGGATATTACGAAATATTTGCGGATATTACCGATGCAATCCAACGTGAAAAGCAAATAAAAGGCGGTTCTCGCAAAGCAAAGTTAAATTTGATAGAAACGATGAATCCCAATTGGGAAGATTTGTATTATAAACTCATACAGTAGCTTAAATGTCTAAATTGCTTCGGCATAAATGCCTCGCAATGACGAAAAGTAAACACCGAATAAAATGTAGCCCGCTATACTTCGCTTACGAAGTTAGCGGGCTATTAGATTTTGTTTCAGGTAATGAAAGTCAGAATTTTGACGGTTCCTTGTGTGTTTAATTATTCTTAATCTTTGCTTTTCTCTGCTGACAGTCCCGCTTTGAAGCCCAATTCGAACCTTCTGCATTGCATTCTGAATACTCTTTCGCCATACAGACGCAGGTATCGGCATAACAGTTCTTTTTGCTCGTCAGACATGTTGGACAACAGCTTGTCGTACGTTTCGCGTTCTTCGTTTCCTATCGGTCCAAGCAATTTTTCCAACACTTCGCATATGTTGTAGTTTTCCCCGTACATCTTTTTTAGTACGTTGTTCACATCTCTCGGTATACTCATAGTCAATTATTAAAATACCATAGTATTTTTATTTAGTCAACTAAATTTGTATAATTGTATTGAAAATTGGTACATAATGGAGTTGGTATGTTGAACGAAAGAATAAAAGAATTGCGTATTGCGATGAATATCAGCCAAGTAAAATTAGGCGAAGAATTGGGCGTTAGCAAACAGTGCGTGTCCAATTGGGAAAACGACAACATTCAGCCGTCTATTGATATGCTTGTCAAGATAGCTCAATTTTTTCACGTATCGTGCGATTATTTGTTGGGTTTAAGTTTCGACCGAGTAATCGACGTCAGCAATCTTTCCGACGAACAAATAGCGCATATAAATGCGTTAGTAAATGATTTATCCAATAAGTAATTGTTATTTTAACCCTTCGTATATGCGAAGGGTTTTTATATTTTCCGTTTTTACGCTTGCATAACGCAATTCGGTGTTATATAATATTGATTATGAAGACGGCTCTTATAACAGGCGGTTCGCGCGGAATAGGCGCGGCAACCGTCGAGCAATTTGCAAAAAACGGTTATACCGTAATACTTAACTACAACGCAAGCGAACGTCAGGCGCAGGAACTACGTCGGCGGCTTATTTCGGAAAACTGCGACGTGCATTTGTTCAAAGCGGACGTTTCCGATTTTGCTCAGGTGGCCGCAATGTTCGATTGGGTATCGCAGTACTTCAAGCGTTTGGACGCGCTTGTCAACAACGCCGGCGTTTCGCTCTCCAAGCAAGTGCAGGACGTTACCGAGCGGGAGTTCGACCGCGTAATGGACGTAAACGTCAAGGGAACGTTTTTCTGCTGTCAGCGCGCTTTGCCGCTGCTGTTAAAGGGTGAAAACGCAAGCATAATCAACCTTTCGTCGATATGGGGACTGCAAGGCGCAAGCTGCGAGAGCGTGTATTCCGCATCCAAGCACGCAGTTTTGGGCGTTACGCGCAGCTTGGCGGACGAGCTTGCCCAAACGTCGGTATCCGTCCTTGCAGTATGTCCGCCTATGGTGCTTACGGATATGTCGTCGAATTATTCGCAGGCGGAAATAGACGGGTTTTGCCGCGAAACGTCAACCAAGGCGTATACTCCTGCCGAAGTTGCGGAAGCAATTTTCCAAGCGGCGTCAAGTCCTTCCAACGGAAAAATAATCAAGCTGTAATTCTGTGTCCGCTCATTGCGCGCGGATCGGTTTATACAATATACTATCGGAGAAAGCGTATGTTAAATTTGATTCTGACCTTAACGCCGCTTGCGCCATATCAGATATTCTTGGTCTGCTTGGGCGTAGTGGCAGGGCTTATTATACTTTGGCAGATAGCGTGTCTTATTATGGCGCGTTTCGTTTTGCGTACTGCATGTACGCCCGTGCGTCACACGTTCGAAGAAGTGCGTCAACGTCAAACGTCCGTAGAACACGTCGATTATACCGATTACGACAACAACTGGAACAAAAAAACGTTCGATATCAACGGACTACACGGCAAACTGCGCGGAGAAGTGATATACAATAGCAAGGCTGCGCAAGTTAACGGCAGGCAAAAGGCAGCGATTATCTGCCACGGACACACGATGAACAGGCTCAATTCGCTCAAATACGCCGAGATATTTTATAACTCGGGCTACAACGTAATAATTTACGACCACGCGTATTTCGGCGAATCGGAGGGTAAGTTTTGTACTCTCGGGTACTACGAACGCGCCGATTTGTCTATTGTGATAGATTACGCGCGCGGCGAATTCGGTAACGATTGTTTTATAGCTCTCCACGGCGAGAGTATGGGCGCGGCTACGGTATTGTCGGTGTTGGGCTTGCGTTCCGACGTGGATTTGGTGGTTGCCGACTGCCCCTTTTCCGATACGGAAGGCTACTACCGCGAGCTGTTCGAGCATCTGTTTCACCTGCCTTCCCGTCCGATAGTGGACTATTGCGCAAGCATGGCTAAAACATTCTACGGCTACGATTTCAGTAAGTGCCGTCCTATCGAAGACGTAAAGGGCAGCGACGTTCCCATTTGCTTCATTCACGGCAGGGCGGACGACTTCATTTTTCCGCATCACTCCGAAGATATGTACGCCGTATGCCGCAATTCCCTGTCCGAGCTGCATTTGTTCGACGGCGCGGGACACGCCCGCAGCCATTTGACGGACAAGGCGCTGTATACGCGCACGGTAGCGGGCTTTCTCGAAAAGATCGAACGCGTTGCCGCCGACGCCCAATCGACGGCTGCAAACGTCTAATATTCGACGATAATCTTTACGCCGACGTTTTCGTCTTTCGGCGTAATTTTCGTATTGCCGCGCGTAGCTGTTCGTTAACCGAATGACCGCTCAAAAAGGTTGCAAAACGAAAATAAATGTTATATACTTAATGCAGTAAAGGAGAGTATAATTATGGTGAAAATTTCTCAAATAAAATACGTTCGTCCCAACAAGGACGAAGTACTGGCAAAGCTTGCCGATTTCAAATCGCGTTTTATGTCCGCTAAAACGGTGAACGAGTTCTACGCCGTTCACGACGAATACAAGGACTACGACGAAAAGCTCGGCACCAACGTCCGTATTGCGTTTATACGCTTTACGCAGGACACGCGTGACGAGTTTTACGCGGCGGAGCAGGATTATCTCGACGAAGTAGGTCCGGAAATTTCCGTCGCTTCGGCGGAGATTGCAAGGTGCTATTTGGATACGCCCTTCCGCAAGCAGTTGGAACAGCGTTTTCCCCGCGTTATGTTTACAAATTTGCAAATGGCGGTGGACGCTAACGACCCGCGCATTGTAAACGAAAAGGTGGAGCAAAACAAGCTGACCACAGCCTACACCAAGCTTATGAGCTCGATAGTTATCGATTTCAACGGCGAAAAGCTTCCGTTAAGCGGCATAAGCAAGTACTTTACGCACGCCGACCGCAGCGTTCGCCGCGCCGCTTACATGAAGTTCGGTCAGGCTATCGAAGACAACAAAGCTCAGTTGGACGAAATTTACGACAAGCTTGTCAAGGTTCGCACAGCAATGGGACGTAAGCTCGGCTACGACGGATTTTCGCCGCTGGGGTACAAGCAAATGCAGCGCAACTGCTATGATAAGGAAGATATTGCCAAATTCCGCGCCAACGTATTGAAGTATCTTGTGCCTTTGGCAAGCAAGATACGCGCCAAGGCGGACAAAACTCTCGGTATCGACCGTGAATACGCCTACGATATGAAGGTTTACACCAAGGAAGAACCCCGCCCCGTCGGCGCTCCCGACGATTTGTTTGCCAACGCTTCCAAAATGTACAACGAAATGTCCGAAGAAACGGGCAAGCTGTTCGACACAATGGTAGAGTCGGAGTGCTTCGACGTTATGAGCCGCGAAGGCAAGTGGGGCGGCGGCTACTGCGAAGGTCTGCCGCAATACAAGCTGCCGTTTATCTTGTCCAACTGGAACGGCTCCGCGGGCGACGTGGACGTATTAACCCACGAATTCGGTCACGCTCTGGAGTTTTACAAATCCTTCTTTATCGAAAGCGAATTTTTGTCCAGCGTTTCTATGGAAACGGCGGAAGTTCACAGTATGTCTATGGAATTTTTGGCGTATCCGTGGCTCAAGCTGTTCTTCGGCGACAAAACCAAGGAGTACGAACTGTACCACATAGGCGAAGCGGTAACCTTTATTCCCTACGGAACGATAGTTGACTACTTCCAGCAAACCTGCTACGATAATCCCGATATGACTCCTGCCGAGCGTAACGCGTTTTATAACAGGATAGAAAAGCAGTTTATCCCTTCCATGACTACGGAAGGCATACCCGCAATTTGCGACGGCCGCCGTTGGCAGCGTCAGGCGCACATTTTCGAAAGCCCGTTCTACTACATAGACTACTGCTTCGCTCAGTTTACGGCGCTGCAATTCCTGGCGCTCTCCCAGCAGGACTACGACGCGACGTTCGCCAAGTATATCAAGTTTCTCGATTACGGCGGCACAAAAACCTTTACGGAGCTGTTGGACGCCTGCGGATTGCTGTCCCCCTTCGAAGAAGAAAGCTTCCGTTTGGTCGTGGCTTCGGTGGAAAAAATTCTCGATCTTCAATAGAATCGGGGATATTGTATCGCTTCGCGTTATGTCCCTTCGACCGAGCGAAGCGAGCAAGTCTATCGAAGCGTCGCCTTGTAAAAAAACGCAAGCCCGTTGTTTCAACGGGCTTTTTTATTTCGCATTCGGTTGACTCGGAGTCGCTTATAAAATCCGCCCTGCCTTCGATATAAGGCAAGGCGTTGCGTATTTATCCTTTACCAAGCAAAGCAGCGGGGCATTATGTCCTTTATAGGCGGCAGACCCTTGTTCAGTTCTTTTTCTATTATTTCCTGTATGGCCTGTTGACGTTGCTTATCGTTTAATTTTTCCAACTCGCTCAGTTTTTTCATAACCTTGGGACTGCGCGTAACGTATACGTTGTCAATTTCGCATTCCGAAGTAACCTGTTGACGTACGTTTGCAAGATACAGGTCGTATTCGCTGCGAGTAACGAATTTTTCCGTTTTAATCGCAACAAGACAGTTGCGTTGGTATACTATGCACTTCGCTTCCAATATTTTGTCGTTGCTTTTTGCAATTTCGCATATTTTTTCTTCCGCTGTTTGTCCTACGGCGCAGGTTGCGGTAAACGCCGTGCAAAGCGTTGCAATTATTACAATAGCTAAAATAATTTTTTTCATATTTTCTCCCGTTTATTTATTTTTCGAGCATTAACGCCGCTTCGGACTTTCCGTATATGCAGCGATTACCGTTAGTTTCTGCGTTTTGTAAGTTTTTATGTATCTTGCTGTTACTGCGCGTTGTTATCAAAATAGACAAATTCGCCTTGTATTTTACTTTTTACTGCAGCGGCTGCGTGTTACAATGCCTTACGTTGCAGCGGCAAATCGGCCGCATCGTGGGAGGTGGATATATGAATAAAGTTTTGCCCGTAATAATTATTTGCGCCGTCGGCATCGCGTTGTGTTTGGGTTATATAGTGTACCTGTGCGTATTGTCGTTTCGCAGACGAATACCGCGCGCAAGAAAGCGTAACGAATTTGAAATAGAGGACGACGCGCTGGTAATAAAACTCGGAAAAAAGAAAAAGTAATTATCTGTTGAAATATCGCTGAATTTATGGTATAATAAAGCTCGTAACAACGGCTGAATTCGTTTGCAGTCCAATTGCCCACGGCGGTAGGACGGATTGCGCAAGCGTCGCTATGCCGAATTTTTAGGAGATATTTATTATGACGAAACAGGAAATTGCTAAAATTATAGACCACACCTTGCTTAAACCCGCTAAGGAAAGTCAGATTGTATCGCTTTGTCAGGAAGCTAAGCAATACGGCTTCGCGTCCGTTTGCGTCAATCCTTGTCACGTAAAACTCGCCGCCAAGGAGCTTGCCGGCAGCGACGTCAAGGTTTGCACGGTAATCGGCTTTCCCTTGGGCGAAAATACCACGCAAACCAAGGTGTTTGAAACGAAGAACGCAATAAAAAACGGCGCTACGGAAATCGATATGGTAATCAATCAGTCGTGGGCAAAAGTCAACGCTTGGAAGAAGGTGGAAAAGGAAATCGCCGCCGTTAAAAAGGCGTGCGGCGACGTTTTGTTAAAAGTTATTCTCGAAACCTGCAATCTCAACGACAAGCAGCTTATAGCCGCCTGCAAGTCGTGTATAACTGCCGGCGCGCAATACGTCAAGACGAGCACGGGCTTCGGTTCGGGCGGGGCTACGACGGCTGCGGTAAGCCTTATGTCGGATATGGTTCATCCGTATGAACTCAAAGTCAAGGCAAGCGGCGGAATACACAACTACGACGAAGCCGTTGCGATGGTGGAAAACGGCGCCGACCGCATAGGCGCAAGCTGCGGAGTGGAAATCTGCAAACGGTAGAATTTACAAACGCGTAATCGAGTAAAGTAAAAACCCTTTCGAATTCGAAAGGGTTTTTGTTTTTATATTCGAAGTCTACCGTCTCAACGTTGCAAGCGTCTATTCGGCAGCCGTCTCGATTGTCTCGGTCGGCTTAGCCGTTACGGGCTTGGGCGTTTTGAACAGCGTCATTTTAACTATGGTAAGCACCAACGTCAGCGCGCCGAACACTGCCGACACAATCGCGTAAATTACAGTTACTTTGGCTCCTGCGCTCGAATCGGAGTCTATCGTTTTATTCGCCGCAATCTGTCCTATCACAAGATAAGCCGTCGCAAGCGCAAGCGTAGCTATCGTCATTGCCAAGTTGGACGAACTCTTGTTTGCAAACAGATTTTTGATAAAAATCATAATCGTTATTCCGCTTACAACAGTCAAAGCTATTTGCAGAAATTCCGTTACAATAAGTAACGCGTATGTTCCGTCTAACGTATCCAAACTCGCCCCGAGCGACATTCCGTAGCTCTGCGCCCAAGCGGATACGGGTATTCCCATAATTGCCGTGCTGGAATTTTCCGAGATTTTTACCGTGAACGTCGGGTTATATGCGTAATTCATCGCAATGGCGACAAAGGCGATACCTACGGCGGTCAACGACATATTAACAACGTATTTTGCAACGGACGTCGCGCGGTAATTCGCAGCAGTATGACATGCTATCGAGAAAAAGTTAAACACCGCTCCGATAACAATTCCCGCAACGGTTGCTCCGTTAAAGGTTAACGAGCCTTTGACGGTTATTCGCGAGCTCACGTAGCTGTCGACAACCGTGGCGGAAGCGGATACCGCGTTCAGCGCGTACAATCCGCATGCGCCTATTACGTATGCTATAAACACTGCAATGGATAGCGTTTCCGCGTGCTTTACGTCCTTGCCGGAAAGCTTTTGCGCGTTTTTGACGATGGCTGCAATGGCAAGCGCGGTTACGGACAACAGCGTCAACGCCGATATTACGGTTCCGAGAACGGCGTTAATGTACAGAGACGCCTTCAAGTGGTTGACATACATAACAACGTTTGTGTCGTCAAAACGGTTGTTGTCCAATATTATTTGTATATTTTCGTAGTTCTTGCCGAAGAAATCGTATATGCTTATATCTCCGACGCCCGCCAGTCCCAACTGCCGCCAAATATAGTTGAATTCGTCCGTGCCGTTTACGCCGAAGCCTATCAGAAACACGAATATAAGGGAAATTACGGAAGTAAGCAAAGCAAAGCTCGTTCCGATTGTTCCCACAATCCTGCGCCAGCTTATGCTCGTAGCGGTTATCTCGCCCGAAACTTCGTTTACTGCGCCGTCCGTCGTCGTCGGCGCTTCGCGTTCGAACACTCTTGCGTTGGGTTTTGATGTGCCGCGTTTAACGGCAGTCTCCGTTTGCTCGGCCGTATCCGTACGCGTGCCGCAGTAGTTGCAGAATACCGCGTTGTCGGGTATGAGTTTTTCGCATTTGGGGCACACCTTGTTTCCGTCAAACCGCTTTCCGCATTGCTTGCAGTAAACGGAATTTTCGGGGTTTTCCGTGTTGCAATGTTTACAGTTCATAGTTGGTTGTCCTCCAATTTTGTGGAATAATTTATATTTTATCACATTAACCTTGAAATATCAATAGTATTTGCTAATTTATTTCCGCCGCTTCAAGAGCCGTCATACGCAAATTTTTTCGTTATTTTGCCGATACGGATATTTTTAGTTTATTTTAACAAAAAGCGCGCCGCTGTTTTTCTGATTTGTTACGTTGCAAAGCTTTGGGTCGCCAATATTTTTGTATAAAACCAAGTAAAATCGATTGACAAATCCGTCCGTTTCGCTTATTATAATTAAGCAAAATAAATGCGAGATTGGCGGAATAGGCAGACGCGCACGTTTAAGGGGCGTGTGGGAGACCGTGTGAGTTCAAGTCTCACATCTCGCACCAATATGGGTAAATAACGGGTTCGAGCGTTATTTACCTTTTTTTGTTTTTCAGCTTGGTTTTTTAGCGGTTTTCAGTACTGTATTATAAAATAGTTTTTTTTTACCGTCGTAACATCGGTCGTATTTTGACATATTTCATAAATCCGTATATCGGTATTATGCCGCGTTTATTTGTGAACGCCGTTTGCTTTCAGGTTGTGTTAAAGTTATAATGTTAAATTGTAACAATCGTATGTCAAAATTTGCCTGTCGGAGAATGCAATGCTTGTAAAAATTATCGTCTGTATAGCCGCCGGGCTGGGTGCGGGTCTCGGCACCGGCTTCGCCGGAATGAGCGCCGCCGCAGTTATCGCGCCAATGCTTATCGCTTTTTTGAACGTAGACCCGTACGCAGCGGTGGGCATAGCGCTTGCAAGCGACGTTTTGGCAAGCGCGGTAAGCTCCGTAACCTATGCCAAAAACAAGCATTTGGATATTCGCAACGGACTCGTTATTATGGCGTGCGTATTGGCTTTTACCGTAGTCGGCAGTTGGGTTGCAAGCATTGTGCCTATGCACATAATGGGCGGCGTAAGCACCGTGGTAACGTTGCTTCTCGGTATCAAGTTTATCGTAAAACCCGTAACGGAACCTAAGGCAAGCTTAGCGCAGGCAAGCCGCGCAAGCAAAGTAATCAAGTCGGTAATATGCGGTTCTCTCGTAGGCTTTATATGCGGCTTCGTCGGCGCGGGCGGCGGAATGATGATGCTGTTGCTGCTTATTACAGTAATGGGGTACGAGCTTAAAACCGCCGTCGGCACAAGCGTGTTTATAATGACCTTTACAGCTCTTACGGGCGCGGTAAGTCACTTTGTCATAGGCGGCTTTCCCGATTGGGTTATGTTGCTTACCTGTGCGCTTTCTACGCTCCTGTTCGCGTTTATAGCGTCAAAAATAGCCAATAAGGCTAAGCCTACCGTTCTCAACCGCGTAGTCGGCGCGTTGCTGCTCTTATTGGGCGTGGCAATTTTGCTGGTAACCTATTTGCCGAAATAGAGCGGTATTGTTTTCGTTGACAAATTAATTGACGCAAAAAACGCCTGATAACTTAACATTGTCAGGCGTTTTGATTTCATACTTTTATTAGATTACATCGCTTCGTATTTCAAGTAACCGTTTTTGTCGGAATCTGTCAAGCGAAATCCGCGTATTTTGTATCGTTTACGCGTGTAAATGCGTTTAACGAATCCCGTCTCGTAAAACGCGGGGCGTTTGGACAGTTGGCGGTAAAGCACGGGGTGGCGCAGTACCGCAAATGGGTAAGCCAACGCTTGCCTAAACCGCTCGGCTTTGCTTCTTGTGGCTTTTCTGCGAAATCCCCCGCGGAAAAACTGCGCGTCGGGCAGCCCTTCGACTATTAACGTTTCCAAATTTTCGCATCCGAACAAAGCGTCGCAGGCAACTTCGTTTACGTTTTGCGGCAATGTAAGCTCGCGCAGCGATACGCAATATGCAAAAGTATTTTCGCCTATTTTCACAAGAGATTGCGGCAACTCGATTTCTTCCAAAGCTGCGCAGCCCGCAAACGTGCCTTCCAAGACGTAACAGTTTTGCGGCAGAGTAGCCCTGCGTAACATTTCGCATCCCGCAAGACAATCGTAAAGCGTGGTGTCGCTGCGGTTTTCTTCAAACGTAACCGTTTCTATGTCTCTGCCCTTTAAGAAGGACGCGTCGGTGTACGAATCGACGAAAAAGTCTTTGGGAATAGACCACTCGGTATACCCGTATATCTTGTCTGCGTTTGGCAGCGTAATGTCGCATAAACAGCCGTCTACGGCGGCTAAATACTCGTCATCGCCAATTTTTCTTATGCAGGCGGGTAGCTTCAATTCGTCAAGCTTCTGCTCGGCACGTTCTTCTACGTCGTCAAGCTCCGTTGAGTCTAACGAAAACAACGTCCATATGCTGCCCGTGAACTGCAGCCCGTCGTTTAATATCAGCCGTTTAAGGGACGTACAGCCGCAAAAGCAGCCGGACGCAAGTATTTTGACGCTTTCGGGAAATACTATTTCTTGCAGTTTTTTGCACCCGTCGAAAACGCGTCCTTCGTCCTGCGGGTTACCGCATATTCCTACGGTTTCCAATTGTCTCGGTAGCGTTAATCGGCGTAATTCGGCGCATCCGGCAAAAGCGGACGGCGCAATGGCCTTTACGCAGTATTCTTCGTCGTCAACCAACACTTTGTCGGGAATAACTATTTCTTCTTCCGTTATATCGCGTACGCGTTGAATTACGGCATAGCCGTTCGTAACGGAGAATACGAAAGGCGGCTTACAGTGCGCGGCTTCGAGCGACGTTCTTTTTTCCGCGACGGAAAAGGAATAGGGCACGTACGTTATTTCGTTAGGAAATAAACGCATCACAAGCTCGCGCCGTTCGTCCGTAAGCTCCGCCCGTTCCGCCAATTGCTCGCCGGAACGTATCGCTCCGTCTACGGGAAGATTTACGGATAAGTACGGAATACGGTTATCGTATACCGCTTGGCACAGTTGGAAAAAAGTATCGTCCTTTAACGCGCTGTCGCTCAGGTAGAACACGACCAACCTGCATTGTAGCGTTTTGCACTTGGTAACGTAGTCGTGCTGACGGTCTTTGCCGTATTCCAACTTGCGGTCGTAATATACGCGCATACCGCAGTCTATAAAGGAAACGATATCGCATAACGCCTGCTTGTAATCTTCGTCGGCGTAGTAGAAGAAGAAGTAACCGCGGTCGTCGTACGGCTCGGGCAGCGCGCAGGCGCGGCGTAATTCGTCAAAACTGTTCGATTCGGCTATGGTTTTAAGCAAATTCATCGCGTTATCTCCTTGCAATACAGTTTGTAGCCGTCCTTGTCGCTGTCCGTCCGAGTAAACGTTCCGCTAAACGGACTCGTGCCCGCTTCGTGCGCATTGCGCAAATAAAACTTTTCGGCGGCGGGAAAAATTTCGTCCAAGCAGTATTCTCCCAACTCCGACCGCGTAAATGCGTAATTGTCCGCGTCCACCGTAATTTCTTTCAGATTTTTGCAATTCTCGAAAGCCGTCGGATGAACGAATGCAATTCGTAACGGAACGTTTATCGCCGACAGTTTTTCGCAGCCTGCAAAAGCGCGCCTGCCTATCGAACGTATACCGTCGGGCAAAACGATTTCTCCGAGCGATTTGCAACCGCTGAACGTTTCTTCGCCTATGTCTCCGACAAAGTCGTTGCAAATGGTAACTTGTTCAAGGGATATGCAGTCTGCGAAAACCTTTCCGCTGAGATTATCGCCGCGGCGAATCGCGGCTTTTTTAAGGTTTCTGCACCTTGCAAAGCAATCGCCGTGAATCGCAAAATTACTCGGCAAGTTTGCGTCCGTAAGCGTTTCGCTGTCGGCGTATGTCCCTATCAGGAATACGCGCCCTTGTTTGCAGTTTATTTCTTTCAAACTTTCGCACCCCGAAAAGCAACGTTGCAGCGCGCCGCCCTTCATTCCCGCAGCTAACCGAGGCGTCCCCAAATTTACCGTTTTAAGCAGCGGACAGTTGACAAAAGCATTCTCCGTAATCATTATCCATTTGTCGGGTACGGTCACTTCTTCGAGCAGCGGACAGTTTTCGAACGCGTAGTAGGCAATGCCGCGTACGGGGTATTTTTTGCCGTTAATAGTTGTAAAAGCCGGTATTTCCGCCCGCTGTATATTTCTGTCCAACAGCTTGGTAACTACGGCGAACGGGCGCGTGCGCAGTAGTTTCATACGTACCGACGGCTGCAGATAGTAACTGAACAGCTGCGGTTTTGGCAACGCGCCAAGCAGCGTAAGACGCGTTTCAAAGTCCAATTCGTACGGAACGTTTGGATACGTTTTTATAAAACCGTCAAGATATTCTCCGTATGTATGCGAAGATTCGTCTAACGTAACGAACAGGCATGGTTTGCTCTGTTCGCAAATATGCTCCAACTCTGCCTTGCAGGAAGCGGAAGCGTAGTAAGCCGCCGAAAGGTAAATTATTACGCCCTTGCAGTAGTAGGACGAGATCTTTTTGCGCACTTCGCTCAGCCAGCTTTTACCCGATTCCAACCCGCGGTCGTACCATATTTTGACATCTGCGTTTTGCAGAGATATAACGTCCGTCAAGACGGGCTTATAGTCTACGTGCGAATAGCTTACAAAGTAGTATCCGTCGTCGCCGTCGGGGTTGGGTAATATTCCGGAGTTGCGTACTTCCGCAAAGTTATTTGCGTTACGTATAAACTGTAACAGCTGTTCGTTGTTCATATGACGTTTCCTTTCTATAAAACAATTATCGAATGGCGGTATTCGTTGGAGCGATACAAATAAAGCCGCTCTACAACAATAGAGCGACTGCTTGTCCAAGATATACCGTCGCCGTCTTATTCTTTTCGGGCGCGGTATTCAGTCTATCAACGTTTCGGAAATCTTGCTGTAAACTGTAGGGGCTTTTTCCTGCCAGCTGCGTTCCAGATATTTTGCTATGTTGCGCGTCATTACGTTCAGCTTGACTTCCAAAGTAGTTTTGGTCGGTTCAACAATTTTCAGTATCACGTCGTAGCTGCCGTCGGGGCACTTGGCGTAGGTTGCCACGTAATCCTGACGTCTGCGGTAATCTATACGCTTTTTCTTTATGTCGTCGGCAATAAGCTGACGTACGCTGGACGGAATACGTGTATAAAAGTTTTTAAGGCACCATCTGCCTTCTGCGGTCAAGTCGTATAGTTCTTCCCCTCCGCCCATAGGCGCGCTTTTGTAAATAAATCCGTTGTCCACAACGTCGAATAACGCTTGCTTGCAGTTGGTATAATCTATCCAATTGTTTTTGTAACTACACAAGTCCAAAATGGTAGCTTCGGTAAGCGCGGTTTCCATTTTGTCGAACACGAACAGCAGTATAAGCTTATTCATCGTTCCGTCTTGCGTAATTCCCGCTTGCATAGAAATACCCCTCCCTTCGTAATAACGCCGTTATACCGCGCAATCCGCCTACATACAATAATTACGGCGCGCAATCGTAATTATACGCTTTATGGCGGAAGCGAATATCGGCTTTATAACCGCGAACAATATTATACAACAAAACCGCGGTTAAAACAACAGTTTTGAATGTTTTTTGACAAAAATACTTCCAAAACTTTTAGACGTATGCTATACTTTATCTTATATAAGTAATTACGCGCCGTGTGCGGCGGTTGCCCGCAGGCAGTACCGACGGGCGATAATCGACGGGGAAAACAGACGAAAGGAGCGGTATGAACACTAACGAACTTGCGTTTTTTACAAGCAGCGTCAACAGGCTTATCGAAGGGAAGCTCATTCTTATCGACAAGCATATAGCTACGGTTCTAAAAAGCGTGGCTGCGTCGCCGACGTTATGCCGTACTCTGTCGGAAACGGTCAAAGTTATGTCCTATTCCACGGAGTTTTCCCGTGCGCGAGTCACTTGGACAAGCGTGGACGGCGTAACGGAAAACAGGCTTAAATTACCCACGGACCGCAACCGTATGTTCGCGTTCGTAACATGTCTCTTGACCGAAGTGGACAGCGGCAGACGTAATATACTGGATTTCCTGCGCGAATACTACAATGCGGAAAACGCAGACGCGTCATACGCCCGCTTTGTTAGCGAAGCGTTAAAACCCTACAAGGCCGCCGGCGAGAACATTTTGCGTTCCATCGATCCCGACAGTCTCAATGCCGAGTACCTGCGTCAGGCGCAGGAGTATTTCGCCGCGGAAAAAATTTACGTTGAAACGGGAGTGATGGCGGCTGTGTTTACCTTGATGGAAGAAATACGCCTTATTCTCATCGATCAGGATCTGCCCGACGGCAAAGCGGACGAAGTGGCTTGCGCAAGCGAGTATTTGGTCAATGCGTTTTATCTCAAAAATCCCAAAATTCTGCGCATATCTTGGTTGGCGTATAAAAATGCCGTCAAGGAATTTGCTATTGTCGCCGACAAGCTTGCAGAGATATCGGGTATTGTCAAGGGGCTGTCCTTCTGATGAGCAAAAGGGTCGGTTTTTTCGCTTCCGTCAAGCAGCGCGATCCGTCCGCTCGCAGCGCATTGGAAATATTTCTGCTGTACCCGGGGGTTCACGCCGTAATCTGGCACAGGGTGGCGAGGTTCTTTTACAGAATAAAATTCAAGTTTGTCGCCCGATGCATTTCTCAAATCGTACGTCGCAGTACGGGCATCGAGATTCACCCGGGCGCGCAAATAGGCAAAAACCTGTTTATCGACCACGGCGCGGGCGTGGTAATAGGCGAAACGTCCGTTATAGGCGACAATTGTACTATTTACCAAAACGCTACTTTGGGCGGCACCGGCAAGGAGTGCAATAAGCGTCATCCTACGCTTAAAAATAACGTTATAGTCGGCGCCGGCGCCAAAATTTTAGGCAACATCACGATAGGCAACAACGTCAAGGTGGGGGCAAATTCCACGGTATTAAAGGACGTTCCCGACAACTGCACGGTGGTTGGAGTAGGGCGTATAATTTATCCTGATGGGTGCAAAAACGGCTCTCATTCGGTTTGCGGCGCTTGCGACGGCTCCGCTTGCGGAATTATAGGACAATAAGGGTAAATTCAGTTTGCTTTAGGCATACTGTGATATAATTATTACATAAAAGTATTTTGAAGAAGGTTTTTATGAAAATCAAAATTACAGCAGACAGCACTTGCGATTTATCTAAGGAATTGATAGAAAAATACGATATAGGTATTATGCCATTGCACGTAGCTTTGGGAGACAATGACTGTCTCGACGGCGTTACGATACAGCCGTCGGACATTTACGCTTACTATGCATCGGCGAAGAAGCTTCCGCGTTCGGGCGCGCGCAGCAGCGAAGAATACCGCGAATTTTTCAAGTCTTTTTTGGACGGCGGCTACGACGCGGTAGTGCATTACGACATTTCCGCCGATATGTCCGGCTCATTTGATAACGCTATGCTCGCTTCGCAGGAGCTTACCGGCGTTTACGTGGTGGACAGCCGCAATCTTTCTACCGGTACGGGTTTGTTGGTGTTGGATGCCTGCGACATGGCTGCGCAAGGTATGGACGCTTCGGATATCGCCAAGCGCTCGCGCTCCCGCGCGGGAGCGGTGCGCGCATCATTTATAATCGATACATTGGAGTTCTTATATAAGGGCGGCCGTTGTTCGTCGTTGGCTTATTTGGGCGCTAATCTGCTGCAAATCAAGCCGGTAATCGAAGTCAAGGACGGGCGTATGGGCATTGCGTCCAAGCCTATGGGACGTTACAAGCGCTGTATCGAAAAATATGCCGAATGGGTCAAAAGCAACTGCACCGCGCCGGACAAAACCCGCTGCTTCGTCACTCACACCAAAATGGACGACGGCTTGACGGAGAAGATAGTGGAAATCGTCCGTTCTTGGGGAATATTCGACGAGATATTGGAAACGACCGCGGGCTGCACCGTAACCACTCACTGCGGAGCCAATACGATAGGTATTCTGTTTATCAACGACAGCGGCGAAGCAAATACCGATTGACGCGATTGTTTACAAAAATTATAACCGTCCCGCGCTTTACTGCGTTCGGGACGGTTATTTGCATATTATATATTTTCGGATGTGTTTTTATTAAGGCGTAAGCAAGCTTCAGCTTAAGCTTTTTTTATTTACTACGGTCAGTTTCTGAGTTTTATCGTCGTATGTGGCGTACATTATTTTATCCGGTTCGGCGTCCTGTTCTTGAAGCCGTTGTTTAAGCCATTTCTTATCTTTGTTTATTTGCGACAGCGCGTAGCTGCTGATTTGTCCGTCTACAACAAGGTAGGAAGTAAGGTCCACCTGCTGCGGCGGAACGTTGGGGAAGTCTTCTTTTTTTACTTGCCGCGCTTGGTCGGTCGCAAGTATACTCAGTTCGCCGTCCGTTTCGAATACTGCGTATTCTATTTCGGACAGGTCGAAGTACCCTTTGGCGCGGGCAAGACCTAACAGGTCGTAGAAGTCTATTTTGCTTTTTTTCAATGCTTTGAAGTCAATTTCTCCCTGACTAATCAATATTATCGGCGCGCCGCGCAAAAACCGCTTCATGGGGTTGCAGGTTCGTCCTATAAGCGTAACTGCAATGTCGAACAAGAAGAATATTCCCATTGCAATAAGGTAGTGGTAGAACGGCTTGTCCGTTTCAGTAGCCATTTCGGCGGCTATCGAGCCTATTGATATTCCTGTAACGTAGTCGATGAAGTCTAACTCGGCAAGCTGCTTTTTTCCGAGCAGCTTGGATATTACAAATAGCGTCGCGTATGATAACGCGGAAAATAACAGTACCTTTACAATATTGCTCATAATGCTCGATTATTGCCTGTTTTGCCGTAAATATACCGTTGAAACCGATATCGGCGCTATTTTAGTGCGGACCTACACGGCGATTTTTTCGACCGTTGCATAATTTTGCAAGCGAATAAATATGTTACAGTAATAACGTCGAATTATACGCCGTGCGAAATAGCGGCGTGTTACGCGAATTCCGTCCCGTAGATATTGCAAAAATACCCAATAATCTACCGTAACAGCTAAAATTCGACAGTATGTTTTGTGCTATACTGTAAGCGAGTGGCGGACGCTTGCGTAGCCGTAGGAGAGTGTAAGTGAAGCAAGCAATCGTGGCTATATCCGTAACGCTTATTTGCGTTACCATTGTGTGCGGAATAGGCGGCATATCTCAAGTTTATGCAGACAAAAGGCAAGTGCCTATTTACTGTGTAGACCGTCAAGACGGTTGCGTAGCAATCAGTTTCGACGCAGCTTGGGGCGCCGATAAAACTCGGCGGATTATGGATGTTTGCGACGAATACGGCGTAAAAGCCACTTTTTTTCTTGTCGGTTTTTGGATAGACAAGTATCCGGAAATGGTGGCGGAAATCAATAACCGCGGCTTCGAAATAGGCACTCACAGCTCCACGCATCCGCAGATGAGCAAACTTTCGGCGGACAAGTGCAGGGAAGAACTGAGCGTAAGCAGCAAAAAAATCTTCGATATTACGGGTAAGCCCGTCCGACTTTTCCGCCCGCCGTTTGGCGACTACAACAATCAACTGCTTACTACCGCTTCGTCCTTGGGGCTGTACACTATCCAGTGGAGTATAGACAGCTTGGATTGGAAGGGGCTGTCCGCAAGAGAGATAGCCGAACGCGTTCAAAAGGCGAACTCGGGCGACATAATTCTTTGTCACAACAACAGCGACCATATCGTAGAAGCGCTTCCGCTTATTTTCGAAGCGGCTAAGCTCAAAAATCTGAAATTCCTAACTATCGGCGAATTGATTTACACGGAAAATTACTACGTAGACAACAGCGGCAAGCAGATATTACGCAAAGACAATTCTGCTTTGGACAACGCGTAGCGCCGCCGAGTAACGCGGCTATTACGCCGCGCGCTGTTGTCGGTATCAACGAACGTAAAAAACTTTACCGACGCAATTACGCGCCGCAAAGATTATTATTAGGCACAATTATAAACGAGTATTCGGCAAACGTAGGAGGAGATATATATGAATACGAATTTGAGCAACAATTCGGTTACTCTTTCGGGTAGAGTAACGGGCGAACCGACTTTTTCGCACGAAGTTTTCGGCGAAAAGTTTTACGAAGCGAGCTTGGCGGTAAAAAGACTTTCGGGAATGGAAGACGTGCTGCCCGTTTCCGTGTCGGAACATTTAATGGGCGATCGCTTTCACGACGGCGCGGAAATGTGCGTCAAGGGACAGTTCCGCAGCTACAACAAGGTAGTGGGGGAACACAGCAAGCTTATGCTGACCGTCTTCGTTCGAGACGTATGCGATTACGACGAAGCGGAAAACCCCAACGTTATGGAGTTGTCGGGCTATGTGTGCAAACAGCCGGTATACCGTACAACCCCGTTTAACAGGGAGATATGCGACCTGCTGATTGCCGTCAACCGTCAATATAACAAGAGCGACTACATTCCATGCATTGTGTGGGGACGTAACGCGCGTTTTGCGGGCAATTTGCCGGTAGGCGAACACGTAAGCATTTCGGGCCGCGTTCAGTCGCGCAACTATAACAAAAAGCTTTCCGACGATACTGTTGTTACGCGTACCGCTTACGAAGTGTCCGTAAGCAAAATTACCGTCGTGGACGAGGAGCAAAGTCCTATGGAAGTGCTAATGTAATTCAATTTGATATATAAAAAGGACGGCCGCGGCCGTCCTTTTGTATTTTCGGTTTGTTATCAAAGCAGCTTATTTATCGTTCGTAACGTTTTTCAGGCGTTTTTTGCGTTTGAGAAATATTACGAGCAACGTCGCTGTCAGAGCAACTGCAAACGCTAACAGGGACAGTCCTACTATGGCGTTGGTGGTTATGTTGTGAACGCCTATCAGTCTGTCCGTAGCTATCCAGCCGAAGTCGCGCGTACCGTCGGATCTTTGGCGCATAATGAAAGACGCGCCGTCTTCTTCGCTTATTACGGTTACGCGGTCTCCCGAATACAATTTGATTAGATTCTCATGTTCGTCGTATACAACGTCGGTTTCCGCCATTCCTTTGTCGGCGTATAACGTCACGGCTTCGAACAGCGTAGAATTTATTTTTCTGTCGCCTAACGGTACGATGTCTTCCGTTGTGGGCTTCACGCGAAAGTTCCCAAGCGCCGCGCGCTCTACAAACCCGCGCTGTCCTTCGTCATATTCAACCCAGTACCATTCGTACGTGCTATCGGCGGTAGTCTCGGTAAAGCGTTTAAGCAGCTTAACCTCCTTCATCGAAGAAGCCGTCTGCGTAAATGTGGTTTTCGGGCTGTCGTAGTAGGGCAGCTGTCTTACCGTAACTGCTCTTAGCGAATTGAATTTTGTAACGTATCCTACCTGACCGTTATCCAACTTCAAGTCGGCAATCTGCAGCTTCGTGTCTGTTTCTACCGTCGCCGTAACTTGGCTCTTTTTTACCCAGCCGAATTTACCGCCCGTTAAAACGTAGTAATAGCCGCTGTTCTCGTCCCCTTCGTAGCCCAATACGATATATTCGTCGGCGTGGTCTATAAGCTCGGGTACGCTCGTTTGCTCCTTGGTTTTGTAAACTATATTGGTGGGGTAGCCCTTGGATTTTACCAACGTAAAGCTCGTATATTCCGTCGGGACGTTTTTGCTTACCACGTCGCTGCCTATGGTAGCGTCGGCGTAAACGTACGTTTCGTTTTCCGCGCTTTTGGCAAATATGTCTATTTTATGGTCGCCGTTCAGCAAAAACAGCTTGTCTCCCGCCGAAGCAGCGTCCGATATCGTTTTGTCGTAATTCAATATAAGCGGAATAAGCGCATATTTTACGCCGCTTTTGCTGACTGCGTAAACGTTGTGGTCGTCGTACAAAACTATGTTGTCGTTAACAAGGGTTATACCTTTGGGCGTCAGCCCCGCAAGCTCTAAATTGTTTTCGAAATTTTCGTCGTCGCCGAAGATGACGTAACTGAAACGCTTGCAGTTGCGTCCGTACAGGTAGTACAGATAATCCCCCGAGAATACGCAGCCCTTGGTATCCGTTAATTTGTTAATGTTGGCAAATTGCTGAAATTTTGCGCCGTCGTATCTCAGCATTTGAGTAGCGGTGTAAACGTACAGCGTGTTTTCGGGAGACGTGCCGACGTTTTTGCCGTAAGCCGCGTCTACAATACTTTCGGTAAAGCCTTCGTCGTACGTATGGCTTACGGTAAGCGCCGTTCCGCTTGTAATCGTCAATTCGGTAATGCCGTTTCTTTTTACGGCGTACAGCAGATCGGTTCCGTTATCGGACAGGTTCGTAACGGTACCGTCCAATTCGTACGTTCCCGCCTGCGTCGGCGTTTCGCGCGATATGTCGAATATAAGTATAGCGCATTTGTTTTCTTCCACGTTATCCGCCACGTACAAATAATTTCCCACAATCGTCATAGCAGTCGGATTGACGAAGTGTACCGTTTCTTCGTCTGCCGATACGGCGTACGCAGTATACGTCGCTCCCGCCAAGCAGGATACTGCTATAGTCAAACATAATATAATGCCGAATACTTTCTTCATACGTTCCCCTTGAAGGTACTTTTATCTTTCATATTTGTAAATTTTCCGAATGCGCCGACCGCCCGTTTTGCCGTTTATATCTAACCTGATAACCGTGCGCCGAGCACATAACGTCGTCCGTTCGCTTCCCGCTTGCAGTACATTCGTAATAAACAGTATATCAAATAAAGCGTTTTTTTTCAACAATTTACAACATATTATGCGGTTTTAATTATATTTTACGCACCCGACGCCTGATTTTTTGCGCCGACAATCTTATTTTAACTTCGTTTTCTTCCGACTTTTTATTGCGCTCTTTCAAGTTCCCCGCCGGCGAGTGCCGCTTGCAATGCGGAGCGTTTCGAGATATGACAAGCCGAGTAAACATATTAAATGCTGTTACGTTATATAACATTTTCTTTCGTAATCGCGTTTTTTTATTGCGCTTTCGGCTTTATCTGCACAAAAAGCGAAATTTTTTCGAAATTTTTACGAAAAAAATATAAAAACTGACAGACAGTTGTCATATTTAGTTTGCTATAATGATGGCGTTCTAAAATAGAACAAACGTTCTAATAAACACGCAAAACAGGAGGTGATAAACAATGAATCACGAATTGATAATGTTGCGCGGAGCAAACAGAATGAAATATTGCGCTGTAAGCGTTTCGCAGGAAATTATGAACATAGCGTTAACGTCCTATTCTACTCTAAACTACAAGGGCGGAACGTTAGGGCAAGTGGAAGCGATAAGCAAGCGTGCGGAAACGCGCGACAGATGCCTTCTGTTTTATAACGCGCTTATGCGGGGGCTGCGCAGCATACCCAAGGGCAACCGAGCGTTGCTTGTTGCAATTTATCTCAAAAACGCCGACAAGCGCGGACTGTGCGCCAAATATAACGCTTCCGTTTCTACGCTGTACCGCAAGCTTACGGCTTCGCGGATAATGCTAAGGTCCGCTTTGGACGCGCTGGGCTACGGCGAGCAGTGGTTTGACGACAATTTCGGTTGCTTCGAGTGGATATCGGCAATGCGCAAAACGGCGTATTGTTAAAAGTAATTACAGACGCAAACGCGCAAAGCATTATCGGCGAAATACTCGATTTATATATCCTGGTCAAACACATTTTTTTTGAGATTGCCTGGCAAAAACAGCGCAAGGGTAAGTCCCACCGCAAGCAGCACGACAAATACTATAAGCAGTATTTCCGCGGTGGGCGTCAAACCGTCGTTTTTCTCCGACGGTTTCTCGCTCCCGTCGGGTTTGTCGGGGTTAAATGTCGGAGGGTCTTTGACTATAGGCGTAGGGTGAAGCTCTATCTGCGGCGGCGAAGCTTTGGTTTTTTCGACGTAGCCGAACCGTCCGCCTGCGTAGACGTAGTACCAAGTAGTTCCGTAGGAGTTAATTTTGCCGTAGTAATTAAGCTTTTGTCCGTTTACTGCGACAATCACGTTTTCGGCGGAAGGCAGGGGCAGCAGCTTCAACGGCGCGGAATCTTCCGTCACCGTCAGCTGAACGGCAGGGTATATGGGCGATAGCGGCGGAATTTCGCAGGCTTCCGTTTCGATGCGTCTTACGTATCCGCAAATAGTAGGAAAGTCGTCGTTATTGTTTATTACGGAAACGAACAGCGTGTTGTCTTGTTCGGAAATAATCTTGACGTAGTAGGACTTTTCCAACGTAAACATAACTCTTTCAAGCGATTCGTCAGTGTACAGGTTAACGTTGTTTTTTACAATGCGCGCCCAAGGACAATCCGTTTCGGCGTAAACGCCGTCGGTTGGGTAAAAACAGGCTATTAACGCTATCGCGTAAATTATCGATAATGCTTTTAACAATCCGTTTCGGCGTTTGGTCATTGTTCACACTCCTTATTTCGTATACTCGCAATTATACCGCAACGGTAAAAGCGTATTTTGCCGAGTTATGTCTTGTTGTCGCGCATATAGTCGCCATTGAGTTCGCTCTCCCAAGGCTTCGAAGCAGCGTTTGTAACAGTTCTGACCACCGAAAACAATACCAAGCCTAAGAAGGAATTACAATGAAAGAAATATTACGGCAAATTCAACTGATCGAGCGCGAAGAAGACCGCCGTCGGAGTTCGCCCCTTGCTCGATATAATAAAAGCAAGATTCACGCCAAGCAAATGGCTTTTCACAAGTGTCTCAAACGCAACCGCTGGGTGTTCGGCGGCAACCGCAGCGGCAAGACGGAGTGCGGCGCGGTGGAAACGGTGTGGCTTGCGCGGGGAATCCATCCGTACCGTCCCAACAAGCCGTCCGTCAGCTGTTGGGTGGTGTCGGTATCACAGCAGGTTCAGCGCGAAGTCGCTCAGCAAAAAATACTGTATTATCTTGACAAAAGCTGGATATCCGACGTCGTAATGTCGTCAGGCTCCAAGGGCAGTCCCGACTATGGCGTAATCGACTGCATAATCGTAAAAAACGTATTCGGAGGAACAAGCAAAATCGGCTTTAAGAGCTGCGAAGCAGGCCGAGACAAGTTTCAAGGCGCGAGCTTGGACTTTGTGTGGTTCGACGAAGAGCCGCCCAAGGACGTTTACGACGAGTGCAAAATGCGCGTGCTCGACCGTCGCGGACACATTTTCGGCACAATGACTCCGCTTAAAGGTCTCACGTGGGTGTACGACGAAATCTATCTAAATTCCTACAATTCCAAGGAAGTATGGTACGAATTTATGGAGTGGGCGGACAATCCCTATCTTTCTGCCGACGAAGCTGCGGAAATGTCGCGCTCTATGTCCGACGATATGCTTCAAAGCCGACGCTTCGGCAGGTTTACCGCAGGGCAGGGGCTTGTGTATACGGAGTTCGGCGAAGCCAACGTAATCGACCCCTTTCTTCCTCCCGCCGATTGGCAGGATACCTTGTCTATTGATCCGGGGCTCAGCAATCCGCTGTCCTGTCATTGGTATTGCCGAGACTACGACGGTAACGTATACGTCGTGGCGGAGCATTACGAAGCCAACCGCGACGTGTGTTATCATGCCGCCGCAATCAAACGGATATCGGACGAGCTTTGCTGGAAGCGCGACAAACTCGGACGTATCGAAGCGCTTATCGACAGTGCTGCCAATCAACGCACTCTCGGCGGAGTCAAGAGCGTCGCGGAGCTGTTTGCCGACAACGGTATTTCCGTTAATACGCGAGTGGACAAGGGAGTATACGCGGGCGTAAACAGGGTCAAGGCTCTGTTAAAGCCCGCCGAAGGTAAACCCAAGTTGTACGTATTCAGCTGCTGCGTCAATATGATTAGGGAATTCAAGGGCTACTTTTGGGGCAATAACGACGCGCCGGTCAAACGCGACGACCACGCGATGGACGAGCTTCGCTACTACGTGTCCGACCTTGTCGCCAAGACTGATAAGCCCGTAAAAACGTGGGTACAGCAGGATAAGGAAAGGCTATACCGTACCTTGAAGCGGGGCAGACTATGAAAACGGCGGATTACAAAACCCTGCTCGTATCTGTTTTACTCAAAAAAGCCAAGGGGTATTTATACCGCGAAAAGACGGACGAATACAACGTCGTAGACGGTAAAAAACAGCTTGTAAAAAGCAAGGTGGTAACCAAACGTATGCAGCCGGACGTGTCCGCCGTCAAGCTTCTGCTGCAATTGGACGTCGGCTGCGACGTGTCAGAGCTGTCGGACGAGCAGCTCCGCGCGGAGAAGCTGCGACTTATCGCCTTGCTCGACGACGGCGAACAACAACAAGAATAGCCGCGCAGACGAATCTTGCGCGGCGGATAAAGGAGAATTAAACTTATGCTTTATACTACTGAAACCAAAACCAAGTGCGACGTAAAAAACTGCAAAAACGCCGCCGACTATTACTTCGAAGTCAAGGGACGCGCGGGCAAATGCTTTCTTTGCGGGCAATGCTTCGACGCTCTCGTCTCCGACGCGTTAAAAAAGCGCGCGCCGAAAAGCCCCGTAAATTCCATTCGCAAACAAATGAGCAAAAAGGAAAAGGAGAACGCCTATGTCGAAAAACAGTAAAAAAGCCGTCGCTCCCGATAATTCGCGCGTATTTGCGGAAGACGCGGTTGCTGATATAAAACGGGACTTTGCCGCGCGGCAAAAGGCGCGCCGCCCCTACGAGCTCAATTGGCAGCTCAATATGAACTTTGTAATGGGCAATCAGTATTGCCAAGTATCTCCGCGCGGGGCGATAGAGCAGGAAGACAAGTATTACTTCTGGCAGGAAAAGCAGGTGTACAATCACATTGCTCCCATTGTGGAAACGCGTCTCGCCCGCTTAAATCGGGTTCGTCCGCGCCCGATAGTGCGTCCCTTTACGAACAGCGATCAAGATGTCAACGCCGCCAAGCTTACTACCAAGATACTCAATGCTTCGCGGGATAAGAACCGTTTGGACGACGTAGTTACCCGTGCTACGGCTTGGAGCGAAACGTGCGGCACGGCGTTTTACAAGGTAAGCTGGAACGCCGACAAGGACGACGCCGAAGTGTCGGTTTGCTCGCCCTTCGAGATATACCCCGACAGCAACGTAACGGCAACAGTGGACGAGTGCGCGTCCGTCATACACGCCAAGGTGTATTCCGCGCAGGAAGTAAACGATTTATGGAACGTAAACGTCAAGGGCGAGAGCATCAAGGTGTTTGCCTGCGGCGACGGCAGCGCGCAGGTGTGCGGGTTAGGGTACAGCTCGTCATATCCGTCCGTCGCGCAGGAAGAGAAGAGCGATCAAGTGCTGGTAATAGAACGCTATACCAAGCCTACCAAGCGTTATCCCAACGGGCGTTTGGAGATAGTGGCTTCCGACATTCTGCTGTATGCAGGCGACCTTCCGTACGTCTTGGGTGAAGACGGCGAACGCCGTTATCCCTTCGTTCGTCAAACGTCAATCGAACAGGCGGGCTGCTTTTGGGGAGCGAGCGTAGTGGACAGGGTAATTCCCGTTCAGCGCGCATACAACGCCGTCAAAAACCGCAAGCACGAGTTTCTCAACCGATTGGCAATGGGCGTTTTGACTGTCGAAAACGGATCGGTAGATACTGACAGCTTGGAAGAAGAAGGGCTGTCTCCCGGTAAAATCTTAGTTTACCGTCAGGGCGCGGAAAAACCCGCTCTTATGGATTCGGGCAGAGTTCCGTCGGATTTCGCCGACGAAGAAACCAAGCTGCTCGGCGAATTCGTAACCGTTTCCGGCGTTTCGGAGTTTGCGCGCAACAGCAGTACGCCTACGACGGTAACCAGCGGCGTGGCCTTGCAGCTTATCGCCGAGCAGGACGATATACGGCTTGCCAACAGCATAGACAGCGTGCGCTGCTGCATCAAGACTATAGCCAAGTATATTCTGCGGCTGTACAAGCAGTATGTTACGCGCGCCAAGCTGTACCGCATAACCGACGGTCAAAACGGCGCGGAGGTGTTCTACTTCAACGGCAGCGACGTAGGTTCCGACGATGTGGTTTTCGAAACGGAAAACGAGCTTTCCGATACCCCTGCAACCCGCAGAACAATGCTGTTCGACCTGTTGAAGGCGGGGGTTTTGACGGATAGGGACGGACGGCTGTCGCAAAGCGCCAAGGCTAAGATTTTGACTCTTATGGGCTTCGGCAATTGGGACAATGCTCAAGACGTTGCGGCTCTGCATATTGCCCGCGCGGAAAAGGAGAATCTCGATATCCTTACCGCTCGGGTTATGCCGATAGACGATCACGAGCTGCACGTTACGGAGCATACCCGTTATCTGCTTGCCAACGACGGCTTATCCGAGTCTGTCCGCGACGGAATTGTCGAGCACGTTCGAGAACACAAAAACTACGTAAAGGAGAATATTTGAAGCAATGCAATACGGCAAATTCAATTCGGCGGAAGAGCTGCTCAAAGGCTATGAAGAACTGGAAAAAAGCTTCACGCAAAAGTGTCAGCGGCTTTCCGCTTTGGAAAAACAATACGGCGGTACAAACGCGGACGACGCGTCACCGCAAACGGACGCAAAGGCAGAGCAATCTGCAGTAACGGGATCGAATACAGTCCCCGCGCAAGCGAAGTCCGACGTAACGCTTGCCGATTCGCCGCCCGTCTCTGCCCAAACCGTCTCGGCGGAACAGTCTGCGCAATACCCCGCAGGTCTAAACGAACAGGCTTGCCCGCTGCAAGACGACGGTAACCGCCGCATCATATACGCGCCCAAGGTTATGACCGCGGGCGGGAACGTCTCTATGGCGCTGCCAAACCGCCCTAAGACGATTAAGGAAGCGTCGGAATTGGCAAAACAATACTTTAAGTAAAGGAGAATCAACACAATTATGGTAACACTTGCAAGCGCGGATAACGCGCTTAAAACACTCTATCTCGGCGTAGTGGCGGATCAGCTCAACACGTCCGTAAATCCGCTGTTTAACAAAATTCAACAAACCACCTCCGACGTATGGGGCAAGGAGATTCGCAAGCTTGCGCCCTTCGGAATAAACGGCGGTATTGGCGCAGGTACGGAGGACGGCGCGCTGCCCGCTTCCGCAAGCAACAACTACGCGCAGTTCGTATTAACTCTCAAAAACCTGTACGGAACAATCGAAATATCCGACAAGGCCATCCGCGCAAGCGCCGATAACAGCGGCGCGTTCGTCAATCTTCTCGAAGCGGAAATGGAAGGTCTGCTCAAAGCTTCCCGTTTCAACTTCGGACGTATGCTTTTCGGCGACGGCTCGGGCGTTATCGCCAAGGCGGTTTCCAACACAGGCAACGTAATAACCGTCGACAACGTACGCAATCTCATTGAAGGTATGGTGGTGGACGTCCTTAGTTCCGCGTCCGATTCGCCGATAGTTTCCTGCCGCCGCATAACGGAAGTGGATCGAGCAAACAACAAGATAACGCTTAGCGGCGCGGCCCTTTCGGCTTCCGCGGTATCCGAAGGCGACAAAATAACGGTTCAGGGCAGCTACGGCAACGAGCTCACCGGTCTCAAAGCAATCTTCGGCGACTCTGAAACTCTTTACGGGCTTAACCGCTCTCAAAACAAGTGGCTCACCCCTTACAAAAAGACGGCCGCTGCTGTCACCGACGTAGTAATACAGCGTGCTATCGACGAATTGGACGAAGTCGCCGGCTCGACCGCGGACTTTATCGTGTGCTCCGGCGGGGTCAAGCGCGCCTATCAGGATTACCTTATCACCAACCGCACCAACATAGACGTTATGAATCTGCAAGGCGGATACAAAGCCATTTCCTACAACGGCATACCCCTTGTTTCGGACAGATTCGCCCCTAAGGGTACGATGTACATTCTCAACACGTCCGATTTCAAACTTCACCAGCTGTGCGATTGGCGTTGGCTCGAAGGCGACGACGGACGGGTAATCAAGCAGGTTGCCAACAGACCTACGTATACCGCTACGCTGGTCAAGTACGCCGATCTCATCTGCGACAGACCCATCGGTCAAGCTATGATAAGCGGTATTGCCGAAGTCTAAGTTCGCGCGCTTATATAAAACCGCACGCAAGCGGACGCGTCGTCTCCGCTTGAACATAACGCCGCGCCGCTTGTCGGCGCGGCTCTGTCAAATTATTATGAAACCGAATTTAATACCTATAACAAACGATTTATTCGACATTGCCGCGCGTTTACGCACCGTCAACGACGGCTATCGCGTATACTATAACGTTGCGCGCAGCCGTTTCGAAGTGTACGACGAATCGCGCGTTACGCCTACGTTGGCTTTCGTGTCGCCGTACGACGAGCTGGACTGCCGAACGGTAGATTACGCGGTGTATTCCCGCGTGGAAAACGCCGACGTCGTACTGTCCGACGTGGAACGCAGCAACGCCGCAGTCGAACACAGTTTGGAGCATGAAGCTCTGAATAATTTAGAAAAATACGAAAAAAGGAGATTTTATGAAGGTACTGGACGTTATTAACGCCTGTAATAAAATATTAGAGCTCGACATCGCCGTTGACGATATCGCAAACGGCAGTGCGGAGCCCTGCGACAAAACAAACCGAATCATCGACTGCTGCAACACAATTTCGGAGGAATTGTACCGCGATTATCCCACGCATTGCCGCAGGACGGTCGCGGAAGCGGATTTAGAAGGCTTTATTCCCACTTCGCAGTACAGTCTGTGCCGAGTGCTGTCGCTGTGCGACGGCGAAGGCTCAGCAGTACCGTATCGGTATACGCAGGGCGGTCTGCTTGTAGGCAAAAGCGGCAAATACAACCTTACATACGCCAAGCTGCCTCGAATCGTAGGTCTGCGCGACGAATTGGAAATGCCGTCTCCGCGCATTACCGACCGCATTTTCGTGTACGGCGTTTTGCGCGAGTACACGCTGCAAACAGGCGATTTCACATCGTCCGCTGTGTGGGCGGACAAGTACGACGCGGCTTTGAACGTCGCCGTAAAGCAGGCGTCGGCGGTTATGCCGGCAAGGAGATGGCTATGACACCGTCCAAACGCGGCGTGCTTCGCTACAAGTTCGATTTTGCGTTGGACTGCGCTTCGGCGGATATTGCGGACTGCGCTTCCGTCGAGGTGACGGGCGGCGCTTTGCGCGCATTGCCGAGCTTTACGCGTATGTCCACGCGAAGCGCCTATCAAGGCATTTTCGGACGTCTCGGCGATAAGCTTTATCTGCACAGCAACAACAAGGTGTACACCTACGACGGCGCCTTGCAGGAGATTGCCACCGTAAGCAAAGGTATAGGCAAGCCCTGTTCTACGGAATACCGCGGCAAAATTATAACGAGTATCAAGTCGTTCGGTACGTGCGTTATGCAGGGGTCGGACTTTACGCGTGTAACTCAGGACGCGTACGACGACTTGACCGTTGCGGGCGAACGCGTATTTGCTTTGCGCGGCGGCACCGTGTATTTCGGCGAAGTCGGCGAACACAGCGTCAGCGACTCATGCGAGTACGCAGAGCTTCCTGCGCAGTGCAATGCTATCGTGACTCTCGGCGATTCGGCGTACGCATTGGGGAATACGTGCTGTAAGCTCACTCCGTCGGCGGATTACAACGGTTTCCAAGTGTCCGTGGCGGCTCGCGGAATAGGCGAAGTACAGCGCGGCAGCGCGGCTGTTTTGGGTAACCGCGTCGTATTCGCGGCTTCCGACGGTCTGTATTGCCTTGACGGCGGCAGGGTAAAGCGCATATTTAACAAGATGAGCCGCAATATCGATTTTACCGACTGCTTTGCAAGCGTTTACCGCGGCGGGTACCTGCTCAGCCTGCCCGCGACCGCTAACCGTCCGACGTTGCTGTTGGATATCGACGAGGAGAAGTGTCTATGCGTATACGCCGCAAATATTTCTCAGACTCAGGTATACCGCGGCAAAATTTCGGCGGTATTCGCAAACGGACTTTTCAAGGGAGAAACGGGCGTTGCCGCGGAATACAACGACGAAATGCGTTATAAGCTCTCGAACGTAGATTTCGGAGTTAACGGAGTAAAGCATCTGCGCAGCCTTCTGATAAAAACCGACGCCCCCGTCGATTTGTATTTGTCGTCGGAATCGGAAACACGCCTTACGCGCGTCAATGGCAAAACCCGCGTTCAGCGTATTCCGCTTTACGGCAGCGGACGCAGGTTTTCCGTGCATATCAAGGCCGAGGGCAACGCGCGCATAGAGTACTTGGAATTGGCGGCGGAAACGTTTAAGGAGAAGAATTATGGCGATAAGTAGCGCGCGAATGAAGGAACTGATTGCAAAGTACGACGTAATCAAGGGCAAGGTGGAAGATATAGACCGCAAGTACAGTCTCGACTACCGCGAGCCTTTGCTAAATATGCCGGAAAGTCTCGGACTCACCAAGCTGCAATACGTCCCCAAGACGGAAGAGCAGCTTCGCGCGGCGGCGGAAGAGCGTATTGCGGCGAGCTATATTGCAAAGCAAAGTCGGTTGGATTCGTCCTACACTGTAAATTTGCAAAAGCTTGCCAAAAGGTACTCCGAGTTAGACGCCGACCTGCGCGCCAAGCTTAACAAGCTGTTAAAGGATTACAACGAAACGTGCGACAAGCTGTACGTGCGCTTGGTGGACAACGGTTTGCGCTTTTCCAGTATTCTAACCCGAGCAAGCAATCAGGCGCGGGACGACTACAATAAGGCCGTTGCGGAGCAAAATGCCGCAGCGCAGGGCGAGCGAAGCTTAATCGACTCGGACAAACAGTCGCAAGAATCGGTTTATTCGGACGCGTGCGCGTCGCTCGAAGAAGAAAAGCAGACCAAGCTAAACGAAACGTATGCCAAGCTTGTGCGGGACGAAAGCAAGACAAGGCAAAATATAGACAAGTACAACGCCAAATTGGACGAAAAGGAAGCCAAGTATCAAGCTTCGCGCGCAAGGGCGTACGAGTACGCGCGTCAGGCGGAGTACGACCGCTCCTTTACGGCGGCTAAACTGTACGCTCAATTGGGCGCTACCGGGTATGCCGAAAAAATGCAGTGGGAGAAGTATCGGGTTTTTCAGCAGGGTTTCGTATCATTGCTTAAAGAAGAAGCGTTGGCTCTCGTCAATATGGATACATTCGCCCGCGGACACTTGCAGGATTACTATACGACCCTTATAGACTGGATTAACAGAAATCTGCAGTAAACTCGCTTGCCTGTTCCGCCGAATTATAGTCAATAACCGCTATATTTTAATATAAGCCCGTTGGCAGCAACGGGCTTCTTGCATTACGTTAAAACACAGTCGTTTGCAAAGCAGACGGCGGTGATTGCAAAAAGTAATCAAATACTTGTAAAATTTACGGTAATAGTGTATAATTTCTTTATGCGTTATCAAAGCAAATCTTCAATAGCGTATATGTTCCGCAATTTCTGGCAGTTGATTTTAGTAGCGTTGCCGGTGTCGCTTTCTTTCGCATTTTTTATGACTCCCGACGCCGAAATAAACTTCGTCCGCGCTCTTATCGACGGAGAACTGAACGGCGGCAATCTTCTCACGCGTTATATTTCCGCCGTGACCGTGCTTCGTTACGGAAAGTATTGGTGGACGGCGGTTATCAACGTCGTGTTGTTCGCTTTGACGGTAAGTGTGCTCGTAGTCAAGATAGACCGTCATATGCGCGTAGGCGAAATTTCCGCGCTGCCGTTGAAGTCGGCGTTTAAGCTGTTTCCCGTAACGCTGCTGTTGACCCTGTGCTGCGTGGCGACGGTGGAAGTGCTTGCGCTTCTAAGCGTAGGAGTTATGATGCTGCTGCGTTTCGCCGATAACGTGACGGTAGTGGCTTGCGTAAGCTTAGCCGTGTCGGTAGTCGTTCGTTTAATAGAAACTTGGCTGTTTATGCTGTTATTGCCGGCGTTTCCGCTGAAATACAGCGAGCATTACCCGCTCAATGTCGCCTTTTCTTATTCCGCGCGTATAATGTCTAAGCATAAAAGGATTACATGGGGTATAAGCTTCGCGTTCGTATTCGCGCGTATGGCAATCGTATTGTTGGGGGCATTGCTTGCTCCGTACCGTTTGGACGTGCCGTTGTATTGCTTGGCGTACGTCTTTGTAATCGCGTATATTCCTTGTCTTGCATACAAGCTGTACTACGACGAAGTCGGAGGCGAGCGCCGCGACGTTCGCGAAATTATTTTCCGTTGATAGGGGGATTAGGAGATGATTAAACCGCTCAGTCTTGCTTCCTTCAATTGGAAAGTACTGTTAAAATCCTTATTCTGCCAAGTGTTGGTATTGGCTATCGTTATGGCGTTCGGCGTTACGGTATTCGGCGACCTTGCGCGCGACGTAATGCGCGTATTGGGCGAGAGCAATCTGCGCGAATTCGCAAATTCTACAATAGCGTCTATTATGAACGGCACGTTTAACAGCGCCGATTTTACCGCGCAGTTAAACGCCGTAATATCCAACGTGCAGGAGAATATCAAATCTATTCATTATCCTTTCGCTTGGGGCGGCGCAACGTTGTCTTATATAGTAGTAATATTAACGCTTCTCGTCTATCGGCTGTTCGTGTCCTACACCGACGTTACGGTCGAATGTCAGTTGGAAGAATTTATGACGTCCAACGCAAGCCGTCCGTTTATATGGTTCTTGCTTAAAAAGCAGGGTCGGACTTGGGCGTTTTCCGCATTGCAGCTGTTGTGTACCGTGCCGTTGGATTTACTGATACTAACAGGCTGTTTGGGTCTGTATCTCACGTTTTTGATAGCCTTCGGCTGGTGGACGATAATACCCGTGCTAATTATCGCGCTGGTTTTATATGCGGCAAGACAAACGGTGTTCGCGTTCTGTCTGCCTGCGGTGGTGTGCGAAGATATGTCCGCAAGACAAGCCTTCAAGTACGGCGCAAGTCGGATCGTTTTCCGCTTTTGGAGCGTATTTTGGAAGACGCTTATTGTAATCGGCTCTATGACGGCGATTTCTGCCGCCGCGCTTGTGTGCATTTCCAACCCGGTGTGGTGTACCGTGGTAATAACTATCCCCAATCTGCTGTTGTTTTTCTATCTCAAATGCGTCAACATAGTGGAATACTTCAATGCGCACAACCGTCCGTATTTCTACAAGCGTGTGGTTATCGAAGGTACGGACAGATACAACAAACGCCTTGCAAAAAAACAGCGTAAAACCAAATAAAAATTTATTTTTAGCCTTGACCGTTATCGCGTCAGGGCTTTTTGTTTGCGAATATAAATAGCGTTTCGAAGCATTCGGACATTACGTATATAATGCAAGAGTTGTAAAGACCGTATCTGTGCAAATCGAACGGTTCGGCGCGTCGCAGCCTTGTAAATTTTGCCGCGGATGTTTTTTGCGCAATCTGTTTTTAACGTTATATGCAGACGATTTAGTTGTCATATTTGCCGTCTTGGTGTATAATGTAAAAGTCGAGTTTTGTGTTTTTTGCCGATTATTGGGCAATAATAATAAAACTTTAACGCGGATTTTTTTGCCAAGGCAGGCTTGGCAGTGAAATATATGAAGGCAAGCGTATGCCGTTAACGAAGACGGTTGCGGCTTGTCGAAGCAAAACGGAAAAACTTTTTTAATTCAACCGCAGCCGAATCGGACGACCCCTTCGGTTTCGCAAGCGCTGTTGTTTTAACGGTTTTTGCGTTAATGAACAAGGAGATTAACTGTTATGAAGAAAAATAAGAAACAAGGCGATACGCTGAATAACGGCGCGTCGCAGCAATTAACATTCGCCCCGCAGGCGAGCGCTTTGCCCGTTCAAAAGCCTCTCGGCGGCAAGGGCAAGGATAAAAACCGTCGTCCGTCCGCGCCTAAGCAGGGCAAGAGCTTCAACAAGTCCAACGCCGTCTCGGGGGCGGAGCTTATGGGGCAAACCCGTCCCAAGGGTAAGTTAAAGGTTATATTTTTGGGCGGCGTAGGCGAAATCGGCAAAAATATGACTGCGTTCCAGTACAACGACAGCATCGTAATCATCGACGCGGGAACGACGTTTCCCGGCAGCGATATGCCGGGCGTGGATATGGTCATTCCCGATATGTCCTATTTGGCGGAAAACCGTTCCAAGATCAAGGCCGTTTTGTTAACCCACGGACACGAAGACCACATCGGCGCAATACCGTACTTGGTGGAAAAGTTGGGCGGTAAATTGGATATTTACGGCACAAAGCTTACGCTCGCGCTTGTGGAAAACAAGCTTATAGAACACAATATTTTGGATAAAACCAATCTAATCGCCGTATCGAGCAAAAGTATAGTAACCTTGGGAGACTTTTCTGCGGAGTTTATTCACGTGTCACACTCGGTCGCAGGGTCGGTGGCAATATGCCTGCGCACCCCCTTGGGAACCGTTTTGCACACGGGCGACTTCAAGATAGACTACACCCCTTTGGGCAACGAAATAATGAACCTTAACCGCATAGCGGAAATAGGCAAACAAGGCGTATTGCTGTTGATGAGCGAATCTACCAACGTCGAAAAGCCGGGCTATACCATGAGCGAGTCGGTGGTGGAAGAAACTATGAACAAGGTATTCCAGGAAGCCAAGGGTCGCAGAATAATAGTAGCTACGTTCGCATCCAACGTGGACCGTCTCGGGATGATAATCGAGCTTGCCCGTCAGTACAAGCGCCGCATTGCGGTATCGGGCAGAAGTATGATCAAGTATATCGAAACGGCTCAGCGCGTAGGACTGCTTAATGTCGATAACAAAATGTTCGTGGATATAGACAAGATAAACAACGTGGACGACGGCAGGCTTGTAATACTGTCCACGGGCAGTCAGGGCGAGCCGATGTCCGCGCTCACGCGTATGGCAAGCGGCGAATTTAACAAGGTGCAAATCGGCTCTAACGACACAATCGTCATTTCTGCCACTCCTATACCCGGCAACGAGCGCGATATCTACAACGTAATCAACAAGCTGTATCGCTTGGGCGCAATGGTGGTTTATTCCGCTCTGTCCGCGGTGCACGTATCGGGGCACGCCTGTCAGGAAGAATTGAAGCTGGTTTACACCCTTGTCAAACCCAAGTATTTCATTCCCGTACACGGCGAGTACCGTCACTTAAAGCAGCACGCAATGTTGGTGGAAAAGCTCCATCACAAGCGCGCCAATATCATTCTTCCGGAAATCGGCAACTGCGTCGAAATAGACAGTAACACGTTTAAGGTCGTAGGACAGGTTGTAAGCGGCAGTATTATGGTGGACGGCTTGGGAGTGGGCGACGTAGGCAACGTCGTTCTGCGTGACCGTTTGAACCTTGCCGAAGACGGTATTTTGGTGTGTGTGGCAGGCGTGGACAAGCATAGCGGCAATCTCGTTTCCGATATCGAAGTGGTAAGCCGCGGCTGCTTCTTTCAGGGCGATACGGACACGGCAAACCCGGTAGACGAAGTAAAGCGGCTTATCAAGGAAGAGCTTGTCAAGACGCTGCAAACGTCACACACGATAGCCGCGTTGAAGACGGCGATACAGCGTTCGGCAAAGCATTATTTCCGCGTCAAGCTCAAACGCAACCCCGTGGTTTTGCCGGTTATAATCGAGGTCTAAGCTATCGATACGGCTGTTGCCCGAATGTAAACCGCGTATGCTCGCTCGGGCATATGCCCCGTCTTACAACCCATTTACACATAACTTATGAAAACTCTCGAAGATATACTGCAATTCGCGCGCGAACGCCGCATACCCGTTATGTTGGACGATACCAAGCAGCTGCTGTTCGATGTCGTGTCCAAGCGTCGTCCAAGGCGCATATTGGAAATCGGCACTGCAATAGGGTACAGCGGAATAATTATGCTGACCGCGGCTCCGCAGGCAACGCTCAATACGGTGGAGCTGTCCGAGCAATCGGCTGATTTGGCGCGCGCTAATTTTCAATCGTTCGGAGTGTCCGACCGCGTTAATATTTTTGTCGGCGACGCGCGGGAGATAGTTCGTATGGCGGACGGTAGCTACGACTTTATTTTTCTCGACGGTCCCAAGGGACAGTATCCGTACTTCCTGCCGTATTTGACCGATTTGTTGGACGCGGGCGGAACGCTTGTTTGCGACAACGTTCTGTACAAGGGATTGGTGGAGCGCGTCCCCGACGACAGAAGGCACAAGCATATAACGGTGGCGCGCAATATGCGCGCGTTTCTCGACGGTCTTTTGTCGAGCGAAGTATACGACACCGTATTGCATCGTATCGGCGACGGTGTAACGGTATCCACTAAAAAATAGCCGCGCCGTTTCGTATCGGTTACGAATAAGCATAACCGATTCGATACTGAGTTGCTTCGTGCATACGGCGCGTATTGTTGCGCGCTGAAGAAGACCGACGCGGCAAAAGCTTTGTTTTATACCTAAATAATAGCCGAATTTTACAAGATATAAAGTACTATGACAAACATAATAAGCGAAAACACCCGAAAAAAAGCGAATAATGTCGAACTTTTAGCTCCTGCGGGCAATATGGAGAAGCTGCAAACGGCAATCCATTTCGGCGCAAACGCGGTATATCTCGCAGGCAAGCGCTACGGCTTGCGCGCGTACGCCGACAATTTCGACGACGGCGAGATAGAGCGGGCGGTAGGCTATGCTCACGAACGTAACGTCAAGGTATACGTCACTCTCAACATTTTCGCAAGCAACGCCGATTTCGACGGTTTGACAGATTATCTTGCCGTTTTGGAGCGCGCCAAGGTGGACGCGGTGTTAGTGTCCGATCTCGGCGTGTTCGATTTCGTCAGGTCGCATTCGTCCTTGCGTATACATATATCCACTCAGGCTAATACCACCAATAAGTTTGCGGCGGATTACTGGCGCAGGGCAGGCGCGGAGCGCGTGGTTTTGGCTCGCGAAGTCCCCCTGCGGGAAATCGCGGAAATATCCGATTATTGCCCCGATTTTCAATTGGAAGCGTTTGTCCACGGCGCAATGTGCGTCAGCTATTCGGGACGTTGTTTAATGTCCAACTATCTGGCGCACCGCAACGCCAACCGCGGCGAATGCGTTCAGGCGTGCCGTTGGCAGTGGGAAGTAAGGGAAGTAGGCCGCGACGGTTTTATGCCCGTTGACGAAGACGAGCGCGGCACCTACCTGTTCAATTCCAAGGATATCAATATGTTGGCGCATCTGCCCGAGCTTATCGACGCAGGCGTTGTCAGCTTCAAGCTGGAAGGACGTATGAAGTCGTCCTTCTACGTCGCGACTGTAACAAACGCCTACCGCAGGGCGTTGGACGCCATAGCGCGCGGCGAATTCGATACCGAGCTTACAGCGGAGCTCGAAGCCGAGCTTTCCAAGGCTTCTCACCGCGAGTATACAACGGGGTTTTATTTCGGCGAACAGTCAAGCCGCCAGTACTATCCGTCGTCCAAGGCTCTCGAAACGTACAAGTTCATTGCGGTAGTCAAGTCGGTAAACTCCGACGGAACCGTAACAATCGAGCAGCGCAACAAGTTTGCAATCGGCGACGTATTGGAAACGCTTTCGGTAACGGACGGTACTAACAAGACCTTTACCGTTACGGACTGCCGCGACGAGCAGGGGCGAACGGTGGAAGTTGCAAACCGCGTTCAGCAGCTGCTCACAATCAACTGTCCGCATAACCTGTCGGCAGGCGATATATTGCGCTCGCGTAATTCCGCAACGGCTTCGGGCGAGATAGCTAATATTAAATAGTTTGCAACAAGGGGACGCTCTGCGTCCCCCGATTATTGTCAAATGTCAATCGCAGCGGTAGGCTTGTTGCAGCTTGCGTAAGCCGCAATACGTCCGTATTCCAATAGCGCATATCACGCCGTTACCGTTATGCTATTTTCCTTTTACAATTTCTTCCAACGTTTTAACCGCGCCCAACGCAAATATTTCCACGTTTTCCGCCGTATGAGTAAGCGTAATGCTTTCGCCATGCGTAGCGAAGGTAACCTCGTGCGTTCCGAAGCAGCTTCCGAGCCGTCTGGAATGTACCGTAACGCTGCTAAAGCTTCCTCTTGCCGCCGCTATTTTTCCCGCAAGCATTTTCGCCGTTCCGCTCGGGCAGTCGCGTTTTCCTTTTCGGTGCGTTTCCACAATCTCGCAGTCCCAATTTCTGAGCTCCGCGGCTATTTTTTCGCATACTTTTTCAAAAACAGTCATTCCGCAGGAAAAATTCGCTTTTTCCGCAACCGTAACTTGTTTTTTCAAGACTTCCAACATTTCCGTTTGCTTCTCGTTGCGTCCGGTAACTCCGCTTACAAGCGGACAGCGGTGTTTCATACACAAATCGCGCGCCAGCTCGGTGGCTTCCGCCACGGAAAAGTCTATCACGCCGTCTAACCTTTCCAACGGGTTTTTCTGATAATCCGCGTCTATTTCCCATACGTTGTGTCCGCGCTTTGCGGCTATTTCCGCGGTTTTGCTTCCGACTCTTCCGCGTGCTCCCAATACCGCTATATTCATTTTCCTTTCGTCTCCTTGCCGTTGTATTTCGGGTAAAACTCCGCTGTTATTTGCAGTTTATCACACGATTTTATCGCCGTATTTCCGCCAAAATTCGTCAATTGTTTTTTGCGTGCAGGCGTTTGCGCTTGTCAGCGGCAAACGTACGTCGAAGGCGCGGAAGATTCCTGCCTTGTACAAAAAGTATTTTATCGCTATCGGGTTTACTTCCGTCATCGTAAGCCTTGCAAACAGCTCGAACTCCTGCGAACGCTCGCCTTCGAGAATTTTTTTAGTCCATAGCGGCGCTACGTTGGACGTTACGGAAATTACTCCGCAAGCGCCCGCTTCCAGGTAGCTTGTCAGCCGTTCGTCGCTTCCGCATAGTACGGGTACGCTCGCAGATATTTTTTTTGCGAATTCCGCGCTGTCGCAGGCGTCCTTAACCGCGGCTATTTTTCCCGACAGTTCAATAATTGTTTGCGCGTCAAGGCAATAGCCCGCGCGGGACGGTACGTTGTACGAAATTACGGGTACGTCAGCCGCTTGGCAAATCGTTTCTATGTGCCGTTTGTAGCCCTCCGCCGTGCATTTGCAAAAGGCGGGCGGCGCAACAAGCAGCGCGTTCGCGCCAAGGTCTGCAAGACGCTTCGCTTCTTCGGCGGCTTTGCCCGTCGCCGATTCGTGTATTCCCGCAATTAGGGGGAGTTTTCCCGCAAGTATGCCGCACAACGTCAAGAGCCGCGTGCTTTCGGCTTTGCTCAGCAATTGGCTTTCGGCGGTAGTGCCGAGAGCAAGTAACGCGTCCGCTCCGTTCTCCGCTTGAAATTCCACAAGACGCGCAAAGCTTGCTTCGTCTATTTTTCCGCCTTCGAAGGGCGTAGCCAACGCCGTAATTAACTTTTTAGTCATTTTCCCGTCTCCGTTTTTTTTCATAACCCGTTGTCCGAACGGGCTTCATTCATTACGCATCGGAACGGCGTATTACGTATTCCAATATCTCGTAGGCGTTGTACGCCGCTCCGCGCAGCAGATTGTCCGCCACAACGAACATATTCACGGCGTTGGCGGTGCGGTCCTTGCATATTCTTCCCACGCCCACGTACTTGGTATTTCGCATTGTCATCGGCATAGGGTATACGTGCCCTTCGGGGGAGTCTAACAGTATAACGTTTTCCGCTTGTTTTAATAGCTCGCGTATTTCGCCTATATCCGCTTTTTTTGCGAACGCAAGGTTTACAAATACTCCGTGTCCCGCGCTTACGGGAACTCTCGCGCAAAAGCAGTTTACTTTGAGCCTCGGCATATCCAATATTTTTCGGCTTTCGTATAGCATTTTGCGTTCTTCTGTGGTGTAGCCGTCCTTGCAAACCTCGCCGATTTGCGGTATTACGTTATCGTATATCGGGTGCTTAAATGCCGTCAGCCTGCCGTAACCGTTTTTTTCGGTAAGGTCTGACAGTCCCGCCTTGCCCGCTCCGCTTACCGATTGGTAAGTCGCCGCGGTCAGCTTCGTCGGCTGCAGCGATTTCAATGCGTTAACCGCTATTACCGTTTGTATGGTGGAGCAGTTCGGGTTCGCTATAATTCTTGCGTCTCCGATTTTGTCGCCGTTTACCGACGGCACAATCAGCGGAACGTGCTTTTTCAGTCGGAAATACGCGCTGTTGTCTATACAGATAACTCCCCGCTCGGCAAGGCTCGGAATCAGCTCCTTCGCCGTTTCTTCGGTTGCCGCAAACACTGCGTAATCGACGTCCGCGCGCGCAAGCAGTTCCGTTTTTTCCACGGTTACTCGTCTGTTGCGGAAGATTATGCGTTTGCCGGATTGCGTGTTTCCGAACAGTCTGACGTCGCAGTCCGTCAGCTTGCTTTGCATGATTTCCGTCAGTTTTTCGCCTACCAATCCCGTTGCGCCCACAATCGCGACAGTTTTTTTATACAAATCATTTCTCCGAAATATCGTTTGTATTATCCTATTTAGTTGCATTGCAATAAATGCCCTTTTTTTTGTTTTTTCGACAGCCTGTTCCGTCCGCCTGTCGTGTCCTGCCGCCCTCGTACAAAAAGATTTCGTCAAAAGGCGGTAATAAGGTTGAAAAATATTGCGTTTTAATATATAATTATCAGTAATTAAACGTCCGTTTAAGGTTGAACGTGTAAACTTTACACGGATAAAAGGAAAGTACTGCAATGGATTTCAGCAAAATAAGATTAAATAACGAACGTAACGAACACGTTACCAAACGTCTCAACCGTCTCAATACTTGGAATTTTTTCAAGGTATTATACCGCGAGAATATATGGCGTCTGTTCGGTTTCAGTATACTTATGATACTGTGCCTTGCGCCCGTATTCGCGGTGCTTATACTCAACAGCTTCAATAACGCCACGCTTTTGCAAAGCCTGCCGCAGCTCAATTCTTTCGGCTTTTCTACCGGCGCGTGGGAAGGTCTCACCGAGCATTATACGGAGCAGCTTGCGCATAACAACCTGATTTACGGCTTGTACGCCGTACTCGGTTCATTGCTTGCGACGGTTGTTTTCTCCGGCGGCTACGCCGTAATCCGCGACGCTTTTTGGACGGGCAAGCTGTCGGCGGTAGGAATTTTCAAGAGCATCGGCATGGGCTTGAAGGCCAATATCCTGTATTCCTTCGTAACGACGGTAGTGCTGGCGTTTACGGTGTTCGGTTTGTATAACTTCTACGTATGGGGCGTAACCGTTATGCCGCTGTGGCTTACTATCGTCCTTTTGGTATTGCTGTGCATTATAGCTATGTTCATTGCAATCTACCTTATGATACTTTGCTCGGTGTCCGTAACCTACAAGCAATCCGTATACGACAATCTCGACGACAGTTGGAGACTGATGTGGCTCAACATCTTGCCCAACATCATCCATTTCTTAATTGCCGTTATACCCATAGGCTTGTATTTCGCCTTCCGCAGCTCTATGCTCAACACTATATTTATGGTTTTGGTACTTATGTTCGGCGGAATGTACTTCCCGTTGGTATGGCACACCCATATGATGAAGACCTTCGCGCTGTTCCACCCTGTGGAAGTCAAGAAAAAGAAGCAAGCTCAGCGAGAAGCTCAATCCGCTCTTGTTCAGTCTCAGCCCGAGCAAGACGAGCAAAAGCAAACCCCCGCCGCCAAGGGCAAAAAGGGTAAAAAGAACAAATCCGCGGTTTCGGAAGAAGCGCAGGCGGACGAGCCCGCTCGCGAGCAAGCCTTTACCCCGTCCGATTCCGACGATCCGTATGCAGTGGACGAAGAAATCGCGCCCGTTTCCGATATTTCGGAAGAACCCGCTTCGGACGTTGCGACTGCGGAAGAAAAGCAGCCCGACGCAGCCGACGGCAAATAACGAATATTTTAATTATCTAATTGCGACCGAATGCGTTTCAGTCGCAATTTTACTGTTGAATTAGGAGTAAATATGGCTTCGATATACACAAAAGCGATAATCGGCAACGCGATAACGGTGTCCGCCGTAGAAAGTAAGGACATAGTAAACAAGGCTATTAAAATTCACAAATTATCCCCCGTAGCCGCGGTGGCTTTGGGGCGCGCGCTAACTATGGCGTGTCTTATGGGCAAGGAGATGAAAAACACCGACGACTATTTGTCCGCCACAATAGACGGCGGCGGTCCGCTTGGTAAAATAACCGTCTGCGCGGATTCTCTCGGCAATGTCAAGGGGGACGTAATCAACCCCGCCTGCGAAACTCTGCTCAAGCCCGACGGAACTTTGGACGTAGGCGCGGCGGTGGGGCGCGACGGCTCTTTGACGGTAATCAGGGATATAGGTCTCAAACAGCCGTATGTGGGTACTTCCCGTCTTATCGGCGGAGAAATTGCCAACGATTTCGCCTACTACTATGCCAAGAGCGAGCAGCAGCCATGCGGCGTAACCTTGGGCGTAGGCTTGGACGGCAGCGCTCGCGCTAAGTCTGCGGGCGGAGTGTTCGTGCAGGTAATGCCCAACTGCCCCGATGACTTGCTTTTCCGTATCGAAACCGTTATGTACGCTATGGACGAGATGAGCTACCAGTTCGACGGTAGCACCGCAAGGGAAGTAATAACCCGCTTTTTCGGCGAATTTAATCCGCAATTCGTCGCCGAAGCGGAAGTAAAATACAAATGCAACTGTAACAAACGCAAGATAAACCGTATTGTCGTCAGTCTGGGCAAGAGCGAAGCGGACGCCATAATCGCGGAAAACGGACAAATAGAAGTGTGCTGTCATTTCTGCGGTAAAAAATACATATACCGTCAACAGGACGTAGACAAGCTTTTTGCAAAATGATAGTAAATTTAGACGGAAAACAAACGTTAAGAACAGGCAAAATACAGGCGGGTAAGGGCGAATATTTCGACGCGCTTACAACTTTTGCGCGCGTAGACGGCTACGAAAGTCTGCTCAATCAAGTAGGCTGTCTTACAATGACCTACGACGACACCTACGCGCTGCAAATGTTAGGCGAAGTAATCTCGCGATACGCCGCCGAATACGACGTTTTCGGCGATTTAAGCCGACTTGGCGACTCGGTAAGCCCCATTTTACGCTATTACAAATCCAAACCGAGCTTTGCCGACGGCAAAGTCACCCGCAAGGGCGATTTGTTTCTTATAGCAAGCTACCGTCAGTTCGAAGAATACGGCGACGTGATGGAAGTAATCGGCGAAGAGCTGCATCGCGCTTTCCGTTACGAAAGCGAAGGCAAGGTGTTCGACGTTCATTCGCAGGAGTATTTTCAGCATCTGCGCTCCGCTATGCAAACCGCGCTGCTGCGCCGACAGACTTCCAAGGTGAAGGATTTGGAAGCAAGGATTATGGACTATTCTCCGGATGACGCGCGCACGTTGGAAACCAAAATAATGGTGTGCATTCACGCCGGCGACAAGGACAGAGCGCTTGCCTATGCGTCCGATTTGGCTAACCTTCCGGAAGTATCCTTTTCCGTACTAAGGCGTACGATAGACTTGGTAATACGCTTTTTCGACGCCGACGTAAGATTCGAAGTCCTGCGCAAGCTTATTTTGCGCGCCTTGGAGCTATCCGCCGATGCGTCCGACTACTATCTAAGATATTTCGTTCTAACGGCAATCGTCGACCTTGCGGACGACGAAGTCGCGTTCTCGTGCGCCGTAAAGTTGTACGAACGCCGCAAGGACTGCGGCTGCTTGGCGCTCAAATTGTGTTTTATAGCCTTTTACAATGCAAAACGCTTTGATTTGTGCCGCGAGATTCTGTTGGAATTCTCTCGGGCTCTGCCGCGCAACGCTTTTTGGCAGGTGGCGATGTCCTTTTTGGATTCCGACTGCGCTTTTTCTCGTATGAAGCTAAAACGCGGCAGGGGCTGGTATTTCAATCAACCCGAGCAGCTTGTCCGCTTCGCCGAAAGCCGACTCGAAGCGACTCTCCGCGACGGCGCGCCCATCGGCGTCGGCGACTGCGTCAACCTCGACTTCTTGTACGAAGCTGTGCGCGGAGCCCTTCTCGGCGAAGACTACGATACAGCGGACGGTTTGGCGGACTGTATGTGCGGTTTTATTTCGTCCGTCGATCTCGGCGACGGCAGCCTGTTCTGCGAATTGGCGTTAAAGCAGCTTGCAACCCCTTTGCAGGAAGCGTTTGTAAACGCTGCGCTGCTGTCGGGACTGATAGAATCGGGTTACCGCAAAAAGACGGTTATAACTCTGGAAAGCAACGCTTACCTTTTGGATTTGTCCAAACTTACGGTGGACGACGCTGTTTTCGTCGCGGCGCTTTCGCTGTGCGCGTGTATGCGCAAAGTAACGGTAGCCCGTTTGACGTCGGCGTACGCCAAGCTGAAAGCATTTAAGGAACTTCCGTCGGATTTAATCGACGACGCCGTATTCAAAACCGCGTATTTTCTGCTTGCGGTAAGCTACAAGGATTTTGCCTCGGGTGCGGATGCCGACATTTTTACCCCTGACGAGCGCTCTTGGTACGACGAATACGTTCGGCAGTCAGACTGATTGCGGACAATGCGACGGTTATTCCGCCTATAATGCCCACAATCAGGTATCCCGCTTTTACCGCAAAGTCGAAGCCTAACGCCGACAGAGCGAGAGACAGCGCAAATGTCAGCGCGCAGCACAGGCTTTCGTCGGGTATAACGTCCTTTATGCGTTCTACAATGGGCGCGGCGTTTGCTACCACGCCGGTTACCGCGGCAAGCGTAAGCGTTACCGCCGCATACGCCAATAGATACGGATTGGTAATATTTTCTATTGCGGGCAGACTCAGCGAGAAGTCGCTCAGCTTCATTACCGCGGCAGTTATCGAGGCGAGTACCGCGCTTGCAATTACGGAGCAGATTATATTCTTTTTCCTGTCGCTGTCCGCGCCTAACCTTGTCAATACGCCGAAGGACATAGTTACGGAAAACAGCGTATATATCAATGGATTGACGGGACTGACGCTGCAAGCGTCGCCTGCGTTGTCCTTTATACAAAACAGTACGGCAATCAGTATAACCGCCAACGCAATGGAAACCGCGTTGGCTATTTTTAACGCCTTCATACCCTTGCTCATTACAATTGCTGCTAACGTCGCGCACACCACGCCGTATAACGGCAGCGAGCCTACGGGCATAATGGCTTCCAAGCATTCGTTAACGCCGGCAAGCATAGTTGTAACGCAAACAAAGCTGCACAGCGCAAGTCCTACGCCGAACGGGGCGGACAGTCTGCCGAAGCATTTTTTCGATAGCCTCACGGTGTCGCAAACGTTATTTTTGCGGCAATACTCGCGGAACAGTATGTTGACAAGGCAAAATGCCGCCGCGAATATAATCACGTTCGCCGTATTGCCGAAGAAAACCTGCGCTTCCTTTCCGCTCAGCATTCCCACACCCAAGCAGCAGCCTATCACAACCCCCGCGTCGGACAAATAATTTAACGCTTTTCTCATACTGTGTTTTATTTGCGGACGTTGTCTTTTATGCGTAATCCGTTTAATTAACGTATTTCTTTTCCGATTGCCGTCCCGTAGCCGAACGCGGCGTAATTACGATAAATATTTTTTCATATGCTGAGTAACGGGCAGCCCTCGATATATTTGCTTTATTATTTGAGATATTGCGGACGTTTTATTATCCGCGGCTTACTCGAAGTGGAATGCGCGGGCGACAATTTTTTCCAACATTGTCACAAGCGCGTACATAATTCCCGCAAGGGCGCACAGCACAATGGTGCAGGTCATCACAACGTCCAAGCGGAAAACCTGACTGCCGTAAACAAGCAAATATCCCAAGCCTTCCTTGGACGCGAGATATTCGCCCATTATCGACCCTATCCAACTCATGCCTACGTTAATTTTGAGCGTAGCCATAAGTGTCGGCACGTTAGACGGCGCAACTAATTTGGTAAATATCTGCATACGGTTTGCGCCCATAGATCTAAGCAGCACTGCTTTGTCTTTGTCCGTTTCCATAAACCCGTTAAGCACGGTAATGGTGGTAATAACGACGGATATCAGCACAGCCATGGTAATAATAGCGGCTTTGCCCGTGCCCACCCATATTATGATAATCGGTCCCAATGCAATCTTGGGCAGGCTGTTAAGCACAACTACGTACGGCTCGAATACGTCTTTAAGAAAGTTGTTCCACCACAGTATCACCGCGGCAACGTAGCCCATCGTCGTGCCTATAACAAATCCCGCAAGGGTTTCCAATGTCGATACCCCCGCGTGATACCACAGCGTGCCGCCCGCGGACAGTTCTAATAAAGTATTCCATATTTTGGACGGACAGCTCATAATAAATGCGTCTATCCAGCCCAAATGCGCGGCAAGCTCCCATATCGCAAGCAGCAGAACAAGTATTCCCACCTGCGTTACGTGCACCAATATGTTGCGCGTTCGGGCTTTTTTAAGATACAGCAAGTGTTCTCTTGTAAAGTTTTTGGCGTTTTTGTTCATCTTGTGTTCTCCTTAAAACACCGTGTCAACCGTGCAAGTACTCGTGAAGCAGCTCGAACTGCGCCGAAAATTCCGGCGACTGCCGACGCTTCAATGGCGTATCTATGTTTTCCATATGCGTTTCGTGTATGGCTTTTACCGTTGCGGGGCGTTTGGTTAACACAATCACCTTGTCCGCAAGTGAAATCGCTTCCGATATGTCGTGCGTAACAAGCAAAGCCGTCTTTTTCTCACGTTTTATTATGGAATACACGTCGTCGCACACTTCCAACCGCGTCTGAAAGTCCAACGCGGAAAACGGCTCGTCTAACAGAAGCAGGTCGGGGTTGGTTGCAAGCGTGCGTATCAACGCCGCCCTTTGCCGCATACCGCCCGAAAGCTCCTGCGGATGATGTTTTCTAAACTCCCACAAGCCGTATTTTTTCAGCAAGTCGTTTGCGGCTTTCAAGTTCTCGTGCGTAACCTTTTTCTGTATTTCCAAGCCCAAGCGCACATTCTGTTCTATGGTTCGCCATTCGAATAACTGGTCTCGTTGCAGCATATAGCCTATGCCGTTGAATTCGGCGCGCTTTTGTCCGAGCCGCATAGCCGACCCGCGTTTTACTTCCGTTTGTGTATTTCCGCCTTGTAATACTGCCGCGTTGCTTTCGGCATCTGTTTGAATGCCGCGTTCCGCCGCAGAATTATCGGCATTGTCCGATACGGACTTCTTTTTTGATAATTTGCCTTTCAATGCGGACAATAAGCCCGTTTTACCGTTATCCGTGTTTTGCCGCGTTTGCAATTCGCTGTCGCTCGCGCGCACAATCACTCCGGAAGTCGGCTCGATTAGCCCGCACACTAAGGAAAGAATGGTGGTTTTGCCGCAGCCCGACGGACCGATAATCGCCACGAACTCCCCTTCGTTTATCTCGAAAGAAAGGTCGGCAATCGCCGTCGTCTGCTGCGTTTTGGAGTAAAATATTTTACTCACCTTGTCGAATTTGAGAATAACCATATATTTTGCTCCCTTTTTCTTATGCTTGCGCGCTTCATTTTACTTTACGACAGCTTCGATTTTGTTCGCCAAGGTGTTGTCTACAATCACGTCGTAGCCCACTCTTTGCGACAGCTCGCCCGCATTCTCCATAATGTCCTGTATGCGCTCGAACGCCTGTTTGTTCGTTATCGGCGTGGTCGTCCATACGTCGAACGTTTGGTAGTTCTTTATCGCCGCCGTCAACATGTCAAGCGACGTACCTACAAAGTGCTTTTCCACAAGCTTTGCGCAGTCTTCGGCGGAATGCGTCATCGCGTACTGCGTGCCTTTCCATACGGCCCGCAAAAACTTTTCTACGTTCTCGGGGTGTTTTTCAATATATTGCGTGGTAGCGGTGTAGCAGGTGTAGGGGATTTCTCCGCTGTCCATACCGATTGCGGACACAATGTAGCCCTTGCCTTCTTTCGCCAATTGGCTCGCCGACGGTTCAAACAAAGGCACATAATCGCCCGTGCCGGCAGTAAACGCGGGACCTAACGCGCCGAATTCTATCGAGTAGTCCATCGTGATATTTTTGCCGTTTACGTAGCCCTTGTTGTTCAGCACGTATTGCAGTATCATGGCGGGCATGCCGCCCTTGCGGCCCATAAGCACCGTTTTGCCTTCTAAACCCGAGTAGTCGAAGCTGTTGTTTTCCGTACGCGCCACAAGGAAACTGCCGTCACGCTTGGTAAGCTGTCCTATAACCCGCGGATAGTCTTTTTTGCCTTGCAGATAAACGTAAATGTTGGCTTCGCAGCCCATAAGTCCAATGTCCGCTTCGTTGGTAAGCAGCGCGGTCATAACGTTGTTCGCGCCTTGCCCGTTGGTAATTTCCACAGTCAGTCCTTCTTCTTCGAAGTACCCAAGGCTCAGCGCCAAGTACTGCGGCGTGTAAAACAGACTGTGAGTTACTTCGTTTAACCTTATAACGTTGCCGTTATCCTTGTTGCAGGCGGTAATGCCTAATACAAGCGTGCATAACAGCACGATAACGGCTAACAAGGTAGCTACGGTTTTTTTCAAGTTCGTTCTCCTTTTGATTTTGATATATTGCATACTATGCAAAAAACGCCGCTTCGTGTTCGCTTTTTAAGCGGCGTGCGCAGCCCTTGCTTTCGCTCGTCGTCTGTCCGCGCAATACCCTTGCTCTCGGTACTAAGCGAGTTCGCGCGGAATATCGCTGCGGCTAAGTCCGCTGCCGATCGAACGATAGGCGGAGCAACCTGCAAAAAAAGTCTTCCGCATTTTTTGCGGAAGACTTTTCCTTTTTAATTTCCTATTCAATCTTCTTCGTCCGTTTTACATTTTATCAATTCGTTCCAATGCAAAAACGTTTCTATCGACCTAACCTGTTCCTTTATTATATCAAGGCTCTCTTGAATGTCGCTTACCCGTTCCGCCGTCGGGCGTTCCGTCGGTACAAAGTATTCGCATTTGCGTTTGTTGCCGAATTTTAGCTTACGTTCTTTTTCCGCCAACTTCGCATTGAAGCACGCAATCGCCCTGTCCACGCTTATTTTATCGCCTATTCCGATATAGCTTTTCATACTGTGCTTGCAAAATTGACAATTGTTTTCAATCATCTCTTCCTTTTTCATTCGTTTTAGCTCCATAGATTTGCAAAAATGTATACAACATAAAGTATAGTATCAAAATATATTCTACAACACTTAGTGTTGTTTGTGAAGTATTTTACAACATTTTGTGTTAATCATTAAGTACTTTTAAGGAGATGTGTGAAATTATCTATGGATATTAAAAAGCAGGTCGGTGAACGTTTGGCGCAAGCAAGAAAGCAAGCGGGATATACTCAAAAGCAAGTCGGAGAAAAACTAAATATACTTCAACAAGCTTATGCCCGTTTCGAAAGCGGTGTGTTTGAGTTAAACTACGAACAGATTATAACACTATGCAGATTATTTGATTGTTCCAGCGACTTCTTATTTGGTTTGTCCGATATTTAGAATTATATATTATGATTACATTAGAAGAAATACAAAAAAGAATTGCGGAAGCGATTACGCAAAGCGGAATGTCTCAAACCGCAATAGCCAATGCTGTTAACGTAAAGCCCACGCAGATTTGCAGCTATCTAAAAGGTCGCAAGATGCCCGCTTTGGATACTCTTGCCAATCTTTGCAAGCTTCTGGACGTGGACGCAAACTATATTTTGTGTCAAGATAAGGTACTGTGATATGACATTTGCGCAGGAAGTAGGTCAAAGGCTTAAACAAGCAAGAAAAGAGAAAGGTCTAACGCAAACACAAGCAGGCAAAGCAATAAATCAAGTTCAGCAAGCTTATGTAAAATACGAAAGCGGCATTATACAACTTGACTACGAAAAAATGGCGAAACTTTGTAAGCTGTTCGACTGTTCCGCCGATTATCTTTTGGGTTTGTCGGAAATTTAGAGTATTGCAGGTAACATTATGATTGAACTAAACGACCAAGCTTTCAAAACAAGGTTAAAAGAAGAATTGGAAAACAGCAAACTGACTGTTAAACAACTCGCCGAAAAGATAGGCGTTTCTCGCGAAATGGTTACTCAGTACTATACGACCAAGAAGCTGCCCAAGCTGGACACTTTCGTCAGAATTTGCAAAGCGTTAAACGTTTCCGCCGACTATCTTCTCGGTCTTTCGGATATTTAGAGCGCAATTTCGCTTGCCAAATTTTTACGCTTGCTATATAATAAGCAGGTAAAAACGTTTTAGGCAAAAGACCTTGTTTACCTGCCTTCAAGAGAGCGGACTACGGTGAGAATTCCGCAGGAAAGGGTATGCAACGGCGTAGTTTGCCGATGTTGACAGGGCGAAACGGCGTTTGCTTTGCAAGCGAAAGTAGCTTTGTTCGGGTAGTTCCGTTATAAGCTTCCAAGTGTTTTCGAGCGATTTGTCCGAAATAAGGCTGAACTTTTCCGCAAAGTCAGGGCATGTACCGAAGCTTTGCGCCCAAACGTGGCGGGGTGCGCGCCCGCCGAAAGGAAAAGACGCGCTTGTGTCAAGCGCAACCTAACAGTCGGACTTCGACGGAATACGTTTACAAGCGCAAAGCGACAGCGACCGCGCAGTAAACCCGTCGAACGATTGGTTCGAAAACAAAAATTAAGGTGGTACCGCGATATAATTCGCCCTTTGCTTATGCAAAGGGTTTTTTATTTAACAGCGGTTGCGCGCTTTTAATTGTTACGGTATTGCAAAATAAATATAATAACGTCAATCGCGCCGGCTGCGTATGCAGCTTCTCCGCGTTTGGCAGTACAAGGAGTTTTACTATATGATTGACAAAACCTATCAACCAAGCAGCTTCGAACGTCGTCTTTATAAGCAGTGGATGGAGCGCGGCTACTTCACGCCGTCCGTCCACAGTGACGCGCCGCCCTTTTCGATGGTCACGCCGCCGCCCAATATAACGGGTCAGCTCCATTTGGGACACGGCTTGGACAACGCCATACAGGATACGCTCATTCGCTTCAAGCGTATGCAGGGCTACAATACGTTGTGGCTTCCGGGTACCGACCACGCAAGCATAGCTACGGAAGTAAAAATCGTCGAAGCGTTAAAGAAGGAAGGTGTCGACAAGCGCGATCTCGGACGCGAAGGCTTTCTCGAGCGCGCTTGGCAGTGGAAGGAGCAGTACGGCGGACGAATCGTCGAGCAGCTCAAAAGTCTCGGCAGTAGCTGCGACTGGACGCGCCTTGCCTTTACCATGGACGAAAATTGCAGCAAAGCCGTCCGCAAAGCCTTCGTGCGTATGTATAAGGACGGGCTAATCTACCGCGGCGACCGCATCATCAACTGGTGTCCGCAATGCAAAACCGCGCTTTCCGACGCGGAAGTGGAATACGAAGAACGGGACGGGCATTTTTGGCATTACGGCTATACCACGCCGGACGGCAAGACGACCGTAACCTTTGCAACCACCCGTCCGGAAACTATGCTCGGCGACACGGCAGTCGCCGTCAATCCCAACGACGCGCGCTATACTCACTTGGTGGGCAAGACGGTTGTCGTCCCCTTTGTCAACCGCGAAATCCCCGTTATTGCCGACGAATACGTAGATATGGAATTCGGCACGGGCGTGGTCAAGATAACTCCCGCCCACGACCCTAACGACTTCGAAGTAGGTCGCCGTCACAACCTGCCCGTTATCCGCGTGATGAACGACGACGGAACTATGAACGAAAATGCAGGCGAATTTGCCGGTATGGACCGTTACGAAGCGCGCAAGGCTATCGTCGCCCGATTGCAAGAAATGGGCGTTCTTCAAAAGGTTGAGCCTCACAAGCACAACGTAGGCAGCTGCTACCGTTGTCATACCACCGTCGAACCTATCGTATCCAAGCAATGGTTTGTTAAAATGGAACCGCTTGCCAAGCCGGCAATACAGGCTGTAAAAAGCGGTGAAATCAAGTTCCACCCCGAACGCTTCGAAAAGACCTATCTCAACTGGATGGAGAACATTCGCGACTGGTGCATTTCCCGTCAGCTGTGGTGGGGGCACCGCATTCCCGTTTGGTACTGCGACGACTGCGGCGCTGAAATCTGCGAAGAAACCGACCCTACCGTATGCCCCAACTGCGGCGGAAAGCATATCCGTCAAGACGAAGACGTGTTGGACACATGGTTTTCCAGCGCGCTGTGGCCGTTCTCAACTCTCGGCTATTGCAGCAACAGCGACGATTTCAAGACCTTCTTCCCCACAAGCGTTCTTTCCTGCGGCTACGACATAATTTTCTTCTGGGTAGCGCGTATGATCTTCAGCTCGCTGTATAATACGGGCAAGGCCCCCTTCAAGGACGTTTTAATGCACGGCATAGTACGCGACGAACAGGGGCGCAAGATGAGCAAGTCCTTGGGCAACGGCGTAGACCCTGTGGAGTTTATCGACAGGTACGGCGCGGACACCCTGCGCTTTGCCCTTATAAACGGCGTAGCTAACGGCTCGGATATCCGTTTCTCGCAGGACAAAATAGACGGTACGCGCAACTTTATGAATAAAGTATGGAACGCCAGCCGATTCGTGCTGATGAACTGCGAAGGCAAGACGTTGAAGGATATTTCAGCCGTCAAGCTGTCGCTTGCGGACAAGTGGATTTTGACCAAGCTCAACGACGTTATCCGTCAGGTTACGGAATTGCTCGACAAGTTCGAGCTGGGTATGGCAAGTCAGTGTATGTACGACTTTGTATGGAGCGAATTTTGCGATTGGTATATCGAGCTTACCAAGCCCGCGCTTTACGGCTCTGACGATAAGGCGCGTATAGATACCTTGTCGGTGTTGGCATACGTTTTGGACAAAATACTCAAACTTCTTCACCCCTTCGCTCCCTTTATAACGGAAGAAATCTATCAAGGTATGCCCGTTCATTCCGAAACGGTTATGACGGAGCGTTACCCCGAGTACGACGGCAAGTACTTCTTTGCCGACGATTGCAAATTGGTGGAAGAATTAAAGGAGCTGATAGCCAAAATCCGCAATATTCGCTCGGAGTACGGAGTCGCGCCGTCCAAGCGTATCCGCGCGTATGTACTTGCCTTCGACAATCGCATTACAGAGTGCGACGGCTATATCGCCAAGCTGTGCGGCTTGGAAGAGACGGTGTACGCTCCCGCGCCCAAGGGCGAGAAAACGGTCAAGGCTGTGTGCAGCGCCGCTGCGTGCGAAGTGCCTCTCGGAGATTTGGTAGACAAGGACAAGGAAATCGAACGTATAAACAAGGAATTGGAAAACGTAACTGGCGAGATTGCCCGCGCCAACGGTAAGCTCGGTAATCGGGGCTTCCTTGCCAAGGCTCCCGCAAACTTGGTAGAAGCGGAAAAAGCAAAGCTCGCCAAATACGAAGATTTGCGCAAGCAGCTTCAAGCCCGTTTGGACGAATTGTCGTAGTCGTGCCGCAAAGTTACGCTAATAGGGTACTAATGCCGACGGAACGCATAGGATTTCACTTGCGGATTCGTCCGCGCGCAATTGCGTCGCTGTCGGCTGATATACAAATTATATAAATACAAAAGGAGAAAATGATATGAACGTTTTAAGACTGCTCGCTGCCGAAGCGGGCGCGGAAGAACCCATAGTCGATCTTACGTTTTTTCAAAAACTGTGGGCTACAATCGTAACTTGGTTTATAGACGAACGCGGTTGGGTCAAGCTGCTGTGCTGCCTTGCGGTGGTGGTGCTGGGACTTATACTAATCAAGATTATTCTTGTCGTTACCCGCAAAATCGTCAACCGCGGCAAGCTTAAAGGAATCGCAGGTAACTTTATAGTAACTATACTCAAAATCATTTTGGTATTTATTTATCTTATCGCGATTATGCGCGTTTTGGGTATCGATACCTCAAGCTTCGTTGCTTTATTTACCGTCGGCACGTTGGCAATTTCCCTTGCCGTACAGTCCGTTATATCCAACTTCGCAAGCGGAATAATTCTTGTCACCAATCACCCGTTCAAGGAAGGCGACTTTGTGGAAATTGCAGGAATCTCCGGCACCGTGGAGAAGATTACTCTGTTTTCAACCAAACTGATAACTACCGATAATAAGGTTATTTCCGTTCCCAATTCGTCCGTATCGGGCGGCAACATAATCAACTATTCCACCGAAGAAAAACGCCGCGTAGACCTTAAATTCGGCGTGGCGTACGGTTCGGATATCGACAAGGTAAAGCTGACTATTCAGTCCGTTTTAGACGAACACGAATTAGTGCTTCATGACGAAGGTTATACCGTTCGTCTTTCCGAGCAGAGCGCAAGCTCGCTTGATTTCGTATGCCGCTGCTGGACGAAAAACGCCGACTATTGGACAGTGTATTTCGACCTTAACGAGCGTATGGTTAAGCGTTTCGAGCAGGAAGGCATTCAGATTCCGTTCAACACTTTGGACGTCAATATTCTTCCCGCTGCGCCCGCAGCCAAATTATCCAAAGCTCAGGACAAGCCGTCGTCGAAAGCGGCGTCGCCTGCGGCAAAGCGTTCGGGCAGTAAGTCGTCCGCCAAGAAGCCGACCTCCGATAAAAAGTAGACTTGGAAGCGTAAAATCGCTGCTACTATATAATTATAGCAAAGCGTAGTATACTATTACATACATAATATCATATAAATGCAATAAAACCGCTCGTTTTGAGCGGTTTTTTTACTGTTTTCCGTTATGTGCAGCATATCTAACCGTAGCTTGCAAAGGCGCGTTCGGAATTGCGTTCTAAGTTTATTTTTACGGTAACGGGGGTCATTTTATGCGTTCCGATATGGTGTAATACGCGTCGAAGACGGCGCGTTCATGTCGGCGCGGCGCAGCTAAAAGCCGAGACTTATCAGCAGCGCGCTATCTATTTGCTGCATTGTTTCCGGCGGAAGCTCGCCTATGCGTTCCTTTATTCGGCTTTTGTCTATGGTGCGTATTTGTTCCAGCAGTACTACCGAATCCTTGGGCAGCGGCGAGTGCTCCTTGGTGAGCTCTATATGCGTGGGCAGCTTGGCTTTGGTCAGCCTGCTTGTTGTTGCCGCGGCAATGACGGTAGGGCTGTATTTGTTTCCCACGTCGTTTTGAAGCACGACGATAGGACGCACGCCCCCTTGCTCGCTGCCGATTACGGGGTTCAAGTCTGCATAATATATTTCTCCGCGTTTAATCATTTTCGCTCCTTTGTTCTTTTCGGACGCGTAAAGTTTGCAAGCGCTATTTTTTGCCGCCGCCGTTTTCGTTTGCCGCGATTAAACCTTTTTCCGCCAATGCTTTAAGAACTCCCATTTGTAGACTATGTAATCGCTCGGCAAAACGTGCTTTTCCCGCGTAATGCTATTATTAACTTTCAGCTTCGTTTTATACCTGCCGTCCGTGTATTTTGTTCTTTTGTCTGATCGGAAATTGGCGGTAATAATAACTCCGCCGTCTTGTTTTTTTGTCGCTTTACCGCCGAAATAACGCTTGAATAATATGTCAAGCTATGTTATAATAGTATACGAACAATAATTATCGACGTTTGACTACAAATAACTACTATTAATTATTCGCTATTACATCGTATCACGCGATAAGTTGTGTAATGTGCGTTAAGTTGGTTCGTGTACGATATAATAGTATATGAACAACCATTAACTGCGTTAATCTGCAACTAACTGCTATCAGTTATTCGCTGTTACATCGTATCGCGTTGATGATTACTTATTGCGAAAAATATCGCTCGTGTGCGGTATAATAATATCGAATATAGCATTATATCGCATTTGACGATGTCTTGCTTCTGCTGCCGACGAAAGTGCGTATAATCGGATAGGTTGTTATTTTTCTATCGTTTGGTTATTCGGATGACGGCATACTTTCTATCGTTACGTTACGTTTTGTTGCGGCGCGATTATAATACGTTAAAATTATTGGAGTTTACCGTATGAGTAATAAAAGAGTCGTGTTCCCTTTCGCCGAAGCGGGTATGGGACATATAATTCCTATGCGCGGTATTGCAGACGCATTCGAGCACAATTACGGCGACAGGGTTGATTGCTTACGTTCGCGCTTTTTTACCGAAAGCGGCAATGAGAGTCTCAAAGCGTTCGAAGAACGTATGTGCAATTCCGTAGAACGGCAGAATAAAGACAGGTCTTTCGGCTTCTTTATGACTGATAGTATGAACTTTTGGGGCGCTCGCATATCCACTCGCAGCTCGGCGCGCTATTTGAAGTCGGGCGCGTTCGGAGCCGCTGTGCTCCATATGGACGAGCTCGAACCCGACGTAGTAATAAGTACGCATTGGTCTACTAATTATTTTGCTTGTAAATGTAACCGCAAGCCTGCCACAGTGTTGTACTGTCCGGATCCGAGAACATACCCGTTGTACAATTATCCCTGCGATTTGTTCGTTATTCCGTCGAGAATAGGCTATGCCGAAGCGATAAAAAAATATCGCCGCCGTTTCAACAAAAATAACGCGCTGTACGTTCCGTACCCTATACGCCGCGAAGCGTATGACGTTTGCCCGGATAAGGAGGCTTTACGAGCGAAATTGGGCATAGACAATCGCTTTACCGCATTGCTTGCCGAGGGCGGATACGGCATAGGTAAAATGTCCAAAATTTGCCGTCTTGCCATAGAGCGCGATTTGCCTGTAAATATCATTGCGGTTTGCGGTAAAAACGAAGAGTTATACAAGGAGCTGTCCGCTATTGAAACCGTAGGTAAATGTCGCTTGATACCCATTGGTTTTACAAATAAAATACTCGATTACATAGCTGCTTCGGATTTGTTCTGCGGCAAAAGCGGCGCTAATATTTTTGCCGAAGCGTGTTTCTTCGGCGTTCCGCAAATCGCCACAAATTATTCCAGCGGAGTGGAGCAGCTTAACGGTGAATATTATGTAAATATGGTCAAGAGCGCGCTTAAAATATTCGATCCGGAAGACGTGGTTAATAAGATTTCTCAATTCGCCGACGGTTCGTCCGAATACGACGCTCTGCTTTATTCCGCTCGGTCTTTGCGTTCCGATTACGGCGCCGACAGCTGCGCCGAGATAATATTTAATTGGCTTCTATCTCACGGAAAATTGTAAAATACGCCGTCCCGTTTATTTTTTCAAACGGGACGTTTTTTACGCCCCTATTATTGACACCTAATAATAAAAATAGTAAAATAATATATTATACAACGCGCGGTTTGTGTTTCGGGGCTGCCCGTTCTAAGCCGCGCCGTCAAGAAGGTGCCAACTTGCTAAATATACTTTCAGACGTTTTCGTATTCGGAAACGAAAAATTCGGTTTGTGCTGGGATACAAGCCATCCTTATCTGTCCGTTTTCGGCTTGGAAATCTATCTCTACGCAATAGTGATAGTGTTCGGTATGTGTATGGCAATTATTACAGCGGGGCTTTATTTCAAAAAGCGCGGCTACGACCCGTACGATATAACGATTTACGCTCTCGTCGTAATTCCGTTGGGAGTGCTCGGCGCGCGCGCTTACGTATACATATTCCCGTGGAGCAACACCTACACGCCCGATTGGTCCACGTTTTTCGATTTCCGCAGCGGCGGCTTGGGCATCTACGGCGGCGTAATCTTGGGCTATCTTGCCGCTATGGTTACGGCTAAAATCAAGAAGCAGGATTTCCGCATCGTGGCGGATTCCATAATGCCGGGGCTTTTCTTGGCGCAGAGTTTGGGACGTTGGGGCAACTTTTTCAATCAGGAAGCGTACGGCAATCTCATAACTAACGATTACAATGCTTTGCCTAACTTTTTCGAATGGCTCAATCACGGTCCGCGGCACGGCTTCAACGGCTACGCCGTATGGATTGGCGGCGAAACGGGCGGTTGGTATCAAGCCACCTTCTTTTACGAAAGCGTATGTACTTTTCTCGGATTTTTGGTGTGCGTGCTGCTGCTTACCCGTAGCAAACGCTACAAGTTGGGTTGGTGTTCGGCGTTTTACGGCATTTACTACGGTATAGTACGCCTTGTTATCGAAGGCTTCCGCAGCGACAGCTTGTACCTGTACGTCGGACATATCGAAACGGATATCAAGATTTCTCAGCTCGTTTCCGTATTCGCGATAATCTTCGGCGTATTGACTCTTTGCAAAATTTACCGCAAACAGCTTCACGCTCTGTACAAAAAAATGTTCAAGGACGATCTTGACGAATTGTCCAAATCCCGTTGGATATTGCTTGCCGTATCCGTCTTATTCTTGGGTGTGGGCGTAACTATGTGCGTTCTAAGCGCGTTAACCAAGTCTGTAAGCGGCAAGGGCGGCGAGTCGTATTTGATTGCGGGTGTTATTTTGTTGGCGTTATGCGTTTACTCGGCGCTCGGCGTTTGGTCGCTGTTCGACAGAATGAAGCTGTATTGTAAAAGCTGCCGTCAAAACAACGTTCCCGTCGAAGACTGGCAGTCGCCGTACGAAAAGACGCTTACGCAGGTAATCTGCTACGGCGCGGCAATCGCTTTGCTTTTGGGTTTTGGGTTGTTTGCTCTTGTACGTTGGGGATTAATCGGCGGCATACCCAACGGAACGGTGCTGTTTGTGCTGTGCTTGCTGTGTATCGCGGCGCTTGCGGTGTGGAAGTTTGCCCCGTCGCTCAAAACGCTGTTAAAGCTTGCGGAAACTCGCGGCGCAACGCGCGCCAAGTGCGATTGCGGAGCGGAATACGGCTACAAGCTTAACAAATTCCTGCTGTTTTTGTTTCCGCCTAAGGTATATCTCGATTACGGCGTAGAGCATCTCAAACCCTACGTCGACCCGGACGCGGACAAGAAGGCGAAGGGCAAAGCCGCCAAAGCGAAAAAGAAAAACCCGTCCGAGCGACACCCGTCGCAAGACGATACCGAATCGCATTCCGACGACTGAAATAACGATATCCGCGTTCTGTTCCGAACGGTCGAGCCGAGTCGACGCGGTATGCTAATTGGACTGAAATAATTATTATATCCCTTCGCCCGAACAATATGCGCCATGCGCGCGGAGACGCTCGGCTAATCAAATCTTATAAAAACTAACCGTCAAGAAGGTAATTATATGCGAAATTTAACTCTTTTAACCGATTTTTACGAACTTACAATGATGTACGGCTATTTTCTCCAAGGTAAGACGGACGAAGTCGCCACCTTCGATTTGTTTTTCCGCCCGTATGAAGAGAGTAACTTCTGCATTGCCGCGGGATTGGAGCAAGCGGTTGAATACGTAGAAAATCTCCGTTTTACCGAAGACGATATCGAGTATCTGCGCGCGACAAAGGCTTTTAACGACGCGTTTCTTTCTTGGCTTGCCGATTTCCGCTTCACCGGCAGTATCCGCGCCGTGCCGGAAGGAACGGTGGTGTTCCCCTATGAGCCGTTGATGATTGTCACCGCCCCAATTTGTCAAGCCCAGCTTATGGAAGCGGCGCTGCTCAATATCATCAATTTTCAAACGCTTATCGCCACCAAGGCGCGCCGAATAACGCACGCGGCAAGTCCGGCAAGCGTATTGGAATTCGGCTTACGCCGCGCGCAAGCCCCCGACGCTTCTATTTACGGCGCGCGCGCCGCGGTAATAGGCGGCTGTTCGTCCACCAGTAACGTACTGTGCTGCCAAATGTTCGGTATGCCCCCCAAGGGTACGCACGCGCACAGCTGGGTAATGTCCTTCCCTACGGAATACGACGCTTTCAAGGCGTACGCCGATACCTATCCCGACGGCTGTCTGCTGCTTGTCGATACTTACGACACTTTGCATTCCGGCGTGCCTAACGCCATCAAGATATTCGATTATCTCAAGGCCAACGGTCACAAGCCCTTGGGTATCCGTCTCGATTCGGGCGACCTTGCCTATTTGTCCAAGGAAGCGCGCAAGCTGTTAGACGCGGCGGGGCATACGGAATGTAAGATATTCGCAAGTTCCGATATCGACGAATACGTACTGCAATCTCTCAAAGAGCAGGACGCTCGGATCGACCAATACGGCGTAGGTACCAAGATGATAACCAGTCACGGTACGCCCAGTCTCGGCGGTGTGTACAAGCTGTGCAACCTAAACGTCGACGGTGTAGATTACCCCAAGATGAAGATTTCCGACAACCCCGTCAAGGTTACCAATCCGGGAGTCAAGACGGTGTACCGCCTGTTCGACAGGGCTACGGACAAAGCGATAGCCGACCTTATGTGCCTGGCCGACGAAGTTATCGACGAATCCCGCCCGCTTACGATAACTCATCCCGTCGAGCGGTGGAAGACAAAGGAAGTCGTTGATTTTTATACAAAGGAACTGTATACCGACGTTTTTGTAAACGGCCGCAAGACATACGCTCCGCAGTCCGTTTACGAACTGCAAGCGCGTTGTCAAGCGGGGCTCGACGGCTTTTGGGACGAGTATAAGCGTCTGCAAAAGCCGCATCGGTACAAGGTGGATCTGTCCGACAAGCTGTACGAATTAAAGCATCGTTTGATTTCGCAAGAAAAGAGGGACGTAAGGAATGGAATTTAGAAAGATATTTCGCGGCTACGACCCGCAATCGGTAGACAAATATATAGCGGATTTAACTGATAAAAACAAAAAAATCCATTCGTCCCAGCGTGAACGTATTGACGAGCTGTTGGACGAAAATTCAACGCTTCGCGAACATATAGCAGAGCTTCAAGCCAAGGAAAACGCCGTCTCCGACGCGCTCGTCGTATCGCGCAATGCCGCGTTGCAAATGGAGCGGCAAGCCAAGGACTATTCGGATAAGGCGCTGTTCCAAGCCAAAAAGTTTTACGCTACTTGGCAGGCATACGCGCAGACGGTGGTGTCAAGCTTCACCAAGGAAGAGCTCTCTGCATTCAACGGCTTGCAAAGGAAGATAGAACGCGTTATTGCGGACTACGAACGGGACGCGCGGAAGAAGGCGGAAAGCGACATACCTTTTTCTCAGCGTATGGAGCGCGAGCTGGAAGAACTGAACCGCCGTTCGCGCGAATTGGAAGAAGCCTCCGAGTCTGCCGCCGCGGCGTCGTTTGCGGAATCTGCCGTAAGCTCGGAGCAGTCGTCCGCTCAGGAGCAGGGCAGTATGCAAAATCCTATCGATAAGGTGGAAAAAGCGGCGGAGCAGGTAATAGATCTGCGCGAGCTTGTGCGAGCTAACGACAGCTTGGAAGACCTTTGCGCCGATTTGGGACTTGTAGGCGGCAAGAGCGAAAAGTAACGTATTTAGGACAAATAAGGGCGGATTACCTAATTTTTTCAAGGAAGATATAATACTATGTGGGGCATAGTACTGGATTCTTTAATAGACAGCCTTAAAGCCGCGCCGTTTTTATTGGCAATTTACCTGCTTATGGAGTTTTTGGAAAGCAACGGCAAGGCGCGCGGTAAGACGGTAAGACTGCTTAACGGCAGACTGTCTCCGCTGATTGCGGGCGGCGTGGGACTTATTCCGCAGTGCGGCTTTTCCGTAATGGCTACGGACTTGTATTGTCAGAATTTTTTAAGAACAGGCACTCTCGTTGCATTTTTTATAGCTACAAGCGACGAAGCTTTGCCCATACTTTTAACAAACTCCGACACGGTGGGCGTGGTGTGGATAGTACTTATCGTAAAAATGGTCTACGCCGTGCTTTTGGGATATCTCATCAACCTGTTCGACAGGCGCAAGCTCGAAACTGTTTCCGAACGTATCGTGGTCGTCCAAGACGAACGCGAACCGCACGACCATAGCCACAGCGGAGAACATGATTCTCATGCCGAAGTATGTCTTGACGTCGCCGACGGCGGCGAATCCGATACGCAAGGCGGCTTGCCGACTGTACTGCATATGTCCGACGGCTGTTGTAAGCACGATATGCAAGCCGCAAATAGCGACGCAAGGCGCGGCGCGCGCTTTTGGAATTTTGTTAAGCATCCGCTTTTGCATACCTTCAAAGTATTCGTTTACATATTCGTCGTCAATGCCGTTTTCGGCTTACTGCTGTTCTATTTCGAGCAGCCTATCGTCGGCTTTACCGCAAATCTCGGAGTATTTCAGGGTTTTATAACCGCGGCGTTGGGGCTTGTTCCCAATTGCGCAAGCAGCGTCGTTATATGCGGTATGTATTCCGAAGGTATAATCACCTTTTCTGCGATGCTCGCAGGCTTGGTTTCCAACAGCGGTATTGCGTTAGCCGTGCTTTTCAAGGACCGCAAGCATAGGAAGCGCAATTTGATTATAGTGGCAGTAATGTATTTCGCGGGCGCGGTGTTGGGGATAGCTTCGTATTTCGTAGAAGCGGCGCTCAAATAACCGCGCGGACAATTTCAAACTCGGAGTAATTTTATGAAAATTTTTATAGCTACGGATATTCACGGCTCGGCGTATTGGGCAAGAAAAACGGCGGAAAAATTCGCGCAAAGCAAAGCGGACGTAATGGTGCTTTTAGGCGATATATACAATCACGGTCCGCGCAACCCTTTCCCGGACGAATACGCTCCGATGTCCGTTGCGGATACGTTCAATGCGCTGTCAAGCAGTATAATCGCAGTCAGGGGCAACTGCGATTCGCAAGTGGACGAAATGATAAGCCGTTTTCCGTTTGTTAACGACAACATAATTCCTTTGGGCGGCAGCCGTCTGTACTTTACTCACGGACACATTTTCAATAAGGACAATTTACCCCCGCTTACCGACGGCGACGTAATGTTTTACGGGCATTCCCACGTAAGCGAAATCGTCAAGGTGGACGGCGTTATATGCGTCAACGTCGGCAGCGCGTCCCTTCCCAAGGACGGCAGACGCGTCTATTGCGTAGTCGACGACGCGTCGATATCTATTTACGACCTTGTTTCCGACGAAACGGTCGCCAGTGTTTTCCGCTGAAAACCGCGTTCGTTTGCTTTAAGCGTTTAGCTGTTGAATTTATCGGTATTATAACAAAAAAACGGGACTGCGTTTGCAGTCCCGTTTGCGTGTTATTATTCCGTTGTATGCTAAATGCGTGCGGCCGAATGTTCTAATACATATCGGGATTCGGCGCTGCCGCGGGAGCGGGCGGTTCGGGTATATCAACCACGATGCTTTCCGTGGTAAGCAGCGTGCCGGCAACGCTCGCGGCGTTTTGAAGCGCGGAACGCGTAACCTTGGTGGGGTCGAGTATTCCCTTTTCTATCATATCGCCGTAGCTGTCTGTAAGCGCGTCGTAGCCGTAGTTGGCTTTTTTGACGGACATAACCTTGTCTACTATAACTCCGCCGTTAACGCCCGCGTTTTCCGCAATTTGCTTGATGGGGCTTTCGAGAGCTTTTCTTACAATCTGCGCGCCCGTCTTTTCGTCTCCTTCCAACGTTTCTACAAGAGCGTTAACTTCGGGTATCGCCGCAAGCAGAGCAACTCCGCCGCCGGCGACAATGCCTTCTTCAACGGCTGCGCGCGTAGCGTTCAGCGCGTCTTCTATACGCATCTTGCGTTCTTTCATTTCCACTTCGGTAGCTGCGCCTACGGATATCTGCGCAACTCCGCCGGCAAGCTTGGCTAAGCGTTCTTGGTACTTTTCCCTGTCGTAATCGCTGGTGGTTTCTGCAAGCTGGTGTCTTATCTGCGCAACTCTTTGCGCGATAGCTTCGGACGATCCCGCGCCTTCTACGATAATGGTGTTGTCCTTGTCTACTTTTACCTGTTTCGCGCGTCCCAACATATCGATTGTAGCGGTTTTAAGCTCCAAACCCAAGTCTTCGGTAATAACTGTGCCGCCGGTAAGGGTTGCAATGTCGGTTAGCATTTCCTTGCGTCTGTCGCCGAAGCCGGGGGCTTTTACCGCAACGCAAGTAAAGCTTCCGCGCAGTTTGTTCAGTATAAGCGTAGTCAACGCTTCGCCTTCAACGTCTTCGGCAATAATCAGCAGCTTCGCGCCCGTTTTTACTATCTGCTCCAATACGGGCAGTATTTCCTGAATGGACGAAATCTTTTTGTCTGTAATCAGAATATAAGGGTTGTCTAACTCTGCAACCATTTTGTCAAGGTCGGTAGCCATATAGGGGCTTGCGTAGCCGCGGTCGAACTGCATGCCTTCCACAATGTTCAGTTCCGTTTTCATCGTCTTGCTTTCTTCGACGGTAATAACGCCGTCGTTGCCCACCTTTTCCATTGCGTCGGAAATAAGCTGACCTATCGTTTCGTCCGCAGCGGAAATAGAAGCGACCTGCGCGATGGATTGCTTGCCTTTTACGGGCTTGCTGATTTTCTGCAGCTTGGCAACGCACGCTTCTACGGCTTTGTCTATTCCCTTGCGAAGAATAATGGGGTTAGCCCCCGCCACAACGTTTTTGTTGCCTTCGCGGATAATCGCCTGCGCAAGAACGGTTGCAGTGGTGGTGCCGTCGCCTACTATGTCGTTGGTTTTGGTGGACGCTTCTTTGATTATCTGCGCGCCCGCGTTTTCAAACGGATCTTTAAGCTCTATTTCCTTGGCAATCGTCACGCCGTCGTTTATAACAAGCGGACTGCCGTATTTCTTCTCCAACACAACGTTACGCCCTTTGGGTCCCAACGTGATTTTTACCGTATCGGCAAGTTGGTTGACTCCGTTTTCTAACAATTGACGTGCTTCTTCGCCGTACTTGATTTGTTTAGCCATTTTCTACGCCTCCTCTATTAAAGCTAAAATATCGCTTTGCTTAATAACCGTAACTTCTTCGCCGTCGATTTTGAACGTGCTGCCCGCATACTTGCTGTACAGCACCCTGTCGCCGACCTTTACTACCATTTTTACTTCCTTTCCGTCAACGGTTCCTCCTTCGCCTACGGCTATTACTTCGGCGATTTCCTGCTTTTCCTTGGCGGACGTCGGCAGGAATATCCCTCCGACCGTTTGTTCCGTTTCTTCCGGTTGCTTAACTACTACTTTGTCGAATAGCGGTTTAAGTTTCATTCTATTTGCCTCCATTTTGCTTTTATTTTAATTTTAACGGCGCAGGCTTTTACTTTGCTTAAAAACGTGCCTGACATATAGCGTTCCCACTTTTTAGCACTCTTAAAGCCCGACTGCTAATCGTCTACGTATATTATACTACCAAATACGGATTTGTCAACATTTTTTTTCGTTATTTAGCCAATATTTTTTTAAGTCGCATCGATTGCGTTTCGGCGCATATTATATATAAATAATGTAAAAAAATTTCTTGCAAATAATTGAAATCTTTGTAGAAAAATGCTAAAATAGATATGTTTTGAAATTTACTCGTTACAAGGGGTGACATATTTATGCCGTTTTTTACCGACACGTTGTTTACTATCAAGGATTTCCCCGTATTGGGTTGGCACGTCGTTGCCGCGGGCGGAGTAGTGCTGCTTTTGATAATTATAATCGCAGCGGCAGCTTCCAAGAAGAAAAAGGCAAAACGTCTCCAAGCGGCGCAAAGTCAAGCGCAGCGCGCGCCCGTATCGGAGCAGGCGTCTACGGCAACCTCCGTTGCCGAGCAAGAAACGCCCTCCGCCGAATCGGAGCCTGCAGCCGTCGCCGACAATGCCGAGCAAGAAACGTTCGTCCAAACGTCTGACGAAAAGGAAACGGAAATGAAAAAAGAAACAGTCGAAAGGCATGAAAAAGCGGAAGAGTCCGCAATGCAAGCTTCCGTAGCCAAGGAAGAAAAGCCTGTCGCAGTCCCGGCTTCCAAGTCGAAGCCTGCGCGTGCCAAGGCAAGCGAGTCCAAGACGGCAGCCGCCGCTAAAGAAACCAAGTCCGCCGCGGAGAAAAAGAGCGAGTCTCCCGCCGAGACGGAGTCTGCCTCCGACAATGATACCAAGGCTACTCAGACTAAGAATCCATCTTCGAAGGCAGCCGCCGCAAGCGATAGTAAGCCTGCCGCCAATAAGGAGCCCAAGGCGGACGCCAAGCCCGTCCCTAAAAAGGAACCTGCTCCCAAACCCATCGAGAAGGTGGGCGAGCCTACTCCCGAAACGAACAAAGGACCGAAGGTATATCACGTTTCGCTGCGCGACGACGACAAGTGGCAGGTAAAGCTCAGCAAGGGCGACAAGGCTATCAAGCTGTTCGACAAGCAGTCCGAAGCCATAGCCTACGCTAACGAGCTCGCCGTACACAACGGACGCGTTGTAATTCACCGCGTCGACGGAAAAATACGCAAAAAAAGATACTGAGATTGCATATTCCGCGATCTTCGCTCACAGGCGCGCAAGCGTCGCTCGCTTCGGTTATAAGCGGTTAGCTTTATTGGGACTTGTCCGCGTTAAGTCATAACCGATTATATTGTGCTTTCGGCAAAAGCGCCGCAGGCGTCAAATGCGGCCGCGACAGTATACAAAAGGTGTTTTATTTATGAACAAATGGGATAAAAGATTTATGGAACTTACGGAGCAGGTTGCAACTTGGTCCAGCTGCTTCAAGTCCGACCGCCAAGTAGGCGCGGTAATAGTCAAGAACAAACGCATTTTAACCACAGGCTACAACGGCGCGCCGGAAGGGGTAGTTTCCTGCAAGGAAAAGGGCGAATGCCTGCGCGTAAAGTTAGGCATAGCAAGCGGAACACGACACGAGTTGTGCTACGCCGTCCACGCCGAACAGAACGCCATAATTCAAGCCGCGCGCTTGGGAATAGTGTTAGAGGGCGCAACGCTGTACTGCACGCATCAGCCCTGCGTTATCTGCGCCAAGATGATTATCAACGCCGGTATCAAGCGTATCGTTTACAAGGAAGGCTATCCCGACGAATTTTCTACTCAATTGCTGCAAGAAGCCGGCGTTCAGGTGGACGTCTGCGACAAATTATAAAATATAGCAGTAAACCCCTGCCGTTTGCCGACGGCAGGGGTTTTTGTATTTATGCGCCGACGTAATTATCAAATAAGATTGCCGTCCGCTATGTATCTAAGCGGTATGTCGAATACGTCTAACGCGCCTTTGTAGCCGTCTTTTAGCAGCCGCGGAATCGCCTGCGCGTACCGCAGCATTATTTTTGCGGTAAAATCCGCGTTGCTTTCCATAAAAACTTCCGTCCTTGCGCTGAATCCGCAGCCTTCCGTTATAACTCGGCCGCTGTGTTCCTCGCGCTCTTTCAAGCGTCTTACTTCCTGCGCGCTTACAAATGTCACTTCGGTTTCGTAGCCCTCGAAGTACCGCGGCATAGTCTTTATTTCAGTTTCTATGCGTTCTTTGTCGCTTTCAACTGCGGCGACGAAGCAAACGCGGCGGTGCAGGCGGCAGCCGTCCCGTTCGCCGTTTTTTACAAGCCGTTCGTAGTCGTCCTTAGGCACGGTAAACTGAACCGCGTCCAAAACGCCGTCAATTGCGCGTATGGCGTTGGAATGGCCCTGCGATACGCCTTCGCCCCATACCGTAACGTTCTCCGCGCCGTCGTTGGCAAAAATTCCGCGCGCAAGGCTAAGCAATCCGGGGTCCCAGCCTGCGGAGATTATCGACAGTCCGTCCGTTTTGAGTCCTGACAATTTTTGCTTGTATTCCGCAATTCTCGCGTGCGTGTCGAAGCTGTCCACCGTATTGATATGCGCAAACCTGTCTGCGTAGCTCATAACGTCGCGCAGGCTTCCCAACGCGATTAGCGCAACGTCTGCGTCGCATTTGTCTATATATGCTGCCGAGCGGTATAACGGGTTGTCTAACGTTCTGCGCGAGTATATTGCCGTCAGTTCCAACCCGTCTCTTTTCTTTATTTCCCGTTCCAAGCTTTTGCCCAAGTTGCCGTAGCCGATTATTGCAAGTTTCATATTTATCTCCTTATTACAGGTATTATTTATGCAAATTTGTAAAAAAAATTGTCAAAAAATTAAAAATTCGCCCTAAAAGTTGATATATACGCTTTATTTTTTTGATAAAATATTGTATTATATATATGTAATAATTGTTTCACAGTGTTTAACGGAGAGTTTTTTCTTTCCGTTTCGGGCGTAATCGTACGGTTTTACGCCCTTATAAAACGCTCTGACGGTTATGATTTTGTAACGTAATTTCTTAAAAAGGGATGCAAAAAATGTGGGATTTTCTGACAAACTTTTTTACTGATTGGACTCTATCGACGGTATTCGCCCGCGTAGGAATAGTGCTTTTGTTTACGCTCGTATTCTACGCGCTGTTTTACTACGCAAAAAAGAGCAATATGCAGACGCTTATAATTTTCGCGGTATTGGCGGTTTTGTTTGTATTTGCTCTGTCCTTCGCTTTGCCCAAGACGGTAGTTATGTTCCTTGCATATACCACGTACGGAATCATTTGCCTTGTGGGCGTATCGCTGTTTAATCAGGAATTCCATCGCGACTTGTTCCGTCTGTCGCTAAAACGCTCCGAAGACCGCGACAGCGGCGAAGACGACTACGGACGGGACGATCTCAATCAATCCGTTTCCGAAATCGTCAAGGCGTGTCTCCGCCTGTCCAAGACGGACACGGGCGCGCTCATAATAGTAGCGGACGACCTGTCCGACACAATTTTGGAGAGCGGCACCAAGGTAAACGCGGAAATATCCGCCGAGCTTTTGGAAACGCTGTTTTTCCCCAAAACGCCCCTTCACGACGGAGCCGTAGTAATAACGGACAACAAGGTTGTGTCCGCAGGGTGTTATCTGCCCCTTACGCAGGCGCACAATCTCCCGCGCGAATTCGGAACTCGTCACCGCGCCGCAATAGGCGTATCCGAAGCGTTTCCGAGCCTGACCGCAATAGTAGTCAGCGAAGAAACGGGTATTATTTCCGCCGTACGCGACGGCAAAATCAAACGTTATTTGGATGCCGACCAGTTGAAAGCCATACTGGAATGCGCTATGAAATTGGCGGATAAGGGACAGGAAGTAAGTATTTGGGGGTTGCTGAACGATGAAGAAGACTGATAACAAACACGGCTTCGGCGCGAGATTCAAACACTTTTTCAAGCATTATTTCGGATTGCTGCTTTTGGCGGTGGTTTGCGCCGTCGTAGTAACGTTGGTAATATCGTTTTGCGCCGTTTAAGACGTTCTCGGCGTTACCCTTTTTCTTTCGTTATGTAATATGCGCCGCTTGTATAAGCGGCGTTTTTTTTGTCGTTTTTTCGAATTAAAAGCAGATAATCACAGTACATTACATTATGATTACGGCAAAGTTCGGCGGCACGGCAATAACCCCCGCCAATCTTCATTTTGTAAAGGATATTCTGACGCCGTTCCATAACCGCGTTGTTGTTAGCGCAGTCGGCAAGGAGTATGCGCAGGACGTCAAGACCACCGATTTGTTGTATCGCTACTACGTTACGGGCGACGAAGGCGTTTGGCGAGCAATAGCCGACAAGTACGCGCGTCTCGCCGCAGTCAACTGCATACCTATAAACGCCGAAGAAACGCTTGACGAAGCGCATTCCCGCGCCCGCTCGCGCGATACGAGTTATTGTATGTCTTTGGGGGAAGAACTGTCCGCCAAGTTCGTGGCAAAGTATCTAAACGCAACCTATGTAGAAGCGGACGAAATAGTGCGCTTTAACGGTTCCAAACTGTCGTTTAACGCTACGGTGTCGCTTATGAAAAGGGCGTTCAAGGGCGTAGAATTGGCCGTAACGGGCGGATACTACGGTATGGGCAAATACGGCAGGCAAACCTTTTCTCGCGGCGGAAGCGACGTTACGGGCGCGCTGTGCGCCGTAGCAAGCGGCAGCTCTCTGTACGAAAATTGGACGGACGCGTACGGCGTTCAAACGGCGAATCCGGCGTTGATTGCCGGCGTTCGAACCATTCCCACAATGAGCTACGACGAGATGTACCGCTTGTCTGTCGGCGGCGCGGAGGTGCTGCATCCCGACGCGGTGTCGCCCGTCGAACGTAGCGGCATTCCTATCAGAATCGGCAATTTTTTCAATCCCGACGGCGCGTCTACGCTTATATCCAACTGTCCTTCGCGCAACGAGCTCCTGTCCGTTACGGAAAAGCTTGCCGACGGCAAGTTCGTTACTACCGTTCTTCACGCAATGCCGCTAAGTAAAATCACGCAAATATTTTCGCGTTTTTTTTGCGATAACCGTTTCCGTTTCGACTGCTTCGGCAAGTCTTTTTCCGCGGACAGAGTGGAAGTTTACAGCTTCGAAGCGGACGGCTCCAGGGCGCTTTTGGTAACCGACGCGTCAGTCATTCGCAGTCTGTACGGATATTTCGTAAGTTAATAAAGTTGACGAAACTCCCGCTTATTTGCTACAATGTATAACGGTAGGTGAAGCAATGAAAATATTGGTTATCGGCGGCGGTATGGCGGGCTTGACGTACGCGATTGTCGCCGCAAAAAACGGCTGCGACGTAACGGTCGCCGAGCGCAACAGCCGCGTAGGCAAAAAAATATCTATGACGGGCAACGGCAAGTGCAACTTGGGCAATTCCGCCGTTTCGGCGGCGGATTACAACAAAAGTCCGCTTGTAAACCGCGTGCTGTCGGCAATTTCCGTCGGTGAATATCTGCGGTTTCTCGAAAGCTTGGGCGTGCGTACGTACGCCGATTCCGAAGGCAGGCTGTATCCCTTGTCCGATTCTGCGTCTAACGTCGTCGATTGCTTGCGGTACCAATTGGCTAAGTACGGCGGCAAAACGGAATGCGACGCCGAAGTCACCGGCTGCAAGGCCTGTAGGCAGGGCTACGAAGTACGCGTGGGCGGTGCAAGCCGTTGTTTCGACAAGGTAATACTCGCTTGCGGAAGCAGCAGTCAGGCGTTGGAAACGTCCCCGTACGCAGTCGCTCCCAAGGAGTATTTTACGCCACTTATTCCGTCGCTTGTTCCCGTCAAAATTCACAATATGGAAGGCATGCTCAACGGTATACGCGTAAAAGCCGAAGTTTCGTTGTACGACGGCGCGCTGCTTTTGGGCAAGCAAAGCGGAGAGATTTTGTTTAAGGACTACGGTCTGTCCGGCATATGCGTATTCAATCTGTCGGCGATAATAGCTCGCAGACAGGTCAAAAGACAGCATGGCGATTATGTTTTCGTTGCCGACCTTGTTCCGAGTATGACGCAGTGGGATCTCGCAGACCTGCTGTATTTAAGGACGAAATCGGGCTACGACGCGAACAAGCTGTTTTACGGAATACTTCACAATAAGGTTGCGGAATGCGTAATCAAACGCTGCGGCGGAACTTCGGATGTATCCGTTCTTGCGCATACCGCCAAGAATATGCGGTTTCAATATCTCAAATCTTTGGATTTTTCTATGAGTCAGGTAACTGCAGGCGGAATCGACGACAGGTACGTTAATCCCGATACGCTTAATTTGCCCAACGGTATAACGGCTCTCGGCGAAGTACTCAACGTCGACGGCATATGCGGCGGCAACAATCTGTATTTTGCGGCGGCTTCCGCGCTGTATACATTCTCCGAAGAGCAACGTCAAACGGCGTACGGCAAAATTTAGCAGTATGGCGCAGTATCTTACCAAAGCAATAAATATTCCGCTTGGGGCATCTCGGCAGGAAGAGTTGAAGCGTATCGCTAAGTCGTTAAACGTCAAGCCGCAGCAGATCGAAGATTATCGGCTGTATAAGCGTAGCGTGGACGCGCGTGACAAGTCCGCCGTCCGTTTCGTATGCTCGTACGTGGTGCAAACGGACGCGATTCCGTCTAACGCCGTTGCATACCGTCCGAAGGTAAACGTATTGGACGGCGTTCCGAAACTTACAATAGACAAACGCTGCGTCATAGTGGGCGCGGGTCCTGCGGGACTGTTCGCCGCCCTTTATCTTACCAAATGCGGTCTGGACGTTACGGTAATCGAACGCGGTTCGGATATCGCGCAGCGCGCAAGCAAGGTAAACGGCTTTTTCGGCGGAGGACAATTGGACGAGAACACGAACGTTCAGTTCGGCTTGGGCGGAGCGGGAGCTTTTTCCGACGGCAAGCTGACAACTGGCACGTCGTCGCCCCTTATCTACACCGTATTCGACGAGCTTGTGCGTTTCGGCGCGCCGCGGGATATTATGACGTCCGCGCTTCCCCATATCGGTACGGATAAGCTAAAACCGCTTGTCGCGAATATGCGCGACCGTATAATTTCTTACGGCGGCAAGTTTCTGTTCGATACGACTGTAACCGATTTTTCTATATCGGACGGCGCGGTTGCAGGCGTTGAAATAAACGCAAACGGCGAAAGGAAGCGTATATCCGCCGACTTCGTAATTTTAGCGTGCGGACACAGCGCGCGCGATACATTTCAAACGCTGTACTCGCGCGGGGCAGATATGAGCTTCAAACCTTTCGCCGTGGGTCTGCGTATAGAACACGAACGCGAATTTATAAACAAGGCTCAGTACGGCGAGCTTTTTGCCGCTCACCGCGATTTGGGCTCTGCAAGCTACAAGCTGATAAATAACTGCGCCGACGGCCGCGGCTGTTACAGCTTCTGTATGTGCCCGGGCGGAACGGTAGTCGCGGCTTCGAGCGAACGCGGCGCGTTGGTGGTCAACGGTATGAGCGACTACGCGCGTAATGCGCCTAACAGCAACAGCGCTATTGTCGTAACCGTCAACGCCGACGATTTGGCTGCCTTCGGATACGGCAAGGACGTATTTTCGGGATTGCGTTTTCAGCGCGATTTGGAGCGTAAGGCATACGGCTTGGGCGGCGGCAATTATGTAGCGCCCTGTCAAAACGCCGCCGACTTCATAGCGGACGCGCAGTCCGCTTCGGCGGTAATAACGCCAAGCTATCCGCGCGGTATCAAATTGACCAATCTCCGCAGTCTGCTGCCCAAGGCTATTTCCGACGACCTTGCAAGCTCGCTTGCGTACTTCAACGGCAAAATAAGGGGCTTTGCGGATTACGGCGTATTGACGGGCGTTGAAACGCGCACGTCCTCCCCGGTCAGGATAATACGCGGCGACGATTTTCAAAGTAATATCCGCAACCTGTATCCCGCAGGCGAAGGCGCGGGGTACGCGGGCGGCATAGTATCGTCGGCGGTGGACGGCCTGCGCGTAGCTATGGCGTTGGCAAAGCGTCTCGGTTAACGTTTTGATTTGTATATCGTTGCGTTATAAAAAATCTCTCCGATAAAAATTTCGGAGAGATTTTTTTGCGTCAATAATATGTAATTATCAGTTGATGGCTTGCAGTAAAGTATTCATAAATTCGTTGAGAGACGCGTTCTTCCATTCGTCGCGATGGGACGTTTTTTCCGTTTCCGTCATTTCTGCGTTCTCGTGACATTTTTCCCAGTATTCACGCGCGGTCACCGTCGCGCCGTGAGTTAACCTGTAAGCGGCGGAGTAACTCATAAAATCTTGGAAATTACACTTGAAAGTCTGCGTGCCGTAATCAAACGTATGCTCGGTTTCGGAACACGTTGCCGAAAGCAGAGCAAACTTGTAGTTATTGGTTTCCGCGCCGATATCCATCATTCCGCTGTCTATAAGGTCGCCAATCGTCAGCGTTTCGGTAATGCCGCTTATTGCGCTTCCTTGTCCTAAGTCGGCTATCGATTTATCTGCGATTTTTGCGCTGAGTCCCTTTACCTTGACGTAATTCTTGCCGTCTAATATAAGGTGTTGTCCGTGGCTGCAATCCGTTTTGCCGCATTCTTCCAACCAGCCGTAGCAGTCGCCGTTGTGCGCGTGGGACGCGTTGCCGCATAACGGTTTGGCGGTATAATCTGTGTATCCCAATGCCACGCCCATTTTCAGGTTGCTTATTTTGCCCCCGATATCTGTAATCCTTTCGTCCTTTACGCTGTCCAATATCTTGTTTCCGTCGGTATTTATGCCCAATTTCGCAAGAGTAAGCTCGTTTGTCGCATTGGATATGCCGCTCAATGTGTAATTGCAAAACGCCTTTTTGACGCCCGTGGGTTTTTCGGTGCGCGTTGCGTCGGTATACCACACGTATTCGTAACACGCGGCGGGGTGCGTATGATTGTCATTACAGGTAAGTTCCGCTTCGTACCATTTGCCGTTGTACGTTTTTACGAAATCGTTGCCGTTGCTTTTAACTTCTCCGTCCGCAGTTGATTCGTCGGGATACTGTGTCCCGTCTTTTTCGTTACGGACGTATCCCATTGCCGAGCCTACGTACATATCGTTCAGTTTGTTGCCCAATTCGTCGATTCGTGTGTCGGCAAGGTCGGCAAGCATCGACGGCACGGGGTCTAATACGTCGGCAAGAGTTAACTCCTTTACCGCGTCTCCTAATGTATTCAGTTGGTTTATTCGCTTATTGGCAAACTTGGCAAGCAGTCCTTCGGCAGGCTTGTCGTAGCAATCGTCCGTGTGCGCGTGGCTGTCGTCGCCGCAGCTCGCTTCGTACCAGCCGTAGCAGTCGTCTGTGTGCTCGTGCGTTTGTTTGCAATCCAACGTACGCTTGTAGCCCAACAGATCTCCGAGATACATACTGTTGATTGCCGTTCCAAGCTCGCTTACGGAAGTGTCGGAAAGCGACTTCAATATGCTCGGTACGGGATCTAACACGTCGGCTAAGGTAAGGGACGACACAATTCGGTTAATAGATGTAAGCTCTCTTACCGTTTTGCTCGCCAATCTTGCGCTTATACCGGCAACTTTGTTTTCGTATTGTTCGTTCGTGTACCACACGTAGCCGTAGCAGTCGGCAAAGCGGTGTTCGCAATCGGCTTTTTTGCAGTGGACGAGTCCTTCGTACCAGTGCTCGTTGTCGTCGGACAGCAGTAACGTCTTGTCGTTGTTTTCCCGCATGTAAAAGCGTATTTCGGTAGTGTCGGCGCCTACGCGGATTTCACTTACCGTCCCGATCGGCGCTTGGCATTGCTTGCGCGAATAGCTCAGCGCCGTGCCGAGATAAATACTTTCCAAGCCGCCGTTTATTAGCTCGTTTATCGTCATGTTCGATAAGCTTGATATGGCTCCGCTCGTTTCTCCTGCGGCAAACAAATCGGATATTTTCATTTCCTTTATTTTGTCGAACAGCGCGTTTGTGTCTCCGTTTGTAAGATCTGCCATCGACAGATTGGCTAAAACGGAGTACAAGCCTTGAACACGCGGATAATACTGCCCGTCCTTTTCCATTTCGTCTACGTGGTCGTGATTGGACGTGCAGGCGGCGGTAGAGTACCACGCGTATGCAAAACAACCCGCCGTATGCGCGTGTTCTTCCTGCGCGCAATTGCCGTCGGCGTTGCACTCTCCGTCGTGAATATGCTCCGCTTTGCCGCAGTCGTCCGCTTCGTTCCAATTTACTTCCGTACCGTCTTGTATCCCTTTTGCATACATAACTTTTCCGTTCGAAGTCACCTTGGCAATCGTAACGTCGCCGTCTGTCAAATACGTCTCGAACGCTTCTTTATCGTACGACAATAAGCGCATTTGACAGCCCAACAGTCCGCCAAGGCTAACACCGTTAATCACCGAGTCGAAGCTGAGGTTGCCGCTGTCGTCCACGAAGGTGGCAATCGCGTTTTCTCCGAGTATTGCGCGCACGTATCGGCTGTCGCCCGCAATGTCGAGTACGGACAGCGCGCCGAGCGTTGCGAATGCGCCGCCGTCTTTAAGCTGCGCAAATATATTGTCCGTGCCGGACATTCCGTCGAGCAGCTTGCCTATTTTGGTTTGACCTACCGCCCACATCAGCTTGTTGTCGCTGTTTTCTTCGGGGAAGGACGACGGAAGTACGTCTGCGAACGCCACGTTTTGAAATACATAATTTATTCCCTTGTCGTTAGCAAGCAGGTCGGACAGGCTGTAATTGGACAGCTCTTTTATTACTTCGTCCGAAAAAGCCGCGCCGTTTCCGCCGTTATCGGAGCTTTGTCCGAACATATTTAATATTGCCGGCAGCGCGCTCACCTTTATCTGCGTCATAGCGTTGTTCAATCCGTCGTTGGTGTTGAAAAACTCGAGCGCCGGAATATCTAACACTTCTTGGGGCAGTTTCATACCGAAGGCCTTTTCGTCGCTTATATTGTATTTGGTCAAGAATTCGCCCAAGGTGAAGTATCGTCCCGTTTCTTCGTCGCGAACGCCTATTTTTGTCTGATACAGCTCGACAATGTTTTTGGCTATATTCAATAGAGACATATTTGCAAGGTCGCCGAGATAGTTTTCGCTCTCCGTCGAAATATCCGACGGTTTTACAACCGTTACGGCAATATAAATGCCGCCCGCCAAAGCTGCGAATATAAATATTATTCCGAACAACATTCCTAAGAAAAATACCAGTACTCTGTTCATAGCGTCTCCGTGAAGTGGTGTCTAATCTTTGCGATAGCGTTTGCTCGCATTCGGTAGGGCGGCTTACTGTAAGTCGCGGCGTTCCGGAACGAAGGAGTCGAATATCATATTGTCGAAGTAGGGGGACAATTCGTCGTATTCGGCTTGGCTTTTAATCGTCCAGCAAATAATGGGGATTTTTTTGCCGAATTTTTTTACCGCTTTGTTCGTGGCTACCGTTTTCGCGTCGTATGCGATAAACTGACTGCCGTTCCATTTGCACAGTTTAAGGTTTGCAAGCAGTTTTTTCTTAAAGCGACTCCAAGGCGCGTTGGCGTAGTCGCAGGAAAGCGTACCGCGTATAACCTCGGGCGCGTTTTTCTTAAACCAGCGTATAATCAACGGGTTAAAGGATTCCACGCAGTAGTTCCCGTTGTAGCTTTTTAACGCTTCGTACGTTTTGCGTTCCACTTCGCCTATGCTGTCGTGGGTTTTTATTTCTACTACAAGGTTAACGCCGTTTGCCGCCCGTAAAAATTCTTGAAAGGTTGGTATAACGCAATCGGTGTTCGCAAGCCGCATATTGCGCAGCTCGTCGAAGGTATAATCCGTAAGCTTGCCTTCCGCGCCTGTCATTCTTTTCAGTTTGTCATCGTGAAATACTACCAAAACGCCGTCTTTGCTCATTTGAACGTCCGTTTCTATGCCGAACCCGTTCTCGGCGGCTTTTTCAAATGCGGGAATGGAATTTTCGGGAATACCGTTAGTATTGTCGAACAATCCCCTGTGAGCTATATATACGTCCGTCAGCCATTTGTATTCTTGTCGTATCATTTCGCAGCGCGCTCCTTATAGTTTTTACTGTATGATAATTATATAATATATACGCTCAAAATGCAACCTATTTGTCCGTCGTTAAGCCGCGTCTCTTGCGTTGCAAAAACACGCGTCCATAACTGGACAAAAGTCGGTTTGTGATATATAATTGTTATCGTGAAAAACAAATTGCAGAAAAATTTCGACGGCAGTACGTTATCGGTCGTTCCGCCTAACAAACAGCGTGTTTGGGAAGTGGACTTCTTGCGCGGTATAATGATATTGTCGGTGGTATGGGATCACACTCTCAACGATATACGCGTCGACGCGGGCGGAAACTACAAGACGGCATTTTTTCGGGCGTTGTACGATTTTTCCTGCAAATATGCTTCAAGCGCGCTGCGCGCGGTTTGTCAGCCGGCTGTGGTAGTGTTGTTTATATTTACGGCGGGGCTGTCGTGCGGCTTTTCCAAAAACAATTTTAACCGCTCGTTAAAATTGATGGGCGCGTCGGTGTTTTTCACATTGGGCTGTTTTGTCGTGTCCGTAGTGTTAAAACGGCATATAATGGTGTATTTCAACGTAATTCGCGTAATCGCGCTTTCGGTGTTTTTGTGGTCGGTTATATCGTGGATTAGGAAAAAATGTGTAAAAAATCGGCAAAGGAACCTGTTCGGCGTAGTTATGTTCGCTGTAATTATCGCAGTTTTACTTGCGGGTTATTGCGCAAAAGAACAGCCCTGGACAAGCGAAAATCCCCATTGGTTTTTCCTCGCGGAACACAGCGGCGAAGCTTACGGGTATTTCAGAGCTATGGATTACCGCGCATTTTTCCCCGATTTCGGTTGGTTTTTGTTGGGCGCGTTTTTGGGCGGAATAGTCTATAAGGAAAAACGCACGCTGTTTCCTTCCGTAAATCCCAAGTACGTCCGTTTCGTAACCGCTTGCGGACGGAAAACTCTTATAATATATTTCATAAGCAAAATACTGACCTACGCGTTTGTTTACCTGTTCCACGGTATTTGGGACGTACTGTAACGCAATACTGTCGGTTTTTATCAAATGTATAGCACACGGGAAGTTATTTTATGTCTAAGCAAAACACACGTAATTTTTGTATCATAGCTCATATCGACCACGGCAAGAGTACGCTTGCCGACAGGCTTATGGAGTACACCGGGCAGGTTGCCAAGCGCGACTTGGCTGCGCAGATGTTGGACTCTATGGATATAGAGCGCGAACGCGGAATAACCATCAAGCTGACGCCTGTCAAGATGACATATACCAAGGACGGGGTAGAGTACGAACTTAACCTAATCGACACCCCGGGACACGTAGACTTCAATTACGAAGTATCCCGTTCGCTCGCCGCGTGCGAAGGCGCGTTGTTAGTTGTGGACGCTTCGCAAGGCGTAGAAGCTCAAACGCTCGCCAATTGCTATTTGGCTTTGGAAAACGATTTGGAAATTATTCCCGTTATCAACAAGATAGATTTGCCGTCCGCCGATATCGACGGAGCCAAGCAGGAAATCGAAGATACGATAGGTCTCGACGCGTCGTGCGCTCCGCTCGTTTCCGCCAAGGAAGGCATAAATATTCAGTCGGTTTTGGACGCGGTTGTAGACAATATTCCCGCTCCCAAGGGTGACGCATCCGCTCCGCTTAAAGCGCTTATATTCGATTGTCAGTACGACAATTACAAGGGCGTAATAATTTTTGTCCGCATTTTCGACGGCGAAGTGCGCGTGGGTACGTCCATTAAAATGTTCGAAACCAAGGGCAAGGTGTTCGACGTTACGGAAGTAGGCATCTTCGCCCCGTCAATGCAGGCGGCCGACAAGTTGTCCGCCGGCGACGTGGGCTACGTCTGCGCAAGCATCAAGACGGTGTCCGATACCAAGGTGGGCGATACGTTAACGGACGCTCACAATCCCTGTCAAACGCCTTTGAAGGGCTATAAGGAAGTAAAACCGATGGTTTTCTGCGGAATTTTCCCAGCCGACGGCAGCAAATACAACGATTTGAAGGACGCTTTGGAAAAGCTCAAGCTAAACGACGCCGCTCTAACCTACGAGCCGGATACGTCGGTGGCCCTCGGCTTCGGTTTCCGTTGCGGCTTTTTGGGACTGCTGCATATGGAGATTATTCAAGAGCGTTTGGAGCGCGAATTCGATCTCGACCTTGTAACAACCGCGCCCAGCGTAGTATACAAGGTGTACACAACCCAAGGCGACGTACTTGATATCGACAACCCCACCAAGCTCCCGCCCGTTACAAGTATCGAGCATATCGAGGAGCCCTTTGTCAAGGCGGAAATATATTCTCCGCCGGAGTACGTCGGCGATATTATGGGCTTATGTCAGGATAAGCGCGGCGTTTTTGCTGATATGACTTATCTTGATACTCGTAGGGTAAAGTTAACCTACGAAATGCCCCTTAACGAGATTATATACAATTTTTTCGACAGTTTGAAGTCCCGCACGCGCGGCTACGCCAGTATGGACTACGAGCTTACGGGTTTTAAGACGGGACGGCTCGTCAGGATGGACATGATGCTCAACGGCGAAGTATGCGACGCTCTGTCTATTATCGTCAACGAAGAACGCGCCTACGCCCGCGGCAGACAAATGGCGGAAAAGTTAAAGGAAGCTATTCCGCGCCAAATGTTCGAAATTCCCGTTCAAGCGGCTATCGGCAACAAGATTATCGCGCGCGAAACCATCAAGGCATTGCGCAAGGACGTGCTTGCCAAGTGCTACGGAGGCGATATAACCCGTAAGAAGAAGCTGCTCGAAAAGCAAAAGGAAGGCAAAAAGCGTATGCGCCAAGTCGGTTCCGTTTCCGTTCCGAGCGAAGCGTTTATGTCCATTTTGAAAATAGACGATTGACTGAAGGACTGCTATAAGTATGAACGTTTATCAATTTTGTCCCGAAATACAAAACGGCAACTTTTTGTTCCGTTTGGTACAAAGCTCGGACGTATATGATTTGCTGAAAGTATATAGCGACGTAAAAGCCGTTCCGTTATTCAACAGCGATAACTGCCACGGCGACGATTTTCATTATACCACGCTCGAGCGTATGCGTTCGGCGTTGGATTTTTGGCAGGAAGCGTATAAAAACGGTTGGTTCGTGCGTTTTGCGATAATCGACAAAACCAAAAACGAAGTTATCGGCACAATAGAAGAGTTTAGACGCGACGATAATGACTATTTTACTAATTGCGGACTTGTCAGACTCGATTTACGCAGCGATTACGAACATGTTTCCGCAATACGAGACATTATGTCGTTGGCGGCTTCGCAGTCCTTTGATTTGTTCGACTGCGGCATGTTGGCAACAAAGGCTGCACCGACCGCTTTGGAGCGTATAAGCGCGCTTACGTCGCTCGGTTTTACGAAATCCGACCAACCGCTCGTCGGACACGACGGTACAAAGTATTACGATTACTACGTATTGACAAAATAAATGCGTTTCCCGTGCAATGCTACGAACCGTAGCTTATGTAATTTCACATGGAATGACGCTGTGAAAAAGGATTTTTTTAACGGAAAAGTACGGGAACAGTATACAGGATACATGCGGACTGCGCTTATTTTTGTTGCCTGCATGTTTTTGTGTGCGGCGGTACTGTTTTTATGTATGGTGTTGTTTTACGAAAAAAATGGACGCGGACATGCGCATAATTTTATATGTCTTTGCAGACGTATTATTTGTGTTAACGGCGGTTTTCCCCGTGGTAACCGTTTGTTGTATACGCAGTTACCCTAAGCATAGAGCTTTAACGCTCTTGCTTGTCAAGGAATTAGTTCTTAAAAGCCGAATAGAAGACGACGGTTCTTCCGCAGCGGCAGATAACGCAATCGGAAGAAACCGAAAACGCCGCAGAAGACTCCTGCAGCACTATGAAAGAAACCGAAAACAAAGATGAACAATAATAATTACGGCATTTACGTTCATATTCCCTTTTGTAAAGCGCGGTGCGGATACTGCGCTTTTTCGTCTTGCTGCGACTACGAGCTTCAAGAAGCGTATTTCTGCAAGCTGTTTCAGGAAATTGACCGCGCAAGCGACCTATCCGCGCCGATAACTACAATATATCTCGGCGGCGGAACGCCTTCGTCGGTAGACGTCAAGTATCTCGACGGCTTGTTCGCTCGGCTTACGTCTCGTTTCGACTTGTCGCGTGTTGCGGAAGTAACGGCGGAGTGCAACCCCGAAAGCGTAACGGACGAGCTTTTAGCCTGTCTCGAACGTAACGGAGTCAACCGTCTCAGTTTCGGCTTGCAAAGCGTCAACGACGATACTCTCGCGCGAATAGGGCGTGTTCACAGTTATGCGGATTTCGAAGCGGCGGTGCAATTGGCGCGCAAATACGGTTTTGACAATATCAACGCCGATTTGATATTGGGTTTGCCCGAATCCGCCGAAGATTTCCGCCGTTCGGTGGAAACGGTGGCGAATCTGCCTCTTGCGCATGTCAGCGTTTACGCCTTGGAGCTTCACGAGGGTTCGCCCTTGTATCGTCTGTGCAATGAGCAATACCCATATACCGACGATCAGCTTGCCGACATGTACGATTACGCCGTAGCTACGCTTGCCGCTTGCGGTTTTGCTCGTTACGAAACCTCCAATTTCGCGCGCGAAGGGCGGCGGTGCAGGCACAATCTCAACTACTGGACGGAGGGGCGCTACTACGCGTTCGGCGCCGCCGCAAGCGGTTTCGTCGGCGACGTGCGCTATACCAATCCCTTTTCCGTAACGGACTATTTGGCTTCGCCGTTGGAATGCCTTCGCGGCGAATGCCAAACTCTCGGCATAAGCGAACAGGCTAACGAATTCGTTATGCTCGGCTTGCGCCTTGACGACGGCGTATCGCTTGCCGAATTCGCCGATCGCTACGGCTGTGAATTTTTTACTTTCTTTCCCAACGCCGCGGCGCTTGCCGAACGCGGATTTTTAGCGGTGGAGCGCGGATTTGTCAAGCTTCCGACTGAAAAATTTTACATAGCCAACTCGATTTTATGCGAGCTCCTTACCGACATATCTTAGGCGGAAAACATAAGCGGCGTCCTTCCGACTCGGCAAATTGGTGTGATTGTCGCGCGGCTTGCAAAAAGAGCGGTTCTGTGCCTAAAATATTCGGTTTCTGTATTTTCCGGTAATTTAATACTTAAAATCGGCGTTTTATATAATACTATGTCTCTAATAATACAAAGATTTTTCATTAAATCTTGCACTTAGTAAAGTTTTTATTATAATTCGCTTGATTTATTATAAAGTTTTTGCTATACTTACTTGCAGATAAATTTATAATACGCGGCGCGGGCGTTATTCAGTCCCGCAGCGGAGTATGGCGTAACGCAGCAAAAAGAAGCGCCTTTACTCATAGAGTTATCGAATATTTTTACCGTCGAAGTAAAGTATTAAGGAGTAACCGAAATGAAGCTTTTGCAAATGAGATATTTTCAAACCGTATGTCAATACGGCAGTATAACGCGCGCTGCCGAGGAACTGTTCGTGTCTCAGCCGACTATTTCCTTTTGCATCAAGGAGTTGGAAGACGAGTTCGGCGTCAAGCTTTTTCACCGCAGGCACAACCGTCTGCAATTAACCGTCGAAGGCGCGCATTTCCATGACAAAGTAAACTACATTTTGCAATCCGTCGATTCGCTTGCAACGCAGATGAAGGATATGGGCAACAATCACAATCACGTAAAGATTGCCGTGCCCGCAATGATATCCACATTTTTGTTTCCGCAGATGTTCAACGCCTACAAAAAGCTGTATCCGGAAGTAGAGTTGGAGATGCTGGAAACCGGCTCTCTGCAAGCTCGCAAGCTTGTTGACGCCAACTCGGTAGATCTAGGCATAACCATTCTCGACAACGCTGTTGCCGATACCTACAACGTGCTGCCCCTTGTGCCTACGGAGTTGGTTTTTTGCGTAAGCAAAGATCACCCTCTTGCGGGGCGCGACAAAATTTCTTTCAAAGAGCTTGCCGACGAGCATATCATTCTGTTCAAGGCGGACAGTTATCAAAACATATTTATCAAGCGCGCCTTTTCGGAAGTAGGCGTTACGCCCAATATTTTGCTGTATTCTTCGCAGCTGTACACAATCAAGAAGTTTCTTTCCTATGCAAACGTAGGGGTGTTTTTGTACCGTCAGCTCGCGGAAATCGACCCCGATCTCGTGTGTATTCCGTTGGATACGCCCATAAATCAAGACGTAGTGCTGTTTTGGTCTAAAAACAGTAGTCTGTATTCCGATTCGGAGAACTTCATTCAATTTGCCAAGCAGTTCAAGTACGAATAGGTGTTGGAATGAGAGAGCTTCTAAGCAAAAAAGCGTTTATTTGGCTGGCAGTTCCATTGTTCGGCGGTATAATTCTGCTGATTACTTCTGCTCTTAAAATGCATCGCAGAAAAACCCCTTATAACGTTGTGCTTAGTACTTATTTTGCAGCCGGATTAACTTTTGGCTTCGGGTTTTTCGTGTTTGAGTTGGCTTTTCTGTTTGCAATCAAGTATCTTTTAGCGGCAATAGGCGTAGAAGGGCTGTACTATGCGGTCATCGGTTGTGTTTTGGCGGGGTGGGCTGCTAACGCGTTGTTTGTGCCTATTTACCGCAAACAAATACTGCCCAAATATGCCGCCGCTCGGTTAGAAATGCAAGACGACAGCAATGAAATAAAGTAAGGAGAAACAATATGAACATTTGGCACGATATAGCGCGCAACCGCATAAGCTCTGGCGACTTTTACGCGGTGGTGGAAATAACCAAGGGAAGCAAAATGAAGTACGAGTTAGACAAGGAGACGGGCTTGCTCGCTCTTGACCGCATCTTGTACACTTCCACGCATTATCCCGCAAACTACGGCTTTATTCCCCGCACGCTTGCCGACGACGGCGATCCTATGGACGTTTTGGTGCTCTGTTCGGAGTCCTTGTGTCCAATGTCCCTTGTCCGCTGCTATCCGATAGGCGTAATAACTATGAGTGACAACGGCGATTCGGACGAAAAAATAATCGCCATTCCCTACTCCGACCCTACGTACAACGGTTACAAGTCTATTTCCGAGCTTCCCCAGCACATTTTCGACGAAATGCAGCATTTTTTCCGTGTATATAAGGAGCTGGAAAACAAGTCTACTTCTGTCTCTGAAGTTCACGATGTGGACGTTGCCAAGGATATTATCCAAAAGTCCATCGACAATTACGTAGAAAAAATTCTGTCCAAAAGATAATTTTACGAAAACTAAACGTTGACTTTCGATATTTCAAGTCCCGACAGTTCTTTGTGTCGGGGCTTTTGCTGTTTTGTAAACGAATAACCGAGCGGTATCGAAAGCCCGTTCGTCCGTTTTTTTTGTCGTCGAAATGTCGTCCGAGCAGTCCAAGCTTGCGGCGGAGGGGCAGTTTATATCGCGCAATTTCTCCGCGCCGCAACGCCGCGCGTTCGTTCGCTTAAAATATTATATATTTTCATACTATTGCCTTGCAAATTCGAACAAATAATGCTAAAATTGTATTATGGCGCAATATGAACAAAACTCAATATTTCAAACGGAAAAAATAAATAACGTCCCCTTGGCGGAGCGTATGCGTCCGCGCGTGCTGTCGCAGTTTATCGGGCAAAAGCACCTAATCTACGACGGCTCGCTCCTGTGTCGCGCAATCAAGGCGGACAAGCTGGGCAGCTGTATATTCTGGGGAGTGCCGGGTTCCGGCAAAACTTCCCTTGCCAATATCATTGCCAATACCACTGGCAGTCGATTCGAAAAGCTCAACGCCGTAAGCAGCGGCGTTGCCGACGCCAAGAAAATAATCGACGAAGCCACCAAACGCTTCAACGCCTACGGGCAGAAAACCTACCTTATGCTGGACGAGTGCCACCGTTGGAGCAAGACGCAAAGCGACTGCGTTCTGCCCGCTATCGAAAAGGGCTATATAACGTTTATCGGTTCCACTACGGAAAACCCCTACGTTTCCATGACCCGAGCGATAGTGTCGCGTTGCCGCGTTTTCGAGTTTTTGCCGTTAACTGCGGACGATGTTAAGGGCGGTCTAAAAGACGCCGTCAAGCGCGACGTGGTTCTCTCCAAACTCAAAATCGCCGTCGATGAAGCCGCTTACGATTACATAGCGGAAACGGCTTCGGGAGATTTACGCAACGCCTACAATGCCTTGGAACTGGCGGTTCTTACAACAGACGTAGATTCAAACGGCTGCATTCGTGTAACACTCGAAGTCGCAAGTCAGTCAATGCAGAAGAAAGCGTTGTCGGTGGATACGGGCACGTATTACGATATGATCAGCGCGTTTATCAAGTCTATGCGCGGCAGCGACGCAAACGCCGCTATGTTTTGGTTCGAACGCCTTATCGAAGCGGGAACGGACCCTTTGCTGCTTGCCCGACGAATAGTTATTCATGCGGCGGAAGACGTGGGTCTTGCCGACCCTATGGCTCTGCCCGTAGCAACAGCCGCGCTTACCGCGTTTCAAAATATAGGGCTTCCGGAAGGCAGAATCCCCCTGTCCGAAGCGATTCTGTACATATGCAACTGCCCCAAGTCCAATTCGGTGGTAACTGCGCTCGAAGCGGCAACGGAATGCGCCAAGAACAATCCGTCCGCTCGCGTGCCTTCTTATCTTATGGACGCCAACTTTCCGCGCGGCGAAAACGGTCTTGACGATACTCCGTACAAATATCCGCATAACTACGGCGGTTGGGTAGAGCAGCAGTATCTGCCCGACGAAATAAAGGGCGAGAAGTTTTTTACTCCCAGCGGTAACGGTCAGGATATCGGTTGCCGACAGCAAAAAAAGTAGATATTGACAGGTGAGCATGGTAAACCGTGCGGGCGTGTTGATTAAATAATATAAAAAAATTTCGTAGCGCGAATTTTAGGCGCGCTCAGAATAAACGTTTATGATAACAAAAACAGTAGTATACAATCGAATACTCGAATTTATGCGGGGGGGGGTATGTCTGTATTCCCCGCGCGCCGTAATCCGTCTTTTGTCGCCATAGTTTTTGCGCGGTAAAAGCAATTGCGTAATATTTTCATCACAAGGAGAAAACAATGATAAGACTAAGCAACGTATCTAAAACCTACGCCAAATCGCAGAAAAAGGCGGTGGACGGGCTTTCTTTGGAAATTAAAGACGGCGAAATTTTCGGTTTTTTGGGACCGAACGGCGCGGGTAAATCAACTACAATCAAGATGATAACGGGCATCTTGTCCCCTGACGAAGGCACTATCGAAGTGGATGGCGTCAATCTCGCGGAAAACTCTATCGCAGCCAAGTCGCGTATAGGCTTCGTGCCCGACAATCACGAAACCTACGAAACTCTCAAAGGTATCGAGTATCTCAATTTTATAGGCACAATGTACGGCGTGGAAACAGGCGCGCTCAAAGCCCGCATTTCGGAATACGCCGAGATGTTTCAACTTTCGGACGCGCTGCCAAATATGATTTCGTCATATTCGCACGGAATGAAGCAAAAGCTAATGGTAATAGCCGCGCTTATTCACGATCCCAAGGTGTGGATATTGGACGAGCCGCTAACGGGGTTGGATCCGCAGTCGGCGTTTCAACTGAAACAGCTTATGCGCAAGCACGCCGAGCAGGGCAATACGGTTTTTTTCAGCTCGCACGTAATCGACGTAGTGGAAAAGGTGTGCGACCGAATAGGTATAATCAATCACGGACAGCTTGTCGCCGTCGATACGTTGGACAATATCCGCAAGGACGAAAGCGTATCGTTGGAAAGCTTGTTCTTGACAATAACCGCCGATGAAACGGCAAAGTAGGTGGCGGTTTATGAAAAAGTATTTTTCTCTTGTCAAGCTGCTGTTCGTTCAGCAGTATAGGGTAAAGCCTACCGAAGGCAAACGTAAGCGCGGCGGAACGATAGCGGCATACGTGGTTTTGGGCATATGCTTTTTGCCAATGCTTATAAGTCTTGCCGGCAGTATGTATTTTCTTGGGGGGTTATCCAAGGGGCTGGAAAACGTATCCGATATTGTCGCGACGCTGCTGTTCGTATGTCAGGGCGTGGTGCTGCTTTTCGGCGTTCAAACGCTTATAACCAACGTGTTTTCCGCCAAGGACGCGGACAAGCTGTTGTTCCTGCCAGTCAATTCTTCCGCGATATTTGCGGCTAAACTGTCCGTCGCGTATTTGAACGAAGTAATAACCACTGCGGTTATGCTTATAGTCACCCTTTTGCCATTCGGAATCGGCTATTCGGCGGGCGCAGGCTACTATCTGCTGCTTATACCTGCGCTTTTGCTTGTTCCGCTGCTGCCCTTGCTGTTAAGCTCGATAATCGCAATTCCTTTATCCGCCGTAATAACCAAGTTCGGCAAAAACGGCGTAGTCAAAACGCTGATGCAGGTGCTATTGTTCGCCTTGATTATGGGCGCGTATTTGTTCGGCATGTACGAGTTGGGCTTCATCGGCGGATCTTCGGGCGATGCCGATGTAGGCTCGGATATGGCAAGTGTGCTGTTAGAAAAGCTTCAAGGTATCGGCAGCGCAATGAAGTACGTTCATTCCGACTTTACGTTGGCTTCCGCAATGTTAGGCGCGTCCTTCGGGGCTGTCGCGCTCAATCTGCTGATTTCCGTTGCGGAAAACGCGCTTTTATTCGGTTTGGTTTTGGCGCTGTCAATCCCGTTTTACCGCTGGATACTGTCCGCTACCGTCGAAGGCGCGGGCGTATCCCGCCGCAAAAAGGTCAAGTCGTCCGATTTGACGGTAAAAAATCAAGGCGTGGTAAGGGAGCTTATTTTTACGGACATCAAGCGCGTAATGCGCGACAGTCAGATGGGCTTTCAGGGTATTTTGTCTCTAATAATGCTGCCTATTATGGTTGTAGTGTTTTATTTTTGTTTCAGCATTACAAGCGAAGACGGGCAAAACATAGTACAAATGTTGCAGGGGCAGTCGTTGTATCGAGGTATTGCGCCGATTGTCTTTTTGTCGTATATGTCGCTGCTCGGTATGTCGAGCAACGTATTGGGCATTTATCCGATTTCGCGCGAAAACAAGTCGATATATCTTGTAAAAAGTTTGCCCGTGTCCTTTAACAAATACCTGTTGGCAAAGGTTATTCTGTCAACGTCGGTAATGCTTATATCCGACTTTCTAATGTGCCTGCTCGTCGTGGTGCTGTTCGGTGTCGATTGGTATTTCGGTATAGCCATGCTTGTGGTTATGGGCGCGCTCGGTTTCGGCGCAATGTGCATAACTACGTTGATAGACCTAAAAAGTCCCAAGTTCGGTTGGACTAATTTCAACCAAAGCTTGAAAAATGCCAAAAACAGTTGGATGGCAATGCTCGTAGGGCTTGTCGTGTCCCTGATTATCGGCGCAATCTCCGCTGTGTGCCTTGTCGGCTGGTATTTTCTCAACGCTGCTTGGTATATGCTGCTTATTATGTGGTTGCTAATCATCGGCGCAAGCGTTGGCTTCGCCGCGGTATGCTACCGCATTATGACGGGTAGCGCCGAAAAGTATTTCAACCTTATCGAACCGTAAAGCGGCGGCATTAGGGCTTATTACAGACAGGTTGCAAATATCCGCGCGCCGCGCGGCTTGAACACTTAACGGAAAATATAATGTGACAGGAGAATGCAGTATGAAAAACGTATTGGACGTACTAAAAGAGCGCGGTTACGTCAAACAGGTAGTATTCGAAGACGAGCTCTACGAGCTTTTGGGCAAGGAAAGCGTAACCTTTTATACGGGCTACGACCCCACGGCGGACAGTCTTCACGTAGGGCATTTCGTAGCTTTGATGGCAATGGCGCATATGCAGCGCGCCGGACACCGTCCCGTTGCGCTTATAGGCGGCGGCACGGCAATGGTGGGCGACCCGTCGGGGCGTACGGATATGCGCAGTATGCTGACGAAAGAAACTATTCAACACAATGTCGACTGCTTCAAGAAGCAAATGTCGCGCTTTATCGACTTTTCCGACGGTAAGGCGATAATAGTTAACAACGCCGATTGGCTTTGTAATCTCAATTACGTCGACTTTTTGCGCGACGTAGGCGCGTGTTTTTCCGTCAATCAGATGCTGACGGCGGAGTGCTTCAAACAGCGTTTGGAGCGTGGACTTAGCTTTTTGGAATTCAACTACATGCTTATGCAGGGTTACGACTTTTTGGAGCTTAACAAACGCCATAACTGCATTTTGCAGGCGGGCGGCGACGACCAATGGAGCAATATGCTTGCGGGCGCGGACCTTATACGCCGCAAGACGGGCAAAAAGGCGTACGCGCTGACGTTTGCGCTGCTTACCACTTCAGAAGGCAAGAAGATGGGCAAGACGGCAAAGGGCGCGGTGTGGCTAGACCCGGATAAAACTTCGCCCTTCGATTTCTTCCAGTATTGGCGCAACGTCGAAGACGACCGCGTGGCAACCTGTATGAAGCTCTTGACTTTTATGCAATTAGACGAAATTGCCGCGCTTACCGCTCACAACGACGAACGCATGAACGCTGCCAAGGAACGCTTGGCGTACGAAGTTACGGCGTTGGTGCACGGAAACGAAGTCGCGGACGAAGTATTGAAGCAGGTCAAGGCGTCGTTCAGTACGGACGTTGCCAATATGCCTGTTGCGGAAATCTTCGAGCCTGCCAATATAATCGATATTTTGGTAAAATGCGGACAAGCCAAGTCCAACGGCGAAGCGCGAAGGCTTGTCGACGGCGGCGGAGTGTCTGTCAACGACGGCAGGATAACATCCTACGCTTGGACTTTGCCCGCCGAAATTCTGTCTAAGGGCGAATTCGTACTGCACAAGGGCAAGAAAGTTCATTTACGCGTTTTGATTAAATGAAAGAATACCTAACTCTCGGCGCAGCCGAAGTAACAATTGAAAACGTAATAGAAAAATCCCGTTTTATCGCTTCGGCAATACGTGTTGATACGGCGGAGCAGGCTGCGGCGTTTGTGGAAAGCAAGCGTAAGAAGTACTACGACGCTACGCACAATTGCTATGCGTATATCGTAGGCGATAAAGCCAAGTTTTCGGACGATAACGAACCGCAGGGGACTGCGGGTATGCCGATATACGAGTGTATCAAGAATAACGGACTCGATTGCGTATGCGTTGTCGTTACCCGCTACTTCGGCGGCGTAAAGCTGGGCGCAGGCGGCCTTGTAAGGGCGTACAGCGGCGCTTGCGCGGATGTTTTGCGTTCGGCCGATAAAGTGTCGATGCGCTTATGCCGTCGCGCAGAAGTCACGGTAGAGTACTCTTTGCTAAAAGTTGTCCGCAAGGCTATGCAGGACGTTGCGGTAGAACAACGCGTCGACTTTTCCGACAAAGTAACGCTTCATTACTTGGTTTTAGACAAATTATCAAATACTATTGCAGACATAATATCTCAAAATACGTTAGGAAAATGTCGACTTGTGCTTTCAGATACAATATTATCGGTGTACGGTAATGAGAAAAACTAGATGGTCGTAATCAGCAGATATGCAATTAAAAGACGATTGGAGATTGACTGGTCAAGAAAAATATATGGAAGGCGTTTGCCTAAAAAGGGCCAATCCGCATAAATACGCGGCGCAAAACGGCAAGACGGATATTGGGCGCGAGCATTGCGAGTTTTGTATGAAAACGATTACGAAAGATACCGACGAAGATTGCTATACTACTTCGGACAATTACCGTTGGGTCTGCAAGGCATGCTTTGATGACTTTGCCGAAGCGTTCGGTTTCCGCGTAGAAAAGTACGACGGACAAGACGACGAATTACGATTGTAAATTCAAGGAGACTTTTATGCCTAAAACAGTTTTGAAGGGCGCTTCTTTGCTTGCGCCGTTGCCGGTGGTTATGGTATCCGCGGGCGATTTCGACAAAGCAAATATTATTACGGTAGCTTGGACGGGTACGGTTTGTTCCGATCCCCCGCGGGTTTACGTTTCCATTCGACGCGACAGGTATTCCTACGATCTTATCAAGCGTTCGGGCGAATTTGTTATCAATTTCACAACGGAACGTTTGTTGCCTGCGTGCGACTACTGCGGCATACGCAGCGGACGGGATATGGACAAGTTTGCCGAGATGAAGTTTACCAAGCAGCGCGCCGAGCATGTATCTACCGCAATGGTGGCGGAAAGCCCCGTCAATATTGAGTGCAAGGTGTTCGACGTTATAAATCTCGGCTCGCACGATATGTTTCTTGCGGACGTTTTGTCAATTCACGTTGACGAGAGCATTATGACGGACGGCAAGATAGATTACCGCAAGGCGCGGCTGGTTAACTATCAGCACGGCGACTACTATGCAACAGGTAGGCAATTGGGACGTTTCGGTTATGCAGCCCAACGCAAGTTTATCTCCAAGTACGGCAAGGGCTTAGACGTCGACCCGACCAATGTTAAAACCTTAACTAAACGCAAGCCCCGTTAACTGTTTGCGTAGTCTCTTTTATTACGTCACTGCGAGCTCGGTTGAGAAGTCTGTCGAAGCGACATCTTAAAAAAAACATATGAATCTACAAAAACTTAACGACGCGCAGCTTGCCGCCGTCACCGCGCCTCTTGCGCCGACTTTGGTGCTTGCCGGCGCAGGCTCGGGCAAGACTCGCGTGCTTACCAACAGAATACTGTTTCTTGTCTCCGAATGCAACGTCAAGCCTTGGGAGATTCTTGCCATAACCTTTACCAATAGGGCGGCAAACGAGATGAAACGCCGCCTGTACGAATTCGACTGCAACGCAGGCAGTATGCAGATTTCCACAATCCACTCATTTTGCGCCAAGGTGCTTCGGCGCGAAGCGGAAGCGTTAAACCGCAGCGGCTCGTTTTCCATATACGACGAAAGCGAAAAGGTCGGCGTTCTCAAAAAAATCGTCAAGGACGTTTTTCCCGACGACGGCGACGCAAAAATGGCGGATACTTTTGCCGAGAGTATATCGGATATCAAGAACCGCGCGCCCGAGCTTTTGGACGGGGACAATCTCGAGGATATCAAGGACGAATATATCGCCGAGCAATTAGACAGACTTCAAAGTCAAACGTGCGCAACGCATTCGGAACTCGTCCGCGTTATCAACGAGTACGGCGACAAAATGCGTCAAAACAACGCTATGGACTTCGACGATTTGCTGTACTACGTTCACAAGCTGTTTACTTCGTCGCCCGAAATTTTGGATAAGTACCGCGAAACGTACAAGTATATTCTAATCGATGAGTTTCAGGATACCAACAAGGTGCAGTATCAAATATTCAAAATGTTGGGCGAAAAGTACCGCAACATTTTCGTGGTAGGCGATGACGACCAATCCATTTACAGCTGGCGCGGGGCGGAATCGTACAATCTCAAAAAGTTTCAAGCGGACTTTCCCGACTGCAACGTTTACGCATTGGAGCAGAACTACCGTTCCACCAAGCGCATTTTGGACGTTGCCAACGAAGTAATCGGCAAAAACGTCAACCGTTTCGACAAGGTATTATGGACGGAGAACGAAGACGGAGTCAAAACTCAGCTCTTTTCCGCCTATAACGAGCAGGACGAAGCGTATTTTGTGGCGGAACAGATAAAAAACCTTATGTATCTCAACCCCCAGTACCGTTTGCGCGATTTCGCAGTGCTTATGCGCGTAAACGCTTTGTCCCGCAGCTTCGAGCAGCAGTTCCAGCGCAACCGAATGCCCTACAAGGTGTTCGGCGGCTTCAAGTTCTTCGAGCGTAAGGAAATCAAGGACGTATTGGCTTATATGCGTTTGGTACATAACCGTTACGACGAAGAAGCGTTTATCCGCGCTCTAAACGTGCCCGTACGCCGCGGCATAGGGGACGCAACGGTAAATAAGTTGCGCGATTTATCTGCGGAGTACGGTTTGCCTGTGTTGGACGTTATTTCCGACGAACGCAATCTCGAATCGCTCAACAAGTCGGCGCGTACAAAGCTTACCGATTTTTACGCTACGGTCGACGAGTTGTATAAGTCGGCTAATATGCCCGTTGCGGCATTCGTTCACAACCTGTTGCAGTCGTTGGAGTTCCGCGCCGCATACCAGGACCAAGGCGATGAGGACCGCGCCTTGAATATCGACGAATTCGAAGCGGCTGTCAACGAATTTCAGCAGACAAATCCTACCGCAACGCTTCAAGACTATCTCGAAACGGTAAGCTTGGACAATGAGTTAAATACGGGCGACGACGGCGACTACGTTACAATTGCCACCATACACGCCGTCAAGGGTCTGGAATTCAAGGTGGTGTTCGTAGTGGGTCTGGAAGACGGTATCTTTCCTTCGAGTCGTTCTACGTACGGTTTCGAAAGTCTGCAGGAAGAACGCCGTCTAATGTACGTAGCCTTAACGCGCGCGGAAAAGCGGCTGTATCTCACCAAAACCAATTCGCGCTTTTTGTGGGGACGTACGGAGCGTTCCGTTCCCAGCAAATTTTATAACGAAATACAGCGGTTTTTAACCCCCGAGCGCAAGCCGGCTACCGAAAGGCAATTATCGGACTACGCGTTTTTGGACAAACTAAATAACAGCGAGCAGCGCAGAACCGCGCCCAATCAGGGCAAGACAAGCGCGGAGCTATCCAAGTACCGAGTAGGTCAGGTGGTCAATCACTCTACCTTCGGCAGGGGCATAATACTGCGTATCGGCGGCGATGTTGCCGACGTGGCGTTCGATTCCGCAGGTAAAAAGTCGCTCAATCTCAAATTCGCCCCTTTGGAAATTTTGAAGTAATTGCGCCGTATTTTATGCCGTTTAAGCAAACGGCATCGTGGCGCAGCCTTGTAAATTGTTTAATTAGGAGTTTTATCGTTATGACGATGCAGGAAATAGTCGATCAACTCAATAAATGGGCGTACGAGTACTACGTGTTAGATAATCCTTCCGTACCTGATACTCGGTATGACGCGCTGTACGACCAATTGGTTTTGATGGAACGGCAAACGGGGCTTACTCTGCCCGACAGTCCTACTCGCCGAGTCGGCGGACCGCCTATCAAGAATTTCCAACAGCACCGTCATTTGCAGCGTCTGTACAGTCTCGACAAGGCTCAAAGCTTCGGTGAGCTTGCCGAATGGGTGGACAAAATCAACAAAGAGATAGGTGAAGCGTATTTCAGCGTAGAGATCAAATACGACGGTCTTACCATAAGCGTAACGTATCGCGACGGCAAGCTGGTCGGCGCTTCGACGCGGGGTAACGGTATCGTCGGCGAAGACGTAACCGAGCAGGTCAAGACTATTCGTTCGGTGCCATTGACTATCCCGTTCAAGGGGTTGTGCGAGCTGCAGGGCGAAGGCATAATGCGATTGTCGGTATTGGATAAGTACAACGACGCCCATCCCAACGACAAACTCAAAAACGCCCGTAACGCGGCGGCGGGAGCAATTCGCAATCTTGATCCGAAGGTTACGGCAAGCCGCAATCTCGACGTCGTTTTCCACAGCCACGGACTGTGCGACGGCTTGGACGTCGGCAGTCAAAGCGGTCTTGTGGACTTCTTCAAAACGTGCGGAATGAAGACAAGCTATGTTTTTCAAAGATTGCGAACCTTCGACGAAATTCGACGGATTATCGAGCAAATCGGTCGGGACCGTTCCAAATACGACTTTTTGATAGACGGCGTAGTTATAAAGGTCGACGACTTCGCTCTGCGCGAAGAACTGGGTTATACCGACAAGTTCCCGAAGTGGGCAGTGGCGTTCAAGTTCGACGCGGAGCAGGTAATGACGGAACTGCTCGACGTTACGTGGCAGGTTGGGCGTACGGGCAAGCTTACGCCCGTCGGCGAGCTTAGAGCGGTGGAGCTGTGCGGGGCTACCATCAAGCGCGCCACACTTAATAACTACGGCGACATTTCACGCAAACGGCTCAAACGCGGTTGTTCGGTGTTTGTCCGTCGCAGCAACGACGTAATACCCGAGATACTCGGAGCCGCCGACGACAACGGTACCGAGATTGTCAAACCCGCCATTTGCCCGGCTTGCGGAAGTCCGCTTCAAGAAGTGGGCGCGCATCTGTACTGCATAAACGCTACCGACTGCCGTCCGCAGATAGTCGCTCGGCTTTCGCATTATTGTTCCAAGAACGCCTGCGATATAGAAGGTCTAAGCGATAAGACGGTTTTGCTGTTAGTGGATAAATTGGGCGTACGTTCCGTCGCGGATTTGTATACGCTTACCGAAGACCGGTTGCTGTCGTTGGACGGCATACAGCAAAAGAAAGCCGACAATATTCTCAGAGCGATTTCCGACAGCAAAGGGGTGGAACTGTCCAAGTTTATCTTCGCGTTGGGACTGGATAACGTCGGCACTGTAACCGCTAAGGACTTGGCGGAACGCTTCGGCAGTATCGACGGATTGTCTACGGCTGCGGCGGAACAGCTTACCGAAATAGATGGCATAGGCGACGTGGTGGCCGAAGGTATAATACAGTATTTTTGTGAAAAGCAAAATCTCGATATTATATCGCAGTTGAAAGATATCGGTATAAATCCGATATACAAGACCAAAACCGTTTCGGGAGCATTTGCCGGCAAGAAGGTTGTCTTGACGGGAAGCCTTTCAGCCTATACCCGCGGACAGGCAGGTCAGCTGATAGAAGAACGCGGCGGAGAACTGTCCGCAAGCGTAAGCAAATCCGTCAATTTGGTAGTAGCGGGGAAGGACGCAGGTTCAAAGTTAGACAAAGCGCGCTCTCTCGGTATCGAAATAATCGACGAAACGCGTTTTAATCAAATGCTCGAAGAATAGCGCCTTGCATTATTTCGGCGTATATGCAATTAAAAGTGAAAAGTCAACTTAAAAGAATTGAAAAAATCGTTTATTTGTGTTATTATATATAACTAACAAGCTGTCCGCGTACAAATGCGGATAACGTCGTTGTTGAAGGTGTCTTATGAAAAGTATGACCGGTTACGGCAAGGCTACCGTATCGCGCGATAATCGCGAATTAACGGTGGAGCTAAAAAGCGTCAATCACAGGTTTTTGGATATTTCCACAAAAATACCGCGCTCGTTTATCGCTTACGAAGACGTAATACGCGGAGGTTTGTCCCAAGGGCTTACCCGCGGACACGTCGACGTGTTCATCAATTACTCCCGTCAGGGAGATTCCGACAAAACGGTTACGGTAGATATGTCTATTGCAGCAGGCTACGTAAAAGCCGCAGAGCGTCTTGCCGAAGCTTTTCCAGAGCTTCATTGCGATTTTAACGTAAACGCTCTTATGCGCAGCGCGGATGTGCTTGCAGTCGAACAAGCGGAAGAAGACGAGTCGATTGTGCGTGAAATGCTTGTACAAGCGGTGAATGCCGCGGTCGTCAAGCTCAACGAAATGCGCGAAGCGGAAGGAAACGCTTTAAGAAACGATTTGTTGGGCAAAATCGGCAATGTAGAACGTCTGCTGAACATTGTTAAACAATGCGCTCCACGTGTAGCAGAGCAATACCGCGACAAACTTACGGCGCGTATTGCGGAAGCGCTACAAGGCGTAGACATAGACGAAGCGAAGCTCGCCAACGAAGTTTGCTTTTTTGTGGATAAATCCTGCATAGACGAAGAAATTACGCGTTTGACAAGTCATATAGCTCGCGCACGGGAACTGCTTTCCAAGGAAGAACCGGTCGGACGCAAGCTGGACTTTTTAGCGCAGGAATTTAACCGCGAAACCAATACTATATGCAGTAAGTCGTCCTACTTGGAATTGACTAACACAGCATTGGAAATGAAGAATGAAATAGAAAAAATCCGAGAACAAATACAAAATCTCGAATAACACAGGAGAAAACAATGGAACAGAACCAAATCGGTAAACTTATCATCGTATCGGGTCCCAGCGGAGCGGGAAAAGGAACTATTTGCGCGGAGCTTATGCGTCAAATGCCCGACCTTGTAATGTCTTGCTCTGCAACCACGCGCGCGCCCAGACCGAACGAGCGCAAGGACAGAAGCTATTTCTTCGTGTCCACCGAAACTTTTTTGGAAATGGTGCGCAAGGACGAACTGCTCGAATATGACCAACACTTTGAAAACTACTACGGTACTCCCAAGAAGTTCGTTGTCGATATGTTGAATTTCGGCAAGGACGTAATATTGGAAATAGACGTTAAGGGTGCTTTGCAGGTCAAGCAGAATTACCCCGACAGCATTCTGTTCTTTATCGAAGCCCCCAGCGAAGAAGCTCTGTACGAGCGTCTTATCAAGCGCGGATCGGAAACGGAAGAAAAAATTCAAATCCGTATGGCGCGCAATAAGTTAGAGCTTGCTCAACGTTACAAATACGACTACTGCATTATGAACGACGATGTCGACAGAGCGGTAGCGGAAATAATTGCAATTTTGAATGAAAGGAGAAAATAACTATGATTACAAAACCGCCTATCGACGAATTAACGGAAAAAGCTGGCGACAAATACACGCTTTGCTGCGTAGTATCCAAACGCGCCAAGGAGCTCAACAACAATCCCGAGCTTCCCGCAAACGCTAAGCCCATTTCTTACGCCGCCGAAGAATTCGACGACGGTATACTCGCTGTCAGCAAAAAGCTGTAATATATGAAACTGCAAGGTAAAAACGTGGTAATAGGCGTATCGGGCGGCATTGCCGTATACAAGGTTTGTCAAGTGGTGCGCGGCTTTAAGAAGTTGGGCGCTAACGTAGACGTTATAATGACCGAAAACGCTACCGAATTCGTTACGCCGTTAACTTTCGAAACTCTTTCCTGTAACCCCGTAACGGTTGATATGTTTAACCGAAGCGGTCATTGGGAAGTAGAGCACGTTTCGCTTGCAAAAAAAGCCGATTTGCTGCTTGTTTGCCCCGCAACGGCTAACGTTATAGGCAAGTTTGCAAACGGCATAGCCGACGATATGCTTACAACCACCTTTATGGCGTGCAAAGCTATCAAGGTCGTATGTCCCGCAATGAACTGCGCCATGTACGAAAGCGAAGCGTTCCAAACAAATCTTAATACACTTGTAAAACGCGGCGTATTGGTTGTGGAGGCGGAAAGCGGATTTTTGGCGTGCGGAGACACGGGCAAGGGTCGTATGGCTGAACCGCAGGCAATCGTAGATTACTGCGAAAAATTGCTGCTGCCCAAGCAGGACTTGTCCGGCAAAAAAGTTCTCGTTACCTGCGGAGCCACGCAGGAAAAGATAGACGACGCAAGGTGTATAACTAATTTTTCCAGCGGAAAAATGGGCGCGGCAATAGTGAACTCGGCAATCGAACGCGGAGCGGAGGTTACCGTAATACTCGGCAATCACACGGCTACAATCAATTCGCATGCGAGCGTGGTAAACGTTGAAACAACCCGTCAAATGTACGACGAATCGGTCAAGCGCGCGAGCGAACACGATATTTTTATTATGGCGGGAGCTCCCTGCGATTACCGTCCGGAAAAATATTCCGAAAGCAAAATCAAAACGGACGAGCTTCAAGTTAAATTCGTCAAAAATCCCGATATAGCTGAAAAAATCGGTGAAACGAAGGGTGACAAGTTCCTGTGCGTTTTTTCCGCGGAAACGGACGATTGCATTGCGAACGCGAGGAAAAAATTATATAAAAAACACGCAGATTTGTGCGTGATGAACGATGTAAAGCATAACGCTGTATTCGGCAGCGACGTCAACACAGTAACATTCGTCACCGAACAGGGCGAAACTTCGTATCCCGAAATGAGCAAAAGAGCCGTTGCCGACCTGATATTCGACAGGATAATCTCCAAATGATATACTCCGTAATCGTAGATATATCCGCAAGCGAAGTGGACCGCATATTCGACTACAAGGGCGAAGGATACGAAGTCGGACAGCGCGTGCTGGTGGATTTTGCCAACAGGCAAAAGGAAGGCATAATTATCGGCGTTAAGAACAAAACTACCTGCCCGCCGAACAAACTCAAACAAATAATCCGTTCCTTGGACGATTTTACGGCTATTTCCCCCGAACTACTCAGTCTCGGGGAATTTATGCGTCAGGAGTATCACTTGCGCTACGCCGACGTATTGCGTTTGTTTATTCCTGCCGAAATGCGCGGCAATCGGGTAAAATCGCTCAGTAAAAAACAAGCGTATTTGGCAGACGGGTCCGATTTGGTAGGTATTCTCGATTCACTGAAACCCAACGCCGTCAAGCAGCGGGATTTGGTGACTTTTTTGTATAACAACGGAGCAACCCTTACCGAGCGGTTAAACGCCGAATTCGGCAACGGCGCATTGCGCGCCTTGGAAGAAAAGGGCATAGTCAAAACCAACGATATAGTTTTGCGTCGTACGCCGTATTCCGATATTAAGGCAACAGAGAGCGTTAAACGTAATTTACTGCCTATGCAGCAACGCGCGGTGCAAACGATATTGTCCGACCGTCAAGGTCGTTATTTACTGCACGGGGTTACGGGCAGCGGCAAAACGGAAGTATACTTGACCGTTATAGAGCAAATGGTAGCCGAAGGTAAAACTTGCATTATGCTCGTGCCGGAGATTGCGCTTACGCCCAATATGCTAAGGCAGCTTCGCGCGCGTTTCGGCGACGCGGTGGCTTTGCTGCACAGCGGCTTGTCTGTCGGCGAACGGTACGACGAATGGTTACGGCTTAAAAACGGCGAAGCGCGTATAGCAATCGGCGCAAGAAGCGCGATATTCGCTCCGCTGGACAATATCGGCGCAATTATAGTGGACGAAGAACACGACGGCAGTTACATAAGCGATTTCAATCCGCGTTACGATACGTTGAACGTCGCGGCTTTTCGTGCCAATCAAAACGGCGCGCTAACGGTATTCGGCAGCGCTACTCCCAGCCTGTCAAGCTACTATTCCGCAGTTAACGGTGAGCTTACGCTTATCGAAATGCCGGACAGAATAAACTGTCGTCCGTTGCCGACCGTCGAGATAGTGGATATGGCTTCGGAGACGCGTATGGGCAATAAAGGTATTTTTTCGCGTCTGCTTAAAGAAAGACTTGCCGAAACGGTAGATAGGGGCAATCAGGCAATGCTGTTTCTCAACCGCCGCGGTTTTTCTTCCTTTTTGATGTGCGCTAAATGCGGCTACGTGGCAAAATGTACCGACTGTGACGTAAGTCTGACTGTTCACCGCGAAGACAATATGTTAAAGTGCCATTATTGCGGAAAAAAGTATTATATGCTGTCCAAATGTCCTAATTGCGGCGAACTTAGCTTTCGTCAGGGTAGGATAGGTACTCAGCAAGTAGTGGATTTATTAAAGGAAATGTTTCCGCAGGTTAACGTCCTGCGTATGGATGCGGATACCACGCAAACAAAGGAAAGTCACGGCAAAATTTTGGAATCGTTCCGCAAGGGCGAAGCGCAGATATTGGTTGGCACCCAGATGATAGCCAAGGGTCACGACTTTCCTAAGGTTACGCTCGTAGGAGTTTTAGACGGAGACCAAAGTCTGCATCATTCGGACTATTTGGCTACGGAACGCACCTTCCAGCTCATTACGCAGGTCGCGGGGCGTAGCGGACGGGACGCCGACGTGGGTACGGTAGTATTGCAAACGTACACTCCCACGCATTACTGTCTGCAACTTGCCGCCAAGCAGGATTACAAAGGCTTTTATAAACGAGAAATTGCCTTGCGCGAAGCGGGCGGATTTCCTCCCTTTTGCGAAATCGTGCGCATTTTGTATCAGGGCGAAAAGGAAAAGGACTGCATAGACGTATTGACTGAGCAATTTGCGCAAATAGCTAATATCAAAACAGACAATTCCGACGATTTTTTGTATCTCGACAAAATGCGCTGTCCGTTAAAGCGCGCAGAAAAGAAATACCGTTTTCAGATACTGCTAAAAATCAAACGTAACAACCTAAACGCTCTTTTACAGCGGATTTACTCCGTTTGCGACGGCAATAGAAAGAAAAACGTTCAGGTATTTGTAGAGCGCAATCCGCAAAATTTATCTTAAACAAATCAAAACGGCGAAGCGCGGTTATAATTCGCCGTTAAGGAGATTTTTACTATGGCAAGAAGAAATATCGTAAAGATGGGAGATCCGCTGCTTCGCAAAATATGCAAGCCTGTTGAAACATACGATGCAAAGTTGGGTCAGTTATTGGATGATATGAAGGAAACCTTGGACGATGCCGAGGGGTTGGGGCTTGCCGCTCCGCAAGTGGGAATGCTCAAACGCGTATGCATTGTCAAATACGACGACAAGCTGTACGAACTGGTCAATCCCGTGCTTGTAAAGAGCAAGGGCAAGTGCGTGGATAACGAAGGCTGTTTGTCCGTTGTCGGTTTTCGCGGATTGGTGGAACGTCCAAAGACAATAGACATAGAGTATTTCGACCGTAACGGGCAAAAGGTGCAGCTTCACGCGGAAGGCTACTTCGCGCGCGTATTTTTGCACGAAATGGACCATCTCGACGGAATACTGTTCGCCGACAAAATGATAAAGAAACTTCCTGACTAAGGCGGTAAATAATGAAAATAGTGTTTATGGGAACCCCCGATTTCGGCGTTCCTGCTTTGGAAGCAATATCTAAACGTCACGAGATTGCGGCTTGCGTATGTCAGCCTGACAAGGTAGGCGCGCGCGGCAAGACGGAATACTGCGCAGTAAAAAAGTTCGCTTTGGCGCACAATCTGCCGTTGTATCAATTCGAAAAGGTTTCCCGCGACGGCGTGGAAACACTCAAAAGTCTGTCTCCGGACATTATGGTAACGGCGGCTTACGGGCAGATTTTATCGCAGGAAGTGATAGATATAGCCCCGCACGGAATAATTAACATACACGGATCTCTGCTTCCCGAGCTGCGCGGCGCCGGACCTATCCAATACGCCGTGCTTTTAGGCTTCGAACGCACCGGAATAACAATACTCAATACTGTCCGAAAGGTGGATGCGGGCGATATAATTTTGCAAAAGGCTTTGGACGTTTTGCCATACGAAACTAACGGAGAGCTTTTTGCGCGGCTTTCCGTTCTCGGTGCGGAAGCGGTTGTCGAAGCGTTGGAACTGATAGAAAACGGTAAAGCCGTCTACACTCCGCAGGACGAATCCAAAGCGACGTTTTCCGCTAAAATAACTGCGGATATGGAAAAAATCGATTGGGGTAAACCCGCGCGCGAGCTGATTAATCTTGTGCGCGCGTTGAATCCTTCGCCCGCCGCGTGGACTACTTGGCAGGGGGCGCGTTTGAAAATTTTCGCTTTGCGCCCTTGCGAAACGCGCTACGAAGGCGCAGCAGGTCAGGTGGTTATGCGTAGTAAAAAAGCGTTCGCCGTAAACTGCGGCGACGGCAACGCCGTGTACGTTACCGAACTGCAAGCGGAAAACGCCAAGCGTTTGGACGTTCAAAGTTTTTTGTGCGGCAAGGACGTGCGCTTGGGTACGGTTTTAGGCAATGAATAACGCCTTTTTGAAAAGCTACCAAACCCTTGCGGAAGTGTACGGCAAAGGAGCTTTTTCTTCTATTACGCTTAATAAAACGCTTGCTTTTTGTAAAAGTCAAGATAAAGCGCTGATTACTAAGATTGTCTACGGAGTGTTGGATAACGATATCAAGCTTGAATATATAATTTCGCATTACGTCAACAAAATGCCCAAAGGCGACGTTCTTATTTTTCTCAAAATAGGAGTATACTGTTTGACGGAGTTATCCATTCCTTTTTACGCGGTAGTAAACGATACTGCGGAACTGTCCAAACTTTCGGGCGACAGATATGTAGTTGGCTTCGTCAACGCTACACTTAAAAAAATCTCCGCAAGCGTTGCCGATTTCGACGACTATCCCGTCGATCCTTTGGAAAGTCTGTCCGTAAGATATTCTTATCCGTTGTGGGCGCTTAAAAAGCTTGTAAAGGATTACGGCGCGCAGACCGCGGAACAGATTGTTCGTTTCCGCGCCGAACACGGACAGACCGTGCGTTTTGTAAATAAAGTGGATGTGGAAGCCGTGGAAAAACAATTGGGCTGTAAGGCGCAAATTACGCCCTTTAACGACGCGTTTATTGTTCAAGGCGGCAACGCAACGCAAAGCGCGTATTATACCGCGCAAAGCTTGTCGTCTATGGCTGTGGCGCGTATTTGCGCGCAAAAGCTGGGCGGCACGGGACGTTTTTTGGACTGCTGCTCCGCGCCGGGCGGTAAGGTCGTTTACGTAAAGCAGCTTTGTCCCGACATCGAAGCGGTCGCGCGCGATGTCCACCCGCACCGAGCGGAGCTTATTCGTAAATATGCCGACAGAATGAAAACGGACGTGTCCGTCGATTGTCAAGATATGACGGTATACGACGAAAGACTCGATAGCGGTTTCGACGTAGTTTTGTGCGACGTTCCGTGTAGCGGCTTCGGCGTTTTAGATAACCGTCCCGATATCAAACTGTTTCGCGAGAACAAGGATATAAGCGAATTGATGAAGCTGCAATATGCAATTCTTGCAAATTGCTCTCGTTACGTAAAACGGGGCGGTTATTTGGTCTATTCGACCTGTACGGTGTTTGATAACGAAAACGGACAAAATATCCGCAAATTTTTGAAGGAACACGATGATTTTCATTACGGAAATATTCGTCTTGCGGAATTTCCCGATGCAGACGGCGCAAATTTTTACCAGTTTTTACCGCACAAAGACGGCGTTCAAGGTTTTTTCGTTGCGGTACTTAATAGGGCAGAGTAATCTATGGTAATACTTCAAGATTACAACTTAACCGAGCTTACTGAATTATTAACGTCAAATTACGGCGTTAAGCCCTTTGTCGCGCGGCAGATTTTTCAATGGCTCAATCGTTCCGTCGATTTCGACGGAATGACCAACTTATCCAAGATGTTGCGCGAACAACTCAAAACCGACTGCGTAGCCGTTGCATGCAGAATAGTACAAACCTTTACGTCCGAGCAGGACGGCACGCAAAAATTCCTGTTCGAGCTTTTTGACGGCAACGTCGTAGAAGGCGTATTGATGAAGTACAAATACGGCAATACTTTGTGCGTATCCAGCCAAGTGGGCTGCCGAATGGGCTGTAAGTTTTGCGCCAGTACGTTAGGCGGACTTGTCCGTAACCTGTCCGCGGGCGAAATACTGTCGCAGGTAACGTCCGTAAACGCGCTGTCAAACGACAAAGAACGGTACGTAACGAATATCGTGCTTATGGGAAGCGGCGAACCGCTGGACAATTTCGAAAACGTAGTCAAGTTTTTGCAGCTTGTTACAAGCAAGGACGGACTGAACGTCTCCGAACGAAATATTTCATTGTCTACCTGCGGGATAGTTCCGCGAATGCGGCAGCTTGCCGATATGGGGCGCTCGCTTAATCTTACTCTCAGTTTGCACAACGCGGATAACGAGCAGCGTAAAAGCATTATGCCCGTAACCAACGCTTATTCGGTGGAAGAAGCCGTAGGAGCGTTAAGGTATTATTTTAATAAAACTTCAAGGCGAGTGATAGTGGAATATACGCTTATCGACGGCGTAAACGACAGTCATTCTCATGCATTGAAATTAGCGTCGTTGCTTTCGGGAATGTCCGTACACGTAAACGTAATCGCGCTTAATCCGGTTAAGGAAACGGGACTAAAAGGAACGAGAGAAGCAAACGTAAAAAAGTTTCTGAATTATTTATCCGCGCTCGGTGTTTCCGCAACGCGAAGGAGAACGATGGGACAGGATATCGAAGGCGCGTGCGGACAATTGCGTCGCCGCTATTTGGAGCAAAATGGATAAACGGGGCACAGTAATTAAATCGGTAGGCGGGGTGTTTACCGTTTCCTACGGCGAAGACGAAAAATGCATTTGCTATTCGCCTAAAAAATTTCGCTTTAATTCCAACGACGTAATAATAGGCGACAAAGTACTTTTTTTACCGTTAAAAAACGGTAAAGGCGTAATTTCGAAGGTTCTTCCTCGCAAGAACAGACTTTCCCGTCCTGAAGTGGCTAACGTTGACGTTTGCTTTATCGTTGTGGCGGCGGAGCCGCAGGCGGATCTGTATCTTACGGATAAAGTGCTTATCAATTGTTTTCAGGAGGGTATAGAGCCCGTAATAGTAGTAAATAAGTCGGATTTGTCTAATTCTGTTTTTGACGAAGTTCGCAGCAACTACGGTGATATAGCCGACATAATTTCCACGTCGGCAATGGACGAGGGTTCCGTCGTGCAAATCCGCAAATATCTGCAAGGTAAAACGGCGTGCTTCGCCGGTCAGTCGGCTGTGGGCAAGACTTCGCTTGTAAACGCGTTGCTTGCGGAAACGGTCGGCTTGGTGGGCGGTCTCTCGGCAAAAACGGGCCGCGGCAGGCATACTACGCGCCACGCCGTACTTTTGAAAATCGACGGCGGTTTTATTGCGGATACGTGCGGGTTTTCGCTGTGCGAGCTTCACGGTATACGCTCGGACGAATTGCGCTTGTATTTGGACGATTTCGTGCGGCTGTCCGTCGGATGCAGGTTTACTTCCTGTACGCATACCGCCGAGCCCGATTGCGCGGTAAAGCGCGCTGCGGCGGCGGGAACTCTCAATAAGGACAGATACGACAGATATTTGCAGGAATACGCTGAGCTGGCGGAATTTGAAAAAAACAGATATTAGACGAGCAGACTTACGGCTTGCAGATACAATCGACTGCGCTCCACCCAAAACACTTGACTTTACGCGTTATTGTGTGATATTATTTTCGCAGTAGGCAAAATAATTTTTCTCGTTTTCCATTTGCCGACTTGTGGGCGAAAACGGGCGTTTCGGAATTTTCCGAAAATTAAAGAAATAGTGGAGAAAACACAATGAGAAAAGTATTCGTTAGCCCATCGATACTCTCGGCAGATTTCGCGCGGTTGGAGCAGGAATGCAAGTCGCTGGAAAAAAGCGGCGCCGATTGGATTCATTGCGACGTAATGGACGGTTTGTTCGTTCCCAATATAACATTCGGAATACCTGTATTAAAAAGCATTCGCAAGTGCGTAGTTATTCCGTTGGACGTTCATCTTATGATAAACAATCCCGAATTGTACGTTACGCAGTTCGCCGAAGCGGGAGCAAATATTATAACTTTTCATTTGGAAGCCACCGACAAAGTGGAAGAAACCATTTCGCTGATAAAAAAATGCGGTAAAAAAGTCGGAATATCTGTTAAGCCGAACACTCCCATAGACAGTTTGCTGCCGTTCAAAGGCTTGTTCGATATGGTTTTGATTATGTCTGTCGAGCCGGGCTTCGGCGGACAGAAATTTATCGATAGCAGCGTCGAAAAGATTCGTCGCGCAAGAGAGCTTTTCCCCGACGTTTTGATAGAGGTAGACGGCGGAATCAACAAGGATACGGCAAAACTCGTAATAGAAGCCGGAGTAGATATAATAGTCGCAGGCAATGCGGTGGTTTTTGCAGCTAACCGCAAAGAAGCCATAGCGGAATTGAGAAAAGCGTAACTTTTTGTAAAATTCTTGCATATATTGTTACAAAAAACAATGGAGCGGTATATGAAAAACAAGATTTACTGTATCAAGCTGCCTTCCGTTTTGGGCGGCTTTCTCAAACTTATTTTGGGCAAGCTGATAATAGGCAGAAAGTAACCCGTCGTCGCGTCGCACGCGAGAGCGGCTTATAGAAAGTATAAAAAACGCCTTAAAGATGATTTTAGTCTTTAAGGCGTTCTGCTTTACTATTCTACGGCGTGTGTTTCATAAAGGCTACAAGCGCAATCATACATATTGCAAACAGTACAATCCAGCCGAAGCTTATTGCCGCGCCCGCAACGGATAGCTTTTTGCCGTCGTATCCGTCCTTTAACGCCCGCTTCACGGCTATTGCGGAAAACACAATTCCGACAAAGCCTATGACGAAAGACAGAGCAAAGCCTACTACACCCAGCGTGTTTTTCTTTGGCGCGGCCGACTGTTCGGTTGCGGTAATTTCGCTTGTAACGTCCGCGGCTTCTATGTTTTCGGCTTTCACCCAGCCCAGCTTTTTCCACAGCTTTTCCGTTTGCTTAAACAGCATGGGATAAACGCCTATCATCAGGAAAGTTACCGAGCCGTACCTCAATACGCGGAAAATGTTTTCAAACCAAAAGTTTTCCTTGTACGTGGGGTAGCATAGCTTAACTACCGCTTTCAGCCCTTCGTTCAGTCCAAGGAACAGCGCTCCGCCTATAGCTACGCGCAGCAACACGCGCCACCAAACCTTCGTGTTATCGAATTTAGTAACTTTTTCTTCGAATATAACTCCGCAAATAAAGCCTATAAGCAAGCCGTATGCCGTAAAAAAGTCGTCCGTAGTGCAGTAGAAAAATCCCGCAATTCCAACTAACGCCGTTCCGCCGTAAATAAAGTATTTGTTAGGCACAACCTTATACAGTAACTGAATGAGAAATACCATTGCAACGCCCAACAACAGTCCGCATACCACGTCGGTTGGGTAATGTGCGCCAAGGTACGTGCGAGATAACGCCACCAATACGGGAATAACGACTGATATTGCAATAAGCCATTTCCATTTTTTGCGTTTATACTCGACGGCGGTTCCTGCGAATGTCGAAGCCGACCCCGACGAGTGGCCGGACGGGAAGGAGTACCCCGAAACGTCGCGGAAATTTTGTATACCCGCGTCGCTGTCGAACGGACGAGTACGGCAGACAATATTTTTTATAAGAGGATTAACAAGCGTAGTGGAAATCATCATAAATCCAACGCGCTCGCCGCCTTTTTTGTCCAGTCCCCAGTATAGCAAGCCTACTACGCCGACCAGTATCATTTCTTCGCCGAACATAGATATAAAATTGAACAAATAGTATAAAAAGTAATGGAAGTAACCGTTAGTTCCGCCTAAGCTTTGAAACCATATAATAAACGGATTCTCGAACGGAAGCGACCAAGTATTTCCTATCTCGGCGCATATAAGCTGCAGCATATTATTCCCCTTTGTTTTAGTCTGTTAACAGTTTATCATACTTTCGGTACAATTGCAATAACAAAAACAGCCCCGACGCTTAACCGTCGGGGCTGAATTGTAGACAATTAGTTTTCTTTGTTTGCCGTTCTGATACAACGTGTGCAAACGTACTCGGTAGATTCTTTTCCGTCGATTTCTACCTTAACTTTTTGCAAATTGGCGCTGTAGGTTTTGGGCGTCTTTCTGTTGGAGTGAGATACCTTGTTGCCTGACATTTTGCCTTTTCCGCATATAGCGCATACCTTAGACATCGTTACACCTCCGTGTAAGTAAATAATTTTGCTTGATTGAATGCTAAATTATGATAGCATTTTTCGTCGTTTTTGGCAAGCAAATAGCGTTAATATTTTTAATATTGAGTTTTTTTTGTTTTTTCCGCGTAATTATTGCTATTTTATAGCAAAATTACTTGTTAAAAAAAGTATTTTTTGCTAAAATTATATATAATTATGTATAGGAGGTAATTGTAATGGCGTTGCGTACTAAAAATTCGTACGGAGCAATAACCGTATCCGACGACGTTATAGCTTCTCTTGCGGGACATTTGGCAACGGAATGCTACGGCGTAGTGGAAGTTGTGCCGTTCAATTTCTCCGACTCTTTTTCCGATCTTTTTAAGCGTAACGGCAAAAGTCGCGGAGTGCGAATTGCAACCAAAGGCGACAGAATTTTCGTCGATTTATTTGTAAAAATTAAATACGGTTTGCCTGTTTCCGCGGTATCGTCCAGCTTGAAAAAGACGGTCAAATACGGTTTGGAACACTTTACGGGAATGATTGTCGATTCTATCGATGTTCACGTAGTAGGCGTCAAGCTGTAATTTTACAATAGATAATTACGAGGAAATATAAATATGGCATCAGCACATTCAAGCACTACGCATATAACTGCGTCTGTGATGAAGCGTATGTTCATCGCTGGCGGTCAAATGTTGGAAGTTAATAAAGCGCAGGTGGACGCGTTGAACGTTTTTCCCGTGCCGGACGGCGATACGGGAACAAATATGTCTCTCACTATGATGTCCGCCGTTAAGGAAATCAATTCCTTAAACAGCACATCTATGTCCGAATTTTCCGATAAGCTTGCCAAGGGCGCACTGCGCGGAGCAAGGGGTAATTCGGGCGTAATTCTTTCTCAGATTCTAAAAGGCTTTTCTAACGTAATAGCGCAAAAGGACGAGTGCGACGCAAGAACCTTTGCTAAGGGCTTACGCGAAGGAGCGGAGCTTGCCTACCGCGCGGTAAGCAAACCCAAGGAAGGTACGATTCTTACAGTTATCCGTTCTATGGCGGAAGAAGCCGTGGATATGGCAAAGCGTACCACCAGTATTCAAAAGTTGATGGAGTCTGTGCTTAACAAGGGCGAAATTACCCTTGCTCAAACGCCGGATATGCTGGAAGTATTAAAGCGCGCAGGCGTTGTGGATAGCGGCGGATTCGGTCTTATAACCCTGTTCAAGGGGCTTATAATGGGATACCTTGACCAAGAGATTACCGGCGCGGAGGATTACGAGCCTACCGAAGCGTCCAAGCCGCAGTCCATCGATTCCGCTTTCCCCGATGATTCCGAACTGATTGTCGATTACGAAAGTCTCGGACAGTTGGATTTCGGCTACTGTACGGAATTTTTCATTATAAATATTAAAAAGCGTACCACGGTAACGGATATCGACAAGCTTCGCGAGTATCTGAACGAAATAGGCAACTCCGTCATTTGCATAGGCGATTTGTCGTTAATAAAAGTGCACGTGCACACCAACAATCCCGGCAAGGCGCTTTCAAAAGCGTTGACTTTGGGAGAACTGGATAAGGTAAAAATCGAAAATATGATGGAGCAGAACCGTCAGCTCCGCGCCCGTTACGAAGCGGAGCGCAAGCCTATCGGTTTGCTTGCAGTGTGCAGCGGCGACGGTTTCTCGGCAATCTTCAAGGATTTGCTTGTCGATCAAGTTATCGAAGGCGGACAAACTATGAACCCGTCTGCGGAAGACATAGCGTCCGCCGCGCGCAAAATCAACGCCGAAAATATAATAATACTGCCAAACAACAAGAATATAATTCTTTCCGCGGAGCAATCGAGAACACTGGTGCAGAACCGTAATATTTTCGTATTGCAAACCAAGGATATTCCGCAGGGGCTTGCAGCTGTGCTTAATTTCAGTCCCGACGCGTCTCTGTCGGAAAATCTCGAAAATATGACCACGGCATTCGTCGGTATTGACGCGGGGCAGGTTACCTACGCTGTCCGCGATACCGTTATCGACAACTTGAAGATTAAAAAAGGCGACATTATCGGCATAGACAAGGGTACTATTGTCAACAGCGGCAAGGATGTGGAAAAGGTTACAACTGCTCTCATAGAAAGCATGCTGACAGAAGACAAGGAAGTAGTAACCTTGTACTACGGCATAGACGTGGCGGAAGAAAAAGCGGAAGCGTACGTGGAAAAACTGCAGGAAAAGCATCCCGATATCGAATTTATACTTCATTACGGCGGTCAGCCGCTGTATTACTACGTGCTTAGCGTAGAATAATTCATCTATTAAACAACTTATGCCTGCCGTTTTGTTGCGGTGGGCATTTATTTTATTTGGAATAGTTGGGGCATAGGTGCAAAATCCGCCGATATTTTTGTATTGAGTAACGTTGCTTTCCGTGTATGGTCGAGTATTTTTGCCGATTTTTTGGTTAATTCTTGAAAATTATTTCGAGTTATGCTAATATAACGGTATGAAAAAGTTATTGTATATCGACTGCTGTATCAGGGGAGAACAATCCCGAACTAAAATAATATCGGAAGCGTTCGTAAACGTATTTCGCCGCGACCGTAATTTCTCCGTCGAAACGTTGGAACTGGACAAATTCCCAGCTTCTCCGCTTGGACATTACGAATATCAACACCGCGAAGCGTTGCTTGCCCAAGGACGAACTGACGATTCGGTATTCGACTTTGCCAGGCAATTTGCAGCGGCGGATTTAGTTGTGGTGGCGGCTCCGTTTTGGGATATGGGCATTCCAGCCAAACTCAAAATTTATTTTGAGAACGTTTCCGTTTGCGGCTTTACTTTCGGCTTCGACGGCGAGCGTTTCAGCGGGCTGTGCAACGCGTCCCAAATGGTTTACATTACTACACGCGGAATGGACATAGCCGACGGCAGCGTAATGGAGCAGGCTTCGCCGTATTTGTACGCTTTAACAAAGTTTTTCGGTATAGACAATTTCGATATGGTGTCTGCCTACGGTTTGGACGTTCGTCCGTCGGAAGCTGAGCAGGCAGTAGCAGAAGCTCGTGCCCGTGCAGTATCGTTGGCGGATACTATGCTTCAACGTTGTTAAAGCATAACAATCGGTAAATAAAATTTTCTGCCGTACTTATGGTAATAACGTTGGCGAGCTGTTGCCTTGTTTTTGCAGGATGCGGGGACAAAAATCCTACGGTTACTCTCGATAAACGCAACGGCGAACCTATCGATACGATACAAATGCAATCCCAAACATTACTATTGGCAAGTACGGCGCAGCGGACTTTCCTGCGCCGTCCCGTTCGGGTTACTTCTTTGCGGGTTGGTTTACCGATTTCGCTTGCATACGGTCGGTGCACGGAATGACAATAGACAAAGACGTTGCGTTTTACGCATGTTAGTCGGATAAAGTTGCTCTTACTACCGATTACGAGCTTTGGAACGCTGCTTTTGCAGCTTTATTCGAAGTGACGGCAGTCGCCGTTCCGCACGGAGATTGCGGTGAAGTATCGGTAACGGCTAACGTAACGGAAAAAACGATTTTACTGGCGCAGAGTCGGCGGATAGTTTTCAACTGAATATTAGTTACGTATCGGACGAAGTGGTTGTGCACGCAACGATTTGGGTAACGGTAACCAAAGATAACAATTATTCGGTTACTGATTATACCGAACCCGTTTCCAAGTATAATACGCTTGGCATCGACTCTTTTACGTTTAATAATAAACGCACCAGAGCAGTAATTACTAAAATATCCGACGGCGTATTGCAGTACAATAATGTAAAAGCAGTGTCTTGATTGATTATCTATCCATGAAAACATATTGCATAGCGCGCGTAAAAAAAACCGTCGCAATTCAGCTTGGCTGCGCATAAAATATGATTGTAGCAAAAATTTCGGTAAAACTGTTGATTTTTTTCGCTATATTTGCTAAAATATAATAGGTTTTACGGCACCATAGCCAAGTGGTAAGGCAGAGCTCTGCAAAAGCTTCACCCCCAGTCCGAATCTGGGTGGTGCCTCCAAGCAAAGTGCAAAATTGCTTTTGGGCAATTTTGCACTTTGTAACTTACAATTACGTTCAAAATTATATTTGCCGATGATTCGTCTAACCGCGAGTTCACTGCGGTGAATGGCGTAATCGCGGGTTGCGTTTGTATTCGCAACAACTGTAAATTCCGTTTATATTGATAATGCGGGCATTCGGTTTATAACTTAATATTTAATTTGCCGATGTGGCGAAATAGGCAGACGCAAGGGACTTAAAATCCCTCGGAGTAACATCCGTGCCGGTTCGAGTCCGGCCATCGGCACCATAGAAGTTGGTCTATAAGTCTTCTGACTTATAGACCACTTTTTTCGTC
>CANOTO010000003.1 GCA_947570215.1 uncultured Clostridia bacterium
TTTTTTGTACAGCTTATTTATCTTACTACATACTTCACTCCCTGTCAACTGTTTTACGGAAAATTTTTACGTATTTTGCAAAAATATTTTGTCGAATTATTTTCGATTACAGACTTGCCGTTTCAAAAATATATTGACAAAAAGCGCATGTTGACTTATAATTAGTATATCGATACAATAATGGTATTTGGGGGATTTATGAAGAAAATCGAATTGTCTCAAAAGCACTGGATTATCATAATAGTCTGCGCCGTACTTGTCGTCACATTAGTCGCCACCTGCCTTATCGCAGCGAATGTAAGCGACAAAAGCAGATTTACATACGAACTGAAAGCGGACGGCACTTACAAAATTGTGAACCTTAAAAACTCATACCGCGGAGGAATGTTTGCAAAAAAATCAATTACCATACCCGATACCTACAAAAAGAAACCGGTAACTCAAATAGATAAATTCGAAACTTCGGCAATCGAAGAAGTAATTATTTCGGAAGGGATTACGACGATATCTCAAAGAGCGTTTGCAAACAGCTCCATCAAGACGATAAAACTTCCCAATTCTTTAAGTACGATAGGCACCGGCGCGTTTGCCAATTGTAACGGACTGACGAAAATAGAACTTCCCGATAACATCAAAGCCGTTAGCCGCGACGCGTTTAGCGGTTGCGCAAATCTTGCGGAAATAAAATTGTCGTCTAAAACGGAAACAATCGAAAACGGCGCGTTCAGCGGCTGTAAAGCGTTAGAAAACATATCTATTCCTACCACAGTAACGAATTTAGGCGACGGCGCGTTTTCTAACAGCGGATTAAAATCCTTAACCGTTCCCCACGGAGTTACTCAAATAAACAAAAATTTATTCGCCGGCTGCGAAAATCTTTCGACCGTCACATTGTCTGATGCCACCGCTTCCATAAAAGAAGGCGCTTTCAACGGCTGTAAATTACTCGCTTCAATTAATCTTTCGGACAGTTTGACAAGCGTTGAACACAATTCTTTCGACAATTGTTCGGAAACCTTGCTGAAAGTTTATAACGGCGGTATTTACATCGGGAACGCCGAAAATCCCTATTTAATATTATTAAAATCAGCAGATTCCGAAGCGAATCAATTGACAACACATAACCAAACCACATTGATTGCAAACAACGCATTCGCGCGTAACGAGAAGCTGACCGTTGTAACTACAAACGAAGGCTTAAAAATTATAGGCGACAATGCGTTTAACGGTTGCAAAGCTCTTGAAACTGTTATTTTGGCAGAGAGCTTATCCGATATACGTGACAACGCGTTTGCAAACTGCGACAAACTCGCAGCCGTAACACAAAACAATGCGCCATTTGAAATGAGCAATACAAATACGAGTCTCAACGCGTTTGCAGGAACACCTTACTTTAATGCTATTGCCGCAGCCAACAAAGGTTTGATTCTATCAGGCGGAATTTTGTACGGTATAGATTCGAATATCTTGGCGAAGAGTTTTGCTAAAGACAGCGTTACAGATTACGACGTTTATCTTACTCTTCAAGATAAAGTCGAAACCAAGTCGACGAAATTGAGAATTAAAGGAGAGGACACGAAAATTACCGTGTACGTCGTAACGGGCGAAGGCGCGGAAGAAAAGCTTGAAATTTACCTGTCGGTTAACGCGCAATACGAAACGAATTAAATAGATACAGTCAAAACTCATCGTTAACACACATCGATGAGTTTTGTAATTTCTACAAAAAAAAGCGCAGCAGGTTTTACCTGTTGCGCTTTTAGTATGCTTTTCAGTTTATCTTTTCGTCAATAGTTATCGTTGCGAAGTTCGAAATAGGCTTGCGGATGGGAGCAAACGGGACACAATTCGGGAGCGGACTTACCTATATGTATATGTCCGCAATTACGACATACCCAGACATTGTCGTCCAGTCTTGCAAACACTTCGCCGTTTTCGATATTCTTGACCAGTTTGTTATAACGAGCTTCGTGAGCCTTTTCGATTGAGGCTACTCCGCGGAATTTTTCCGCTATGTCATGAAAACCTTCTTCGTCGGCGATACGGGCGAAGTCCTTGTACATCTCCGTCCACTCGTAGTTTTCGCCTGCGGCTGCGTCCGTAAGATTGTCTACGGTTGCGTTTATACCGTGGAACAGCTTAAACCACATTTTGGCATGTTCTTTTTCGTTATTAGCCGTTTCCTGAAATATTGCGGCTATTTGCTCGTAGCCGTCCTTTTTCGCCTTAGAAGCGTAATAATCGTATTTGTTGCGCGCTTGACTTTCCCCTGCGAACGCAGCCATAAGGTTTTGTTCCGTTCTGCTACCTTTAAGTTCCATAATGATTCTCCTTTATATATTTTTGTTAAAATTCTTGACTATCCGCTTCCCCAAGCTCCGCATTTCGTTTATGCGCCGCACCCGATAACTCGCAAGCACATTAGACCGATATCGGCGGCAGACAAGAGTTACAATTCCAAAATACCGCTAATCGTAACGTCTTCGGGAATATCGGCAACACGCACGGGCAATCCCAATTCGTTTTGCAAAAACATATCCAAGCCGGCAAGCTTAGCGCCGCCGCCGCACAGCATTACGCCGTCGTTCTTAACTGCGGACGTAACGTCGCTTGGGAGATTAACCAACATCCCCTGAACAATCTTGACGTACTTACGCACGAAATCCACCGCAGTGTCGTATAGTTCCTTAGAACTGACGTTTACGCTTTCCGGCGCGCCGCTTTGTATATTTTGTCCGGTAACGGACCCTATAGTAGAATCGTTAGGATACAAACTTACGCATTTTGTTTTCAAATATTCACCTTGATCGAAAGGCAATTCTATCATATATTTGTTTTTTATACGCTCGACAATAATTTCCGTCAAATGCTTGCCTGCGTGAAACGCCGTACAGCCGCATACGATGGCGTTTGCGCACACAACGGCCACGTCGGCGCAGTCGTAACCGATGTCTATAATTATGCCCTGACGGGCGCGAAACTCCCTAAACAGACGCAAGCTGTCTGCAACGGGAGCTTCCACAAAGCTTACCTGTTTAGCCCCCAAAGACAAAAATACCGACTCTATCGTTTTCTTGTCGCTGCTTATCATACCGCACGGAGTAACGCAGGAGACGTTATAACGGGAAAACGCGCTCATTTTGTAGTTAATCAAGCGTTCTAACAAAGTGGAAACAAGCGCCTTCGCGCCGTCGACGTCGATTATTGCGCCTTCGAGAATGGGTCGGCTGAGCTTTACTCCGCCGCCGTTCAATGCGGAAGCCAAATGCAACGCTTCTACGCCTACCGCTACAATCTGATTGGAATCCTGTCCGCCGTAAGCAACTACAGACGGGATTTTGTCGGAAAAACCGTCCTTTTTAAGTCCTGCGGATATATAAGACGACCCCATATCGAAAACCAATTCGTAACTTGCCATATAATCACCCTTTTATCGTTTGTAGTATTACGCCCAACTCTTCCGTGGGCAACCCCATCACGTTGGAATAACTTCCCTTTATATCAGCCACGAAGCCGGAATCCTGTATGCCGTACGCACCAGCTTTGTCCATAGGCGAACCGCTTGCAACGTATTCGGCGATTCTGCCCGCGTCAAGCGCGTAAAACTCCACTTCGGACGTGACGGCAAACAGACGTACGCCACGAAGACTTACAATACAAACCCCCGTATGCACCCTATGCGCGCGCCCCGACAATCTGCTAAGCATTTCGCACGCTTCCCGCTTACTGTGCGGTTTGCCGAGAGCTTCTCCGTCTAAATCCACTACCGTATCGCATCCGATTACCGTAGCTTCGCGATTGCGTCCGTATACGTCGAGCGCCTTGCGGCAGGCAAGCTCCTTGACGATTTCCAAAGGCGCAGACGAATAACTCTTTTCTTCGCAAGCGGCGGGAATCACGTCGAACGAATAATTCAGTTTAGACAGCAGTTCCTTACGCCGCGGAGAATTGCTCGCCAAAATTAATCTCATAATTAAATTATACAACACAAGTCGTATTTTGTAAAGATATTGCGTAATTTTGCTTTTTTTCGTTTCGCGCAAAATGAAATCGGCAATACAAAAGGCGTTCCGAACGGAACGCCGTATTTTGTCGTCATTATTGCCGCGAATTCTGCTGCGTATAGTATCTTGCCAAAAAATCGCGGGCGAACTTGTCGAAGTACGTGCCCCACGCGGTTTCGAAATGCTTAAATGAGCTGTTAAACAGCAATTCGCATTCGATTCCGCGTTTGGAAAGCTTTTTGTACAAGTCCAACGAATCGTTCGCCATTACCTTGTCGCCGCGATTGTTATCTCCTTCCCTGCCGCCGCAATATACTAACGCGTGCTGCGGCAGCGTCTGCGGCGTTTTATTCAAAAACTTGTCCAACGCTCCTTTGTTAAAATGCGAATACGTGGAAAACAAACCCATAGTTTCGTACAAACGCTGATGCCGTAAGGCTATATAACAACTGATATAGCCGCCCATACTGCTGCCGATGATTGCCGTAGCTTCCCTTTCCTTAGCGGTGTTATACTTGGCGTCCACGGCGTTTTTGAGATTTTTGGTAAAAAACTCTGCATACTGCTCGCCTTCGCCGCCGCGGTTATGCTTAGGCGTACTCCTGTACCCCGCCGACGAAAAGGGCATTTTCCACGGACTGTATTCCGAAAGGCGAGCTCTGTCGTAGCTTTCCACGCCTATAATTACAGCTCCGCGTCCGGTTTTTTCGTAAATTTCGTCCATTATCTTGTCCACGCGCCACGCCGTACCGTATGCGGTTAGCTTGTCGTAGAACAAATTCTGTCCGTCCTGCATATAAATCACAGGCAAAGGCGCGCCCGTAGACTTATAGTTATCGGGCAAATACACCCAAACCGTACGATCGCGTTTTAACTGCGGTATTTCGATTTCAAAACTTTCTATTTTCGACATATTGGCCTTCTTTCGAATTTAATTGGTAATCTATAAGTAAGATTATACAACAAACAAAACGTTTTGACAACAGCTAAAGCGTTTAATCGTCGTATTCGCGCAAACTTCCCTTAAAATTAAGTCCTTGGAAATCATGCTGACGAAGAACCTCGTAAACCGCTATCGCCACCGAATTGGACAAATTGAGCGAACGGGTATCCGCAATCATCGGTATGCGCACGGCATGCTCGTAATTATCGTGAATAAGCTGTTCCGGCAAGCCCTTAGTTTCCTTGCCGAATACTAAAAAAACTACGTCCGGATAATGCGGGCTGCAATGGCTTTGCCGCGCCTTGGTTGAAAAGAAATAAAACCGACCTGCGGGATAAGCCGAACGCAGTTGTTCGAAACTGTCCCAATAGTGAATCTCGCAGTCCTTCCAGTAGTCCAACCCGGCGCGTTTGAGCATTTTGTCGCTCGTGTCGAAGCCTAACGGACGCACAAGATGCACCGCACTGCCCGTAGCCGCGCCCGTACGCACGATATTGCCAGTATTCTGCGGGATTTCCGGCTCGACCAAAACTATATGTATCATAAAAACTCTCCTTGGTATTTTAAGACGGATTGCCCGCCGCCGTAAATTGCGGATTATCTTGCAGAAAGCTGCTGACAAAGCCAAGCATCTCCGCAGTAGTTTTCGACGACATTACGGCAACCGTCGTATTCTTTGCGTTGCGCTTGCCCTTTAAGTAATAAGCGATATGCTTCTTCATCTCATTGCAAGCGGTTCTATCTCCGAAAACTTGCACCAAACTTTCTGTATGAAATCGTATTGCGGAATACAAATCGAAGCTATATTCCGCGCCAATAAGTTCGGCAAAAATATACGGACGCCCCAATGCGCCGCGACCGACGGAAACCCCGTATGCGCCGCTGTCCTTCAATTGCATATAACGCTCGCGCGACAGTATGTCGCCGTTGGCAAAAACGGGTATTTTACAGGAAGCAATTTCAGACAGCATAGAATAGTCTGCGCTGCCAGAATACATTTGTTTGCGCGTACGGAAATGAACTGTTATGAAATCCGCGCCCGAATCGCGGCAGAGTTTTGCAAAGTCCACCGCGCCGCTGCCGTCGGATACTCCCAATCGGAATTTAACGGACAACGGCTTGTCCCCTATCGCAAGCTTTACGGCGGAAATACACTTTGCCGCCAAGGTCGGGGATTCAAGCAACGCCGATCCGTCTCCGTTACTTACTATTTTATGCACGGGGCAGCCCATATTGATGTCTACACCTTCGTACTGACACACTTCGTCCAATCGTACGCTATCCGCCATTACGGACGGTTCGTGCCCGAAAATCTGACAAAACGTATTGCCGTCGTCAGGCAAACGCCTAAGCATTTTTCGCGATAATTCGTTTCCCATTACAAGCGCTTTGCTGCTTACCATCTCCGTCACAGTCAACCCCGCTCCGTAGCTGTGACAGATTTTACGAAACGCCAAGTCGGTATATCCCGCCATAGGCGCAAGAATTGTACGAGAAGAAATCCCGTCAAACAGTTTATTTATCATTGCGTTTAGCCCTTGCCCACGTTTCGTCGAACTGCTCGGGCGAAAGCTCCGTCAAGCGCTTGCCTTCGTCCGACAAAATTCGTTCGCACTCGGCTACGCGAGCGGTAAACTTGTCGGCGGAACAAAGCAGCGCCGTTTCGGAATCCACGCCGTACAGTCTCAACAAATTAACAACGGAAAAGAGCAAATCGCCCCCTTCCATTTGACGTTCGGCATCCGCGGCATTCAAAAATTCGTCAAGTTCTTCACGCACTTTATCCGTAGCCTGCGCAATATCCGAAAAATCGTACCCGCCCTTACTCGCTCGTGATTGTATCTTCTGGCTGCGCATCAGAGCGGACATATTGCGCGGAACGTCCAGTACGTTTTCCGTAACGCTCTTAATCTTGTGTTCTTTAAGCTTCTGCGCATTCCATACGTCTAACGATTCGTCGGCATTTTCCGCCTTGACGTCACCGAAAACGTGCGGGTGACGGTCAATAAGCTTGCGGCACAACGCCGTATACACGTCCTTCGGTTGGAATTCGCCGTTGTCTTCGCCGATTTCCAAGTGAAACAGTACCTGCATAAGCAGGTCGCCGAGTTCTTCAACCGTATTGGGAACGTTTTCCTGCTCTAACGCGTTTGCCAATTCGTAGGCTTCTTCAATAACGTTTTTTACAATGGACTTATGCGTTTGCGCCCTGTCCCACGGACAACCGTATTCTCCGCGCAATATACGCAACACGTCGTAACAATCGTTATAATCGAAATTATCCTTGCCGAGCAGCTCCGCTCTACGCGCTTTTTCTTCCGCAGTCATATTATTTTACCGCCTTATTATTTTTGTTTGATAGGCAAAAAGGTAAGCTCGCTTCGGTCGAATACCTTGAAGGCGAATATTCCCGCAAAATATATCACACCGGATAACGCTATCAATACAAGCGTGCCCCAAGACGAATTAAACGTTCCGTCCGTAAACAGCACCGCGACGGTTATGCACAGCGTCATAAGCATACCGGATGCAAGCGGCTTGATTACGCACTGATTTACGTTAAGCTTGAGACCCACCTTTCGCTTCAAATAAATTATAACATAAACCGCCGCAAAAAGATAGCACAAAGTTTCGGATAATGCCGCGCCGTAAATATTTATTTTCGCGTTAGGCAGCGTAAACAGATTTATCAATGCTTTGACGACTATTGCGAAGGAAATTATAATAACCGAGGCATATGGCTTACCTACAGCCTGACAAACAGAAACCGCCGTTTGCATAATTGCGAGGAACACTATCGACAGCCCCGAAATTGACAGCAGAACGGAAGATACGTATATTTCGGTATCGGGAAGTCCGCCGTATAACAGCTGCAATATCGGACGGGAAAGAACGATCATGCCGAGCGCACATGGAATGGATATTACCAACGTCAGCTTCATAGCGGTATTAAACGCCGCGGACAGTTTTTCTTTGTCGTTGGAATAAAATGTCTTGGTTATACTGGGAAGCGCGGAAACGGCGACTCCGCCGGACAACGCTATAGGAAGCCCAAGCATAGAGTTGACCGGACCCGTCCACAGACCGTACATTTCCGTAGCGTTAGGTACAGTAAGCAGATTAACCACCATTACCGAGTCGATAACCTGCGACATTTGCATTGCAAAGCCGCCCAAAGCAACCGGAACCGCCAAGGAAAACACCGACGGAGCAATCTCCTTAACGTCTTGTACGCCTATTGAAATTTTACCTAATTTGCGCTTACGCGAATGCACAAGATACACAGTCGCCATTATTATCATAGAACCGAATTCAGACACCGTAATTGCGAACACAGCGCCCATTACCGCCTTATGTACGTCCGGCATAAACTTGACTGCGCAAAAAAGCCCTACGGCAAGCTTGACTATCTGTTCTATTACAGTAGTAACTCCGGAAGGCACCATATTCATATTGCCCTGAAAATACGCCTTTAACGCATTGGTTATAGGAACAAACAGCAATGCGGGGGCCACAATCAAAAACGCAGTTGCTGTTTCCGCATTACCCTGCGAACGCGCGATAACGTTGGACAGCCCCGCCATAAGTCCTACGCAAATAAGCCCCAGCGCCGCCAATGATATAAACGCCGACCGGAATATCTTGCGGCTCTTGTCGTAATTACCTAATTGATTGTTTTCCGCAATCAGCTTAGACAACGCAGTAGGAATACCCGCCTGAGCTACGGTTAGGAACAGAATATAAGGCGGAAATACCAATTGATATAAGCCCATTCCGTAGCTGCCGATTATGTTTGTTAACGGAATGCGGTACAGCGCGCCGAGAATCTTGGCGAACAATCCGCCTAAGCTCAAAATCAACGCGCCCGAAATAAAACTTTTTTCTGCTTTCTTCATACTAAGTATAGTATGTAGAATGTAGCTAAAATATATTTATTTGCAGCTTATGCAAATAAACGTACGCATCCGCAGCTATTAAACTTAAATTCAAAGTAAATTAAAACGCCGAAAATGTCTCGGCGTTTTACATATTTATTTTTCTGTTTTATAAGGCTCGAAACCCCGTTTGTCGTAGTCGAACCAAGGAAAGTTCTGCCACTTGCCGCCGTTTATACGGTAAATTTCTTCTATAGCGAAGTTCAACCGTATTGCGCTGTACCTGTCCGGCGTAAACATAAGAAACTCGCCGCTTGCAAAGGTACTTATAAAGCTTGCGTCCATATTTATTATGGTAGTAGGAATAGCCTCTCTTGGGATAAAGACTTCCCAATCTTTGCCGTCTCGCGTACCGACGTATTTAAGTCCGCTGCGGTCCACGCGTAATTTGCCCTTGCCTACGTCGTAGGTTTGCAATCCGTGTTTTACGTAACCGTACTGAGGCTGTACGCCGAGAGTTACATTCTCTTCCATGGCGAAATCGGGGTCGGCTACGGCTCGGCGCATTTCGCGGCGTTCCCAATCGTACCATTCGCGCGGATTACAAGGTATTACGCTGTCGCCGATAGGAACGAGATTGAACCTGTCGTCCAGCGTGGCGCCGTTGCCGCAATGCTTACATTCGATAACGTTGTCGTGACCGCGCATCTCCATTTCCGTTCCGCACATAGGACACTTGTAGAGTATCTGTTCCATATTTTCGGCATACTTTCCGTCCTTGCGGATATATGCGTTTTGACGGGAGGCGTTCCAGTCGTAATCGTCGGTAAATATGGCTTCGTCAACCTTGCGCTCTATTTCTTCGCTGTCAAGCTCCGCAAGCTGCTCGGGAGTAAACAGTTCGTCCAATTCCACTTCCACGTGCCCCTTGCGTTCTTTAAGATCGAATTTTGGGCAGGCGAGATACGCGCCGTGTATTCGTACGGCAAGTACGGTAACGCCGAAGTGTTTGAGCATTTTGCCCGTGCCTAACATAGACGGCTGCTGCGCTCCGCTAACAGTGCTCAGTCCGCACGGAAAAATAGCTATGCAACCGTTTTTCTCGTTACGGATAATTCGCGTCATACCTTTTATAGCGTTAACGTCAGGGACAAAGCTCTTTTTGGGAATAAGCCGTCCGAGAGTAAAAACCGTCTTGAACTTAGTACGGTGAAACTCCTGTTCCGCCGCTACGAAATTGATGCGGCGTTTGCGCATAACGCCTTGTACAAATGCGTAATCGAAACGCGAAGCGTGATTGACGACAAGCATCAACGGTTTATTCTTATAGTCGTTGGGCTCTACGTGACGTATAAATTTGACGCTGTACGGCTTGTAATACAGAATGCAAGCAAGCGCGCGTAACGCGCCGTTCATAGTAACGGATATTTTTCGTATTCTTCTGTCACGAATAATTTGGTTAGTAGTTTTCTTCAATTGAAGATACCCCCCCCCATATCGTTATTTAGTTATTTTATCACAATTAACCGATAATATCAATATTTATGCAAATAAAGGCTCTGTTTTTGTCGAAATATTACACATATAAAGCCAATTTTGTAGAATAAATTTGGTAATGTTATGGTTTTGACAAATATTAATTTACATTTTGCTATTTAAGCCTGTCATAAAATACAAGCATATTCGTAAAACGCCCGAAAAAACCGACAGTTATCGAAACGGGAATTTAAGACATACGGAAATTAGCGCAAAAAAAACACGTCTTGAAACAAATCAAGACGTGTTTGTATGCTTTTTATCAGTCTTCCTTTAACGCTTTGTCGAAGTCGTAGGTAAGTCCGTTGTCTTTTAAGAATTTTCCGAGCATCTTATCAGCCTTGATAAGATCACCGTCGACATATTCTTTCTTCAACGCTTTCTCCGCCGCCGAAGTAAGCTTGCTTGACTGCGTGCTGTAATAAGACTTGAATAATCTGTATTCCGCAGTATCCGTATTGTTACCCAGGTCGGCGAGAACCTTCGCAAAATCCAAATCCTTAGCTACGACATCGCCGGAATAGTATACGATGTGAACGCCGTATTCGGAAATAGCCAACGCATAAGAGCCGATGCCGCCCGCCTTAGCTTCCTTTGCCGCTTCGACAAATTCGGGAACCCACTTGGCCGTATAGTCGGAAGGTGTTTCGCCTACGCGTACAACGTAATCGTACTGCGCGGTATGTTGAGCGGTATCCGTATTGTACTGCTTCATAAGGTCGATTATCGTCTGCGTCTTAGCAGTCAAATCGTCGCCCTTGACGGTGCCGCCGTTCAAAAACTCGTTCAGCGCGCCTTCGGGATTGATTATCAGCTTGTCTTGGTTCATAGAGAACACGGGCTTGTCCGTCATCTCGTGTTTGCCGTCTTCGTCTTTGGGCGTATTGAAATCTTCCGCTACAATCTTACTTGCAAAACTGTTGCGAAGCGCGATATATGCGGGCTTTTTAGCGTAGTCGGAGCCGAGATCTTTTGCAAGGTTGGATAACGTTGCCTTTTGCGAGTCCGTGAACGGGATAAGAATATTCTTGACGAAAATGTATTGTCCTTCGTACTCTTTCGGAACGTTATAAATATAACTGGACGAGCTTAGACCTTCTATAAAGGATACGAAGTTGTCGTTCAATTCGAATCCGCCGGCCTGAGCCGTCTTGTTGATTTGGTAATTTCCTTGCAGTCTGTCGAGAGTTTTTTGCCTGTCGTCCGTTTCGATAGCCTTGTAATGGTTGTAATTGTACTTGGCTACTATGCTGCTGGTAACCATATCCGTAATTTGGTTTTTAAGGAATTGCTCCAAACCGACGTAATAGGACGTTAAAATGGATTTCTCGTAGTTGTTTACTATCTTCTTTTGAGCGGCAGCATAATCTTCGAAGGTAATCTTGTCTTCTTCGTCTTCGATTCTTTCGTTGATTTCGTCAATTTTAGCCTTTGCTTGCTCCGCCGTAGTATAAACGTATTCGTCCGCCTTAGCGTCGATATTGATTGTAATATTAGCGTAGTACTTGCCGAAATATTCTGTCATATCTTCGTTGTCGAAGTTCTGATTGTACATATATTCGGCGTACGTAGCCGCGCCCTTCAAGTCGTCCTTTTCCGTAAAGTCGCGCGAAGTGTCTTCCGCTTCGGCGTCCTTAATTTCGCGCGTAGCTTTGAGCTGGTCGATTACGCTGTTGTCGAAGGTTTGGAAAGTAAGGTACTTGACATACTTGATTACAAACGTAATTTCTTTTTCCGTTAGATACTGCGCGTTGTGGCAGAAATCAGTATACGAGTGAGTTTCCGCAGTAGCGGTCTTTACGTACGAGTCCACCTTCATAGCCTGCGTGTACAGCGAAGTAACCGCCATATCCACAACCTGATCTAACGTGACGTATCCAGCGCTTATATAAGAATAGTAGTTATTGTAATAATTGTTGAACGTATCCAGTACTTTGCCTACGGTAATTACTTCGTTGCCTACGGTTATCGCAGTCATATCGCGATACTTCAAGGCGTCTCTTCCGAACATGGCGCACCCTGTAAACATACCGCACAGCAGAACGACTACTAAAATTAGCGTAAGTATTTTACTTGCTTTTTTCATTTTCTGTTTGCTCCCAACTTTTGCGGCGTAAAAATACATAACGCCACATATACTTATCTATTATACATTTTATTGTTTCAATTGGCAAGCGGTTTGCCGCTATTTGCAGATATTTTAACCGCCAAGTTTAGCTTTCGTCGAGTTTTTTGCGCTGAAATTTTCCGCTACGGTTGAATTTTCAACAGAAAGTCTTCTATCGCGCTTATCAACCGCTCCTTCTGAATGAAATCTCGGGATACAAACTGTACTCCGTAGCTGTCGGAAGACGCCGTTGCTCTGTCACCGAAATCGGACAACGCGTCAAATACTTTTTTGTTCATCATATCGTCGCGCGCAGCGAAAGTAAGCTCGCCCTTGCCCGTTTTTATCGCGACTCGGACTATTCCGACATTATTGGCGAGCAATTTTAGACGCGCCACGGTAAACAGGTTGTCAACCTGTCTTGGCGCAACTCCGTACACGTCGACAAGCTGTTCGTTTACAGCTTTCATTTCTTCTACGCTCTTACAGCAAGCCAATTGCCGATAAAAGGTCATTCTCTCCGCCTGTGTGGGAATGTAACCGTCAGGAGCGTACGCTTCGATATCGATCGAAATATCCGTAACGATACGCTTTTCCGTTTGTTCTCCCTTTAATTCCGCGACGCTTTCTTTCAATAGACGCGCGTACATATCGTAGCCGACCTTCATCATATGTCCGTGCTGTTCGCGTCCCAAAATATTACCTGCGCCGCGAATCTCAAGGTCCTTCATTGCTATTTTGAAACCGCTGCCCAATTCGCTGTATTCCGTAATGGAGCTTAGACGCTTGTACGCCACTTCGCTTAGTATCTTGTCGCGGCGATAAGTAAAATATGCGTACGCAAGCCTGTTGCTGCGTCCTACGCGTCCGCGCAGCTGATACAACTGTGACAGTCCCAGCTTGTCCGCGTCCATAACTATCAAGGTGTTTACGTTGGGAATATCTATGCCGTTTTCGATAATAGTCGTACACACCAGCACGTCTCCTTTGCCGCTGGCGAAGGAGCTGACTACGTCTTCCAATACCGTTTCACTCATCTGTCCGTGCGCGACCACAACCTTGGCATTCTCCAGCGCCTGCGATAAATTGTACGCAAAGCGGTCGATAGATTCTACGCGGTTGTACACGCAATATACCTGTCCGCCGCGCGCAAGCTCGCGTGTTATAACGTCCGCAAGCAGCGCGTCGCTTTCTTCTACGACAAACGTCTCAACAGCCATACGCGATACGGGCGGCGTGGTTATAGTCGAAATATCCCTTATGCCCGACAACGCCATATGAAGCGTACGCGGAATGGGAGTAGCGGACATGGTAAGCACGTCCACGTTGGTTTTGAGCGACTTTATCTTCTCTTTATGTTCCACTCCGAAGCGCTGTTCTTCGTCCAACACAAGCAAACCGAGCTTGTTAAAAACGACGTCCTTGGACAACAACCTGTGCGTACCGATAATTATATCTACTCCGCCGTCGGCGACTTGTTTCATAATTTCGCGCTGCTCGTCGGCGCTTCTGAAACGGTTGAGACACGACACCTTGATATCGAAATGCCCCATACGTTCGGAAAACGTTTTGTAATGCTGCTCGGCAAGAATGGTAGTAGGAGCAAGCATCGCTACTTGGTATCCGTTGGACACAACGTCGAATGCCGCACGCATTGCAACTTCCGTTTTGCCGTATCCCACGTCTCCTACCAATATACGGTCCATTATTCGGTTTGACGTGAGATCATTTACAATCTCTTGATGACACCGCAATTGGTCTTCCGTAGCCTTGTATGGAAAATACTGCTGAAACTCGTCGTCGAGATACTCGTCTATATGATACCTGAAACCGCGCGCCTTTTCACGGTCGGCGTAGAGCTTAAGCAGGTTTACGGACATTTCCTTTATGCCCGCCTTTACCTTATTTTTTACCTTGGAAAAGTCTTGACCGCCAAGACGTGACAGCGTCGGGTTTTCTCCGCCCGAATAACGCGACAGCATATCCGTAGCGTCGGCGGGAACGTACAGCTTGTCGCCGTTTTTATACAAAACTACGACGTAGTCCTTGACTTCACCGCTCGGAGACGTAATCTTTTGTATTCCTTCGCACAGGCCTATTCCGTGAATGTCGTGAACGACGTAATCTCCCTTTTCCACTGACAAAAATGCATTTTTGTTGGACTTGCGTATAGTCTGCGTGTTTAATCCGCGACCGATGTCCCGCGTGCCTATTACTACGAGCTTGTTGGTGTGAGATACGAAACCGTGTTCTACGCCTATGGGCAATACAAGTCCGTCGGCTTGCTTTACGCCAAGCTTGTCCGCTTCGACGACGTATACGCCCTTGTCCTTGAGCTTGTCCTGCGTGGGTTTGACCCCGTCCGCGCCGGCAAGAATGACCGTTTCGTAACCGGATTGCAGCCAATTACGGATGTCCGTAGACAGCGCGTCTTCGTTCATGGCGTAATTTGGGACGGCGCTCGTCTTGAAGTTGCGTATAACCTGCGGTCGGAAAAAGTCGACAGCATAAGGCAAAGTTTGAAGCGCTATTTGCGGAAAGTCCGCATCGAACGCTTCATCCTGCATACACAAAGTTTGCTCGTGAAATGGCAGAACTTCTCCCGCTTTGGTAAGGTTTGCCACGCGCTCGCGATGCTCGTCAGTCAAAAAGCGCGACCGCTCGGCAAGACGCTTGGGCTCATCCCAAAACACGACGGTATCGGCGGGCAGATAGTCGAACAGACGCGACCGCTTGACAAACGGTATAAGCCAAGCGTTATCGACGCGTTCGCCGCCCGTAGCGGCAAGCTCCGAGACTATCTCATCCAAACGGGACTTAGCGTCGGAAGATGCTTTGACGCGGCGAATATACTTGTTGAGTTCGGTAAGCTTTTCTACGGGCAAACCGGAGGTGTCGTACAACGGATAGACGAACGCCTTGTCCGTTTCACGCGCGGTGGTTCCGTCGGCGTTGACGATACGTATTTTTTCCGCTTCGTCGTCGAAGAAATCTATGCGGTAGCGCTCGCCGAAGGGCAGCGATACGTCCAAAATATCGCCGCGAATAACAAATTCGCCTTCGGCCGAAATACCGTCCACGCGGGTAAAACCGCAGCGCACAAGCTTGCTTATTAACAGCTTGGTATCGTAACTAACGCCCTTTCTGACAGTAAAACAGTCTTCCGCAAAACGCGACCGCTCGGGGAAATACTGCAACAGCGCGTCAATACAGGTAACGGCGCGCTCCGCTCCGTTGAGAATAGCGTAAAGCGACGAATTGCGCGCGAATACGGAATTGCGCGACGCGTTACGTTTGTACAGCAAAACGTCTTCCTTGGCTGGGACGTACACCACCTTGCCGCGGCAAACGGCTTGCAGCGTACGCAACACGCGCTGAGATTCGACGTAGTCGGAACAAACGTACAAAGCGAAGCCCTCAATGCTTGAAGCGACGAACGGCTTTTCGTTAGGCTGCACGCCGAAAGCCGAGATAAATTTTTTATCTCGGGTATCGCCAAGTAATTCCTTGTAAGATTTTACGTTGTTTACTCTATCTAAAAAGTAATACATGACAGTTTTTCGTCGCGTTATGTTACGCGACGAAAATAGTTTAGCACAATACGCCGCAAAAGTAAACGGTTGCGAGAGTTTTACATTTACAAATATTTATGCTATACTGATTTAGCATCAAACAAAAAGGTAACGGCAATGTACTTAGTAGTAGGATTGGGCAACCCCGAAAAAAAATATTTCAATACTTTTCACAATATGGGTTTTATTTGCGTAGACCGCCTTGCGGACAAACTTGGCATTACGTTCGACAAATGCGAATGCAAGTCGGTAACGGCGCACGCGCGGGTAAACGGACAAAAGGTGATAATTGCAAAACCCGTAACTTATATGAACTTATCCGGGCAAGCAGTTGTCGAGCTAACCAACAAGTACAAGATTGAAAAAGGCAACTTGATTGTAGTTTACGACGACGTGGATATACCGATTGGAACGTTACGTATACGCAAGGACGGTTCGGCAGGCACACATAACGGAATGCGCAACATTGTGCAGTTGCTCGGAACATGCGACTTTCCGCGCATACGCGTAGGCATAGGAAAGGACACGCCGATGCAGTTGGTGGACTACGTGTTATCACAGATTACGGAAGCCGACCGCGAAACGTTAGAACCCGTATTCGACTCCGCCGCCGCCGCTTTGTACGAATTTGTTAACGGCACGCCGTTAGACCAAGTAATGCAAAAGCACAATATTAAATAACAAACAAAAAACTCACGAAACTATTTCGTGAGTTTTTCTTCATCTTCTTTTTCTATATCGTCGCGCGTTCTTTTACTGTTGGAACAAGCCGTATCGGCTACTGACTCTACCGAACCGTATTCTTTGCGTTTTTCACAGTCGGACAATCTTAACTCTAATTTCCTTTGCGATGCTTCTATCTCCCTTTTCTTATCTTCCAAGTATTCTATTCTTGTTAAAGCGTCCGCAAGCGCCCACAACAAAAGCAAGTTTACGCCTACACCTAGGATATATGCTATAAAATTCCACCACGTTATTGCTTTGCGACCTAATGCCACTCCCATTATAATAAGCAATATGACGCTCCCGACAGTTGAAAAAACTGCTATAACACTAACCGCTTTTCTCATAACTATACACTCCTATTTCATCAATTCTTGCGCCATTTGCTTTATTGCAAGGCGGTTATCGTCCGACATTGAAGACGTTATTGTAACGGTTGTATCCAGCCAAGTTATATTCTTGCTTTTTTCGAACTTAGCCTTGATTACCTTTGCCGCCATAGGCGCCCAGCTGCCGTTTTCGATTACGCCTATGGTACGGTTTTGGTAATTACGCTCCGTAAGGTGGTCGATAAACTCACGCATAAAGGGGAATATATCCGCATTGTAGGTTGTCGTCGCCAACACCAACTTGCCGTACTTGAAGGCGTCTTCCACCGCTTCCGCCATATCGTCGCGCGCAAGGTCGGTTATTACAACCTTGGGACAGCCGAGAGACTCCAATTCTTCCGCAAGTAATTCCGCCGCTTGTTTTGTATGTCCGTAAACGGAAGTATACGCAATGCATATTCCGTCGCACTCTACGCCGTAGCTCGACCAGATATCGTACAAGTTAAGATAGTATCCGAGATTTTCCGTAAGAACAGGACCGTGCAGTGGGCAAATCTTTTCGATATCGAGCGTTGCGGCCTTTTTAAGCAGAGCCTGCACCTGAGCCCCGTACTTGCCGACAATTCCGAAATAGTATCTACGCGCTTCGCAAGCCCAATCTTCGTCGGTGTCTAACGCGCCGAATTTACCGAAGCCGTCGGCGGAGAACAAAACCCTATCCGTCGAATCGCAGGTAACCATGACCTCCGGCCAATGCACCATCGGCGCAAATACAAAAGTCAATTGATGCTTGCCGAGAGAAAGCGTTTGACCGTTTTCCACCACAAGACTGTTAGGTATGTCCAAGCCGCGGAAGAAGTTGGAAAGCATTGCAAAGGTTTTGGCGTTTGCCACCACCGTGGCGTCGGGATACGTTTGCAAAAATCTTCCTATGTTAGCCGAGTGGTCGGGTTCCATATGCTGAACAATCAAGAAGTCGGGCGTTCTGCCGCCCAAAGCACGCTTGATGTTGTCTATCCATTCGTCTCCGAAATGTTCGTCCACAGTATCCATAACTGCAATTTTATCGTCCAGTATAACGTACGAGTTGTACGCCATGCCGTTAGGGACAACGTATTGACCTTCGAACAAGTCTACGTCGTGATCGTTTACGCCGATATACTTTATGTCCTTTGTGATATTTACATTAGTACTTTTCATAATACGCTCCATATATGTTTTTACGAACAAATTATATATTAATTTAACCTACTTGTCTATTGAATACCCAAACGTATTTCAAAAGTCTTTACAAACACAAATGACGAACCGTTAGATATAAACGGTTCGTCATTTGTTGCTATGTTCGATAATCGAACTTACAAAATAAGCTTCGGCAATTCGCCGTCGGTCAAATTCCATACGGTATCGTCCAACTTTAACGTTTGTTCGAACCAAGCTGCGGTAAGATACACGTCGGCGGCTACCGTTATAACGTCGTCGTCCTTCATACCTTCGGCGGAAGCTGCCGCAATGTAATTGTTTGCAACGGTATAGCCTGCGGCTTGCATTGTAAGGGCGTACGCCTTGGCATTATCGGTTTTATCCCCGCTTACAGTTGCAGTTCCGACATACAGACAATTCTCAAGCTTTTTGTCGGTACCTAACGCATTACAGATGATTCCCGCAACTATAACGTTAGAGTTGTTCCATTGAATGTTGAAATCAACTGCCGAATAACAATTTGCGATACTGCCAGACGGCGCTCCGATTGCTTGAGTTACGCCTGCCGTTATACCGCCTGCAACGCAGAGCGCTTGTGGATTAACGTAATTACCGCTTACGGAAATACTACCCGTAGCATAACAATCTGTTATGTCGGTATTAGGCGCTAACCCGATTATTCCGCCCGCATAGCAATCGATTGCCGACACAGTTAGGCTCGTAGTTGCCCAAGATCTTGCAATCGTTACCGCCGTGGCTTTTTCCACAGCGCCTACCAGTCCGCCGACATAGCCCTTCACAAATTCCTCCGAGCCGTTATCGGCGGATATCTTGGCGTTGCTGTTTTCTATTACGCAATTTGCGCTTACCTTACCTACCAGTCCGCCGAAGTAAAAGCCTGTCGTTTCTTCTCCTGTAAGTTCTATAGTAACGTCTGCGCTGCAACCGCTGATTTTACTGTCGGCGGCGGAGATTTCTCCGCACAAACCGCCTACGGAATAACTACGCGAAATGATACGGGAAAGCACGATTTTTCCGCTTACTTTACAGTTGGACAATTCCTTAGCGCAGTTTATAAGGATACCGTGCGTCATAGGCGACGGCGCGGTTGTTATCTGCGCGTTTTCGACGGTTAAGTCGCGAATTACCGTATTCTTTCCGTTGGTATGGAATATTCCGCCGTAAGCGTTAATACCGTTGTTATCAGAACAATCGATAAGGGGCGAAATCAATTTTTTGCCGTTACCAAGTATCGTTCCCGAAAAAACGATAATGTCGCAAACTGGAGCGGCGGGAAAAGTTATGTCTTCAAGCAACTTATACGTGGCATTGTAATTGTATTCGCCAATTGCCTTTAATTCGTCGTATGTCTCAATCAAAAACGGATCGGCGGCGCTGCCGGTACCGCCGGCAAAATCGTTGTACGATATTGTTATTTTCAGGTCGTCGCCCGCAAGATTTTCCGACGTTTCCTTATAGCGCACCAACACGGTTTTTTCGCCCTTTTGAGCATACTTATGCGTTGAGGCGGCAGAATAGCTTGCGCCGTTATCGAAGCTGACTTCCATTTCGTCCGTAATGCCGATCAAGGTTACTTCGCCGTGATAAATAGTTGCGGTGACCTTGGTTGGAACGCGATCGTTCGCAACACGCAGGGTCTTGACTTTTTTACAAAATGATTTGCTTGCTTGATATTCGCCGTAGCCCTTTTGACGGGCGCAAACGGTATACTCCGTATTGGGCGTTAAACCGTCGAATACGTATCCGACGGAATTGTCGAAATCCTTCCAATCGGTTCCGTTTATACTTATTTCTGTTTCGCCGCCGCCTTCTTCGCCGTATAAAACGTCGAAAACCTTTATCGAATCCTTCGTAATGTTTTCAATAGTAATATCCGTAGGCGGATTTAACTCTTTATCGTCGTCATTACTTCCGTTCGGGATAAATACGCAAGCCGCGAGTGTAGCGCAAACGAACACACACGCCAGCGCCAAAATAATAATCCGAAACAGTTTACGTTTCATTTCGTTATCTCCATATTGCAATGCAATTGAACAACGTTTATGTCTGCAAAAAAACTCAAACATCGAACAAAGCATATTATACTACATTTACCCCCCCCCGCGTCAACTTATCCGAAGGAAAAAACAATACAAAGAAAACCAAGCAATATTGCGGAAAATTATCAATATTTTATAGTAATATATTGAATCCAAATAAAAGAAAACCCGTTTCGTCCTCCGAAACGGGTTTTATAAGCAATTATAATCGGATTACAGAATAACTACAAGAGCCATTTCCGCGCCGTCGCCGCGGCGCTGCGTCATCTTGTACACTGCGGTATAACCGCCGCGCTGTCCCTTTTCTTCGGCAATCTTGTCGAACTTGGGAGCGTACTCGTTGAACATCTTTTCAATGAGCGGATGACGTACCGTCTTAGTACGCAAAGCGTATTCCGTCTTCTTTTCCTTGGGCAGACGCGTTTCTTGAAGATCCGCCAAGTTAGCCATAAGCGTACGTCTTGCGGCGAGCTTATTTGCTCCGTCGTTAATAACCTTAACAGTCGTTTCCTTGCCGTTGACGATCTTGGTCTTTTCCACTTCTACGGTATCTTTGTAGGTGTTTACGGCAAGAGTAATGTACTTCTCGGCAAGAGATTGAACTTCCTTTGCGCGGGCTTCGGTAGTTTCTAATTTGCCGTTCCACAAAAGTTGAGATACTTGGTTCTTCAAAAGAGCCATTCTCAAATCCGTTGCTTTTCCTAATTTTCTATGTGATGCCATTTTGCGATTCTCCTATTCATCCTTATTTTTCAAAGACAGACCGTAACTTTCCAATTTCGCTATAACTTCGTCTAACGACTTTCTGCCAAGGTTACGAACCTTCAACATATCGTCTTCCGTCCTGCAAGTAAGATCTTCTACCGTTTGAATGCCTGCGCGCTTCAAGCAGTTATAGGAACGGACGGACAAATCCATATCGTCGATATTCATTTCCAACACGCGCTTGTGGTTGTCGCTTTCACGCGGAATAAGAATATCACGGTTGAAGTTTTCGGACAAATCGACAAACATTCTGATATGGTCTTCGATGATTTTCGCAGCCAAAGACACGATTTCCCTTCCCGAAAACGCGCCGTTTGTTTCTACTTCCAGAGTCAGCTTGTCGCGGGTTATATCTTGTCCCACGCGGGCGCTCTCTACGTTGTAGCTCGCCTTTTTTACGGGTCCGAACAACGAATCGATAGGTATGTAACCGATGGGATAGCTAATCTTAAGCTCGCGATTGCGTTCTTTGTTCTTTTCGATGGAATAATAACCGCATCCGCGGGCTACGTATAGCTCGCAGTTAAGCGCGGCGCCTTCTTCCAAAGTACAAAGGTACAAATCGGGATTGAGTACTTCCACTTCGGCATCCGTCAAAATGTCTCCCGCATGAACTTCGCAGGGTCCCGTTTTGCTTATCGATATCGTTTTTCTGAAATCATTGTCTTCGTTGTCCGACTTTAACGCCAAACGTTTAATATTAAGTATAATGTCCGTTACGTCTTCTTTTACGCCGGGAATAGTCGAAAACTCGTGCTGAATACCTTCTATTCTCAAGCCAACCACAGCAACTCCCGGAAGAGCGGCAAGCAATACTCGACGCAAAGCGTTACCGAGCGTTATACCGTACCCTCTTTCCAACGGTTCTGCGACAATCTTGATTATGCTGGCATTCTGTCCGCTTTCTTCAACTGTCATTACCGGTTTTTCTATTTCCATCATTGGACAACAATCTCCTTTTATTATTTAATGTTGTAGCTCGCGCCGAATACCGTGCGCGGCAGGTGCAAAACAAACAAGTACGACAGAGAGAAATACTATTTGGAGTACAACTCGACGATCATATGCTCTTGAATGTTCATATCGATATCTTCTCTCGTAGGCTTGGCAAGAACCTTACCTGTAAGCTCGGCGGGATCGAAATCCAGCCATTTGGGAAGATTCGACGGTTTTTTGGATTGTTTAAGCTCCGTAAACAAGGGTTGTTCTTTCTTGTTTTCTTTGATGGAAACCGTGTCTCCAACCTTGATTTCGTAACTGGGGATAGTAACGCGCTTTCCGTTTACCGTGATCAAACCGTGGTTGACAAATTGTCTTGCTTGACTGCGGGAAACGCCTATACCCATACGGTATACTACGTTGTCCAGTCTTTCCTCAAGCAATATAAGCATATTTGCACCCGTGACGCCTTTAAGACGTTCGGCTTCTTCGTAATATTTGTGGAATTGCTTTTCCTGAAGTCCGTAGATTCTCTTGGTCTTTTGCTTTTCTCTTAATTGAAGACCGTATTCGGTTACTTTCTTACGAGAGTCGGCGTGTACTCCGGGAATCTTACCGCGGCGGGTAATAGCGCACTTATCGGTGTAGCATCTGTCGCCCTTCAAGAATAATTTGCATTTTTCGCGTCTGCATTGACGGCAATCTGCCTCTGTATATCTAGCCATATTTATTCTCCTTTAACTATACTCTTCTGCGCTTGGGCGGACGGCATCCGTTGTGAGCGATGGGAGATACGTCCCTTATCAAGGTCACTTCGATTTCCGCAGTTTGCAAAGCGCGTATTGCGGATTCGCGTCCTTGACCGGGACCTTTTACGTATACTTCTACCGAGCGAAGGCCGTATTCTTTTGCGCCTTTTGCCGCGACCTCGGCAGCTTGCTGCGCTGCGAATGCGGTACTCTTACGCGAACCGCGGAAGCCGAGACTTCCCGAACTGCACCAAGACAGAGCGTTGCCGTTCATATCGGTAAAGGTTACGATAGTGTTGTTGAAGGAAGCGTGAATATGTACTTGTCCTTTGTCTACTTTTCTTATGTCGCGTCTTTTCTTGACAACTTTTTTACCAGCCATTATTCGTCCTCCTACTTAGCCTTTTTACCGCGAGATACGGTGCGTTTGGGTCCTTTTCTCGTGCGGGCGTTTTGTTTAGTGGATTGTCCTCTTACGGGAAGTCCCTTGCGGTGACGGATTCCACGGTAGGAGCCAATTTCAATTTGTCTTTTTATATTCATAGAAACTTCACGACGAAGGTCGCCTTCTACGTGGAGATTCTTTTCTATACAATCACGGATCTTGGATACGTCGTCTTCGGTCAAATCCTTGACGCGAGTATCGGGATTAACGCCTGTTTCGGCAAGAATGTTCTTAGCCGTTGTGCGTCCGATTCCGTAAATGTAGGTCAAGCCGATTTCAATACGTTTTTCTCTGGGTAAATCTACACCGGAAATACGAGCCATTAGTTTTTCTCCTTAAAGTTTTGTTAATAAATTATTTTATATATTTACACGCAAAGGCGAGCGAGCCTAAGTGGAATGATGTCGCTTATCCTAAAACGTGATTGTATCCTAAGTTGACGCCGTTATATCGGCGGTACTTACAGACAAATTTTAGCCTTGTCTTTGCTTGTGTTTGGGATATTTGGAACAAATAACCATAACTTTTCCGTTACGTTTGATTACCTTACACTTGTCGCACATAGGCTTAACAGACGGTCTTACTTTCATTTTATCCTCCTTGTTACGGGTCTCCCCGCAAAGCGTATTTATAAGAATTATTGTTGAACGCCCTTCGTTCTCCAAACGATTCGACCCTTGGTAAGGTCGTAAGGGCTCATTTCAAGTTTTACTGCGTCTCCGGGAAGAATTCTTATGGAGTGAATCCGCAATTTTCCCGAAACGTAAGCGGTTATTTCGTGATTATTTGTAAGTCTTACCCGAAATTCTGCATTGCGAAGCGCTTCTACGACTACGCCTTCAACCTCGATTACATCGTCCTTTGACATTCGATTTCTCCTAATTGTTTTGTTGGTTAAACTGTCTTAACGCGCTTTTTACTTCGCTGTCGAAAACTTTCTTGTCAGTTTCGAGTTTAAGCGCTATGGCGTCCAGCGTCGTTCCGCTGAAAGAAACGTGCTTTACGTTTTTTTTCTTGGGTGCGTTCAGTTTACGCGCACCGCCGTCGGCAAGATATACATAACCGTTCTTGGCGTCTACGCCTACAACTGCAAAATAAGCCCCTTTATCTCTGCCCTTGGTGGAAAGCACCACGCTGCCGATTGCTAAACCGTTGTCGTTCATATTCACCTACAAACTTAAAATCTCTATGCCGTCGTCTAAAATCGCTATTGTATTCTCGTAATGAGCCGACGGCTTACGGTCGCGGGTTTTGACGGTCCAACCGTCGGCGCACCAGTCGACGCGTTCCGTTCCCATCGTTATCATAGGCTCTACCGCAATAGTCATACCGTGGGACAGTCTCATTCCGTGTCCAGCGCGTCCGAAATTGGGAACTTCGGGGTCTTCGTGCATTTCTCGTCCTATACCGTGTCCCACCAACTCGCGCACTACCCCGTAGCCGAAGCCTTCGGCGTAGCTTTGGATTGCGTATCCGAGATCGCCCAAACGAGTCACTCCCGAAACGATGCTGTTTATTCCGACGAAAAAGCTTTGCTCGGTAACGTCTATTAACTGCTGACACTCGGGAGATATTATTCCTACCGCCACAGTTCTCGCAGCGTCGCCGTGCCAGCCGTTTAATATCGCTCCGCAATCGTAGGAAACAATTTGTCCTTCCTGCAAAATTTTCTTTTTGGAAGGGATTCCGTGAACGACTTCACAGTCGACAGACACGCATATGCTTGCGGGAAAACCGTTGTAATTTAGAAAACTTGGTACGGCTTTTTGAGAAACTATATAGTCGTGCGCCAACTTGTTCAAGTCGTACGTCGATACACCCGGCTTTGTATTGTCACGCAGAAGATTCAACGTGTCGCGGACGATTATATTCGCTTTACGCATCTCGTCGATTTGCGAACTGGACTTGATTAAAATCATTTTCCGATTGCCGCCGTAATTCTTGCGTATACTTCGTCTACCGTACCGTTCCCGTCCACAGTAATAAGCTTACCCTGCTTTTCGTAATACTCGATTAAAGGGAAGGTTGTTTTGTAGTACACTCTCAATCTCTCTCTAACCGTTTCTTCCGAGTCGTCCGCGCGAATAATCAGCTTACCGCCGCACGCAGGACATATATTACCGTCACCGAGAGTCGAAACGTGGAACGTACCGTTACAATCGGGGCAGAACCTGCGTCCCGACAAGCGTTTAACAATAGAGTCCTCGTCAACGTCGATATTTATCGCGGCGCTTATTTGCTGAAAACCGTCCAACGCTTCCGCTTGCACTATCGAGCGGGGAAAACCGTCCAATATGTATCCGTTGCGGCAGTCGGCTTCCGACAATCTGTTTTTTACGATTTCTATCGTGATTTCGTCGGGAACAAGATCGCCGCGAGCCATAATGTCTCGAACCAACAAACCCAAAGGGGTTTCTTCCTTCAAATTCTTGCGGAAGATGTCCCCTGTGGATATTTGCGGGATTTGTAAATCGTTTGTGAGCTTCTGCGCCATGGTGCCTTTGCCGCTGCCCGGCGCGCCTAACAAGATTACATTCATATTATTTCAAAAATCCTTTTGAATTGGAACCTAACAGTCCCTTATAGTGGCGCATCAAAATCTGATTTTCTAACGCCTTGTTGAATTCCAGCGCAACGGACACGCAAATCAACATACCTGTCGTGCTGAAACTGGATACCAACCGCGATACCATCGTCATTCCCGCCCAGCCGGGTATCGAGAACAAAATAGAAGGTACGAACGCGATTATTGCAAGGAATACCGCGCCCCACAAGGTAATACGAGATACAACCTTGGCAAGATATTCCGCAGTTTCTCTGCCCGGTCTGATACCGGTTACGAAACCGCCGTTATTTTGAATATTGCGCGATATTTCGACGGGATTGAACTGAATCTGCGAATAGAAATACGCAAATACGAAAATCAATACTGCCAAAATTACGTTATAAATAATTGTTCCGCCGACATGTCCCGTAGACGCCGTAAACCAATCGTTAAAGACTTTGGCGAAATTGGTTTCGCGCCAAAAGGTGGTAATAAGCATTTGCGGGAAGCTCATAATCGCGTAAGCGAAGATTAGGGGCATAACGCCGGACGCGTTGACCTTGATAGGAATAAAGATCGATTGTCCGCCGTACATTTTGTTGCCTTTAACCTGCTTGGCGTATTGAACCTTGATTTTTCTTTCCGCTCCGTCTACCCAGACAATGAATCCGAAAACCAAAATAAGTTCTACAACGAAGATAAGCGCTTCTACCCAGTGACCGCCCATAAGGGTATTGCCCATTTCCTGAGCAGCCGTAGATATGATACCGACAAAAATCAACAACGATATACCATTCGAAACGCCGTATTCGGTTATGCGTTCGCCAATCCACATACACAGCATGCTTCCGCCGACCAACATTGCTACGATGTAAATACCCATTATCCATTTTCCGCCGGTAGACTTGAAAAAGTCTGCATACTGTCCGCCCAGCCAAGAATAATTAACGTAACTGACCTCGGCATTATTGGAAAACGTCAGATATACGCCTACCGCGCTGATGATTGCGAGAGCCAAAGTTACCCAACGGGTAATCCGGTCCATTTTCTTTTTCCCTTCTTCTCCTTCCTTAGACATTCTTTCAAGAGCAGGGATAGCTACCGCCAACAATTGCACGATAATGGATGCGTTTATGTACGGTGAAATGCCGAGAGAAAAGAGCGTACCCTGACTTAACGCGCTACCCGTAATAGAGTTGAGTATTCCGAAAATATCCATATTATCGGACGACAACTGACTGGTTATATTATTAAGTCCGGGAACGGTGATGAAACAACCAAGTCTAAACAAAAGGATAAACAAGATTGTCATAAAAATCTTATTGCGTACTTCCTTTATCTTAAAGGCATTTCTGATGGTTTCAAACATTATTTAATTTCCTCTGCAACACCGCCTGCCGCTTCGATTGCTGCTTTTGCGGAAGCGGAAAACTTATCTGCCTTGACAGTAAGTTTTTTTGTAAGGTGTCCGTTGCCAAGAACTTTTACGCCGCCATTGTTTTTACCCTTTAATACGCGCATTTCTGCAAGTAATTCCGGCGTAACGATTGTTCCTTCTTCGAACACGTTGAGAGCGTCCACGTTTACGATATCGTAATTAACCGCAAACTTGTTGTTGAAGCCACGCTTGGGAAGACGTCTGGCAAGAGGGGTTTGACCGCCTTCGAAGCCGGGACGTACACCGCCGCCGCTGCGAGCCCATTGTCCTTTGTGACCCTTGCCGCTTGTTTTACCGAGGCCGCTTCCGATACCTCTACCCAATCTTTTCTCGGAAGTGTTCGCTCCGATAGCGGGTTGAATTGTATGTATTCTCATATTAGCCTCCTACTTTACTTCTTCTACAGCCACAAGGTGCTTTACTTTGAAAATCATTCCGCGAATCGCGTCGTTATACGGCAATACGTTCGTAGAACGGATCTTCGTAAGACCGAGCGCTCTTACCGTAGCTTGCTGATCCTTCAAGCAGCCTGCGGTGCTCTTAATCAAAGTAACCTTAACGCTTTTCTTCGCTTCGGCGTAAGGCTTTACGCCCTTGGCGGGTTTAGCGGGCAATTGCTTTTCCACTACGTATCTGCCGTTGATATAAAGGGGAGCTTTGACTGCTTGCTTCTTAGTCGCTTTCTTAGCGAGAGTTTTTTCCGCAGGAGTCTTCTCGACCGTAGCTTCCGTCGTGGTTTCGGCTTGCGCCGCCGCAACTTCGGACGCCGACGCCTCGGCTTTAACAGCTTTCTTCGCGGGAGCCTTAGCCTTAGAAGCCGCAGGTGTTTTTTCCGTCGCGGAAGCGTCTTTCTTCGTCTTAGTAGTAGTTGAAGTTTTCTTAGCTGCGGTTTTGGTCGAAGCTACCGTAATGGGCTTTTCGCCTACGACTTCGATCTTCACAACTTCTTCTTTCTTATCTGCCATAACTTCCCTCCTTAAATTTCGTCGGCATTCTTGCCGCGAAGTTCAGCGATATGCTCGCGAGTACGAAGATTCGTAAGTCCGTCGAACGTCGCTTTTACGCAGTTGATAGGGTTGTTGGAGCCGTAAGACTTGGTACGGATATCCTTGATACCAACCGCTTCGAGTACGTTTCTTACGGGACCGCCCGCAATAACTCCGGTACCGGGTTGAGCAGGCATAAGCAATACCTTGCCGCGTCCGAACTTACCGATGGCTTCGTGGGGGATAGTGGTATCTACCAAAGCGATTTTTACCATCGCTTTCTTTGCTCTCAAGTTTGCCTTTTCGATAGCCTGGGGAACTTCGGCAGCCTTAGCCATACCGATTCCGACCATACCCTTGCCGTCTCCGACGACGCAAAGCGCCGAGAAACGCATAGTACGTCCGCCCTTAACAACCTTGGTTACGCGGTTAACGGCAACCAGCTTCTTTATAAGACCGTCGTCTTCGCGAGCGTCTCTGTCGCGGTTGTTGCGTCTGCCGCCCTTTCTGTCGGGACGACCGTCGCGGTTATAACGTCTGGGCTGCTGTTCTTGTTGCGGAGCTTGTTCTTGCGCGACTTCTGTCGCGACAACTTCTACTTCTTGTACGTTTTCCATTGTGTAGTCCCCCTTAGAATTTGAGTCCGGCTTCTCTGGCGCCGTCCGCCAAAGCAGCGACTCTGCCCGTGTAAATATATCCGCTGCGATCGAATACCGCTTCCGTAAGCCCGAGCTTGACGGCCTTCGCCGCGATATCCTGTCCAACCATTTTAGCCGCTTCCGTCTTGGTCTTGCCTTCCGTTTGCTTGGCGAGAGCCAAACTGCTGGAAGCCGCCAACGTTTTTCCGTTGACGTCGTCGATTATTTGAGCGTAGATATAGTTTGTGGAACGATATACGCAAAGACGGGGTTTAACGTTTGTGCCGAATACCTTTTTTCTAACTCTTGCGTGACGGATACGTCTGTCAGCATTTTTGTTTAACTTTTTTATCATAATCTACACTCCTTACTTACCTGCCTTCTTGCCTTCCTTCAAGATTACGGTTTCTTCCTTGTAACGGACGCCGTAAGCGTGATAAGGCTCGACAGGACGTTTAGCTTTGATATTGGCGGCGGTTTGTCCCACAAGCTCCTTGTCGAAGCCCGATACGACGATTTCCGTCTGAGTCGGACACTCGAACTTGATTCCTTGCGGAGCGATAACTTCGATAGAGTGCGAATAACCTATGTTAAGCACCAACTTGTCGCCTTGAACTGCCGCTTTGTAACCTACGCCGTTGATGATAAGGTTTCTCGTAAATCCGTCGTGAACGCCCTTTACCATGTTGGCAACCAAAGCTCTGTACAAGCCGTGCTTGGCTTGAACGTCGCCGGAAGCGTTTTCGGGACAAATCATCGTAAGCTCGTTACCGTTGATTTCGCATTTGATAGCGGGGTCGATAGCACGCGTCAGCGTACCCTTAGCGCCCTTGACGGTAACGGTGTCGTTAGCGTAATCGACGGTCACGCCGGCGGGGATAGCAATAGGCTTTTTACCGATTCTTGACATGTTACTACCCTCCTTACCAAACGTAAGCAAGTACTTCGCCGCCCAAATTCTGACTGCGAGCCTGCTTGTCCGTCATAATGCCCTTGCTTGTGGACACGATTGCAATTCCCAAACCGTTCAAAACCTTGGGAAGCTCTTCACTTTTAGCGTACACTCTCAAACCGGGCTTGGAAATACGTCTTAAACCGGTTATAACCTTTTCGCCCTTATATCCGTACTTCAAAGCAACCTTCAACGAGTCTTGAAGCTCGTTTTCCTTTACTTCGTAGCCGGAAACGTAACCTTCGGCAACCAAAATATCCAAAATTGCTTTTTTCGTTTTGGAAGCGGGGATTTCTACGTCGGCGTGTTTCGCAGTTATAGCGTTTCTGATACGCGTGAGCATATCAGCAATAGGATCTGTAACAACCATTTGTATTTCCTCCTTCTTACCAGCTTGCTTTTTTAACGCCGGGGATTTCTCCCTTGTACGCTTTTTCTCTAAAGCAAATTCTGCAAATTCCGTACTTACGAAGAACAGAGTGCGGACGTCCGCAGATAGAACAACGCGTGTATCCGCGAGTGGAATACTTGGGCGTTCTTTGTTGTTTGTTTATCATTGATTTCTTAGCCATATCTTACCTCCGACTACGCTCTGAACGGCATACCCAAATACTTGAGCAATGCTTTTCCTTCTGCGTCAGTCTTTGCCGTTGTAACAAAAGTCACGTCAAAGCCTCTTGTCTTTTCCACTTGGTCGTAAACGATTTCGGGGAAAATAAGTTGTTCCTTGATACCCAGCGTATAGTTGCCGCGCCCGTCGAAATTGGTGTTGACGCCGCGGAAGTCGCGTACTCTGGGCAGAGCGATACTGACCAACTTGTCCATAAACGAGTACATACGGTCGCGGCGCAGCGTTACTTTTGCGCCTACCGCCATACCCTTTCTAACCTTGAAGTTAGCGACGGACAGCTTACTGTTGGTAACCAAAGGTTTTTGTCCGGAGATGGATTTGAGTTCTTCTACCGCCAATTGGAAAGACTTTGAGTTATCCTTTACGTCGCCGAGGCCTGCATTAAGCACAATCTTTTCCAAACGGGGTACTTCGTTGATATTTTTGTAACCGAATTCCTTGACGAGTTGAGGAACAACCGTATCTTTGTACAGCTTCTTCAATCTACATTCAACCGGTTTTACGCTTGTTTCAGCGGTTTTCTTTGTAGCCATTTTGTTCCTCCTTTATTATTCTTCGGTTGCGGCGGTTTTCGCCGTCTTGGTCGTCTTCTTTGCGGAAGATGATTTAGCGGCGGCTTTCGTTGCCTTTTTAACCTGCTTCTTTTCTTCCTTAACGTCTATTTTCGCTCCGCATTTCTTGCAGCTTCTTACGTACTTGCCGTGTTCGCCGAGAACGTGAGCTACGCGGGTTGCTTTGCCGCATTTAGGACAAACGAGCATAACGTTACTTACGTCTATGGCGCGGGGTCTTTCCACCTTGCCGCCCTGCTCTTGCGCTGAACGTGGTTTCTTGTGTTTTGTAACCATATTGAGATTCTCAACGATTACTCTTCCCGTTTTGGGATCGGCTACGATGACTTTGCCTCTTTTGCCGAAGTCTTCTACTCCTCCGACAATGATTTCGACGGTATCACCGGACCTAACATTCATACTTGCCATTGATTTGTCCTCCTTTTACAGCACTTCGGGAGCGAGAGATACTATCTTCATATAATCTTTTTCACGAAGTTCTCTTGCTACCGGCCCGAAAATACGCGTGCCCTTGGGTTGCTTTTGCGCGTCGATAATAACCGCCGCGTTGTCGTCGAAACGGATATGCGTGCCATCTTTTCTGCTTACGCCGTAAGCGCTTCTAACTATTACCGCCTTGACTACGTCGCCCTTTTTAACGACTCCGCCGGGGTTTGCACTCTTGACCGACGCTACGATTACGTCGCCGATATTGCCGAATCTGCGGAAAGAACCGCCAAGGACTCTTATGCACATAAGTTCTTTCGCTCCGCTGTTGTCGGCGGCTTTAAGTCTTGTTTGTGGTTGAATCATTGTACCGTCCTCCTACTTAGCCTTTTCGACGATTTCGAGAAGACGCCAGTTCTTATCCTTGGACAGCTTTCTCGTTTCCACGATTCTGACGGTATCGCCGATACCGCATTCGTTATTTTCGTCGTGCACTTTATATTTTTTGGTTGTAGACACCGTCTTTTTGTAAAGCGGGTGCTTGTACTTGTTTACTATTGCGACAACGATAGTCTTATCCATTTTGTCCGATACTACGATGCCGACTCTTTCTTTTCTGCTATTTCTTTCCATTGTTAGTCACCTCCGCTTACGCCCTACTCGCTTGCTCTCTTTCACGGAGAACAGTCTTGATTCGTGCAATGTCTTTCTTGACGTTGTTAAGGGCGAGTGGATTGGTCAATTGTCCCGTTGCGTGAGATAAACGCAAGTTGAACAATTCCTTTTTCAGATCCGCAAGCTTAGCTTGCAATTCTTCGTTATTAAGTTCGCGAACATTACTTGCTTTCATTTGCATTCACCTCGTCGACTCTTTTCACAAACTTGCACTTAACCGGCAATTTGTGGCTGGCAAGACGCAACGCTTCGCGGGCGATATCTTCGGACACGCCCGACATTTCAAACATTACTCTTCCCGGTTTAACTACCGCTACCCAATATTCGGGAGCGCCTTTACCAGAACCCATTCTGATTCCGATGGGCTTTTGCGAGACCGGTTTGTCGGGGAAGATATTTACCCAAACTTTACCGCCACGCTTTATAAAACGCGTCATTGCGACACGGGCAGCCTCTATTTGGTTGGACTTGATCCAACCGCATTGAGCGGCCTGCAAACCGTATTCGCCGTAGGCAACCTTGTTGCCTCTGTGTGCTTCGCCTTTCATTCTTCCGCGGAAGACGCGGCGATGCTTAACTCTTTTGGGCATCAACATTATTCAGTTACCTCCTTTTTGACGGTTTTCTTCTTTTTAGGAAGCACTTCGCCCCTATACACCCATACTTTAACGCCTATGATACCGAACGTGGTCAGCGCCTGAGCAAAACCGTAGTCGATATCCGCTCTTAAAGTATGAAGGGGTATACTGCCTTCGTGATACTGCTCGCAGCGTGCGATTTCCGCTCCGTCAAGACGACCGGAAACCATAGTTTTGATTCCCTTGGCGCCCGAACGCGTAGCTCTGCCCATACATTGACGCATAGCTCTGCGGAAAGATACGCGCTTTTCCAACTGCGCCGCAATAGCTTCGGCTACCAATTGAGCGTCCATATCGGGGCGTTTAACTTCGATTATATTGAGCGTAACAATCTTGTCGCCCACCATCTTGGCAATTTCCGTCTTGATTTCTTCGGCGCCAGCGCCGGCCTTACCGATCAAAACGCCGGGACGTCCCGTATGTATATCTACGATGACCTTGCCTTCGCTTCTTTCGATTATAATCTTGGAGATTGCGGATTGATAGTACTTTTTCTTTAAGAACGTCCTGATCTTATCGTCTTCTTTTATAAACTTGGCGAAATCCTTTTTATCCGCTATCCATTTAGCGTTCCAGTCTTGAATAACGCCCACTCTAAGTCCGTGTGGATTAACTTTTTGTCCCATAAAATCTTTCCCCCTTTACGCTCTCTCGTCCATAATAACGGTAATATGGCTGGTTCTCTTCAAAATGCGATATCCCCTACCGCGAGATACGGATTGCATTCTTTTGAGCGTCGGACCTTGGTCCGCAAAACACTCTGCAACGTAAAGAGTATCCTTGTTCATTCCCAAATTTACTTCCGCATTGGCAGCTGCCGAATTCATACATTTAAGTACGGGCTCGGACGCAGCCTTGGCTGTAGTTTTCAAAATAGCGACGGCATCCTTGTAGTCCTTGCCGCGTATAAGGTCCAAAACGATTTGCACCTTGGAAGGAGAGATACGTATGTACTTCGCTATTGCCTTGGGGCGTCTGTCTTTGCTCTCAGCGCGCGCAAGGGCTTTCGCTTTACTTCTTGTAGCCATTTATCTTCCCTCCTATTTTCCGCCGGCAGTCTTGCTGCCCGCGTGTCCCTTAAACGTTCTCGTCGGAGCGAACTCGCCCAACTTCAAGCCGACCATATCTTCGGTGATATATACGGGAACGTGCTTTTTGCCGTCGTGTACCGCGATGGTGTGTCCTACGAAATCGGGGAAGATTGTTGAACTTCTCGACCACGTTTTCAAAACTTTCTTTTCGCCTTTTTCGTTCATTTCCTTTATTCTCTTCAACAAAACGGGTTGAACGTAAGGTCCTTTTTTAATCGATCTACTCATTTTCTTTCCTCCGATTAGTTAATGCGCTTGACAATCAGTTTGCCGGAAGCTTTCTTCTTCTTTCTGGTCTTGTATCCCAAGGCAGGCTTGCCCCAAGGAGTAACGGGACCGGGACGACCGACGGGAGATTTGCCTTCGCCGCCGCCGTGGGGGTGGTCGCACGGGTTCATAACGCTACCGCGAACGGTAGGTCTAACGCCCATATGACGCTTTTTGCCGGCTTTGCCGAGCGACACTATTTCGTGGTCCAGGTTTCCAACCTGACCGATGGTCGCGCGGCACTTCAACAGAATAAGTCGCATTTCGCCGCTGGGCATACGGATTGTGGCGTACTTGCCTTCCTTTGCCATCAACTGAGCGAATATGCCTGCCGAACGCGCAATCTGTCCGCCCTTGCCGGGATTCATCTCGATGTTGTGCACTATCGTACCTACGGGGATATTTTCAAGGGGAAGATTGTTACCCACCTTGATATCGGCGTCGGAAGACGATACTATTGTATCGCCCACATTAAGTCCCACGGGAGCGAGTATGTATCTCTTTTCGCCGTCGGCGTAATGCAGCAATGCGATATTGGCGGTACGGTTGGGGTCGTATTCGATCGTAGCAACCTTGGCAGGTACGGACTTGTCGCGCTTGAAGTCGATAATTCTGTACTTAATACGGTTGCCGCCGCCTATATGCCTGACGGTAATTCTACCTGTGGAGTTTCTGCCGCCGGACTTCTTGTTTTTAGCTAACAAACTCTTTTCCGGAGTCGTAGTCGTAATCTCCTCGTACGTCGAAACAGACATAAAACGACGCGCGGGAGAAGTAGGTTTATATTTTTTAATAGCCATTTTTCTATTCCTCCGTTATCAGGACAAGCTCTCGAAGAATTCGATTGCTTTGCTCTCTTTGGTCAGACGAACAGTCGCCTTTTTCCAATCGGGCGTGTGCCCCTGCGTTCTGCCTTGTCTCTTTAACTTACCCTTAACAACGGCAGTCGTTACGTTTTCTACCTTGACGCCGAAAATCTCTTCCACCGCTTTCTTTACCTGTACCTTATTGGCGTTTTTCGCCACTTCGAAGGTGTAGGTTTTAGCGGGAATGCCGGCGTAGCTTTTTTCCGTCAAAACGGGACGTTTGATTATATCGTAGGAATTCATAGCGAGTACGCCTCCTCAATTTTCTTTATTGCGTCCTTGGTTGCGACAATCGCGACGTTGGATACAAGCTGATACACGTTAGCGAGATTCGCATCCGTTACCGTAAGTTTTTCGATGTTTGCGCCCGCTCTTACGATACCGGTCGCTTCGCCCGTGACTATAACCAACGTTTTCTTATCCAACTTGAAGTTTTTAAGAATTTCCGCCATAAGCTTGGTTTTGGGAGCTTCCAGCGTCAATTCGTCCAATACGAACAATTCGTTATTTGCAACCTTGTAACTGATTGCGCTTCTAAATGCCTGCGCCTTCATTTTTTTGTTGAGCTTTTTGGAAAAGTCTCTCGGTTTGGGAGCGAATACCACTCCGCCTTTTATCCATTGCGGAGCGCGAATAGAGCCTTGTCTTGCTCTGCCCGTTCCCTTTTGACGCCAAGGCTTGATTCCTCCGCCGCGCACTTCCGTACGGGTAAGGGTGGACTTGGTGCCTTGCCTTTGATTGGCTTGATAAGCGACAATTGCTTGGTGAATAAGAGGTTCGTTGTATTCGCACTTGAATACGCTATCGTCAAGATTCAATTGTCCGACTTCGGAAGCCTTAGTATTATAAACTTTAACTTGCATTGTCTTGTACTCCTTTCACCTTATTTTTTAACGGCGTTACGCACGTAAACGATGCTGTTCTTTGCTCCGGGAACAGCGCCTTTTACAAGAAGAACGCCTTTCTCTTTGTCGACTTTTACTACCGAGAGATTAAGTACCGTCACCTGTTCTACGCCGTAGTGACCGGGAAGATTTTTGCCCGGCATAACGCGCGAAGGACTGCTTATAGGACCCATAGAACCGACTTCTCTGTGTACGGGACCCACGCCGTGGGTTTCCTTTAATCTGTGTTGATTCCAACGCTTTATAACGCCGGTAAAGCCGTGTCCTTTGCTCGTTCCTGTGATATCGACGAAATCGCCCGCCTGGAAAGTATCGCATTCCACTTTCGCGCCCACTTCCAAGGAAGAACCTTCGAGCTTGAACTCATGAAGATGCTTGACCATAGCTCCGCTTGCCTTCAAATGCCCCTTTTCCGGCTTGTTGAGCTTTTTCTCCGCCACTTCTTCGAAGCCGAGTTGAATCGCTTCGTAGCCGTCGCGCTCGACCGTCTTCTTTTGCGTTACCGCGCAAGGACCCGCCTGAATGACGGTAACGGGAACCATAGTACCGTCGGCAAGGAACACCTGCGTCATTCCCAATTTTTTACCAATGATTGCTTTATTCATAGATAAAGTTCACCTCCATATATATTCCGTTTATTATAACTTAATTTTTACGTCGATACCTGCGGGCAAGTCCAACTTGGTAAGACTGTCGATAGTCTTGGCATTGGGACTGTAGATGTCGATAAGACGCTTGTACGTGCGCAACTCGAACTGCTCGCGCGCGTCCTTATATTTGTGCGTGGCACGAAGTACGGTTACGATTTCCTTTTCCGTAGGAAGGGGAATTGGACCGGACACCTTGCTGCCCATTTTTTCGGCGGCGTCTACAATCTTGGAACAAGCCAGATCCACCAGGTTGTGGTCGTAAGATTTAAGTTTGATTCTGATTCTTTGATTTGCCATACTGTTACTCCTTTTTACGTTTTATTCACCGAACCGATTGTGCCGACAACACTTCCGTGTGTTTCACGCTGCGACTTTTAATAAAGCAAATATAAATTTGCTTTCATAATATCCGCGCCAGTATGATTCCGCATCACTTAACGCTTATACCGCTTAAAAGTTGTTCGGTCGCAATCCTCTCGGGATTGCTGGGTCGGCAGCAAGTTTTCTGTTTTCTCAGTAACCTTGCGCGTCAGCCCCTATTACGCAGCTTAATTAGTTTAACACAGCAGTCAACCCGTGTCAAACAAATTTAATAAAGAAAAAATAAAATTTTAATATTTTTTTATCTCTTTTGATCAAGAAGATTTGCTTTGCGGCATAAACTATCGGATACGCCCGACTTTGCCGCAAAAAGGTTATGGCAACCGCTTACGCAAACAACCGCGCGCAAGCCGAAACATACGGGCGACAACCACGCAAAACGCGGAATCCGTACGATTCCGCGTTTTTATAAAATTACGTCTATATTTTATAATAAACTATCAAAAAGACAATCGCCACAAATAAAAAAGCCGACCCTACGATAATAAAATGAATAAAGGTGCGCTTCTTTTCCTTTTGCGCTTGACGGTAATCGTAAAACGTGCGGTACTTTACTTTGGTCAAATCCTTTCGGAACAATTCGAATAATTTTCTCACGCCGAAGGCCAGCATATCGAAAGTTCCGCCGTTTGTCGCAAGAACAAGAAGTCCGAAGCAAAACATAAGCGCGCCCGGAACGGTAAAGGCGTCGCATAAATCGCGAATAAGCGCTTTACCTGTCTTTACAAACGAACCGCGGCTTGCCAAAATCACCATTACCACCGTACAGCATATCAAAACGGGAATAAGATACTTTAATACTTTTTTCATTACCGTTTGCGCTTTTCCGTAGATGTTTTAGCGTCGCCTTTTTTCGTTTTGGCGGCAGACTTCTTGGCGGTCTTTTTGCCGTCAGTTTTTTCGACGGACTTCGAAACCGCTTCCGCCTTGGCTTCTGCCGCGTCAAGCTCGACGATTTCCTGCTTATAACGTTCAAATTCAACGTCGTTACAATAAATAAAGTGACCGGGCGCGACTTCCTGCATGTAGGGCTGCTGTTCGGAATAATCGTGCGCCGCAAGAGGATTGTACGTTATACGCTTACGCTGCTTCTCAAATTGCGGATCGGGCAAGGGGATTGCCGACAACAGCGATTTGGTATAGGGGTGCAACGGATGCCTGAATAGCTCGTCGCTGGTGGTAAGCTCGACAATTTTACCGAAATACATTACCGCAATACGGTCGGAAAAGTACTTGACGACGGACAAATCGTGAGCAATAAACAAAATCGTCAGCCCCAAACGCTCGCGCAAATCGTTTAGCAAATTTATTACCTGCGCCTGAATAGATACGTCCAACGCCGAAATAGGTTCGTCCGCAATAATCAGGTCAGGATTCAAAACGATAGCTCTGGCAATACCTATGCGCTGACGCTGTCCGCCCGAAAACTCGTGCGGATATCTGCCCGCGTGTTCGGGAACGAGACCGACCAAGTCCAACACCTTGTATACTTGCTCGTCTATGTACTTTTTGTCGCGAATGCCGCGTATAATCAAACCTTCCGCAATTATCTCACGAACCGTCATACGCGGATTCAACGACGCAATCGGGTCTTGGAAAATCATCTGCATCTTGTTCATAATCCTGTCTTTCGACGCAAGACGCAATTCCCGTTTCATCTCCGCTTGCAGCGATTTTTGCTCTTCTTCCGTGCCCGCGGCAGCAATCATCGGCTCATACTTGCCGCGAACCGCTTTCATTTGCTGCTCGGCGTACAGCCTGTTACAATTCTTGTGGTCGTACTTTGCAGATTTTATTTCCGCGGTTTGAGCCGCTATAAACGCGTTCAATTCGTCGTTTATTTTGGCAATTTTTTCATCGCGCTCGGGCGTTTTCGGCTGAGCGTTCAGCTCCTTGATTTCGGCGTTAGCCTTATCCTTGGCGGACTTGATCGCTTCCTTGTAAGTATTTATACCGGCGCAGATACGCTGACCTTCAAAATATACCGAACCGCCTGTAATATCGTACAAACGTATTATCGAACGTCCCGTAGTGGTTTTGCCGCAGCCGCTTTCGCCGACAAGACCGAAAACCTCGCCCTTGTGAATATCGAAGTTAACGTCATTAACGGCTTTAAGCTGCTTGCTTCCCATCTTAAAAAACTGTTCCAAATGCTGAACTGACAGCAATACCTCTCTTTCTTCAGACATATTACTTCACCTCCTTGGACATTCTCGCTATACGATCCGTAACAATCTTGGGCGGATTCACCTTGGGAGCATTTGGGTGCAGCAGCCACGTTGCCGCAAAGTGAGTTTCCGACACTTGGAACATCGGCGGCTCCTGCTCGAAATCGATTTGCATTGCGTATTTGTTACGCGCAGCAAACGCGTCGCCCTTAGGCGGAAAAATCATATTGGGCGGAGTGCCCGGTATAGCTTCCAACTTCTCCTTGGTATCGAGATCGGGCATAGACGACAGCAACGCCCAAGTATACGGGTGACGCGGGTCATAAAAGACGTCTTCCGCAGTACCGTACTCCACTATCTTACCCGCGTACATGACGGCGATTCTGTCCGCCATGTTGGCTACAACGCCTAAGTCGTGCGTAATAAATATTACAGACAAATTACGCTCCGCCTTGATACGGTTAATAAGCTCCAATATCTGCGATTGAATGGTAACGTCCAACGCCGTCGTCGGTTCGTCGCATATCAAAATATCCGGATTGGCAGCCAACGCGATAGCTATAACGATACGTTGGCGCATACCGCCGGAGAACTCGAACGGATACTGATTAAAGCGAATTGCGGGTTCGGGAATACCGACTTCTTCTAACAGTTTTAGCGCCTTAGCCTTTGCCATTTTTTTCGTCAAACGGTACACCACTGCCGAAGCCTGTTCTTTTAGATAGTCGATAAGAGCAACCATTTCCGCTTGACCGTCGAACTTGTCCGCGTTTTCTATCGCGGCGCGGTAGGTTGCGCGCAAATTATGCAATACACTGCGGATATTCTTCTTGGCGAGTTCCAAATCCACAAGCGCCGCGGGAACAACCTTCCAATCAGGCTGCTTGCCCTTGGAAACCAATGCGTCGTACTTGGATTGCTGACGGTTAAACCGCGCTTGCTCCTTGGGATTGTTTTTTACGCCGGCAAAGTATTTGTTTAACGCTTCCTTAATACTGGAATGGAACGTGTATTCCACCGAGTTTTTACTTACGCGCAAATGATCTATTGCGTTCTTAACCGCAGCGGACAGTTCCTTAGCCAGCGCGTAAGACTGCTTTTTATCCAACGTTTCGCCGCGAAAAAACTCCAATGCTTCTTCCGTCTTAGGCAGTAATTCCTGCTTAACGGCAACCTTATTACGGTGATTGATTTCCAATGAGCGAGCGCCGTTATCGATAAATTCCAGCATAAACTCGTCGTCCAAATATCGACGCGTCATCTCCGTCAGCTCGTCTATCGGCATATCGTCAAGATTTGCCTGCGGATTACGCATCATATAATAACCTAACGTAAAGTAGTTGGGCTTGGGTCTTTGAGTAGACGCATCCAAAACTTCCGCTATTTCGGTAAGCGCAGACAAAGTTTCTTCGTCAAAGGGACGAACATGACTACGGTTCTTGATAAAAATATTCAAAACGAAGTCGCCGATTTTAACAAAGAAATCTCTTACAGGATTGTTATTGCTGAGCTTAGACTCCAAAACGTTCAACGCGTTTTGCAAATGCTCGTCTCCGCGAACGACAATATCGGGGTGATACGTATATTCGATACGGCTAATTACCGATTTTATAATCTTTTTGCTGTCAACAGGCTGATTTTTGGACGCCAAAAACAAAACGTTTTCGATGTCGAGCTTTAATTCGATTGCCGCGCGGTAAATTTCGTTATACGCGCTTTCCAACTTGGTGCTTGCAATACAAAAACTGTCGAACGTTTTGCACTTTTGATTGTTTTGCTCGATTTTTTCCGCATTACCTTCGTCAATCGTATCCATAACGGCGTTAAGCAATTTTAGCTTACCGTTAAAATTCTTACGCGCGTTTTTACGTGTGGCCGAGCTTTTTAACAGCATAGCTTCGGTAAGCTGTTTACCCACTTTCATTATGGGGTTAAGGCTGGACATGGGGTCTTGGAAAATCATTGCGATTTTGTCCCCGCGGATTTTGTGAAATTCTTCTTCGGAAATCTTCAATAAATCCTGTCCGTCGTAAATAATTTCTCCGCCTTCGACGATAGAATTGCCCGCAAGAATGCCGATAATGGCGCGGTTGGTAACGGACTTGCCGCTGCCCGATTCGCCCACTATCGCAAGCGTTTCGCCCTTGTACAAGTCGAAACTGATATTGCGCACTGCTTGCACCTTGCCGCCGTCGGTTCGAAAGGATATAACTAAATCTTTTACTTCTAATTTCTTTTCCATTATCCTATCCCTCGCTTCCCCTTAAACTCGGATTAAACGCGTCGCGTAAACCGTTGCCGAACAGGTTGAAACTTATCATCAATAATGAGATAATCAATGCGGGCGCTATCATTAAGTGTGGATAATTAGTCCAAATGGCGCTTGCGTCCGACAACAACGTACCGAGAGAAGTACCGTTTGCGCCGCCCAATTTCACAATTCCCAAATAACTGAGCATCGACTCCGAAAAGACTACGCTCGGAATAACCAATACGGAACTGGTAATAATCGTACCCAACGCGTTGGGGAAAATGTGCTTGAACATTATACGGAAATTCTTTGCCCCCAAAGTACGCGCCGCCAAGACGTATTCTTGATTTTTGAAACGGTAAAACTGCGTACGCACGCGTGACGCCGTGCCTATCCAGCCCGTCAACACAAATGCGAACAGCAGCGACGGAATAGGTCCGACCTTGCTTGCCAAGTGCATCTGGAACAGCGTAGCCACTACTATAAACGGAACGCCGGACAGAATATCCGATACTCTTTCCAACATCAAATCGGTCATACCGCCGAAATAACCTTCGATTGCTCCGTAAATAGTGCCTATAAGAAGGTTAATAAAAGAAACCGCAATAGCCACCAATAAGCTCAATCTTATACCGCCGGCAAGCCGCAACGACATATCGTATCCCTGCGAGTCGGTACCGAATATGTATTCCGGTTCGAATCCGTTTTGCATTATATAGTAATTGTAATACAATACTCTTACTTTCTTTTCGGGACTGGTTGTAGACGAGCCGCCGACGTTTACAAAATAACGAACGTTACCGTCGTCGTCGCGCAAATAGTTATCTTCCAACTCCAACTTGTTAGCAATCGTAATCGCCACGTCTTCGCCCGTTTTGGTAGAAATAGGCGTTATCTTGGAGTCCATCTTATACCAATAATTGGCGTTTTCGGAATCCGCGCAATATCCGTTGGCGGTATCTATTGCGGGATAAATAACCTTGAGTCCGTTCTTTTCTTCCCACGCGATAATCTCGTCGTAACGTTCGGCAGGTATTTGCATATATATAAAGCCCTTAGCCAAATACGATTCGATGCCGATAACGCGTTGAGTTTTATTTATAAACTTATATTCTTCCTTAATACGCAGAACAACGTTGTACTTGCTGTTTGCTCCGTCCTGCCAAGTAGCCCCATTACCATCGGAGTCCTCCGCGCCTACGCCCAATCCAAGGTAGTACATGTACGTCTTTTCGTCTACGTCCTGAGTTACTTCGGCGTTGGCAATACCTATCTTAGAAAGCGCAAGGTTACGCGGTCCCAACTTGGCGTAATACGGATCCAAGAAAGATTCGCCGAACCTAAATGTGAAAAGCGGCGTTAATATGGCATAAAGCACAATACATAATATAATGACTGCGGCTACTACCGAAGCCTTGTTTTTACAAAAACGGTTGAAAGCGTCGCGGAAATATCCGACGGGCTTAGTGTCGAACTTAACATCGTGGTTAACTTCCGACTGCGCAAGCTGAAATTTTTCGACCGGAATCGATTCGTACTGTTCGAATTGTTTTTTATCCATACTATCTTTCCCCCATCCGTATACGCGGATCGATAAATCCGTAACTGATATCCACCACTATACCTGCCAACAACCCTATAAACGTATAGAATAAGCCGTCCATCATAAACACGTCGTAGTCCAAAGTATTGATAGACTGGATATACAATTGACCAACGCCGGGAATAGAGAATATCTGCTCGATAATCATCGAACCGCCCAAGATACCGATGAATTCACCTATTATCATAGGTAAAATGGGCACCATGGCGTTTTTCATTGCATGGCGTACGGTGGCCTGTCCGCGGGTTAAACCCTTGGCACGGGCAAGAAGCATATACTCGCTCGTTAACGTTTCCGTAAGCTCGGCGCGGGTGAACCTTGCCAACCCGGCAACCGTGCCGAACGACAACGCCAAAATAGGCGGTATCATACTGTAAAACATTTTGGCGGTAAAATACGAACCTCCCGCGTCAGCAACGCTGTACACTTTTAACGGGAACCAGCCAAGCTTGAAATAAAACAAGTACTGCACCAAAAATGCGTAAACGTAGCTGGGAACGGATACGAACAACATTATACCCGTAGAAATTATGTGGTCGGGCCATTTATTCTTTTTAACCGCAGCCAAAATACCCAAACCTAAACCTATTGGAATAGATAAAATCAAAGAATATAAGTTAACCAAAACGGTAGGAAGCAACCTATCCGCAATAACGTTCCAAGCAGGCGCAAGATAATCGATGTTCCACGACGTACCGAAATCCCACTTGGTAAAAATGTTCTTCAAATAAATGCCCCACTGCGTCAGTATAGGCTCATTGTATCCCAACGCTTCCCAACGCTGCAACGTTGCTTCTAATTGATCCGTACGTTGCGGCATTTCTCTCGGCAGCATACGTATCAATACAAAGCACATAAACATAATTACGAACAGCGTCAACAAAAGCAGACCTATTCTTTTTAATATGTATTTGAACATAACCATCTTTCCTTTTATTTTTCTTTGTCGCATACGTTTTGACAAAGCGTATCCGATAAAAAAATATTCTGCCAACAAGGCAACGGCATACGCCGTTGCCTGTTGACAGTCAATTTTCAGTTCACTTCGGAATTAGTAAGGCAAAACACCGTTCTTGGCGTTATCTTTAACAAACTTAGCCCATTCCGCATCGGTATAGTTGAAGGACGTGAATCTGATTCCGCCGAAGCCGTACATAATATTATACGTTTGGGTAATGTTTTCCGTCCTGTAACCTTGCATAGAAACAATTGTCGATCCGGCAATAGGCACGCAGTAATATTGTTCGATATACGCTTTTTCTATACGAGACAGCAAAGCAAGTCTGAGATTGATATCGTCAATAGTATCGTTACCAAGCGATGCGTTCTTGAGGAACTTAGACCAACTTTCCCAAGTAAGCGTTTTGCCGGCGAACGTCTTTGTGACACCGTTGCTATCCGTATAAGTAAACTCGTCGATTTTCAAAACTTCGGTTTTAGGATCAAAACAACCTTGTTCGTGAATTCCGCCGGTTACTTCATCGGGTTCGAGATAGCATTCGAACAGTTTGAAAGGATAGAATGCCGCGCCGCCCCACGCGCCGTAACCAATAGCATAATTGCCTGCCGTAACATCCTTGTATCTATTGGTAAGGCTGCCTACGTATTCCAGAGTAATCGTGCCGAATCCGGAACCTTCCGCCGCGGCGTTGAGATATTGGTTCATAAGCGTCTGGTGCTTCGTATCGGTGGTAGTAAGTGCAAAAGCAGAGAAACCGACTTGAATTTTGATAGGATCGCCGGCCTTATACTTACCCGCCGCAACAAGTTCGTCGCAAGCAGTCTTCATGAGCTGCTTAGCTTTGGTAAGGTCGTAACCGGTAACAACGTTATACGCTTCTTCAAGAGTCTTATATTGCTTGTCTGCGCCGTATTCGATGTCGTAAAGTTCCACAACCGTCTTCATACCCCATTCGCTGGTTCTGTATATAGACGTAGGATCTTCAGCAACATTATAATAATACAGTGTATTCAGCATCGAGAATGCCGGCTTGAAACCTGCCGTAGCAGTAGTACACAATTCCGAACGGTCAATAGCCAAACTGAACGCGTTACGGAAGTTTTTATTAGTCAAAACAACGCTGTTCTTATTGTTATTACCTTTGTCCAACTGTTCGGTAGCGCCCGTGTTAAAGAAGAAACGCATTGTGTAGGTTTCGTCAACCTTGGACAATCTGTCGCTGGTTGCGTACGTAGGAATATCATCGGAATCCAAACTGAGTTCGTCAATATCGCCCTTCAAGAACGCTTGCTTAGCCGCTTCGTCAGTCATAACGTCGATAACGTACTTGGTCATTTGGAATTGACGGTGTTTTTGGCCGTCGGCAAGAGTAATGTAAGAAACAAGTTCGCCGTTTTCACCGCGTTCTTTTTCCCAGCCGTACCAATTTTCGTTTTGAACCCAAACAATCTGCTTATCCTTTTGGAAAGATTCCATTTTGTAAGGACCGTAGCACATAGTGGTTTCTTTGCTCGTGCCGTATTTACTGGTCTTAGTGCCGGCCGCTTCGACAATGCTGTCTTCGTAGGTCTTTTTGTGTACCAACCAAGAAGCGCCGTTGCACATAACCATGAAGTCGAATTTCGCAACGGGCTTAGCGCATACGTACATAATCGTATATTCGTCAACTTTATACAAACCTACGTCGTCAAAAGTAATAGCAGGAATAGGATCGCCGTCTTTAAGCAGTAAACTGTTGCCAAGTAAAACGCCTAAACTGGAACCGTTCAGCATTGTCTCATAAATTTCTTTGGGAGAAATCCAATCGCCGTCTTGACCTTCCTCTACTGCTTCGTCTCTGATTTTAGTCTCATCGGTAATCAACGCGAAAGTAGAACCCGTCGCGGTAACAACTCCCCAAGCACCTGCAATATCAATATAAACATTTTGATTAGTAGACATCAACGAATTATATTCTTCCTCGTTTGCAATCGCAACTTGTGCCCTTTGACCGACTTTATCTTGATTGTAAAAGATATTCGCATTTACAATTTCAAAGTCGTTTGCATAATAAGAATTTGCACGATAGTTCTTTAATTCCGAACTAAGCTGCATTTTCATAGACCAAACGTAATCGTCAGCCTTAATAGCTTCGCCGTTTTCCCACTTGGCATTGGGGTTCAACTTGATTTGCCACATACGACCGGTTTGCCCGTCTTCGATACCCCACTTAGTCTTATCGGCAGCGGACGCCGTAGCGGTTACGTCCTTTATTTCCGTAGCCATTTCATAATGCCATTGGAATGCGCCTTCGCCGTAATAAATAGAATCTACAAAGCCGAGACCGGTTTGTTCCATAATGGCGCTATCTGCATTCATTTCCCAAGTGTGCGGATTCCAGTTAGTACCGAGAGCGGTTGTGTAACCGTGATAAGTATAAATACCTTGATCCTTGTGGCAGGCAGTCAAGGCGACACACGTTGGAACTACTAAGCACAAAACGATAAGCAAGCATAGCAGTTTCTTTTTCATTGTTTTCTTCTCCTTCATATTTTTGTTTTTATTGTTACCGATGTTTTTGCTCGGGGACAATCGACTGTGGGAACGGCGTGCAACCGTTTATTATAGACCGTCGTTCGACAGGGGTTGTCGAGCGTAGCGAAACAACCTTACGCGAACGCCGTTCGCGGTTTGGCGGAAGATAAAAAATCTCGAAACCGCATTAAAGACGCATACTATCTCTATTTCTCACAAAATAGTATACTACTCGCCTATAAGCAATCCCGAGTCTACTCATTACTACCAAAAATCTTGATTCTGTTTCAGGCTAATCAGTCAACCGCAAGAACCTTCGGAGCCGTTTTATCGGCGAGTTACACTATTCTTTGGTTAAAGATGTTGTTATTGTACTACACAACTTTTAGTTTAGTCAACTGTTTGTTGATATTTTTTGTTGCTTTTTAGCGAACGAATTGAAAAAGATTTTATTTTTCGCTTTTAGTATTGACAAGGGATTAGAAATACTGTAAATTATTGAACCCTTTTTATAAATCCGCTTCGCTTGGCCGAACGAGCTTATGAGCTTGAACAAACAAGTCCTATAACGTCGCCGCTTAACGCAAAGAGCGAGCGAATTCCGTTTTACGCCTGTGTCCGTCATGCGAATCGAAGTAAAAACGGAATGCGCGAGCGGCGTAACATTCATAATAGCGCACAACAAAGCATACAATTTGGTACAGCAAATTATTTACGGAGATTTATTATGAAAAAAGCCTTATGTCTCGTTATCGCCCTGTGCATTGTAATATCGTCGGCGTTTCTGCTTGCTTCGTGCCGTCCCAATAGAATGAAGGACGCAATCAACAACGGCGACAACTACGAAATAGTCGCTTCGTACGACCCGGACACACACACGTTATCCGCCTGTCAAACGGTGGAAGCAACCAATCGTTCCGGCAACTCGTATACGGCGGTGAAATTTCATATTTACGCCAACCAATACCGTGAAGGAGCAAGCAGCCCCGTTGTACCCGCTTCGTATCGCTCCAAAGCCTACCCCAACGGCGACAGCTACGGCGAAATAACCTTCGACAGCGTAAAGGTAGACGGAAACGCCGTTGCATACGTAATAGAAGGTTCGGATATGGATATTCTGTCCGTACCGATGCCCAACGAGCTGTATCCCGACCAAAAAACGACGATAGAGCTAACCTACCAAATAACTCTTGCCAACATAAAACACCGCTTGGGTTACACAGACGAAACGGTTAATTTAGGAAACTTCTACCCCGTGTTGTGTCACATAGAAAATGACAATTACGTTTGCACTCCCTACTACAACGTCGGAGACCCGTTTGTTACAGACGTAGCCAACTACAACGTCAGCCTTACCCTACCGGAAAAATTTGTCGTCGCTTCCACAGGAAACCTTACGGAAGCCTTACCGGACAACGGCAGCGTTACCTACAAGTATCAGGCGCAAGCCGTACGCGATTTCGCGTTCGTTATGTCGGACAAATATCAAAAGCTGTCGCAAACCGTAAACAACACGCAAATCAATTACTATTATTACAACGACCAAACTGCGGAAGAAAGCCTCGCTTACGCCTGCGGAACGTTTGAATTCTTGTCCAAAAACGTCGGAGAATATCCATATGCGCAGTACTCCGTGTGCGAAACGGAATTTTGCTACGGCGGAATGGAGTACCCGTCGCTGACTATGATTACCAGCGGTTCTGCGTCCTACAAGCAAGCCGTGGCGCACGAAACGGCTCACCAATGGTTTTACGGAATTATAGGCAACGATCAAATAGCTAACGCTTGGCAAGACGAAGGACTGGCGGAATTTGCAACCTATATGTATCTTGACGGAGCGGGCATTACCCCCTTGGAAACGTCGATGAAAGCGGTAACGAAGAATTACGTAAGCTACGTAGACGTTCTCAACCACTACTACGAACACGTAGATACGTCTTTCCGTCCGATAGACCAGTACAAAAACGACAACGAATACGTCATATTTACTTACGTCAAGGGCAGCATACTGTTTAACACCTTGTACGAGACAATGGGCAAAACAAAGTTTATGAAAGCTCTCGCCAACTACTACGACGCAGCGGCGTTTACCGTTGCGCAGCCGCAAACCATGACGGACTGCTTTACCAATGTCGGCGGAACGGAGATAGGGACTATATTTACCAACTTTATTGAAGGCAAAGAAATCATCTCCACTATTCTCAACTGAAAGCAGAATCTATTATTACCCATAACTGCGGTAAAAAGCCTTGAAATGCCGCCCGAATTATGTTATAATAACTGCGGGGTGACAAAATGAGAGTTTTTATCGCGCTGAACCTTCCCGAACGCGCAAAAGACAACTTGGAACGCTCGGCAAACCAATTTAAGACGCACGCGACGAAGGGGCGGTTCGTACCCAAAGCCAACTACCACGTAACGCTGCACTTTATAGGCAACATAGACGAAAACAGACTGCTGTACATACAATCCGCCTTGGACGGAGTACGCGAGATGATTGCTCCGCGCCTTGCCGTAAGCCAATTTACCGTACTGCGCGCAAGCAACATAGTGTGCGTCAAGTTTGGCAAAAACGGAAATCTTGCAAAACTGCACGAAGCATTGGGAAACAAGCTGGAGCAGGCGGGATTTGCCGTAGAACACCGCGCGTACCGACCGCACGTAACGATTATACGCGAATACGGATTCGAGTTGCCATTTTCGGAAGTTACAAAGTTCGTAGACGTTTACAACAAGCCGTTCGACGCTCCCGAAGTAGTACTGTACGAAAGCGTATCCGGCAAGGACGGGGTAACCTACCGTCCGCTGTACGCCGTAACGCTTAGAGCGGAAGAATGACAATATAACAAGCGAAAAACCGAAAGCGACAAAGCTTTCGGTTTTTTTATTGTTATAATGTTACGCTATACTGAAAAGCAAGTAATAGGGAAAAGTGAAAAGAAAACATGTGCGGTTACTTGGACTTGCTTACGAATTTTTCATGCAGATTGCGGTTAAGAATTCCGTCTAATTCTTCCAAGCTGCCTTCAACAATGCTTTCCTTGGGCAGCACGTGACACTGCATTCTGGAAAGATACAGCATATAGTATTGCGGAGTAGACACCACCTTGTGAAAATAGTTGTACTTGGCTACGGTTATAGCCTTATATTCTTCGCCCTTTTCCTGCTTGATACTGAATTGGTCTTCGTCGAAAACGTACGTTTCCACCGTGTTTTCACTCATAATAGACATAGACTTATCAATACGCTTTTGTATACATGACGTTATCCATATACACAGCGGAGTAAACAGCACGCCTATTACTATCATTACTATGCCGAACACAAGGTCGGGCTCGGACGAAACTATATTCATCACGCCCAAAGCGACAAAAATTACCGTAAACAACGCGTACGCCCACCAAATTTTTTTCATAGTAAATTTATTGAGCTGCTTGGTTTTGTCCGAGTCGAATTTGGTTTCAAAACGTATCATAGCGCTACTCCTTAGTTACACCGATAACGTAGCTTATATTATTGATATTAAGGAGCATATCCGCCAACAGCTTTTTGTTAATGTTGATATGTTCTTCGAACACTATCCAACGCCCGTCGGAGTCGTCCGTATTGGGCACGGCGAGCAGTAATCCAACGTACAGAGCGGTTTGCGTTTCCAACGGCAATTCGTCGTAAGTCAGCGTTTCGGCGCCGTCCTTAACAACCACTTGACCGTCCGATTCCGTAATAATATATTCTCCGCCGACAAAGGCGTTGAGATACTGCGAAGCAACTACCAGAGTATTATTGATTTTTTCCTTTATTAGCAGTCCGATAAGGTCGTTGTGATCCAACGTCGCGCGAAGATTGGTAAGCGCGCGCGCTTCCGCAGCGGCGGCTGTAACCTTCATACGGGCGGTGCTTGCCGAAACGTAAACGTCTAATTGCAGCTTGCGTTCCGCTTCCAACTCCTTTTGCCGTTTAATAAGCGCGGCGAGTTTCTGCTCCTTGACGTCAACTTCTTCCTGCGGAACATTGTCGGCGGGACGACTTTGCAAAATACCGTACAGATTCTCTATTTTTTCCGCCAACGTATTACGCATTGCGTCGTATTCGGCAACGGTCTTTTTGAGTTCGTAGAAGTTGCCCTCCAAGTCTTCCGCGGTAACCTTGTCGATATCGAGACCTTTAAGATTAAACTCGAATTGCAATTCCTGATGCAGCTCGTCGTATTCCTTGGACTTGGAATCGTACAGCCATTGCATTTTTTCCATTTCCAAACGTTTTTTGAATACTTCCTTTTCGGTGGTTTGCTTGGAATCTAACAGCATTTGACGTTCGCTTTCCACGTCGCCGAGATCGTACTTAAAGTTAGCGAGAGCCTGCTCTACGTCGTCGCTTCCCGCGTACTTCTTAGCCTTTTCGTTAGATTCGGCGATTTGCGATTCGTTTACCTTGATGGTCTTGGTTGTTTCGATAATCGCGCCGCGGATATCGTCAAGTTTGGAATCTATGCTTTCCAATTGGCGAGATACCGCCTTGTATTGCTCATAGCTTGCAGACAGACGTTCTCCTATATCCGTCAGTTCTTCCTTTACCTTATCGTTCGTAGAAACGAGAGAATCAACCGAAACCTGAGTGCTGTCAAGCTGCTGTTGCGTTTCTTTGAGATACTTCATACGCGACTTCAACGCCGACAGCTTGGCGCGCAGGCTTTCGGTTGCGCGTTTGAGCTCTGCCAACTCGGCTTCACTGCGCACCGCGTCCTGCTGAACGTCGAGAAGATACTTCGTTCCGCCGTCGGCATTTAACGCCTTGAGATAGTTGAATACAGTCTCGTTGGTATTTTGAGCGACAATCTCGTTATAACGACTGTTGATATTGGCTTTTTCGCGTTGCAAAGATTCCATTTCGGCGCTGTTGATTTCCATATGCCGTTTAATTTCTTTGAGCGAGCCTTCCAATTGATAAGAACGTTCGAGCAGCAGCTCGCGGTCCATCGTCCGCGCGGACAGCTCCTGCTCCAACGCTTCGATTTCCTGATCGTGGAAATTGGCTGTTACCGCAAACACGCCGGACGCGTCGTCGCTGAAAACCTTTTGGCTGTTCAAAAACACTTCGCGCTTGAACTCTTCCTGTTTGCGAAGCATGGTTTTGTCGTACTCCGCTTCTATTTTACTCTTGGATTGTTCTATCTGAATGATACGGAACTTGTAGTCTTCGAGCGCTCTGTCGAGATTGCGCGACTTCTCCTGCAAGGATTGGTTAACCGCTTCTAACTTGGAATACTTGGCGTCCAACACCTGCAAAATAGTGTCTTTCGCCTTCATAGGAGTAACCGCCACGTCCAGTTCGGCGACGGAACGAAAACGTTTCATTTGCACGACAAGATTGCTTTCCTTTTCCGCAATCTGACTTTCCTTGACGGCAATCTCGCTTTGCAGCTTGTCTATCTGCGATTCCACTTCGTCTATCTTTACGTCGACGCGCACCGTTTCCAACAGTTCGCCCACGGACTTTGCGGGAACGTTAAACGCGTCAAGATTCTCCTTTACTTCCGTAATGGACTTCTCCAATTCGTCCATCTTGTTGGTATACATTACCTTTTCGGTGGACAGCCGCTGCTGCTTGTCGTTGAGCTCCAACAGCGATTCGTTAAGCTGTTTGTTCTTTTCGTACAACGACGAAACGTATGCCAGTTCGTTATTGATAACTTCCACGCGGTTGCGCTTGTCCTGCGAAAGAGCGTACTGACGCTGCTTTTCTTCCAATTGCTGATTGATGGAAGCAAGTTCCTTTTCCTGCCATTCCAACTCGGTGGTAATGGCGTAACGCTTCTTTTCGTATTCGGCGCGCTGTTCTTCTACTGTGCGCATCGTCTTGACCTTGGGAATAAGCGTTTCCGTTTCTTCGTGAAGCTTAACCTTGGCGCGAGCGTCTTCGATTTCTTCCTGACGGGAAGTAAGCGTATTATACTTCTTCTGCGTGGCTTCCAATTCGCGCGCAACGTCTTGACGCAAGCCGTCCGCCGTTTGGCGCGCTTTAAGCTCGCCCAGTTCCGCAGTTGCTATTGTAATATCGTGGAAAAGCGCGTTGAGCTCGTTATTGATCGCGTCGAGCTGTTCGGGCGAAGCCTTGGCGGGCATATTGTTCGCGTAATCGCGCACCTTCTGCAATGCTATTTCCTTACGTTTACGCGCCTCTTGGGACGATTGCTTTACGCTTTGCTGAACGTCTGAAAGCAGACGTATCTCATCGAAAAGCATCAAATCGCCGTGGAAATCTTCGATAGACTTGTTATTGACGTAATCTGCCTTCATCATATCGGCCAGACGTTGATTTATAATGCCTTCGAGATATTCCTGGGCGTGCGAACGCGCGACAACCTGCCAGCTGCCGTCTTCCTTCTTTTTAAGCACGCTACGCGTAGTGCCGTCTTCGTTGTGTAAACGACCGAGCGAAAACTCTTCGCCGTTGACGGAAAACTCCACTTCTACGTCCTTGACGCATTCCACATCTTCCTTAAAGCAGAATTCCAAGTAGTTATTAAGTTTTCCCCCGCCGTTTGTGACGAGCCTTTTGCCGTCAGCCGCCGTGCCGAACGTATATATGCGTTTTTCTTCCGTTTTAACGTCGGTCGCAACAACTTTGCAGATTCTCATACCGTACCTCTTTAATTAGTTTTGTAATTTTGTTGATAAGGCGAAAGTTTTGTGATAGAATAAAATAACCGAAGAAATATTTTCCCGAATTTATTCCGCCAAAACCGTTAGGTATTTGGAGCATACTCTTATAACAGTATAACTCATATTGAAAAAATAATCAATACTTTGATAATAAAAGAAGGTAATTTATGGCGTTTTGCGAAAAGGAAAAACAACTTATATACGACGGATATACGGTTGTCGACAACAAGTTTTTTATAAACTATCTGCCCGACGCGCCGGAAAAGGTCGTATCCGTTTACCTGCTCGGTCTGGCGCTGTCCGACAGCAACGGCAGCGACAACTCCTGCGAAACCATTGCGGAACGACTGAATATTACTTGCGACGACGTAATGGCTTCGTATCAGTATTGGGAAGAATTGGGGTTGGTGCATATAATACACGACGCGTCGCCGAGAGTAATGTATCTTCCTATCCGAAGTTCGGCAAGCGCGCTGAAAAAGGTCAAGCCGTCCAAATACAAAAAATTCTCGATTGAAATTCAAGACCTGTTCGCCGGCGGACGTACCATAAATACAGCCGAATACTACGAATACTATATGTTCCTTGAAAACACCACCTTCGAGCAGGAAGCTTTACTTGCGGTAGCAAAATACTGCATAGCGTTAAAGGGCAACACGATAGGTTACCAATACGTTTTGGCAGTGGCGCGTAACGAGCTTACGCGCGGAGCCACCACTCTTGCGCTTGTATCCGAACACCTTAACTGCCAGCAAAAGTACGACGAAGATTTGAAACTGGTGTTCAAGGCGCTAAAGCTGACGCGGAAGTTCGAACACTCCGACAGGGAATACTACGACAAGTGGCAGGATTACGGCTTTACGCAGGACGTTATTCTGTCCGTTGCCAAAAGCTGCAAATCGGGCGGAATGACGGCGCTGGACAGCAGACTGACCGAGTATTACAAACGCAGAGCAATGTCCGTAAAAGAAATTTCCGACTATGAAGAATGTAAAACCCGTACTTACGAATTAGCGAAAGAAATAAACAAAACAATAGGCGTTTACTACCAAAGCGTAGATATTGTAGTAGACGAATATGTAACGGACTGGCAGAATAAAGGATACGAAAGGGAAACGTTATTAGCGATAGCCAAGTACTGCTTTAGGAGCGGTATACGTACGTTAAACGGTATGGCTTCGGTAATAGATAAGCTGTACCGCAACGGAATAACCACGCTGAACGCACTGGAAAGATACCTTGCGGAACTGTCCTACAAGGACGAGCTTATACGTAATATCCTTGTCAAATGCGGCTTGGACAGGCGCGTTACACAAAACGACAGAATGCTGTTCAACACCTGGACAACCGTTTGGAAAACACCCTACGACGTTATAGAATACGCCGCGGAGCTTTCCGCAGGTACCAACGCGCCCGCGGCATACGTAAACAGGATTCTGTCCGACTACAAGCAGCACGGCATAACGACGAAAGAACAAGCCCAAAACTACAAAGCCAATCAAGCGAAATCCGCCGCAACCGCCGCCAAGGTACTGGTAGGCGGCAGAGATATGGAACGCAGACAATATACCGACGAAGAAATCAACGCGCTGTTTACCGCGCTGGACGAAACGGGGGACTAATGAACAAACAAGAATTGCTGCAAAAAGCCAAGCGCAATATAGACGAACGCCGCTACAAGGCGGAAGAACAATGCGACAACACGCTTATAACGCTACGGACGAATACCGAATACCGCGTAAGCGAACGCAATCTACGCCAAGCGCAGGTCAATTACTCCATGTGCGACGAACAGCGTAAAAGCGACCTTAAAAAGCTGCTTGACCAACGCAAATCGGAAATGATGAGCGTGCTTACAAAGCTGAATGTAGACGAGAAAACACTGCGCCCGCAATACGCTTGCGAGCTTTGTCAGGATACAGGATACATTAATAACGCAATGTGCCGCTGCCTACATAACGAGTTGATTAGACTGTTGACGGCAGAAAGCAACGTTATGAATACCGAGTTCACATTTGAAAATTCTTCGGAAAAGGATAAACACAATTTAGCGGTTTACAAAAGCGCCAAGCAAGCTTGCGCGGACGGTAAAAACGTTTTGATTACGGGCAACACAGGTTCGGGCAAAACCTATTTACTAACGGCTTGCGCAAACAAGCTTATTTCGGAAAGCAAAAGCGTGCTGTTTATGACAGCGTACGCGCTAAACGAAACTTTTCTCGAAGCGCATTTGTCCGACTACGCCGTAAGCCAAGCTATTCTCGAAGCGATAACGGACGCCGATGCGCTGATAATAGACGACCTTGGCGCGGAAATAGTTTACAAAAACGTCACGGCGGAATATTTGTTCGCAGTGCTTAACGAACGCATTGCGCGCCGCAAACAGACCTTTATAAGTACCAATCTTACCCTTGCCGATATCCGCGACAGGTACGACGAACGCATATTTTCGCGGCTGGTAGACCAAAGCTCCACCGTTGTGGCTCAGCTTACTGGCGCAGACAAAAGGTTGGTAAAATAAAGTCGGATATTAGGCGTAATTTATCAACTCGGGAAAATAAGACGAATTTTATATTAAAAATTTGCAAAAAATATAATTAAAATCGTCTAACCCTATTGAAATTACGCTTTTTTTATGCTATAATGTCGCAGACACAAAACAAAAGGGACAAAATGCCACGCGAGACGTATGGAAATGCGGCTTCCGTCGGCATAATTTTTTGGAGATAGAAATGTATAACGCTTTGGCGTTTGTCAAAAGCATATCGAACTTCTTCGACGAGCTTACTTGGTGGCAAACGGAACTTATTTTTTTGTTACGAATAGCTATAGGCGGTCTGCTTGGATTGGCGATAGGTATCGAACGCACGCGCCGTCAAAAGGAAGCGGGCATGGGCACGCATTTTACCGTGGGACTTGCTTCGGCCTTGTTTACCTGCATAGGCTATGCGTTCGACGAATTCGGCGACGCCGCCCGTATTGCTGCGCAAGTTGTTACCGGTATCGGTTTCTTGGGAGCCGGCATAATTTTCTTCCGCAGAGAAAGCTTGCACGGACTCACCACCGCCGCAATCATATGGTGTACTGCCGCAATAGGTATGTGCTGCGGTACGGGTATGTATATTTTGGCAAGCGTATGCGCGCTGCTGGTTATTATAGTGCAGCTTATTCTGCACACCAAGCCCTTCAAAAAACACGGTCAGCGCTTACTGCTTGTGCGGTTTTACAACTCCGACGAGCTGCAAAAAACACTGCAAATGTTTTTCGGCATAACGCAATTCCACCGTTACAAAATCACGCGCGTGGACAGTCGTTTGGTAGTAGAAGCCGTTATACGCCCCAACCAAAACTATCACGCGGAGAAAATAAACAGTTTTATCGAAAATAACGACGAAATGATTTCCATAGAAAGATTGGAAGACCTATAAAAAATAATGCAAAACGGCGTTCGAAAAATTTCGAACGCCGTTTTTGATGCAAACTATACCAAAGATATTAAAGTGTAAGATAATCAGCGTTTTGGCGACCGTCCACACGGATTTATTATTCTTCGGGGATATCGCCTACGCCGTTGAGTATCAAACGCGGACGGAACGGAAACCGCGCAACCGTATCGCGCGAAGACACTCCGGAAAGCACCAAAATGGAATCCAGTCCGCTTTCGATAGCGGCAATAATGTCCGTATCCATACGGTCGCCGATCATCGCCACGTCGGGCGAATGAATGCCAGCCTTGTGAAAACGTGACATAGCCGCGCGCATCATAAGCGGATTGGGCTTGCCTACATAGTATGCCTTGCGGTTTGTGGCGTATTCGATGGGAGCTACCAACGCTTTGCAAGCGGGGATTTGCCCGTGTTCCGTGGGAGTTGTAATATCCGAGTTAGTGCCGATAAGCAACGCCCCGCGGTTGACGAGCTTAGTGGCTTTTTTTATACTTTCGAAGTTGTAGTTTTCCGTTTCACCGACTACTACGTATTCGGGGTCTACGTCGTTAATGGTAATACCTACGTCGTACAATGCGTTGGTAAGTCCCGCGTCGCCTATTACGTACGCCGTTGACGCGCCCTGCATCTTGAGAAAGCTTGCCGTTGCAAGCGCAGCGGTATGAAAATTACGTTCTTCCACCTTCAACCCCATACGCGCCAGCTTTTGCTGCAACTCCTTGGGGGACTTTTGACTGTTGTTTGTTAAAAACAAAAATTCTTTGTTATTCTTGTGTAGCCAATCTACGAACTTCTTTACGCCGTCCAGCAAAGTATTGCCGTGATATATAACGCCGTCCATATCGCAGATAAAGCCTTTTTTACTTCTTAATGTGTCCATATACATTCTCCTATAACATAATTCTGCAAACTATACGGACAAACTATACGCAATAAAAAAAGAAAAACGCCCCGTACTCGGGGCAGTCATTCCGACCAAATGACAAATATTCAATTGAACGCAGTCATTTAGGCTGTATTGGCGGAGAAAGAGGGATTTGAACCCTCGCTACGCTTACACGTACTACACCCTTAGCAGGGGCGCCCCTTCGGCCACTTGGGTATTTCTCCGTATCCGGTATGCTTGTCAATATTCGCTTGCGTAAGTATTCTATCATAAATTTGTGCGTAAGTAAAGTTATTTGAACGCATTAACGCCAAACTTTTATTAAAAGACCAATAATTTGACTTAAAAACATATTGAAATTTATTGACAAAAGTTTACGTAAGTGGTAATATACATAAGCAGTACAAAAACTGCAATATTCCTCTATAGCTCAGTCGGTAGAGCATGCGGCTGTTAACCGCAGGGTCGTTGGTTCGAGTCCAACTGGGGGAGCCACAAGACACTGATTATTTCAATCAGTGTCTTTTTGTTTGCAAATTATATTATCCGCGAGCATGCGCCGAATACGGCAAAGCGAACGGCGTTTTTTACGATATTGCCAAATACAAATAAAAATCCACCGCCAAAACTGTCGGTGGATTTTGTATAATAAATTGCTTAACAAACGCATAAAAACATGCTTACGTCTTAGTACGCGTACGTAGTTTCGATTGCTACGGCGTTGCCGTTCGAAGACGTGTAGTTTACTGTAAGCTTAATCACCTTTCCGTCCTGCGCAAGCATCTCAACTGCCGCGTCGCCCGTAACCTTGGAGGATTCGATACCGAACGCTGTTTGAAGCTTATTGTTGACAACCGTGCCCTTCAAAGACGACCCGTTATCCGTAACGGCGGAAAGAGTATCCGCATCAAGCTTGGCAATGCCTTCGCCGCGGGTGATATCCTTGGTTTCCGTAGTTTCGGTAAATGCTTCCGCCGCGGACGAATCGTTGAGAATCTTCGTTTCGATAGTAAGCTTACCCGAAGCAAAATTGTAGGTAAGCGTTTCTTCGGCAACGGTTGCTTCGCCGTTTTTTACGGTAATCTTCTGCACTACGTTATTCGCGTCCTTTACGCCTTGATACATTTGCAAAACGGCGGAATCCTTACAGGCGGCAAAGCAGCAAACCGTAACTGCAAGCAATACCGCCAATACCAATAATAACTTTTTATTCATTATCTAATCCCCCTTTTAAGAACGAACGCCAACGCCGCAAGGGACGTCATTGCCGCAACAGCCGCGCCGATTTTTGCAACGGCAAGCGCCGCGCCTGCGGTCTGCGCCGTTTCAAGGTCGGCAGCAGCTCCGCTTACAAGCGCTTTTAGTCCCGCCTTGGCATTGTTGTAAGCCGTAAGGTCCACTTGGGCTTTTTCGTCGGCGGTAAGCGCGCTAAGCGCCGTATCTGCCGCTTTTAGCTGATTGAACAACGCTTCGCCCTTTTTGCCGTCGAGAGCGGATACGGCGGCTTTTGCAGCGTCTACCTTGCTCTTGCTTGCAGCAAGTTGATCCACCGCCGCTTTTGCAATGTTTAACGCTTCGTCAATAGCTTCGACGGTCTTGGCTTGTGCGATTCCGTTTGCAGGAACTTCCACTCCCTTGCTAAGCGCGTACGCGGCAAGAGTTTGCGTTGCGGTAACGCGGGCGGATACGATATTTTCCATACTTTGCTTCGCCGTATTAAACGCGCTAAGCACCGCTTGTTCGGTAGTTGCGACCGAAATACCGTTTGCGGGAACGTCAAGACCGTTCGCCGCGGCATAATCGGTTAATTCCTGTATTTTAGCCGTTTTAAGCGCGTTCAAGCCTTCAGTCGTTATTTCCCATACTGCCGACAAAGTCGCGTCGCGCGACGGCATAGGAATGTAATATTTTCTATCGGAACTGTCATATTGCCAGCTGACCGATTGTCCGTCCAACGTCCAACCGATAAATTTGTAACCGCTTCTTGTAGGATCTTCGGGTTTAATAATCCATTGATTTGCAATAAGCTTACTCGTCGAAAGCGAAGAATCTCCGCCGAGATCGATTGTCAATGTATATTCAATCGATTGCCATACCGCAGTCAGAGTTGGGTTAGTATCCGGCATAGTTGTAAATTCGTATTCGTTTCCGTTGAGTACCCATTTGACGAAGGTGGCGCCTTCCTTAGTGGGAGTAGCAGGAGCAGTTACCGCCGCGCCGAATACCGCCTTGATAGGAGCAATCGCGCTTCCGCCGCCCGTATTAAACGAAATGGTATATTCGATTGCGCGGTAGGTAGCCCTGTATTCGTTATCCTTGATTGCGGTTATTTCGTCGGAAGTAGATCTTACCGTATCTTCGTTTTTAACGTCCCACCAAGATATAGTAAAGTGCGCCTTGATAACTTCTATTCCGTCGCCTTCTTCGGGATGTTCGAGTTGTTCTACAAGTCCGTCGATGGAGAATTTCGTCCCCTTTTCTATGTTAAACTCGTACGGAATATCGTTAATCTTCAATGTGATAACCCACCAGTTGGGAGTCCATATAGCGTACAGCGTACAATCGGAATCGACCTTTCCGTTAGGTTCGTAAACCTTATCGCCGCCTTCTTCCGTCGCCCAGCCTGACATAACGTACATTTTACGCGTTACGTTTGTGGGCAGTGTGTATTCCGTTCCTTGAGCAAGCGTACGCGTAACGTCGGGGACGTCATTGCCTTCGTCATCCTTAAAGCCGTACTTCAGCACAACCGTATAAGCATCGGCAGCTTTCGCCCACAATTCGGTATTATTGTCAACGGTAAGACTATATACTTGCTTGGTCATTTCCGAATCGCTAAACAATCCTTGGAAAATTTTGTTTGCCACTTCAAAGCCCACTTCTTCGAATAAAACCGACGGACTGCCGATGAACGTTCCGACAGTTTTTTCTATCGTCTTAGTTTCTCCAGCAAAATGTATGGTAATTGTAGCCTTGTCCGTCCATACGGCAGTAAAAGTAACGTCGCCGTTAACTGTGTAGTTTACGCCCGCATTGTGGATGGTCGTTCCGTCGCTCCACCCCACGAACAAATGCTTGGCGTACGTCATATCCGTTGCAAGAGGCAACGTGATAACGCTTTCTTCCGCCACAGTTCTGTCATCATACAATGTAGACTCGTCATTCAACGTTGCTCCGCCCAAATCGAAATGAACGGTTCTCATTGTAGCATAGTGAACGGTTAGTACTATGTTGGGGAAATTATCGGAATTCTTGTTGATACTAATCGTCGTAAGGCTGTACTCATCGCCGTGGGCGGACGTGAAGCTTTGAACGGCAGAGCCTTGGGGGATAGTTCCGTGAAATTCCGCATTGCTTAAATCCAACGAAACAGAGCTTGCGCTGCTGCTTACGTTTACCGTATGAGTTTTGTAAACGGTTCCGTCTTCCGTTTGGAAGGTTGCGGTAAATACATCGCCGAATACAGCTACAAGCTCGACGTTGTAGTTATCTATTCTGTAACGCTCGCTCGTTGAAGACTGCCAAGGCAACGTTACGTATTGCGTTGAGTAATCGAAGTCTGTGCCGCCTATGTAATACTTAGAATTGTTATACTCGTTATAAATACTGTTTGTAATCCACTTTTGGAAAACTTTGCCCTCGGGAGCTTCCGGTATTGTTACTCCGTTATCGGCAAACTTGTAGGTGAACTCTGCAGTACCCTTAGTGCGCGTCTTCTCCATATAAACTTGGTCGCCGACCTTGAACGTAAGCGTGAATCCGTCGAATTGCCAAACGGCGGTAAATACGATTTCGTCCATTTGCTCACTGTCTTTGACAAATTCTTCGCTGAGTTTGTACGACTTGCTTTGACTGGACGTATTCGTTAAATCTGCCAAGTAACTCTTTCCGTTGTTGCAAGTCCATCCCGCGAAAACATATCCGCCGGCTTTCGTAGGCATTTTAGCGGCATCGTAACTCGAATAGTGAGTATATAAAGTATATGAATCTGTCGGTCTTTTTGTTTCGTTTTTGAAATTTGTATGTGCACTGGTAGGAGCTACGCCGCCGTTCCAGTCGTATACAATTTTTATTCCTTTTACGAAAAGGGGTATTACGGTAATATCCGATGTGGGTTTATACCACGTGTAGTTTGTAATTTTTTCTCCTGTATCAGCCATCGCCCAACCGTCGAACATATATCCGTCCGGATCGGCCGCCCCGCTCCAACGATCGGAAAGTTTTGAGCCTAAATTAGCGCTTTTCTCCTTCTCGATAGTAAGCGTAGTATTAGCCAACCCCGCATCGGCAAGCAAAGTGCCTTCGGTAGTATAAGTTACCGTCCAGTAGTTGGCAACCCAAGTGGCGGTAAGCGTCGTAGCCGCGGTTATGTTTACCGTTTCGCCTGCTTGCTTCTTTTCTGCTTCGCCGTCGCCCACTTGAACGTTCCAACCGTCGAATGCGTACTTGGACAGCGTGAACTTGCATTCGGGTAATGTATAGGACGAATCCTGCTCCACTTCCTGCGCGGGCATACTTCCGCTTGCGTTAAGCGTTTTGCCGTCTGCTTCCGTTACTGAACCGCCGTTAAAGGTTATAGCGGTAGGATTGGTAAGCTTTTCACGCTGAATATATTGCGTGAAATTCGTGTAATCATATTTACTGCCCGCAACGTCTGTCGCACTCTTTATATATAAGGTTCCTTCCGTATTCGAATCATATAATTGAGAAGAATTACCAAAAGTAGTAGCACTACTCGATAAAATTATCGTGTAGTAATTGGAGAAATAAATATAATTGCTGTTAGACTTATTCTGTATGGTTTTAGAATACGTTCCACCGGCAATTATCCAAAGCATAGAATCGTCAACAGGTGTAGCACTCGTATCTATTTTCCCGTCAACAATGGTAACTTCCTTAACCTTTATAGTTGTTGAATTATACGCATATAAGGCATATGTCTTACCACCATACATACCAACCAACAAAGATGGCGACTCGGAAACTTTAATATGGCTTTCGTCAGAAGCTTTATATTCATACTCCGCTGCCGCTTGCGCGGGAACAAGTCCCCCTCCCACAACAAAGGAAGCGACAAGCAATGCCGACAAGCAAACCGCAGCCAATAGCGTTGTTAGCAACAGTTTTCTGTTTTTTGCCATATAATTTTCCCCCTTAATACAAATCTCTCTCGTTGTTAGATATTAGCTTGATAGTAACTTATATCGTCGCAAATAATACTTCCGCCAAACAATCAATTGTAAGCGTGATACGACGCAATTAAACAAAGTTGAATTCCGTTAAAACCGATTAGTTGCTTGATTATAACGGAACACGATTGCGCAGCTGTCGCACAAACTTATCCGCGCGCTTCGTCCATGATTCCGCAATGCTGCGAATAAAATAAAAATACGCTTGTCAAACGGCTGATAGATAGCCATTTCTACAAAGCGTACTGTGATATAAAACAGCAATGCGGGTACAAATATGCCCCCGTTGTCTATTACTATATTAAGTTAATGGCTAAATATATTGTAATTTTACTATAATAAACACTCACATGTCAAATATTTGATAAACTTTTTACTTGAAAATTTATTTTTGCGTAAAAATACGCTTCGAAACGAAAGTTTCGAAGCGCTGTTAAATTGCAACAAATATTGTAAGCGAAATGTTTTACCGAATTTTTCCCTACCGTTTAGACGACGCACCGAAGTTTAGACGTCATTGGAGGCCGTATCCGCTCGAAATAATTACAGTTTGTCGGGCCAATCGGCGGCTACGTTGTTGAAATCGAAGAAACGGTATTTGATTGCATAGGTATTGCCGTCTTGATCGTGCGCGATAAGCGTTATACTTTGTTCCAAAGCCATCTTGGTTATTTCGCCCGTTGTCGAGTCCTTGTCGTATGCGACCTGTACGCGCAAAGCGTCGTAGGTCAACTTACTGCCGTCTACCGCAAACTGACCGATAAAGGACGACTGACGCAGAATGGCTTGCGTTGCCGCGCCCATATCCGTATACTCGTAAATCACCCCGCGATAATCGCGCACGTCGCCGCTTACTTCCTTAAACTTAGTTACGTCAAGATTCTTGTAGGTGGCAAATGGTAAAGTGTCAAATTCCACTCCGCCCTGCGTTGTGCTTCCTTTCTGCGTAACGGTGGTAAGCGCGCCGTTAAGCTTGCTGCCCTGTACGGAGAACTCGTACGTCCAACTTGTTACCACGTCCTTAGCGTTGGTAGATTGTCCGTCCGCTTTGTATATGATAAAGCGGAACTTACCCTTGTTGTTGGGCTGATAGTAACGGAAGCTCAACCAGCATTTGTAATCTGCAAGGGCGGCTAACGTCTTGTCGTCAAAAATATCCGTTACGTCGTTAAGTCCCTTGATTATGTAGTAATAGGAAGTGGCTTGCGACGATGCGTCGAAGTTGAAAGACTGTGAAAAGTCAATGGCTTCGAACAGACTTGTTGCGTAGTGCTTGCCCGTATTGCATGTATAGGTGAATACTGCGGCAATACTGTCGCGCGTAGGATTGTCCGCGCTATTATTTCCCTTGGCTACAACTGATACTTGGTAAGTACGTCCGCTAAGCAGTTTTTGCGCAGACAGGTCGAGCGTTACTGCGGTTGTATCGACGACTATCGCTTGCACGTTACCGTTTACTTTGCCGCCGAGCAGCTCTTGCATTGTAATCGAATAGCCTTGGTTTGCAACTCCGCTTATAGAAACGACGGAACCGTTAACGCTAAGCTCGGGCGTTTGCTCGCGTCCGTACTTGTGTAATTCGACATATTTGTAATCGGACGGAACGGCGTTGTTATGCGTTGCGTCGCCGAGAGCCGTAAGCGTTGCGTAGTAGGACACGGTAGCTTCTCCGTTAAGCAACGGAGACGACGCGTCGGCAATTTTCTGCCCGTTTGTAACGGCTATGGGGTCGTCTACAAGCTCGTAAACTTCCTTGCCGTCTACCGTCTTTTTACTGTACAGACGAAGTTCGTAACCGACTGCGCCGGCAACTTCGTCGAAACGAATGCAATTGTTATCGTCTATCTCAAAGTTATAGTACGCGACAAGGTAATCCTTTACAGAGTCGGGACGGGTCGCGTCGGGAGTTCCCGCGCCTGCCGGAAGCGTCAACGACGTAGAACCGATACTGGTAAAGTTTGCGTTGCCGCTGAACGGCTTGTCGTGAGAGCCGAACGTACCCTTGACGTGAATCACACCGGAGTAGTAAATATTGGACAGCTTGGGAGCGTCGGACGAGCCGCCGAGCGTTACCGCTACGTAGTCGAGTTGAACAGTCCAACGGTAGCCTTGAGTAAACTTGGTGCTTGCATCGGCTTCCAAGAATTGTTCCGAGCCGCTAAAACGCGCAATAACCTCGGACAGCTCGGACATAAAGTCCGCTTTACCGTAGTACTTGCCGTCCTTGCCTTCGTAGAACCAATCTGCATCGAGTAAACTGTTAATAGGCATTATCCACGACAGCCAAGAGTTGAGTTTTTCTATGTCGTCTTCGAATTTAGGATCGACGTCGTAGGTGGCGCGCGTATTGCTTAGACTGCTTAAATAGCTTATCTTGGGCAACCCGTCTTGGAAAAACGCGTAGTGATCGCCCATTATCCACGTAAGCGAATCGGTATATTTGTAGGTATCGGAGTTTTTGCCGTACACTCCGCCAAGCTCATCGGTATCGTCGTAAGCGAATTGGTCGGTGTAGGTATAGTTGCTGCCGGTATTTACAAGAGCGTTTGCCAATTTTTCCGTGGAACCGTTAGCCTTAGCTTCGCCGGGAGCTATAAACATAGCCGACACGCTTGCCGGGATAGTTACCGTTTCCGCAGCGGAATTGTAATCGATAAGCAGTTCGCGAACAAAGTATTCCGTCCAACCGCTGCCATAAAGCATATCGCTGCCGGCAAGAATACGAACAAGCTTGCCGTTATTGAGATACAGTCTGATATACGAATAGGTTTCGATTTGACCGTCATCGGGATATGCGAAGTCGGCGTTGCCGAACAAAGCTTTACCGATATTCGTCATTATATCCGTATCGCCGCCGATTTCGAAATAGTGATTGGCTGCGTTAAATGTAAACTCGGCGCCGTCCAAATAGCCCGCCAACGGCGCAGGCATAACGAAATTATAGCCCACGTTTGCAGTGCCTTCCGGCGGAAGACCAAGCAAATATTGGTTGTAATAGTAGTTAGTCTTGTAGTCGTACTTGCTGCACCACAACGTGTAACCTATGTTGCCGTCGGGGAAAGCATAGTAGAAAGTATTCGTCGCTTCGTCGTACTTATAAAAAGCGTTTACGTTACCCGAAGAACGGTGTTCCGTAGCGGTACCGAATACGCCGTTGTTATTGAGCGTTGCTGTGAAGGAGCTTACCGTTCCGTAATAGTTGCTTATTTCGGTGTAGAATGCCTTGAAATTGGCGTTTATAAGCGCGGCGAGAGCGTTTATAAGATCGGTTTGAGTATACGCCTTGGCATCCCAAGTAACATTGGGACGGTTGGGATCGTTTTTGTCGATCTCGGGATATACGCCGCTGGGACGGTCTTGATCCTGAATAAAGTCGTCTTCGGAAGGCAGCGTAGTTTCGCCGACCTTGCTAAGATCTATCTTGTGCGTATAGTAGAAGTAAGTTACCGCTTGCCCTACTCCGCCGATGCTCGTCATACGCGTTGCGGTGGATTCCGCCTCGATACCGGTAAGCGTTCCGCTTGCGTTGAATACCAGTGCGAACGAGCTGTAATGAGAATTGTACGTTGACGGGTCTCCCGAGCAATTGCCGAGTATGGCGTTGCCGATTTCGTCTACGTAGTCGTCCTGAACGTACCATTTACCGTCGTACGGATAAAAATAGTTGGGATTGAGCGCAGCTAACTTGCCGGCATAAATCATATAGAAGTATTCTTCCAAATTGCCGCTTTTAAGCGCTTGGTAGGAATACTTGCCTTCTGCTATACCGTCGTTGCACACAAAATTGCCTTGCTGATCTTCCGCATACATAGCGTAAGTGCCGTCGGGACGGCGGAAACAATATTGACGAGCGTAGACGTAGTTGCCGTTAACCTTGATAAAGTTGCCGTCGTCATCCATTAAAGGCGCGATGCAAAGCAAATCGTTATTGGCAAACTTGTAGTCGCTTACGCCCATATAGTAAGTATGAAACGTGCCTTCGTTATCCTGAACCTGAATCTGCATCAGGTACTTTGCCGAAAAATTAGAGTAGGACTTGCCTTGCAGGTAACCGCGCAGCTCCGTCGCCTGCTCGGGCGTGATTGATTGGTTGACCTTCCACTTAGCGTACAGCGTGCAGTCGTCCGAGGGAGTAAACGGGAAGGTTACGCGGTCGCCTTGGAATACGGAATTGGTATACCAACCGTCGAAGTTGGCGTTGGTTTTCGTTACAACGGGTTCTTCCGTTATTTGTCCGCCTTCAATAGGTACTACTTGGTCTTGGATTTCCGGCTTGCCGCCGTTGGTTTGGAAACTAACGGTAAACGTGCCGTTGGTTTCGTCTTTCCACTTGGCGTACAGAGTTATATCTTCAGTTACCGTGTAGGGGAAAGCGATTTTGCCCGTTTCACACTTCGAATCCGTATACCAACCGATGAAAGTGTTGCCCGCCTTGGTTGTTTTGGGAGATTCGGCAATCGAAGCGGTAAGCATATCCGCAATAGGAGTGCCGCCGTTGGTTTGGAACTTGACGGTGTGCTTTTCGCCGTCGGGGTTTGGATTATCGCCGTCTACAACCCATTTGGCATACCAAACGGTATTCTCGGTAAGTATGCAGGGGTAACCGACTCTGCTTGTGTCGGACAAATCTTCGGATTCGTGCCAAGACACAAACTTATGCCCGGTCCATTCCGGCGGAACGGGAGCGTCCTTACGCGTAGCAAAGCCGTTTGTCATAACGGGCTCCATATCGATGCCTGCGGCAACTGCTTCGTCGCCGAGAACAAATACTAATTTATATTTGGTTTCTTTACAGGCGGCAAGCGTTAACGCCGTTACCATTATTATCGCGAGTACTATCGCTATAATCAGTCTCTTCTTCATGTTCTACTCCTATTTCTAATCGGCGGGCTGCGTCGATTCAAAGCTATAAGTTGCGGTTATGGAAATCTCATTGGCGTAAACCGTTATGTAAGCTATACTGCCGTCTTCGTTCAAACCGAAGCCGATACCGGTAAAGCCGCCGAATTTATCCGCTTCGTCGGTTACGCCTTCGTCGTAAATATCCTTGTAGTTGCTGTAAAACGGAACTATTGAGATAATCTGTTCGTGAGTAAGCCCCACATAATACTCGCTATGCAACGCATCGTATTGTATTGCTTGCTTTGCCAATTCGGACAAATCGAAGTTTATAAACAACAAGCGCAAGTCTTCTACCAATACGCGATCATCTCCTTTGACCTGATACCATTTACCATCGACTGCATTTAATTCGTATTCGGTGGTTTCCGTTTTGTTGGGAATATTGGTGGTTTCCACAAGCGTTGCGTGATTTCCGTTATAATCGTATACGTCGCCGAACGAATCGGTAATTGTCACTTTGTTATATACATCGTTTACAAGCGCGCCGTTTATTGCCGTTTGCTGCTGTTGGGTTAAATTATGCAAATTACGGTCGGTGGGCAACGTTACTACGGCGGAATCGAAATCGGAATAACTCAAAACATGAGTTTCATACGTGCGAGCGGCATCATCGCGTATTATTATCGCCAGCTTTGTAATGTTGCTATCGCCGTCAAGCGTAAAGTAGCAGGAAATAAGCGAATAACTGCGCGGCTTAAAGCCTTCTACGTTAGCGTTTGCCTGACTTCCGTCGATATCCAACGCCTTATTGAGCTTTGCGTACGCTTCGGCAAGCTTATCCTGCTTTACTGCGTACCTACCGTCGAATTTCGCAAACAAATCCGATGTCAAACCCAACGATCCAACCGAATAAAAATGCGTTGCTATCTCGTTCGCCGTTGTAGTCGTTTGATTCGAATACAGTTTTTTGTAATAAGTGTAGTCCTTATCGTTAGCCATCTGATAGAACCACGCTTCCCTGTCAACATCATGACTGTAATACCTGTTGAGACCATAGATTGTCGGCGTCTCTATATATGCTACCAAACCATTGATTGTTTGGGCATAATTACACACATAAACAAGCTTACCGGTTTCCCACTTAGAGTTGATACTTTCGTAATTTTTTGCAAAAGCGTTAGTAATGTTGGCTTGCTCGTCGGCTGTTAAATCCGTCGAATCGCCCGTAACGTAATGTTCGTTGGTATTAAGTTCGTAATCGACGGCTTCGGGAACGGTTATGGAAACGTTATCGAAATCGCTCCACTCGTAGGTTACGGTGTATTCGAAATCTTCGTATTCGGCATTGGGCATAGTATATTTGATTTGCAGACGCGTAATATAGCCGTCGGTAAGGGTAAGGCGCATATCGGTATACAAAACATTCTCCAATTTGCCGAATATCTGTTCGCAATAGCCGTCTAAATTGTTTCTTACGCGGAACGTATTTTCGTCGAGTTTTTCAAAATAACCGTCGGCAGCGTCCCACGCGTATTCGTTTAGCTGGAACGCGTGGGGAAGATATCCTTCAAGCTGGCCCACAAGTGCGATTCCGTAATAACGGTATCCCCACACTCCTTCGCGATACTCGAACGTATGCTTAAAATGAGTGTCGTCTTCCTGCCAGTAGTATTGAACTTCGCCTTCGTCGTAAACGGGGGTTTTGTTGCCGGTAACCGGGTCGATTTCGTAGTTGTTGTCTTCGTACGAGTAGTCGATATAGGCGGTTAAACCGTCGATTTTTTCTTTGCTTAGGTCAAATGCATACGTGTCGGGCGAGGACGTTTTATCGCCGCGTTCCGAACGGTAAACGAACGAGTAAGACGAGTACTCATTTGCGAAAGCTGCGTTTAACGCCTGCTGCTCGGCAGCGGTCAAAGCGTCGCCCAAGGTATAACGTACGGTAACGGTTTTACTGTAATCGACGTTGTCGCGCGTATACACAACCTTGTAAAGGCACACTCCTTCCTTAGAATCGTCGCCCGATTGCTTGGTAACTTTAAGCTCTGGATTAACCACGGGCGTTCCGTCGTAGGTTACGGTTACGCGTTCATTCCAGTTTATGTCCGTGCCCAATCTTACGGAAAAGTTATCCGCGGAAATAGTCACTTTGCCGTCCGTCACGGTATCGGAAGTAAATGTTACCGCAATATCTACGCTGTAAGCAGTGCCGAATACTTCGACCGATACGGTATAAATACAAACGCCTGCTTTTGTCGGATTTCCGCTTTGCAGCTCCGCTTTAACTTGGAAGTCGTCGATTTTATCACCGTCCACGATAAGCGTGGCTGCGGCGGCGAAATCGGGAGCTTGCCCTACTTTTACCGTTATGTCTTGACAGATAAACTTGACGTCCTTTTCCTGCTTGCACGCGGTAAGCGCAAGCGAAGCAATCAGGACAAGAACAAGTATCGCAATCAGTTTTTTCTTCATTGTTGTTACCTTCATTTCATTATAAGATATAAAACAAGCGCTACGAAAGCAAATGCCACGACAAAAATAAGCAATATGGGCGCAAACACTTGATATCCCGCGGAAATCATCGCGCGCTTTTCTTTGCGGGTAAGCTTGACGCGCTTTTTACGTTCTTCGGCGCGTTTCTCCGCTTCTTCCTGAGTTAAGCCTTCGAGCGCAGCCATAGAATATATCGTTTCGCCGTCGTCCTTGTAGACAACCTTGGTTTTAGGCTTTTTATTCATTATTGACTTCCGCCGCGGCAACGCCGCTTTCCGTTTGTTCGTCCGCCGATTCGTCGTCGTACAAATTACACGCTACAATGTGCCCCGGAGATACTTCGATATATCGCGGAGCGGCTGACGTACAGCGTTCGGTACAATGCTTGCAACGGGTGTGGAACTTACAGCCCTGCGGCGGATTGGCAGGACTGGGCAATTCTCCCTGAAGCTCTTCCGGATTGGATTTTTTATGCGGATTGGCAACGGGAACAGCCGAGAACAACGCCTTGGTGTAGGGGTGCATAGCATGATTGCATATATCGTCCGTAGTGCCCATTTCCACAATGTTACCGAGATACATTACGGCAATGGCATCGCTTATGTACTTGACGACGGACAGGTCGTGCGAAATAAACATATACGACATACCTTCTTCGCGCTGCAACCTTTTGAGAAGGTTTATTACCTGAGCTTGAATGGATACGTCCAACGCCGAAACCGGTTCGTCGCATATAACCAGCTTTGGTTTAACGGCAAGCGCTCGCGCAATACATATACGTTGACGCTGCCCGCCGGAAAACTCGTGCGGATACCTGTCATAATAGTGCTCTTGCAGTCCGCACCGTTTCATTACGCTTACAACGTAGTCGCGAACTTGGCTTTTTTCCACTATTTTGTGGGTGATAACGCCTTCGCTTATAATCTCTCCAACCGTCATACGAGGGGGAAGGGAAGAGTACGGGTCTTGAAACACGTATTGCAGATGCGTACGCAAAGGTTGAAGCTCATTGCGTTTTAACTTGGCAAGCTCGTGAACGTTGCCTTCGTCGTCGGTGTACAATGCCGATCCTTCCGTGATATCGTAAAGACGCAATATCGTACGTCCGAGCGTCGTTTTGCCGCAACCCGACTCTCCGACGATTCCTATCGTTTTGCCGCGTTCGAGATTGAAAGACACGCCGTCTACCGCGCGCAAAAACGCTTTCGGCTTACCGAACATACTCTTGGCAACAGGAAAATACTGTTTTAGGTTGTTTACGCGTAAAATATAATCCTTTTCGCCGTTCACTGTTAAGTTTTGTTTATTTTGGGAATCCATATGTTCTCTCTTTCGATTGATTACGCGCGTTCGAAGCTATATATGATAACGCAGAAACGCCGCGAAATAATGCCGCTTTGTTATTTTTTTCTCTGTTGGTCGATTCTGTGACAAAATACGCTGTGAGTAGGAGACACCTTTATCTCTTCGGGGTACTTTCCTTCGCATTTATCGCAGCGCATATTACATCTATCCTTGAACAAGCACTCGTCCGGTATGTTAATAGGATTGGGAACGCTGCCCGGAATGGTATACAAGTCCGCGCCGATATCCGATTCGAACGTAGGCTTAGCCTTTTGCAGTCCCTTGGTATACGGATGAAGCGGATTGTCGAAAATTTCGTAAACGGTGCCTTTTTCAACTATTTTGCCCGCGTACATAACCACTACGTAATCCGCCATTTCGGCGATTACGCCGAGATCGTGCGTTATAAGCATAACGGAAGCTCCGCATTGTTTTTGGACGCTTTTTATAAGCTGCAAAATCTGACTTTGAATGGTTACGTCCAACGCCGTGGTCGGTTCGTCGGCAATAATCAGTTTGGGATTGCCCGTAAGTGCGATAGCTATCATAACGCGCTGTCGCATACCTCCGGACAATTGGTGAGGATAGTAGTCGATTATCGTTTCCGGCATAGGAATGCCCACGAGCTGCAACATCTTTATAGCTTTGGCGCGCGCCTGCGCCTTGGTGGCAAGCGGATTGATAAGATACACGACTTCTTCTATTTGATAGCCGACGGTGAATACTGGGTTAAGGCTTGTCATCGGTTCTTGGAATATCATCGATATATCCTTTCCGCGTACGCGAGCCATATCTTCGGTAGGCATCTTGCAAATGTCGTACACCTTGTCCTGCATCTCGTAAACGTACAAGCCGTCTTCATTGGTTTCGTATACGGGTTCGATAACGGGTAAGCCTTGTTTATCTAAAACATCGTTGCCGTGCTTGTCTTTTTGGGTTTGAGTTAATACTTCGCCGTTATCGTCGCGTTTGCAAACGCGGATACGCTTACCCTTGCCGTCGAGTACGTAATCCTTGGTGGCAAAACGTATGCTGCCTTCCACTACCTGCCCCTGCGGAGCCTGCACCAGCTGCATTATAGACAAGCTTGTAACGCTCTTGCCGCAGCCGCTCTCGCCGACTATACCGACGATAGAATCGGCAGGAACGTCAAAGCTTATGCCGTTGACGGATTTTACCACGCCGTTATCCGTAAAGAAGTAGGTTTGAAGATTTTCCACTTCCAATACGTTATCGGGATTCTTCATCTCCGAAGTGAAATACTCGGGAGTAACCTTGGCGCGTTTGAGCTTTTCCAAACGCTTCATTTCTTTTAGATTGCTCTTTAATATTTCGCGGCTTTCTTTTATGGTTAAATTATATGGATTTTTTACGGTTTCTTTTTTCATCGGTTACCTTTTCATTTTGGGATCCATTGCGTCGCGTAAGCCGTCGCCTACGAAATTGAAGCCCAGTACCGCCGCAACTATCAAAATACCTGCGGGAATCCACAAATTGGGATAATTCTGCATAAGAATCGGGTCGGTCGAAGCGGATATCATCGAGCCCCAGGCAGCGTATGGAATTGGTACGCCCAAGCCCAAATAACTTAACGTCGATTCGTACAAAATAATGCTACCCAATCCCAACGTCATGGAAACGATAAGCTGGGGCATTATATTGGGCACCAAATGCTTGAATATTCTGCGCCAGGTGGGAACGCCCATAACTTCACACGCAACTATGTATTCCTGCTCGCGCAGATACAGTATCTGTCCGCGTACGATACGCGCAGTGCCGCTCCACCCAAAAGCCGTTAGTATTATCAACAAGTAGTAAATATTAAACTTGGGGTCAACCTTCCACGATTCCAAAACCGCGGAGGCGATAAGTAATATGGGCAGAGTGGGAATACAGTTCAATATATCCACTATACGCATTATTATCTGGTCGACCCAACCGCCGAAATAGCCGGCAAGTCCGCCCAAAATTACGCCTATCAACGTTTCCAGCAGTACTACCACGAAACCGAGCGTTAACGATATACGTCCGCCGTACATAAGACGGATATATACGTCCATACCCTTTTCGTCCGTTCCCAGCCAATGATCCTTGGACACGGGAGCGTATTGATTGAAGTTTACTTCCTTGTCGTTGTACTGATACGTTTTAATTACGTTTCCCTGCGCATCGGTGTATTCCACCCATTCGCCCGCGTGGACGATTTTTATGGAATCGTCCGTCGTCGTTTCCCCCCACTTGTAGCCGAACCAGTGCATAAACACGGGGCCCAAGAAAGAGAACAAAAACAGAAATACCAGCATAGCCAACCCGACAATGGATAGGCGCGAACGGAAAAACCTGCGCGTTACCATCATTGCGGGAGACAACTGCTTGTAGTGTATCTGCTGAGTTACGGTATCGTCCGTTACAATAAGCGGAGTTTCCGTAACGTTAGTTTCGATTATTTGTTCTTCCGCGGACTTAACTTCCGTAGCCGTAGTTTCCAAGTTATCGCTCGGGGCGATATTGTCAAGTTTCTTTTTTTCTTTCATAATATCACCCTATTTAGTAAGTTTTACGCGCGGGTCTACCACCGCGTACATTATATCGCTTAGCAACGTACCTATAACGGTTAATATTGCCAAAAACATATTATAACCCATTATTAACGGAATGTCGCCGCCGCGCAAAGCCTTGTATGCAAGACGGCCTATGCCGTCGATTGCAAATACTTCTTCGGTAATCATCGCTCCGCCGAACAGACTCGGCAATATACCTGCAAGCATGGTAACAAGCGGAATCAGCGTGTTACGAAATGCGTGAACGTATATTACCTTCTTTTCGGAAAGCCCCTTGGCTCGAGCCGTACGTATATAGTCGCTGTTTAATACCTCCAGCATATTGGTACGTGTGTATCTCATCAAACCGCCGATAGACAGTACTACAAGCACTACCATAGGCAGGAATAAGTGCCACAGAATATCAGGAAGATTTTGGAAAATATTAACCGCGCTGCTGCCGCCGCTTACAAGTCCCGATGGAGGGAACCAACCGAGCGTTGTAGAGAACAGCTTGATTAGCAGAGCCGCGAAGAAAAAAGACGGCAGCGAAATACCCATAAGGGTAATTATCGTTACGGCGTAGTCCGTTGCGGAATACTGCTTGGTTGCGCTGATAATACCCAAGGGTATGGCTATCAAGAACTCCAAAATAAGCGCGATGAAGGATAACGCGAAGGAAATCCACATATTGTCCGCAATGACCTTGGTTACAGGCTGCTGATGGTCGAAAGACTCTCCAAGGTCGAAACGAATTGCGTTGCCCAACCAGGAAAAGTAGCCCGACAATACCGCCACAAACTTCTGGCCGCCGGTAGAATTGCGGTATGTTGTCGCACCGACGTAGCCGTCGCTCAGAATATCGCGGTCGAAGATTACGTTGCCCTGTTCGTCTACGTCGTAACTACCCGATGCAACGCGTTTTTTAACGTCTATTTCGCGTTGCTTTTCTTGATCGAACTGTTTGTCCAAATAGCTGATTACGTAATCGCCGTCTTCGTTAAGGTTGAGCATATACGTCTTGCCGTCGATTGTAGCGTCGAATTCGTTGATGAACTTGGAATACCATTCCTTACGGTATTTGGCTTCGGCATCATGGTTGGACTCGTAATCCTTGTCCGTAGAATTACCGGTAAACACCGTCCCGCCGTAATTGGGCATCGCGTCGTCCATCTTGATATCCACGTAGGATTCGGGCATATACAAGCCGTACTTTTTGCGGAACTCATTCAGCTTGGCGCGCGTCATTTGTCCCGACTGCAGCTGCGCCGAAAACTTGGTTTCCAAGAAATCGGTTGGCATCAGTCGGACCAAAGTGTAAATTATTACCGATACGCCGAAGAGAATGAGTATCGACAAAAGTATTCTTTTGATAATGTACTTTACCATTTGTTTTCTCTGAATTTAATTACTTAGTTTCGTTAAGACTTACTTCCCACAATCTTGCAAGCGGTCCGTTGTACGGAGTGAGCTCTTTTTGCAAAGTGTTTTTATCGATTATTTTAGAACTGTAAGCGAACAAATCGCTTCTTTGATAAGTGGGCAATTCCACCGCCAAGTCCATAACGTCATTCAATGCGAGCGAATAGTAGTAAGCTCTGTCGTCCTGATCCGTTGTCAAACGAGCGGCTTCGATGTTTTCAGACAATCTGTCTATTATTTGCCTTTCCGTCTCATACTTTGTAGTCTGGTCGCGCAGAATTTCAGTGTAGCCCCAATTCGAAGTAGATCCGGCTGTAGAATCTTTATGATAAACCTGATACATATCGGGGTCTATTGCCGCGCCCCAAGCAGCCGCCCATACGGTAAGCTCGCCGTTATTGAGCTTGCTGAGCGCGCGAATATCAGTGCTGACGGTTATTTGGAAGCCAATTTTATTGAGAATTTCCGACGCTTGCTTCAACGCTATATACGCGGGGTGGTCGGTTGTTTCGCCGGCAATGGTAAACGTGTACTTTAATACGTCGTTGCCCTTGGCCAAAACTCCGTTTTTCAAAGTGTATCCCGCATCTTCGACAAGTTTTCTGCTGGTTTCGCCGCTCTTATCGAAATAAGGATAGTGTTCGTCCTGACCGTACACAGAATTGGTTTTGTCGTGATAAGTATCTATACTGTGGGGATATGCCCAAGAACTTTCCGCCATCGGTCTGTAAATAGGTGTAGAATAGCCGGAATAGTAATCTACGCATTGCGCCGTTTCTATGGCGTGCATAATAGCTTTACGAACGGCAAGACTCGGAACTTTACCGGCGTTGATGCCGATATAACCGTAGCCGTTTGTTTTGGCTTTGACAAAGCCGATTTCGCCGGAATTGAATTGCTTACTGTTTTGGATACTGTCGATATTATCCTGTTGACAAGCGGGCTCGACGAAATGTACCGCTCCCGTATACAATTGTTCCAACATAGATTTGGTAGGTACTACTTGGTAGTTAACGTACTTTATTGTTACGGGGAACATAAAGTGGTCGTTACGTTCGAAATATACTACGCCCTTGCTGCGGAACGTACCCGCTTCGACACGACTGCCGTCGCCCGACTGCGTGGTGGCTTTGTAGGGTCCCGCTCCTACGGGAACGCCTATTTTGGCGTTATCCTTGATTACGTCGTCTTGGAAATCGGGATTACCGAAATCCACTCCGAAATGCGTTTTGTAATCGAATAAATCTATTTGCGTTTGATTGGAGTAATAATACATAGGAGCAACCGTAAAGCCGAAATTCCATATTGCCTTAGGGTCAACTTTATTGATAGTTATCTCCAATACTTCGTTACCTGACGTAACTTCGCCGTTGGGAACGCCGTTTTCCTTGTAGCTGCTGTACGTGGGTTTGGAATACTTTGTTCCGTTTACCGTTATATCGCTTGCTTCCTTGTACTCGTCGGAATTCCAAATGCTGACAATTCCTTCAATACTGGCAATCCTATCTTCGTCGCCTACGCTGTCGAAGTATTCCTTTTTAAGCTTACCTGCGACGTAGTTGAGCAAATTGTTAGCGCTTGCCGTTGCCGTAAGCACGGTTATCGCGTCATTAGGAATAAGAGTATCGTACATCATCTGGATAGCCTTCGCTTTATCCCAATCTTTACAATTGGGCCAGCTGTAATCGAATTTTCTTTCGTCTTCGTTCCAAGTAATCTTGCCCCAATTGTACAGGAAGGCTTCCGTATCGGTATGCAACGAGATCATTTCGTCCGAGCCTTCTTCCTTGGCAAACTTGATATCTTCCGCAGTACCCATAGAGTTTATGTAATCGGACTCGAGTTCTTGCTCCAAATACTTTTTCGCGGCTGTATAATCGTCTAAAACGTTAGCGTAAATCCCGCCGCGATTCTTATATTCGGTAAGAAAACCAACCATCTCGGCGTCGGTAAGAGTTCTTTTATTGTCTTCCTGAATTTCTTTGATAGCTTCTCTAAGATAACCAATACGGTCGCCGGCAGCATTCAAAAACCTTCTGTTGAAACCTTTTTGCTCTTTCAATTCGCGTTGTTGAGTTTGATACGCTTTAAGTCCTACGATATCGGTAGAATAAATCGTCGCGCTTCCGTAGTATGCGGGGTCGAGATACTCGTACAAATTGAACAGCACGTCGCGCATAGTAAGGGGCGAACCGTCGCTGAACTTCAAACCGCTTTTAAGAACAAATCTGTACCGAGTGAACTGATCCGTACCTACCGAATATGTTTCTTCGTCGTAATCGGCGACAACGCACGGCTCTTTTGCAAGCTCGGCTGCGCGTTTGGAAGCATTCTCTTTGCCGTAACCGATAATTTTACCGTCCGTAGTAGAGCCTAACATAGAAATCTGCGTCATTCCTACAATACTGCTGTCTGCGCCCGATGAAGAATAGAAGGGGTTAAAAACGCCTTCCAATTCCGCCGTGGACAATACCAAACGTGTGCTTTCGTTGTCGATAACGTCCTTTTTGCAGGCAACAAGCGCAAACACCGCGCTTAGCGCCAACGACGCTACAATCAGCCAACTTGTAATTCTTTTAATTTTGCTCATAATTTCACTCCTTCGTTTCGAGCGTAATGCCGTAACCGCTGTTGCTTAAAACCACCTTGTCGTTGCCGTTTATAAGCCAACAGCCGTTGCCTTCGAACAATCCGCTCAAATCGTAATTATTTGTACTGTTATTCACAACTGTTCCGTTAATATGTACGTTGGTCAATTGCAGTTGCTTTTGAGTTGTACCTTGCGCCAATACGGCAATTTCCATAGTAGGCATGGAATTTTCCGAAATTACATATTTAACGTTATTAAACGTAACGTCGTGCATTTGACCTTTATCGCCAATAGTGCGTATCATACATAGACTGAACGCGCCGAATGGATTTACGGTAATATTAGATATTATTTTTCCGTTTCCGTTAAATTCGTAATTCAACGTCTGAATCTGCAACTCTTCTCCGCCGCAATCGAAGTCGTTCATAATATAAACGTTTCCGCGCAAATTGCCGTCGCCGTTGATGGCATCGTAAAGGTTTCGATAGTTTCTTACAAGAATGTATTCGCCCTGCAAATACTTAGCGTATACCGGAACGTCAAGGTCGGAGTCTCCGCCGGGATGGGTATAGTCGTAATCCCAAGGCTGGGTACATTCCTTATCCTTGTAGTATTCTCCAAGAGAAGTATAGCCTTTGCGTAAATTTGCGTAATTACGTCTATCGTTAAATTTTGCTCCCGCAGATATATCCGAGTCGCTTAATTTATATATTCCCAAAATTACTTCCTTTGCGGAAGATTCGTCCCAATAACGTACGGAATAGGTATGATTTATAGCCAATTCCCAACCCGCATAGAGAATAAGCAGATCATCTTGAAGAGTGTCTTTGTCAAAATCCCATTTGACCGTACAGCCTACGTCCTTGTACCAACCGGTGAAAACATACTTGTCACGAGAAATCGCGTCTGTAGTTCCTGCGTGAGAATACTTCTTGACGGGGTCCAAAATCAGCACGCCTTTTTCTTCGTACGCATATCCGAAAGTAGAAGCGTCGTTGACGGTAGACGTATCCGTAGAAAGCGAACCGCCGTTGAACTTGAACTGCACCTTGTACATTCCATCCAGCATATCGCCGTTATTACAAGCAACCAAACAGCCCGCGAAGGTTGCAAGTAACAAAAATAATAATAACCATTTTGTAATTTTTCGCATAGGCGTCTCCTAATCTTCCGATTGATAGCTATAATTAGCCGTTATAACGGAGCCTTGCTCGTTAACGTAGGATATTACCATACTTATAAGAGAGTTATCGCTGTAACGTACGGAAACCGAGCCTTCGCTCCCCTTAACCGACGTTCCCGTAAACGCAGACAAATCGTTAATCTTTGCGCTGAAAAAACCGTCGTTATCTTGAATGTCCGTAAAATTCTTGGAATTGAACTTAATATTCTTGGCGGTTACTTCCTTCAAGTTGATATTGATTTCGTCGCCGCTTGACTTTACCACCGCGTTGTTGCGGTTAACGTCTACGGTGAGCGTTCCGCGGTGAGTGGTTATACGGCCTTCCGGCAAAGATATACCGCCGTTGTCTACGTCTATCGTGTTAAACGTTTGATAAGAAAACCGTATTTGCGTTTGATTGTTTTCCGTCTTGGTAGCCGTATATACGCTTGTAAGAATTACGCCTTCGATATCGGTAGTGACGGTGAGACTTACATAATCGTAGGACTTCTTGACCATTTTATTGAGATTGCGGTCCGTCTTGTTACAGGCGCACAAAGCAAAACACGTCAAGACGAGTAACAACGCGATTAAAACCGTAAAACGTTTGTTTTTCATTTGTTACCCCCTAACAATCTCTTAATAAACACCACCGCTATTGCCACTAATGCCGTTACGTTGGCAACGGACATCGCTACCGCGCTCCAAACGTTATTTGTTTCTACGTGCTGGACATTGCCTGCATTGGCGGCTTGGTTATATACGTTTATGGCTTGCTGCAAAGTTGCAAAGTTGGTTATAAGTTGCTTGTCTTCGGCGCTCAAAGCATTGTAGTTGTTAACTGCTTCGGCGATAAGCTTGTAGCTGCGCTCAGTAGCGTCTATACCTACCAACTTGTTGATACTGTTTATCGTTACGTCCACGCTATACTGACTGAACAGCTTCAAGTAGGCGTCTATCATTGCTTGGTCGACGTACTTCAATTCGTCCTGACGCTTGATTAAAGCGTTGTATGCGGTAGTCGCGTTATCTATAAGTGTTTTGTCAAATCTGTCTACCGCCGAAGGAAGTCTGTTAACAGCGTCGATGAATTCCGTAGCGTACTTGCCGGCAGTTTTACCCGTCGACTCCTGCGACTTTTTGAAATACGCATTATACAGCGCGCTGTCGTAACCTTCCGAATTGTCGGGTATAACGTACGTAAGGTTGGATGCAGCTTGACTGGTTACCAAACCTACGAAGTTGGAATAGGACAACGGATACGGGACTCCGAAAGGAGGATTATAGGATTCGCCGTTTTCCTGAGCTTCCTTCAGCGCTTTACACTGCATATAGTAGTAGTAATCGTACTTGTACAATTTGTTGAAGTTGGGGAACCTGCCCGCCATTACGTCCGAAGGAAGCATATCCAAATTGCCGCTTAACGTGCCTTCCAATACGGGAGCGAAGTATGACTTGAATCGCACTTCCGTAAGAGCGGTACAATCGTAAAACGCCAAGTTGCCGATATTCTTCATTGTGGACGGCATCGTAACCTTTTGAAGATGTTTATTGCCCGTTGCGGCGGTAAATTCGATACGAATAACTCCTTCGGGAATGACATATTCCTTGTCGGCCTTGTCCATAGGATAGCATACGAGACTGTATCCGAAATCCGTAGCAAGATACAGCGCTCCGCCGTCCAACATAGCGTTTGCAAGAGTTGCCGTCGTGTTTTTTACACCGCCCTGCATTACGTAAAACGCCCTGAATTTTTCGGCGTTGTAAAACGCGCCGTAGCTAACCTTAGCGAGAGAATCCGTAACTTCAAACTCTTCGATCGCAGTGTTGGTAAACACCATATCGCCTATTTCCTGCAACAACGGGGCGTTAACGGTTGTAAGCGCGCCGTTGCCGTAAAACGCGTTATCGGACAACTTGATAAGCTTGGGAGCATTAACTACCTTCAAAACAGGATTTTGCGAAGGAATATACTCGAACGCGCCGTCCTGAGACGAATAGCGACGTTCCGCTTCGCCGAACGCTTGCGAGCCGATTACTTCCATACTGTCGAGATTAAGCGTCGCAACTGCTTTGGTAGCCATAAACGCCATGATACCGACGCTCTTGATATTAGAGAAATCGATTGTCGCAAGATCCAACGCTTCGCATCCGTAAAATACGCCGTTGTTTATCACCGTAAGATTCGAAGATAATACTACGCTACTCATTTTTTCACAGAATTGGAACGCGCCTTCGCCGATATATGTAGCATTTGGAATATTGGCGGTAACAAGCTTCATACAGCCGTAAAAAGCGTATTTACCTATATTCTTCGCAAGCGGCAGGGTTATTTCCGTTATAATCGGTCCTTCGTAAACAAAGGTCATCCCCAAATTGTTCTGTGTCTCGTACTGCGAAAACGCGTCGTCGCCCACGGTTACAACGTTGTCCGCAGTTACGCGTTCCAAAGCGGCACACCCCGAGAAGCAACCTTCGGGAACTTCCGTAAGATTGCCCAAGTCCACGGATTTAAGCGCGGAGCATCTGGCAAAGGCGTAATCGCCGAGAGCCGCAGCCTTGGTAAGGTCGATTGTTTCCAACTTAGTACAGCGGAAGAAAGCAAACGCGCCCACGGTTACTCCGCCGTTTTCGGGCATTGCTACCGCAATCAAAGCGGAATCCGCAAAAGCGTAATCGCCCAACGTAGCGCCGTCGTCAAGATAAATATTGGTAAGTCTGCTTACGTATTGTCCGCCCGTAACGGTGGAATTGCCGGCCGAAAACGCTCTGAAGCCGATATTTACGTTTTTGGCGAAGCGCAAAGACGTTACAGCCGTATTATAAAATGCGAAGTCGCCGATATATTTGGCGTTAGACAAATCTATTACGGACAAATTGACCGCTTCGGCAAAAGCTCTGTCTCCAATGGACAATTCGTTAGCCGGAAGACGTACCGTCGCAAGATTGTTGCAGTATGCAAACGCCGAATTACCTATGCGCTTCAAAGCGGAAGCGGAAGCGTCCAACGTTACAAGATTTTTATTCGCCGAGAACGCGCCGTCGCAGATTTCTCTGACCTTTGCAGGCAGCGTATACGTTCCGTTGTTGAATGTGTTTCTCGGTAAAGCCCAAATAAGCTTCGTGCCGTCCTTGCTGAACAAAACGCCGCTGCTTACAACGTAAGAATCGTTGAATTCGCTTACTTTTATTGTCAAAGCCGAGCTGTCCAAGCCGTTGAAAAGCAATGCTCCTACGGTGTCAATCGACGTACTGTCGTTAAGAGTTAACGTTCTAAGTCTACTGCATCTGCCGAATACGTTATCGCCGAACGATACCGTGCCGTTAGGCAATGTTATAGCCGCAAGCGTTGCGCAGTTATAAAACGCATTGTCGCCTATGTACTCGCATTCGCCGATAAAGTCGAATGAGCTGAGCTTGGTACAATTCTCAAACGCGCTTATTCCCAAATACGTCAGGTCTCCCGCAACCGTTACGGTAGTTAATTGCGTACAATTGTAAAACGCTTCGTCGGGAATTGTCGCGCAGAACAACACTATTTCCACAACCGCGGAGTTCTTAAACGCGCCCGCCGAAATGTTCGCGCGCTCGCCGAGAATTACCGTTCTCAATCTGGGGCAATCGCTGAACGCGCCTTCGCCGCTGCGGCGCATATCCGCAAGATTTGCAGACGACAACGATTTACATTCGGCAAAAGCGAATTTGCCTATGAAATTGACGTTGTCAAACAAAACGTTATCTAACAGCGAGCATTTGGCAAAAGCGTAATCGCTTACGGTTTTGACATTTTCGAAGTTGATAGTTTCGAGTTTTACGTCGTTATAAAAAGCGTACTCGTCGATTTTTTTGCAATCTTCGCCCAACACCACTTCAACAAGCTTTTCGCAATTGTAAAAGGCGTATTTACGTATTTCCTGCACTCCCTTGGGGATTATTACCTTGGTTACGGAGTTGTTGCCCAACGGTTCTTTCTTATCGTCAAGGTCGTATTTGTCGTCTACTTCCTTTTCGTTGTCGAGATTGTAGTGACAAAACGCAAAACTGCCGATATACATTATACCTTCGTCGTCGGGAATTTCCACAACGCCGCCCAAGCCCTTGTAAGCTACCAATTCGCGGTTTTCGATAACGAATTCGCTCTTGATATTGATAACGCATGACGCTTGCAAAATGGATTCCTTGCCGTCGACGACGATATTAAGAAATACGCGGGCTCTTCCTTCGGCTTTGCCTTCGACTACGCCCTTGTCGTCTACGGTTGCAACCGCAGGGTTGGACGAAGACCATCTGAGCAGGTATCTGCTTTGCGGCAAATTCCAAGGTTTTATTTCGTAATTCAACCGAATACTCTCGCCGGGATAAAAGTTTAGCGTGTAATTTCCGCCGAAGTAGTTGATTCCGCCGGTACGCCCTATTTCCGAGGTGTCGATATCGCCGTTATAGGCGTAAAGCGTTTCGTAAGAAGTAAAGGCTATTTCTTCCAACGAAACTTTGTCCTGCGATGACGACGCGCCGTCGTCTACACCCTTGACGTTAACCAATATTTCCTTTGCTTTCGTCCAAGTTTCGCCCTTAACGGAAATACGTATTCCCGTATTCTCCTGCAACGCTTCGATTTTGCCGCCGTTTACAGCCACTACGGACGGGTTAGACGAAGTCCAAGTAAGATTTTGCAAATAATCGGTTACAATCTCGCGGGAAGCATCCTGCGTGTCGTACATAATCGTAGTAAGGTCGAAAGTCTGTCCCTTCATCAGTTCTATTGTAGGAGCAGCCGTGCCTTCCGTCTGATTATGGAAATTCAACGATTCGTTCTGCACTTCGGGGAAGGGCACGTAGCAAACGTTGGAATTCATAGCGTAGTCGTCTATATAGAAGCAAATGCCTTCCTTCAAATCGCTTTGTCTTATAGCGTCCAAATAATCGGTGATTTCCACGCTGATTTTGGTTTGCGTTCCGCGTTTTTCCTGATAGATAGGGATAGGATACTCCGACAGCGACGCAAAGGTCTTTTTCGTTTCGCCTTTATCGTTTACGTAGTCGTACAATACCACGGGACGCAAGCTCATGGCATAATGGTTGTCATACACCGTAAGGTCTACGTAATACCTGTTTTCTTCGAGCGTTTTGTCGTACTTCACGCGGAATTCGGAATCGACTATTATAGGAGCTTCGTAGTCGATATAAAAGCTGAACTGATACGTGTCGTTTATGTTGCGAACGCCGTCTTGCCAATATTTGTCGTCCGCGTCGGAGTCCGCCGTTTTGCCGAAGTCCAGCTTAGCGGTCATCGTCACTTGATAATGCGTGTTATTGTCGCCGAACACTTCGCCCGTCTTGGTGTTAGCCATATCAAGGTTGATATCGCATACGTACGGGTACTGAACACCGGCGTTATGCGCCTTGTAGCAGTTGTATTCCGTCTTTTCCCATACCGTCTTGCCTGTTACCGTGTCAACGATTTGGATATTAAGTTCTTTCGCGCCGCGGAGAAGCCCCGTGAATACCGCATAAATACCGCTGATACAATCCTTGTAGTAAGATACCGCGGCGTGCTCCGCCGTTGCGGGTATCGGAGTATAATCGTCCGACATCGCGTAGACGTAGCTGCCAAGTGGGATTATATAGTCGTAGTAGTACTTACCGAGCGGCGTCGTAGCGTAGTAGTCCGCCTTGATCTTGTCCTTGTCGTCGATTGCACCGTCGTGCGCTTCCGTTTCCACAACGTAATAGTCTTCGTCGAATATGGGAGCGTCCGTCCAATTACCGTAAAACGCAAGGAAAGGCGCGTTGAGATCTACGCCGTTCTTGTCAAGACTGTCAAGAGTAAGGAAGCCTTCGACGTACATACCGTTTTCGAAGTATTGGTTAAGGTAAGTTTTGTCGCGCGTAGACAGCGTAAGCACTGCCGTTATTTGCGCGGTTTGTCCCGCTTCCACGGTTATTACGCCGTTATTTATTTTGCCGTTAACAGCCGAATACGCCGTCGAACCGCCGAGCATATAAGCGCGTTCCGCCACGTAATCCGTATCGGAGCTGGACAGCGTTTCCGTCATCGCGTACATACCGAGCTTATAGCTTACAGCAGACGACGACAAGTTGCGCAGACTTATAGTCATTGTGTACTTGCCTGTACGAGCAGGGTCGTCGCCGAGCTCAAGCTTGGTCTTGCCCTTTCCTTCCACAAACAAATACGCATTAGTAGTAGTCGCCTTCAAAATGTCGGCTATTCCCGCGCCCTGCTTACGCGGCGAATAGGGGTTGCCCGCCTTGTCCATGGCGATAGTCGCCGTAGACATACACAGCTGATTGACCAAATCGCGTACCTGACACGAGTTGAAATTGGGGAAGTTTTCCTTGACGTATTGACGGATAAGAATGGTAATACCGCACATATTGGGGCAAGCCATACTGGTACCGCTAAGCTTGTCATAACCGCCGCCGGGGATAGCGGACAAAATGTTGCCGCCATGAGCGGTAATTTCCGGTTTTAACGTAAGGTCGGGATTGGGGCCCCAACTGGAAAAGTCGCTCATAAAAGGACCCGCTTGATTTTCGTATACGAACTCCAATGTTCCGCGCCCTTCGTTTTCCTTGCCGGCGTTGACGTTAGCGAGAACGTCGCCGTCGTCCTTACCGATAGATACTACCGGAATCTTGACGTCGTTACCTACCGTCATTACGATATCGCCGAATACGTTGTTGTAAATAATTACGGCCGCCGCACCGCTTTCCGCGGCGTAACGCACCTTGTCTTCGAAGGAAATGTCTCCGCGCTTGACAAGAGCTATCTTGCCCGTCATATCCAAGCCCAAATAGTTAGAGAAATGTCCGTAACCGGGGACGGCAACGTAATCGAACGTTTTGGGGTTGCCGGGCGTTATACCCAACATCTCGAAGAAATTGTATTCCTTTGCCGCTTGGTTGAAGGATTCCAAGAAGAACACTTCGCGCGAGCCGTTGGCAAGCATGTACTTATCTTTATTGCCATTGATGGAAGCTACCGACATAGACGCGCTGTACGTAGACGGAGCGCCTACCGTTGCCGAGTCGGGATTGCGCGTTTTGTTGGTGTTGCCGAATTCGCTGCCGTACGCACTGCTGTAATCGTTGGAAGCTGCAACTACCAAGGAAATTCCCGCATCTTCTATACTGTCGTAAATTTCGTTCTTTCTCTGCTCGTCTACTTCGCGAGTAAAGCCGCAGGAAGTACCGAGGCTCATATTTATGGCGTCGACGCCGAGCGTTACGCAGTCTTCGAGAGCCGCCAAAATGTCGCCGTCGTCCGCGCCTTCTTTATAATCGGAGAAAACCTTCATTATAGCCAATTGCGTATCCAACGCAACGCCTGTAATGGTGTCGTCCTTGCCGCCTATAATGCCCGCAACGTGCGTGCCGTGTTCGCTGCCGAAGGGCATTACGTCGGGATCCTTATCCGCGTAGTCGTAGCCCCAAGCAATCTTATCCTTGGTTACGTTGCCGTAGTACACTTCGCGCGGCTCGAGCGTATTGTCGTAACCGTAGGCAAGCGTATTGGGAAGCAATTCCGCAATCTTGTTGCGGTCGTACAAGGGCTGCTGCACTTGATGAGTAGTAAACGCCGTATGCGTGTAGTCGCAGCCAGTGTCGAGAATTGCCACTATCGTGCCTTTGCCCGTGTAGGAAACGTCGCTGCTGTTAAAAATACCCGTATCGTATACGTTTACCGCGTTTTCCGTAGCGACGGACGGCTTGTAAGTATTGGACAGAATTATGCGAGCAACCCCGTCGTAATTTGCAATTTCAGCAATATTGGCAAAAGTCGTGGATACGTATATTCCGTCGAGTATAGTCGAATATCCGTACTTAACTTCCGAAACGAGTCCCGCGCGTACAAGCTTGCTTGCAACACGGTCCTGACGGGCGCGCATATCCGAACTCAGCTTTTTAGCCTTGGAACCTGCCAAAAATTCCGACAGCGTCTGCTTGGCGGAGTAGCCTTGATTGTATTGTTTGACGAGAGAATCTTCGGAAAAAGTGATTATTGCATTGACTTTGCCCGAAAGGCTGTAATCGGAAATATTTTTAACTAAATCTTTATTCAACGACTTGATAAAATCGTTCTTCAAGTCGGCAATTACTTGCTGCTTATCGAACAAACCGGAGGACGAAGTCGAGCCTGCGGACAGAGAGCCGCCTGTCAGTTGAGCGGGCATAGCAAAAGCCGCCGTGGTAAAGCTCGAAATCATTATCGCGCATAAAACAAATATAAAAATTGAATGGCTAATCTTTCTTTTTTTCATTTCCTTGCTTCCCTAAATAATGAGTAAATACCACAACGTTTTTACCCCGAAAACTTGCGAAATTTAGCATCGAGAATATTAAACGCCATTTTACCATTATACTGATACAATTTTAATACATTTTGTCAAAAATGTAAAGCGAATACCCCCCCCCATTCCCTTTCAGCTTAATAAAAACCGCCAACTTTACGCCGTATTGCCCGCTTACGCGCCGCTAACGTTAATTTTGCTATACTGTTATTACAAAATGCAAAAGCTACGCGTAAAAACGCAAAACCGCGCAAAAGTTAACCACTGCAACATTACAAGTCAAAAGATAAAAAGAAGCTCGGGTTGCCCCGAGCTTGATTTTTTGTTTGTACCGTTAATTACGCGGTAATTTCCGTCCAAGTAATTCCTTCGGAAAATACGCCGGAACCATTTGCCGTTTCTACTTGTATTGTAACCGTACGAGCATTATTGCTATCTAATCCAAATGTAAATTTAACTGTTAGCCCGCTTAATTTTGTTGCAATAGTAGCATTGCTCATTTCTTTGTCTGCCAAAGTATTTTCATATGACTCGTCTTTCATTTGAGATGTGTTACTACTATTCGTACCATAATAACGTTTTACAATAAACCCCTTGGTATAACCATCACTCCAATAAAAATCTATTTTGAAAATTGACATTGTGCTTATCTGAATAAAATCATTACCAGCATTTTCTAAAGAAGTATACCCATAAGATACTGGGGTGCTTGATGATGAGCCAGCGAAGTCAATCAACTTGCTATGAGAAGGAGTAACAGGGTCGCCGCCGGTAGAGTCTTTCCATGCGGAAACAAGCGTTACGTTACCGTTAACGGTATATTTGCCCGTAAGAACGGTTTCCGCTCCGCCTTTTACCGTCCAACCGGCAAACGTCTTGTCGCCGTTTGTCAAGCCTGTTCCGTCGGGAAGAGTTATTTGCTCGCCCTTGAATACCGTTTGCGACTCGGGAGCAGTACCGTCAACGCCGGTTCCCAGTTCGAAAGTAACGGTTGCTTCTTCGCCGAATACGTACGTCGTGCCGTCTATCGTAATGCGGGCTTTAAGTCCCAAATCCATCTTATTGGTATCAATTGCCAACGTATAAACTTGTCCGCCAATTGACAATTTCAAAGACGTATAGCTCAGTAATTCGTAAGTACCGGCAGTTTCACCAAGCATTGCTCCGCCCTTACCGTTAAAGGACAACTTGGTAGTACCGTCGTTTGCAGTAGCCTGATAAGCTTGCATACCGTCAAGTATAACATAAGTTTTGCTCGTTTCGTTTACTTCGATAGTCAAAATATAATAGCCCGTATCAATTGCTACTATCTTGCCGTTAATGGTACATTCATAAGTATATCCGTCCTTAATTACCGTACCATCGTCTAACAATAAAATTTTTCCTTCTGCTCCTGAAAATTCCTTTGAGAATACGGGTTTAACCGTTGTATTTGCATTAACGTCTATTTGTGTTGCAGGAGCGCGAAGAACACCGTATGTGCTTACTTGCCACTTGTAGAACGTCCAACCTTCCTTAACAAACGTGTCCGCCGAAGCAAGCGTAACCTTCGTTCCGCGCTGAACCGTTTGAACTTCGGGAGTTGTACCCGTTACTCCTTCCGGCTTGATATACGTTACTGTACGTTCGGCGTTAATGTTTTCAAATTCACCGTTTTCAAGCGGTCGGTCGTCGCTATTGCACAGATAGAGCATAGTCATATCTTGCTTGATAAGCGCGTAGTAAGCAATAGTTTCGATTTTGATTTCTATATACAACGCGTCCGAGCCGTAATTGTCGGGCTTATGTATCGACGTACTGCTATTGTTAAAATACTTGCCGTCTACCCAATCGGTACTATCGGTAAGTTTGTAATACGCTTTTTTATTAGCAAAGTCTATCTTTAAGCCTACAACAGTTACGCTTGGAACGGACGGAATAGCAGACTGATCGTTGTTGACAGCAGGAAGCACGCATTCGCCCAAGAATTCTTCCAATACGGGAACTTTCTTCCACATAGCAGTCATCGTTACCGCTTTTTCGGGCATAGTGAATTCCGCGCCTGCGGCGTACTTGGTTGTGCCATCGCTCCAACCGTCGAATTCGTAGCCGGTTTCCGCAGAAAACAGCGTGGCGGCTTCAAGATTAAACTTGTCGCCCGCTTCCTTTTGAACAGCGGCAGGCGCCGTCCCCGTGCCGTGGTCGCCCGCAGCATACGTCAACGCGTACGTCGTGGGTTCAACCGGCTGTTCGGCTTTCCATTGCGCAACAAACGTAGTTTCGGCTGCGGTTACTTCAAACGTATCGCCCGCCTTGTACGTTTTGTCGCCCGTCTTCCAGCCGTCAAACGTGTGCCCCGTCTTGGTTAGGTTACACTGCGGCAGCGTTACGGTTGCGCCGATTGTAGTATCGATGGCTTGCGGGGCAGTTCCGCCCGTCGCGCCGTTGCCGTCGAACGTTATTTTGGCGGACGTATCCTTACACGCGGCCATTGCAGTCACAGCCAACGCCAGGACGGCAATCAACGCCAATAACGTTATTCTTCTTGTCTTCTTCATATTATTCTCCTTTATATCAAACGGCTAACCGTTAAATATCTTGTTTATGCCTGTTTTGTCAAAGTAAAGGTTTTGTTCGTCATATTAAGTGTGATAACGTACGTTCCGTTAAATTCGCACGGAGTGCCGTCTTCGTTATCGTCTCCTTGAACGGTTACAAGGTACGTTCCGTCGGGTTGTTCGGCAAAGGACGTTGTGGAGCAAGCTATGCTGCCGTTTGCCGTCTTGAAGGATATTACAATACCCGCAACGCTGCCGCTTGACGTTACCGTTACCGCCGCCGTATCGCCGTCGGCGCTGCGATAACCTTCTACCGTGGCAGACTTGGTAACCGTATACGTAAACGAGTCGCCGGAAATCACCGCCGTTACCGCGTAGCGGTCGCTTAGCCATTGAACCGTCCAGGTGTAAATGCTATCGCTTTGCTTGGTAAGATACCAGCTCCAAGTTTCGCACTTCAATTCCAGACCGTCGACGTTTTTCAATACGCCGTTTGCGGTAATGAACCTGTCGCCCAAGCGAACCGTAAGCGTAGAGCCGTCGGCTGCGGTATAAGTGTTCTCTACCGTAATAAACGTCTTTGTAACGCTGAACGTTCCGTCGTTGTACAATGTGGGAACGTATCTGTAGCCGTTCAAGTCGAAACGCATACGATAATTAACCACCTGTATCGTTACAGGCTGTCCGTTAAATTCCGCTTCGCCGCTGCCGTAGGTAATTTTCAGTGTTTGCTCACCGTTATCGAACAGCGCAGTGTAACCTTCGGACACAAAGTAATATTTGTTATCCGCCAATTCCAAACCTACCCATTCGCCCTTGGCGTTACGCTCGGCGCGCTGCTCCACCACGGTTAACGTGTTGTTAAAGCTGTCGCGGTTGAACCATGTGACGTACAGGTAGTCGCCGTCGAATTTGTACAGTCCTACATAGCTGCCGTCGCCGAAATCCGCCCTGTCGTCAAGAACGAGAGTGTCGCCCATATTGGTCTTCGCGTACAAAGCGATAACGTCGCCGCCGTTCTTGACGCGCAAAGCCGTAGCGTACAGCGTCCACGTCAGGTTTTGTGTATAGCCTACGCCTACTTCGAAAGACGGAACGTAGATACGCGGCTGCGTTTCGTTGAACACGTTGCCGCCCATATTGGGAGCGGTAACCGCCGATAACGTCAAGACAAAATCGTTAAAGGAAATTATGCTGCCGTTTTCGTCAAGATTAACCGAGCAGGACGCGAACGCCATAGAGCCGACAGACGTAATTTGCGAACCCGCCGTTACTTTAGAAAGGTTGAAGCAGCGGTTAAACGCGGAGCTGCCTATTGTTTGAACGTTGCCGAGGTCAAGCTCCGTCAAGCTAACGCATTGGTAAAACGCTTCGTCGCCTATAGACACGGTATCGGCGTTGAAAATTATTTCCGCAAGATTTATACACCCGTAAAACGCACTGTTGCCTATTACCGACGCATTGTTCAGATTGACCTTTACAATGTATTCCAACCCGGCAAACACGCCGTCTGCAATCGCCGTTACGTCGTCGGGCAAAGTCAACGTTACGTCGGTCGGATTTTCGTCCTTGTTGTTGTATGATAACAACACGCCGTCCTTCACTTCGAATACCGGCTTGTTGTTCTGCTCCGCCACACTGGTTATATGGCTAACGTATTTAGTCCAAGTTTCCGCAGTACGATACGCTTCTTCACAGCCGTCGGGAACAAATATTTTGGCGTTTTGCTGCAACCAACGGAACGGATCGGGAGCCAATGCGGAGTTTTCGTCGTCCACCAATATCGGCGGCGTTATCGCATTGATATAGATGGTCGTAAGCACGCTCATATTTGTTGCGCTGCTTGAATTTTGGAACGCGTATTTACCTATTTTCGCAACTGTGGACGGTAGCGTTAGCATAGTTATATTTTTGTCGTAAAATACTTTGTCGGCGATTTCGATTACGCCTTCGGGAATAACGATGACGCTGGATTCGCCGATATATTCCGTCAAAACTCCGTTAGCGTCTATTACGAACTCTCCGAGTGCGCTATATAAGCCGTTGGCTTTGTCCAGCGACACCTGCATTTTGCCGCCCACGTCGTCGGCGAACTCCAATACAACCGTATATCCGTCCGCGCCGTTAGGTACTACCGAGTAGTAAGCGTATCTGCCGTCGTCCGATTCGGAAGCTTTAAGCAAGCCCATACCGTAGCCGTCCAAATACAATTCGGGATACTTGGCCGTCGCGCTTTGCTTATACGAGCCCGCTTCGTCGCGTTTGATTACGAATACGTAATGGTTATCGATTTCTGCCAAAATGAAGTAAAACGAATCGACGGAAGCGTCGCTCGGAGCAAATATATACTCCGGAGCCGCGTCGGTGTAGTTATCCGACGCGTAGTAAACGCCTTTGACAGAAGCGGTTTGATTGCCGTCGTTGTCAAGCGTTACCATCTCGCCCGCGCCGTAACCGTCCAAAACAAGTCCGTTATTTTGCAAATCGCGGTTATACAGCAATACGTAACTGCCGCGTTCCGTACCGCGCAACTTGAAATAGCCGTCGACGGTTATTTTGTCGCCGTCCGTTTCGATTTGCTGCTTATCGTGCATTAAGACGAAGTAGTCTTCGTAAATCTTGTCGGGTTCGCTCGGTAAATAGTACTGCATGTAGTATTCGCCGTCGCCGTCGGACGTATATTCGCAATAAAAATTAGCTATGCGGTCGCTGCCGTCGGCAAGCGGAATTGCGAAGACGCCCACGCCGTAGCCGTCCAAAGCAAGCGCATAGTAGGTGTAAACGCCCTGCCCGGTGTGGTCGAGATAATCGAAGTAAACGTACTTGCCTGTTTCTTCTTCGTTGCGGTAGATGAATTTGTTGTCTTTAAGTAATTTACCTTGAACCTTGTCCGCGTCTACCGTAACGTCGAAGTAAACGACGTTAGACTCGACTGTGACGAAGCCGATATACTCCGTTCCGCCCCTATTGAGTTTGGCAGAACCGAGCCCCGTCATATTACGTCGGATATATACCTTGTCTCCGCTTCCGTTGTTATCAGTATAAATATCGACGATTACAGGGTACAGGTTTATGTCTTCCGTTACGTTAATTTCCTGACCGAAAGCATATTCTCGTCCGTTGCCCGTTTGGGACGTACAGTAGGATACGACAGTTTCGTCCTGCGGAGTACGTATTGTAAACGTTTTGCCGTATTTTACCTTAACTTCGGTATTGTCGTCGCAGTACGTGACCGTAAAGGTTTTATAACGGAAGTACGTTTTAAGCACAAGCCCCGCCTGTTCGGTCAATTTGCCATGCGTAACGCCCTGCGAGCCGTCCAATTCGTAGTACGATTCGTTATTGGGCGGATTGGTTTGAGACAAAACGTTACTGCCTATCAACCCGGTTTTATCGTTAAAAGTTTTCACCAACTTGAACGAGCCGTCCGCTTGTTCGCAATAGATTTCTTCCGTATACGTGTTTAACCACTGCGCGTACAGCATAACGTCCTGCGTAAGAGTTAATTGCTCGCCGTCGGCATAACTGTCTCCGCTGCCGTCGGCGGCTGTATTCCAGCCCGCAAATGCAAAGTCGGAAGTAAAACCTACCTGCGGAAGCTTGACCGAATGCCCGTATATAATACCAAGCGAACTCATCGAGCCCGCGGCGGACTGCAAATTTTTGTCGAAACCGACCGTTACCGTTTGACGGTTATAATAGAGTTTTAAGGTATTATCCGCATCACCGACCGTTATCGATTTGACATTATTAACATTATTTTCGTCGACGACGTACCCGACTGCTTGTTTGCGTATAATGTCTATTGCAGAGCCCACCTTGGCTAACCCGGTAGAAGTAAGCTTACTGTCCAAGACGTAGCCGTCATCCGTTTGAAAATAGTACTGCATTACATACTGCGCAGACCATTGCGCATAAACGGCAGTATCCGTTTCGAACCGAGTATAAGCGGTGATTTGCTTTCCGTCGGAATCGAACCAGCCGTCAAACTGATAACCGCAATCGGGCAGCTGCACGGTTGACAACTTGCCGTAGACCGTTTCGTCGGAATTGACGGTAATAGTAACGTCTTCCTCGCCGTCGAGATTAAACTTTACCGTAACAGTTACGGATACACTGTCTTTGCAAGCGAACAGGCACGCGAAGCATACGCACAACAACGTTATTATCAATACTGTTTTTCCAAATTTGTTCATTGTTACTTCCCATTAAAATATTATTACGTCAACTTCCAAAGACACAAATAGCCGTGTGCTTTCGCCACGACTATAAAAATATCTTACAAGCGCGGAACTAAAACGGTTTCGCGCTGATTACTAAAATATTTCGTTAATAGCTGAAAGTTATAAATATTATAACACCCCCCCCCGTATCAAAGCAAATAAATTAAGGTATAAATTCGGTTTTTTTAACGAAAAATTACTCAAAAGGGAGTTAAAACAAGCAATAAGTTATATAAATGTACACAAAAGCCGCAAAAAGAAGAAATGAACGACTTTTGACGTAATTACAAAAAAACCGTTGACATTTTTGCCCGAATAGAGTATTATAGTAAAGCAATCGGGAAACCGAGCGCGTTTATATCGCGGGGTAGAGCAGTCTGGTAGCTCATCGGGCTCATAACCCGAAGGTCGTATGGTTCAAATCCTGCCCCCGCAACCAATTGATGACGGCGACCGCGTTAGTCGCAATAAAAGTAACGCTAAGCCGTTACTTGCGCTGATGTGGCACAGTCGGTAGCGCACCGCCTTGGTAAGGACGCCGTCTATACCTATTGTCCATATTAGCAGCGAATTAAATACAGTCAAAATTTGTGCTTTTTTTGCCAATTTTGACCATCTGCTGATATGGCTCAGGAGGTAGAGCACTTCCTTGGTAAGGAAGAGGTCACCGGTTCGAATCCGGTTATCAGCTCCACAAACCACCCATTTGGGTGGTTTTTTCTTGTATTTTTGCCGTTAATTCGTGTCAAAATTAAGGATAGCACACCACTGAATGCTTTGTGGCACATTTTCACTTTTGCGCGCCATTTTTACAGGCGTTTTTATACTGTTTTCGTTCGGAATAAAACATAATTACTGTTTACGTCGTTCTAATACTGTCAAAAGCCGTCTAATTCTACCCTATTGGCGCACGAATGGCACACGCTTACGTTAAAAGTGGCACACAACGTCTCAAAAAAAAATAGGCACATAGTATTTCGCTATGCGCCTATTTGTCTTTAAGTATTTATTTCTTTTGCACTAACGCTGCATACACTTCGGGAAACTCCGTTTTCAATCTTGTTAAAACGTCTAACGGGCTTTCTTGCTTCGGCTCGTCCTTTTTAGCAACTTGCCGTATCGAATCGTTTTCGGTAACGTATCCTTCGGGTACAAACGTACAATTCTCTTGAGCGCAGTATTTTGTATCCTTCGGTTTGTACAGTTCGTTGAACTTTTTCGCGGCTTCCTGTACCGAGTCGAACTTCAGCAAAGACTTGTAATGCCCTTTCGTAGTAGATATATCCGCATGTCCCATAAGGTCGGTTATGAGTTGGTCTCCTGCGTTTTGAGCGAATAACGAGTTGGAAAAGGTTTGTCTTAAAGCGTGAAAGTGAATATCCTTACCGTCTAAATTATGGCGTTTAAGGAAGCGTTGAAACGTCTTTCTTGTTCCGCCTTCCGTTCGGAACGCTCCGTTACTCTTTGCAAATACATAATTGTCGGGAGCGGTCAAACATACGTTGTTTATCTTGCCCACCAATTCCTGATGCTCTTTCCATTCGTACATTACTTCGTACAATCGGGATATGAGAATGGCAAGACTACAATAATAAACTCCTTATTATAGGGAGACAGCGTTTTCAAAATTACTTTAACTCCGGTAAATTTATTACATATATATTTTTTTCGTACAAACCGTCCGCTTGGACGGTTTTTTTATTCGGGTTTTATCAGTAAACATTTAAGAGGATAAATCATGAATAAAAGAAAAAGCGTATTAAATTTAGTCAGACAAAGCAACAAAACTGCGGATAAGAATACCGAAGAATACAAACGTCTGAAAATAGTCGTCTCCGTATTGGAGCGTTATTTTCAAATTTACGATTTGGATAACGGCACGGTTCATTCGCAAGTTTTTAGGCTGCTGTATTTAACTGACAAATACTATACTTACAATCAAATTTGCGAAACGGTACATATAGGTAAAAACACGCTTGTTCGTTATATTGCAAAATATGAAGAATTGGCGGTAAGGATATTTAATCAGCTAAATATTTAATTATACAACATTTTATGACGCTTGAAGTACCCGATTGTCGGGTACTTCATGCCGCAGATTTTGCGTTATAGTATTGGCAGATTACAACGGGTTGTAGGTCAAGTAATATGAACAAAAGAGAAGATTTATTAGACTGTATTAGAAATCAATATTTTGATGCCAATAATAAAAAATGCAAATTGTTTCTTAACAGAATGTACCGTTACTATAAGCAAACAGATTATGAAACGGGGCGTAGACATGGCGAAATTTTTAAGGCGCTTTATTTGACGGAGAATCCATCATCTTATGACGAGTTGTCCGCGCAATATTTTATCGATACCTACACGCTTGACAGGTATCGTCAGCGTTATAATAAACTTGCCAAATGCTTAATATCTAACGATTTATTAGAGCAAGTCAACACCGCAAATACTGTTAGATAGGTTTTGACAACTTTGTGTTACCATATTTATAGTAGCATTTTGCTACAAAAAAATTATTACATACGGAGGAAATTATGGCAATAAAAACAATGGATTTGCAATGTACTAATCCAAGTCAAGGCATTGAATTAACCAATGATATTTTAACAAAAATCGGCAAAAGCAGTCGTATCGTAAATGCAATTCTTATGCCGACGGTGCAAAGTATACGTTCTCAAGCGGAGCAATACGCCATCAAAGTATCGTACAACGAACAGGAAGCGCAGATAATCGATTATATCAAGCCGACTGTAAACAACAGATTCTCGGTCAACATTACGGAAGAACTTATTTGTAAAATCAACAACGAAGCGGAAAATATCCGTATCATTATTGATTCCGGGCTGGCTATAAATAGCACCGTAACGTTGGCTGTAGAATATGTTTCGGAACACTTGATGACAGACGACGTTGCAAGCTGCGACGTTGACGCCCATAGAGCAGGTGGCGGCAAAATAAACCTTGCCACAGGCAAACTTCGGTTCAATCATGATTTAGGCGCGGGACTCTCCTTGACTTATAACGACAGTCAGGCGAACGAGATATCTACTAAAATAGCGAGTGAGAATAATTCCGAAACGACCTTTAAGCATTCTTGCGGTAAAGGCTGGAAATTGAACGTCGAGCAATATCTTGTTAAAACAGTTAATGCCGATAATAAAGAAATATATACCTATGTTGACGCGCAAGGCAATTACCACGAGTTTTACGAAAAGTATTATTATCTTGACGGCAAACAAAAGACGTATATAAATAAAGAAGAAATTACAACAGACTTGAACGGCAAATTGATGTATTCTAAAACTACAACAAGAAAAGCTCGTACCGGCACGTTGGAGACAACGACTATTACTAATACTTACGATGCATTTGTTGAATTGAAATCCACGTCGGGTTTAACTCTTGACATTGACTACTCTAAATTCAAGGGCGGCAAGTTTTTGGAACTTCGTCAAAACGAACAAATAGAGCTGGAAGAAAGCGTCGAAGCCTACGAAAACCAACTGAAGCAGTACGTCGTTATTAACAAGGATAACGGCGACACCGTCTGCGCGCTCAAAAAGGCGGACAATACTCTCGGCGACGCGGAAGTATTTATATCCGACTGTACCGACGACAGGCTTATGCTTACCGAGTCGGAAGCGGTACAATATAATTCATTGTTATTACAGTTTACTTCTAACGAAAAAACACTTTCGGGTAAAACAATAAATCAAAGCAAATATAATCTTTATGAAGATTATTCGGTTCAGCTTACCGATAACGCAAAAAGTTTTATGATTTCGGGTTATGACAATAAACTGGCCAATCTAAGACTACTCGTCAAGCACTTACGCAAAGATTATGCGAAATTGACGAAAAAATGCAATTATGCTCCTTTAGGCAGTAATCCTATATATCAATATGAAGAGTATTATAAATTCAAAAAAAACTGTGTGGATCTTAAAAAATGTCTTTTAGATATTATCGGTATAGGACAATATAAAGCAAATACGAGTATTAATAACTTATCTCAAAATCCCAACGGTACAACTAGCAATCCTAAATATCTGCATCTTGTAGATAACGTTTGCGACTTGGAAGAAGAATTGCAGGTAATAAACGACGACTTAGAAATGTATTACCGCGCAACTGAATATGACAGTTTAACTAACGGAATGACGGATGATGAGAAAAAAAACGCAGAATCTTGGAAATATAAAGAAAGAGAAACTCTTCTAAAAGAAAAAGAAAATAAAATGAAAATATCGCAGCTCATTTACCAATTCCAAAAGAATTTTAGCGGTCGTGTAGATAAGCTGCAGCAAAATATATCCGATTTCGAAACGGAAATAAACGACTTTGTCGAAGAAGAACAGCGCAAACTCGTCAACCGCCAGCTTGCAATGCTAATCGAATGTTCCGCTCAAAATGTAAGCGAAATTAAAAAGTACTACAAACAATACGTTAACAAAAAACACCAATTAAACCTGCTCTACTTGCAGCTGCCGGTAAGTTTTATTACAAGCGGCGGCAACGTAATAGGCTTTAACAAGTACGGGCAGTTCACAGCGGCATTTGACGCTTACGAAAACCAAACGGCAATTATCTACGAAGATAACAAGATTGTCCGCATTCAAGACAGCGATGAAAAATCCGTTTTGTTCGAATATGACAACGATTTGCTGACTAAAATAATATTTGCCGACGACACGAACGCTACGTTGGAATACGCAAACGGTATGCTCTGCGCAATTATCGATTGCGAAGGAACAACGACTTTCGGTTACGATTCTTCGTCTTGCCTTATAAGCGCGTCTCACAGCTACGGCCGCGGCGTAAAATTTACACGGGATAATTACAAACGGATAGCAACCGTTAACGAAACCACGAATTTAAGTTCTGTTTCGGATAATAATCCCGAGAGCGCAAAAGAAGAAATTTCAAGAACGTTGGCAGCAATTGATTATCACGAATCGCACTTAACAACGACTGTTACGGACAAACACGACGTTTCCAAAACGTACGTTATGGATATTATGGGTAAGCCTGTAACCGTGTACGAAGGTAAATTTTACGACCCCGAAAAAACAACAAAGTCGCTATCTCTCGAATACGTAGACAGCAAAAAATCGTTCTCCATATCCGAAGACGTTGCGTTGCCTAATTTGTTAACGGAAGAAGGATTGGAAAGTCAAAACTTAAACGGCACGTCGGATAGCGTGCGACAGCGTATATTTAACGTCGACGTGTCCAAGCTCGACTATTCCAACTATGTATTTTCCGTGTGGGCAAAGGCGGATTCGGCATACGTTCCAAACGTTCGAAACAGTTTGTATTGCAATCACGATTTCGAAAAAGAATTCGGAGTTAACGTTGATACCGTAAAACAAAAACGCAAGTTCGAATTGCGCGCGGAATATACATACAGCGACGGTACGTCGGATAGCGTTTCCGCCGTATACGACTGGCTTAATACGGGCTGGCAGTTCGTTGCTCTGCCGATAGAAATTAAAAAGGAAAACGGTAATACTCTGCCTACGGAATTTCCCTTCGGCTTTGACGAAGAGAGCAAAATGCTTGTCGGTTTGCAGTTAATTGTAGATTACAGTTACAATACGGGAGATTTCGAATACGACTGCTGCTCGCTTCGTAAAGGTAATTGGACAAGGACAGACTATTACGAAGACGGCAAACAAAAGTCTGTCCAAGATAGCCGCAGCAAGTCTAAAACCGAATACCTGTACGACGAAAACGATAAACTTGTATCCGAAGAACTTACCGACTACAAAGACAGAACTTACACTACCAAGTACGAATATAACAAGCAGGGAAGCCTTGTCCGCTCTACTTCTTTCGACGGAACGGTCAAAGAAACGGTATTCGACGAAAAAGGACGTCAAGTCAAAAAAATCGTATACAACCTGTCCGATCCTACAAGTAAGTTGTATACCGAAAGCAAACGCGACGACAAGGGTGCAATAATCGCCGACGTCGACGAAAGCGGCAAGTACGACAGCGTAAAATACACCTACGACCACAACGGCGAAGATATAGTCCATACCGACGGCAAAGGCAATAAAACGGCGTTCGGCTACAAGGACGGCAATCTTGTAAGCATCAGCGGCAATGCCGACGGACAGGAAAGCACCAACACGATGAACTATACCGTAGGTTTGCTTACAAAAGTTTCCTGCGGAGATACGGACTACAACTACTCTTACGATAAATGGGGAAGAACTACTAAGGTAGAAATCGCCGGGGCGACTTACGCTACTGCCGAAACGTCCGATAACGATTTAATCAATACAACCGTCTTGGCAAACGGAGACGAGTTCGTAACTGAAACGGACAAGTACGGCAAAACCGTCATGCAGTCGGCAAAGTATAATAACGGCGTACAAGAGAAAGTAGTTAACGAATACGACCCTGAAACGAGTAGATTAAATAAAACAACTATTGACATCAACGGAGCGGAAGCGTATAATGTTGAATACGAATACTACGAAGTTGACGGAAAACTGCTTTCTTCCGTCCGCAGCGGAGAACACGCGCTTACCAAGCAAAACAGATATACTGCCGACGGTGAAGTAGAAAGTACGACGTATAAACTTGCAGAGCAAGAGTTAACGTATACTTACGAAACGGACAATACGCCGGATAAACGTAATGCCAAAGTACAGTTACCGTTTAACGTAGAACAAAACTTTGCTTACGACGGATTAGGGCGTACCAAAGAAATATCTTTAACGGACAATCTTGTAAAAGACCTTTACTACGCCAAATACGGCGACCACGCAACAAACAGAGTCAACTCCGTATGGCACGGCGTAAACGGCATTCGTAAGGATAATACTAAGTATTCCTACGACAAAGCGGGCAATATTGCAACCGTTACCGAAAACGGAATAGAAACTGCCAAGTACGTCTACGACGGACTAAATAGACTTGTACGGGAAAATAACAGTACTTTCGGCAAGATAACATACGAGTACGACAATGCAGGCAATATCCTTTGCAAAGCAATAGACGGCAAGAGATATAAGTATACTTATTCTCAAAACGGTTGGAAAGACCAACTGTTGGAGCGCAGTTACAAAGAATATGACGGAACTACCGTTCACGAGTATTTCAAGTACGACGTTATAGGCAATCCCGTAATATACAGGAACAGAACCCTATCTTGGCAAGGACGGAGATTACTTCGTTACGGCAATAACGAGTATTACGCGGAATATACCTACGACGTTAACGGAATTCGTACAAGTAAGCACGCAGTAACGCCGGCAGGAACTGTTAATTCTAAATTCATTTACGACAGCAATAACCTTGTAGCGGAACAACGTAGCGGTTCTTGGATATACTATCTTTACGGCGTAGACGGTGTAGCAGGCTTTAACTACAAAGGTAATACCTACTTATACCGCAAGAACGTACAAGGCGACATAACGCATATCTATAAGCAAGAGAAAGATAATTCTTTAACGCAAGTAGCCCACTACGTCTACGACGCTTGGGGAAATACACAGATACTGCAAGATAAAGACGGAATAGCGACATTAAATCCCTTCCGTTACCGCAGTTACTACTTCGACGAAGAAACAGGGCTCTACTACCTACAATCCCGTTACTACGATCCAGAACTCAGTCGCTTCATCTCTGCGGACAGCATAGAATACCTTGATCCCGAATCACTGGGCGGACTTAATCTGTACGCTTACTGTGGGAATAATCCTGTAATGAATTACGATCCCACAGGAGAGTTTTTCTTAACTTGTCTATTGGTAGGATTGATAGCAGGTGCCATTATTGGGGCAACGATAGGCGGAGTAGTTGCATATAACAATGCCGTAGAATCAGGCGCAACAGGTTGGGACTTAGTCGGTCAAACCGTATTAGGTGTATTTGCGGGAGCAGTAATAGGCGGGGCAATCGGCGCGGCTATTGGAGCATTAGTCGGTTGGGCAGGACCTGCAGTAGCAAACTTTTTAGGTTCATCATTCAAATTTGTATTACCTGCTCTTAAGTTCGGTGGAGATGTATTAATAGCAAGTACTACAATAACACTAACTGGCGCACAGATTGCGGCTGGTGTCGGAACGATTGCATTAGGCTCATACCTATTTTCTCAGAATGCCAATAGGTATAAACGCAAAGATACTCGTTCCAATACAATTCAAAATGAAGAATTTGAAAGATTAGCAGATAAACATAATTTGAATTATAAACAAAGAAGACGACTTCATGACAGAATAACAAAAAAAGGATTAACTAAAGAAGAAATTTTAGATTTAATGAAGAAGTTATTTCCAAAGTTATTTAAATAAAGGTGTAATTACATGAAAAACAACAAGTTAAATATTGCAGATTTAGATATTATATTAAATAAATTAATCGGCACGCATTTTAAGAACATTATTTTTCAGCCAACAAAAGGCGTGTTAGAGAACAATATAATGGTTATCAATTTTTTGAATGAAGCAACCCAATATACTTTGAGTGTAGGGTGTTTTGTCAGGGTAAGAAAACAAAATAACATTATGTTGACCTCTTCAGATGAATTTTTTCAAAAAAATCTTGCCCCATTGAACGTAGAGAAGAGTGATACTCTATTGCAAGAAAACCTAAAAAATGTGAATCAGGAGTTGTTAAACAGTACAGTTGGCAGTATTAATATTACGCCAGTTGCGGATTTGCATATCCAAATGGACTGTGGAGTTGTTTTGGATATATTGCCAGATTGCCTTGGACAAAATTACGAGCATTATAGATTTTTTGATAATCACGCTGGGAATCATTATATTGTCTATAACTATAATAAAGTAATTTGTTGCAAATGTTGTTAGAAACGAGTTAAGTAAATATTTTTTCAATTCAAGAAATCTTGATGCAAAGAGACGGTTCTCAAGTATTATTTGAATTTACGATATCAATAAGACTGTTGCGTTCGTTTTTATAGCAACAGTCTTATTGTTTTTTTAAATATTGCCAAGCATAGTTTATCTTAAATTCGACAACAGTTTCCCGCCAATTGATTCAATTTACGCTACATCTGCGTGTAGTTACTCTTTAGAACGTTATTCGTCTCTAATGTTACTATTGACAGAACAATCGAAAGCAGATATAATATTATATACACAAAAGTCAGCTGCAAAGTAATTAGCGAAGCCCGCAGCGGAGAACACGCGCTTGCTAAACAAAACGGATATACTGCCGACGGCGAAGTAGAAAGTACGACGTATAAACTTGCCGAGCAAGAGTTAAAGTATACTTACGAAACGGATAATACGCCGGATAAACGTAATGCCAAAGTACAGTTACCGTTTAACGTAGAACAAAACTTTGCTTACGACGGATTAGGGCGTACCAAAGAAATATCTTTAACGGACAATCTTGTAAAAGACCTTTACTACGCCAAATACGGCGACCACGCAACAAACAGAGTCAACTCCGTATGGCACGGCGTAAACGGCATTCGTAAGGATAATACTAAGTATTCCTACGACAAAGCGGGCAATATTGCAACCGTTACCGAAAACGGAATAGAAACTGCCAAGTACGTCTACGACGGACTAAATAGACTTGTACGGGAAAATAACAGTACTTTCGGCAAGATAACATACGAGTACGACAATGCAGGCAATATCCTTTGCAAAGCAATAGACGGCAAGAGATATAAGTATACTTATTCTCAAAACGGTTGGAAAGATCAACTGTTAGAACGCAGTTACAAGGAATACGACGGAACTACCGTTCACGAGTATTTCAAGTACGACGTTATAGGCAATCCCGTAGTATACAGGAACAGGACGTTATCTTGGCAAGGACGCAGATTACTTCGATACGGCAATAACGAATACTACGCAGAGTATACCTACGACGTTAACGGAATACGCACAAGCAAGCACGCAGTAACCCCTATTGGTATAACAGACACTAAGTATATTTACGACGGCAACAATCTTATTGCAGAAAAACGTAATAACGGATGGATATACTATATCTACGGCGTTGACGGTATTGCAGGCTTTAACTACCAAGGTAATACCTACCTGTACCGCAAGAACGTCCAAGGGGACGTAACGCATATCTATAAGCAAGAGAAAGATAATTCTTTAACGCAAGTAGCCCACTACGTCTACGACGCTTGGGGAAATACACAGATACTGCAAGATAAAGACGGAATAGCGACATTAAATCCCTTCCGTTACCGCAGTTACTACTTCGACGAAGAAACAGGGCTCTACTACCTACAATCCCGTTACTACGATCCCGAACTCGGTCGCTTTATCTCTGCCGACAGCATAAAATATTTAGATCCCGAATCACTCGGCGGACTCAACCTGTACGCTTACTGCGGTAATAACCCTGTAATAAATTACGACCCGACGGGAGAGCTATTTTTAACTTGTTTGTTAATAGGTCTAATTGCAGGTGCAATAATTGGAGCTGTAATAGGCGGAGTTGTTGCTTACAATAAAGCAGTTGAATCGGGCGCAACAGGCTGGGAACTATTCGGTCAAACAGTATTAGGCGTATTTACAGGCGCTGTTATTGGCGGAGCAATAGGAGCCGTTATTGGAGCAGGCATAGGCATCGGAGCAGAGATATTTGCAGCGGGTTTGTCTATGTTTGGCGCAGGGCTTTCAGGTACGGGACTGGTATTAAGTAGCGGCGCAGTATTAGGCGCAGGAGCAACTATGGTTGCCGGCATAGGTACTATGGTCGTTGGCGGCGGAATTGCAATAAGCTCGGTCGCTCTTGGGGCATATGTACTTTCTAAAATACCCTATCATGGTGTACCCAATAGTACTATTCAACAAGGTGGATCAACTGGTTTTTATGATGAAAATGGCAACTTAATAAAACGTAGAGATACAACTGGAAAGCCGCATTTTATAAAAGAACTTAATGACTATTTTTTGCCGCATACGCATGAATATAAATGGAAAATAATAGATGGCATTTGGCGTATAATTGAAAAAATAGTTCGTCCATTTTAGGAGATATACTATGAGCAATATTTGTTTGTTTAATTTACAACATAAATTAAATTATGAACAACTAAACAAATTAGCAAATACATTAGTTCGAGTATCACTTGAACATCACATTGGAGTTGTTTTTTATCCTGAGTATGTACATTCCATAAAACATACTGATGCATTCAAAAGCTATTTTGGTCTTTCTGATAGTTTTATGCATTGCAATTGTGAATTTTTAGATACTCCAATAGACTATAATCTATCTAATATTGAACGTTGTAAAAAGGATTTCTTTAGTAAATATGCGTTCTTTATAGATATGATTGGGGCATTAAAACAAGCACAAGTTACTAAAATAGACGTATATTTGTCAGCGGATGGTAGTGTTGACGATGTTAATGACTTCACTGTTATTCAGTCCAGTTATGAAACATTTTTGACAGATGTTTTTAATTCAATAATAGACAATTCTAATCTGTACGCATATAACCTACCTACTGCCTGTTATCAAATAAATTTAAGGAGTTAATTTCAATATGGGGACATTGCTTTTATAGGAAATGTCCCCAAATAAGTACGGCGACCACGCAACAAACAGAGTCAACTCCGTATGGCACGGCGTAAACGGTATACGCAAGGATAACACTAAGTATACCTACGACAAAGCGGGGAATATTGCAACCGTTACCGAGAACGGAATAGAAATTGCCAAGTACGTCTACGACGGGCTAAACAGGCTCATAAGAGAAAACACTACCGATTTCGGTAAAATTACATACGAATACGACAATGCAGGCAATATCCTTTGCAAAGCAATAGACGGCAAGAGATATAAGTATACTTATTCTCAAAACGGTTGGAAAGACCAACTGTTGGAGCGCAGTTACAAGGAATACGACGGAACTACCGTACACGAGTATTTCAAGTACGACGTAATAGGTAATCCTATCGTATACAGGAACAGAACCTTATCTTGGCAAGGCAGAAGACTGCTCAGATACGGCAATAACGAGTATTACGCGGAATATACCTACGACGTTGACGGAGTACGTACAAGTAAGCACGCTTTTACACCGTTAGGAACAGTAGACAGCAAATATATCTACGATGGCAACAATCTTATTGCAGAAAAACGTAACAACGAGTGGATATATTACATATACGGCGTTGACGGAATAGTCGGGTTTAGCTACAACAACGAAGTTTACCTGTACCGCAAGAACGTACAGGGCGACGTAACGCATATCTATAAGCAAGAGAAAGATAATTCTTTAACGCAAGTAGCCCACTACGTCTACGACGCTTGGGGAAATACACAGATACTGCAAGATAAAGACGGAATAGCGACATTAAATCCCTTCCGTTACCGCAGTTACTACTTCGACGAAGAAACAGGGCTCTACTACCTACAATCCCGTTACTACGATCCCGAACTCGGACGTTTTATATCTGCCGACAGCATAGAGTATCTCGACCCCGAAACGCTCGGCGGACTTAACCTTTATGCGTACTGCGGAAGTAATCCGGTGATGGCAGTAGACAGTACCGGAAGCGAATCGGTACCTTGGTGGCAGTGGCTTATTTCCGGAGTACAATTATTGATGGGAATCGCCATGTGCTTTATTCCTGGTGGGCAAGGGCTTGGAGCTAGTCTTATTGTAGGTGGAACATTAGGTTTATTAACTAATGCTTTATCTCCTGAATTGGGTCGGATAATTGGCGGTGTATCTTCAATCTCAAATGGAATGGGGCAATCAGTACAGGTTCTTCAATAATTGGACTTGGCCCAGTGGGTCTCGTTGCTGGAATTGCATTAATTATTGTTGGTGCAGCGACTATGATATTTGGTTCTAATGAAATAGCCACTGTAATAACGGGAAATAATTATATACAACAAAAAACTGGTATGAGTGATTTTGAGTATGGTTTAGTGTACAACGGTCTAAACTTGGCATCATCAATTGGTCAAATTCTAGGGGATTGCTACTTTCTCCATAAGACCCGCACAGTTAGAATAGGCAAAAATAATGAGATAGATGGGTATAGATATTATGATATAGCAGGAGAGCCATTATTTGATTTTGACTATGCTCATGGTGGTAAAATTAATTATAATCATTTTCATGGTTGGGGAGGTCCAGACCTGACAAATAGAACCAAAGACCATCTTAGCTATTTGAGATTATTATGGTGGTTATTTAGGAGAAATTTTAGATGAAAAAACATAATTATGGTTCTGAAATAATCAACAATGCTTATAGCAAATATTTTAGTAAACAAAAAATAACATATGAGGAATTCATTATATTATTGTCTACAAATGACGAATTGATCTTTTACATTGGAGATAACTTATTGGAGTAATGTTTTTGGTTCGTCGTATTACTCTATGCCTTGGGAAAGAACAGCCGATTGGTTTGGCGGTGTAAATCGGGGGGATACTTATTATAAAGAAAATTCTCTTGATTGGGGAATAACGTTATTATTTCTTGGTGTGCTGACAATACCCTTCTATTTTATATTCGGTTATTAATTAAGGAGACAAAATGAAAAAACGAATTGCAATATTTCTTGTACTATTTTTAGTAACATTGCTGCTGGTAGCCTGCGACAATGCGATACATCATTGGGAATTTTCGCAGCAGAGTACGGAAGTAAAATCTATACGAATTATGTCTCAGTCTAGTGAAGGATATAATGTATTGGCGAAGGAAATAGAGTTGAGCAAAGCCCAAGATTTATTTAATGATGTAAAGGAATTGGATTATAAGAAATACGGTACCAACCCAACATCTTCAATGTCGTCTTGTGGGTATATTGTAGTTATTGAATACAATAATGAAGATTGTGAAATAATATCTGAATGGGAGCCACAATTTATTCCCAAAGAAGGAAAAAGATACTTTTCTTGGTGGTATTGTTCGGAAGAACAATTTACAAAGTTTATTCAAAAATATCTAAGTGAAACGGTATAAAAACTCAAAATTCTTTAAAGGGACTATTGCACGGTCCCTTTTTAATTGCTTTGTTGTGTATAACTTGTTTCAAATTTTATTTTTCACCGACTATATAGGCTGAATATGTTTTATGGATAATACTAAATTCTAATAAAAGAGAAATTTGCCATTATATTATCGCAAGTTTTGTTGATTATTTAAAGAAAAATAAAGGTAATTTGCAAATTTACAATTACTATTATAACCACTACGATAATAATCGTGGAATCTGTTTTATTAAGGCAGATCTAATTAAGAACGGCGAGTGGCTACCGGAACATGTGGTTGAAATATCTTTAATAAACAGCACCGCATCCGAACGGATTGCGGTATTTTTTTGTCTTTTTCCACCATTTCAACACCGCAAATACTGTTAGATAGGTTTTTGAAACTTTGTGATACAATATTTACAGAAGGATATTTTACGACAAATATCTGTAAATTATTACATAATTTAGGAGGAAATAAAGTTATGGCACTGACAGAAAGGGTTGCGTATCGCAAAGGACAAAAGGTAACCGCAGACGTTATTAACGATACGGTAAATACGGCGGTAGAATCGTATGCCGAAGCGAAGAAGGCAGTTGAACTTGCAAAGCAAGCGGACGCTTTGAGTAAGGGAGCGCACGATTCTACGTTGGATGCACAAAAAAACTCAGCGCAAGCGCTGAGTGACGCTAAAATAGCGTTAGAACAATCTCAAAAAGCGTTAGACGACGTAAATACGTTTTTGCAGAGTAAGACTAACGGAGTAGCGGTAACCGTTGTTACAGACGCTGCTAAAGGAGAAAAAGGAGATACTCCCGTAGTTTCAGCAGAAGCGCACGTAGATACTAACTACGGCATACCGCAAGTTGAAGTACAAAAGCAGGAAACTGCAGACGGAGCAAAGTTTATTTTTAACTTCAAAAACATTAAAGGCGAACAAGGCGAGCAGGGAGAAAGCCCGCTGGACTTCTCTTTTAGTAACGGCGTACTGACTATTGTAGAAAAATAGTTAACGGGGGACAACGTTATGGCATTAAATTACAAAAACATAAACGGCGAAACGTCAACCGTTAACAGAATAACGTTTAACGGACAAGACGTACAGCAGTTGAGATACGCTAAGTTCGGCGAAAAGATTAGCGCCGTTTGGTGCAAGCCGTATACTCTAACCATAGAGAACAAGATAGGCGTTTCTCAGATTAAAGTAACAAGAACCGAATCGGAAGAACCGACCGCAGCATTGACAGAACTGCATAACGGCGACGTTATTTACGACGGCGATACGCTTGCTTTCGAAGTAAAGCCGCAAAACGGTTTTGAATTAGACCAATCGCCCGCAAACTTTATTGTACAAGGCGACGTTAATACGGCGGATGTAATTACGGTAAAACCCAAGCAGTTTTCGTTGAATATTACGCAAGGTAACGGTGTTTCGTCCGTTACGGTTATGAGAGATTCCAGTCCTTATCAGTTGGAAAAAATCGGGGAAATACCGCTTGATTCTCCCATATACTACGGAGACGTTATAAGAATAATTGCAGTTCCTGTTACGGGTTATGAAATTGACCCTTATAAAATGTCTTACTCGGTTAATAGCAATATATCTGCTAATATTACTGCAAATCTTAAACTCTACACATTAAATTATACTCAAGACGCAGGGGTTAATCTGGTGACTATTACCCGCACACACAGTTCTTTCGGCAATACGGGGACGTTATCTACGGGTTCGAATATTTATTACGGCGATATAATAAACGTCAGCGTTACACCGAAAACAGGATATACTGTAATTAGCGGACAGGGTACTTATAATATTACTCAAAATTTGACATTAAATATTACAACGCAGGTCAGTAAGTATAGATTGACCGCCGGTAAGGGAACAGGCGTAGATGAAGTTGTATGGACAAGAACGGAAAGTCCCTTAAAACATGCCCCGACAGGTCAGATAACCACAGATGACGCAATTTACTACGGCGACAAATTACATGTATCCGCAACGGCAATGACAGGCTTTAATCTTTCTCAATACACGTCGGACTACACCGTGACAGGTAATATTACTGCAGAGTTTAATGCGAATATAAAGACATACACACTTACTATTGTTAAGAATACCGGTGTATCTAATATTCGGGTTGTGAGAATGCGTAATGATACGTTGAACGAAAACAATTCCTACGAACTTGCAAACGGTGGTATAATCAAGCATTTCGATCAACTTTCGGTTACCGTATCTGCAAACAACTACTACACGGTTTCACCTTCTCAAGCAGCATATTCGCGGACTGTATCGGATAACGTTAGGGTTAGTCCCATTGCAGAACCGAAAAGTTATACGTTAAGAATTAGCAAGGATTCCGGCGTATCGTCGGTTATTGTCGAAAGAAAATCGACAATCAAGCAAGGCGCTTCGTTAGGACAACTGAACAACGGCTCGGCAATATACTACGGAGACACGTTAAACGTCAGAGCGTACGCTTATTCGGGATATGAATTAAATGCTTACACATATTCGTATACGGTTTCGGAAAATGTGAGCATTAACGTGACTTCACATTCTACAAAACCGATGAATGCTCCGAGAATATCCGGTTCGATGTCACATGACAGTAATTCTAACGCATTCTATGTTACGTTGTATATTACTAACCCAAACAACATCTCGGTAACAGCGGATATTCTTGTAAAAGATTGCTACTCTTCGGATACAAAGAATGATACCGTTACGTTATCTCCAAATGAAAATCGGACCTACCATGTCGGTGAAATGTATACTACAAAAGTCGAAGCCACCGTAACTTTACGTCGCGGCGGATACACTACCATGACCAACAGCGAGATTCTCCAAGGTTCGTTCGGATCTTCGGGCGGCAGTTCGGGAAGTACGTCGTCGGGACAATCGTAGGAGGTAAATATGAAAGAATATATTAACCATTTTATTAAAGTAGAAACAATAGGCAAATTTGCATTGTGGATAAACAGACCAATCTACAAAGAGTATATTGCAGGACAAGGAATGAAAGTTATCAACAAAGCAACGGGTGAGAATATGGGTAATAACCTAAAACTGTATGCTCATTTGTACGATGCGGATTTTCGCAAGTTATCCGAAGTAATTCGGGACGAAGATTGTTATACGATTGTGGAGGAATAAACGATGCTTAACGAATTTATAAACGATTTGAAAAGTTCGCCGTATTATAACAGACTGTTTACGGGACACGACGTTATATTAATCAGTATGTACGGATCAAGACCGTTGGACATAGTAGACAGCAAAAGCGATTACGACCTTGTTGTAATCACAAGCGATTTTGAAGAACCCGTCTCTCCCGAAGAATTCCTTACATACAACGGAATAAAAGTGCATTGGTACTACAAACCGCTTTCGAGTATAATAGACGCCCGCAGAAAAACTCACAGTTATTTCGGCGCAATGCAATTAGCCTTTATGACCGACGATATTATTCTGTATGAAAATCCCGCATACGCCCGAGTTGTTCGGTTTTTGAAAAACCGTAAAGATATTATCGGGCGGATAAACGCTTATAACCTTATAAACGCAAAGCAGGGACTTATCGATTCCGTATTAGCGGAAGGAACGATAACGGAACATAATTACACGAAGTTTCTGTATCATCTGTGCTATACGTCTTACTATCTGTACGGCGAAGTTCCAAACAAAGATTTCTTAATAGAAATAAAACGAATCGGAGAACTGCCCGTAAGGGACGAGTATAAGAATCTTGCCGTAACAAGATTGACAATGCTGCAAAATTATAAAGCGCTTAATCCGTTCGATATCGACAGCGCAGTAGCAATGCTTGACGGCGAAGCGCAATCTTTAATACAAAATTTATAGGAGAACATAATTATGGAAAATATTAAAGAAATAATTACAATCGCTTCGGCTTGTTTGGGTCTAATTGCCACTGCTACGGGATTTTTAATTCCGCTTGTTAAAAACGTTAAGGCGAAAAATAAGTTAACGGCGTTAAACAAACTGTCTACTACGCTGCAAGCCTTTATAGTAGACGCAGAAACGTTTACAAACTTTACGGGAGCGGAAAAGAAAGAGTACGTTATGACAAAAGCCAACCGTTACGCTATCGAAAACAAAATACCCTACGATGAGCAAGCGATAAGCGACAAGGTAGAAGAAATCGTTGCGTTAAGCAAGGAAGTTAATAAACGGGGAACGGTATCTACGGTAAGTAAAGAATCGCAGGTTACGTCTATTAGAATTTAATTGAATAAAAATAGCCGAGAGTTTTTAATGAAACTCTCGGCTATTGCATTGTTGGGTGTAGAATTAATAATTGTGTTTTAGTTGTTAAATTGCGTACGCTTTATCTCCTACAAATAAGACTGATAATATTTTTGATGCAAATTAATAATATTATTTATTGGCACACAGTGTCCAAAACAGCGGTTTTGTGTGCCAATTAGGGGTATTTTGGCATATTTTTATGTAGATTTTGCAATATAAAATGGAACATATTAACGGTTTAGACCGTTATAAAACGGTCTAAAACTGAATCACACGATTGGCACACGATATTTTGAAAAACGCAACATATAGATATGGGAAACGGTTTTTTATTGAAGCTGCGTTTTGTTACGCCTGCTTAAATTGGAAGATCGTTTTGAAAGAATACTTATTTTATTTAGAAATTTGTTTTGTAAAAATATACGATGCGATGAAACAACAACAATCAAACCTATAAAAATCGGCAGATATAGACCGTAATACCGAAAAAAAAAAGTATTGCTGTTGACTATTTAATTATCCGACAACAATTGCTGCGGAATAAAACAACGTAAAATATAATTCAAAATAACTGACGGTTTTGCATTGCGAAATCAGACACAAAACGCTTTTTTACAAAGAAACCGCCCTGCGGCGTATTCGCAAGGCGGTTAATTTATGTGAGTTTTATGTAGAATTTTTACAACGCCGACAAAGCAACCGCGCAAAAGCAAATCAAACGGAACAACTACCACTTGCATTGCTCCGGCCAAAATCCAAACCAAATTGTTTGCAAAAAGCATATCGAATACAGGGCGCGTAAACAGATACGCCGCGAGCAACGTCAACGCAATACCAGCCTCCAACAAAACGTAATACAGCAGCCACTTCAACCAAACGGGCAGACAGCGCTTGCCGTCCAGCTTTACCGCCACCACCTTACGGTCGTCGCCCTGCCCGAACGGGTCTTCGAGCACCTGACTTTCCTGAACGGACGCGGTTACCTTCATAGATTCGCCGTATGCCTTGACTATCGACATAGGCATACAAAACGCCACTATCGGAGCAACGTATAAAACGTTAGCCAATCCGAAAAACACACCTAAGGCTCCGCTTACCAAGTACGCTATAACGGAAAACGGTAAATTGCGGCAATCGATAATTATAGGTATAGCAACCGCAACGGACGCGATTGTAGCGAATATAAGAGTAACCCACTTAAAAACGGGCAACCCCGCCAAAACCAAGCACACCGTTGCAACCGCAGCGCAAACGGCGCTTACCGCCACCGTTTTAGCCTTGTTATTCATATCAGCAGCCGCCCATACAACTCATACAGTTACAGCACGCGTTACACAACAGACAGTCGCCGCAGCTGCTACCCGTACAGGTTCCGTTTCCCGCACCCACGCGCGGACCGTCGTCCATAGGACGGGACGTTGTACGTAGTTGATCGGGACTTATGGTGTTGGAAGCAAGAATTTTAGTCAGCTTTTCAAGGCTCTGCTTGTACCGTTCGTTATTCGGGTCCATCTGACAAGCCAGTTCAAGTTGTTTTTTACTTTCCAAAAACCAATTACGCTTATAAAACAAAATCGACTGAACGTAATGCCATTCGGCGTCGCGGCTTTCGCGTTCGTCAAGCTTTTCTTGGGCTTCGTCTAATTTTCCTTCGGAAATAAGTTGTTGCACTGCGGCATAATCATCGTCGTTTACAAAATCGGACGTTTGCTTTTGTTCCTCCGCCCCGGCCAAAATATCGCGGTAAGCAACTTCTATTTGTTGAAGTTTTTCCGACGCTTCTTCGCCTTCTTCTCCGGGAAGAAATCTATCGCGTTGGTACTTATCGCGCAGTTCCTTGTAGCGCGCGTCTATCTCGTCGCGCGTTGCGGAAGACGTAAGTCCCAGAATTTCGTAAGCGTTATATTCCATACTTTTACTCCTGCTAAACAGTTTTATACTTGCCCAAAACCTGCTTTGTTTTGTTGCGAATGCTTTCGTAAATTACGTTTTTCAGTATGCAAGTATACTTTGTCAAATCGAGATCGTTAAATGCCGACGCTATACGGTTTAATACCGAAAACATTATAAACTCGATTTCTTGTATATATTGTACCATTCGGGCGGGTTCTTTTATACCGTAAACGTCAACAAATACATTGTACTCGCCCTTTTTGATATCCTTGGCCACGTCGTCCAACGCGTCTATCAAATATATCCATTTGCCGACGTTATAGCAAAGCGTTTCTACGTATTCGCTTGTTCGCTCTCTCAACACAAGTCTGCAAAAGTCTGCGGATAAAGCCGCAAAGGAATCCGCTACGCGGTCTATGCTATCGCTACCCGACTGTTCGTACTCGCGCAGAGCAGAATAACGTTCGGAAAGAACTGTATCCAATTCGGCAAAGTCGGTTCGCGCCTTATTGTAGTACTTCTTTAACGCGCGCAAAGCCAACTTCTTTTTGCTGCCGCCGTCGTCTATTACGTCGTCGTACACGTTCCAATAAGTAAGCAGAACGTTTGCCGCGGCAAGCTTATCCGTAAGCTCGGTTGCTTTAAGCAAAGAGCGCTTTTTGAGCGGATGGGAAAAGCAACGCCCTTGATAAATCTCAACATCCGTATCCGTTACGGAATGGAACAGAACGTTAAAAAAATTAACGTCGTTGCTTATAAACGCCCGCGGAAAATTGCCGTACGCGTTCTTGGTTGACTTGCACAAACCGCACATAAAGGTCTGCCACAAACCGCGCTGTCCGTCTTCGAGCATTCCCTTTTCTATGTCTAAATATCCAAACATTATCTAACTCGTCCGATAAGACCTATTTTACGATAGACCTTGTCAAGAGTCTTGCGAGCTACTCGTTCAGCCTGCTCCGCGCCCTGCTTCAACACGTTTTCGAGATAGCTCTTGTCGGCGGCAAGACGTTTTTGTTCCCTTTGAATAGGCTCTACAACGGATATAACCGCATCGGCAACGGCATCCTTGAATACACCGTAGCCGCAGCCGTCAAAACGCGTTTCCGCGTCGGAAATACTCTCGTCGGCAGTTAGGCTGTATATTGTAAGCAGGTTGGATATTGCGGGCCTGTCTTCGGCGAAACGCACTTCGCTGCAACAGTCCGTTACCGCGCGCCTAAGCTTGCGTCGGATTGTATCGGGATCGTCGAACAAAGTTATAACCGCATTCTCGTTAGGGTCGGACTTACTCATCTTGGCAGTCGGCTCTTGAAGACTTTTTATACTGCATCCGTTTTGGAAGCACAGCGCTTCGGGAACGTTAAACGTGGGACTGTAACGGTTATTGAAACGCTGCGCAAGGTCGCGTGCAAGCTCTAAGTGCTGTAATTGATCCTTGCCTACCGGCACCAAATCGGTTTGATACAGCAAAATATCGCTTGCCATAAGCACGGGGTAGTTCATCAGTCCCATATTTATATTATCCGCGTGCTTCCTTGACTTATCCTTAAATTGCGTCATACGGTTCATTTCGCCGACGTACGCAATTGTATCCAGTATCCACGTAAGCTCGGCGTGTTCGTGTACGTGAGATTGAATAAACAGCGAGCTTTTTTCGGGGTCGATGCCGCAGGCTATGTACAACGCCACCAGATCCATAGTGTTTTTGCGCAGATCTGCAGGAACCTGCGTTACCGTTAACGAGTGCAAATCGACAACGCAATACAGGCAGTTGTATTCGTCTTGCAAAGGACGCCAGTTACGTATTGCTCCCAAATAGTTGCCCAAAGTAATACGTCCCGTCGGCTGCACGCCCGAAAATGCTGTTTTCCTGACGTTATCCATATTGCGTTCCCCCTTATATAAATTATTTTTATTGTAACACGACGGCGAGCAAAATGTCAATTAAAGCCGCCAAGTTGTTGCAAAGCGAGTTTACTATCTCATTTTAGCCAATTCTTCCGCAAGGTTTTCCATTTCCTTTGACGGCACTTGCTTTTGCGCCGAATGAACCGTCTGCTCTACCGCAAGCTTTGCCTGCTCGGACGGAATTATCGTACCGACACCCGCGACGCAGCCGCCGGGACAGCCCATACCTTCAATCATATATCCGTTAAGCTTGCCTGCCTTGACAAGAGTAAGTATCTTGCGGCAGTCGGCAAGTCCTTCGGCGTGGCGTATTTTTACTTCCGTATCGGGGTAATATTCCGCAATGCACTTTTCTATTGCGCCGGCAACGCCGCCCGCATAGGCGTAGCCTCGTCCCGCGCCCGTAGCCTCGATATTTACAGGCATTTCTTCCAACGCCTCGAGATCGATATTTTGGGCGTCGAACATTCCAGCAAGCTCTTCGATAGTAATTACAAAGTCGACAAAACTGCGAACGGTTCTGCGCGACGCCTCTAACTTCTTGGCGGCGCAGGGACCTATAAATACCACTCGGGCGTTGGGCCGAAGCGTCTTGACGGAACGCGCAGTAGCCACCATAGGAGTAAGCTCCTGCGACACTTCCGCCGCAAGGTCGGGAAACTGCTTTTTTACAAGCACCGCCCAAGCAGGACAGCAACTGGTAAATAAAAACGGTAACTTGCCCGTAACTACGTCTTTTACATAGTGATGCGCTTCCGCAATGCACCCTACGTCCGCGCCCACCGCCACTTCGTACGCGTCCTTGAAGCCTAACGCAAGCAAGCCCGACTTCAGTTTTCCGAGAGTAACGTTTTTGCCGAATTGTCCGATTATTGCGGGCGCAACGGCAGCTACTACTTCGTCGCCTTGCTTTATTGCCTTGATAAGCTGGTATATTTGCGATTTATCGGCAATCGCTCCAAACGGACACGCCGACATACACTGACCGCAAGCTACGCACTTGTCGTTGTCTATCTTCGCTCTGCCGTACTCGTCGGAAGATATCGCTTTAATTCCGCAGGCGGCGGCGCAGGGGCGCACGTGATGAGCTATTGCATCGTAGGGACAGCTTTGCTTGCATTTGCCGCACTTGATACATTTGCTTTGGTCTATATACGACCTTCCGTTGACGATAGACACGGCTTGGCGCCGACACGCCTTGATGCAAGCGTGAGAAATACAGTTTCGGCATTGGTTGGACACGACATATTCGTTATCGGGGCATTTGTCGCAAGCAGACGGAATTATTTGCATAAGCGGCGGTTCGTAGTACTTTTCCGCGATGGTACTTTTGTCCATACCCGCGGTAATGCTTACGGGACGGTTGGCAGGGCGCAAAGACAACCCCATAGCCAAACGTACGCGTTCGGCGGCAATCTGCCTTTCGCGATAGATGCTTTCGCGGTATCGAGGCGTTTCGTCCGGCGTTATTCGGTACGGAATTTCTTCCAAATCGACTTGCGGGTTGTCCGACTCGTACGCCACGCGCGCCACTTCGGCAAAAATTTTTCTTCTAAGCTCCGTTACTACGCTTTGACTTTTCATAATACTCTCCGTAACAATGTCCTTGCTGTCTTTGCGCTCGCGCGCGATAATCGAAACGATGAAAGCAACGGTAAAATTGTACCATATACGCGCTTATATTACAACCGATTTGACGAGCGGAAGCTTACGAATAATTTTTACCTTAATAAAAAATTCCGAAGCGGAATGCTTCGGAATTTGCAAAGAAATAATTGCCGAAAATTATCTTGCGGCTTTGATACCTGCTTCCGTGCCGGTATACAACACCTTGCCGCTGCGTTGAACGTTGGATTCGCCTTCGAATTTGATTTTTAATGTGTCTTCAATCTTTTTAATGCTTTCTTGCGCTTTGCTTAACACGGATTTAGCCGTACCGGAATCTTTGCAATAAATAGCCAGCATGCCGTCGCCGTCGGCATTAACCGCAAATACGATATCGGTAACATCTTCGCCTTTAAGACCTAATAATAATGCTGTAGCTCCCGTAGAAATGGCGCCTTTCATATGCACGGGCGCATATCCGTTCTCTTTCAACGCCGCTTCCGCTTTGTCGGGATCACTCGCGGGACCGCAGGAAACCAATACAGCCAAGCTCAACACCGCTATCAAAGCAAGAGCCATAACTTTCGCAAATTTTTTCATTTCACATTCTCCCTTATTCTGATTATTAACGCGTTTATTATGCGATAACAAGTATATTTTAAGATAATATCAAGTCGTTGTCAATAGCGTATTTTGTCTTTTTTCAATAATGAAAAACAAAATATGCGGTTAGCGTTATAATTGTTAAACAAGATGCGCTTTTTCCACAAATATGTTAGTATTTGTTGCAAAAAAAAGCACCGTTACTAAGACCGCCGATTCCTTGTCTATATTTACAAAAATACACAGTGTTTACTCGCTACGCATAAACAAATCCGACGGTAAATTCCGTCGGATTTGCACTGTTCCTAATACGCCGAAAATCCTATCAGTCGTCAAGCAGCGAAGAATATCTGTCATCGCCGTCGGGAAACAGCGTTACAATATTCTTACCCTTAAATTCCGCCTGCTGCGCAAGACGTTCGGCAACTACTATATTGGCAGCCGACGATATGCCGCAGCAATAGCCTTGTTTTAGGTTGAGCTCTCGAAACTTGTCAAGAGCCTGATCGTCCGTTACAAGCTCCACACGGTTAACCGCTGCGCCGTCGTATAACTTGGGCACAAAACCCGCGCCTATGCCCTGAATAGCGTGACCGCCGCTTTCGCCGCGTGATATAGCTGCGCTCGAAGCGGGCTCGACCGCCACGACAACGCAATCGGGGAAACGCTCCTTGATACGTCTTGCCGTACCGACAAGCGTGCCGCCCGTTCCCACACCCGCAACAAATGCGTCAACACGGTCAAGCTGTTCGATGATTTCCGCACCCGTAGACAAATAATGCGCCTGCACATTTGCGGGATTTTCGAATTGCCTCAGCCAAATGTAATTTTTTTTTAACGAAAGCCGTTCAACCGCTTCTATTGCGCCGCCCATACCCAAAGAGCCTTCGGTAAGGACAAGCTGCGCGCCCAAGCCCTGCAAAAGCTCACGGCGTTCCGCGCTCATATTATCGGGCATAGCAATCATAACATTGTAGCCGCGTTTTATTCCTACATACGCAAGAGAAATGCCGAAATTTCCGCTGGTTGCTTCCACCAGCGTATCGCCCGAGCAAAGTATACCGCGTTCTTCAGCGTCCAATATCATACACAAAGCCGCGCGGTCTTTTACGCTGCCGCTTGCGTTCATCGCTTCGTTTTTGACGTAAATATCCGCGTCAAAATCTTCTTCGTAGGGGATTAATGGCGTGCCGCCTATGCCGAGAGCTTCCGACGCTTTTTTGAAAACTTCCAAGTTCATATCGATTTCCTTTTTTTGTTTACAAGGCTACGCTTTACCGAAGTTCACCGCGCGCTCAAATAATTACGTTAATAAGGCGATTGGGAATAACGATGACTTTTTTCACCGCCGCTCCGTTAAGTAATTCAACCACCTTTTCGTCATGCAGCGCCAGTTCTTCTATCTGCTTTGCGTTAAGCGTCGCATCTACCATAATACGCGCTTTGGGACGGCTGTTAAACTGAACGAGCATTTCTATCTCGCTTGTTTTCAGCGCGTTTTCGTCGAAATTGGGGTAGGGAGCTACAATTATACTGCTTTGGTGTCCCGTTTGCCGCCATAGCTCTTCCGTAAAGTGCGGAGCAAGCGGACACAAAACCTTTAACAGATCGTCAACGGTTTCGCGGTACAGCTTGACATTTTTAACGGATTTTTGGTCGTATTTGCTGAGAGCGTTTACCAGTTCCATCATACGCGCAACCGCCGTATTGAAGGAAAACTCGTTGTAGTCGAAGTCCACGGACTTGATTGTGTTGTGACGCACGCGGTTAAGCTCCTTTTCGTCCGCGCCGAATTCGTCCGTAGTTGCGTAATCGCCGTATGCAGCCAAAACGTAGCGTTCCGTCCTGTCCAACCACTTGTTGATCGCCTTGATTCCGTCGTCGCTCCACGGACCGCCTTCGGTATACTTGAAGCCGAACGCAAGATAGCAGCGGAATACGTCCGCGCCGTAGGCGGCTACGAATTCGTCGGGCGATACGACGTTACCGTGAGATTTACTCATACGGTTGCCGTCCGGACCCAAAATTACGCCTTGGTGAACAAGCGACTTGAATGGTTCGTCGAAATGAACGTGCCCCATATCGCGCAACGCCTTGGTAATAAACCGCGCGTACAACAGGTGCATACAAGCGTGTTCCGCGCCGCCCACATATTTGTCCACGGGCAGCATTTTGTCCGCTTTCGGCGTATCGAAGGGCTTGTCCGCGTTGTGGGGGTCGACATAGCGCAAATAGTACCAGCTGCTGCACACAAACGTATCCAACGTGTCGGGGTCGCGTTGAGCGCGAGCTCCGCATTTAGGGCAGATTACGTCGTGAATAAACTTGTCGTGTTTGGCAAGCGGACTGGTGCCGTCCGGCTTGAATTCCACGTCGTAGGGAAGCATTACGGGCAGATTTTCGTCCAGCACTTCGCCGCAATGCGGGCAGTGAATAACTGGGATAGGCGCGCCCCAATAACGCTGACGGGATACCAGCCAGTCGCGCAAACGGTAGTTAGTGGTAAGCTTGCCCTTGCCTATCTTTGCAAGCTTCTCTACCACGGCGACACGACCATGTTCCGAAGTCATTCCGTCGAATTCACCGCTGTTTACCATTACGCCGTATTCGCAATATGGCAGGCTATCGTCAATGTCGGCAGACTCGGCCGTAATAACCCGCTTGATTTCCAACCCGTGTTTTTGCGCAAACTTGTAGTCGCGCGCGTCGTGCGAAGGCACGCCCATCACTGCGCCTGTGCCGTAGGAAGCAAGCACGTAGTCGCCTATCCACACCTGCACGCGCTGTCCGTTAACGGGGTTAATTGCGTACGCGCCCGTAAATACGCCCGTCTTATCCTTAGCGGTGGAAAGCCGCTCGATCTCGTCTGTTTTGGCTACTTCGTCGCAGTATTTTTCTACCGCCGACAGTTGCGATTTTGTAGTGATTTGCTTTACAAGCGGATGCTCGGGGGCAAGCACAACGTATGTGCAACCGAAAAGCGTATCCGCGCGCGTGGTAAACACGTTGAAGCTACCCTGTCCGTCTGCAAGGTCAAATGTGATTTCTCCGCCGACAGACTTGCCTATCCAGTTGCGTTGCATCGCTTTGGTTTTTTCCGGCCAGTCGAGATTATCCAGCCCCGAAAGAAGCTCTTCGGCATAATCGGTAATCTTAAAAAACCATTGCGTTAAATCTTTTTTTACAACCTGACTGTCGCAGCGTTCGCAGTGACCGTCCACCACCTGTTCGTTGGCAAGCACGGTGTTACAGCTCGGGCACCAGTTGACGGGGGCTTTTTTTCTGTAAGCCAACCCGCGCTTGTAAAGTTCGCAGAATATCCACTGCGTCCATTTGTAGTAATCGGGCAGACAGGTTTTTATTTCGTGGTCCCAATCGAACATAGCCCCGATATTCTTGAGCTGCCGCTCCATTACTTCGATATTACGAAGCGTGGAATCCTGCGGATGGATACCGGTCTTTATGGCATAGTTTTCCGCAGGCAAACCGAACGCGTCGAAGCCCATAGGCTGAAATACGTTTTCGCCTTTCATTATCTTGTAACGGGCAAAGCTGTCCGTAAGCCCGTAATTATACCAATGCCCTACGTGAAGTTTGGCTCCGCTTGGATAAGAAAACATTTCCAATACGTAGTACTTATCGTCCCTGTTAGGGTCGAATTTGTATACGGGGTTTTGCGCCCAAAGCTCGTTCCACTTTTTTTCTATAGCTACCTTGTCCATAACGTAACTCCCAAAATATTGTCGGTAAAATTGTACGGCAAAAGCCCCGTTTTGTCAACAAAAGCCGTTTTTATTTGCGTAATTATTTTAAGTTTTCGCTGCGCTGGATTTCTCGACTGCGCTTGAAATGACAAAAGGCGTTCGCATTGCAAGCAATGCTCGGCTATGACGTAATAAAGCAAATCCGCCCCGTCGAACGACGGGGCGGATTGCAAATGTTCGATTGCTTACTAACTATTTTTGTAAATGTCCAAAACCACTCCGAAATACGGCGCTTTGCTCGAACCCGATTGGGAGGCGGCAGACATATATACGCAAATCTTATCGTGCGCATCGGTTGCCCAAGCAACTCCGTCCGTTGCAGGATCAAACGGCTTTTGAGTAGTACCGTCAAGTGTAAACATGTTTTGTCCGTCGGTAAACGCAAACAAATTGCCTACTTGAAGAATAACGGGGAACATTTTAGCGTCATTTTGAGCCGCGGCTCTCAATTTAACCAAAGTATCGTTGTGCATTTTGAATTCTTCTACGATACCTTCGGCATTCTTGGTGGTAAACGAGCCGCAAACGTCAATCAAATTATTGCTGTTTCCGCTCATCAAATCGCCGGGGCTGCAAATAATCGCCGCTATAATGTTAACGTATTTTAAGCCGCCCTGCTCTTTAACTATCGTTTTACCGAAATTGCCCAATAACGTATTTAACGGACCGGTAAATTGTCCAACCAAAGCAGTCGCGTTAAACGTAGCGTACCAGCTTTCGTTACCGGTAGCGTAAGACTGCAACGTAGACTTGGTATCAACAGTCATATTGGCGCCTTCCGCGTCGGTGTGATTATCTTGAACGAAATGGTCATTGCCGTCGGAAAGAATAAATAACGGACCGCCCGCGCCGATAAGTTCGCTGTTTTCGATAGTTATCTTGGATCTCCACATAAAGCACATATTGCTGTATGCGTCGTACATTTTGCTGTTGATAATGTTAACGCCCGTTTTATCTCCGAAGGCGTCCACGACAATATTCGTGTAGAACCTGTCGGACAGGGTGTTACTGAAAGTCAAATGGTTGGAATAGCAGTTGACCATCATCATTCCCGCGGGAGTGCCGTTTTTCCTTTCGTCTTCGGATATATTATCCTTGGCGCAGTTACCCGTCATAGCGAGATTCTTGATATCGTACACGGCTTCGAGTCCGGCTGCGTCCTGCGTCATATGGATTTGGAATACCGACCAGTGGGGGATAGGATCGGACGGTTTACTGTCGCCGTTGTCGCCCCAGTCTACTACAACGTCGAAATGACGTTCGCCTTCCTTATACGTCTTGGGAACGATAATACCGTTGTAGTTACCGGATATACTCACCTTGCAAGACGCGAACAATCCGTTTTGCATATTCGCGCCTATACCGGTTTCGGCAACGATATTACCGTCTCCAATCATATCCTTGGTATAATTGGGATGCTGACCGTCGTTTAAGCCTTCTTTGAGAGAACCGTCAAGTTTGCTTTCGAGATTACTCAAACCCTTGATACTTGCAAGCGCGGTTGTATATTCCGTGTCGGTACTCGACCAGAAAAACGTTTCGGGCATTTGGTTTGCGTTCAGCTCAAGCTGTTTGACGGCGGGCTTGCCTTGGTCGTCAACGCCCATTTTAGCCGTGTGCAGGATAACCCAGCTTACGTTGCCTACGTATTCGTACAAATCTTTGTCGTCGGCTTCCAAACGTACGGGCTTGCTGCCGGCAGACAAATCGTATTTTTGCGTTGTAGCGTTAAAAGTAACTTCCGCGCCCCACAACGGAGCCCAAGCCTTCTTTTGCATATCGCACATGACAGATAAACCAAGTTGGTCGTACACGTTGTATCCGCCGCCCACTACCAACATTTCCACCGTGATAACGCTGTTGTCTTCTTCCAGCAAAGACAAATCGTATTCTTCGGCGTCGATGGCGATTTCCAACTTGACGTATTTACCGGCAGCGCCTTGGGAAAACTTGTACGTATTGTCGTCGATGGCAACGAAATTTGCAAGGTCTTCGCCCGTAAGCTCTGTATAAGCTCCGTCCTTGGTGTTTTTGGAATATACCTTGGCGGTCGTCTTGACGTTGGTAACGGTAATGGTTTTGTGTTCGTCAAGATCCAAACCTGTAGCGGACGGACGGAAGATGAACTTGTTGACGTTACCCACTTCGTACGTTTCGCCCTTTACGCGGAACTCGGATCTGGCTTCTTCGCCTTGGCTTGCGGCGGATTTGGTTTTGTAGGCGGTATAGAACGTGGGTTCTATAAACGCGCTGACCTGAATGTTGTCGTCGACAATACCGCCTTTAGCGTCCACCTTGATATTAACGGTTACCGACTTACCTCCGTAAGAAACGGTATAAGACGTATTTCCTTCCTTGGACAAATCGGCCTTGGTTACGTTAGCTTTAAGCGCCTTGACCGTTTTGGTATCAGACGTATCGTCTTCATAGGTTACCTTGATTAACAAAGAATCGTAATCGATTGAGTCGCCGACCTTGTACGAAGTGACGGGATCGACTACGGCGATTTCCTTGACTTGCTTATTATCGCAGGAAGCCATAACGGGTACGGCTACGGCGAGAATCATAACAAGCGCAAGAATTACCGAAAATCTTTTTTTCATTGCTATTTTCTCCTTATTTCATTATTTTAGCGTTTTAGTTCTATATAAACGTCTTACGACGGTTATTTTAGTTGTAGGGGTAAATCCAAAAGTCCATAGTCGGTCCCGAAGCGGAATCCTGCGCGCTGTACTGCAAATGTATTGCTCCCTTGCGGGTAAACACAATCGTGTTTCTGTCCGTAATGATTGCGGGCGGATTTTTGTCGGGCTGGACTATCGTTATCTTGATATCCTTGTTAGTGCAGTCAGCAGGGGTAAGCTCGTAATTTATTAAAACTTCCAAGCCTTCTTCGTAGGGCACAAGAACATAGTAACCGTTAGGGTCGATTTGTATTTCCAACTCCTGCGCGTTTGCGCTTTTTGTAACGACGGACGTAGGACGGATTTCCTGAACGTACACTATTTTTTCATAGGGTACAGCACGTAAGCCGAATATTCCCACGACGAGAACCGATCCGAGAAAAACTATCAATAATACCAATATCGTAGATTTTTTCATACTCTAATTCTCCACAAAATAGTGCTTGATACGCGTTACGTACAGGTATATCCTTGCCGCCAAAAATACCGCGGCTATAATAATACCCTTGACGATAGAGCTCGTCGTTCCGCGATCGGACAGGAAGTAGTACGCAAACGCGAAGAAAGCCGACAGCAAGAACCCCACAATTGTAGCGTTACGTTCGTTGGGACTGTCAAACTGCACGCCTACCGTCGCGTATTGGTCGGCGTATGAATGCATAACGTCCATTTCGGCGCACCATAACAAATGCGCCACTGACACAAACAGAGTAACCATTCCCATCATTACCAACTCGCCCTTGTCGGAAGATGATACGCTTACGGCGGTAATCACTACTGCGAAGGTGGACAGAACTATTATCGCGATTCGCGGAGCGATTCTGCCCAGCAACGTATATATGGGGTTTTGCGGACGGGTTTTGATAATATTGCGCGCGTTGGCTTCCTTGCTGTATACGGTAGCGTACTCGTTATTGAAAGCCACCGTTATAACCAGCATTACCAACAAATTGAACGTCTTGGTCATTACTTCGCCCGTATAGTTGGTGTTCATCGAAGCGTACAGCTTATTAAGCAGCAGTATCGCTATCGCCGGCAGCGCCAACTGAACGATGGCGGACAGCACGTATCTGCCGCTGCGCACGTTCATTTGCAGCGTTTCCAACACCGGCGAAAGCTTTTTGTTGAATACCTTGTTCTTTTTGGGCGGAACAACCATCTTTTCGAACTCGAACTGACGCGCCGCCATTCGGATAAATAGAGGCTTCGCAAGCAAATACGCCAATCCGAGCGCAACGGCAAGGCAAGCGAGCATAACGCCGAAATACGCAAAGGTGTCGCCCGCAAACAACTTGGAGCCGATACGCAGCGTACCGCCTACAATCATCAAGGTTAAACAGTAAAACGGATACAATGCCTTGGCAAAGCCGTTTAGAAACCTCTGTATTGACAAAAACAAGCTGCCCCAAGTACCCATTATGTTGATATTCGGCGGAATAACGCCGATAAGCGCGACGATGCCCCAAACGACTAACCCCGACGCTACAAACATCAATGACAATTGCAGCCACTTAAACTGCTTTACAAACGTAGCCACAAACAAGGCGGGAATGCTTACGAGCGCGCCTATTACTACGGGAATCATCGAAATAAACGCAAAGCAAAATATCAACCACAAATAGTAGTACCACACCGCGCCGTTTATCATACCGTAGGCTATGAACATGGGCAGGGTAAAGGTAACGTTGCGCTTAAGCTCGAAAACGTAGTACAGTATTAGTTTGGAAAAAAACACAGTTGCCGAGCTTGCTGGCAAAGTAAGCAGCACGCGGTTATCCGCAGTCATATACAAAGCCTGAGTTAAGCCCACTATGCAGGTTACTACGGACATAAGCTGCATTACCGTAAACAGTACGTTAGCGACGGTATCGGGGATATAACCGCTCGGGTAGAATACTCCAAGCATATTGCAAACGAAAAACAACAAATAGAACACAGCCGTTACGGCGACGAGCTTTACGACGGACAGCACTATCTTGAATATGAGTCCGCGTTTGCTCTTGACGAAAGACAGGTCCAGCTTGTCTTTGAGCTGCATCATAACAAGCGTTTTGAGTGCTTTCATTACTCGGTTTTCTCCTTGCTATCCTTGGACTTTTTGCCGAAACGCTTGACCCTTACAGGCTTGTCCGCGGCGTCGTCAGTCTTGACAGCCGCTTCCACGGCGATAGGCGAAACTTCGCTTCCGTTAATTACAGACATATAAAACGCTTCCAAGCTTTCTTCAGTGCGCTCGATATCCGCCACGTCGCGCACGCACTGTATCTGCCCCTTGCGGATAATGGCGATTTTGTCGCAGATACGTTCCACCACGTCTATTATGTGACTGCTGAAAAATACTATATTGCCTTGGCTTGCGTGCAGCTTCATACATTCCTTAACTTGGAATATACTGTTGGGGTCCAGTCCCGTCAACGGCTCGTCCAATATCCATACCTTGGGGTTATGAATAAGCGCAGACATAATGGTAACCTTTTGCTTCATTCCGTGAGAGTACGTCCTGATTGGGTTATCGATTGCGGATTGGAACTCGAACAATTCGATAAATCGGTTGAGACGCTCGTCGCGGTCTTCCTTGCTTACGTTATAAAGGTCGGCTATATAGTTGATATATTCGCGCGCGGTAAGCTTTTCGTACAATGCGTAATGGTCGGGAACGAAGCCTATCTGACGCTTTGCCTGAACGCTTTGCGTTTTTACGTCGTAGCCGCACACCTCGATAGCGCCGTCGGTAATAGTTTGTATCCCTACGATACTTTTTATTATTGTAGACTTGCCTGCGCCGTTAGGCCCCAAAAAGCCGAATATCTCGCCGCCGTTAACTTCCAAACACGCGTCCTTGACGGCGTATACGTCGCTTTTGCCGTATCGCTTGGTAAAGTTTTTAAGTATCAGTTTGTTGTCGTTTTCCATATTGATAGGCTCCTCTATGCTTCTGCCGTCCAGCTTTATTTCCAACGCCAGTCGGTCTACCTTGATTTTGCGGTTACGGGCGGCAACGTCCTGCCAACCGCGTACGGCGTTATAACCCAACTCGTATATAAACCACATTCCGAACGACATTGCTATATACACGACGAAATACAGCGATTGATAAATAGGATAATATACGAAGTGCAAATCCTTTATATCGAACTCCCACTTGATATTACGAAGATTTTCCGCCCAACTGCCCAACTTGTCGGCGACGAAGTCGCTGTTGATAAAGAAATAGTCCACGTTCGGATTGTAGTTAGTGAACCAACCGTTTAGTATCAGCATCAACACGTAATACGCGCCGAAACCGATAAGCGAGTAACAAAACTCCTTCCAACGCGGACGGCGGAATATGCCAAGTCCGACTACCAGCAGCGGCATAAAAAACGCCTGATAGTGATCGAAGAAAAATCCCACCGTGCCGGCAACGAGAACGGAACCGTTGAGATTCTCCAACCCGTAGTTCGGCATTGTTATCGCCAAAAACGCTCCCAATACGTTTATAAAGTAGGTAAAATAAAACACGCGTTTGGCCTTAAACGTCAAACATAGAGGCGTCACATACAGCGCGGTATTGCACAAATGCAGCGGCAGCGACGTTACCCAACCGTTGCCGACAAAATCAACAAACTTGTGCGTAAGCATTATGCCGTTAAGCATAGCCAAGCTGTAATACAGCAAAACCAAACGTTTAGTCTCGTACGACTTGTCGTGAAGCAGCAAATACAGCATTACGGGGATAATAGCTATCGGGTAAATATACAAGCGATGATAAAGATTGAGATCTATTACCTTCATCGCGTACTTTTCGGGATTTAACAGCAGCTGCGGCGCGTAGTAGGGCATAGTACAAATAATTATGCCAAGCACTGCCAATACGGGCCACACCCAAGCAAGTTTTTCGCGGCGCGCTGTTAATTCCGCTTCGGAACGGCTTTGCGCAAGCTCATCTTCCGAACGACCTTCGGGAACGGTTATTTCCGACGGCTCCGCTTTGACGGAAGCATTTGCACCCGATACTGCGGCAAAGGCCGGAACGCCGACGGAATTATGCGCGGAACGCACCCGTTCGTATATCCACATAGCAAGGGCGAGAGCAGAATATGCCATACAAAAACCCGTTTCCAACGCCATTACTACGCCGCGCGCGGTTATGTCAGTTAACGCCTGAGCTCCTTCGACGGCAAGAACGTGATTGCCCATTCCCGCGAAGTTGACAAGAAATACCGCGACGAAGCCGCCCGCAAACAAGTCCAAATATTTGACGCGCTTGCGGAAAAACGGATACATACACAGGAACAGCTCGCCCGCAAAGCCCAACCAAATTTGTAACAAGCCGAAAACCAATTGAGCCTGACTGTCGAACCCGCGCGAAACCGTAAGGTTAATAATGCCGTCGATATTCTCTCTGCCGCTGCAATAACGGTAAATATACATCGCGCCAAGCACAACCGAAAAAACTCGGAATATTAAATTCAAACGTTTGTTGGCAAACTTATACAGCACGACTCCTACCGCAGCCGTCACCGCAAATATTAAAGTTGCCGCTATGAAATAAACTGTCATTATCCACCGTCTAAAATAGCATTAAAAAAATCCGTCGAAGTCAATTACATTATTGACCCAAAAACGGATTAACTTGCGCGGTTGTCAAAAGGCGACCGACAGTACGTCGGTAAATATGCCGTCGTAAAAACCGTCAACTTATCTTACGAAAACCGACTTGTTTACGACGCGCCGAAAGACGCTTGAACAACCTGATATTTAATTGTTATGCTAAAAAAGCTACGTTAAACTTGTAAGAAAATACGGGCGCGTCAAAAGACGAACGCATTTCTACGTTCTTGTTAACGCGCAGAGCTTGACGGTTCTGCTTAGAACCCCCCACCCATACCGATTAACCTGACGAAAAGACCGACGCTGCAAACAAAAGCGATAGCAACCAATAAGTAGTTGAATTTACTTTGATAAAACAGCAACAAATAAACAAACAAATCCTGCGAAGCAAGCCCCCGTATGCCTTCCATAACCAAGCGGAAAGTCTCGATGGACATACTCTTGCGAACGTTAAACAAAAACGAAACTATTACGTTGCAAACTATATACAGGCAGAGCACAGCAAAAAACTTGGCAAAACTCCTAACCTTTCTGCCAAATAATTTTGCTTTCTTATCAAATTGCGCGAAGTTGCCGTTCATAGTAGAACATACTTCGTAAGATAAGTACTGCATAATGCTCCTGTGCTCTAATTACAACAAGACTATTAGAAATAGTATCAATATTTTAACACAACGAGCGCATATGTCAACAGAATTACTACTTTTGGCAAAAAATTAACGTTAACATTTTCGTATTAGCGCCGATTTTCGCCATAATTTGCCTCAAACAGACAATTTTACACAGATAAATTTCAAAAAAACTATTCGAACACGTCGTCGGAAAGCTGCAAGCTGTCTACGTCCGACTTGTCCTTGACCACTGTATTTAACAGCCGACGCGGAAGATCTTCGTTTTGCCGCACTATTTCGCCCAACTGCGAATACGGGAACGGGTGAGAATACTTGTCCGCGCCTACTTCGATTGTAAAAGCGGGAATATGTAACTTTTCTACGCACCAGTCCTTGTAGCCGCCGACGCTGCCCTGTATTTCCCGCACGGCATATCCCGTGTATCTTCCGATAGATTCGGCATAACGCTTATCGCGGGCGCGTCGGTGCGACGTTTGCCCGAACTCCCAATACACTTCTTCGCCTTTCAAGTGATACGACAGCGTTACGCAGGGGTTGACGCGCTCGGTAAATTCCGCAAGCGCACGTGACTCAGCCGCAGAAAAAGGTTCCTTGCCGACATAATTTTGAGACGACTTGAAAAATTCATTTTGATCCCCTTCGCCCCATTTTGCGTCGAAGTTGACGTTTAAGTCTACGCCGTCGATATTGGCCTTCCACAATGAAAAGTCCGCCGAACCGTTGATAGCGAGTAAATTGCTCTTGCGCTCCTTATCTTCTATAAAGCCGACGCCTTCTTGGCAAAGTCTTACGCCGTCGGGGTTGGTCATAGGGATAAAATATATACCACCGTCTAACTTTAACTGCGGATTCTTGACAAGATACTTGGCAAGGCACACCACCGCGAGAGCGGTAAGGTGTTCGCGTGCGTGCATAGCGCCTTGTACTATCGCGTAATTGCCGTTTTTGCTGCCAACAAAAATATACGGAATGGACTGACGGAGTTCGCTTTCGCCTATCGTCCCCGTTTCCACACCCGCGTTGCAAAATCGTTCCACTTCGGCAAGTAAATCTTCGTACTTAAACAAATAAATATCTCCTGCTATAACGGTAATACTACGATATGCCGAATAATTCGGCAAAACGCACAAAAACGCGAATATAATGCGAAAAATTCCGTAAAAACGCAAATCAATTGGTTTTTTAACTATTTTCTCCACAATATTGACATAATCCGAAGAAAAAAGTATAATAATGATAACGATTGCAGACTTTATCTAAGCCGTCATTGCCGTCGGCAACGCAAGCACCTAAACTGCGGTCGTCAATGAAAATTTTACAATAAGGAGACGGAATATGACCACCTTTGAAAAAACCGAAATCGAAAAATTAGATTCCAAATACCGCCCCATAGGAGCATGGGGATACTTCGGGTACAATATTTTATTCAGCCTGCCTTTGGTAGGATTTATATGTTTGCTGGTATTCTGCTTTTCCGATTCCAACATAAACAGGCGCAGTTATGCGAGAAGTTTCTTCTGCGCGGCGTTACTGGCGCTGATTGTTATAGCATTGATAATAGGAGTTATGATAGCTTCCGGCTCGTTTGCGGCGATTATAGAACAGATAAAAAACGCAATTCAACAGCAGCAACCGCAAGGCCAATAAATTGTAAATAATTTCCGTAGCCAAACGGCGTGAAAACAACAAGTTTTCACGCCGTTAATTTTACTTTAATAAATATTATAATCACCGAACTTAATTACTCGCCGCCGTACGCTTCCTTTTTAAGAACGCATATATCGCAAAGCGTACGAAATTTTTCGTCGAAATCCATCCCGTAACCGACGACGAACTCATCAGGCACTTCGAACCCGAGATAATTTATTTCCACATTGACTTTTCTTCGGGACGGTTTGGACAGCAGGGCGGCAATACGCACGCTGTTCGCCTTGCGCTCCAAAAGCATTTCCTTTATTCGCGAAAGCGTTATTCCGCTGTCCACTATATCTTCCACAAGTATCACGTCGCGCCCCGTGCAGTTAAGAGTCAGATCTTTTAGCAGCGTCACTTCGCCGGAAGTATAAGTACGTCCGCCGCCATAGCTTGCCACGCAAATAAAGTCTACGTCCACGTCCAACTCCACTTGCCGAAGCAAATCGGCAACGAAAATCCACGCGCCCTTCAAAACGCCCGCAATCAGCGGCCGCTTACCTTGATAATCCTGCGTTATTTGGTCTGCAACCTGCTTGACGCGCTCTTCTATTTGCCGAGCGGAAAACATAATACGCTTTATATCCGAATGAGCTTTCATTAGTTCGCACCTTCCACCCATATATAATACTCAACGGACGCGGCCGTTGTTTTAACCTTATCGGAGATTTCCACTCCGCATATTATCAGCGCTTCGTTGCCGCTTGCTACAATAGACAACGCGTCGCGTTTGCGACGGGGTATTTTGACATCAGTCAAATACCTTCTCAGCGGTTTGCTTCCGCCGCCGAATTTAACGAAAATATCCCCATTCCGCTTATTACGTATAACCGCATTTTGCGGAATTGCGTCTATATCGAATCGCAGATATTCGCCGATTTTCGGCGGACGGTCCGCTACAACTACCGTTCCGTAGGGAGTGACCGTTTTGCCGACTTCGAATGGAATTTCGAAGCCGTACGTCTGCCCGTTTGCCGACGTAAGAGTAATACAGTCGTAATCGTTAATCGCCGTATAACCGAATGGCAGGCTGATTTGTTTGCCGCCGTCGCCGTCGGACAACGCAATCAACGCTTCGATATGCGTGCGTTCTATATCGTAAAAAATACCCAAAGCTCTAAACACCTTGCGCAGCGACCGATACGCGACCGGCTTGGGCTGCTTGACGATTTCCAAGGGTATACGCGCCTGTTTTTCGAAAAACGTTACCGACGAAATATCCGCAAGCGAATCGAGATAGGCGTTGTCTTCCGCTATATTGTCCGCGAAACGGACTATGTTTTGTTCCGCAGACGGATTAAGCCTTTTAAGCTCTGGTAATATTACCTTGCGTATATAATTGCGAGAGTACTTGGTTTCGTCGTTTGTACTGTCGTGAACGTAAGGCACGTTGTTTTCACGGGCGTAGCTCTCTATATCCGCGCGCGACCAATCCAACATCGGACGCAGATATTTGCCGTTTTGCCGCCGTATTCCTTCCGCGCCGTAGGATCCGCTCCCGCGGATAATATGCATCAAAACCGTTTCGGCGTTGTCACCCTTGTGATGCGCAAGACACACGCAGTCGCAGTCCGCTTCGTCCAATACTTCGTACCGCAAAATGCGCGCTGCCGTTTCTTCGGACAATCTATGCTCGGACGCGTATTTCGGCACGTCCACAAAAACCTTACGGCACTCGACTTGCAGCTTTTGGCAATATTCTTCCACGAAATTGCAATCCGCCTGCGCCTGAGCGCGGATATTGTGATTGACGGTTATAACGGAAAAATTCGGACGCGGAGAAAGAGCGGAGAATATATGCAGCATAGTCATCGAATCCACTCCGCCCGATACGGCCAATACGTATTTTTTCGTTAAGTCGAGTTCTACCATTTCTATCTCTGTTACAATTAATTGTATCGCACACAAATACAATTTACACGAAACAATCGCTTTTAATCGTTATACGCTGAAATTAAAAAGCGTTTAGTTCCGTTAAATTCGATTAACCGCTTAGTTATCGAGTATTGCTTTCTATTGCTTTGTACAATGCGACGAATTGCTCCACGGACAGTTCTTCCCCGCGGCAGCCGACGGACAAGCCGCATTGTCTAACCGTATCTTCCGCCGATTCGCGGTTAATGCCGAATCCGGTTATAAGGTTGTTCACCAAAGTTTTACGCCGCATAGCAAACGCGGAACGCACAGTATTGCGAAACAACTTGCGATTGGTTATGTCGAACTTGTTTCTGTTCATATCAATACGAACTACCGCGCTGTCCACGTTGGGCTCGGGATAAAACAGCTTACGAGATAATGTTCTTGTGACCGTAACGTCTGCCACGGCTTGAACGCCTACGGTCAATGCGCCGTAATCCTTGGTAGACGGTATTGCGTTCAATCTGTCCGCCACTTCCTTTTGTACAGTAAGGGTCAGAGACGTAACGCTTACGCTGTTTTCTACAAAGGACATAATAAGCGGACTTGTTAAATAGTACGGGATGTTGGCCACAACGCGGTAGTCGGCTCCGCACGCTCGGTCGATATCCGCAATTTTGCACTTCATAACGTCGCCGATAATAACTTGAACGTTGGAGCAGTCTTCGAGCGTAATCGCAAGCACCTTTTCCAAATTACGGTCTATTTCGTAGGCGATTACCTTGTCTGCGCGTTTAGAAAGCTCGCGCGTAAGCGTTCCCGCGCCCGCGCCTATTTCCAATACCGTGCCGCCGCTTACGCCTGCGTCCGCAACAATTTGTTCAAGCAGATTTTTATCAGTTAAAAAGTTCTGTCCGAACTGTTTGTTAAAGCGAAAGCCCGACTGAGTTAATATCTGTTTTACATCCATTTACATTACCTTATAATAAATTTGTTTAAGCTGCTCGGCGTTCATCAATTTAGGTACAGGATACAACGGATTGGCTTCCTTGTCCGCGTGACGCGCCAAAGCGTCCAAATCATTGACGTCGACTTTACCCCCGAATGTCGACGGTATGCCTAACGCATTGTTCATATCGTCGAGAGCTTGTATAAACTTGTCGGCGGCTACGGCGTTCGCATCGGTTTTGTCCGCAACGCCTACCATAACGGCAAGCGCCGCCAATTTTTTATGCGCGGACTTGCCGTAAGCCTCCAAAACTCTCGGAAGCAATACTGCATTTGCCAAACCGTGAGCAATGCCGTACGTTCCGCCCAACGCGTGAGCAAGCGCGTGGACGTATCCCACGTATGCGCGGGTAAAAGCCAGCCCCGCAAGATAAGCGGCTATTTGCATATTGGCGCGCGCCACCAAGTTGTTTCCGCTGTGAGTAGCTTCGGCAAGGTTACCGAATATCAGCCGCACAGCCTGCTTTGCCTGACGCTTGGTTGCGCGGGTGTTGCCGCGCCCTATATACGCTTCGACTGCGTGAGTCAAAGCGTCCATTCCCGTTGTAGCCGTCAAAAAGCACGGAAGGGTAACCGTTAGCGTAGGATCGAGAACGGCGTAATGCGGAATGAGCGAAAAGTCGTTGATTGCGTACTTATCGCGAGTTTCGTCGTCTGTAATAACCGCAGCTACCGTACATTCGCTGCCCGTCCCCGCAGTAGTCGGAACGGCGAAAAAGGGCGGAAGCTTTTTGTTGACTTTGAGCAAACCCTTCATTTGATTAACAGACTTGCGCGGCTTTGCAACCCGAGCGCCAATCGCTTTGGCGCAATCCATCGCAGAACCGCCGCCGAATGCGAGTATGCCGTCGCAGCCGTATCTTTTATAAACAGCCAAGCCTTCTTCCACCTGCTTGACGGTGGGATTTGGCAACACGCCGTCGTATACCGAATAATCAAGCGTTCCGTTTGCCGATTTGAAGAAAGAATCGAGCGAACCCCTTTCCAATGCGGGCTTGTCGCATACAATCAACGGACGGTTAACGCCCTTTTTTTTCATATACGCCGCGACTTTCGCAAAACTGCCTTCGCCTTCCAATAATTCCGGCTCGCGCCAAGGCATAAACGCCATGCCTAAGTACAGCGCTCCTTGATATAATCTGCAGCCGATTTTTTTCAAAAAATTCATTTCGATATTTCCTTAACGCTTTGCGGAAAAAACCGAAAGCTCGTTGTTGCCAATTATACAACAAAAAACTCGGCATGTAAACAAAAATCTCACTTCGAAAGAAGCGAGATTTTACAGTCGATTTCCTTATTAGTCTGCCACGTAAGGAATTAAAGCCATTTGACGAGCGCGCTTGATTGCAACAGCAAGCTCTCTTTGGTGACGAGCGCAAACGCCCGTCATACGGCGCGGCAAGATTTTTCCGCTTTCCGTAAGGTACTTACGAAGCTTGGCTACGTCTTTGTAATCGATATACTCGGACTTTTCCACGCAGAAATTGCAAACCTTTCTGCGAGCCGGTCTTCTCATCGGCTTTTTGATTTCTTTATTTTCCATTGTCATATTCTCCTTATTATTAGAAAGGCATATCGTCGTCGACGACTTCCTTCAATTCGTCCATAGAAGTATCCTTAGGACGGGCGGGGGCTGCTGTTCCCGTGGACGTCGCGCTGTTGGCGCGGGACAAAAACTCTACTTGGTCGGCGCGAATTTCAAACGTAGTACGCTTTACGCCGTCGCGTTCGTAACTGCCCGTTTGTATACTGCCCGTTACGGCAACCTGACTGCCCTTTACCAAATACTTAACGCAGTTTTGCGCAAGTCCGTCCCAAGTGACGATATTGATAAAGTCCGCCTTGTTTTCGCCGTCGCGCGAATACGAACGATTGACCGCAATAGAAAAACGACAATAAGAGTGTCCCGAATCCAACGTCGAAGCCGTAGGATCTTGCGTTAATCTGCCAATTAAAAATGCCTTGTTCATTTGTTCTCTCCTAAGCTTCTATTTCTTGACAATCAAGAAACGAATTACGGCGTCGGTAATACGCATAACGCGTTCCAACTCGTCGGGAAGGGTTGCGGGGGCGGTGAAGTTTACCAATACATAGTAGCCTTCGGTTTTGTAATCGATAGGATAAGCGAGTTTTCTTGTTCCCCACTTGTCGATTCCGTCGATAGTTCCGCCGTTATCCGTAACAACCGCGTTGAGTTTTTCCACTACTGCGCCCTTAGCTTCGTCGGAAAGCTCGTTGTTAAGAATATACAACAATTCGTAACTGTTCATAATTTTTTACCTCCTTGTGGTCTAATGTGGCGACAGCGGGCAAGCTGCCGCAAGGTTACTTGAAAATTCAAGCAGTAACATTATATACTACGACCGCAAAAAACGCAAGCAATTGTATGAATATTACAATTAAAAGACTTGCGATAGCGCGATAAAATAAAAATAGTGAGTTGAACAATAAATAATTTACTTATTTAATCCTAAAATATCGTCTGACGACACATCCAAAATTTGACATAGGTTCGCAAACGTATCCAACGCGGGAAATTTGTCTTTACATAAATACTTGCTGACGGTAGAAGGATTTATACCGAGTTTTTCAGCAATCTGCCTTTGCGACAATTTGCTGTTTCTAATTTCTTCGCGCAATCTTTTCTGTATTTCAGTCAATGTAATCATATTTGAATGATAGCACAACGTTCAAATATTCGCGATACCATATGCAATAAGCTTTTGCAGTTTCGGAAGCGTTACTTTTCTAATCTGTCTGTTTGTAAGTTTTTTTCTGTTACATCAAATAAAACGTGAAAAAAAGATACGGCAATACGGAAGCGAAGAAGCTTACGCAGCGGCATTGTTAGAACAAGAAAAAGAAAAACAAGCCGCATTTCGAATAAAAACGGCGGAACAACAAAAGCAAAAAGAAGAACTCGCTTTACAAAAAGCGCAAATAAAATCCGCAAAATTACTTGATGAAATCGGCATAAAATTTTTTGTAAAGTATTACGACCGTTTACATCATTGGTCGATTCCTGACGTAGAAGAAGAAAATTACTCGGAACAAATCAAAAAGGAACGGATAACGACTGCAAAAAAATTATTTGCGTCAAACCTAAACGTCATCGCTCTCGAAATAATTGTAAACAATAATAATAACTTAATAGACGACGATACACGCAGCAAAGCGGCGGAATTACTTAAAAAAGAAAAAAGTACCGATAAATAATTCGGTACTTTTATTATAATACTCAGTAAAATACTAAACTTCTCTGACAGGTACTTCGGGAACGATTTCGCCGTCGGACAGAAACTGCACCACCTTGGGAATTATCACGTTGTCACGGTTGGTATACAGCATTCCGTGGCCTACGTCTTCGAATTGTTCTTCCGTACAATTAGTAAAATGCTCTTTCAGGTAATCAACGGAGCTTCGCGGAACAAGCTCGTCCAAGTCTCCGCGCAAAATAAGCGTCTGTACGTCTATCGCCACCGATTCGTCCAACGACTTATTTATCAACTTAATCAACTTGCTGAAAACCGTATACGTGTGTCTGTTGAGATTGGGCAGAATTTTGTCGAATTCCAACTTCAAGCACGCGGAAATATTACGATGATACGGCTGCATGGTTTCGCGTACGGCGGATACCTTTTCGCGCATTTTTCCCTGAGCGGATTTGTACGTTTTATGCTGCAAACCCACGTAGTATTTCAATGCGTCAAACATAAAACGCGGATTGAGATACTTATTTGCGGGAGCCATCAAAACACATTTGCGCGGCTTCTTGGTTGCGGCAATATAACTCGCCAAGGCTCCGCCCATCGAAAAACCGACAACGTCCACTTCGTCGTATTTTTCCGCAAGGCTATCAAAACATGCGTTAACCGTCTCGATTGTAGAATCCACCGTAAACAGCGAAAAATCCACCTTGCCGTTATGCCCGGGGATTTCGCAGGGAACTACCTTGTCGTAAAAGCCCAAGTAGTCGTACAATCTTCCGAAATCCGTAGTATCCGTCAAAAACCCGTGTATGGTCATTACAGCCCTTGTCATTGCTACCACCTTATTTCCTTGTTCTGTAATTTTAAGTATTCGTTTGCCTTACTGAAATGCCCGCAACCGAAAAAGCCGTTATATGCCGACAATGGGCTTGGGTGCGCAGCGGTTAAAACCAAATGCTGCGGATTGGTTATAAGCTGCTTTTTGGCATAGGCATTGCGTCCCCACAGCATAAACACCATACCGCGCTCGCGGTCGTTAAGCTTGCATATTACTCTGTCGGTAAAGGTTTCCCAGCCTTTACCCTGATGAGAATTGGGCTTGCCCTGCTCCACTGTCAGTACCGTGTTTAACAAAAGCACGCCCTGTCTTGCCCACGGCGTAAGGTTTCCGCCGACAATGGCAGACGGACTGCCCGTATCGTCCTGTATTTCCTTGAAAATATTTACCAAGCTCATGGGCGCGCTTACGCCGTCGGGCACGGAAAAGCTCATTCCCATAGCCTGCCCCGGATTGTAGTAGGGGTCTTGCCCCAATATTACCACGTTTACGTCGTCGTACGCGGTATTGTCGAAAGCGTTGAGTATCAGCCGCTTGGGCGGATATACGCGAACCGCGTCGTAACGCTCTATCAAAAACTGTTTCAGCTGCTTAAAATAAGGTTTTGCGAACTCTTCATTGAACAGTTCGTCCCATCCGTTGTAATCGCGTTCCACGTCGTTACTCCTTGCAAACCGTTATTACTACCGCGCCGGAAACGGGACTAATCGTATCGCCGTCCGCAAGAGTAATTATATCGCCGCTTTCGTACTCTCTTACCAATCCGTTAACACGCATATTGAACTTGTCCGACGCGCCGTCTGCGTTTTCTAAAGTATACTTGCCCACATTCAGTTTGCCGTCCAAACCTACCGAATAAATAACGTTGCGGTTCATAACAAAATAGCCGTCTGTAATCGCTTCTTCCGTAACAGTGTCCTGCGCTTCGTTCTCTTGCTCCGATTGCCGAGCTTCCTTTCGAATATCCTTATCGGATTGCTTGGCGCGTTTTTTTACTGCAAAAACGGAAATCAAACAGCTAATTGCTCCTAATACCGCGCCTATTAAAGTGCAAATCAAAATTATATCGCGAACTTCGGTAAAAGACAAAATGTTTTTTAACGCGGATATTAACGTTGTTATCATTTGTAACTCCTATAAAAGCGTAAACACATATTGCGTGCTGGAATGGTGTTTTTCGCCGGCTTTCAATATCGGCTTATCGCAATCGTCGCGGTTGATTGCGTCGGGATAAAACTGCGTCTCCAAACAAAAACCGCTGCGCTTGTTGTAAACCGACTTACCTTCCTGTCCGACAAGAAAATTGCCCGAATAAAACTGCATTCCGCAGCAATCGGTATACACGTCCATACATATACCGGTCTTGGTGGAATAAACCGTAGCGGCGTGATTGTCGTTAAGACAAAAGTTATGGTCGTAGCCGCCCGCAAGCCGCAGTTGAACGTTATTTCCGTCGATATCCTGTCCGATAGGCTTAGCCTGCGTAAAATCGAACGGAGTGCCGGCAACTTCCGCCTTGACAGTTGGTATAAGACTTTCGTCTATTTCCAGATAACGGTCGGCGTTTATCTGCATAACGTTATCCAAAATGCTGCCGTCGTCTTCTCCGTTTAGATTGAAATAAGTGTGATTGGTAGGATTGAACACGGTATCTTTGTCGCTCTCGCCGTAGTAGTCTATAGCAAGAGCGCTACCCTTTACGGTATACCTGACGCAGATTTTAAGCTTACCGGGATAGCCTTCTTCGCCGTCGGGACTGACGTATTCGAACACTACGCTGTTGCCGTCGATAACGCCTTCGAAGTTCTTTTGGTTAAAACCGACTTTTCCGCCGTGCAAATGCGCGGTTCCGTTGTTTTGCGCCAACCGATACGTCTCGCCGTTAAGAGTAAACTGTCCGTTTGCAATGCGATTTCCGCAACGTCCTACAACCGCGCCCATATAGTCGCCCTTATCTACCATATCGGACGGGCTTGTCATACCGAGAGCCACGTCCGTTTTCTTTCCGAATCGATCGTGAACCTTGACGGACAAAACGGAAGCGCCGAGAGAGCACACTATTACGTCTATCTTATCTGATAACAGATAAACGTACACTTCCTGTCCGTTATATTCTTCAAAAAGCTGTTGAGTAATCATTTCGCTCCGCCTTTTTTTCTTTGTTCAGTTTTTCTTGCTTTTCTGCAAGCAAGATACTGCTTAAATAACCTGAAAATATTTTTGGCTGCCGCACCGTTTAACATATCGATAATCGTCATCAACATTTCACGGGACAGCCTGTCGGACGTCAACGCCCGTAGCGGGGTCGCCAACGTATTACGTTTGGATTCCGCAGATTTATCCTTTGTTAGAGCCTTGACAAAAATCTTGGCGGTAAGGCTGTTGCCTACGTCGTTTAACGCCGTGCTCACGTTAACGACCGACGGCGTATCGGCAAGGTCTCTGCCGTACAACGTCAAAAATTCTTCGTCGGATGGATTAAAGTCCGCCCCTACGTTGTAATATGCGGGGTATTTATCCGACAAATCTACGGTATCGTTATCGCCCTTGACTTCGTATTCCAATACAAACCTGTCGTCCCTGCAATCGCGCGCTACGTAAAACGCATATTTACCGCCGTTAACGGCGAAGCAACGTTTGTCCGTATCGTAACAGGCAAGCTCTTCCACAGGTACGGAAACCGTTACTGTTTTCTTCTCGCCCGCTTTAAGATTCACCTTGCCAAAGCCGACCAAACGCTTTTTTTCGCGGAACATACGGCTGTCGCAATTTTCCGCGTATATTTGCACGACTTCGCTTTCCGCTTTTTTACCCGTATTTTGCAGCGTTACGCCGAGAATGACCTTGTTCTTTTCCTTGGTAGATATAGTCGCGTTGCTCCACTTGACGGAAGAATAACCGAGTCCGTACCCGAACGGGAAAGCGACGGAAACGCCCGCCGTCTCGGTATATCGGTATCCGACGAAAATGCTCTCGTTATATAACGCCGTTTTGTAATCCTGCGAAAACTTGGCGTCGTTTTCGGGCAAAGACGAATACCACGTCTCCGCCAAACGTCCGCTCGGAGATATATCTCCGAACAATACGTCGAAAAGAGCTTGTCCGCTGCGCTGTCCGCCATAGTAATCGATGAGCATAGCTCTTGCCGAATGGACAAAGCTTACGTCCACGCTCGAGCCGCATTGCAAAACTATAACCACGTTGGAGTTACAGGACGTGACGGCGTCTATTAGAGCAAGCTGACCGTGCGGCAAAGTCCAGCGCGTTCTGTCACGACCTTCGCAATCGGGCTTATCGCCTACGACAACTACAGCTTTGTCGCAGCCGAGCGCAGCATTCCGAGCTTCGTCCAACAGTGTTTCGTCGGTTTCGCCCGACAGCGCGTAGCCCTGCGCGTAAGAAAAGTCTATATTCGTCGATTTCAAAGCGGCGACCAAACTGTCGCCGTCAAACGCGTTTATATGCGCGCTGCCGTCTCCTTGAAATACCGGCTTTTCCGCAAGCGCGCCGAATACGCCTATTCGGTCCGTTTTGTTAAACGGCAATAAGCCGCAGTTGTTTTTTACCAATACAGCGCATTGCGCGGAAACTTCGCGGCAAAGATCCGATTGAGCCTCGAAATCCGCCGTTCGCGCCGAAGCGTCGCCGAATTGCTTGCCTAACGCCAAAACACGCTTAACGGACGCGTCCAATACGCTTTCGTCAAGCGTTCCGCTCGAAACGGCTTGTTCGACAACCGACGCGTCGCCTCGAGGCATTTCCAAATCCAAGCCCGCTTGAAGACTTTTTACTCTGTCATCCACCGCGCCCCAGTCGGAAACGACAAGTCCTTCGTACTTCCACTCGCCGCGCAGTATTTCCGTTAGCAACCGCTTATTCTGCGAGCAGTACTCGCCGTTAAGCTTGTTATACGAACACATTACCATCTCGGGACAAGTTTGCTTGATTACCCGTTCAAACGCTTTGAGATATATTTCGCGCAGCGCCTTTTCGTCGATTACGCTGTCGCAAACCATACGTCCGTATTCTTGACTGTTAGCGGCGAAATGTTTTACGCATGCGCCCACACCTTGACTGTGCAGCCCGGCAACATAAGCGCCGGCAAGCTCGGCGGCAAGCAAAGGATCTTCTGAAAAATACTCGAAATTACGTCCGCATCGCGGATTGCGCTTGATATTGATGCCCGGCGCAAGTAACACGTCTATGCCTTCCGCCCTGCACTGCTGTCCTATAGCCGCGCCCACCTTGGTCAAAATCCCCGTATCGAAGCTGCAAGCCAACTTTGCCATCGACGGAAAACATACCGACGGAGCCGTTACTCCGTCGCGCTCCTTACGCAAGCCCATAGGTCCGTCGGCAACCGTAACGGAACCGATATTAAGCCTGCCCACGTCGGCAGTATGCCACGCCCCCTTGCCCGTTTGCAAGGACGCCTTTTCGTTTAACGTTAAAACCGATATCAAATTGTCGTCCGTATTGTTCGTCATAATACCAACACCCGTAAAATACTGCGTTTTTTATCCGCGTCAGGCGCGATATGCAATAAACCGCAGTATAACTTTATTATTTATTATACATTGTTTTGTTTTACTTGTCCATAACCTTAGAAATAAATTTCATAAGATTTACGCCGACTCAACGGCGAGTTTATAACAATTCGCCGTTTTTCAACTGTTAATAGATTGTTAATCGGCAGTAGATATGTTATACTTGATTTACAAGCGGTAGCTGCCGCAAAGGAGAGCTTATGTATAAATTCAAAAAAGGTTACTACGCCGACGTGCGTATCGAAGACCGCTTCGCCGCCAATGCTCGATATCAAAACGGTCAATTGCTCGAAGCTAAGGAGACGGTGGAAAAGAAGGCGTTTATTCGCGTATTCGACGGTAAAATGTGGTACTATACTTCGACAAGCGACGTGAACAACGTTCAAAAGGCTTTGGACGACCTGTACGGCTACGCGACGTTTAACCCCGAAATAAACGAAAATCCCATAGTTGCCAAGTATCAAGTAAACAAAGACGAAATAATCCGCTTTGCGCAAACGAGCGTCAAATATATTCCGCTCGAAGACAAATTAAAACTGATACTCGACGCGTCCGACCGAATGAACTCCGATTTGTGCTCGTTAAAAAACGCGCACTATATCGACAGATATTCCGTTTACGAGTTCTATTCGTCCAAAGGCGCGCAAATAAAATACGACTTCCAAACGTGCGGCGTAGCGTACAGAATGGCATTCAATTACAACGGAGAAAATCTCAGCGAACAGCTTTCCAAATGCGAAACGGATTTCGGTAAATTAACTTACTCCGACGAAGAACTGTCTAAGTTCGTTACCCGCTGCGAAAGCTATATACAAAACGCAAAGCCTATTACCGCCGGCAGATATCCCGTAATACTTGCACCCGTTGCAGCCGGAGTGTTCGCGCACGAAAGTTTCGGGCACAAGTCGGAGTCGGACTTTATGTTAGGCGACGAAAATATGGCGAAGGAATGGACGATAGGCAAAAAAGTAGGAAGCGACATTCTTACCATACGCGAAACGGGCGTATTGGACGGAAGCGGCTACGTGCCGTACGACGACGAAGGAACGCGCGCTACCGATACTTACCTTATCAAAAACGGCATTCTTTCCGGCAGACTGCACAGCGCGGTCACCGCGGCGGCATTGAGCGAAGAACTTACGGGTAACGCGCGCGCAATAAACTGCGACTACGAACCGATTGTCCGAATGACGAACACTTTCATTGAAAACGGAGAATCTTCTCTCGGCGAACTGCTAAGCGGCATCAAACACGGATATTATATCCACTCTATCAAACACGGGTCGGGAATGTCCACATTTACTATCGCGCCCGGTATCGCGTATGAAATAATAGACGGAAAAATAGGCGTTCCTGTTAAAATCGCCCTTCTTACGGGCAACGTATTTGAAACGTTAGGACTCATCGACGGCGTAGGCAACGACCGCGAACTACTCAGCTTCGTTACGGGCGGCTGCGGAAAAATGGAACAGTATCCGCTAAACGTAGGTTTGGGCGGCCCGCACATACGCGTAGCGAAAATGAACGTACAGTAACGCGCAAAGAATATCGGATTGAAATAGGAGCAAAAAATGAAAACAGAAAAAATAATTACGAAAACTTCTTCGAGATGCTTGAACGTGTCGGCAAGCAAGGTGGAATCGCTGCGTATAAACGAAGACATTGAAAACACCGTGCGCGTATACGACAACGGAGCAATAGGCGTAGTCGGAGTTCTCGGAAACGCCGACTTCAACGCTATGGAGCAATCGGCGCGCCAAAAGCTTACGCAAGGCATACCTTACCCCGAAACGCACGACAAGCCCGTAACGATAAGCGTAGACTCCACCAAAAAGATTTTGTCCGATAAAGAGTTTATTTCGCAAATATCGGCGTTGCTTGAACGTCTTGCGCGTGAAAACCCCGATTTTTCCTTCGGCAATAAAGCCATCTTAAACGATACTGACAAAACGTACCGAAATTCCGACGGAACGCTCCTAAATTACAAGGGCAATCAGTTCATATGCTCGCTTTCTATAAAGCACAAAGGCTCGGCTAATATTTTAGACGAATTCTACGGCTGCGAAAGCGATTACTTCGACGCGGACAAGATCTGCCGCGACATAAAGATGCAGTGCGGCGCGTTTCTTAACCTATTGCCGCAAATTGCGGAAGACGAAGCCGTAATCATAGGCGGATTCGAGCCGCTGCAAATAGCGGCAAGCCACTTCGCAGCAGACGCTTATTTTAACAAGGCTTCCCTTTTCGACGGCAAATTAGGACAAAAATTATTCAGCGAAAAATTGAATATCGTCATCGACCGCTCGCCCGAACGCCAGCTCAACCTGCCCTTCTTCGATGCCGAAGGCGTAGTAAACGACGGTTACATAAACTACTTGGTAAAGGACGGCGTTTTGGAAAAATTGGCTACCTGCAAGAAATCCGCCGAACAATACGCAACCGACAATCTCGGCTCGGCGGCGGCTTCCTACAACGGAGTTCCGCAGGCGGGATTGAACGGCTTCGACGTATCGGATACGGCGAAAAGCCTGTCGGCGCTTATAAAAGGCAAAGCCGTATATATGTCGTACACAAGCGGCGGAGATATGACTCCTTCGGGAGATATAAGTCTGCCGTCGATAGTATCCTACCTGTACGACAGCGGCAAACTTGTAGGCAGACTTCCCGAATTTACCGTAACCGGCAATATATTCGATATTTTAGGCAAAGATTTTGTCGGCGTGACGCAAAACGGACTGTACGAGTTCGGCAGATTCAAATATATGGTTTACAAAGCAAAATTAGTTAACAAAGTCTAAACGCAACCGAACGTTCAATACAAATCCCCGCTGCGATATGTCGCAGCGGGGATTTTTTACACCGTATCACTTTAATTTTCCGTTCGAGTTGTCTAAGCCGACTGACAACCGCGAACTATTTCGGCTGTTTGGCGACGCTATCCGCTTTTTTGGGAGCGGGACCGTTAAAGGCGTAGTAACTGCACTTGATACCCGCGTTAAACAGATAACGCTTTTTATCAGCGCGTCTGCCGAAGTTTTTTTCAAAATCTTGATACGGCGACAAAAAGTAAAAGTTCCACTTGTCGAGAGTTTTGTACAGTTTGCCCATATCCTTAGCGGTTTGTTTTACTTCTTCCAAGTCGCCCAACCTTTCGCCGTAGGGCGGATTGCTTACCGTAACGCCATAGCTTTGGCGCGACACAAAGTCCTGCGCTTTGCGGATATTAAACTTGACGTATTTGTCTACGCCCGCTTTTTTTGCGTGAAAATTCGCTATTTCTACCGCTTGAGGATTTACGTCGCCGCCTATTATAGACAGCGGTCTGTCTTGCCGCACGTCCATAGCTTCCTGTAAGGCGAGCTTGTACGCGCCGTCGGGAACAGCCGCCCACTTCTGATATGCAAAAGAACGGTTTAACCCGGGGGCGATTTTTAGCGCCTTTAACGCAGCTTCTATCGGCAGAGTTCCGCTTCCGCAGAACAAGTCCGCAAAAGCCTTGTCGGGATTCCACACCGACAGGTCGATAAGCGCGGCGGCAGTCGTTTCCTTTAACGGCGCCGAATAGGGCTCCGTACGGTAGCCGCGCTTGTGCAGTCCGACGCCCGTGGTATCGAGATTTACGGAACAAATATCGTTAGTAATATCCAACTCAACCTTGTATTCCGAACCGCATTCGTTAAGAGAACCGTACTTTTGCTGCAATACGGATACGACGGCTTTTTTGCCTACCGACTGTACCGAATGATGAGCAAACAGGCGGCTGTTGACCGTCTTGGTGACTACGACCACCCGTCCGTTTCCGTCCACGAAGTCGCCCCATCCGACAGAGCGTACGCCGTCGAACAGCTCGTCAAATGTCGCAGCGTTAAATTCCGCGAGCCTAATAAGCACGCGCTCGCCGCTGCGTAAAAACATATTGAGCCGAGCAACGTCCGACCAGTCGCAGCCGTCCACGGCTATTCGACCGTTGATCGCGCGGGTATCGGGGTAGCCCAACAGAGTTAATTGTCTTTTTACCACGGCTTCCACGCCGGAAGCCACAGGGATAAGCAATCTCATAAATTCGTCCGCTTTACTTATACAAAATCAATTCGGGAACGCCTGCGGGCTTGTCGTCGTTCCACTCGCCCTTGTACATTTCGCCCTTGTCGTTGATACGTACGCCCAAGCCGCGCGGTTTGTCATCCTCCCAATTACCGACGTAGCGGTCGCCGTTTTTATACGTATACGCTCCAAACCCCGATTTTTTTCCGTTTTGCCAGTATCCCGCGTAACGGTCGCCGTTAGCGTAAAACAGCACGCCGTAGCCGTGCGGCATATCTTTTTCAAAATATCCTTCGTAACAGCCGCCCTTAGCGTTGGATATGCCGAAGCCGTCTCTTAAATCATCCTTCCATTCTCCGTCGTATCTACCGTCGGCTGATTTGACGGCGCATTTGTTATTCGTAGTCCATCCGTAGTATTGTCCTATGTAGTCGGCATTTTTCAAGGGCGAGTGCATCACGACGTAACCGTGCGGTTGGCTATCCATAATTTCGCCGGCAGCATAATCTCCGTATTTCGACGTAATTATGCCGATTCCGTTCATTTTGTCGCCCTTGTATCCGCCGACAAAGCTGTAACCGTCGGAATCGAAATCGCAGTTGTCCACAGACAGGTCTTCGCTCGTAAAGCTGCCTTCCTTCCACCATCCGTGTTTTACCCTGCCTTCCGCATAACACAAATGTCCGTAGCCGTCTTGTTTGCCGTCCTTCCACATTCCAATATAACACGATCCGCTGCCCCAAGAGAAGAATCCGTAACCGTCGAACTTGCCGTCCTTGAATTCCCCTTGATAGCGGTCGCCGTACCCGTATTGGGGAGAGTACGAGCGTCCGCGGGCAATATCGAGAAAATTCGGCTCGAAAATGAAAACGCCTTGTCCGCTGCGTTTGCCGTTTACAAACTGTCCGTAATACTTGTCTCCGTTATGGTTTACCCAAACGCCCGTTCCGTCAAATTCGCCGTCCTTAAATTGCCCGTTATAACGTTTCCCGCCTGTGTAAAAGTACTGTCCGAAGCCTTCGCGTTTGCCTTGTCTGAATTCGCCTTCATATCTTACGCCCGTAGTCCAAACGAAAACGCCGTAGCCGTCGAACTTGCCGTCCTTAAACTCGCCGTAATAGCTGTTGCCGTTTTTGTACGTAAAGCCGCCCCAACCGTGATACTTGCCTTGCGCAAATTCTCCGCGGTAAACGTTGCCGCTGCGGTCGTAATAGTCGCCAAGCCCTTCGCGCACGCCGTCCTTGAAGTAGCCTTCGTACCGTTCGCCGCCCGACCATAGATATACGCCGTAACCGTTGAATTTGTTATTGCGCCATTCGCCGTCGTACCTGTTTCCGTTGGCGTAGTATAAAATACCGCGTCCGTGACACTTGCCGTCTCGGACGTCGCCTTCGTAATACGATCCGTCGGAATAATCTATCCGCATATTATCCGCTCCTTGTAGTAAGAGAAAAACGTATCGCCCGCAAATGACGCCGTTAAAGCGGGCGAAAATTATCGGTCTGTTACCGAGAATACTTATTTATTAAGTAATCGATATAATAATCGGGGTTAAAGGCTTCGCCCGTGGCAAGAAGCAGTATCTCGTCGGGATACTTGCTCGAACCGTACTTGTGAACGCGTTCTCTTAACCATTCGTTAATCTTGGCGGTATTGCCAGACTGCAAACTTGCGTATACGTCGAAGTCCTTGTTCATATAGTAAAACAGCTGCGACGCTATCGCGCTGCCCAAAGCGTACGTGGGAAAATAACCGAAATTGCCGTACGCCCAGTGAACGTCCTGCAACACTCCCAACGTGTCGGTAGGCGGAGTAATGCCGAAATACTCGTTAAACTTGGTTTTCCAATACTGCGGCAAATCCTTAACCTGCAATTCGTTGGAAATAACCTTTTGTTCTATCTCGTAGCGCAGCATTACGTGCAAAGGATAGGTCAGCTCGTCCGCTTCGGTGCGTACGAAGCTGCGTTCGGCGGTGTTGATATACGCTAAGAAGTCGTCCAAATTAACGTCGGAAAGCTGCTCGGGAAAGGTTTGCTTTAATACGGGGTAGTGAACCTGCCAAAACGCGCGGCTGCGCCCTATCACGTTCTCGTAAAAACGGGATTGGCTCTCGTGCAGTCCCAAGCTTGCGCCGCCTCCCGATAACGTGCCGTTTAGCGACTTGTCGCACTGCTGCTCGTACAAGGCGTGTCCCGTTTCGTGAATGGCGGAGAAAATGGACGAATCGAATTTGTTTTCGTAGTAATGATTGGTTATACGCACGTCGTCCGTGCCGAAGCCGTTGGTAAAGGGGTGCTCGCTTACCTTCATTATTCCGCGCGACTTGTCGAAGCACATAACGCCGCGAAGATATTCGCAAAATTCCTTCTGTTTGTCCGCAGGGAAGGTCTGTTTCGCCCAGTCGGGAGTTTTGACGGGCGTTGCCGTAACCTTCTTGACAAAGGGTACAAGCCGCTCGCGCAAGGCGTTGAAAAACCTGTCGTACTTTGCTTGATTGTAATGCGGCTCGTACATATCCAACAATACGTCGTAGCCGGCAAGGTCGTCCGTTTGCAGCCACTTGGTCTGCTTACGGCAGTAGTCGACGATTTTTTCCAAATACGGACGGAACAGCTCGAAGTTGTTCTCGTTCTTCGCCTTGACGTACACGGGATACGCCTTGCTGGTCAATTCGCCGTAGGCGGCGTATTCGTCCGGCGGAATCTTTTTGGTGTCGCGAACGGACTTGTACGCCACTTCTATCTCGTGGCGCAGCACGTCGTCCAAGCTGTCGCGTTGAGAGTACAGCGTCGCAACCGCCTGCTCGAATTCGGGGTCGGTCATAAGCTGATAGGTCATTTCCGATATGACTGCCACCTGTTCGGAATCCGCCATAATGCTCTGCTCCGCCGCGTCCGTTTCCATATCCCAACCGACAAGAAAACCGACGTAATTGAAAGCGATAATCTTTCTTCTTTGCTGCTTGTAAAACTCCAACGCTTTTTCCATAATAATCTCCTTTATATACCGATTACTCTAATTAAAAAAATCTTCGACACTCTTAAAATAACTCGTTTGCCGTTGTAATTTGTATATTATATAAAAATAATATAACAGCTTAATAATATTGTCAATCTTAAAAAGAAGTCAAACTTACTTAGCAGTAGTTCACAGTACTTGACTTTGAATTTTGACGATCTCTACTAACCAATAAAAACGAAGCCCCCATACCTACTGTCTGCGTATCTGCAAAAACTCGGGGTTTTCTTCAATTAACCGCGCAATATAACCTATGACCACCGCTATACCCATATCGTTAAGCGGTTCGGAAGCCCTGACAAGCTGTAACGTACTTGGGCGCATTTCCTTGTGCTTTTCAATTTCGTTTTGAGATTTTACTAATTTGTCAATATTGTCTCTGCCTAAAAGATAGTCTGTTGTCACTCCGAAATAATTAGCAAGAATTATTAACTGACTACTGTTAGGTTCCGATTTGCCCTTGCACCAAGAATTAACCGTTGACGTTGGTATACCAGTTTTTTGCGACAATATTTTTTGACTATTATTGCATTCTGTTTTTATAATGTCTACTAATATTTCTCTAAACACCTTTTTCGTCTCCTTATTTTTAATAATTTTAGCACAAATACGAAAAATTAGATTGACAATCCGAAATATTAGATTTATAATACAAAAAAGTGGATTGATACGAATTATTAAATTATCAGAAAAAAATCCATCGGAAAAATACAAAACGAAACAAGGGGTTATTTTAATGACTACAACAGTAAAAACAGAAATAATAATCGATTATCGCAAAGCCAATAATCTTACCGTTGAAGAATTTTGCAAGAAATGCAATATTTCAAAACAAGTGTACTACAAATTGATGAAAAGCAACTTGAACTTTCGAGCGGAAGCGCTGTACAATATAGGAAAAAACACAAACTTACTTAGCAATGATTTACTGATAATAGAAGATTGAATCGGGAGTTTTCGTAAAAATATTGCGGACTGTTAACGTGCGCCCGAGTGAGCTTTTGCAAGACGACCCGAACGATTGAAAACAAAAAGATTTTCGGCGGAGACCGAAAATCTTTTTGTTTGCGTTTATTATTGTTAATTAGCGGTAGGTTCGGCGTTCGCCTTGGCTGCGCGCTTGTCGGCAAGTTTCTTTTCGATATATTTTACCAAGAACTTCAAGCCGATTATTATACCCGCCATTACAACTACGTTTACCGCGACGAACACTATGCGGTAAGCGTTGAAGTCGGAGTAAAGGAACGTGGGGTCGGACTTCTTCATATGGAACAAGTCGCTTACAAACGCCATTACGGGGGAATAGAAGAATACGCACAGAGTAGTGCCCACCGCGCCCAACACGCCGATGCCGATATTTATCTTGTCGTAGGGGAACAGCAGTATAAGCAATGCGGCGACGCCGGTAAAGGTAAAGCTGAACATTGCGATAGACGTTATCTGCTGAGAAGAAGCAAGCCCCAACACTCCGCCGAACGCGTAGGTCATAGCAACCGACAGGAACATTGCAGCGCCGCTCGGCAACGTGCGCTTTAATACGTTGGGAATAAACTTGCCCTTGATAAGGTTCTTGTTGGGCTTTAACGCCAGCAGGAAGGACGAAATACCTATTACAAAGAACTCCGCCGAAGCCAAGTGTTGAGCTTGGAAGGGGAAGTTTGCGCCGATTATCAGACACAAAATCGTGGTGAATACCACCATCGTCGTTTTCATAAGGAACAGCGACGCGGAATTTTGAATATTGTTTACTACCTGTCGGCCCTCCGCAACCACCTTGGGCATTTGACTGAACTTGTTATCCATAAGCACAAGGTTTGCAACCGTCTTGGCGGCGTCCGTGCCGCAGCCGACGGATATTGCACAGTCACTCTCGCGCATGGCAAGGATATCGTTTACGCCGTCGCCCGTCATTGCGACGGTATGCCCCGCCGCTTTCATCGAGCGCACAAGCAGCGCCTTCTGTTCGGGAGTTACGCGCCCGAACACGGTATATTTATTGGCAACCTCCAATACTTCTTCGTCGCTCATTCCGTCTAACGACACGTACTTGTCGGCGTTTTCCACGCCCACCTTGCCCGCTATTACCGACACGGACAGCGGATTGTCGCCGGAAATAACCTTGATTGCGACGTTGTTATCGCGGAACCACTTGATGATTTCGGGAGCGTCGGCTCTTACAGTATCCTGCAAAGCAACTATCGCTATGGGTTCCAAGCCGTCTATCGTTCCGTTTGCGGAGATAGCCTTTTTACTGCGGCCGACAGCGAGAACTCTAAGCCCCTGCTTCAACAAGGCGTTGCACTTGGCGTTGAAGTCCTTGCCCGCCTTCTTAAACATAAATTCCGAAGCGCCTATAGCTATCGTGCCGTGTCCTTTTACGCTTGCACCGGAATACTTTCGCGCAGAAGAAAACGGAATATGAGCGGTACTATCCAACGGAACTATGCCGTCAAGACAGTTTTTCAACGCAGCGGCGGTCATATTGTCGTCGCCCGTCGCGTTAAGCACAGTGGCAATGTACGTCTTGATTTCGTCTTCCGAACCGACAAGCGGTATAATCTGTTCCACCGTCATAGAACCGTCGGTAATGGTGCCCGTCTTGTCCAAGCACAGAGTGTCCACGCGCGCAAGCATTTCGATACAGGGCAGCTCTCGTACGAGAACCTTCTTGCGGGCGAGCTTTAACGCGGCCACGGCAAGGGCGACGCTTGTGAGCAGCACCATGCCGCTTGGGACCATTCCGAGCATAGAACCGTTCATGGCAAGCAGCGCAACGTCCACCTTGGCGACTACATCGTTAGTGGGGTTATTGATAAAGTTTGCGAAATACACCGAAAACTCGTTCGTGCCGAACATCGAAACGATATTTTGATGCCGTAAAAACGTTGCAATTCCCAACGGGAAGATGATTATCGCAATGAACTTGATAATTCGGCGGATACCCTTCATAAGCTCCGAAGGTGGCATCTTGGCCTTTTTAACGCGGGCAGAAAGCTGTTCTACGTAGTTTTCCTTGCCTACCTTGTCGCAACGCGCCGTACAGTTGCCGGAAATTATGTAGCTGCCGGAATATAACGTATCGCCCGCCTTCTTCTTGACGGGGTCAGATTCGCCCGTCAACATAGATTCGTTTACTTCCACTTCGCCTATAATTACTATACTGTCGGTACAAATCTGCTTGCCGGCAGAATACAGCAAAATATCGTCCAAAACAATATCGCGCGTTTTGACAGTCTGCTCCACTCCGTCGCGCACCACCTGCGCGGTAGGCTCGGATACGAGCGACAGCTTTTCAACGGCGATTTTACTGCGTATTTCCTGAAAGATTCCGATTACGGTATTCGCCAAAATAATGACTATAAACGTCAAATTCGCCAATCCGCTGTGAGCAATAAGCGATATGATGAAAACTATAAAACCCAACAGATTAAAGAAGGTAAACAAATTCGAAGCAAAAATGGACAGGTAGCTTTTACCGACAACCTTTCTAACCTTGTTGGTTTGCTTGGCTTGAACGCGTTCTCTTACTTCTTCCGCTGTCAATCCCTGATTGATATCCGCCTGAATCCGTTGTAAGTCGGCTTTTTTACTCATAAATTCTCCTATTTGTACGAGATATAATTGGTAAAGGTTGTTATGTTATTCGTAAGCATAGCCCTTCGCCCGAAACGACGCATCTAAAAAATGAAAACGTTTAACGGCGGAGAAGCGAGCAAGACAAGGCGAACGCAAAAGCGCGCGCCAAACATAACCGAGCATTACGAAGCTTATACGCTGTTAAGCGGGGCGTTCGCCGCGTAATTTGAGAGTGGGACGAGCATTAAGAGTTAAGTCCGCAAATTCGCCGTTGACAAAAGAATAATATCCCCTTGACGCTATCATTGCGGCGTTATCGCCGCACAGGTCGAGCCGCGGCAGACACACTGTAAAGCCGTCCCGTTCGAACTCCTTCATTCGGCTGCGGAGATATCCGTTTGCGCCTACTCCGCCTGCCACCGCTACCGTTTTGAGCCCGTTTGCGGCGGTTTCACGGCGCAAGCGTTCTATAAGCCCGTCGACAGCCGCCCTATTGAATGAACATGCAACGTCGGCTTTGTCGATTTTTTCGCCCTTCTGCTCGGCGTTATGTACAAGGTTGATTACTGCCGTTTTAAGACCGCTGTAACTGAAATTACCGTTGGCGGTAATGACCGAATGAAACTTGTACGCAGCTTTGCCTGCGCTTGACAAACTGTCTATCTGCGGGCCGCCCGGATAGGGCAATCCCAATACGCGAGCCGCCTTGTCAAACGCTTCGCCCACCGCGTCATCCACTGTCGAACAAACCACGTCATATCTGTCATAGCCGACAACGCGCACGACAGCCGTATGTCCGCCGCTTGTGAGCAAGCATGTATAAGGCGGTTGAAGCTCGGGATAAGTAATATAATTGGCGCAAATATGCCCTTCTATATGGTTAACGGCAATTAGCGGAAGCCCGCTCGCCTGACAAAGACCCTTGGCGTAGGATACGCCCACAAGCAATGCTCCTACCAGCCCCGCGCCGTAGGTTACGGCAACGGCATTAACGTCAGACAACGTTACGTCGGCTTCCGCAAGCGCTTGGCAGACAACCTTGTCTATTGCTTCCACGTGATTGCGGCTGGCGATTTCCGGAACGACCCCGCCGAAAACCTTGTGAATATCTATCTGCGACAATACGACGTTGGACAGAATTTCTCTGCCGTTTTTTACAACGGACGCCGCCGTTTCGTCGCAAGAACTTTCTATTCCCAATATCAATACGTCTTTGCCGCTTTTCATATACATTTATAATACGACCAAAATAATTTTTTGTCAATTTTTTACCGCGTAACCGCAACTATTTTTCAGGCAATCGGGCTATACTGTCGGTAAAGTAGTTGAAGTTGGAATATGCGCGAATAAAAAAGCGAAAAATAATAAATAAACGCCTGCAAGCCGAAAACGCTACGACAAATTTCGAGACCGAGATTATTCGATACGGCGCGTAATAGCGCGGCACAACTTGAAAAACGCTTCAAACAGTGATATAATTTTTTACGCAAACCGCTTGAACGGTACGGAGTGATAAAATGAAAAAATTTTTCAAAATATTTTTCAGCAGATTCACGTTGATTTTTTTGGCAATTGTCCTGCAAATAGGCGTCGCCGCCGTTATACTGCAATTTTTTAACAGCTACTACGTTCCGTTACGCATTATAACTTCCGTTATAGCCGTATTGGTGTTAATCGGACTTATCAATCGCGATATGAACGTGGACGGCAAACTACCTTGGGCGATACTCGTAGCCGCCGTTCCGATTGTGGGCGTCATGCTGTACTTTTCCTTTTCGCGCAATTACGCAAGCAGACGCGAACGCAAACTGTTTGCCAAACTGCCGCAGCACAAACTGAACGACGTCGATATAGACGCTCCGCAAAACGTAAAAGGGCAAATAAATTATCTCAAGGAAATGGGAGAATTTGCCTTTACCCGAACGGACACAAAATATTTCGCTTGCGGAGAACTGTTTTTCGAAGACCTTATAACCGAGCTTAACAAAGCAGAAAAATTTATTTTTATGGAATATTTTATCGTAGAGCGCGGCAAAATGTTCGACAGGATACTGGAAGTTCTGCTGCGCAAAGCCAAGGAAGGCGTAGAAGTTCGGCTTATGTACGACGACGTAGGAAGTTTGCCGCACATAAAGCACTCCTTTAACCGCAAAATAAGCAAGATGGGAATAAAGTGCATACGTTTCGGCAAACTCAAACCGATTATTTCCGCAGTATACAACAACCGCGACCACCGCAAAATTACCGTAATAGACGGAAAAACGGGATACGTAGGCGGAATAAACCTTGCCGACGAATATATTAACGAAACTCACCCGTTAGGATACTGGAAGGACACGGCTGTACGACTCGAAGGCGCGGCGGTAGCGTCGCTTTCGCTTATGTACCTGCAAATGTTCGATATGGCGCAAAACGCAACGGAGCCGTTCGAAAAATATATCCACGCTTCGTTCGGCGACGAGCAGCAGGATAAAACACATAACTGCGGGGTGGTAATACCTTTCGGCGACGGACCCAAACCCATTTACCGCGACTACGTTGCAAGAAGCGTTTATCTCAACATAATAAACCAATCGCAGCAAGATCTGTACATTACCACGCCCTACCTAATAGTAGACGACGCGTTTGTAGACGCGCTGCGCAGGGCGGCGCTTCGCGGAGTAAACGTAAATATAATAATACCCGCCGTTCCCGACAAAAAGGCAGTATACTGTATGACCAGACAAGGCTGCGGCAAGTTAGTGGACGCGGGAATAAAAATATATTCCTACACACCGGGCTTTATTCACGCCAAAGGCATAGTTGCCGACGGCAAAGTAGGCGTCGTAGGCACGATTAACCTTGACTACCGCAGCTTCATACACCACTACGAATGCGGCGTATTTATGTACGACGCGCAAGCCGTAGCCGAGCTGCAACAGGATATGTTCGCCGTAATTGCCCAAAGCCAACCTATGCTTACCAACGTAAAGCTGCGCTGGTGGGAAAAGGTCGTATGCGTATTCGCAAACGTTTTCCGCCCCTTATTGTAACAAAAAAGCTCCCAAGCGTCATATACTTAGTTAGCTATATAAGCAAAACGGCAAGTTTTGCGTAAAGATAACTAATATCGCTTAGGAGTGGACAATGGCAACTTACTACATAGGCGCAAACGATGAACACGGGCAAAATCCGTTTACGCAAGGCAAACGCACGCCCGTAATGCCTTATCTTAACGTTCCCTTTTACGAAAACCAATTCAACCGACCCGCGAAAATTAAGTTTATGGAAGCGTGCCTGCGCAACGGGCTTGCGGTATACGACGTAAAGCCGGAGATTACCGACACAAGCATATCCGAAAGGGTAAGACGTATCAACGCGCAGCGCTTGACACTTCTCGTCACGTTCGGCTACAACGCGTTCGGCAGCGGTAACACATTCAATTCCGCAAGCGGAATATCGGTATTCTACTCCGCTCGCAACACCAACGCGCGACTGTCGCGTATGCTGTCGGAAGACGTATACGAACAGTTGATAAACGGCACGGATCAGCGCGGACGAGGGGTTTCGACGCTGACGGACGTTGGTGTGCTTCAAAGCGTAAACTGTACGTCTACGCTCGTAGAACCGGGCTTCATGACCAACTTCGAAGAAGCCAAACTGATGCGCGACCCCGATTACCAAACGGAAGTGGCGGAAGAAACCTGCCGCGGAGTTTGCGTATTTCTTGCGCGCAATTTCGTTACGCGCAACGAGCTATCCAACTACCCGCTGTTACGTACGGGAAGCAAATCGGATTTCGTATACCTGCTGCAACTTATGCTTAACCAAAACGGCTTCAATCTGGTAGTGGACGGCATATTCGGTACCAATACCGTCAACGCGGTCACGCGCTTCCAGCAGACCAACGGTCTTGTTCCAGACGGGGTTGTAGGCACGCAAACATGGAGAACCTTACTTGTGCTTCCGCCGCGCCCCACCATACGACGCGGAAGCCGCGGAACGTACGTCAAATACTTACAGGAAAAGCTGACTTCCAAGCTGTACCCAGTAGGAACGGCAGACGGTATATTCGGCGCAAATACCGAGCAGGGCGTAAAAGAGTTCCAACAGGAGAACGGACTTGCCGTAGACGGAATAGTCGGTCCCGCAACGTGGGAGCTTGTTTCGCGAATAGGCGGCGGACGCAGTCAACCGTAAACAATCGAAATTCAAAACAAAAATAAAGCGCTAAAATATATATGAGCTGTTGCGCCGCGGATATTTATCCGCCTGCAACAGCCCATATTTTTTATACAAAAGCTTTATTTTATATTTCTTCGACGGGTATCCATATCTCGCTGTAATCGTCTTCGGGATTATTCGGTATCGCGTCGAAATACGCTTCGATATTCAAATCTCCCGACATACGGTACTGCTTGGAATTGGGCAGCCACTCGTTAAATATATAGGTATTTACCTGTTGTAACGAATCGGGCAGCGATCCGTGACATTCGAATATTGCCCAAGTGTGCGCAGGAACGACTATTACTTCCGCGCCATTTGGAATTACTGTTCCTGGGTCGTAATGGTCGGCTATCATGTAGGTGAACCCGCCCATGTCATCCACGTCATAGCATACGCCGTATTCTCCGCAAATCTCGTCGCCTTCGGCAATCCTTGCGCCTTTATTAAAATACAGACCGTTCCAAAATTCGGGTATTTCCTTATACGATGTTTGCGAGTTGAATTTACGCGCGTACCCTACCAAGGTAAATTGCGGTTTTGCAACTAATTTATATTCCATTGCCTATTACTCTCCGATAAGATTTTCGCAAAAAGCAGTTGACGTACTCCGTCAACTGCTTAAAGCCGTTATTTATTTACTTTATATGCTTTTGAACAAACTCGGGCAAGTCTTCCTTCGCTCCGCTGGCGGTAATGGTAAATTCCACCTTATGTTCGTTTGTAATCTGCTCCAAGCCTTCGTACAACTCGGCAAGCTCGCTTACGTTGCAGTCCAGCAGTCTGGACAAACCGTCGATGTAAATCATTTCTATATCGAAGTTGGTAGCCAGCATTCCCTTAATGAAGGACAGTATGTCGCGTTGACTGTGAAGTCCGTAATAAGACGCGTCTACCAAACGGATATTGCGGTGAAGGTCGTGCATACGGTGGTTGCTTCTGTCGAAATACACTACTACGCCCTTTGCGTTTTCGGCGTACGCATTTGCGTCAGCAACAATTTGTTTTGTTTTTCCCGAGCCCTTTGCGCCGTAAATAACATTTATCAATTGAGTATCCTCCTGTTTACAGAAACCCTTTTTGCGTTTCCTATATATATATTTTATATCATTTCGGAGTAAAATTCAATACTTTTAGCGATAATTAACTTTTATTTTTTTCGCGTTAGAAAGCGTTTCACGATTCCTTGACATAGGCGGGTTTTGCAGAGTAGGAAGTATGCAATAATCTGTGCGCTTCCTTACCGCAAGGCGCGCCCAAACAGTTGGCGTACGCGTCCAAAACGGAACCGTTCTTGTGACTGCGGCGGTTGTACATAGCCTTGTCCGCCTTGTACAGTACGGACGCGCGTTTTTGCGCCACTTCGTTTTTATGCTTTACAAACGTAGCCTTAATCGGCTGTCCGCCGCCCATAACGCAGCCGCCGGGACAGGTCATAACTTCTATAAACCGATAGTCGCTCTCGCCCGCTTTAACTTTATCGCATACCGCCTTGACATTTTTAAGTCCGTTTACTACGGCGATCTTAATATCCTTACCGGCAATTCTGTAAACGGCTTCCTTTACGCCGTCGAGTCCGCGCACTTCGTCGAATTCCAATTTGGTATACGGAGCGTTGGGTTCCAATACGCTTGCGGCCGTACGCAAAGCGGCCTCCATAACGCCGCCGGTCGCGCCGAAAATAATTCCCGCGCCGGTGTATTCTCCGAACGGGCTGTCCGTTTCGCCGTCGGGAAGTTCGTTAAGCAATATGCCGTTTTCCTGAATAAGCCTTGCCAATTCTCTCGTAGTCAACACCGCGTCGATATCAGGCATTCCGTCGGTAATCGTGCGCTTCTTTTCGTGTTTTTTAGCCGTACACGGCATAACGGATACTACGAAAATATCATGCGGGTCTATTCCGTTTTTCTTGGCGAATAATCCCTTGACCAACGCACCGAACATTTGCTGCGGCGATTTACACGTAGACAGATTGGGCAGCAACTCGGGATAGTTCTTTTCGGCATGGCTTACCCAGCCCGGACAGCAACTGGTAAACATGGGCAGCTTGCCATTGCCTTGGAGCCGCTCGATAAGTTCATTGGCTTCTTCCATAATTGTAAAGTCCGCCGTGCAGTTGACGTCGAAAACCTTCTTGAAGCCGAGATATCTCAGCGCCGTATTAATCTTGCCCTGAACGTTGGTTCCAAGCGGCTGATCGAAATTTTCGCCTAATGCCGCGCGTACGGACGGAGCAGTGCCGACCACAACATATTTGTCGGGGTTGGCCAACGCTTCCTGAACGCGGACGATTTCTTCCTTTTCCTTTAACGCGCCCGTAGGACACACCGTAATGCACTGACCGCATCCTACGCACGGGGTATTGACAAGTTTCATATCGAAAGCGCACGCGACGTGAGTTTTGAAGCCGCGCTCGTTTGCGCCTATTACGCCTACGCCCTGCGCCTTTTTGCAAACGGCTATACACCTGCGACACAAAATACACTTGCTGTTGTCGCGAACAAGATAGTCCGTCGAGTCGTCGTAAACAAAGTTACGCGTTTCGCCGGCAAACTTATTGGCGTCGCAGCCGTACTTATAAGCAAGCTTTTGCAGCTCGCAGTTGGTATTGCGTTCGCAGGACAAACAATCCTTGCGATGGTCCGACAAAATAAGCTCCAATGTTATTTTCCGCGCGTTAAGCACACGTTGGGTCGTAGTATAAACCTGCATACCTTCGTATACGGGATATTCGCACGCGGCGACCAAACTGCGCATTCCTTTTACTTCCACTACGCATACGCGGCACGCGCCCAGCTCGCTTAGCTCCTTCATGTGGCAAAGGGTGGGGATTTTTATTCCGATACTGCGCGCCGCTTCGAGAATAGTGCTACCTTCCTTGACGCACACGGGAACATTGTTAATAGTCAAATTAATCATTTTTTACCACCTACTTTCTTGATAGCCTTGAAACGGCAAACCGTTTCGCAAATACCGCATTTTATACACGCTTCGGGGTCGATTACGTGAGGTTTTTTTACCGTGCCGCGTATTGCGTTTGCCGAACAGTTACGCGCGCATAGATTACATCCGATACACTTGTCGGGGTCTATTTCGTACCTTATCAAGGATTTGCATACGCCGGCAGGACACACCTTGTCGACGATATGCGCTTCGTATTCTTTACGGTAGTATTTCAAAGTAGACAATACGGGATTGGGCGCGGATTGTCCCAAGCCGCACAGCGAATTGTCCTGAATGTAGTGGCACAGCTCTTCCATTTTATCAAGGTCTTCGAGCGTGGCTTTTCCGTCGGTTATCTTACAAAGCATTTCATACAAACGCTTTGTTCCGACGCGGCACGGGGTACACTTTCCGCACGACTCGTCCACGGTAAACTCCAAAAAGAACTTGGCGATGTCTACCATACAGTTATCTTCGTCCATAACTATCAGTCCGCCGCTGCCCATCATAGAACCGATACTTTGCAGACTTTCGTAGTCAATTTCGGTATCGATAAGTTCCGCAGGTATGCAGCCTCCGCTCGGTCCTCCCGTTTGCGCCGCCTTAAACGCCTTACCTTGTGGAATACCGCCGCCTATTTCGTATACGATTTCACGCAGCGAAGTACCCATAGGCACTTCTACCAAACCTGTATTATGTATTTTTCCTCCCAATGCGAAAACCTTCGTTCCCTTGCTTTTTTCCGTGCCGACCGAAGAAAACCATTTGCTGCCGTTCAAAATAATCTGAGGAATATTCGCGTACGTTTCCACGTTATTTAGCAAAGTGGGTTTGCCGCGCAGACCTTTAACCGCCGGAAACGGGGGACGGGGACGGGGCTCGCCGCGCTTGCCTTCGATGCTCGTCATAAGAGCGGTTTCTTCTCCGCATACGAACGCGCCTGCTCCGAGACGGATTTCAATGTCGAAATCGAAATTTTTATTCAAAATATTCTTTCCGAGCAAGCCTACTTCGCGGGATTGCTTGATTGCCACCTGCAGACGGTGAACCGCTACGGGATACTCTGCGCGTACGTAAATGAAACCGTGATTTGCGCCTACGGCATAGGCGGCGATACTCATCGCTTCCAATACTACGTGCGGATCGCCTTCCAATACCGAACGGTCCATAAACGCGCCGGGGTCGCCTTCGTCGGCGTTACACGCCACATATTTGACGTCGGACTGCGCGTCGTAAGTAAACTTCCATTTACGCCCGGTCAAAAACCCGGCGCCGCCGCGGCCGCGAAGCCCCGAATCGGAAACTTCTTCTATAATTTTGCCGCGTGGCATATTTAACGCTTTTAACAGCGCGAAGTATCCGTCTCGGGCAATATATTCTTCAATGTTTTCGGGGTCTATCACGCCGCAGTTGCGCAAAGCAAGTCTGCTTTGCTTACGATAAAAATCCGTATCCGCAAGCGGCGTTATTTCTCCGTTCTCATTGACGGTTTCTTTGTACAGCAGTTGTTTTACGGGCTTGCCGCCGACAAGGTGTCCGTCTACTATTTCTTCTACGTGCTCCAGCTTAACGTTTGCGTAAAACGATCCCTCGGGGTAAATGATTACCACCGGACCTAACGCGCACAAACCGAAACAGCCCGTCATAACAAGATTTACTTTGCCAATTAACGACTTCTCTTTTATTTCACGCGCAAACTCGTCATAAATTTTTTTCGAATTACCCGACGAACAGCCCGAGCCGCCGCAGACCAATACCTGACGCTCGAAACGCGCGTTTTGTTTTGCCAAGTGCGCTTGCCTTGCCGCAATATCCGAGCCTAAACGTTCCTTGATTTTTCTCAGCGTTTTTTCATCCATTATTTTTGCTCTCCTTTGCGGAGTACTTTGACAAAATACCTTCAACGTCGTCCGCCTTAACCTTGCCGTAAACGTCGCCGTTCACGGTCATAACGGGGGCCATTCCGCAGCAACCCACGCAGCGCGTAGCGTCCAACGAAAACATCCTGTCCAACGTACATTCGCCGCTCTCTATGCCAAGTATATTTCGCAGCTTATCGTAAATTTCGCCCGAGCCGTTGACATAGCACGCAGTGCCCAAGCAAATACCTATTTGATACTTTCCCTTGGGAAACAGCGAAAACTGCGAATAAAACGTCGCCACGCCGTAAACGTCGGATAAGGTAACGTTTAATTCTTCTGCGATAATCTTTTGAACTTCGTAAGGCAAATAGCCGTATAGCTCCTGCGCATACTGCAATGCGGGCATAAGCGCTCCGCCCTGCGGCTTTAATTCGGCAAGCTTATCGCGTAATTGCCGTTCTTGCTCCACCGTGCCTTGAAAAGGTAAATTAGAGCCCTTCATTTCGTAATCTCCTTATAGTAAAATATAAACGCACAGTTAAAATCTTACCAAAAAACGCCGTTTTCGACAAACGAAATACGGCGTAATTGCAATACATAAAAACTATGGTACTATCAAAAATTTTTGTTAAAAATAGCTTATGCGACAGCGTATCGCAGTTAAAATAAATTCAACACTTTTCTTCTTAAAGCTTCGTACTCTACGCTGTAAATATCGCGTTTGCTCGGCGGCGTTGATAACGAAGCTGTTTCGGTTAGACAGCACGGTCTGCCGTCCAAAAAGTATATTCTGTCGGCAAGAGTCAACGCTTCGTCCACATCGTGCGTGACCATAACCACCGTAGCGGCCGATGTCTGCAGATAGTTAATCAACGTATCGTGCAACCGACGTTTAACGCCGTAGTCCAACCGTACGAAAGGCTCGTCCAGCAGCAGTACCTTGCGTTTGCTTGCAAACGCCCGCGCAAGAGCTACGCGCTGTTTTTCCCCGTCGGAAAGCGTCAAAGCGTTTTGCTTGCGCTTGTCTTCGATACGCGCCAGTTTTAGCGCCTCGTCCACAGCGCCGCAATCGGTTTTTTTAAGCACCATACGTACGTTATTTTCCACCGAAACAGGCGCAAGCGCAGGCTCGGAAAACACGACCGCCGCTTTGTCCGATACGCATTCGCCCGAATAAGAAATCAGCCCCGCAATGATATTGAGCAGCGTGGTTTTACCGCTGCCGGATCTACCGAGAATTACGTTTACGCCTTGCGGAAAAACTGCGTTGAAATTATCGTATATGTTTTCTTTGCCATAGGAAAGGCCTACGTTGCGTAAGATTATTTTACCGTTTTGCGACATAACGCCACTACTCCTTGTATTATAAAGCATACTGCAAGCGCAAGCAAAGTCACAGCCAACACCTTGGCTGTATCCAAATTGACCTTGCCAACGTACATTTGCTTACCCAAGCCGTACGCAGGCAGAGCCAACGCTTCGCCCGCTATTACCACCTTGATACACAGCGGCAGAGTATCCGACACCTGCGGAACAACCGCGCGCTTAACGCAGGGCAACAGAACGTACCGCGTTTTGTTGCCCGCGGTCACTCCGTACGAAGCGCATACGTCGAATAGCCGCGCCTCCGCGTATATCTCGCGCGTAAACGCGCCGTAAATAATGGGAAACGCCACCAAAAACGCAACGATTACGGGGACGAATGATGACGGGAACATAATAAGCGTAAATCGAATATTAAGTTTTATCCGCCGTTATTCGCCCGCGTCTTGAAGCTTGGCAGTTTGGTCGGCTATGCGCAAGGCTTCCACCATTTCGCCTATGTCGCCGTTCATAAAGTTTTCGATAGAATACAGCGTAAGCCCTATGCGATGGTCTGTAACGCGCCCTTGGGGGAAATTATAGGTACGTATACGTTCGCTTCGGTCGCCAGTGCCCACTTGGCTTTTACGCGCGGCGGCGTATTCTGCGTCCGCCTGCGTTTGAAAGTGGTCGTACAGCTTGCTTTTGAGTATGTTCATCGCCTTTTCGCGGTTTTTTATCTGACTGCGTTCGTCTTGGCAATTAACGACAATTCCTGTGGGCAAATGGGTAATACGAATGGCGCTCTCCGTCTTGTTAACGTGCTGTCCGCCCGCGCCGCTGCTGCGGTAGGTGTCTATCTTCAAGTCCTTGTCCGATATTTCGATATCAACGTCGGGCGCTTCGGGAAGAACCGCAACCGTAATGGTGCTTGTGTGGATACGCCCCTGGCTTTCGGTATCGGGAACGCGCTGAACGCGGTGAACGCCACTTTCAAACTTAAACTTGCTGTACGCGCCGTCGCCAACCACCGTAAACGAGCCTTCCTTCAATCCGCCGAGCTCGTTTTCTTCCACGTCGATTTCTTCTATTTTCCAACGGTTTTTTTCCGCAAACATATAGTACATACGGCGTATTTCGTTGGCAAACAAAGCAGCTTCTTCACCGCCCGCGCCTGCGCGGATTTCCACGATAACGTTCTTGTCGTCGTTAGGGTCCTTGGGCAGCAGCAGCACCTTTAACTGCTCGTTAAGCTCTTCCAGACGGATTTTGCTTGCCGCAATGTCTTCATGCAGCAGCGCAAGCATTTCCCTATCCGTTTCGCCAGCTAATGCGCTGAGATTGGCTTGCAACTCGCCGTCGGTTTTTTTGTAATCCTTATAACACTCGACAATCGGAGTAAGCGAGCTGTGTTCCTTTACCAGTTTCTTCCACGAATTGTTATCCGCGATAACCTCCGGTTTGGATATTTCGTCCGTCAAAAAATCGTATCTGGCGACAATTTTGTCCAGTTTGTCTGTCATCATATATACTGTAAATTCCTTTTATTTTTTTGCAGGCTTTTTCAACATGGCGATAACTATGCGATCGTTTCCGCCGTAGTCTTTCATTACTTCCACGTCGAATTTTTCCTTCAATAAACCCTTGACGGCTTCGCCCTGATTGTAGCCTATTTCCAAAACAAGCAAACCGCCCTTTGTCAAATGCTTAGGAGCTTGTTCGGCAAGTATCCGATAAAAATTCAATCCGTCCTTACCGCCGTCGAGAGCTAAATGCGGTTCGTAATTTTTTACGCTGTCGTCAAGCGTCGAAATAGTATCCGATTCAACATAGGGCGGATTACAGATTATAGCGTTACACCTACCGCAAAGATTTGCGAACATATCGCTCTTTATAACGTCCACCTTGGCTTTGTTGCGTTTGGCGTTGGCCTTGGCAACCTTTAACGCTTCGTCGGATACGTCCGCAAGCGTTACCGTAGCATTCGTTTCGAGAGCCGCCGTAACGCCTATTACTCCGCTGCCGCAACACAAATCCAGCACGGTGCTTTTCTTATTCAGACGCTTTACAAGCTGTTCGGTTACCAATTCCGTTTCCTGACGGGGAATAAGTACCGCTTTGTTTATTTCGAACGTTCTGCCGTAAAACTCGACGCTGCCCACGACGTATTGCCACGGCTCTCCCGCGTCCAAACGTTCCTTCATCTTGGCAAGTCTAACCGTCCATCCGAAGGGAACGGCAATTTCCTTGGACAAATCTTCTCGCCTTATCTTTAATATAGCGCACAGTAACCAATCGAAGTCCTGATTACCCGCATATTCCGTTATGCCGCTTTCCTTTACTTGACGGGAAAATTCCGCAAGCGTAATAGGCGCAGGAAACTTGACTTCTGCGATATTCTCGTCGGCGTCCATTTCCAACACGGCGTTAAAGGAAGTTATAGCCACTTCTACCATACCGTCGTCCGGCTCCTTTGTAGTCAAACGCTGAAACTGTTTACCCAACCACTTAAACGGGCGGAATAAAACGAAATTCGAACGCGCCATAAGCATAAGCGCTTCGTAACTTATACCGGCGGTTAAAGGCAGCAAAGCCAATTTGAGCAAGGCTCTCAGCCACCACTTTTCGATAAAAAGCGTAAACTTACAGGCAGCGCAGATAATATCCAATAACATCATTAAAGCTATTGACAGCACCACGACAAACACGATAAAGCTCGTTCCGCAGCGGTCGTGATAGCGGCTGCACTTTTGAACGTTTTCGACGGTTAACGGCATTTCGCTTTCGTAGCAGGCAATAGTTTTGTGCTCCGCCCCGTGGTACATAAACAGCCGCTTGATTTCCTTCATACGGGATATGCCCCACATATAAAGTATCAATATACCCATCTTCATTACGCCTTCCAACAGCGACTTCAACCAAACCCAATCAAGACTGTTTACGTCAAGACTTGCAAGCTTGAATATACCCGCAGTTATACCTGTAGGCAGCAAAATAAACAGACAAACCGCAAGCGCAATGCCGATAACGGTTGAAAACCCCATAAGCACGCCCATACCCTTGCCGTTAGAAGTGTCTATTTCTTCTTCCGCCATTATTTCGGCGGATTTGCCGATTATCTTAGTGCCTTCTATCATCGAAAGCACCATATTTACTATTCCGCGCAAAAACGGAACCTTTTTATACCAAGGCTTCTTGGAAGGCAATCGCTTGGTTTCCAAACGGATATCGCCCATCTCGTCGCGAACAGCCAACGCTTGGGAAGAATTACCGCGCATCATAACGCCTTCGATTACGGCTTGTCCGCCGATTTTTGTTTTCATACATTCTCCTATCACTTACGGATTTATTACATTGTACCAAAAATAACGGGTTTGTACAAGTATTTAATGGTTTTTGCGACAATACTTTTGACTTTGACGGCTATTTCATGTATAGTCGTGCACGAAAAAGATGTTCCTTGCAAAACCATCTTTCAAATAAAAAACAAGGGGAGTCGGTTCTGAAACACAAAATCAAAAGAGAATTTCAAGAATTTGTTATCCTATGTGAAACACAAAATCAAAAGAGAATTTCAAGAATTTGTTATCCTACTCAAATCCGTACCGTCCGTTTTGCTTTCGTTGTTTATTCTGTCAATAGTTTTAATGAACTTGCTGGCGAATAAGAGTATAGATATTCCGCTCGATTGGCTTGCCTTGGACTGCGGAATTACAGTATCGTGGCTGACGTTTATGACAATGGATATATTGACAAAACACTTCGGTCACAAAGCCGCCACGGCGCGTACTTTATGACGGTTGTCAATAAGTCGATGACCGGCGAAGACGTATTGGTAGATAACGGAGAATTCATCAAATCAAATTTTATTTGGTAAATTATCAAATGCAAAACAATTTGACATGACCGCAGTACTAAGATATAATAATTATGTTTTACCCGATAAAAACAGAATTTGTTAGGAGAACTTATGAAAGATTACTTGTTGTTTATGGACGTATCGGGAGACGTTGCCCGCGAATATACAGACGATAACAAAGTAAAGCTTGTGCCGATGGAATTTATAATAAACGGCACTGCGCACGAGTATACCGGCGAAGCGAACGGACTGAATGTTTTGGACTTCTATAAGCAGGTAAAAGCTCGCGCAGACATAAAAACTACGCAAATTACGCCCGCGGTTTACGAAGAGTATTTCGACAAATACTTAAAGGACGGATATTCCGTGCTGTATCTGTGTCTGTCCAGCGGCTTGTCGTCCACATACAATTCGGCGTGCACCGCCGCGGAAAATTTCAAACAAAAATATCCCGACGCGGAAATGTTGGTTATAGATTCTTTGCGCGCGGAAGGCGCAATGGGTATGATGTGCGAAAAAATGATAGCCAACAAAGAAAACGGAATGTCCGCTCGCGATAACTACTACGACCTTGAGGTGTTTAAGTACAAAATCGACGCCTGCTGCTATGTAGACGACCTTAACGCGTTGCTTCACGGCGGGCGCATTTCCAAGAGCACAGCCGTTATCGGCTCGTTACTCGACATCAAACCGCTTATTACTTTTACGCCTGACGGAAAACTACGCAACTGGGGCAAGCAGCGCGGAGTAAAAATGTCCATAAAAAAACTTGTGGAATTCTATCTTGCAAACGCCGACCTTAACAGTCCTTATCCCCTATATATCTGTCACGCCGACGAAGAAACGAACGCGAAAGAGCTCGCCGAAAAAGTAAAGGAAGCCAATCCGCATTGCGGAGAAATAAAATTTACGCTCATATCTCCCATTATCGGAGCGCACTTGGGACCCGGCGCGCTGATACTAAACTTCGTAAAATAATCTAAAGCCCATTATTCAAACTAATAATAACGTTGATAACAAAAACAAACGACGCGCCGTAAAGCGCAATTCTAATAGGGATTAAAAAACCAAATTTTTAAGAGTTGTACTTTCAAGCGAGGACAAAAGCTCTCGAACGATATGTTCGAGAGCTTTTTACTACAAACTATTTAGAACGCTAAATTGAATTTTATTTAAGGAAATCTATCTTTTGACTTTAATTTTTAACAGTAGAGCGATAACACCGCAAAGTAGAATAAATATACCGAACAATACGGGCAAATGCCAAACTTGAAAACTCGTCATTGTCTTAAATGCTATCGTTGCGGGGAAAGCATAGGCGATATATTGCATAAATTGTGGCAACATATCTGCGGGGAACATAATGCCCGACAGCATAGTGGACGGCAAAAAAATTGCCATTGCAACCATTGTCAACTTTGCTTGCTGTTTAATCAAAAGCCCGAAAATACAACCGATAGCAAGAGTTACCGCAAGTAATGCTACAAGTGATAAGAAATACCACAATAAATTAGACGGCAATTCCGCTTTGAAAATTAAAGGCGAAAGAGCAAATACTATAAGACAGCATATAAGCGTATGTATAAAAGACGAAATAAATTGTGATATAACGCCAAACCATATAGGCGCGCCGTTTGCCTTATAGACCTTTTTAACATCTGTTCCGTAGATTTCCGCAACAGCGGGCGGCACACCGAATAATGCGCTCATTATGATTGTGAATACCGTCATTGACGAGATAAGCGTTTTTGTAGCGTTTGGGTCAATAGACGTGAAAATTCCGCCCATAAATAGGAAAAATACAAGCGGCACGATATAGCAAGTGATAAGCATACCTTTGCTGCGTATGTCAAACTTGAATTGCAAACCAATTCCATACAATAATGCTTTCATTATTCCGCACCTCTCACAATGTTTATAAAATTTTGTTCAAGCGACACTCTGTCGGTCTGAATTTCGGAAATCGATATGCCTTTTTGTTTGTATTCCGATAATAGCGTAAATAAAGTTTCTGTTATATTTTCCGTTTCGTATTCATTTTGCCCGTCGGCAGTTTTAATGCGTATAATATGCCTTTTGCCGCCCATAGCGGTAAATTCGTCAACCGTTCCGATAAAAGCAATATGCCCGTCCCGTAAAACGGCTACTCTGTCGCATAATTCTTCAACTTCCGCCATATCGTGGCTTGCAAGAATTATTGTTTTGCCTTGTGATTTTAATGCGCGTATTTGTTCGTGTAGCGATACGCGCCCTTCAACGTCAAGCCCCGCCGTCGGTTCGTCAAGAAAAATAATATCGGGGTTGCCTATAAGGGCAAGCGCAAGGTGTAAGCGGCGTTTTTGTCCCGTAGATAAATCGGCATATCTCTTTTTTGATAATTCGGGTATGCCGAAAGAATTAAGCATTTCTTTATCGGGTACGGTTTTATGCCAATTCGCAAACAGTTTAACGGCTTCCATAGGTTTAATATAGGCTTGTAAAGCGGACGATTGTAATTGAATACCGATTTTTCCAGTTACGGTTATACTTCCGCTATCGTAAGTGCGTAAACCCTCGATACATTCCAAAGCCGTAGTTTTTCCCGCACCGTTTACACCGAGCAAAGCAAAAATTTCACCTTTTTGTACGGTTAAATTTATACCTTTCAATACGGAGTTCGCGCCGTAACTCTTTTTTAATTCATTGACCGCGATTATATTATTCATTTTTTGCCTCGAAAGGGTTAATACCCAA
>CANOTO010000004.1 GCA_947570215.1 uncultured Clostridia bacterium
TGACTAAGCTTGTTTAGATAACATCCACACTCAATCGTGGGTGTTTTTTTATTATTACTATTTTTTGCAAATTTAGGATATTTCACGCTTTGTCTTGCCATATTCTAATAAATAATCTACTTATAATTTGTTTTGATTTTATTTTAACGTGCTTTATGGGACGTATTTTGTACTGTTTGCTTGATTCCGTAACGATTTGTTTAATAGTATCCAAAGAACAATTAACGACGCTTGGCTATAACTAACTGTTATTAATAACTCGCTATTACATTGTAACGCGCGGAAAATATGGTTTTAGTAAAAAAATATTTGTGTACGATAGGATATTTTCGCTTTTACGATTATTATTCTTGACAAATTTATTGCGGGGGGGGGTATACTTTATTTATAGGTGCACGATATGTTATTTTGTCGATTTGTTTCGTTCAAGTTTAAGCAAATATTTGCTAATTGTAACGGGATATTGACAAAAGGTATATTATGCATTACAATTATAATTAAGTTGCCGCTGTGGAAAAATTCGTGCAAGGGGGATAAATTATGAAAAAATGTCTTATTGCCGCATTGCTAATGTTTTTGTGCGTGCTGTTTATCCCTATGTCAGCGTTCGCCAATTCCGCGCAGCGCGAATTCGAAGGAATTACGTCCAACGGAACTATAATTACGGACGTCGACTGTCCCGTGCAGGTAACGTCCGAGCGGTTGACCTTTAATATTATCGATTTTCCCGTTGTCCACAACAAGCAGACTGAGTACAATTCTAATGTAACGGCGGAGTACGCCTTTTACAATCCCGCCGATTACGATGTAAATATGCAGTTGGTTTTCCCTTTTGGAATGATTCCGTACTGGTCGGAAACTGATTATATAGACGCGAATAAATACTCTGTATACGTCGACGGTGTTAAGGTGCAGCGGGGTATCCGCGCAATATATTCTCGATACGGCAAACCGTTTAATTTGACGGAAGACTTGCCCAAAATAGTCGATGCCCGCAAAACGTTTTCCGTATTGGCAGTCGATACTCCCGTATATAAGTATTGTGTAAAATCGAGTTTCAGTCATAATTACGAAAACGCGCTTACTCCTTACGCGATATTCGATTCCTACGGGTTAACACTTTACGTAGATAGCGACAACAGTGTTACTTGGAACAATAATTACACAAAAATTTACGAATACGACGAAATTATGTTGTTTTCCGTCGGCAAACAACTGTCCGAAAGCTTTTTCAACCCGACATACGCCGTAGAAGTGCGCGAAAACGTCAACGACAGCGTAGTCTATAACGAAAAGACGATACAAGGTTCTACGCAATATCAATACTTGGGCGCAGGTACGTTCGAAGACGTTATGCTTTATTATTATAACGAAAATACCGGTATTCTGCTCGACGATTATTACAATGCGGTAGTAGATAAGCTGAACGATTCTTCCTATTCCTATAACGGCTCGTTCGATATGGAGCGGTTCGACGTTTCGCGTAATCTTATGCTGTGGTATCAGTACGACGTAAGCGTGCCGCCCAAGCAAACTGTAATCAACAAGGTTGTCGCGCCTACTTATCCTACGGTGGACGGATATTTCACTCCGTCCAAGTATCACTACGAATATTTGCTAAGCCCCGCGGCAAGCTGGGCGAGCTTTGCCAACCTTGACGTTACTATAAATACGTCATGCTTTATGACCAATCCGTCTCTCGAAGGTTTCGTCAAAACGGAAACGGGCTATAAGGCGCATTTCGACCGACTGCCCCGGGGCGAGCTGCAGTTTTCTTTGTGCGAATCGGAAAATCCCGAAGAATACAAAAGCCCCTTCGCTTGGTTTATAGTGTTAATATGTGTTTTGGGCGTCGCGTTATTTGTGCTGATTATAGGCGGTATATTGGCGGTTATACTTGTGCCTATTTTAGCGTACGACCGCAGCCGCAAGAAGAGATTGAACAAGCCCGCCAATCCGCGCGTAGAACAAAGGAAAAGCCGCTTTTACGCGGATAGTCGGTCTACGTCGACAGTTACTTGTGCGGATACGCAAGACGAAGACGTTAATCGTTAGGAAAAACCGTATGAAAAAAGCTATAACGGCGGTATTGTTGGCAGTCTTGTTGTCGGTATCAGTAGTAACATTGCTGTGTGCCTGTACGCCTGCGGAAAGGGACGGCGTAGAAGTTGTCGGCATAGCGGCTAAGGACAGCTACCCCGTCGAAATTACGTACCTGCATTTCAAGCTGTCCGTTAACAGTTTTCCGTCCGTCGCATTTTACGGCGGAACGTACTATTCGCCGCGCTTTTCCGTGGATTTGTATAGCGGATGCATATGCGGCAACGTAACGGGTTATGAAAATTACGAATTTATTTTTGTCGAAGTTTACGATATAAAGATATCAAACGATCCGTTTGACAACGAAGAAATTGCCAGACAAACGCGAATGGATGTTTGGGCGAAGGAGTTGTAAATGAACTATACTTGCAGTAATTGTCCCTATTGCCATAGGACAAATGATTTGTGGACGTGTTGGTGTACATATTGGAATAAAGTTGTGCATATCGGCGAAGGCTGTACCGTAGACGAAGAATAAAAACAATAACTGAATACTCCCTTTAAGGGCGGTTGCTAAAAGAAGCAACCGCCCTTTTGTATAAGAAAACCCCGCGATAGTCGCGGGGTTCAAAGAAGGTTTAACCGATGATCAGTTTTACAAGCAAATCTCTTACAATTCGTTTCATGGCTGGGTAGTTTAGGTAGCTGTGGTTGTCAAATACGTATTCGTGCGAAAAGGACTGAATAATATTCATAGCCATATGCACGCGTTCGGGCAGACTTTCCGCTTGCGCGCCCAATTCGCGCAGCTGTTCGGTAACCTGCTCGGTAATGTTATTTTCTAACTTTATAAATTCTGCGTTTACCAACTCGTCAGTTGCCGCAAGCGAGTGCAGAGTATTGTGCAGCTTGGCGTATTGCTCGTGTAGCTCTATAGTTTTGTCTATTATGCTTTCGGCAAGCGAAGCGAAGTCGACTTTGCCTTTCGCTTTTTGTATGATGTCGATTAGCGGTGAAGATACTTGTTCGATATAAATTTTTAGCACGCATATAAGAATGTCGCGCTTGTCTTGAAAGTATCCGTAAACGATACCCGTCGATACGCCCGCGCGTTTGGCAATTTCCACCGTATTTGTGCCGTAATATCCGGTTTCGGTAAACAGCTCGTATCCCGCCTGAATTATTTTGTTTTTCTTTTCTATCGACCGCTCTTGCTGCGGTTCTCTTACAATGTTTTTCATTTTTTGTCTCTAAAATAAATTATTAAGTTAAAAAATCAACCTTATTTTGCCTTTTTTATCGTAAGCTACGATGCATTCGCCGTAAAGCGAATTTTTGTCGCCTTCCGCCTTAAAAAGAGACTGCATTTTGTTTTGAAGATTGTGAGCCGTCAAGTACTTAACAGTTTTCTCTTGTTTTTGTCCGTCAATATCTATATAGCAAACTTTTAGAGTATAGTATGCTCGGTGATACATGTGTTTTTCCCCTATAAAAGCGTAGTTATCGTGGCATTCTTGAATTCTGACATAACAAAATATATTACATTTTGTCAAATTAGCCGACTGTAAAAACGAATCCCAAGTCAAAAGATATGTAGCCGCTTTAATAACAAATGCAAAACCCGGAAAAAACATTAGTGAGCCTAACACAAGTAATATGTAAAATTCCTCATCGCTTACTTTGTAGTGTAGGCCGCCGTACAATCCTAAAATCAATCCTAATACACCAAATGCTGTGCCCCAAAAGTATCCGTTTTGATTAGGCAATTTGCTTTTGTCTATTGTGTCGAGGTCAATTAATGAACCGTCTAAATTTCTGTATGCTTGTTCTTCGGGGATTGGTTTGTTTTTCATTATTCCGTTTGAATGAATTGCCTTTATATTGTTTTTTTGGAAATTCCGCTTAATGCAGTTATTTTTTGACTGTTACATTATTATATATCATATTCGTACGTCAGTCAATACCCTAAAAAATAATATGAAAAAACTTTCGCATTTTGCTTGACGAAGGAATAGTATAGTAGTAAAATCTATATGAAATTGAAATAAGTTTCATATTTTTACAATGCAATACGAAGGAGAAACTTTTATGCCGATAGTAATAGCGCCGCAAAACAGAGAATTGCAAATCATCCGTATTTCCGCCGATGAAAAAACGAAAAAGCATCTTGAAAGCTTGGGAATTACGCCTAACGGTAATATTACAGTGCTTAGTTCTGCGGGCGGCAGCGTAGTATGCAAAATCAAGGACGGACGCGTCGCTCTCGACGGCAATCTGTCCACCAAGATATTCGTCAGATAGATATACGCCGCTGCGGCGTTGTATTTATAACCATTACAAGTCAAAGGAGAAAAGCACTATGGAAAAAACATTGGATCAATTTGCCGTAGGCGAACACGGAATTGTAAAAAACGTTGTCGGCGAAGGCAAAATCAAGCGCCGCCTGTTCGATATGGGTATAACCCCCGGGGCGGAAATTTTACTACGCAAAAAAGCCCCTTTGGGCGATCCGTTGGAAGTGACGATACGCGGATACGAACTCACACTGCGCAAGACGGAAGCGTGCTGCGTAAATATGGTGACGCGTGAGAGCACAGCAACGGCAGCGCGGGATAAGGGGGTGGCAAAATGAGACGTTTCGCATTGGCAGGCAACCCAAATTCGGGTAAAACTACTCTGTTCAACGGTCTTACGGGATCAACCGCTCACGTTGGCAACTGGCCGGGAGTAACGGTTGACAAACGCGAAGGAACATACAAAAAGTGTGCCGAACCTATCGCGATAGTGGACCTTCCGGGCATTTATTCTTTATCTCCCTATACGCCCGAAGAAGTAATCGCCCGTAACTACATATTAGACGAAAAGCCCGATTGCGTAATCAACATAGTTGACGCAACCAATTTGGAGCGCAATCTTTATCTGACAACGCAGATACTCGAAATGGACGTTCCTATGGTAATAGCGCTCAACATGATGGACGCTGTGGAAAAGAACGGCGACAAAATCGACGCTAATGAATTGGAAAAACGTTTGGGTGTACCCGTTGTAAAAATTTCGGCTTTGCGCAGCAAGGGTTTGACCGAGCTTATGGACAAGGCGTACAACGAAAGTAAAAAGCGGCGTTGCGGCTCGTCGGTCTTGGAAGAAAGCGATATCTCGCACTTAATTTCCGACGTTAAAACCGCTTTGACCGGGCAAAAAGTCGCCAATCCGCTCTTTCACGCCATTAAGCTTGTGGAGGGCGACGAAATCGAAGTTAAAATGCACAAGGATGTATTGGGCGTAGTCGAAGCGTTTAAGGAAACCTACACCAACGAGATATTCGGCGGTGATTTCGAGGCGTTAGTCGCCGACGGAAGATACGAGTATATATCCAAGCATTTTGCTCCCGTGCTGCAACGTAAAATCAAAGAAAAGTTCAATCTTACGCGGTCGGATAAAGCGGACAGGGTTTTAACGCACAGAATATGGGGTATTCCCATTTTCCTGCTAATACTTTTCGCGGTCTTCCACCTTACATTTTCGGAAGATTTCCTGTTCTTGGGCGCTATCTTCAAGCTGCCCGAGCTCGCCGACATACCCGCGTTCGTAACGGTCGCAAACGGCGAAGAAACGCTTACATACGGAGCAAGATGGCTGCAATGTATTTACGACGGCGGCGTAATGTCTCCCGGTGTGATAATAAACAATGTGTGGAACAATATGATTGTCGGCGAGCTGTTCGGTCTTATCCAAGGTGCGGTGGAAGGCTCGGGCATGCAGCCGTGGGCGATAGGACTTATCAACAACGGTATCATTGACGGCGTAGGCTCGGTGCTGTCTTTCCTGCCCCCTATTTTGGTGCTGTTCCTGTGCTTCTCGATATTGGAAGATTCGGGCTATATGGCGCGTATCGCCTTCATTTTGGACAGAATGTTCCGCCGTTTCGGTTTGTCGGGACGCGCGTTTATGCCTATGATTATGGGCTTCGGCTGTTCCGTTCCCGCTATGATCAACACCCGTACTCTCGCGGACGACAAGGAGCGTACCGCAACGATAAGAGTTATTCCGTTCTTCTCGTGCGGAGCCAAGCTGCCTATTCTTACCGCCGTAGCAGGCGCAATGGCGGGAGCGTTCGGAGTGGGCAACGCCGACCTTATAACCTTAGCTATGTACATTCTCGGAATAGTAGTAGCGATACTTTCTGTATTGCTTATGCGCAGTACCACGCTAAAAGGCGAAACTCCGCCCTTTATTATGGAGCTGCCGACGTATCATGCTCCACAGTTTAAGAACCTGATGCTGCACCTATGGGACAAGACCAAGCACTTCGTAAAGAAGGCCTTTACCATAATTCTTGCTTCCACGATAGTCATTTGGGCGCTTACGCACTTCAGCTTCGGCTGGCAGTACCTGGACGATGAGTTTATCAACGAGAGTATACTTGCCAACATAGCCAAGCTTGTTCAGCCTTTGTTTACTCCGTTGGGCTTCGGCAGTCAATTGGGCGAATTCGGTTGGGTGTTCGTAGTAGCGGCTGTATCGGGGCTTATCGCCAAGGAAAATGTAATCGGCACGTTTTCGACGCTGGCGTCCTGCCTTGCCGCAGGCGGTCATATCAACGTTGAAGGCTTGGATATCATGGCGGAAAACGGCGTCGACGCCGTACGCGCTATGATAATGGCAAACCCCGCAATCATCGGAGCTACGCTTGTGGCGTTTATTGCGTTTAATATGACTACTATTCCGTGTTTTGCTGCGGTAGGTACAGCTAAGGCGGAATTGGGCGACAAAAAACGCTTCAACTATACTTTGCTGTTCTGGATAGCGGTATCCTACGTAGTCGGGGCGATGATTTATACGATTGGCGCTTGGTGGTGGACCTGCTTTATATGGACAGCGGCAGTTGTCGGCGTAATAGCTTTTATAGTTTTGCGCAATAAAAAACTTGCTAAAAAGGAGTCGGCGACTACATTATGACAAAATCCGTATTATTAGCAAGCGGCTTCGGCGCGGCAGAAATAATTCTTGTCGTTGCGTGCGCGCTGATTGTCGCGAGCGTGACGATAACTATGATAGTTCGTAAAAAGAAAGGTAAGCCGTCATGCGGCTGCGGCGACTGCTTGCATTGCTCTGCCTGCTGTAAGAAAACCGATGTAAAGGAAGAAAAGGAAAAATAATTGACAAAAGCGTTTCGGTTACCGTAATTCCCATAGGGAATATAATAAAACGCAAATAAAAAGGTTTAGGCATAGCGTTAAGCTGTGCCTTTTCTGTACTTTTTTTCGTGGACGAATTAGGCTACTCGTAGCCTAGTGAGATATAGATATGTTTTATATTTCCCGCAAAATTCAATCGATTGCGTTCTTTCATTTTTCGTGATATAATGATTGTACGCTACGAAGCAATCGCTTGCGATTATAAACAGTAATTTAGCGGAGAGAAAATGCAATGGATAAAATACAAATATATCAATTCATATCGGAACAGAAAACGGCGTTTATTGCCTCCGTCAACGAGCAAGGTTTTCCCGTAATAAGAGCAATGCTAGCTCCTCGCAAAATCGACGGAAACGAGATTTACTTCTCCACGAACACCTCTTCAAATAAGATAAAGCAGTATTTGGCAAATAATAAGGCTTGTATTTATTTTTATAAACGCGGAAAATTCAAGTATCAAGGCGTATCGATTACGGGCGAAATGCAAGTTTGTACCGACCAAGCAACCAAAGACGAAATTTGGCGTTTCGGCGATAAACTGTTTTATAAACAGGGCGTAACCGACCTCGATTATTGCGTATTGAAATTTAAGGGTATAACAGCGGAGTATTATTGCGATTTTAAGATAGAAAAGATAGAGTTATAAATTTCAATTTATCTTTCTAAAAGGTTTGTAGTAAAAAGCTCTCGAACATATCGTTCGAGAGCTTTTGTCCTTGCTTGAAAGTATAACTCTTAATAATTTAGTTTTTTAATTCCCTGTGGGAAGTGTGCTTTACACGAAACGCTTTTGTTTTGTATGATAGCGGTATATAAGCGCGGCAAAGTCGCGTTTGCGTCGCGGCGCTATTCCGTGCGTTTGCGGGCCGGCTTTGCGTGTTATCGCAAGCGTTCATTTCACAATTTAACAAAACTAAAATATATTGTCGTCATCTTTACTCTTAATTGGAAAATTACCGACAAAAGTCGCGCCCGACGACAATTTTTGCGATAAATTAAACGGTATTCATTGACAACTAATACTGAATTATTATATAATTAGTCTGTATTATAAGTACACTTGTGCCCTTTGAAAGTTAAGGACATTTGTATACTCTGAATTATAAATATATTTGGAGGAGAAAATATATGAAGCAAAAACTGCGTACGTCAAGCGGCATCGTGATTTTACTCGCTTTGCTAGGCATCGTATGTCTGTCTTTGGGAATGTTCTTTACCGTTTTCGGTATAACGTACGCCGAAGAAGCAGGTTCGGACACGACTGATCCGTCCGCTCCCGTTTTACCGCCGTACGACAGCGAATCCGAGCCGAATGCATTATGGCTTGTCAGTTCCAACGGTACGGATTTCGCTCCGCTCAACGACGGCGGAACGTTCAAATATTTGTACATCGATGTTACAGGCAACGGAAACATCGTTGTGAAGCAGAGTAATGCAGGCGAACATAACCAATACGTTTTCTTTGACGGTAACGCCGCTACGGAATACACTGTCAAGCTTAATCCCGATTACGTTTACGAAGGTAACAAGCTGGGCGATACGTACAATCTCGATGACGCCGATTACTCCGACAGCAACAAGGGCGTAGGCGAAAAGGAGCTTTCTTTAGACGTTCACACGACTGTAACGGTGCAAGCCAAGGCTTCCTCGACCGATACGCTTACGCTGAGCAAAACTTGGACTATAGCAACGCTCTCTAACGGAATCACGAGCAGTATAGTAGACGGCTCTAACTTCGCGTTCGGCGACAGTCACAGAGGTACGTCGTTGTCTGCCCCCGAACAGGGCAATATCGTCGTATACGATATTGCCGGAACTACTAACGTGCATTTTGCCGTTAAATACGAAGGCTCTCTTGCTACGTATTTCTTGGATGCAACCGCGAACTCCGACGGTATTTTGGAAGTAGTAGGCAATCCTATCGACGTATCGGCTATTCCTTCCGACAGTAATTATTTCCGTCAGCAAATGAAGACTTTGCGCGCGGGAGATTATGTAATGACGGTGACGACTTCTGCGGCTGTGTCGGAAAACGTATACTACGCTTCCAGCGTCGACACGTTCGGCTTCAAGGTTTCATCGATAGCTCTTTGCGACGGAGACGCGCTTGCAAACGGATTTGCTTATCAATTGCCGGAAAATAGTGACAAGGTGTATAACGGAACTATCTATAATACTCCGGAAATTACTCTTACCTACAACGGAATTACGTTGGTGCAAAACGTGGATTACGTTTTAACCACCGATATGATTGACGTATGCGATAATGCCAATATAGTTATAACTGGCAGCGGAAACGCAATCGAAGGTACTTATACGATAGAAAACGCTTTTTCGATTACCCCCGCTGCAAACGGTTGGGCTGCAATTCCGAATATTATGCGTTGGCAGTACGGTTCGTTTAATAAGCAGGTAAATCTGCTTACCGCCGATGCTGAATTCGGTAAAAACGAGTTGTATTTCAGCATTTATGCCGAAGGTAACGATACGGCTTGGCCCGGATTGGAGAAAATCTATCTCGATTCCGAAGGATTTGTCAACGAAGCTCAAGAAAGCATTCTCAAGGTGTTGCCCGCGGGTAATTACCGCTTGTCGGCAACTGTCGACGGCAACGCAAACTACGACGATTTGTCGGGAGAAATAACGTTCCAAGTATTCAAGGGTATAAACTCTTGGGACGCAGGCGAAATACCTTCCATTAAACCTTGGTTCAAGGGCAGATACGATGCCGAAATAAACGCTATAAACGCCAAGGCGAAGTTCGGTACGGCTCAGGTTGTAATTCGCAATGCTGTAACAAAGGAAGTAGTGTACGCTACCGACATTTACGGAAAGGAAATTACAAACGCGCTCGCCACGGCAGGCGTCGGCACATACGAATTTACCGCTACGGTTGTCGGTACGGACAATTACGACAAATTGTCTACCACCTTCAACTTCGAAATTTCCCGTAAGGGACTTCCCGTTTGGGCGGTTGTACTTATCGTTGCGGGCGCTCTCGGTCTCGTTGCGTTGGTATTCGGTATACTTCATCAAAAAGGCGTTTTACAAATGCTTACCGGCAAGGTTATTATCGCAATGCGCACACGCGCCAATGTTGACGCGACAATAGCGGCGGTAAGGGCGAATCGCGTGGCGCGCGAAGCGGAAGCTTCCATTGCCGCGGCCAAGGCGCGCGAAGCGGAAGAAGCTAAGCAAAAAGAATCCAAATAGTAGTAAAAAACAAAAATTTAACATAAGGAGTTAGTACTATGTCGCAAAGAAGCAAACTTGCAAAGGAAATACACATCTTAGAAGAAGAAATTAAGCTTTTGGAAATCAAGCGTTCGCGTTCTCAAGCCAGCCTTATCGAAGCTCTTATCAGCCGTAGAGACCCCGACCCCACCGACGCGGAATTTTTCAGAATGTTCACGGCGGAAATCGAAGTTAAGCGCGAGAATTTGCAAACCTTAACACGCCAATTGGAAAAGTTAATCTAATTATATTGATTTTTAACAGAAAAACGTTCTGCATGTCAGAACGTTTTTTTGCCTACGGTAAAACTTATGAGCGGTATAATGTGGAATCCGTGGCACGGCTGCCACAAAAAAAGCGCAGGATGCCTAAACTGTTACGTTTATTTTCTGGACGGTCGCAGGGACAAAGACGCTAACGTGGTAACACGTTCCAAAACCAACTTTTATCTGCCTTTGGCAAAGGACCGAACGGGTAAATACAAAATATCCGGCAGGAAAGAAATTCCTACCTGTTTTACGAGCGATTTTTTTATCGAAGAAGCGGACGAGTGGCGTAAAGAAGCGTGGCAGATTATTCGCAGTCGTTCGGATCTGAATTTTTTGATATGCACCAAGCGAATCGAACGCTTTAACGGATGCATACCGTCCGATTGGGGCGACGGCTACGACAACGTATCCGTTGCGGTTTCGTGTGAGAATCGGCAAGCTGCCGATGCTCGTATGCCGATTTTTACAGGTATCAAAGCTAAGCGCAAATACGTGTTTGTAGCGCCTATTTTGGAATATGTCGATTTGACTGCGTATTTGTCGGCAGGTGCGTTCGATATGGTGTCCGTAGGCGGCGAATCATACCGCAACGCGCGTGAGTGCAACTTCGACTGGGTCAAGCGTATCAAGGCGGATTGCGACCGTTATAACGTAAAGTTCGATTTTCATCAGACCGGATCCAACTTTATTAAAGACGGTAAACGATACTATATAAAGCACGCCGATGAGTATTCGCAGGCGCGAAAGGGAATGGAGTTGTTAAACGCCTTGACTGAGCCGCAGAACGACGAATGACGATTGTTCGGTATGTGGGGAATAACAACGGCAAAATTGCCGTATCGGCTGTTTTACGGACTTACGTGCTTCGTAGGACGAACAATATCGGAGAGATTTCATTCCAATCTGACCGAATGCCATTCTGTCTTTAACGGCGGATTGCAGTATAGGTATTGGCGCATTTGGCAATGGCATAAATCAAAGCGTAACTTTACTAATTGAGATTTTCTGTTATTATAAAATGAAGCGGCTTCGGTCTCGGGACTATTCCCGAGACCGAAGCCGTATTTCCGATATTCGGTTTTCAAATAAGTCGTTATTCTTGAACTTGTTTTCTGTCCTTAAGAATAATTATTGTTACAATTACCAGTACTGCGACAATAGCCGCTACGCCGATTATAATTCCTATAATTGCTCCGACGCTCAGACCGCTGTTAAACGTTATAGTTTGGTCGAATGTGTAGAAGTTTGCTTGATCGTCCAGAGAAACTATTACTTTAACGGGTTCGACGATATTCTTTTCTGCGTATCTAACTGCCGCCTCGTTGGCAATGTATTGTATTTCCAATTCGTTGTTTGCGCTCAATTCGTCGTAAGATAAGGTGAGTTTTCCGTTTTGTACTCTGTCTGCAATACTCTTACCGTTTAAGGTTACCGAGTAAAGCTTGTAACCTTCGTCGGGAGCGATAGTGTAAGTGTAGCTTCCGCCTTCTTTAACGGTCTGTATTTGTCCGTCTTCTTTGGTAAGCTTTCCGCCTGCGCCGTTTATCGAAGCGTAAACTGTTTTGTCCGTAGCCTTTTCTTCGGGAACTACCGCAACCATATACGGAGAGAAGCTTGTAACGGTAGCAACTATACCGAATTTAGTAACTACGCAGGGAACTTCCTCTATTACATAGTTATCTCCGCCCATATGTTTGCGGTGGAACAGTTTAAACGTAACGCCTTCTTTCTCGGGACCGTATCCTTCGGGGAAACCGAGCGAAATTTTAACGTAGCTTCCGTTGGGTATTTTGGGAACCCTTCCGCAAATCGACAGCTGAATGTCGTAAGTTTGGCTCGATATTATATCGTCTTTCGTAACGTTGATTTCGGGATTTGCCGTAATCTCGTCGTGCATTGCGTCTACGGTTTCTTTACGCGTGTCGTTTACAACCAACATCATTTGGCTTCTTTCCGCTTCGGAGAAAGTGGTATTTCCGTCTTCGTCTTTGAAGTCCATCGCAGAAAGGTCCGAGTTGTCCGCAAGTACGGGCTGAGCGCAGCATTCTACCCACAGTCTGCCGTCGCCGAACACTTTGGGGCAAGCAAGGAACCAACGCGCCCATTCGAAGTATGCATAGTTAGGCGCTTTGTCCGAAGTGGTTGTAACGAAATTGCCGTCTTCTGTCTTTTTCTCTACAAGCTTTGCAGAACCTATGTTTTCGAAGGTAAATCCGTAACCCATGCGGTCGTGTTCGTACATAAGGCTGGGCTTGAACTTGAATTGAAGAATATTCTTAACTCCGTTTTCGTCTTCCAACAGGTGCACGTCCGCGCCGTCGGAGAATTTAACGAATCCGCAGTATTGTTTTGCGTTCTCCTTCTCGGGGGTAACATTTATAACGATAGGCTTGTTAGGGTCGAGAATATGCAGCGGTTCGTTGTATTTAAGCGTTATTGTGGTGGCAAATTTGTCCGCCATAATATTGCTGCCTTGCGATTCGCTCATAGAGTCGTTAATTGTTATCGCGCAGCCCATATACGGCGTAGTAGCTTCGTTCAAAAGGTACGGAGCGGGAGTGTAGGTGCCGTATACTTCGTTTTCGAACTTTTGCGAAAGGAATACGATATTTTCGTCTTTTATACTTCCTTCGCTATACTCGATTCCTTCCCACTTAATTCCAAGAAATTCTCTGTCTAAGTCGGGTTCGATATCCGATACGACGGCGTATTGTGTGTTTTGTATGTTGGTATTTACAAATACAAACGTATAATCGTCCTCATTTACAAAACCGCTTGCCTCTTTAGTTGACAAGTTAAATACGTCTTGCCATTTAGTCCATTGTTTTTTACCGTCATACATATAGTAACTGCGCCAAATCAAACGAAGTTTTTCCGTTTCGAGCAGCTCTTTTGCATTTTTACCGTTGTAGGTTACGTGTTCCTCAACGTTAAATGTAGTGCCGGAGCTTTTATATAAGCTCTTGTAGTTGAAATCGCCTATGGTGATTTCGGTGTCCATTTCATTCGGATTTGCCGCTTTATCGTAAATACGCGAAGAAAGCGTCGGATAATTGAGTGAGTAGTTGGACGACGAAATTACGCCGTAGGGCATATGATGCTTAGAAGCGGTAATTGCGTCCATGCAAGCATATTGTCCGCGCGACTGTACATTGCCCCATGTGGGGTCGAACGCAAACCAATCGTAGCTCTTTTCGCTTGCGCGCGCCGACGCGTCCGATTCTTTGGGGGCGGTCTCTAACTTAACGTAATTCCAAGAGTGTCCTACCATATTGTCAAGATCTACGCCTTTCTTATCCTTTCCTACGCTGTAGCCGCTTACTACAATACAAGGTACGTTTAAGTAGTCCATAACCGCTTTGTAAGCCATTGCAAATCCCGAACAAACCGCCCTTTTGTTTACCAACGCTCCGTATGCCGTAAACGCCATAGAAGCAGTGGAAGCGTTTCCTTCCATTCCGTCGTTATACGTTCCGAAGTCGTAAAAGTAATTTTTGCTGTTGGAAGAAAAGTGTTCGTAAAGCGCTATAGACAATTCTTTGTCGCGTTTGCCGGTAAAGCCTTCGGTCTTTTGCGTAATTTCGTCCGCGATGCTCTTGATTGCGTTGTTGTATTGAACGATAGCCGCATTAACAGCCGCTTCCGAAGTAAACGCTTTATTACGGTAGACGTTTGCTTCTTTTCCGCTGTCTATATATGCAACGTATTTGCCGCCGGTGCGTCCTGCGCTGATCATTATTTTGTATACGTCTATGTAGAACAGCTCGGGGTGATCCATAAGATACGAATCGCGCGCAGCGCCGAACGCTTTGGGGATTTCAAGGTTTCCGTCTTCGACCCAAGCTTTAATTTGGTCGGAAGTAAGAAGGCCGGTCAAATCGTACGAGATATTGCCTTTTTTGAAATCTCCCGATTTGTTGATTTCGTCCAACACGGTGTAGAATTTTTTGGCCAGTTGGTAATCGACCGTTTTGCCGGCTTTGTTTTGGATGGTCAAGTTGTCGTAATAATACGCGTACGTCGAATCATCCGTTTTAGCAAACGCTTCGAGTATGTCGTTCGATAAAAAATACGCTATTCCCAAAAGGAGAGAAATTGCGTATACAGCTACTAACAAAAACGTAGCTATGCGTTTTTTTGCTGAATTCATAAAACCTCCTGATTTTAACGTTTTATTTTTCTTAATTTGCTTTTGTCCTACAGGATTAGCGGGTAATCGCTTCTTTGGGCGAAGCTTCATACCGTTTAATCTACGGCAAATTCTATCGTTTCGATACTGATTTGTCAAGTATTTTTATGCCGTTTACGGTCTTTCTGAAGTCTTAAACCGCGAAATACGCCTGTTTTTGGGGCTTTTGATTAAAAATGTTATAATTTTACGGATACGGACTTTTGCGGTTTTCCGAAATATCATTATATTACTTTTTATCCGTAATTTGTCACAAAGTTATATAATCGTTTGATGTTTGCCGTAAACGTAGTCAAGCTATTTTATACGAGAGCTTTAGAGTAATTATTCGTCGAAATCGTTAATACTTATCAATCCGTACGAAATCGCAAATGCGCGTCTGCGGTTGCGAAAAAATAATTGCCGCGGTTCGCTTATTTAATTGTATTTGTATATTGACATTAACTATAATTATTATTATAATAAAACTAAGAGATGCCACCCCCATCAAAAAACGTCTCTTCCCCCAATACTTTAACAAGGAGAAGAACTATGAAAAAAAGCTTACTGGTTTACTTTATGTGCTTAGTTTTGCTTTTAACAACGGTTATCGCCGTCGGTTGTCAAAAAAACGATCCTACCGCCGTAACGATTACCGCAGAAAACGGTTTGAGCGAGATTGAAGCGGGGAAAACGTTGCAGCTTTCCGCAGCCGTTACACCGAGCAACGCGTCTCAGGAAGTTACTTGGACGAGCAGCAGCGATGCGATTGCTACCGTAGACCAAACGGGTAAGGTCACCGCAGTCGCGCAAGGTAACGTAACGATTACCGCAACGAGCGTTGCCGACGGTACCGTAAAAGGTACGTTCGCATTGGTTGTTAAACCTGCATCGGGGGGGGGTACTGAAACTAAACCTACGATGAGAATTACCGTCCCCGGTAATGCGAATGAAATCACAATCGGCGGCACGTTGCAGCTTACCGCGCAGATTTTACCGAGCACGACTTCGCAGGAAGTAACTTGGGCAAGCAGCGACGACGCTAAGGCGACCGTAGATTCAACGGGTAAAGTTACGGCAGTGGCGGAAGGTCTTGTTACAATTACCGCGACGTCTAAGGCTGTGGCGGATTTGAGCAAATCGGTAGAACTTACGGTTACCAAGCCCGACGCTTCCTTTGAAGATATGGCTTTCGCAACTCACGCGGAGTATATGGCTGCGGCTAAGGATACTAAACTTAAAGTTAAAGGTATCGTAACGTATCTGTCTCCCGAAAAAGACGGCAAAGTCAACTATTATATTCAAAACGGCGTTGACGGATTTTATATTTACAATCAAGATAACGCGGTATATCCCGTCGAATTGGGTAAGGTTTATGCCGTCGGCGGAATGAAAGCCTACAAAAACGGAATAAACGAGCTGGTATCGATAGAATATTTCAAATCTCTGCAGGAAAACATTTCTGCCGAAACTACGGATTTAAGCAGTAAAGATCCGTCGTCTTTGGAAGAAATGAAGATTTTCCACGGTTCCAAAGTTACCGGTACGGCAGTCGTGACGGCTGTTCCCAATCCGGGCAATAAAGCGTATAGTGTAGACGTAAAAATCAACAATTACAGTACAACTTTACGAATTGATCCTGCAAATATGACTGCGGACGAATACACTAAAATCAATACGAAATTATCTTCCGCATTGGCTGGAACTAACATACAGTTTACCGGAGTTATGTCCGCGTTCGGATACGGAACGCCGAAAACGCAAATTCAGATTATGCTTTCCAACGAATTGGTAATTGCCGAAGCTACGCCGCAGCAAAAGGTTGATACCGTTAAAACTTCGTTGACAGTACCGGCGTTTGTTGACACAAATACCAATTCTATTGCGCTTGCGACTTCTTCCGACGCATTCGACGACGTAACGGTTTCCTGGAGCAGCGACAATACCTCTATAGAAGCTAACGACGGCACGGTTACTCACGCCGCGCAGGATACGCTTGTAACTCTTACGGCAACGGTATCCCACAAGACGGAGACAACGGCTACCGCGCAAAGAGTATTCAAGGTCAACGTTGCAGGAACAGCGTTTAACGGTACGGCGCTTGTAACTCTTAATTTCGAAGATCAAGAAATTATAGATGCAGGTGTGTCGAAATACGGTATATCCAATTTCAAATCCGGATATACATTAAAGGATGCGGATAAAAATCCTACAAAAGAAGCTAATACCGTAACTGTCGCAGGTAAACAATGGCTGTTGTGGAATACACTTATAGCAGGGGACAATTCCGATCACAAAAACGGCACGTTGGCAGGCAGATCTAAGGCAGGAAAAGACCAAGAGAGTACCGCGAGAATAGAGCTGTTGGAAAAGGGCGAGTTCAATTACGTTCAGTTCAAAGCCGCCGTGTACAATCAACAGCAACTCGGTATTTCTTTCGGGATTGAGTACATGTTAGACGAAACTACGGAATGGACGGATTTGGGTATAGTTGCAGCGGTTAATTCTTACGAACTTCAAACTTTCAGATTCCAACTTACGCAAGGTATTAAAAACGTAGCTATTTACGTCGTTGCCAATTCCGGCAATACTGTCAATATCGACGATATCGAGTTGGGCAAATAAAGTCGGGTAACTTACTATGAAGAGAAAGACTTTATTTGCATTGGTAACATTTATAATAATAGTCTGTCTCGTACCGCTTACCGCTTGCAATAACGCAAGCGGTAAGTTTACGAGCATACGCATTCAGTTTGGCGGCGAAGATATAGTAACCGGCGAATTGGACGTGTTTATATCGGATAGACTCGATCTTTCCGTAATCGCCGACGACGGCAGCGTTCCCGCGGTTAAGTGGAACAGCTCCAAGCCGTCTGTGGCTACCGTCAACGCTCAAGGCGTTGTGGAAGCGGTCGGTTCGGGTACTGCGATTATCTCCGCCGTCGAAACGGTAACGGGCAAAAATTACGGCGCAAGCGTATTCGTCAACGCTAAGCATAAAGCGGCGCAGGTCGGCGTAGGCAGCGGCAAAACTGCCGATGACCCTATATTTATGGGTAACGAAGGCTCGGACGACCCGTTGGAGATATATTTTATCGAAATGACGCAGATTTACGCCGATTCGATATTTATAAAAAAGGGCAACGTGGAAGTTCTTTTCGACGCGGGATACGAATTGGACGGCAAGAACGTCAACGCAATTCTGCGCGAGAAAGTGACGGATAACCGCTTGGATATGCTGTTGGTTTCGCACAGCGACGGCGACCATATCGACGGCTTGGCAAACGCATTGGAAGGAGTAAACAACGTTTCGTTAATGGTGGACTTCGGCGGCGTCGGCAACGGCAACGTAAAAGCCGCGCGCGAAAAATACACTCAACGCGGCATGGTATACCATTCGGCTTACGACTGCGTAAACGGAATTGGCGGCGCGGTTGACAGATACTACCTTACGAGCGAATTGTACGTGGACATACTTAATACGGGTAACTATATTTTGAATACCGATTCCAACGCTTCCAACCCCAAGTCCGTAGCTACCATATTCAACTACAAGGATTTCAAGTTCTTTACGGCGGGAGATTTGACAAGCGAAGCGGAAAAGGACTTGATGAAAAACGAAGTTTTGCCTAACGTAACGCTTTACAAAGCGTCTCATCACGGTTCGCACGGCTCCAATTCGCGCGAATTATTGGACGTTCTCGACCCGATGGCGGTTGCGATTTCCGCCGCGCGCGCAAGCCAATACGGCAGCGAGTGGACAGAACCCAAGCAAAACGAAACCTACAATCTCAACGCCGCAAGCGGGCATCCGGCGGCTGCGGCAATAGAGCGTATTTATCAGTCTAACAGAATTTCGCAAAATCTCAACGTGTATTGGAACGCTGTAAACGGCACTATGAAGTTCAGCACGTACGGCGAAGACAACTATACGTTTCAAGGTTCGGCTACCGTCAAGGGCTATTACGACTTGTCGTTGACAGACGGCAAAGCGGTATGGAACGCGGACAAGCAGGATTTTGAAAACAGGGTTACGGGCGAAGAAAATTTCAAACTGCACCAAACCAAGGCGTTTATTTTCCGCGATTATATCAAGTACCTGCCCGACGAGAAACGAGAGCAACTTTTTCCCGACTATCGGCAATCTGAAAGATAATTTGTGCAATAAAATCGGCGTGTAAATTAAATATGCGCAAAGGGACGGAACCAATCGTTCTGTCCCTTTGTTTGTGTAAAATATCTTAACCTAATATGTCAAAGCAATTGGCGTGTAACGGAAATACTTCGATTGTCAAATATTTCTATATATTCGTTAACCGTTTAGTTGTTAGCGCAGCTGCATGTGGTATTAGCAGAGTTATATTAAGACAAAGCACATGCGGGTGCTTTTAATCGAATAACAGGCTTTTGAATTACAAAAATATATTTGGGAACAATTTGAAAATAATAAATATTTTGAGTAAAAAATTGTTATGATATAAAAATAAAGACGAGCGTTTACTCGTCCCGAATTTTTGTCAATGATGAATGATAAGTAGTGTCTCAATCGCCGAAAAGGGTAGCAGACAGACACAGGGTTTGAACACTAAATTATAATTTAACTATTCTGGAAATATAATTTAGTATGACAAAATTTATAAAAAGCAAGACTTTCAGGCGAATAGTAATTTCATTTTTCATTACATCTTTGGCGAGTTTGATTTTGAGCCTTATCGTTTACAAAGGACAGTATTTTCAAAATTGGTTAAACAGCGCTTACGCTCCGCACAAACAAATAATAGTAATATGTTGGTTTTTATTGTTAGTCTATTACGGAATTTGTCTGTTTTGTTTATGGCAATTTAATAAACGAGATAGTAATTATTTGTTTTTGTTTTGGATTCAATTTTTTACATTTGCAATTTATGTTATATCGATTTACTGCTTCTCTGCGTATATAATGGCGACGGTTAGCAGTGCTGTATCCGTAATTTTTTCTATTTTATTGCATTATTGTCATTTAATTTTTTGAAATGTAAAATTGATAATACGCAAATCGGTAAAAAGAATAAGCACCAGCAAATCAACGCTATTGTGCCGCCGTTGCCTTGATTAGTTGCTGGTAACGGCAAAATAGGTACAAACATACAAACACAAAATACGCCGTGTAACATTAAAAGTAATTTTAACGCTTTATCGACTTTATTTTCAGTTTTCAAAGTTAAGCCGACAAAAAACGTGGAAATAGAAAGCAACCCATACCCCAACAAATCGAGATTAAACAGCCAACTACCCGCAGATGAAAATGCAAAGACTTGCAAAATTTTATCGTCCGCCGATTTATGTAAAACAGTAGTTAATTGAGTAAAATATACGATGTTAATAATTGTAGCGTATATCACGCCTATGGCAACACCGATTTTTGCCGCTGCACAGCGTTCTTTTTGCGTATAGCAAGAGTAAACGCAAGCAGTAGCAACCCAACCCCACGAAAGCGCCGCACAAACGCCGTAACTTAAATTTTCGGTAAATACATTTTGAGCAAACAACGCTACAATCAAACAAATCAAAAATATTGCAACCGTACAGCAAATCACTATTGAAGAAATAAAACCTATTTTTCTATTCATTTTCCGCTCCGAATAGTTTTTCTATTAAACTATCAATTAAAATATCTCTTTGCGCTTTATCGGCAAAATCAAAATTGTCCTTATAAAGTTCCCAACGCAAAAATATACCTTGTAGTCCGTGAATTAAAAGGGCGGTATTGAAAATTGTATTTTCATTTAGCCCTAAATTGTTTGCGTGAAAATAATATCGTGCTAATGTTTGGAAAGTATTATCGTTTGCTTGCCCTTGCATTAAATCGCCCAAAATTGATATTTTAGCGATTTCGGGATTGTCCATTAAAAAATCAATAGGAATTTTAACCGAACATTTTAGTTTTTCCATAGGCGAAAGCCCGTCCATATTCGGTTTTGATTGAGCAATCACATTACTGATAATCTGCTGTACGCAAATATCAACTAAATTTTTCTTGCTTTGAAAATGATAGTTAATAAGTCCAACGCCTATTTCCGCCCTTTTGGCAATTTCTCTTATTGTAATTTTATCAATATTGCCGTTTGCTTCTTTTATCAAATCAATAGTAAAATTGATAATTTTATCTTTTATTTCCATTTTACTACTCCCGTTGAACATAGTTTTGAACAATGTTCAGTATATACGAAAATGATAGACTTGTCAAATGATTTGTGTTAAAATAGAGTAGTTTTTGTTATTCGCTTGTGCTTACCGTCTTAACCGGCAAAAAATGCCGCCGCAGGCAAATTGTCAAGGGTTTGCGCCGTAGGCGACGACGGTTTTATGCCCTACGGGAAATAAATCGTCGCCCTTTACAATTTGGCAAGGCGGTGATACACGCCCACAAGGCGGTAAGCACAAGCGAACACAAAAACCGTTTATTTATTGCAAATAAATATTCTTTACAGTTGTTATAACTACTTCAAACATTATGTCAAAATCAGTTTGATAGTATTTTTCAAGCATAACATCGTGGCAATATTCTTCAATTATATGATAGGCTATTTGTGTTTTTTCCATTAAGTGAGGCAAGTTTATGCCGTTTGACAGCAAATATTCACAAATCGATTGTATTGCTTGGTTTTCCATTTGTTGCAATAATAAACCTGCATCATTGTCTAATACACATATACCCAAAAGTTCTTGGTGTGCTATTTTATTGTCATTGTGTGCTTTTAGACATAAAGGAATAAACTCACGCAAGATACTATCAAAATTAAACGGGGGCTTAAATTGTTTAAGCGTATTAAGCATAGGGGTAAAAGCGGTTTCAAAACATAGTTTTAACGAATGCAAAAATATGTCTTTTTTATCTTTGAAATAATTATATATAATTCCCGTTGACACGCCAGCAATTTTGGCTATTTCAACGGTTGTAGTGTTGTAATAGCCTTTTTCGCTAAATACTTTTAAGCCCGCTTTAATAATCTTTTGCTTTTTATCAATAGAAGTTCTTTTTATAGGTTGTCTAATCTCTGCCATAATAAGTGCATTATATCACAAAATTTTTGATTTGTACACTAATCTGAAATATATTTCAGAATGCGTTGACTTTATAATCAAAATAGTATATAATTTAACTTGAAGTATATTTCAGGTTGGGAATATTTATGAACTTAAACAAAAAATTATTTATGGTTGGCATTATAGGTTCGGTTTTATGTTTTACAGGTGATATGCTTTTAGGCTGTTTCGCGCCGTCAAAAGAATTTGGAAACTCAATTATATTTCCGTCATTTTCAGAAGATTGGGCAAATTCAAGTCCAAATAGATTTATCATTGGCGGATTATTCGGAGTAATTGCCTTGCTACTAATGTTTTGTGGCTTTTATGCTATATATCGAGAAATGATAGTGAAAAAATGTAAATACTCAAAATTGTATATTATAGGTGCTTTTGTTTTCATTTCAGTCGGCACTTTATATCATTGCGTTTTTGCTATGACTGCTTACATTTATAATAAACTTTATAATTTACAAGTGTTAGAGGCAAAGATAATTGCGGAACAATTATTTTTTGCTTTTATTGTTGTTGCATCATTGGCTGCTGTTGCCTTTGCTATTTTATCTATCTATTTGTTCGTAGTAAGCATTCGCGGAAAATTTAACAATAAAAAATGGTTATCGATTTTCAACCCGTTATTGATAATGCTTGTGTTAATCGGCTTATCAAAAATTTTACCTGCAAATAAAGTTGTAAACGGTATTTTCGCTTGGGGGCAACAAAGTATAGCATTATTTATTACATTTACAATGTTTCTAATTTATTCTATTCGATATAATCATTATCAACAATTTATCGAAAAAAAAGAAAAGGAATAACGTCTATGACAAATTACATTGTATGCCCCGAATGTGGGTATAAATTGTTTAAGTTGGGCGACGGCTCTAACGCGGAAATACTTTGCCCGAAATGCAAGTTGAAATTGCAAATAGAAATCAAGGACGGCAAAATCACTATTCAAAAATTTTTATCGGAAAAAGCATAACAACCGAATAAAACTTTATAACAAATAAAGAATTGAGTGTACGAAAGGAAAACGATAAAAAAACCGATAGAAAAGACTATAACAACTTTAATACCGCTTGATAATGACGGCGAAAGTCCGTTTTAGCGGCTCACAGGGTGGGTTCTCTTGGGTGGGCAATAGAAAAAGCACAAGGCATTTAACCTTGTGCTTTTTCCTTACCTTTCAGCGATAAAACCCGCTATTCCGTTTACGAATAGATATTTCGGGTTCAATCTCTGTCTGTCTTGGTGCGGATGACAGGACTTGAACCTGCATGGTTTCCCACATGAACCTGAATCATGCGCGTCTGCCAATTTCGCCACATCCGCAAAATAATAATTTTGCTTTGCTAAATTATTATACTGTATTTTGCGTTCCTATGCAAGCGTTTTTACTTATTTTAATTATAAACAAATATGTGACAATTTGTAAACTTGCTTGCAAACGTTTCATAAAATGTATTATTTATAACGGCGGTGCGGAGTGAAAGATTTTATTGGAGTAATAGACAGCGGTGTAGGCGGGCTAACGATATTGCGGCAATTAACCGAAAACGCTTCGCGCAATTTCATGTATATTGCCGATCACGCTTATTGCCCGTACGGCACAAAAAACGAGCAAACGGTTTTTAGACGTGCGGATACTCTCACGGGCTTTTGCAAAGACACAGGCGCTTCGGCAGTGGTTATTGCTTGCAACACCGCGTCGCGTTTCGCCGAGGAATTGTCCGGGAAATACAATTTGCCCGTCTACGACGTTATCGCTCCAACTTGCAGACAAGTTATGGCAACTACAGTAAACAAGCGCGTAGCTTTGCTTGCGACAAACGGCACTATACGGGGGCGCGCATACCGCAATATTCTTGAACCGTTAGGCATAACGGTTTACGACTTCTCCTGTTCGTCGTTCGTACCTTTTATAGAGCAAAATGCTACTTCTACTGTATCTTGTTACCACGCGGTAGACAAAGCGCTGTCCAATCTTCCTAAATGCGGCGCAGATACCGTTATTTTAGGCTGCACTCATTTCCCGTTAATGCTTCTTCAAATTTCTCATTATTGTCCGTCTGCAAACATAGTGCAGTGCTGTTGCGATTTGCCGGACGCTAATTTTTTGCAAGCCTCGCCTACGGTGGAGTATTTAACTACGGGGGACGTCGACTTCGCCGCTAACGCCGCCAAGTGGTATGGCAATATATCGTTTAAGCATATATCCCTGTAATGCGTTAGTTTGTTTCTTTGGGCTTTTCTTCCGACTGCTCTTTTTCCAAGCGTTTTTTCTCTGTACGCTTGTTAATTTGAGCAAACATTTTATCTAACGCTTTGGATTGCTGCAGTATGGCTACTACTGCGCCGTTTACAGCCCAGTTTATAAGCATAAACGGCAGCCGTCCCGCAAGATACACCCAAAAGCTTTTGCGTATTCCGCCCTTGTCCATTCCAAAAAATTGCAGTAACCCTATGGGCGACGGATCTACGCCGACGATGATTTGCAGCCATAATCCAAACGTATTAAGCGCAATAGAACATACTATAAGATAGATTACCATCGCTATCGCAAGTTTTAACAGCTTGTGTAGTTTAAGCTTGTATACCAACGCGCATATAAATCCCGTAAGAGCGCACGACAACGCCATAAACCAGTTATACGGTCCCATCGGATGAATTATCGCTCCTATCAAATCTCCCAAATAACCCACTGTAAGCCCTGATATGGGGCCGAGATATATGCCGGCAATAAAACTTATCGCTATCGTAAACGAAACCGAGTTGCTTGGAGTAAGCGGAATAGTAAAGGAATTTGCCGCAATGGCAAGAGCCGTAAACATTGCCGTAAACGTTAATTTTACTGTTTTGTTCATAAAAAAAAACTCCTTTTGCGTATTGCAAAAGCAGTCCGTAACGTGATTTTATCACTTGTAACTATAACGCGGTTTTCCGCAGATGAAACGGCAAAACTCGTTTTAGCAACGGACTAAACGGTCGCACCGCAGAACAGATGAGTTCTTTCGTTCACGCTTTTTCCTAAACGTGACACTTGACGCGCGCCGTCAACTTTGCTAAGCGTATTATAATACTTTTTTGCCGTACAGTAAACCTGTTACAGCGATTATTTGTAATTTTTTATTGTCGGTTTTTACTATCCATATTTTAATTCAATATTTTCTGTGTTTTGCATAAAACTCCGTTAATACCGCACACTAACGGTATGTTGATTATTTTTATAAGAGCGATTATATTGTTTGCGGTACTGCTGTTTGCAATAAGGCTTATGGGTAAGCGGCAAATCGGCGAAATGGAGCCTTTCGAACTTGTTATTACTCTTGTAATATCCGAACTGGCATGTATACCTATGGCGGACAGGTCAATTCCGATAACTTTCGGTATAGTGGCCATTCTTACAATGTTCGTTATACACCAAATTATTTTGCTGCTGTCTCACAGCGACAAGCTGCAGGGATTAATTAACGGCAAGCCTGTAATGGTAATAAACCCCAGCGGCATAGACGTGCAGCAGCTTAAAAGTCTGAATATGCACGTTAACGACTTGCTTCAAGCTATGCGCGCAGCTGAATACTTTTCTTTGGAAGAAATAACCTACGGAATTATGGAAACCAACGGACAACTGACTGTAGTGTCTAATAAGCAGATGGAAGAAAAGCAGCAAACGCTGCCCGTTCCGCTGATTACTGAAGGCAAATGGAACGCGGAAAATATCGAAAGCAACGGCTTTGTAAAAGAAAATTTGCAGCAATTACTTGTTAAAGAACGGTTGAAGATAAAAAATGTCGTGTTGCTTGCAATAGACGAAAACAACCGAATGACGTTGCAAACGCGCAATAAGCCGATACAATTCAAAAACGTGGAGATAAAGCGATGACTAAAAATATTTGGGCGGGGCTTATAGCTTTGATAATGGTTATTACCTGCGGCGTGTTGGAAGTAGTGTTTATTTCTCGCGAATATGAGCGGTTGGAAGATTATTGCGTCGAAATAATTGCCAAGTGCGAGAACGAAAGTTTGACGTTGGATGAATATAACGTGTTTCGCGAACGCTGGGTCAAACTGCGCGAAACAAGCGAAATTTTTCTTCCGCACATAGATGTATACGAAATCAATTTGCGTTTTGCCGAAGGACAGGCCTACGCGGAACAAGGCGACTTCGACAATTTGCATGCGCAGTTGGCTGTGATTGAAGAATTGCTCGACTATGTGCCGCATCTTATGAAACCCAATTTTAAACATATTGTCTAATAGCGATAATCGGTTTGGTGCTTTTGCTGACGATTTTAACGTATTGTAATTAAGTAATAAATAACTCAAAGGACGGTTTGTGCCGTAAAGGCTCGAACCGTCCATATTTTTGTCAATAACGTACTACTAATTCGTTGTCTGTTTCTTTAAGCTTGTTTGGGTAAAAGGGCTGATAGCATTGCGCGCCGTTTAACGTCATCGATTGCACCGTGGATTTGAAAAACGTGGTGTCAATGCGTTTGCCGTCTAACGTTATAGCCAATTGTTCCAGTACGTTTTCCGCAGTAACTTGCGGACATACGCGTACCTTGCCCGATGTTATGGATAAGCCGTACAGGTTTTCCAACTGAGATACGTAATACCAGCATTTGGGTATGTCGTAGCGGTTACACAAGTCTTTAAGCCGCGCCTTGGACGGATTTGTCAATGGTACCGCGCCTATCACTTGCGCATATCCGTACAGTTTTGCGTCGTTTACAATAATCTTTTTTACCGTATTGTATTCTACAAGGTACGTTACCTTGTCGCAGTCGTTAAGTTGAGCAGCTTTCTTCAAAAACAAAGCCTTTACGCATAAATCTTTGCCTTCGAATTTTTCGTTAAGAACTATCCCCTTGGCTTTTTGTTTTATTTCTTCAGATACCGTTCCGCACAAATTGGCGTAGTAAACATATGCCAAAGGGAACGCCAATCTGTCGCTAAAAGCAGTCAGGTTGCCTGACGCGTCATAATAGACGGATTCGTTTTCGCATTCGTCTAAAAAACGTTTGACGAATCGGGGATTGGTATAGCATATCGCCGAAACGGTAAGCGCGCAAGCTTTTTTCAAACGGTTGGTTAGACAGAATACGTTTTTGTCGTTTATATAGTTAAGGTAGGTGGATACCAAACTTTCGCGCACAATCGGCTCCGAGCAGGGCGCGGAATACTCCGATTTTATTTGCAGTCGAACTTGTTGCGCCGTTTTGAAGCAAATCGCAAGGCAAGTGCCCGAATCGGCATCGCAAGACAGCTTGTAACGCAGCCGTTCTTCGTTGCATTCCAGCGCGCTGGTAGTGTAGCTCTCCACTTCGCCGATGCAAATAACGCGGTATTTGCGCAGTCCGTCGTTTACTGTAAACGTATTGTCTGCAAACTCTATTTCCGAGCGTCTTTCCAACGGAAAGTATACAAGTGTTTTGCATGGCTTGGTGTGCGTTACCGTATAGTTTTTGCCGTTGTCGTGGTATATTTCGCAATGCGAACCGTTGTCGTAAATCAGTCGGTCTACGTCTAAGCGGAAATTAGTTTCGTTTATTTTCTTTATATAGCCGCCGCTGACAGAGTACACGCTTTCGCCGGCCACACCGAAAACAAAACCGTTTATAAGAGTTGCCGAGTTTCCTGCGTTATCTACGAAGGTTGCTTCCCGATTGTCTCCCAATTGGTACGAATAGTTCAATTTGCGCGATCGCTCGGAGTGCTTTCTCGGCGGTGTATATCCGTGTGCGGTAAGGTTTAGCGTAACGTTGGTATTACGTACCGAGCTTGACGGTTCGTCGCAGACATAGGGGCATCTGGTCGCCCCCAAGTATTGTAAATTGCGCAGCTCTTGCGCCAATTCCGGAGTTGACGGAGAGTAAACCGTTACTATGTCGAAGTCGACTTTTTCGCCCGACTTGACGGAGAATTCGTATTCAAGCGTCTTGTGTTTGCAGCAGTGGATAATGCTGTTGTTTTGCGTAACGGCAGCGGCGACGTATAACTTGTCTCCGTCGGCTACGCACAATGCGCCGTCCAATGTGAAGTAAGCGTTCTTATTCGTACCGCCGTTACAAACTACGGGAATTTCAATAAAAAATTTTCGGGATTTTTTGCCGCAATTTCTCAGCGAAATCTTACGCACTTCGGACGTTCCTTGCAAAAAATATCGCATATAAACTTTTACGGTTTTGTCGTCTGATTTGAATTCCGCTGTATTTACTCCGAATTTACTTTTCACAAAAGTATCGAAAACGTTGCGTCCGTTGCCGTAAATAAACAGCTTTGCCGAAACGTTAGATTTGATGCCGTCCAGCTGCGCTACGGAATTGCCCATGCAGTCTACTACGGTTATCAGCTTGCTTTGTCCGTAACAGGCTTGACGGTATTGCGTATTGCTTGTAAAGCCTTCGTTCAGAAGAGTCGGTTGAAACGCGCGCGCAAAGCAATCGGATGCAAAGCGCTTTCCTGTAAATATTCCGTAGGCGCAGGCGCAATAGTAGTTAATTTTGTACAGTTCGACGGCGTAATCCAAGTAATCGCATTCTCTTTCGGAAAGCTGCATAATGTCGCGGCAGACGTATGTCATTTCGGCAAGCGTCACATCGTTTACGGCAAATTGCGAGCATTTTGCAATCAATTCCGCAGCAGCTTCCAATCGGGTTTTATTTCCGTCCGAGGGAAAAATCAAATAATTTTTTGCAAATACTTTTTTTAGACGTACGTACTTAGCCCAATTCTCGGCGAAATACTCCTTCGCTTTTTTTTGCGCGTTTGTTTTTGCAGTTTTTAACGCTATTTCATTCAAGCAAAATTCCGTTTCCAGCGTATTTACACGTTTTCTTTCCGGAAAATACCGTCGAGACAGCTTTTCTACTTGGTCGCAAAATTGAGCTTGCGTCGAAGGCAGTCCGAGCAGATGGTTGTAAACGTCTTTTTTTAAGTTCCAGCGGATATTTTCGAATAAAAAGTTTGTTGAAGCCATACGGTCACCTCGTAGTGAGATTATTGACGGTTTTTTCTCCGTTTACTCAACAAAACTAAAGTTATACGTAAAAAAAAACTTCTCCCGATTGTTCGGGAGAAGCCGTAGCGGGCTATTCGGATTTTACGCGGTTTCTTTTGCGGCAATTTTCCAGCATCAAAGGTTTCTTGTTGTCCAAAATATATTGAAGATTTTCTACCGGAACGTTAAAGGCTTTGATTGTTTCGAGTACGTGTACGTCCAAGGCAATGTGTAGGTCGTTAGCAAATTCTTCGGGCAAATCGGTCTTGGTAAGTCGACTTTTAACAATAATCATCATCGGGTGATCGTTACGGCGATAGTGCGCGACCGCTTCGAAATTCAATTCGTCGTACGTGAGCGACAGTTCAGGAACGTTTTTAGGGGTATCGTAAGCTGCAGGGGACGTGTCCTTGGTTCCCTTTGGCATATCGGGGAATACTTCGGTTATATCTTTCGCCGTCTCTTTGCAATCGCTGTCTGCGCTTATGATGTCGCCGTCGAAGTCGTAGTCCGTATATAGATTAACCCCCGTAGGCGTAAATTCCACATCGTAGCCGTTGCCGCCGTCGCTGTGTATATGCGGGTACTTTGCGCGGCTTTCGATTATCTCCTTTTGCAATTGAATTTTAACCTTTTTTCGCATCGGTGCGAAAGATATATCCGTAAAATCGAACGGCAGCTTTTCGGCATAGAAGTTTATTTCCTTGCGGAAAATTACAGTTTTGGAAATTACAGGTAATGCAACCATTCCGCCGACCATTGTTGCGAGCGTCAGCGTCAAAAATACTATCGCGGCTGCTCCTAACGGTTCGTCGTCTCCTTCGGGGGAGAAGCATATTAACAGAATAATAAAGACTATCAGCAGCAATGCCCATATGCCTATGGCTATAAGAAGCTTTTTGCGTTCGGGACAGGTCGGCTGTCTGGGGGTTAAATACTCCGCGTATTGCTCGGCAAGCGGGCGTTCGATAACTGGATTTATATTTGTCCGCCATATAAAAATACCGCAGGCGGTAACGCCTATTATAGCAAACACTACCCATGAAACGATCAGCATTTCCTTATTTCCTACGCGTTTTTCCTGTAAAACCTTTTCGTAATCTATATTTGTACCATCGTCAGTTTTCAGTCCCAACGCCCAAGAATTTCCGGAAGCGAAGGTGCGCTCGCAAATAACGAGCGTTACTGTTTTGCCGACGTACGCGTCCCAGTCCAATGTATATTTGTCGTGGTTCCACACTGCGTTATATTCCTTCGTGTTGTTGCCGTCGTTTAAGGTGACTATGGCTATGCTTCCGTCCCTTTCGGCTTTTTCCACTGTTCCGGTAATTTCCAACACTCTGCCATTAAGATTTTGTTTGTCTATCATAGAAGCGGTAACAAGCATCGCAATCATCAATCCGAAAAAAACGATTAAAACCGTCAGTACATAGGTAAGGTTGCGCCTTAGTTTTCTTTCTACAAATACAGTGTTTTGCATAATATTCCTTGTTTAATGTTATCCTTATATGTTACTTGCCAAATACTTCGTCGTATACTTTAAGCAATGTGTGCGGCAGGTTGGTCATAATTCCGTCCGCGCCTATTTCGATTAAATATTTCATATCGTCTTCGTCGTCGATAGTCCAGTAGTGTACGGCTATGTTATGTTTGTGCGCCGTCTCTACAAACCATTTTCTATCGAGATGGATGTTGATACCTTTAACTTTTTGACTCATCGGTATTTGCAGTACGGCAACAGGTTCGGTATAGAACAAATCCAAGCCGACTGCTCCCGAAATTAGCAGAGCGGCTACTCCCGAATCCTGCGGAGAAAACAGCAGCTCCGGGTGATCTTCCTTGTGTATTCTTTTTAGTTCTGTGTAGATATCCTTGTGAAAGGACGCAAGCACCACGCGATCGAACGCGTCAAGGTCTTCGACTACCTTTATTACCGCTTTTAGAGCTTTTAATCCAGTTTCGCCCTTTTGCTTTATTTCAACGTTTACCGTATTGTTTGGAAACGCTTCCAATACGTCGATAAGACGCGTCACAAGGAATTTATCCGAGCTGCGGTTTGGCAGTCCGTTAGGGTAGTTGGGTACGTCCTTTGGCGTAACTTGTTTATTTTGGTAGTCCGTATATTTTATTTCTTCTACAACATTTCCGTTTTCCTTGCGGTTAAGGTAGGAAAAATCCACTTCCTGCTCCAATAAATCGGTGTAGTTCCAATCCGCAATAGCGCCGCGCGCATTCGTGCGGTAGTCGAGAGTGGTGTCGTGAGACATAATTATTACGCCGTCCTTGGTTATGGACACGTCCATTTCCATCATTACATTTGGATCTACGCTGTACGCGTTGTAGCACGCTTCTAACGTGTTGTCGGGAAATTCTCTGTTACCGCCTCCGTGCGCAATCAGCAGCGGACGGCTTCCCTTTTCGATAACGAACGGGTTGTCCGATACGCTTTTAACACGCGGCACTAACGCCAATACAAGGTAAACGACGAGTATCGCCGCTATAACAATAGTAAAAATTTTCCAATTGAATTTGCGTTTCGTTTTTATTTCAGACATATAATTCCACGCTCCTTAGCGTTATTTTAACATAAAAAGCTGAATTCTGCAATAAAAAACCGTCAACGTCAATTAAGCGGAAAGCGGCTGTAAACGTTACGTATCCTTATCCTTTGGGTAACGTAAGTTAATCTGTGCAATTGCCTCGCCCGCGCGTCCTGATAAATGCCGTAAAATAATTAACATTATAGCGGCGGTTAAGAACTTGTATTGTCGTACGGCTATTTCTGTCAACGTAAGAAATATTCGTATAATTTCGCTTGCATTTTCCGACAATAAGACGTATAATATACATATACTCGGTGGGGGGGGGTAGCAGCTGTTGATTTTACAGTTGTTATGCTCCGTTGCGAAGTTTTTTTGTAAATTTTCATCAGGAGAATATTTTGAAGAAAAAATTCGATGTAATCGGTATGACGTGTTCGGCTTGTTCCGCGCATGTTGAAAAGGCGGTTGGTAAGGTTGACGGCGTAAAGAAAGTCGCCGTAAATCTGCTTGCCAACAGTATGATAGTTACTTACGACGACAATAAGACGAACGACGGATTGATAATTAAAGCCGTGGAAAGCGCAGGTTATTCCGCTGCGGTAAGCGATAACTTAAAACAGCCGTCCGCGACGGTAAAAAGGGTCGCGGTTGGAGTTACTTTGCCGCGGCTTATAGCTTCTGTCGCTATTTGTGTTGTATTGATGTACGTGTCTATGGGGCATATGATTAAGCTGCCTTTGCCGTCATTTCTTACGGGAACGGAAAACGCCGTATCCTTCGCGCTTGTTCAGCTGTTGCTGTGTTTGCCCGTATGGTACTTAAACCGCAGTTATTTTATAAACGGCTTCAAGCGGTTGTTAAAGGGCGCGCCCAATATGGACAGTCTTATTGCCGTAGGCTCGTTTGCCGGCGGATTGTACGGTGTGATAGTAATATTTTTTATGAGCTATGCCTTGGGTAAGGGAGATATCTACACCGTAGCGCATTATCATCATTTATTGTACTTTGAGTCGTCGGCTATGATACTCGCGCTTGTGGACTTGGGTAAGTATTTGGAAGGGCGTTCCAAAATTCGCACGGGAGACGCATTAAATAAGCTTCGAAAATTAGCTCCGCAATCGGCTATACTTATACGCGACGGCGTAGAAGCGGAAGTGGACTCGGCGACTATTAAAGCGGGTGACGTTGTGATAGTCAAGGCAGGAATGGCGTTTCCTGCCGACGGTACGGTTGCGGAAGGCAGCTGTTTCGCCGACGAAAGCAGCGTCAGCGGCGAAAGTCTTCCTCGCGAGCGTCAATCGGGCGATTTCGTAATAGGCGGAACAGTAAATGTGAGCGGATACGTTAAGGTGCAGGTCTCTTCTGTGGGGCAGGATAGCGTCTTGAACAAAATAATCGCTCTCGTAGAAGAAGCCGGGACATCCAAAGCTCCTATACAGCGCTTGGCGGATAAGATTTCGGCGGTGTTTGTTCCGATAGTTATGGCGGTTGCTTTGGTTACGTTTATCGTTTGGCTTGCAGTCGGTCAGCCCGTATCGCAGGCGTTGGATTTTGCTATATCTGTGCTTGTTATATCATGTCCGTGCGCGCTTGGGCTGGCTACGCCGGTTGCGATTATGGTTTCCACCGGTAAAAGCGCGGAAAACGGAATTTTGATTAAAGACGGCGAAACGTTGGAAAAGCTTGCCGATATAAAGACTGTAGTATTGGACAAAACGGGAACGGTAACTCTCGGTAAACCGTTTGTAAAACAATTCCGTTCTGACATGGACGAGTTCGAATTTTTGTCCGTTGTAGGCGGAATAGAGAAGCAAAGCGAGCATCCGCTCGGGCGAGCAGTTGTAGACAAGGCGGAGCAAGCGGGAGTTAGCTTGACGGTTCCGTCCGAGTTCGAAACGTTATCGGGACGAGGAGTCATAGCAAAGGTTGACGGTAAAAAATATGCCATTGGCAACAAAAGGCTAATGGACGAGCAGAGCGTAAACGTAGCGGACTATCAAGCGTATTTGGACGAATATTCGCGCAGAGCTTTGACCTGTTTGATAGTCGCGCAAGACGGTAAATTCGTCGGTATTATTGGTGTTGGCGACGACGTGAAGCCTACGTCCAAGCAAGCGATTACAAGTCTTAAAAAGCTCGGTATCCGTCCCGTTATGCTTACCGGCGATAACGCGTTAGCTGCTCGGGCCGTATGCGATGAAGTAGGTATAGACGAATTCTATGCCGAGGTGCTGCCTGCCGACAAAGAAAGGAAAGTTGCCGAATTGATGAATGACGGAGCAACTGCGATGGTAGGCGACGGTATAAACGATGCGCCCGCGCTTGTACGGGCGGACGTAGGCTTTGCTGTCGCAAGCGGTTCGGATATCGCGTTGGACACTGCGGATGTGTTGCTTATGAAAAACGACGTTCGCGACGTGCCGTACGCAATAGAACTCAGTCGTAAAACCAAACGTAATATCAAGCAGAATCTGTTTTGGGCATTTTTCTACAATGCGTTGGGAATTCCGCTTGCTGCGGGCGTATTGTACGCTACGCCGTTGGGATTGAGACTAAGCCCAATGATAGGAGCTCTTGCGATGAGTCTGTCAAGTCTGTTCGTCGTGACCAACGCGTTGCGTTTGAAGCTTTTCCGTCCGCGCGGCGTTCGCGGTGCTGTAAAAGGCGACGGAGCTTCCGGCGCAATACGCGAATGCTCGATCGAGAAATGCGAGCGTAATTTGGAACTTAATTCGGAAAATATAAATAACAAAAAGGAGAGTGCGATGAAGTATCAATTGCAAATCGAAGGTATGATGTGTCAACGTTGCGTTGCGCACGTTACAAACGCCCTTTCAAGCGTTTCGGGAGTAACGGACGTTACCGTAAGTCTTGCGGACAATAACGCCGTGGTTACTGCGGACAGCAGCGTTCAATCCGAAACGCTCAAAAGGGCTGTGGAAGAACAAGATTACACTGTAAAGGAGATTGTAACGTTATGACGGGAGATACTACAAAAGTAAACAGACTGCTTAAAACGGCTCGCGGTCAGATAGACGGTATACTTAAGATGATCGAAGAAGACCGCTATTGTATAGAAGTGTCTAATCAGATTATGGCTTGTCAAGCTATCTTGTCGAAAGTAAACCGCGAAGTGCTTAACGCGCATATAAACCATTGCGTGCTAAACGCTACGGGAGACGAGCGTCAGGAAAAATTGGATGAAATCGCTAAGATTTTGGATAACTTGATGTAATTGATTTTAGTTGAAAGAATTGACGATACCCGTCATATATTAAAGGTATGAACGATTCTTTTAACGAAAGCATATCCGAGATATGCGGGCTGGAATTGGCTACTTTAATCGGAAGCTACAAATATTCTGTATTCGGCAATAGTACTGTGGTTATCGAAGGGCACAAGGGCATAGTAGGCTACTCGGACGAAGTAGTCTCTTTTGCCGTTTCCAAAACGGTGTTGAATATCGAAGGCGCGAATTTGCGTATCAGGTGTTTGGAAAAGCGTTTTGCTGTGGTAACCGGAAATATTTGTCAAGTAGGGGTATTAAACGATGAAAAGTAGCTGCGTTATATCCTTCGAAGGGTTAAACTTAAACCGTTTGTTCAATACTCTTTGCAAGCGCGATATAACGGTGCTGAACATTGTAAAGCGCGGAAAGCTTTGCGAAATCGAAGTTCCGCAAACTCGTTTGCGCGAAGTTATTGCGTTGTTGGAAGAAAGGTGCTATAATGTAGTGGGAATACGCTATAAGGGCGTTTCCGCCGTCAGCCGATTTGTTCGAGCACGTTTTGTTCTACCTGTAATTATTTTGTTGTGTGTGGCTATGACTGCGGTTTTATCTCAATTCTGCTTTCGTATCGAAGTCGCGGGAGATTATGATAATAACGCGGTTTTGCAGGCGCTGTCTAACGCGGGCGTTCGCGTAGGCGGACGGCTGTACGATTGGAATGTGGACAAGGTTGAAAATTCCGTAGCCAACGAACTGGACGCTATGTACGCGGTAGTATCTCGCAAGGGCAGCGTAGTTTACGTAAATGCCGTCAAGCGTAAGGAAATAGACGAACCTGTCGATATGACTAAGCGGCGCGATATTGTGGCTACGCGTGACGGGGTTGTGGCAAGCGTTATGTGCGAGCAGGGAACCCCGCTTGTGAAGGCGGGCGACACGGTTAAAGCCGGCGACGTACTTATAGCGGGGCATAGAATTTTCAACGACGGAACGAGCAGAGACGTTTATGCTCTCGGACGCGTGACAATTCAGCTTACCGCTGTCGGTTTCGCCGAATACACGGGTGTGCGAACCGTCGATCAGCCTACAGGAAACTTATTCAAAACTACGGGAGTAGTTTTGTTCGGTAAGGAATACGCTCGTGATTGTCCTTTCGAGCGTTATACGACGGACAAAAGTGTAGCTTATTTGCATCCGTTGAATTTACAGATTGTAACAACCGTATATTGCGAAACAGAGCGCGTTACCGTTTCCGCTACTGTCGACGAATGCGCGGAAGAACTGAAAGCGCAGGCGTACGAAGTAGCCAAAGGCAATTGCGACTTTGCAATTGACGAAGTAATATACGACGTTAATGCAAGCGGAGCGGAAGCGAGATTGATCGGAAAAATAGAATTACGATAATCGGAGGTTTAATTGGTTTCTAAAATTATCGAAACGTCGTCTATGGACGAATTGATAAAATTATTCGGACCATTCGACGAGAATACAAAGGCGATAAGCGCGGCTTTGGACGTGCGGTTCGTTTTACAGGACGGTCAATGCAGCGTATACGGCGAAGAACATAACGTCGACAAGGCTATGTCCGTTATAGACAAGCTTAAAAGCTTTATTTACAACGGCGACAGCGTTGATATAGGCAGAGTCAACTATTTGCTTGATTGCGTCCGCGACGACAAGCTTGACGAAGTGGACGAGTTGTTGGGCGAAATGGTGGCGATAACCAATCGCGGCAAACCCATCAAGTGCAAAACTGTAGGTCAAAAGAAATACGTCGATTTAATGAAAAAGAAAACGGTAACGTTCGGCGTCGGCCCTGCAGGCACAGGCAAAACTTATCTTGCCGTCGCCATTGCCGTTAACGAATTCAAGGCGAAAAAGGTTGACAAAATTATACTTACGCGTCCTGCTGTGGAAGCGGGCGAAAAGTTGGGTTTTCTTCCCGGTGATTTGCAGGAAAAAGTCAATCCGTATTTGCGACCGCTGTATGACGCTTTGCAGGAAATGTTCGGCAACGAAACGTTTTCTAAAATGCTGGAACGCGGAACTATCGAGATAGCCCCGTTAGCGTATATGCGCGGAAGAACGCTTTCCAACGCTTACGTCATATTGGACGAAGCGCAGAATACTACGAAAGAACAGATAAAAATGTTTTTGACAAGACTCGGAGAAAACAGTAAAATGGTAATTACGGGAGACCTTACGCAGGTTGACCTGCCGAAGGGCTTGACTTCGGGACTGAAACACGCTATAAGAATACTCAAGGATATCGACGATATAGGAATAATAAAACTGAGCGAACGGGACGTAGTACGGCATCCGTTAGTGCAGAAAATCGTCAAAGCGTACGAAACAGAGGATAAATAATGGCAAAGAAACTCAAACGAAACAATATCAAGTGGAAACAGGTAGTCGCTAGCTATGTGATAGCGTTTATTTTGTTTTCCGCTTTGACGGTTTTACCCAATATCAAGAGCATAAACGAAATTAACGTTACTGTTCAGCTTATTACTACTGCGATGCTTTTGGTATCTATGGGTTTGTACGTCTACTTCGCAGACCGCGAAGTAATGGAAAATGCGCGGGAAACGTGGGCTATGTTTAGCACTATGATTGTTTCCTACTGCATTATTCAATTATCGCAGTTGTGGGAATACGCAATTTATTTAGTACCTTTTGCAATGTGTTCTTTGGTATTGTCCATTATAGTTTCAGGCAAATGCGGATTTTTTGCAAATTTCATAATTATTATGCTATGCTTTATGCAGGCTATAATATGGAAAAAAGACGCCAACGAACGTGTGGACAATATTTTCTATTTATTGTTTAGCGGCGTTACGGAAGCAGTATTCGTTTCGTTTTTATTAGGTAAGCAGTATAGAAGATCTCGCTATGTCTTGGCAGGCGTGGTGCTTGGACTCATTTCCGTAATTTGCGGCACTATCAGCTATCTAATATTCGAATCTATTTGGAAATGGGAAGAGTATTGGATAATTGCGGTTTGCTCGCTCGGAAGCGGAATGATAAGCGTTATGATAATGTTTGTTACCGTTCCGTTATTTGAAAAGATTTTTAACGTGTCGTCTATTTTCCGTTTTTCCGAGATTGCAACTTCCGACAACGAGCTTATGCGTAAGCTGTTTGAAAAAGCTCCGGGGACGTACAATCATTGTCTCACGGTTGCAACCTACGTCGAAGCGTGCGCGGTAGCTATAGGGCAAAGCGCTCAAATAGCAAAAGCCGCCGCATATTATCACGATATAGGTAAAATAAAAAATCCGTCTTATTTCGTTGAAAATCAGTTTGACGGATTTAATCCGCACGATAATATGACTCCCGAAGCAAGCGTCAATATGATAAAATATCACACGCTTAACGGGCTGGCTATAGCTAAGGAATACGGTCTCCCCAAGGAAGTTCAGTTGGCTATCTGCGAGCATCACGGCACAATGCCCATAAAGTATTTCTTTCTTAAAGCGCAAAAGTACACAGACGGTTTTTTACCGTACGACGGCTATTGCTACGACGGCCCCAAGCCTACCACCAAAATATCCGCAATTCTTATGATATGCGACGCTTCAGAAGCGGCTCTGCGCGCAAGCGGAGACAGCAACAGCGCGGAAAAGATAGTTAGTGACATTATAAACGAAAGAATGTCTTTCGGTCAATTCGTCGAATGCGACATAACAATGAAAGAAATAGAAATAATAAAGGATACCGTCGTATCTACGTTTTTGGGAATACGTCACAAGCGTATAAGTTATTCCGACGTTAGAGTTGGGGGCGGAAGATAAATGACGATATATTTTACGGATACCGGATGTATTAAGTTTACAATAAAACGGCTGCTTACAGGCGCGTTGAAGTATCTCGGTCAACCGCATAACGATATCGAAATGTCGGTCAGTTTCGTATCCCGCGAAGAAATACGCGAGCTAAACAGAGACAGCCGCAACGTAGACGCCGTAACGGACGTTTTATCTTTTCCTACGGTGGATAATCCCGAAAGAAAGACGTTGAATTTTTCTGCTTTTGCTTTGGACAGTATCAATCCCGAAACCGGCAAACTCAATATCGGAGACGTGATTATTTGCTTGGACGTCGCTAAGGAACAAGCGGACAGCTACGGTCATTCGTTAAAAAGAGAGTTGTGCTTTCTTGCTTTACACGGTATGCTGCATTTGTTGGGATACGACCATATGAACGAAGCCGACGAAAAACAAATGTTCGCGCTTCAAGACGAAATTCTTGCTGTAATGCGAATTAAAAGATAAATATGAGAAAAACCGGATTTATTGCGATAGTAGGCTTTGCAAATGCCGGCAAGTCTACGTTACTAAACGCATTGATTAAACAAAAAGTGTCTATTATTTCTCCGAAGCCGCAAACTACGCGTGACAGCATAATGGGTATATGGACGGATGACGACAGTCAAATGATATTTATCGATACGCCCGGCTTTCTTACAAGTAAGAACGCGTTAGGCGATTATATGCTTAAAAGCATCGATACTGCCGTTCAGGACGTCGATTGTATATTGATTGTAATAGACGGTCACGACGGAATAGACGACAAGGAACTGTCTCAAATTGTCAAATACCGTAAGCGTAACGTTCCTATTGTTGTTGCGGTCACTAAAACTGATATTACTCAGCCGGACAAGTTAATGCCGGAGCTTGCAAAGCTTAACGGAATGGAAGGTATAAGCGAGGTGTACTGTGTGTCGGCAAAGCGTAATAAGGGTGTGAACGAGCTCAAACAAGGCCTGAAAAAATATCTTACTGGTAACTCTATGTATTTCGAAGAAGACGATATAACGGATAAAAGTCAACGTTATATGGTGGGAGAAATAATTAGAGAAAAAGTGTTGCTATGCTGCGAACAGGAGATTCCGCACGGCGTTGGAGTTGCTCTCAACAAGATGCAGTACGAAGACGGAGCGTGGGATATAGACGCAACTATAATAGTTGAAAAGGCGTCGCATAAACCTATAATTTTGGGTAAAGGCGGCGCAATGATAAAGGGTATTGGCGTTCACTCGCGCGAAAGTATTGAAAAGCTGTTGGACGCAAGGGTTTATTTGACTTTGTGGGTTAAAGTAAAAGAAGATTGGCGGAACAATCCGTCGATGCTTAACGAACTGGGTTATTCCAAGCGTCGCTAATCAATTGTTATAGTATAATACGGTTAAATTGTAGACAAAATAGTACTGTAAGACGTTGGTCTGACGAACGTTGCAAGGGATAATTGACTCTATGAAAAATACCGTATGGAAACTGTTTACCGAAACGGGGAACCCCGCTTATTACGTTTTGTACAAGGAATTGACAAAAGATGGACGTAACGACAAAAGCCGTGGTACTGAAATCGACGGACTTCAAGGAAAGCGATAAGTACGTTTTGCTATATTCGTTGGAATACGGCAAAATTTCCGTTCATGCACGCGGAGTTCGCAAAAACTCTGCCAAATTGAAATTCGCTGTAGATCAATTTTGCTTCGGACAATACGAATTGGCGCAGTCTAAGGATAGGTTTACGCTTAAAACGTGCGAACAGTTGGAGAGCTTTTTTTGTTTGCGGGAAGATATAATTGCGTATTATTCCGCATGCGTAATTGCGGAGTGCCTCACCCTATATACAGAAGAAGGGCAAAGCGAACCGCCTGTATTCGTCGAAACGCTTAAGGCGCTGCAAGCGTTGTGCGGATCTCAGAATCAGTTAGCAGTTGCGTTGCGGTTTATGTTGGCTTTTTTCGACTTGCAGGGAATAAAATTGCAGCTTGACGCGTGCGTCGCGTGCGGAGAACCGAGTAGTCGTTTGTTTTTGGATTTGCAACGCGGCGGATTGGTATGCGATAATTGCCGAACCGCGGACAGTATCCGTGTGAGTCCGCGTTCGATCGCAATTTGTAAAATGCTTTGCGATATGCCTTACGAAAAATTGTCAAACGTAAACGTTTCACTCGATATATTGAAAGATGCTTTGGGTCTATGTAACAAATATATATCCCACAGTTATTATCCGTTAAAAAGTCTTTCCGAGCTTATTAAATTGGCGTGACTGCGCGTGCAGTCGCGTTTTTTTGTGTCCGATAGAATCCTACAGAACTCCCATGCGCTTTCTCGCGATGATCTTTGGTATATTCTACTATTTAGCCGTACGGTATTTGCAACTGCACGGCTATTTGATTGACTATTTGTTTGACGAGTGATAAAATAACTTAATTATAACTTTTTTCGGTGTTAAGATGATTTTCGGCAAGCATATCAACAAGTATTATTTGAAATATTCGCTTTGGATACTGTTCGGTATTCTGGCGCTTATTGCAGTCGATTATTTTCAATTGATTATACCTGAATTATACCGAATAGTTATCAACGGTATTAACGACGGAACGGTGGAAATAAACAATCACATTGTTGCTTTCGACAAGGACGTATTGTGGAATAATGTTTGCAAGCCGCTGTTCGTCGTTATCGCAGTGTTGGTGGCGGGCAGATTCACTTGGCGTATTTGTTTGTTCGGTTCCGGATATAAAGTCGAGCGCGATTTGCGCGGAAAAATGTTCATACATTGCAACGGACTTTCCTGCGAATTTTATTCGAAAAATAAAGTTGGTAATATGATGTCATTGTTTACCAATGATCTCGAGACCGTTCAGGACTGCTTCGGAAGCGGCATTATGATGACGTTCGACGCGGTATTTATGGGCGGCTTATCGTTATACAAAATGTTCCGAATGGATTGGAAAATGACGCTGTTTTCTTTAATTCCTATGGTGCTGATGCTGGTTGTCGGAATAATAGTGGGAAAATATATGACTATGAAGTGGGACATTCGTCAACAGGCGTTTTCCGATTTGTCCGATTTTGCGCAGGAAAGCTTTTCGGGTATTGCAGTCATCAAAGCGTTCGTTAAAGAATTTAAGGAGTTGCTTGCATTCCGTTGGCTTAATAGAAAAAACGAAAACGCCAATGTGGCGTATACCAAAATCAGTACGTTGCTAAACGTATTCGTAACGCTATTTGTCGAATCGGTTATTTGTATCGTATTGGGATACGGCGCGTATTTAGTAAAAACCGATGTGTTCGACGCAGGGCAATTGATGGAATTTATAGGATATTTTAACGCAATTGTTTGGCCTGTTATGGCGGTAACGGAGCTTATCGAAATGTCGTCGCGCGGCAAAGCTTCGTTAAAACGCGTATCCGAGCTGTTGGACTCGAAATCGGATACGGTTGACAGACCCGATGCTACCGATCTTGAGAAGGTTGACGGCAATATCGAATTCCGCAATCTTACATTCCGCTATCCCGATGCCGACTACGATGCTTTAAGCAACGTATCCTTCACAATACATAGCGGAGAAAGCGTCGGAATAGTAGGGAAAACCGGTTGCGGCAAAACTACGTTATCCGATCTTATCTTGCGTTGCTACAACGTTGAAGACGGAACCTTATTTATAGACGGAAAGGACATTAACGAAATAACCACTCGAAGTTTGCGCGGTTTTTGCGCCTACGTTCCGCAGGACAACTTCTTATTTTCCGATACGATTGCCAATAATATCGCATTCGCTTCAGATGACGTCACTACGGAAAAAATTGTTCTTGCGGCGGAAATGTCTGATATAGACGATAACGTAAGGGCGTTTACTAACGGCTACGAAACAATACTTGGCGAACGCGGCGTAACGGTATCGGGCGGGCAGAAGCAACGTATATCTATTGCGCGCGCCTTGATGAAAAATTCGTCTATTCTTATTTTGGATGATTCGGTCTCGGCAGTGGACACTGATACGGAAAGAAAGATTATCGGTAATCTCAAGAAAGAGCGCGCGGGAAAGACGACGATTCTTATCGCGCACCGCGTTTCTACGGTATCGGGTTTGGATAAAATAGTATACTTGGATAACGGCAGAATTATCGATGTTGGCACGCATACCGAATTGTTGGAAAGGTGCGAACAATACCGCAATATGGTTGCGTTGCAAAAGCTTGAAGATCAGGAGGGTATATAGTATGAACGAATATCTTCCGATATTGATAGTCGGCGCGATTTTGGGCGTGGTATCCGCAGTTTTAATTGTCGTATTCGCGTTGATTAAAGATAAAAAAGAGAGCATGGGCTACGAGCGTAATCTCAAAGACAGTGATTTGTTTAAGCGTTTGCTGCGTTACGCCAAACCGTATTGGAAAAGCTTTTTGTTGGTTGGAATAGTAATGCTGTTTTCGATATCATACGATATATTATCTCCGCTGCTTATTTCCAATATCGAAAGTATAATTAAAACGGATTTTCAATTGGCGGACGTTTTATGGCGTGTGGGTGTGTATGCAAGCATATTGATTGTGTCGCTTGTGAGCACGTATATTCAAGCGATTGTATTGCAGAAAACTGGACAGAAAATAGTATCCAAATTACGAGAAGACGTATTCGTACATATCGAAAGCCTGTCGCACGCGCAGTTATCGCAAATCCCCGTTGGCAAATTGGTTACTCGAGCCACTTACGATACTAACGCAATTTCGATGATGTTTACCAGATTGCTGGTTAATCTTGTTAAGAATGCGTTCATAGTAGTGGGCGTATTGGTAGCTATGCTTTGCGTAAACTATATGCTTACGCTTATGGTATTGTGTTTCGTTCCGTTTATAGTATTGTTCACGGTAATTTTCCGAAAATTTTCACGGAAATCGTACCGCCAGGTTAAAAACTCCACAACGGACATCAACACTTTTTTATCGGAAAATTTGTCCGGGATGAAAATCATTCAGATTTTTAACCGCGAGCAGCGTAAAATCGATGATTTCGCGGTTAAAAACGAAAAGCTGTATAAGGCTCAACGCGGACAGACATTGGTATTCAGTATATTCCGTCCGTTGGTATACATGCTGTATATTTCGTCGGTATTGTGTCTGTTTTTCCTTGGTTGTAAGGGGTATTTGGATGATATCGTATTTATGGGACAGACCGTTACGAGTGAAGTAATAGTGGCGTTTTATATGTTCATATCGCGTTTCTTTAATCCTATACAAAGTCTTGCAGAGCAGTTTCACCGATTGCAATCGGCCTTAGCTTCCGCCGAAAAGATATTTACCATTATGGACGTTCAGCCGCAGGTGGTGGATGATGCGGACGCTATAGAATTGGACGAAGTAAAGGGCGAAATAGAATTCAAAAACGTTTGGTTTGCTTATAACGAAGGAGAATGGGTGCTGAAAGACGTATCTTTCCACGTTAACGCCAAGGATACCGTAGCGTTTGTAGGCTCTACCGGCAGCGGAAAAACTACGATATTGTCGCTGCTTTGCCGTAATTACGATATACAAAAAGGCGAAATTTTGCTGGATGGGATAAATATACGCCGAATAAAAATTGCTTCTTTGCGTAAGCATTTCGGACAAATGCTTCAAGACGTATTTTTATTTTCCGGTACTATACGCAGCAATATATCGCTTCGCGACGAGTTTGACGATGAACAAATAATGCAGGCGTGCAGATACGTCAACGCGGATACTTTCATAACGAAGCTCACGGGTGGATTAGACGAAGAAGTACGCGAGCGCGGTAATAATTTCTCCGCAGGGCAGCGTCAGTTGCTGTCCTTTGCGCGAACGATTATTCATAAGCCCGAAGTTATGATTTTAGACGAAGCTACTGCCAATATCGATACTGAGACGGAGATTCTTATACAAGACAGTTTACACAAGATGATGAATGTAGGCACAATGCTGATTGTGGCGCATAGGCTGTCAACTATACAACACGCGGATAAAATATTTGTTTTAAGCAACGGCGAAATTATAGAGCAGGGCAATCATCATGAGTTGCTCTCGCTTAAAGGACGTTACTTCGAGTTGTATAATCTGCAATTTACCAAGGAGCAGATAAAAGCGCGGTAAATTATTTACAATATTTAAGGAGCTTGAAATATTTCAAGCTCCTTTTCGTATATATCGCGTATTAGTGTGCGGTAATCTTTTTCTTTTTTATAAACATGGCGCGCATGGAGTTTAGTATCGCTACAACGCAAACGCCCACGTCCGCAAGAATAGCAATTATCATTCCGAATGATACCATATCCAAAATGCCTATTGCCGAAAGAATCAGAACTGCAAATTTGATAACCAAAGAAATAACTATATTTTCCGTTACTACTTTGAGAGTGTTCTTCGCTATCCGTTTGGCGAGCGGAACGGCAGTGGGGTTGTCCTGCATAAGTACGATGTCTGCAGTTTCAATCGCTACGTCGCTTCCCATAGCTCCCATTGCAATACCTACGTCGGCAGTGGCAAGTACGGGCGCGTCGTTAATGCCGTCGCCTACAAACGCAACCTTGCCTTCACGCTTCAATTCTTCAAGTTTAGTCACTTTGTCTTGCGGCAACAGCTGCGAATACTTGCAGTCTACACCCAATTGGTTTGCTACCATCTCGGCGGTGTCGTCGTTGTCTCCCGTCAGCATTACTGTCGTAACGCCCGTCTTTTTTAGCTGTTCTAACGCTTCGCGAGAGTCGAACTTGATCTCGTCGGCTATCAGTATAGAACCGACGAATTTCCCGTCCTGAGCTACGTAAATGACTGTGCCGCCGTTTGCAGGAACGTATTCTACGCCGTTATCCGTCATCAGCTTGTCGTTTCCGCACAAAACGGTGGAATCGCCTATCGTGGCGGAGATGCCCCTGCCTGCGATTTCTGTTACGCTCGCATCGGCGTTAGCCTTTTTTTCGCGCAATATAGACAGCGCTATCGGGTGATTGCTGTACTGCTCGGCATTGGCGGCAAGTTGCAGTATTTCTTCGCGTTTGTTTTGCGGCAATATTTGTGTTACGGCAAAGTTTCCCTTGGTAAGCGTACCCGTTTTGTCAAATGCAATTACTTTGGTTTTTGCCAAGATTTCCAAATAGTTGCTGCCTTTTACCAAAACGCCGTTTTTGCTTGCGCAGGCTATACCGCCGAAAAATCCCAACGGGATAGATATAACCAAAGCGCACGGACAGGATACAAATAAGAACATCATTGCCCGCCTTACCCATTTAAGCCATATTTCGCCTTGAGATATTCCTTCGATCATAGGCGGAACTGTGGCAAGCAATACCGCTAATATTACAACGATAGGAGTGTAATAACGACTGAATTTAGTTATAAAGTTTTCCGCAGGAGCTTTACGGCTTGTAGCGTTTTCTACCAAATCCAATACCTTGGCAACCGTGCTGTCGTCGTATGTGGAAGTGGTTTGTATGTACAGTACTCCGTCAAGATTCAGGCAGCCCGATATAACGTTTTGTCCATCCGACGCTTTGCGCGGCAAACTCTCGCCTGTGATGGCAGATGTGTCAAGACTGCATTCGCCTTTTATTACTATGCCGTCCAACGGAAGTTTTTCGCCCGTCTTTACTATGACGGTTTCGCCTATTTCTACTTCGGACGGATGAACGGTCAATTCTTGTCCGTTACGTATTACCGTTGCTTCTTCCGGTCGAATGTCCATCAGTCCGGCAATACTTTGTCTGCTTTTACCTACAGCGTAGCGTTGGAATAATTCTCCTATTTGATACAACAGCATAACCGCCGTCGCGTCTATGTATTCTCCTATTGCAAAAGCGCCTATCGTAGCTATCGTCATAAGAAAATGTTCGTCGAATATCTTGCCGCGGACTATATTCGTCAGCGCCTTCCACACAACGTCGTAGCCTACCGCTAAATACGCCGCCAATGAAAGCCCTAATTCCAACCAAGTAAACCAAGAAAAGTCGTTGCCGATAGTGTATTTAAGCGTAACAATTATAATGACTGTAATGGCGGATACGATTATGCGAATAAGCGATTTTTTGTTTTTCGACATATCGTTCTCCTAAATTTTCAGTATACAGTCCGGTTCTACTTTTTTGCATACCGACTTGATTTCTTTGAGCAGTGGTTCTACGTTGCCGTCGTCAATATCGATTATCATCTTTTGCGTAATAAAGTTGACGGAAACGGAATGCACGCCGTCAATGCTACGGATAGCTGCTTCCATTTTTGCCGCGCAGTTTGCGCAGGCTAAATCTTGTAATGCGATTACTTTTTTCAAAATTGTCTCCTTTGCGTCGTTGCGGCGGTTATTCCGCAATGTGTTCTAACGCTATATTTATTATACTTAGTACATGGTCGTCGTCTAAGCTGTAAAAAATTTCTTTGCCTTGACGTCTGTTTTTTACGAGTTTCGCCTGTCGCAGTATGCGTAATTGGTGCGATACCGCCGACTTAGTCATGTTTAGTACCGAGCAAATATCGCAAACGCACATTTCGGCTTTTGTAAGCGCTGATAAGATTCGTATTCGGGTCGAGTCGCCGAATATTTTGAATAACTCCGCGACGTCGAACAACGTATCTTCGTTGGGCATATCAACGCATACCTGTTCGCACACGTCGTTGTGAACATGTTTTTGTTCGCAGCATAAATCTTTTTCTTCCATAGCAGCCTCCCATAAACAGTTGAATAATTGTTCAACTGTTATTAGTATATGCTAATTATCTCGTAAAGTCAAACAATTTTAGGTAATATTTTGTAAATTTTACAGATATTTTGTCAAAGCAATATTATTGAATGCAAGAAATAATACGAACGTTTGAAAAAGTAACAGTTTTTCACAGATATAAATAGTATATAACAGACGCGCCTTGGCGCGTCGAATACTATGTACAAGGAGAAAAAATATGTGTTGTTGCAGAAGCAGATGCGATTGTATTCATAATGAAATGCCAAATCGCGTTGTAATTATCGAACGCGGCGTACGCGGACCGCGCGGTTTTACGGGCCCGCAGGGTATGATGGGAGCGACAGGTCCACAGGGACCGCAAGGCATTCAAGGCGTGCAGGGCGTTCCAGGACCGCAAGGCGCCGTCGGACCTACCGGAGCAACAGGTGCAACGGGACCTCAGGGGCTTCAAGGCATACAAGGTATTCAAGGCTTGGCGGGAGTGACCGGCCCTACAGGAGCGACAGGTGCAACCGGAGCCACCGGTCCGCAGGGACCGCAAGGTATACAAGGTAATCCGGGTGTGACAGGCACTATGGGAGCTACCGGACCTATAGGCGCAACGGGACCCCAAGGCGTTGCCGGCGCGACAGGAGCCACCGGTCCGCAAGGTCCGCAGGGTATTCAAGGTGAACAAGGTGTTGCAGGACCTACAGGCCCGCAAGGACTACAAGGACCCATAGGTCCTATCGGACCTACCGGAGCAACAGGTGCAACGGGACCTGCCGGGACGATTACGCCTGCCGCCGCTGTAGCGGATGTCGATGATACTCCTACGCCGGACGAAGTGGGCGCTACGTTAAACGAATTACTTGCGTCGTTGCGCGCTGCGGGATTTTTAGCTACCTAATAGTTTTGCGCAGCGTTTAGGTAAAAAATAAGGCAGATAGAATTACTATCTGCCTTAAAATTTTTCGATGATTTTTACTCGGCGGGAGCAACGTTTTTAGCGCGAAGCTTTCCGTTTTTGGAATCTTCCTCGATTTCAAACGTAACTTTTTGACCGTCTTTTAGCGTCTTGAAGCCATCTATTTGAATTGCAGAGAAATGAACAAAAACGTCCTCGCCACCTTCGTCACCGGAAATGAATCCGTAACCTTTGCCTGCATCGAACCATTTTACCGTACCAGTCATACATTGGTACCTCCTAAAAAATATTTGTAACCGAACATAGTAAAACGTTTATATCAAATAGATGTAAAGTTAATAATCCGTTACATTAGAATTATAGTATACCGTTCTCAAAAAGTCAACATATTTATTGATAAAATATAACATTTCGATAATAACGGCGATTTTATCGTTTTTTCAGACAAAATTTAGCAAATTTTATTATGCGCGTATATTAATTGCTATTTTGTTTTTCTCGAAAGTTATAGGTTGCTATAATACGAATGTAGTATATGCTTTTGGGCAAATAATTATACTGGTTGTAATTCAAAAACGTTTGCATTAGACGTAAAAATTGCTTATAATATTTCTAAAATATAAGGAAAGGCAAAAGCGATATGTTGGTTTTGGTAGTACTGGGCCACAGAATTAACGATGACGGAGGTATGTCCGAGTTAATGTCGGTTAGAATGAAAATAACTTTGTCTGCGATTGAAAAGTTCCGCCCGGACAAGATAATATTGTCGGGAGGCGTTGCCAATAGTAACGTCGACAGCAGCGAAGCGAAAATGATGTACGATTTTTTGAAAGTCCACGGAGTAGCGGAAGAAATAATGGTTATGGAAGACAAATCTATGACCACCAAACAAAATGCCGAATTTTCCGTTCCTATTGCGTTCGAATTGGGTGCTACCGAACTGCTGCTTATAACTTCTCCAGAGCATATGCACCGTAAATTTTTGAATCCCATCAAGCTGTTCGAAAAACAATTGTCACGCTATACCGAAATAACGTTAAGAACTTATTGCGGAACATGATTTTCGATAGTTACAAATTTATAATTAGTATTTACTTGTATACGGAAAAATTTTACAATCAATTACCGCCGAAATATCTTGTATTTCGACGGTAAAAATTTTGTCTTTATATAACGGGTAATAAAGCTTGCGCGATAGCGCAGTATAATACAAGTGACAAAATGTCTACGATGGTAGTGATAAAGGGGCTTGCTACGACCGCCGGGTCGAGTCGGCAAATCTTGGCGAGTATCGGCATCATACATCCTATAAGCTTGGCGAGAACGATAGTTACCAACAACGCGAGCGAGACGGTTAAGCACACGTCCCATGTGTAGGGATTGCCGAACAGCAGTCCGTCCAGTAAGTATAATTTGCCGAAGCAGGCTATCGCAAGCACCAATCCGAGAGATAACGCTACGCGCAGCTCCTTCCACAAAACCTTTAATACGTCGGACGCGCGCACTTCGCCGATTGCAAGACTGCGGGTAATTGTTACGGCTGCTTGGCTGCCGGCGTTTCCGCCTGTTCCCATTATCATAGGAACGCACGCGAACAAAAGCGCGGACAACGTGGCTTCGTAAGCATTTATAATAAGTCCTGTAAATGTCGCCGATATCATAAGTATCAATAGCCACGGAATGCGGTTTTTCCATATTTGCCATACGCTTTGTTCCAAGTAGGAGTCATGCGAAGGAGTAACTGCAGCCATTTTGGAAATATCTTCCGTAGCTTCTTCTTCCATAACGTCCAATACGTCGTCTACTGTAATTATGCCGACTATCCGTGATTCTTTATCTACTACAGGCATGGCGTTTAAGTCGTATTTGGATATCTGCTGCGCCACGTATTCCTTGTCGTCCGTGGTTTCTACCGCCAACACGTCCGTTTCCATTATGTCGTCGATTTTTACGTCGTTGCCGTTAAGCAAAAGGTCTTTGACGGTAACGCGCCCTATAAGATGGCGTTTTTCGTCCGTAACGTAGCAGTTGTAAATGGTTTCTTTGTCAAGCGCGGTTTTTCTTATGCGGTCGAAGCATTGCTGTACCGTCCAACTTTTTTTTAGACTGACATATTCTACCGTCATAATAGTGCCGGCGCTGTCGCGTGGATATTGCAGAATTTCGTTAATCAACTTGCGAGTTTCTGCATCCGACTGATTGATAATTCTTTTTACTACGCTTGCGGGCATTTCTTCTATAATGTCCACCGTATCGTCCAAAAACATTTCGTCGAAAATTGCTTTAAGTTCGTTGTCCGAAAAAATATTAAGCAACATTTCCTGGCTTTCCGAACTCATTTCTACAAAAGTGTCGGCCGCCAATTCTTTGCTCAACAGGCGGAATACGATTGGCATATCTTTATCCGGCAGTTCTTCCAAAAGCAATGCTACGTCTTGGGGCATTTCGTTTTCCAGCAGACCTTTGATGGCGCGGAAGTTTTTTTCCTGAAGCAGTTCCGACGCCTTATCTACCAGTTCCGTCAATTCTTTGTATTCCATACTGCCCCTCCCTTCTGTCTTGTATTTCCGTCAAGCTGCATAAAAAAACTGCGCCTTGTAATAGCCGCAGAAATAGTTTGTTTCTTTACCTGACGGAAACAAGCGTCCAACCATTACAAGTTTTAGCATCACAGGGCAGTGTAATTGCGTTAGGTTATGCCTTGGTTTCGACATCACCTGCTGACCCTACGTAACGTGTCTCCACGCGTTGTCGGTAGCAATCCGTATCCCAGTGGTAGCCTCACCTACCGGATTATTAAGATATTACTATTTTAGTTTTATTTGACGGCAATGTCAATAATATTAGCAAAGTTTTTTGTTTTTTATTCAATTTTGTAAGATTAAACCCTTTATATTTTATGCAGGTTGTTTGTCGGAAGGTTATACTTGACATATACAGTATTACGGAGTAAAATAATAATCATGAATACGACAGATATTAGACGTTATTATAGAGAACGGTTCGGTTGGATTTTCCGATATACAAGTACAAACTTCTTATATTGTATTGCAAAAACGTTATGTATAATAATAGGATTGCCGATTTATTCTGTAATGTTTGCAGTGGAAATGATATTGACGGGAGTCAATATGATTTTTAGTTGGATACCGATATTAAACGTAGTAGTTACGGTAATATGTAAGTCCCTAATATTTTTGACGGATAAGACTTTTTATATTTGCATATTGACGGATATAAAGAAATTCCGCGAAGCGATGAAAGAACAGCCCGAATACGAAGTTTCCGACGCGGACGTCGATAGTTCGGCGAACGATATCGATATTAGAGATAACGCAGATTGCTGAAAGCTAATCTGCGTTTTATGCTTTTTTTTGTCGTTTAACTTATTTTGCCATACAATTTGCGTCATTTTTCTGTTTTAATCTACTTGGTTAGCAATTTAACCTTTCGATATATACATTTTTCGACAATACTTCCCTAAGATTTACTTTTTTTCTAAGAAAACGACATATATCTTTGTGCTACAATATACCTACAAATTGCGGAGGTATATGGAAATGATTAAAATAGGGCTTATCGGACAGCAAGGCTTAAAGGAAAGATTAAGCGAAAACGACGAATTTAACGTTATATTCGATTCGGACGGAAAGGACGCGAGAAGTTATCTCGATTCGACAGAACCGGACGTTGTAATAAGCGAGCTTGTTATGAGCGGCGAAGACGGTTTCGCTTTGTTGGAGAAGTACAGAGATGTAAAGTTCATAGTGGCTTCGGAATTGAAAAGCGAAGTATTTGTAATAAAGGCGTTGGAGCTCGGTGCGAAATATTACTTGGTTAAACCGTTGGAATACGGAGTGTTAGAGCAGCGCATACGTAACGTATACGAAGGCGACAGATTGGGCGGTAAAGTAGTGCGCAAAAAAAGCGTATCAGAGAAAACGTTAGACGAGCGTATAAGCAATATTTTTGTAAGCGTAGGAATACCCGCGCATATCAAGGGTTATCAGTTTTTGAGAGAAGGCATAAAGCTTGCTGTGGATAATCCGCCTATTATAAACGCCATTACGAAAAGCTTATATCCTTCCATCGCCAAAAAATTCGATACGACTTCCAGCAAAGTGGAACGCGCTATACGTCACGCTATCGAAGTTGCGTGGAACAGGGGCAAAATCGAAAATATCAACAGTATATTCGGAGTAAAGGTTTATAATTCGTCCGAAAAGCCCACTAACGGCGAGTTTATTGCGCTGCTTGCAGACAAAATGCTTTTGGAGTGCGCCTACTGACAATAATGAAAAAGTTTTGCATTCTTTCTTGAACAAGTTGCCAAAAACTTAAGTATGTGATACAATATATCGGGTTTGTAAAAGCTGACGTGTAGGGGAGATTGTATGCAGTACTTAAAGAAAGAAATCAAAGACAGAATCTTGGCTTCCGCCGTAGACGAGTTTAAGGAACACGGCTTCGCCAACGCATCGATAAGAAATATCGCCAATAATGCCGAAATCTCGTTAGGCAATATTTACAGATATTTTGCAAATAAAGAAGCTTTGTATCTTGCTGTAATAAATCCCTTTATGGAAAGCGTCAAGCAAAGCGTCGAACAGGACTTCGTCTTTAAAGATAAGTCGATGAAGGAAATGTCGATAGTATTCGTTAGATTTTTAATGCAGTACAGCGACGAATTGCTTATCATCCGCAAAGGCAACAGTGTGCATTACGATAAGTTTGTAAGCTATATTACGGAAGTTATTTCCAATAAAATCAGGGAAATGATGGAAGAATCCTTCCCCGAAATCGACGAAAAAATCAAGAATCCCGAATTTTACAACGCTATTGCCGAAGGTTTTCTTAACAGCTTGTTCAAGATACTCCGCAACGAAGATTCTTCGGAAGTTCAGGAGCGTAACGCCCGCGAACTGATTACATTCTACTTCGGACATATGAAAGACAGATTTTATCATTTTGATATGGAATAACAAATGACAACTCCGCTGACTATCGGCGGAGTTGTTTTTTTGTGTCGTAATTGTCGATTGACGAATAGAATACCTATAGGTGAAGCTGCAGATTTATATCGTTATTTAGTATTCACGTTTTAACAAGCATCTTCATACTATATACTGACTATTATAGGAGGTAATCAATGCCGGTAAACAATTTAGATGGTAACAATTGTAGCGAAAAAATTTGTATTCAAGGCAAAAAAGTGTTTGACGCTTGTATGAAGCAAACGACCTTGCAGCAAATCACCGTAAACGTGTCGGACGTCAATCCCCCAAATCCAGCGGTTCCGCTTAGATTCGTAAGTTGTAAAAGTACTACGACGGTGGGCTCTGTGGAAAACTTGGTGGTGGAACGTCTTTCCGAACGTCCCAAATACGGTAGAGTGGAAGCGGACATAGTAGTGCCCGTAGAAGTAACATACATAGACGCCAACAACGTAGAAGGAAGCGGAACGGGAACTGTAACCGTGCCTGTGGACGTAGTCATGTATTTGCCTGAGCCGTCCATAATTCCGTACCGTATCGAAGCGAGCGTTTCGGCGGTAAGCCCCGAAGGACAATACAGTCAAACGCAGGAAATTGACGGAGTAACGTACTATATCTTCGTTATTAACTGCTGCGTGACTGCAATACTCAAGGTAACTATGGACGTTGAGCTTATCGTACCCAGCTACGGTTACGCGGTAATTCCGCCCTGCCAAGAGTATACCGAAGAAGTATGCTCGGGATATTTCGAGCTGCCGCTGTATCCTGGCGGAAGAACAAATCCTACAAATAACTGATTTACAATTTGTTACAATGCAAATAGCCGCGACTGTCTGTCGCGGCTATTTCGTATTGGTATTGTTATTCTTGACTTAGCTGTATTGCTGTGATAGTACTGATTAAAAAAAATCGTGTTTGCGTGCTTGGTATTGTCGTGTAGCGTATATATCGGTATTACAGAGCAAATATAAGGGAGATAGCAGTATGGCGGCTAAAAATAGAAAACACCTTTATCGGAGTTGTAATGGTATTTGTAGGCGACGACATACGAATAGGTATTGCCATATGCGCAATTGCTTTGTTTGTATTTATTCCGATTATTGATAACAATGCGGGCGACAGCGTTATTTTTGTTGACGACAAGATCGAAAGCAAGCGCAAAACCGTTGACTTGGGACGCCGCTTATTTGACGGTTCATTGTCATAAACTTTTAGGCGGGCGCACAGTATTTGCTTGGTTGTATTTCGATGATCATTATCTGAGTGAGAAAGAAGTTTTTTCATGGCGTGTTAGAAAACAAGGATTGTGTATTCGGTTGAATTACGAAAGGACGCAATTTATTCTATCTAAATGTAAAAACAAAATTGAAACGTTAAACGATAATTTTTTTCATTATTCCGATTTGATTTTCGCAATATATATGCACAACGATATTATATCTAATACGGATGAAGTTAACGGATAATTAAAGTGAATATTGTTTGCTGTTATAAGTAACACTTGACGGCGGTATTTCATAACTTGAAGTATGGGTTTTGGAGTACGCGTATGAAATACAGAAAATGTCCGCGATGCGGACTTAATTATATTTTGCAAGAAGAAGAATTGTGCATTGTATGTAAGGACGAGATAGCGGGGAAAAAGAGTGTTTTCGATGACGAAAATTACGACGAATTGATTTGTCCATACTGCGAAAAAAATCCAATCGGTTACGACGAAGTTATGTGCGAGCAATGCCGAGCGAAGCGGAACAAAAACAATCGTTAACGTATAGACAAAACGCTTGCTTTGTGGTAGAATAGCCGTATGAAAGTTTACGCTATTAGCGATTTGCATTTGTCTGCCGCTTGCGATAAACCCATGGACGTATTCGGCAAGGCGTGGGAAAACTATTTTGAAATTATATGCGACGACTGGCGAGCCAAGGTTGCGGACGACGACGTGGTGCTGCTGCCGGGAGACTTTTCGTGGGCTATGCGTATGGAAGACGCTTTGCCCGATTTTCAAGCCGTGGCGTCGCTTCCGGGGCGTAAAGTAATTCTACGCGGCAATCACGATTACTGGTGGAATACTTTGTCGCAAGTGCGTAACTCTATTCCAAGCGGCTTTTACGCCCTTCAAAACGATTGTATACGCTTCGGCGACGTTCTTATATGCGGAACGCGCGGTTGGATTTGTCCCGACGGCGACAATTTGTCCGCCGACGACAAAAAGATATATCTGCGCGAAACTGAGCGGCTTAAGCTGTCTCTTGCCGCCATGCAAAAGCAAAGGCAACCAAGCGACAAAGTAGTTGCCATTATGCATTATCCGCCTTTTAACTGCAGATACGACGAGTCGGATTTTACCAAGCAATTTGTAGCGGCGGACGTCTGTACTGTAGTATACGGTCATCTTCATGGCAAAGATTGTCGAGCCAATTTACATTTTAAGAAGTTCGGAATAGACTTCTATCTAACAAGTTGCGATTTAGCAGGAAATAAGCTGACGCAGATACTTTAATATTGTTGGCGACAGCATCAACAGATATACGGAACAGGTCGGTATTTGCCAACCTGTTTTTTTATGGGATTTTAACTATTAGCTTGTTTTACGTTACGGCGTTTTTTGTTTCGACGATTAAAGGCGCGCTCTGATATCCGAGTATTATTTCGCATAATTATGACATTAAACGCGATATTATCATATTACTTTTTGCGTTTCTTTGCTGTAAATTGTCAAAATTACTATTTTTAATAAAATTTTTAAGAAAATGGTTAAAAATGGTTGAAAATGGTTAAAAACTGTGTTAGAATAGACCTACGATTATAGAAGGAGTAGCATAATGTTTTTAGTTGGCAACCAACAGCATACGTTGGACGATAAAAACAGAATACGGCTTCCCGCCAAGCACCGCGAAGCGTTGGGCAGCAATTATATATTGATGCCCGGTATGAACGGCTGTATTTTTGTTTATCCCGCTGACGAAGAACAAAAGCTGCTGCGCGCCATCCAGGACATGGATTCGTTCGATCCCGATTGTGCCGAATGGATAAGGAGCATAGCCGAATTTTCCGCGACGGTAGAAGCTGATTCGCAAGGCAGATTTATGATTCCGCAGGATTTATTGGCAATATGCGGTATAAAAAAGGACGTGCGTATTGTGGGCGCTATATCCAAGGTGGAGATTTGGAGCGAAGAAAGGTATCTTGAACGCCGTAATAGTCAGGATCATTCGCCGCAAGCGTTCGATGAACTGTACAGAAATTTGCATAAGGCGATGAACAAATGATTTTTGCGCATAAACCCGTTTTGTTGGACGAGTGTATAGACGCGCTAAACGTTAAAAGCGACGGTATATACGTGGATTGCACTGCGGGCGGCGGCGGACACTCCGCAAAAATATTAGAAAGACTGCAGGACGGTCTTCTAATAGATATAGACAAGGATACCGAAGCGCTGGAAACGTGCAAAAAACGTCTTGGCGAAAGCAACGTAAAATTCGTGCACTCCGATTTCAAGAATATTTCAGCCGTTCTCGACGAATTGGGCGTTGACAAGGTAGACGGAATGCTGGCAGATCTTGGAGTAAGTTCGTATCAGATCGACAATCCCGAGCGTGGGTTTTCCTATATGGCTTATGACGCGCCGTTGGATATGAAAATGGACGCAAGCCAAGCGTTATCGGCAAAAGAAGTAGTCAATACCTACGACGAATACAGATTATACGAGATATTGCGCGATTACGGCGAAGAAAAGTTTGCTAAGCAAATTGCAAGAAATATCATTGCCGAACGCGGTAAAAAGCCGTTGGAAATATGCGGACAGCTGGTGGATATAATTGATAAGTCCATTCCGTATTCTGCTAAAAAGGGCGGGCATCCCGCAAAAAGAACGTTTCAGGCGTTAAGAATAGAAGTTAACGGCGAACTGGAAGGCTTAAACGAATTTATAGTCAGCGCCGTGGATCGGTTAAAGAGCAACGGAATTATAGCTATAATAACCTTCCACTCGTTGGAAGATCGAATAGTTAAAAGATGCTTTAACGATTTGGCAACGGATTGTATATGTCCGCCGAATCTCCCCGTATGTGTATGCAATCACAGGGCGAAAGGCAAATTGGTAAATAAAAAACCGATACTCCCAAGCAGCAAGGAAGCGGCGGAAAACCCCCGTTCGCTAAGCGCGAAGCTGAGAGTATTTCAAAAAAAGTAATAAAGGATAAAGGCGGTGAATATAATGCAATGGACACGCGATACAAGCTATCAACAAACCGAAATGCAAAACAACGACGTTTACTCTGACGTAAGAACGTCTTATTCCGCTAACCATTTTAACAATACGGAAGCACAGCAGGAATTCTCACTTTCCAGTATACAAGAAAGGCTCGGTCAACTGAGTCCCGTAGAAGAAACAGACGTTACGGTCGCTACGGCGGACGTTATGCCGTCCAGTCAAACGCTCAATATGAGCTATTCGCGCAATTATTCCGAACAGACAAAAACGGCGAGTCGGCTGGATACGAAAACGAAGGTTATGATAGCTTCTTATGCAATAGTAGTATTAGCTCTTATAATAGGCGTAACTCTTTGCTCTGTGTCCGTTAGCGGTTCTTTTGTTGCGGCATCCGCGCTTAATTCGGAATATACCGAAGTCGCGACCAAAGTAGCAGATCTTACCAATCAAATTAACTCAGAAGATTACGCGCTATTGGTGGAAAAAGCAACGAATCTGGGATACATAGATGCTTCCAAATCCAATACGCAAACGTACACCGAGATAGAAACAAGACCCGCGCAAAATTTCAACGTTCAAACAAATTGGTTTGATTCATTGTGCGATTGGTTAAGCGGAGTATTCGGGGGCTGATTTGCAACAAGAATATTATATTTCTAAAAAAAGATTGCTGACGCTTATTGTGGCGGCAATTTTTTTATTTGCGGTCATATTTTGCCGTTTGGCGTATATACAAGTAATTTGGGGAAAAGACTTGCAGGTCAAGGCGTCTGAACAGTGGCAAAGAGATTTGCCGATAAAAGCATATCGCGGAGATATAGTGGACGCAAACGGTAATTTGATTGCTACTACCGAAACGGGATACAGCGTATACGCGCGCCCCAAGAGCGTAACCGACGCCGAACATGCGGCAAAAATATTGTCAGAAGTATTGGCGTTGGACTATCAGACGACATACGAAAAGTTAACTAAGAAAGGCGTGTCGGAAGTAACCGTAAAACGACAAATCGACGGCGACAAGGCAAGCAAAATACGAAGCGCAAACCTTGACGGTATTTATTTGGCGTCGGAAGGCGTGCGCAGCTACGTATACGGCGATTTTCTCTCGCAGGTTTTGGGCTTTACGTCTTCCGACGGTGTGGGACAAACCGGACTGGAAGCGTATTACGATAAGTATTTGCAGGGAATAAACGGTAAGCTTCTTACGGAAACGGACCTTGTCGGCAGCGAACTGACAAACGGAACAATGTCATATATTCCGTCCGTTGACGGACTTACCGTAACGCTCACGGTAGACTCGGTCATCCAGACCGTTGTGGAAAACGTTTTGGAATTGGCTATGTATCAGCAAAAGCCGCAAGCTGCCCGTTGTATAGTAATGGACGTTACGACGGGAGAAATTCTCGCTATGGCTTCTAAGCCAAGCGTCGACCTTAACAATCTTCCGAGAGATAATTTGGAGTATTTGATGAAGTATTCCAAAAATACGCTGTTAACCGATGTATATGAGCCGGGGTCGACGTTTAAGGTGCTTACCGCTTCGGCGTGCTTGGAAGAATTCCGCAACGGCAACTCTAAGGCGTTTTCTGCCGAACACGTATTCGGCAATTCTTCGGGAACGCGTATCATCGACGGCTCGAAAATAAGCTGTTGGACAAAACACGCTAACGGAAAACACTCCAATCAAAACCTGTCCGACGCGCTTAATAACAGTTGCAACCCGATTTTTACCGATATTGCGCTGTCGCTCGGAAAGGATACTATGTACGAGTATCTTCACAAATTCGGCTACGGTTCCGTAACCGGCATAGATTTTGCCGGCGAGCAAGCCGGTATATTAGTGCCGAAAAGCGCGGTTACAAACGGCGATCTCGCGCGTATAGGGTTTGGACAGACAATCGCCGTAACGGCGTTGCAGCTTTGCGTGGCGACGGCTTCTGCGGTTAACGGCGGATTACGCATGCAACCGTATTTGGTCAAGGAAATATCCGACCCTACGACCGGCAAAGTCGTAAAACGTTTTTCTCCTACTGTTGTCGAACGCGCGGTAAGTGCGGAAACCAGCGCACAGATTGCCAAGATGCTGCAACGTGTAGTGGAAGAAGGCGGCGGGAAAAATGCCAAAATAGACGGTTATCAAGTCGGTGGAAAAACGGGAACAGCACAAAAATTCGTGGACGGAGCGTTAGCTACGGGTAAATATGTATCGTCTTTTATAGGATTTTTCCCCGCAAGCAGTCCGAAATATTTGACGCTTATGATAGTAGACGAACCGCAGGGTCAAAGCTACGGATCTATTGTAGCCGCGCCTTACGCCAAACTGGTTTTTCAGGAAATTATAAATTACAAAAACATTGCTCCGCTAACATAGTTTGTCCCCTTTTCACTCATAAACGGATTGAAATTAAAATACAATAATCTATACGATACCGTCGTATAGATTATTTTTTTGCGGAGAATGAAATGTATCTTCAACAATTGTTAAACGGAATTGCATATGAAGCGGTGGGTAACGGTAATCCCGATATATCCGCATTGTCGTGCGATACGTCTACCGTAAAACAAAACTGTTTATTCTTTTGTCTTAAAGGAAATAAATATGACGGGCACGATTTTTTCCGTAAAGCGATAGGCGACGGCGCGGCAGCAATCGTATGTGAACGCAAATTGGATACTCAGGCGTTGCAAATTATCGTTAACGACGTCCGTTCCGCAATGAGTGTGGCAGCCAAGAATTTTTACGGCAATTGCGTAGATAAACTAAAAATAGTGTCCATAGTTGGCACTAACGGTAAAACGTCCACTTCGTATATACTGGACGGTATATTATCTCGTGCAGGCTACAAAACGGCGGTTATAGGTACTAACGGAATATTTTTTAACGGACAGAAACATTCGGTGGGGCTTACTACTCCGGATCCGATAGAACTTCATTACTGGTTCAAACAAATGTACTTGAACAAAATAGATGTTGTAATAATGGAAGCGTCTGCGCATGCAATCGCATTGCGCAAGCTGGACGGGGTTCGTTCGGACGTGGCGATATTTACTAATTTTTCGCAAGACCACTTGGATTTCTTCCATACTATGGAAGAATACGCGCGCGCTAAAACGAGCTTCTTCGTGGAAAAGTTTGTGAAAAACGTAGTTACCAACGCCGACGACGAATTAGGCAAAACCTTGGGGCCCGATTTGCCGCGTGTAACGTATGCTATCAAATCCAATGCTGATATAAAGGCTTGCAGCGTAAAAGTCGGCAAGGAAGGAAGTGCGTATACTTTGAATGCGTTCGGTCAGGAGGCGTTGGTAACAACAAAGCTTGCGGGCGAGTTTAATGTTTATAACACATTGGCGGCCTTGTCTTGCGCGTTTTTATTGGGCGTAGACGTTGATACCGCAGTCACCGCCGTGAAAGACGTATCTGGAGTAAACGGCAGAAACGAAACGATAATTCGCAGCGACGGTGCGCGTATAGTAGTGGATTTCGCTCATACCCCCGACGGCATTAAAAATATACTGTCCTTTTTAAAAAAAACCGCGGAAGGCAATTTAATAGTTGTATTCGGTTGCGGCGGCAACCGCGATAAGTTCAAGCGTCCGCTTATAGCTGAAACGGTATCCGCATACGCCGATTTCGCAGTGCTTACAAATGATAATCCGCGGTACGAGGACCCGAGAGCCATAGCGCGCGACGTATACGAACGGCTGAGCTGCAAATACAAAGTGGTGTTAAACCGCAGTCAGGCAACGGAGTATGCATTGTCTATTGCGACCGGACGCGATACCGTCGCGATTTTGGGTAAGGGCGCGGAAGAATATCAAGAAATACGCGGTAAAAAATTCCCGTATTCCGACGTAGACGTGGTACGTAATCTGCTACGTATCGAATAGTACATAAGAACAAATTGTAAAGGAGTATTATGAACAGGCCGTTATCTTTTTTGGCAGCGTTCGCTTTGAGTTTATTACTGTGCGGAGTGTTGCTTCCGCTACTCAAAAAGGTCAAAGCGGGACAGGAAATATTACAGTATGTTACGGAACACTCGCAAAAGCAAGGGACTCCCACTATGGGCGGGATAGCTTTTATTGTGGCTGTAACGGTTGCGTCGGCAATATTTTGCGATTGGAATAACCGTCCTACCGCCGTTGCCGTCGCGGTATTCGTAGCGTACGGCATTGTGGGCTTTTTGGACGATTTTATAAAAATCCGTTACAAGCACAATATGGGGTTGCGCGCTTACCAAAAGATAATCATTCAGTTAGCAATAGCCGTATTGGTTGCGTTATACGTTTACGGCGACGTCGCAATCGGCGATAAGTTAAGATTGCCGTTTACCGATATTCAAGTCAAAATCGGTTTTTGGATAATTCCGTTAGTTATATTTATATATCTTGCTTGTACTAACGGAGTCAATCTTACCGACGGTATAGACGGATTGGCAAGTTGTACTACGATATGCTTTCTTGCTGGTATGATAGCTTTGCTGAGCAGAGAGCTGAAGCTTCTTGAAAGCGTGGGCGATACGTACGCTTACAGACAAACTCAAGATATTATTACGCTGTGTTACATCGGTTGCGGCGCATTGGGCGCGTTTTTGTTATTCAATATTAACGATGCCAAGGTCTTTATGGGAGATACGGGTTCGCTTGCCCTGGGCGCGCTGGTGGCTTGTAGCGCGATATTTACTCGGATGAGTTTATTTATTCCGGTGCTGGGGCTTATGTTTGTTGTGTCCTGCGTATCTGTAATAATGCAAGTGCTGTATTTCAAAATTACTAAGGGTAAACGCATTTTTCTCATGGCGCCGTTTCATCATCATCTTCAAAAGAAGAAATGGAGCGAGTCTCGCATTTGCGCGTTGTATGTGGCCGTTACGGTGTGCGTAATGTTCGTTTTGTTGTGTTTTGGAGAATAATATGTCAGACATAATAATTTACGGAAGGGGCAAAACAGGGTTAAGCTTGGGCAATCTGCTTAATGAACAAGGCAAAAATATCTGTTTTTACGACGATAATATAGGATTCGACGGCAACGGGGAATTTTCTAAGGACAGCGTAGTGATACTAAGCCCGGGAGTTAAACCGTCTGCGCGCGGAGTCAAAACGGCGAAAGCTGTCGGGGCGAAAATAATCGGCGAATTGGAATACTGCTTTCCATTGTGTAAAGGCAGGATCATATCGGTTACAGGAACTAACGGAAAAACGACGGTTTGCGAGATGATATATCACGTCATGAAATTAGTCGGCAAGCGCTGCAAGCTGTTGGGTAACGGCGGTACGCCGCTGTCGTCGCAGGTTCTTGACGTTACGGAACAAGACTTGGTCGTACTGGAAAGCTCCAGCTTTCAACTCGACAATTGCAAGAGCTTTGCTCCGTATGTCAGCGTATTTACAAATTTCGCAAACGATCACTTGGATTATCACGGCAGTGTTGAAAACTATGCGTCGGCGAAGATCAACAATTTCCGCTGTCAGCGTTCCGAAGCGTACGCAGTATTTAATTGGGACGATGCTAATACGAAAGAAATCTCGTCGCTGTGCAAGTGCCGAAAGCTGTACTATTCTCTCACGGATAAGCACGCGGACGCTTACTTTGAAAACGGCAAAGTTACCGTCAAATTCTGCGATGAGATCGACATGGTAGACGCGGAATTTTTGCTGCAATTTGCCAAACACAATCAGTCCGATGCATTGGCGGCAATTCTTGCTTGCCGCGCCGTTGGCTTAAGTGCTGCAAGTATTATGCAGGCTCTCGGTACGTATTGTTTTCTTCCGCATAGATTGCAGCCTGTAACGGAAATTAACGGCGTTAAATTCGTTGACGACAGCAAGGCGACAAACGTTCACGCCACTGTAAATGCCTTGGCGAATTATACCGGACCATTGGCGTTGATATTGGGCGGATCGAGCAAAGGAGAACCGTTCGACGCCATTTTCGAAAGTATTTCCGATAATTCGATTTTGGTATCGGCGGTTGGCGATACGGCAGAGCAAATTGCCGAAACGGGAAAGAAATTCGGTGTCGACGTTACGGTATTGTACGATATTAAACATGCGGTAGAGTATTGTTATCGCAAAATGTTGCCGTTAGGCGGTACGGTGCTAATGTCAAATGCGTGCGCGAGTTTTGACAGTTTCAGCGGGTATGCCGAACGCGGAGACTATTTTCAAAAGTCTGTAAGGGAGCTTGCGTGTGGCGAAAAAACGTGTTGATTACATATTATTAATTGCAGTATTAATATTGGTTGTTTTGGGATTGCTATTCGTTTACAGCGCCAGCAACTATTCCGCTCAGCTAACTTACGGCAATAAGTATTTCTTTTTGACTAAACAGCTTGTCGGCGCGCTTATCGGATTGGTTGCAATGACGGCGATAATTTTTGTCGACGTAAAGCTTATAAAAAGGCTCTGGATAGCGGGCGTTGTTTTGTCGGTCGTATTACTGTGTTTGGTATTCGTACCCGGTATCAGCATAGAGAATTACGGCGCAAAGCGTTGGATAGGAATCGGCGGATTTTCTATGCAACCGTCGGAAATAGCCAAGTTTGCATACGTGCTGTTTTGCGCCGTATATATGTCGAAAACGGACACAAGCAAGCTTCGCTATTGTCTGCTGCCCATAAGCGTTGGGATGGTTTTTTGCGGATTGATTATTGCAGAGCCAAATATGTCGATTACGATGTGCATGGCTATGTTGATGATAATTATGCTGTACTTGGGCGGTATGAAATGGAAATATTTTCTTCTTATGCTTGTTCCGATAGCCTTGGCGGTGCCGGTGCTAATCGTTATCGAGCCGTACCGTTTGCAAAGACTATTGGCGTTTCTTGATCCGTGGGCTTCGCCTAAGGACGAAGGATACCAACTTATACAATCTCTGTACGCTTTGGGAAGCGGCGGTTGGTTCGGAGTTGGGCTATTTAATAGCAGACAAAAATACCGTTTTCTGCCGTTCGCCGAAAGCGACTTCGTATTTTCGGTTATAGGCGAAGAAACAGGTTTATTCGGATGCTTGATTGTGTTTGCATTGTACGCGTTGGTAATTTTGCGCGGAGTAAGAATTGCAGTGAACGGCAGGGATAAATTTTCCTGTTATTTGGCTGGCGGTATATCCGCGGTGGTGGCGGTTCAATCGCTGCTTAACTTCGCTGTAGTTACCGGTAGTATACCGCCTACGGGTTTGCCGCTGCCCTTTATAAGCTACGGCGGGACGTCGTTGGTTGTGTTTATGTCCGCGATGGGAATACTGCTCAATTTGTCATCCAAGGCGTACGGAAGCGACAACAGTTTGGGAGCGAAACTATGGAATACATAATAAACGGTGCCAATCGATTATACGGCGAAATTGCTGTTTACGGCGCAAAAAATTGCGCTTTGCCGCTTTTGGGGGCGAGCGTTCTAACCGACGAAGACATTGTTATTCACAATTGTCCTTACATAGTGGACGTTGCCAATATGATTGACTTGCTGAAAGCAATGGGCAAAATTATAACTTGGCAAGGCGATACAGTGGTAGTAAGCGGAAAGCTTAATACGGTAAAGGCTCCTGAAAAATACGCGACGTTGCTTAGGGGCTCCGCGTTAATTTTGGGCGGCGTTGTGGCAAAGTATAACGAGATAGAGTTGCCGCTTCCGGGCGGCTGTGCTATAGGAGCGCGCCCAATAGATATTCATCTTGCGGGATTGCAAGCTTTGGGCGTGGACGTTCAGTGTCAGGACCGTTCCGTAATTTGCCGCGGAAAACCGCTCGGAGCGAGATATCATATGCGTTTTGCAAGCGTGGGCGCAACGGAAAACCTGTTGTGCGCAAGTGTGTTGGCGCACGGCGAAACTATTCTCAGTAATGCGGCTACCGAGCCGGAAGTGGTTGCTCTCGAAGAACTGCTTGTGGCAATGGGCGCCGATATCGAAGGTGCAGGCGGGGTAGATATTACTGTTCGCGGAACAGATAAACTTCACGGGGCGGAGTTTACCGTTATTCCCGATCGGATTGTAGTGTCAACTTACCTGTCCGCCGCCGTCGCGGCTACGGGGCGCGTAACCGTAACGGGGTGCCGACCTGAGCATTTACGGTCTTTTATTAACAAGCTTGAAACTCGGTTCGCCGTTAAGGAGTACTCCGACGCAATAACTTTGACGGTCGATTCTCAGCCGAGTGATTATGGACGCATTATCACTGCTCCGTACCCGTTTTTTCCTACGGATATGCAATCCTTGGCAATGTCGCTTGCAGCGTTTTCCAACGGCGGAAAAACAATTATATGTGAGAATTTATTTGAAAACAGACTTCAATCCAACGCCGCGGAACTCAATAAAATGGGGGCGAATATCACGGTGAAAGGCAACAAAGCTATTATATGCGGCAGTAATCTTCACGGGGTAACCGTTCAAGCTCGCGATTTGCGCGGCGGCGCAGGTCTGGTAATCGCAGGACTAAACGCTCGGGGACAGACAGTCGTTCGCGGTGTGGAGCATATAAACAGAGGATATTGCAATTTAGCGGAAAGTCTTGCCGAATTGGGCGCGGATATAACGGATAACACATAAAAAAATAACGTTGCCGACAGCGTAACGGTTAGCCGATATTGTTATCGGCTATTTTTTTGCCGTTTTTGCGGTCGAAACAACAAAATCGCAGAATGTTTGAAGATTGTTGTCTCTTTCGCAATTATTCGAAATTCGCTTAGTTTATATTAAAGTAATTGACTGCCCGTCTAAATGGTTGTATAATATTTACGATTGATAACTGATGCCGTAGCAAGTATAGCACTTAGACGGTATAGTTTTAAGGAGTAAAATGAAAAGCAAAAGACTTATTACCTTAATAGCGATTGTCGCAGTTGTGATTGCAATAGTGGTCATAATGGCGTCGGTATTTTCCGTTCAGAAAGTTACTCCTGTATATCACAAATTCGACGGAAATCAGACTCTTCCTACCGACGGAAGTCCTACTGCGGATAACGTCTTGGAATTTTCTCGCGGTAAAAGCATTCTGTTTTTATCTAAGGATAAGTTACTTTCCGAATTGAACGCGCAGTACGACGAATGGCATGCGTTTGCCGTAGTTAAGAATTTTCCTAATATACTGGAGGTTCATTTCGTTAAACGCGTACCTGCGGTTAAGTTAGACGTGGAAGGTCTGACCGTTTACATCGATTCGTTCGGATACGTAACTAAACAGCCTCCCGAGAGTAATTGTATAGATATTACTTCTGCATTCGAGCATCGCGACCCGTCGGTTAACGAACTCGGAAAACCGTTCAAGTTTACTGATGAGAAAAATAACACGCGCTTGAATTACATTTTGCAAGCGATAATAGCAAGTTGGCAGTGTAATTTGGAATTGGAAGATTTGCCTGCGATTTTAGGCGCGCAGGACGTATTTACGTTTGACGAAAACGGAAGTATGGTTATCAAAACATTGTCCGGTGCTAAAATTAAGGTTTTAATGCCGGATCAGAATCTAGAAAAACGAATTATCGCGGCGTATAGCGTTTATTACACGGATAAGGAAAATTTACAGCAAGACGGAGTTGTGATAACTGTCGATCTTAACGGTGTTATTACTCCCAACGTCAACAAATAGGTAAAGAGGAACGTATGAAGAACGATTTTGTAACAATTTTGGATTTCGGTTCGAGCAAAATCACTTGTATGACTGCGTCTAAGGTCTCGGATAAGGGAGAGTTTGTAATAAGAGCCGTAGGTCAAAGCGCATACAATGGGTTTAGCGACAGCGGTTGGTACGAGCCTAATACTATCGACGGCGCGGTATCGCAGGCGATAAGTCAAGTGGAAAACAAAATGAAATGTAGGATAAAGGACGTATTTGTGGGCGTTCCCGGGGCGTTTTGCGCCGAAGTTACTGGCGAAGCGTCAGCCGCTTTTCATTCCAAAAAGAAAATCGATGCGGAAGATATTTCGGAGATTATCAAGAAAGCCGATATCTACAAGTGCGAATCGGACTATTCTCCGCTTGGCGGCAAACCTGTCTATTTTATATTAGACGGCGCGTTGCGTATGGTAGATCCGCAAGGCTTTATTGCCGGTAAACTTACTGGCTTGGTATCGTTTTCATATATGAAAAACAGCTTTCGCAATTCCGTTACGTCTGCGTTAAACAAGCATGGTATTAACAGAATTTCCTTTATAAATACTTGTGAGGCGCAAGCGTCGTATATAGGACACGCGACATTTAACGAAGGGTATTCTATCGTAATAGATATAGGGCATATTACAACGAACGTTTCTCTGTGCGGCGGGCGCGGATTGCTGTTTATGAGAACTTTCGCTTTGGGAAGCGGTTATCTCGCAAGCGACTTATGTCAGGTGTTGGGCTGCGATTTCAATTTCGCTATGAGCGTATTGGAAAAAGTTAATCTCAATTTGGAAATACAATCAGGAAACGCGTATTCGTTGGGCGGACGAATGATAGACGCTTACCAGACCAACGAGGTCGTTAAGGCGCGTATAGCTCAAATAGCGGAGTACGTAATAAAAAGCTTCCGTTATTGCGACAAGGATATTCCCGCAAACACTCCCATCGTATTAACGGGCGGCGGATTGTCCTACATTCGCGGCGGAGCAGACTGTTTGTCGACGTACTTGGGCAAAAAGGTAAAATTGTACGACAGTGTGAATGCTCAAACCAAGCGTAACGAGTATACTTCCTGTTACGGATTGATATACGAAGCAATTCAAAAGGAAAAAAGTAAAGGCGGATTATTCTCGTTTTTGAGTAAAATCGGCAAAGGAGATAAATAATGATGGACAATATGAACGGCAGCGTTGCTAAAATTATGATAGTCGGCGTCGGCGGCGGCGGCGGGAACGCCGTTAACGCTATGATGAAAGCGGGAATACATAACGTCGAATTTATGGCGTTGAATACCGACCAACAGGCGCTTTCAAAGCTATCCGCAAAAAAAATGCCGATAGGCGACAAGCTGACCAAGGGTTTGGGAGCCGGAGCCAATCCCGAAGTAGGCAAAGCGGCGGCGTTGGAAAGTAAGGAAGCGATTCAGTCCGCTTTGCAGGGGGTGGATTTGTTGTTCATAGCCGCAGGTATGGGCGGCGGAACGGGGACGGGAGCCGCGCCCGTTGTTGCGCAAATAGCCAAAGAGCTGGAAATACTGACGATTGCCGTGGTAACCAAACCGTTTAATTTCGAAGGTACTCGCCGAATGAAGAATGCGGAGTTGGGTATAGAGAATCTGAAAGGCAACGTAGACGCGTTGGTAATCGTACAAAACGAGAAGCTAAACCGCGACAAAAACTTTTCTATTATGGACGCGTTTGCCAAGGCTGACGAGATATTGCTTCAAGGTATACGAGGAATTACCGATATAGTCGTTCAGGACGGACGTATAAACCTTGACCTTGCCGATGTAAAATGTGTAATGCGCAACAGCGGTATGGCGCATATGGGCGTAGGCGAAGGTAAAGGCAAAAACAAGACGATAGACGCTATAAGAAAAGCAGTTTATTCGCCGTTGCTCGAAACTACCATTCAAGGCGCGGCATCGCTAATCGTCAATTTCCGTGGCGGCGAGGATTTGTCTTTGGACGAAGTCATAGTGGGCGTCGATTTGGTGAGGCAGGTTATTTCTCCCGATGCCAACGTTTTGTTCGGCGTTGGATTTGACGAGAATATGAAAGACGAAGTTCAAGTGACTTTGATTGCTACGGGCTTCTCGGGCAAAGGCGACGACAAAGCCGCGTTCTTCAGCAGCGAAGCCGCTACGCATGTAGCCGCGACCAATATACAGCGCAACAACGCTACGGGAACTTCTCAGAGAACGTTGCAAGGGCAGGGCGTTGCTCCGCAGTCCGAGACGGTTTCTTCTTCCGCGTATTTTCCTTCCAAAAATAACGAACCGCAGATAAACGGTACCGTGTCGGTGGAAGAAGATCCGAGCATACCGCCGTTTTTGAGAAAAATGAGGGGTTGATTTATGGATAGACTGATGATAAAACAGCTTTTCGCCGAATCCGATCGGTACGCGGATAAAACCGTTACGGTTTGCGGTTGGGCAAGGACAATCCGCGATTCCAAGGCGTTCGGGTTTGTGGAATTGAACGACGGAAGTTGTTTTAAGAGTTTGCAAATAGTATTCGAACAAAATGTAATACCGAATTTTGACGAGATAGCTAAGTTAAACGTAGGCAGCGCGCTTGTGGTTACGGGTCGCGTAGTTCTTACTCCGCAAAATAAGCAGCCATTGGAAATTAAGGCGACCGAAATTTACGTGGAAGGTAAATCCACTCCCGATTATCCGCTGCAAAAGAAGCGTCATTCGGTGGAGTTTCTGCGCGAAATCGCCCATTTGCGTCCGCGTACCAATCTTATTTCCGCGACTATGCGCGTTCGCTCCAAAGCGGCGTTTGCTTTGCACAGTTTTTTTAACGATAACGGCTTTGTTTACGTTCATACTCCGCTTATTACTGCAAGCGACTGCGAAGGCGCAGGCGAAATGTTCCGCGTTACGACGTTGGATATGGATAACGTTCCCAAAGCTTCCGACGGAAAGGTGGATTACGGCAAGGACTTCTTCGGTAAGTCTGCCAACTTGACCGTTTCGGGGCAGCTTAATGCCGAAGCGTACGCAATGGCGTTCGGCAAAGTTTATACTTTCGGACCGACCTTTCGCGCGGAAAAGTCAAATACACTTAGGCACGCAGCTGAATTTTGGATGATAGAGCCGGAAATAGCCTTTGCCGATTTGTCAGACGATATGACACTTGCGGAAAATATGTTAAAATACGTTATAAACCATATTTTGACGGTATGTCACGACGAAATCGAATTTTTTAACAATTTTGTTGATAACGGTTTGAAGGATAGACTGACTAAGCTTGTCAATTCCAAGTTCGAGCGTATGACGTATACGAAAGCGATAGAACTGCTCGCCCCGCACAACGATAAGTTTGAGTTTCCCGTGTCTTGGGGATGCGATATAGCCACCGAGCATGAAAAATATCTGACTGAGAAAATAGTTGGCGGACCTGTGTTCGTTACGGATTATCCCAAGGAAATCAAGTCGTTCTATATGCGTCTTAACGACGACGGCAAGACGGTGGCCGCCACGGATATGCTTGTACCGGGCGTAGGCGAGCTTATAGGCGGTAGTCAAAGGGAAGAACGTATGGACGTTTTGTTGAACCGTATGAGCGAACTGCATCTTAACCCTGAGGATTATTGGTGGTATTTGGAGCTGCGTAAGTACGGCGGAACAAAACACGCGGGCTTCGGGCTCGGCTTCGAACGTTTGGTTATGTACCTTACGGGCGTGTCCAATATCCGCGACGTGCTTCCTTTCCCGCGTACGGTAGGCAACGCGCAATTTTAGAAAGTCCGCGCCCGATATGAATATAAAGAAGATTTATGTAAATTAAATAGAGAAAAAATCCGCATGCACATGCAATTATACAATTCGGCATTTTGGTTGTTTTCTTCCCATCGAATTTCATAAGTCTTCTTTTTAATTTAAGCAACATTCAACTGTTAACGCAATGGAACAGCGTTTTGGGTGGATAATAGTATATGTTTTGTTGGATTATCGATATTCAATTTTTTGTTGTATAATATATTTTTTGCAATATGTAAAAACAAATTGGAAAATTTATGATAGATTATAAATAAATTATTCAAAAATTAAATGCACTAAGAGAAATCGTATTATGAATGTTTACGAGATTTCTCGTAACGACACTCTTACCGTTAATTATTGCGTTTGCAAATGGTATACAATTTATATGTTTTATTTTTATATACAACAGTCGGACGGAGAATTCAACATTATTATTAAAGACAAAATTTATTCAATGAGAATTTCGTTTCGTGATTATAAAATAATCGCAAAATTTTGTAAATAGAAAACATATAGTATTATATAAATTTTGCGACATTGTTTGCAGAGCGTTTTTGTATTTATGTAAAAAACTTTTATATAACGAGTTTATTTTACGTTAAGTTGCCAACACTATTTGTAGGAGGTAGGTAAAATGAATTCTACAAAAAACAGTTCTAACACTAAGTCTAACAGCACAAAGTCGACAAATTCCAAGTCGACAAATACGAAGTCGAGCGCTACGAAGAATTGCGGCGGCAGATGTTCTTCTAACAAGAGCGGCGCTTCTTCCAAAAAGAACGCTAAAAACACTTCTTCAAAATCGACTTCGCAAGAAAGCGACACAGACCCATCGGGCAGTTATACCGGTAACCCCGTAGGCTGGGGAAAATATGCGGATCCCGTACAAGACGCGGACGATCTGTAAACGGCTAACAAGATTGCTTACGAGCAGTCTTGTTTTTATTTTGCGCGTGTTAAATATTCGCGTTAGTTCTATTAGTTATTTTAGTAGGTACTCTGGTGGTTTGATTATGACATAATACTTGTATTTTTAAGGCAAACTAAAATTGCAACCTTTTGCTGTAAAGTTATTGCGGCATTTTTTAGAATATATTCGGAGAAATACTTGTCTAAAAGTTGAGTTAATTGTCGATTTGTGCTACAATATCGTTCAACTGTAACAAATAGGAGTAAAAATGAAAAGGAAAATTTCCCTTTTAATACTTTTAGTTATTGCAATGACTTCCGTTTTAGCGTTGGCTTCTTGCAAACGCGACGAGTGGATTATAGTTAAAGAAGCGACTTGTACGGAAAGCGGATTGCGTATTTACAATTGCATTCACGACAATTCGGAACATCAACAAAAGGAAGTTATCCCGGCATTAGGACATTCGTACGGAGACTGGTTGGTTTTGGAAGAAGCGACGTTGACGCAGGAAGGAATCAAGCAGCATACTTGTACGCGCTGTCATCATAAGGAGTTAGCGTCTATTCCTATAATCGAACCGACGTTAAATATCATTATTTACGACGGTGATAAAATTCTTTCTACCGTTAAGTTGCTTAATGACGGCGTATACAAGTTGACTGTACCCGCCAAGGTTGGATATGCATTCGAAGGTTTTACCGATAAGGACGGCAAAGAATTTCCTTTGGAAGGTACAATTACTGATAGTGTCAGTATTTATGCCAATTTTAGCATACTTCCTACTTCGACGTTTGAGCAATTGCGCGCAAGGGCGCTTGACGGCGCGGATAAAATATATATAGTTAACGATATCGAATTGACAGATACCGTTTATATTGTAGCCGATACGGAAATATACGTTGATTCCGACGTTACATTGAAGCGTTCTGTCCGTTTAGGTGGTGGTATCGGCGATTTATTTGTAGTCGGTGAGAACGATAAGGGCGAAAGTGTAATTACGCAAGGAAAAACTGCTTCACTTACGTTGAAAACCGATAAAAACGCAACTTTATTTATCGACGGTAACAAAACCAACGTTTCAAACGTAAACGGCAGCGCAATATTGATATTGTACAGCAGTACCGTTAATATGTATGATAACGTAGTTATTACCAATTGCCGCAAGCTTGCCAATTCCAAGTTGACGTCTGATAAATACGCTATAAGTTATCCGCAAAAAATTGGCGGAGCAGGCGTTTGTGTGGCAAACGGCACGTTTAATATGTTCGGCGGAGAAATCAGCAATTGCGAAGTTAATCCAAACGAACTGAGCGAAATAGTGGAAGAAGAAGAGAACTTGGCGACATCCAGCTGCGGCGGGGCAATTTACAATTACGGCAGTGTCAATTTGTACGGTGGAAAGCTGTTTAATAACGTTGCTTCACGCGGCGGAGCGGTATACAATTACCGTGATATCAGCATAACTAACGCTCTGATAGAAGAAAATTCGGCGACAGTGTACGGGGGAGCTATATATCTCGCAGGTTCGCAGTATTCCAAATTGATTGTTGGCAGCAGCGACGCTAATATGGATAGCGAAAACGTCAGATTTATTAACAATACGGCAAAAAAGTCCGGCGGAGCGTTGTTCGGACAAATGAAAAACAGTATAACCGTATACGGGGCAACGTCATTCGAGAATAATACCGCTACCGAGAATAACGGCGGAGCTATCAATACGTCCGGCGCGTTGATTCTTAAAAAAACTATGTTCAGCGGTAACAGAGCGGCTTCCAAGGGCGGCGCGGTTTATGCGTACTATTCCAATCCCGAACTTACTACCCGAATGGTGGATATCGATACTTGCCAATTCAACGGCAACAGCGCTTCCAAGGGCGGCGCGATAGCGTTTTCCGCGTCTGATGAGAAATTTGAAAAGGGTTCAATCGCTTCTATAATAAATAGCCGATTCGAAGAAAACAACGCGTTTTCAACAGCGACGGATGACCCAGAACTGCCGGATACGTCAATAAATCCGGATGATGATGCAGACGCGGCGACGGGAAGCTTTAACGGTAACGGCGGAGCATTGTATGCGGCGCGCAGCAGCGACGTAACAGTTGACGGAACGTGTTTCGTCGGCAACAGTTCCGACAGACGCGGCGGAGCAATTTATGTGACGGGTTCGTCTACATTGAAAACGGTAAATACCGTCGAATTCGACGGTAACAGTTCTGCACGCGCAGGCGGTATTTACGTTTACGACAGTTCAGTAGTTAAGGCAGAGCAAATAGAAGCTACGTCTAATACCGCGTCCGAACGCGGCGGTTTTGCTTACATTACAGGCGGTTCGCAAGTGGAAATTGTGCAAATAACCGCTACGCTTAACAAGATAGTAGCTAACGGAGTGACTGCTGCTACGACGAATTATAACGGCGGCGTATTTTACGTATTTAACGCCGCTACGCGGTTGACCGTATCTAAGTTTATTGCCGAAAATAATACGTCATTGGGTAACGGAGGAGTAATTTATATATCCGGCGCGACGGTTAATCTGACGGACGTTTCGGCAGCGTTTAACGGCAGTTCGTTAGGAAACGGCGGAGCATTTGCTGTTCATACGAGCGGTAAACTGATTATAGACGGAATAAACGCGCAAAATAATTCCGCGGCGGCTAACGGAGGCGTTTTGTACGTTCATAAAGCGTCGGCTCAAATCGGTAAAGACGGCAGCGAGCGTTTGAATACAATGTCAAGTAATTCTGCAAAGGGCGGCGGAGCAATTTATTTGTCGGACGATTCCGACGCTACAAATCCCAACACGGAAATTAACATTACGAGTATTACGTTAACCGATAACAACGCTTCCAATAATGCGGGAGCATTATATGTTTATAATAAAGCGAAAGCCACAATCAATCGATTGATTGCTAACGGTAATACTTCAAATAATTACGGTGGGGTAATATATATTTCCGGTAAGGCTAATTTAGTTGTTGACAGTGTTGACGCATCTGCCAATCGTGCGAAGCAAGGCGGCTTTATGTATATTACAACCGGCACGACAACGGCAACGTTGAAGAGCGGTAATATTTTGAACAATACCGCGACGGATGGCGGTAACGCTATTTTTTCAAATGCAGCAACCGCATACATTTATATCGATAGGAATTCTTTACAATATAATTCAAATGATTTGAGCGGCAAAGTTACTTTGAAAGATTTGCCTGCTCAAACTACGGCTATGGAGATTTAACAATGCGTAGATATGTAAAAATCTTCGCGCTGTGTTTGACAATAGCGTTGTTGGCGCTAACGGTGTTGATAAGCTGCGACAGGACGCCGCCTACATATAACGAGACTCCGCCTGCGCGTAATAATTTTATGAGCCGCAGCCGAACAGTTTACGATAATATCAACGGAAAAAGCGTATCGGTGGATTTGTTTTTTCGAAATCAAGGCGAAGCGTTCAACAATCCAAACGTCGGAGTGGCATTGATGCTTTATCAATGCATAATGTATAAGCAAAGTCATCCGGATGAGAACGTTACAATATCTTTTACATCTTTCCACTTGTCCGTAGTGGCGGCGGTGTGTTTGGACGAGAGTAAAGCGGACTATTCGCGTATGAAGTCTTTGTATGACAGAGAATTTGACAATGACGGCTACGTTCGTATAGCTTACTTGTTGGTTGCCGCTGCAAAAATCGGTATAAACGTAACCGTGATAGGTCAAATTGACGGCTCTGCTACGTACCATTGGCAGGATAAGTCTTGGAAAGACGATTTGCACTTCGACGAGTATTTCCAATCGTATCTTACGCAGGACAGTAATATCGACGGCAAAACTGTCGGCGATTTTATGACATTCCGTAAAGCCAATTGGACTTCGTACGGTGATAAAGCCGCTTCGGATATGATGCATAACAAAACTTGTACCGTATCCAACTATACGGATAATCGCGGAGTAGAGCACGGCGCGGCAATATGGTTTGGAAGCACCAATTTGGACGGTATTGCCGGAGACGGAACCAACGGCAATGACAACGATCAAACGGGAGTTATCGTAAGCGATCACGAAGAATTGCGACGAGTCGTATACAATTATACTGTGCTTATGTCCCGTTACTGTAAACAAGAAGAAATAAACGAATTCCGCGACGCTGTAAATAAGCTTAACACAGATCAAATACGGCTAATCAACAGCGATAGGGCAGACGAGATCTACGAGCAAGAACAGATAGTGTATCTCGGAAGCGACAGCGACAACGTATTCCGTTTGTATTTTACTCCGTTCGGCGGTTCGGTAGGCACATGGGATACGACGTACAATCCGTTCTGTCAATATATTTCTAAATTACTTCCTATAAACGCAGGAGGCGGCGCTATAACGTTCGTATGGAATAATGTAAAGTATTTAACCAATTTCGAATATGCCAAGACGCTGTTAAACGTTATCGATACTGCTTTTTCCGAGAATCCGCGGCTGACTAACAAACTTTATTTGCGTCTTCCCGGGGTAGATTACAGTCAATTCGATAATCTGATAGAAGGTGAGAATATCGGCGTCAAAATATTCAACCAATCCGGCGGTAATCACGCTAAGGATTTGCAGCTATGCTATTTGGACAACGGTAAACGGCATTACGTTACGATGTTTTCGTCGTTAAATTTTCATCAGGGTTCGATGTGGTATCAGACAAATACAGTATTGATAATTGATGAGACCGTCCAAACGGGAAACGACGTGTATGTCGAATTCGGCAAACTTACAAGTCACGGTGTAATAAGCGAAGCGGACAGAATATTGAAAAAACAGCAGTCGGCATCATAAATCGTGTATTACCAACAATAAAAAATACCGCTTTGCATATACTATTTGCAAGGCGGTTTATCTTTGTGAATATCTACGCAAACGCTTGTTGAATGCTTGTCGCATCTAAGCGTCAATTTGCCGAAAGGCGCGCAATAGCTGCACTCAACATAATTACAGTCACGCGGCGGTTTGCGGCGCGGCGGCGGAGGTCTTCTCGATTTACACACCGTATCGAGATAGGTTTGTTCGTTAAGAAATCGTCCGTTATTAACACATTTCATATTAAAATTGTATGCTATATCAACAATTTTTGTCAAAAAGACTTGAAATATGAATGTCGATGATATATAATAAATCCATTATCAGGAGGAATAACAAACTATGGTTTTCGAAAAAGTACAAAAATTGCTTGCGGAAGCGCTTAATATCGAAGATATAAATACTATAACGCGCGAATCGAATATCGTTCAAGATCTTGGAGCGGACAGCCTTGATATGGTGGAACTGCTTATGTCTCTCGAAGACAATTTCGGTATCACCGTACCCGACGAAGTTGCAAACGACCTTGTAACCGTCGATGCGATTGTAAAGTATATAGAAGCGCAACAAAAGTAGATAATGTATTATCGGAGCTGTCGTAGAAGTTACTTATGACAGCCCGTTTTTTTATCGGAGAGAACAGATGACGGAATACGAAAAGTTATTACATATTCTGCAAGACAATTCGGACAAAAAATATAACGATTTCAATAAGAAAATAATTAACAGCGGAGTAGTCACGATAGGCTGTACTACTCCGTTTGTACGTAAGCTTGCCAAAAACTATTCGCTCGAACAAGCATTGGAATTTCCTTTGCACGAATATTACGAAGTGGATTTGCTGCGCGGAATTGTGATATCCAATAGCAAAGTGCCGTATGAACAAAAGAAAAATTTGCTTGACGACTTTGCGGCTACAATAGAAAATTGGGCTGTATGCGATTGCAATTGCGTCAAGGTTTCTAACAAAGAGCGGGAATCGTACTTCGGATATTTTTGCAAGTTGCTTTCCGATGAGAGAACGTTTGTATGCAGATACGGAGTTGTAAATCTGCTTGCAAATTATTTGGATGAAGAGTATATTGGGCGTATATTGACGGCGCTTAGAAGCGTACGCATTTGGGGCGAGTATTACGTAGACGTGGCGGTTGCGTGGCTTATGGCTACTGCCGTCGTCAAATGCCGAGACGCTACTGTAAAATACATGGAAAACGAGGGACGCGAGGTATTGAATAGCTTTGCGTATAACCGCGCTTTGCAGAAAATGCGCGAGTCGTTTAGGGTAAGCGACGAAGATAAGCAGTGGACGCGTTCGCTGAAAAGGTAGCGATAGAAATTTTTTAATAGAAAACAATGGCAATATTTGTCGCATCAATATAAAGAAGTGCATTTTTGCATAAACTACAATTATGTACGAGTCCACTTTGAATGTAGAAAAAAAGAATAATCATTTGCTAACGTACGTTAAATCGCAATTAGAGCCGTATTTGAACGAAATAGACGGTATTTCCACCGAACTGGAGGACGATTCGCGCAATTATTATTCGTTGGCTTGTTCCGATACGTACCGTTTTCAGATAAGACGCTGTATTTCTTCGGCTGTAACGCAGGCGTTATCGTTAGGATACAAAAACGTGTATTTCAGGGATTTGCTGAATATAAAGGGCGCAAGCTTCTATCAAAACGTGCTTGTCAATACGATATGTATCTTCGATAACGAGTACGACAAACAGTTTATTTCGCGCGTGATAGAGCCTGATAATACCATTTGTTTGGACGGATATTACAATTTCAGAATGTCGGTTATCAAGCGCAAGTGGTTGGAAATATCCAAGCTTGTAAGCGATAACGATTTTATTTTGACGGATAACGATTTAATTGTGGAATTTTTGCAGTATTTATCGGAATCTATGACGTGCAAGGAAGAGCGGCTATCCGTAAGCTTGGATAAGGACGGTTTTATTTTGTTTGGCGGAGAGAATAAAACGATAGCGGCGTTGCAGTCTCTTGCGCAGCCGTTGAACGTAGAAGAAGAAACAGCCTTAAACGTTATTTGCTTAAAGCCGAAGAAAGTGGTATTCTATTACGACGAAGAACCGAGCGAAGATTTTTGCGATCTTATGGATTCTTTGTTTACTACCGAATACGTTCGCGCTCTGTAATATTGCAAAAACAGTTGACAATTTTTTTCGTCGGTATTACAATTGCTTTGTAATACGTTATAGGCAAAGACACGTTTTACGAAGGTAGTTTTACAGAGAGCGGCGGGCGGTGAAATCGTCGTATACGAAATCGTACTAATACCACTTTGCTTGGCGCGTTCGTCCGCGCGACAGTCGGACAAAAGAGCGGGCGGCTTTGCCGTCAAATAAGGTGGAACCACGGATTATTTTCGTCCTTATGAGTTACGTACTCGTAAGGACTTTTATTTTATTATCAAAGGAGATTACAATTATGTCTGTTACGATTAAACTGCCGGACGGAAGCGAAAAAAAATTCGATCAAGCAGTGTCTTGTATGCAAGTTACGGAGAGTATTTCTCAAGGGCTCGCCAAAAACGCGGTATGCGCCGAAGTGAACGGCGTTATGCAGGATATGTCGGCAATGATTGGGAACGATGCAGTGTTTAGGGTGTTTACTTTGAAGAACGACGAAGGTCTTGCTGTTTTACGTCATTCGACCGCACACCTGATGGCGCAGGCAATTTCCCGCATATGGAAAAATGCCAAGTTTGCAATAGGTCCGTCCGTTAAAAACGGATTTTATTACGATGTGGACTTCGACGGAGCAACTATTGCGCCGGAAGATTTGGCTAAAATAGAAGCGGAAATGAATAAAATTGTCAAGGAAAATTTGCCTATCGTCCGCGAAGAAATGCCGAGAACGGAAGCAATAGAGTTCTTTAAGAAGCACGGCGATTTTTACAAGGTGGAAATACTTTCGGAATTGGATGCCGATACCGTTTCGCTATACCGTCAGGGCGAATACGTGGACTTGTGCCGCGGACCGCATATGACTTCTACGGGCAGGCTTAAAGTTTTCAAACTTACAAGTATTGCGGGAGCGTATTGGCGCGGAGATACCAAAAACAAAATGTTGACACGTATTTACGGAACGGCGTTCGAGAAGAAGTCGGAACTCGACGAGTATCTTACTCGTTTGGAGGAGGCGAAGCGCCGCGACCACCGCAAATTGGGTAAGGATTTGGATTTGTTCGATATTTTTGACGAGGGACCCGGATTTCCGTTTTTCTTTCCCAAAGGAATGGTGTTACGCAACGAATTGGAAAGCTTTTGGCGCGCCGAACACATCAAAGCGGGATACGAAGAAGTAAAAACGCCAATGATTCTCAATCAGGAATTGTGGCACAGAAGCGGACATTGGGATCACTACAAGGACAATATGTATGTCGTCAAGATAGACGACGAAGACTACGCAATCAAGCCCATGAACTGTCCCGGCGGAATGTTGGCATTCAAGCGTAAGCCGCACAGTTACCGCGATTTGCCCGAACGTATGGCTGAATTGGGCTTGGTGCACCGTCACGAACTGTCGGGCGCGTTGCACGGGCTTATGCGCGTGAGATGCTTTACCCAAGACGACGCACATATTTTTATGACTCCCGAACAAATAGAAAGCGAAATAGAGGGCGTTGTACGGCTCATCGACAGTTTTTACAGCGTTTTCGGATTTAAGTATAACTTGGAGTTGTCAACCCGTCCCGAAGACAGTATGGGTACGGACGAACAGTGGGAGACTGCCACTTGCGCGCTGAAAAAGGCGCTGGATACTCTCGGTAAGAAATACGAGGTTAACGAAGGGGACGGAGCGTTTTACGGACCCAAAATCGACTTCCACTTGGAAGACAGCATTGGACGTACGTGGCAGTGCGGAACTATACAGCTGGATTTCCAAATGCCTGAACGTTTTGACCTTACCTACGTGGGACAGGACGGCGAAAGGCATCGCCCCGTAATGATTCACCGCGTGGTATTCGGCAGCATAGAGCGGTTTATAGCAATACTTACGGAGCATTTTGCGGGGGCCTTCCCATTATGGCTCGCTCCAGTACAGGCGGAAATCATTCCCATCTCGGAAAATCAAAGCGAGTACGCGCATATGGTATGCGATAAGCTTGTCGCTATGGGGGTTCGAGCGGAAGTGGACGACCGTAACGAGAAGATGGGTTACCGTATACGGGAAGCGCAGCTGCAAAAAATACCGTATATGCTGGTACTCGGCGAAAAGGAAAAGGAAGCGGGCAGCATTGCCGTGCGTAACAGGAAGCACGGCGACTTGGGCGTTATGTCTTTCGACGAATTGGCGAATAAACTTCAACAAGAAATTGCGGAAAAATCGTCGGATATATAATTCTTATTGGAGAAGAATAGATATGCATAAAAAAATCAAATGTCCAAAATGTGATAATGAAGATTTATCTTTTGTATCGGGAACTAATAAAGGTTTGAATGTTTATCTTTTGCTAATTGTTGCGGTTCTTGGTGTTGCAGTAATTATAACGTTGTTCGTAAGCGGATACATTTGGGGTGCGGTAATAGCCATTATTATTTTTTTCTATTATTCTTTCAATTTTGAAAGTGATTCAATCAAAACGAAAAGAAGAAGTTCACACTAAGGCAATATGCCGAGATTGCGGACATAAGTGGTTTATAGATTGAAATAAATGTAAAAAATATTTTGTGAAAACCTGCGGTTTATTGTTTGACAATGAACCGCAGATTTGTTATAATACTAACGTAATCAAGCAGAAATACCGTTTCTCACCGCCGAATTACGTTCGTCGGTTAACCTATAAGTGAAGTCGTCCTTACGGGCGAAGTTTCTCGGTGTGCGGTATTTTTGTCAGTACCGCATTTTTTTATTTGTTCGTAGGAGGACACAGTTATTAAAGAGCTTCAAATCAATTCCCAAATAAGGGACAGGGAAATTCGTCTGATCGGAGCCGACGGACAGCAGCTTGGGATTATCTCCGCATATGAAGGACAGCGTATCGCCGACGAAGAAGGCTTGGATTTGGTAAAAATCGCCCCGACTTCCGTACCGCCCGTATGCAAGATAATGGATTACAGCAAGTACAAATACGAGCAAAACAAAAAAGAAAAGGAAATGAAACGCAATCAAAAAACTATCGAGGTAAAGGAAGTATGGCTTTCTATGACGATAGATATAGGCGACCTGAACACCAAGGCGAATATTACGCGTAAATTTCTTAAAGACGGCAACAAGGTAAAAGCGACTATACGTATGCGCGGCAGACAGCAGGCGTACGCAAGTCGGGGCGTGGAAGTAATGAAGAAGTTTGCGGAAATCCTTGCCGACGTTGCAAAAATCGATAAACAGCCTGTTACGGAAGGCAGAAACATATCTATGTTTCTCGCTCCGTTGAATTAGCAGCAAATTAACATTGGAGGACAAATATATGCCTAAACAAAAATCGCATAGCGCGTCCAAAAAAAGATTTGTCGTATTAAAAAGCGGCAAAGTGAAACGCGCGCAATGTAACAAGAACCATAAGCTTGGCAAGAAAACGACCAAGAGAACGCGTAACCTTCGTAGTACTGCTTACGTTGACGAGACCAAAGCAAATACGATAAAACATATGCTGCCGTACTAATAGGGGGATACTACAATGAGAATTAAACGCGGAGTTAACGCAGTAAAAAAACGCAGAAAGATTTTAAGAGCAGCCAAAGGCTACTTCGGACTTAAATCCACCAATTACCGTATTGCACGCGAAGCGGTAATGAAGAGCGGCAATTACGCTTACATAGGAAGAAGACTGAGAAAACGCGATATGAGAAGTCTGTGGATTGCGCGTATCAACGCGGCTGCTCACGCCAACGGACTGTCTTACAGTAAGTTCATGCACGGTCTTAAGCTTGCCAATATCGATCTGAACAGAAAATCTCTTGCAGAAATTGCAGTGAGCGACGCAACGACTTTCGCCAAACTTGCGGAAACTGCTAAAGCTAACTTAAAGTAAACGCAAATTACGGGGCTTAGAATAAAGCCCCATTTTTGCGTTATGCGGTTGAAATTATGATAATTACGTCTACGGATAATGCCAAGGTTGCCGAAGTAACCAAATTGTACGACAAAAAATATCGCAAGGCATACGGTAAATACGTTATCGAAGGAGAGCGACTTGTTAACGACGCTATAAAGTACGGCGCGCAGATAACGTCTGTATTCGTTCGCGAAAGTACTGCGTGTAAGTACAATTACTTAAATCAGACGGTAGTGGCAGATAAGGTTTTTGCTAAAATGTGCGACACCGTCAGCAGTCAAGGCGTGCTTGCCGTTGCTTCGAAGCCTATTGAAAAGCGGTCGTACAATGGCGGTAATTGTCTGATTTTGGACGGTTTGCAAGACCCCGGAAACGTCGGCACATTGTTGCGTTCTGCAGCTGCGTGCGCTTTTACCGATGTTTACGCAGTTAATTGCGCGGATGTGTATTCGCCCAAGGTGTTGCGGTCGGCAATGTCTGCGCACTTTTGTTTGAAACTGCACGAAAGCGACAATTTGGCGGAAGTATTTGCAAGCCTTGACGGTTTGGAAATAATAGCTTGCGATATGTGTGGAAGCAACGCGTTCGAGCGCAAATACGATAAAAAGTCGGCATTAATTGTGGGTAACGAAGGCAACGGACTGTCCGATTACGCCAAAACTCACGCCGATTGCACGGTTTCTTTACCTATGGCGAACGGATTCGAATCGCTAAACGCGGCGGTAGCGGGCAGCGTAATTATGTATCAGGTTTTTTCACAATCACTTAAATAACGGAGGTCATTATGTCCGGTCACAGCAAATGGAATAATATAAAGAATAAAAAGGCAAAGGGCGACGCCGTCCGTTCCAAAATATTTACGAAAATAGGGCGCGAAATCGCCGTCGCCGTTAAAGCGGGCGGTCCCGATCCCGATACGAACAGCAAGCTGTACGATATAGTGCAGAAAGCCAAAGCCAACAACATGCCTAACGATAACATAACGCGTAGCATAAAAAAAGCAAGCGGAGAGTTGTCGGCGGTAGATTACTTCGAAATAACGTACGAAGGCTACGGCATAGGCGGAAGCGCCGTTATAGTCGAATGTCTTACGGACAATAAAAACCGTACGGCGGGCGACGTTAGATGCGCTTTCGATAAAAACGGCGGAAGTCTCGGTCAAACGAATTGCGTAAGCTATATGTTCGACCGCCGCGGAATAGTCGTAGCGGAAAATACAATAGGTCTCGACGAAGATTCCGCTTTCGAGCTTGCAATCGAAGCGGGCGCGGACGACGTTCAGTTGGACGACGGAATGTTGGAAATGACCTGCGAAGTTACTATGCTTGCAAGCGTGCGCGACGCGGTAGTTGGCAAGGGACTTAACCTTGTATCCGCCGAAATGAGCTGGCTGCCGCAAACGATGATAACGTTAGAAGGTGACAATTTAACAAAGTTCCAGCGAATGTTAGACGTGCTGGAAGATAACGACGACGTTCAAAACGTTTTTCACAACGTCGCTCTTCCCGAAGACGAAGAAGAATAAGATGAGAAGCATTACTTTAGCAGAGTAATGCTTTTTCAAAATTTAGAAATTTCTAATAGGAAATAATGGTTATGGATGGAATAGTCCGCGTATCAAAAGTTGATGCGGCTAATTTAGACGCGAGTTGTTCTAAGCGGATACACTTATCGTTTGTCCCTTTTATCGACGATTCGTTAGAGCATAAGTGTTCATATTACAGTACTGAAGAATTCGAAACCTATTTGAATTATGAAAAGCCGCAAGATTTTATTATAAAATGCGAAACGCAGCAGCAGTTGGATTATTTTGCGAATTGTGTGAGAGATGTGGCTGTTAACATTGATTTCTTTTTGAAAAACATTTTCTTAGATTTAACTTCTTTGGAGCGTTTGAATTCGATAGAAACAATTCAGTTAAAATCCAATTCGAAAATAACCGAATTGTGGAATGTTAGTAAAAATACGAAATTAAAGCGTCTTGAAATAATTAACTGCAATAAAATTACGGATTTTTCTTGCTTGGAAAATACTTACATTGAAGAGTTGACTCTGTTGGGGTGCAATTATCTTTCGTCGTTTACTTCAAAATAGCATATAAACAATTTTGAATTTTTGTTAAATATTCCCAAATTGAATAGTTTATGGGTAGATGTAGTGAAAGATAAACATAGCGAATATTATCTTGAAATTTTGTCGCAAATGTCACAGTTGGAAGAACTCATTATTCCGAATACGTTTTTTACGTTTAATCAATTCGCTTGGCTGTCGGGCAAATTGCCTAATGTGGTTAACGGTTTAGAATGTTTCGATTACTCGGATGAGAACTGTAGTTATAGTATAATAGGTACGCGCGGAAGATTATTTACAGCGGTACGAAGTACTGAAACTGAAATATAGGGAACGCCAAGTGCCGCCTATCGACGACGAAGAATAACTATTTATTTTTTAATTGTATTGTACGTTGTATTGTCGCACAGCATTAGTATACCTGCAATAGTGCTTACAAACAATAACGAACATATCTTGAACGCAACTCCTACGATGTCGCAATTTTTCCAATAATCTATCGTCATCGGTATGCACCAAAGCAGCGGTATGCACATTATCAATATCGCGCCGATAACTGTTTTTGCAAGGGCAGCCAATTTAAGGCAGAGCGGAGAGCCAATGCAACCCAGTATCATAAATACCTTTGCTGCTATGCGTAGTCTGTTATTGGTTTTACTGTTGTTGTAATGGTTTTTTGCAACATTTGCATACCCGCAATAGGGGCAAAATACGATTGTATCGTCAATTTCGGCGTTGCAACGTTTGCAATGCTTGCTCATTGTAATTTTCTCCTTTTTCTTTTAGTATAGCCCCCCCCCCCATTTGTCAAGTAAATTTCGCATAAATTAAAAAATCGCTTACTTTTCGGTTACGCTTGACTTTTGGCGGTATTTGCTATATGATTTATTCGGAGAAGATTTACTTATGAAGAGAGTTATAGGCTTCGACCCCGGTCTTGCGATAGTGGGCTACGGCGTGTTGGATTTCGAAGATTTCAACCGTAAAAAGGTTGTGGATTACGGCGTTATAACTACGCCGAAGGACGAGAGTTTTCCGGTTAGATTGGCGCTTATCTATAAGGGCGTAACGGAACTTATCGAAAAGTACAAGCCGGACGAAATCGCCGCGGAAGAATTGTTCTTCAATACTAACATTACCACAGGCATAAACGTGGCGCACGCGCGCGGAGTACTTCTTTTGTCCGCTATTCATCATTGCGGAAAGCTGTACGAGTATACGCCGCTGCAAATAAAGCAGGCAATGACGGGCTACGGCAGAGCGGAAAAAAAGCAAATTCAGGAAATGGTGCGTGTATATTTGGGACTTGTCAAGGCTCCGAAGCCCGATGACGCGGCCGACGCATTGGCGGTTGCTTTAACACACATTCAAACGGGCGGTTTGACGGATAAATTTTTTATTCAATAGATTACGGAGAAATATGTATAATTATTTTATCGGCGAAGTTGCGGATATATCCGGCGGCAACGTAGTAATGGATGTAAACGGAATCGGATATGAATTTGCAACGTCTAACTATACTCGCGGCGAGTGCGTAGTGGGGCAAAGAACTAAGCTTTTCGCTTATTTACAGGTAAAAGAAGACGGGGTAACTTTGTTCGGTTTTGCAACCAATGAAGAAAAAAATATGTTTTTGCGATTGATATCCGTATCAGGAATAGGCGGTAAGGTCGCGCTTGCCATACTTTCCGGAATGGACAGCGACAGCTTGGCAAAAGCGATTTTTAGCGGGGATACCAAGTCGCTTACAAAAATAAAAGGTTTAGGCAAAAAAACTGCCGAAAGGCTTGTGTTGGAGCTTAGAGAAAAGGTCGTTATTGACGCGGGGTCGGCCGATTTGCCTATCGTCAATAACTTGGACGTACCGATGACCAAGGAGGTGCAAAACGCTGTGGCTCTTTTGGTATCGTTGGGAAAAAGTCAAAACGACGCGGGAAAGCTTATAGAAGCGGCGTCAAAGTTGGGCGCTACGACAACGGAAGAACTCGTTAATATGGCTTTTAGGATTGATTGATTACGATATTGTACCATGTGTCCAATACGCGCGATATCAAAACGTCAAACCGCATATTTCCAATCCCGTTAAGCCGTTGATTTATTTTTCCCGTAAGTAGGAAAACGGCTACGTTTATCTCAGTAGAGCAGTTGAAAAATTCTGTAAAGAATCGGGCTATAAGCACGATGGGGCTTTTACAAATGGGCAGGCAACGTTTTTGAAACAGACGGTATTTTGCGGTTAGATGAGTATTATCCAAACGCAACTGTCGAAACGTACAGGGACTACCGGGATATATATACAAGGTTGACGTTCGGAGCGCCGTTCCGCAAAACGAAGTGACCGTTATCGATAACGCGTTTGTTTTCGACGTATACGAGTACGTTGCAGAATCGGTTCTATAGTGCGGAACGAAAATATGAGCGACAGTACGCGCAGTTGGATTGTAGGTTCGATTAAACGCGAGTTTTCTTTGGATATTCAGTAGCATTACAGGTAATTTTTGTTGTCTAAATTCGGGTGTTTGTGTAATAACTATTAAGGTAAAATTATGGAACAGGAACAATTTTTTACAAGTACGTTGACGGAAAAAGAAAAGGATACGGAAAATATATTGCGTCCGAAGACTTTTCCCGATTACGTAGGACAGGACAAGGTTAAGGAAAATCTGTCAGTTTATATTCGGGCCGCGCTGTCGCGCGGAGAAAGTCTCGACCATGTTTTGCTGTACGGTCCGCCCGGTTTGGGCAAGACCACGCTTGCGCATATTATTGCAAACGAAATGGGCGTGCCCATAACAGTTACAAGCGGTTCGGCTATCCCGGGAAAATTCGACTTGTCTGCAATCTTGTCAAAACTTAAACCCAACGAAGTGTTGTTTATAGATGAAATTCACCGTCTAAACAGTAGCTTGGAAGAAATCCTTTACCCCGCCATGGAAGATTATCGGTTGGATTTTGTCGTGGGTAAGGGACCGAGCGCAACCAGCGTTAATATCAAGTTGGAGAAGTTTACGCTTATCGGAGCGACGACAAAAGCAGGTAATCTTGCCGCGCCATTACGCGATCGGTTCGGTATGCAAATGCGTTTGGTAATGTATACGCCGCAGCAATTGCAGCAAATTGTAGTTAAATCAGCCAAAAAATTGGGAAGTACGGTAGAAAACGAAGCGGCATACGAAATTGCGCGTCGCAGCCGCGGTACGCCGCGTATTGCCAACAGATTGTTAAAGCGCGTGCGCGATTTTGCCGAAGTTATAGGAAACGGCGTTATAAATGCCGAAGTAACAAAGCACGCTATGCAAGTTATGGAAGTGGACGAGCTTGGGCTGGACGCGGTGGACAAGAATATTTTGAACACGATAATAGACAAATTCAGCGGCGGTCCCGTCGGCTTGGATACGTTATCGTCCGCAACGGGAGAAGACTCGCAGACTATAGAAGACGTTTACGAGCCGTACTTATTGCAGTTGGGGTTTGTCGCGCGTACGCCGCGCGGTAGGGTTTGTATGCCAAACGCCTATAAACATTTGGGCAAAAAGCTTTCTAAGGAGCGCTTGGAAGCATTATCTTTATATACAGACGAAACAAATTATGAAAACCAGTGATTTTTACTACGATTTACCGCAGGGACTCATCGCGCAGACTCCCGTAGAGCCGCGCGACAGTTCGCGTTTGTTGGTATACGACCGCGCAAGCAAAACAATAGAACACAAGCATTTTTACGATATAGCGGATTATCTTCGTAAAGGCGACGTACTGGTAGTCAACAATACCAAGGTGCTTCCCGCTCGAATTTACGGAAGTAAAGAACGTACCGGCGGAAGAATAGAGTTTTTGCTGTTAAAGCGTCTGGATTTGACGCATTGGGAAGTGATATTAAAACCGGGACGTATTGCCAAAGTCGGTTCTGTATTTTGCTTCGGCGACAAATTGAAGGCAAGGATAGATAGTATAGGCGAAGACGGCAGCCGTATAGTAGAGTTTATTTACGAAGGCGTTTTCGAAACTATTTTATCGGAAGTGGGCGAAATGCCTCTTCCGCCGTATATTAAAGCCAAGCTAAACGACAAAACGCGGTATAATACCGTTTATTCCAAGGTGGACGGCTCAGCGGCTGCGCCGACGGCAGGCTTGCATTTTACGACGGAATTATTGGAAAAGGTTAGAAGTAAAGGCGTGGAAATTGCCGAAGTGCTGTTGCACGTGGGACTTGGAACTTTTCGCCCGGTTAAAACGGACGATGTTACTGAGCATCATATGCATAGCGAGTATTACGCCGTGTCCAAGCAAGCGGCGGACGTTATAAACAAAGCGAAGGCGGAAGGCGGACGCGTAATATGCGTCGGTACAACAAGCGTAAGAACGTTAGAAAGCGCAGCCGACGACGAAGGTAAGCTTGCGGAGTGCTCGGGGGATACGGATATTTTTATATACCCGCCTTATAGGTTTAAGGCAGTCGATTGTCTTATAACCAATTTTCATTTGCCCGAAAGCACATTGATAATGTTGGTGTCTGCGTTATGCAGCAAGGAAGAAATACTTTCCGTTTACAAAACGGCAGTGGATGAAAAGTATCGGTTTTTCTCATTCGGAGACGCTATGATAATTATATAATAAAATTACTGTTATAAGCGAGAGCGGTTGCAGACTGTCTGCACGAATGGAAAAACCGATACGGAAAACGAATAAATAGCGATGAAAATGTTTAGTTATGAATTATTACATATTGACAAGCATACCGGCGCGCGCGCGGGCGTATTTCACACTCCGCACGGAGATATAGAAACGCCGATATTTATGCCCGTCGGAACGGCAGCGACAGTCAAGTCGCTTTTGCCGAGTACGCTGCACGAATTGGGAACTCAAATTCTGCTTTCCAATACGTATCACTTGTATCTTCGCCCCGGTAGCGACATAGTACGTAGGGCGGGCGGACTGCACAAGTTTATGAATTGGAATAAGCCTATCTTGACAGACAGCGGCGGGTTTCAGGTGTTTTCTCTTGGAGATTTGCGAAAAATTACGGATGACGGCGTGACGTTTTCGTCGCATATTGACGGCAGTAAGCACGTATTTACCCCCGAAAGCGTAATGGCTACGGAGCACGACTTGGGCGCGGACGTTATTATGGCGTTTGACGAGTGTTCTACTTACGGCTGCTCCAAGGAATACGCGCGTTCGGCAATGAACCGTACTCACAAGTGGCTGGACAGGTGCGCTAAGGCACATACTAACGGGGTTCAGATGCTGTTTCCCATAATACAGGGCAATATGTTTGCGGATTTGCGTGTCGAATCAGTTAAGTACGTGCGCGATTATGCCCAATGCGGAATTGCAGTCGGCGGATTGTCGGTAGGCGAGCCCGACCAAATCATGTACGAAATGTTAGACGTTATCCGTCCGTATCTTCCCGATAATATGCCGCGTTATCTTATGGGCGTAGGTACGCCCGATTACATTTTGGAAGGAATAGAGCGCGGAATAGATATGTGCGATTGCGTGCTGCCCACGCGAATTGCGCGTAACGGAACGGCTATGACTACTCACGGCAAAGTCGTCGTCCGTAACGGTTGTTACAGAGAAGATTTTTCTCCGTTGGATGAAGAATGCGATTGTTACTGCTGTAAAAACTTTTCCAAGGCTTATTTGCGGCATTTGGTCAACTGCAAAGAAATACTTGCTGGCGAATTGTTGTCAATTCATAATATCAGGTTTCTTTTGAAGTTGGTCGAAGGCGCTCGCGAAGCAATAAAACAAGACGCTTTTACAGACTATAAACGCGAATTTTATGCAAAATATTACAAAAAGTAGTCAAAACTTAAACTATGTTGAAATACTTTATTGCATATTCTTATTGCATTTTGTACCGAACTATTGTATAATAAACAATAACGAAAGATATTGTAAATAAATATTATTAAAAGGGCGTTTTTCGCAGTAGAAGCAGCGTGCGTCGCAAGGAGAATATTATGTTGAATTTATTGGGTTTTTTCGAGGGAGAATCGACAGGCGGAGAAGCGGCCGGCGGACTGGCCAATAACTGGATAATATGGGTTATCGGCGGAGTTTTAATTGTGGGTATGATTCTTATGATGGTCATTCCGCAACGTAAGCAAAAGAAACGTAACGAAGAAATGATGTCTAAGTTGGGCTTGGGCAGCATAGTGACCACCATCGGCGGAATAGTGGGCGAAGTCGTTGAACTGGACGATAAGCATATTTGGCTTTTGACGGGCGTGGGCGACAACAAGACTACGATGCAATTTGTACGTCAGGCTATTCATTCCATTGCTCCCGCACCCGGATCTCCCGAAGCTATCGCAGAAGAAAAGGCTGAAAAAGAAAAGTCCGAAGAAATAGACGAAATTAAATAATCTAAGTACTAAATAAACGCGCCTCCGAATATAATTTACTAAATTCGGAGGTGTTTTTATGGACGCAAGCGTAAGAAAAAATACTATTCTTCAATCTATCAAGGCAGGCGCGCTGTCGCTGGTGTTTTCCTGTGTTGCCGTACTGTTATTGGCTTTGTTAGCCAAACTGTGTAATATCGGTGATAATATTTTGCCTATAATCAATCAAGTATTGAAGGCGATAGCCGTAGCGGTTGGAACGTTGATTTCCGTTAAAGACGAGAAATTTCTGCTTAAAGCGGTTATCGGAGCAATCTTGTTTTGGCTGTTATCGTTCGGTCTGTTTGCTATAATGGGCGGCAAGTTTAATATAGGACAAATTGCTTTGGATTTGGGCGTCGCGTTGGTTGTCGCAATAATCGTTGCTCTTATAAAAAGCCGCAGAGCGGCATAGCGTGTTGTGTTAATTCGCTAATATAGGAAAAATATAGCATAAAAGTTCTTAAAACGTGTAACGCGGTTTAAGAACTTTTTATATTGTACTTTTCAGTAGGGTTTTATATGACCGCGTGTCGGAGTTTTGTAAAAAGTTCAAGACAGTCGATATTGACAAAATATTGCGTCCGACAGCGTGCTTCTACATTTTTTAATTATTCTGAAAGGCAATCTGTGTCGAAAACAACCGAAAAGTAATTGACTATTTTGTTAACTGCTATTATAATAGAATGGTTAAGTTAGGCAATAGTCAAGGAGGCTCACAATGACAAAGACTACGTCCATAGTATTATTCTGTATAATTACGGCAATAGTACTGTTTTTCGGGGTATTTGCGTTCTTATCGGTACCCGATGGACTGGATTACGGCACGTACGGTGAATTTTATTCGGCGTATGACGTTATACAAAAAAGCGGTTTATTCACAGATACTACTCGCTCTACGTATCAAACGAAATTGAACGAAGGCGTTGACTTTAGATCGGTACAAAAAACAATAAACGCAAGACTGCAAAGTATTTACGGATATTACAGCGTGGATATCATTAACAAAGACGGTTTGACTACGATTGTTATGCCTAAAACGGCTCCTATCGGACACAAAGTTAATACGTCGCGCCCAAGCGCGGCTTCGATCCTGAGCAGCGTTACGGCGGTAGGCAAAGTAGAAATACTTAGCACAGCGTATTCCCAAGACGCAAAATACGAAGAAGACAAGGTTGTGTTGTCCGCAGAGCATTTCCGCAGAGCTCGTACGCAGACGTACGCTCAGGCGGCTCAAACGTTCTATATTTGCGAAGTAAAGCTGACAGCGGAAGGCGTAAAACTTGCCGATAAAAGTTTGACGGCGAATTCGCAATACGTTTTTGCAATAGACGGTTCCGTCGCAAGTTTCGCCGTTTATACCAACGGCAGTTTGCAAATTTACAGCGCGTCTAATTTGGGAAGCAAGACGGTTGCAAGTTATATTAAAAACGGTGCGCTCGGAGCCGAACTTACGTTGGACGAAACGGGAGATATCGATGTTGCGAACAAGACCAGTTGGGTTTACGCTGCCGTAATGGGCGTGATTGTTCTCGCCACGTTTGTATTTTTCACAGTTCGTTATAAAACTCTGGGGTTAGCCGGAGTACTGTCGCAGCTTATGGCTATAGTGTTGTTTATGTATATTTCTATGTTGCTGTACATGGTGGTATACTTCAACTTATTTGCCGCGATAGGTTTGACTTTGGCATACGCGTTTATGACATTCTTTACGATATTTACCTTCGAGAAGATTCGCGCGTACAATCAAGACAAGACTTTCTCGTCGTCGTCATACAAAGGATTTTCTGCGACTAACAAAATCAGCTTGATTGCTCATGCGGCGTTATTGGTTTTGGGCATTATATTGTGGGTAATTCCTACGGCAGTAACGGCTCCTATGGGTACTATGCTGGTGTTCGGCGCAGTGTTGTCTTTCATTGCTACGTTCGGTTTGAACAGGCTTTTCGTCAAAATGGTCGAACCGTTTTATGAAACAGCAGGCAAAGCAAACGCGAAAAAATAACAGTAATAACATAATCACGTTTTTACAGCCTTCTATGTACTTAGAAGGCTGTTGTATTTATCGGATACTATGAAGCAAAGATACGAAAAAAGAGCCTTTCTTAACGAGAGCGACGTTTTATATCTCGTTGAGCAGGGATACAATAGAATTATGGCGGAAGCACTGTCGGCAAGAGGAGTAACGGAGCAGAATTACAACGTCTTTTTCGGCAATAAACTTTGTTTCCATTCTCCGTTCGACATGGTTAATATGCGCGAAGCCGCGGAAACGATATCATACTTGATAGAAACGGGCGGAAGCGTGCTTATTTACGGCGATTACGATGCGGACGGACTTAGCGCCAGCAGTATACTGTCTTTGTTTTTTACGGATAGCGGAATAGAAAACAACGTTATAATTCCTACCCGCGACGAAGGCTACGGACTGCATGCAGACAAAGTTATACGGGCGTTTAAGCGCAATTACTACGACTTGGTTATAACGGTGGACTGCGGTATATCCAATGCGGAAGAAGTTGCTAAAATCGTAGAAGAATTAGGTGTAGAAGTGATAGTTACGGATCACCATGAACTTCCTGAGGTTTTGCCCGATTGCTTGTGCGTAAACCCGAAATTAGGCTACGATTATCCGTACTTGTCCGGCGCGGGAGTTGCATGGAAGTTAGTCGAAGCACTTGTCGGACGAGAAGCTGCGACTAAATATTCGGTTTTGGCAGCGATAGGCACAATAGGCGATATAATGCCTATGCAGGACGAAAATCGCAGTATCGTGAAACTCGGGCTTGCTAATTTCAATCATAAAAATTTGCAAAAATTGGCGGAATTATCCCGTTGTTCGGCTTCTCCGTCGTGCAGCGATTTAGCCATGAAGATTATTCCTAAAATCAATGCTGCTGGCAGAGTTGGATGTCCCGACGTTGCTTTGAACTTTTTGCTGTGCCGCGACAAGACCGATACCGTGTTGTGCGAAAAGTTGTTAGAGCTTAATGACGAACGTAAAAAGATTTTCGACGGTATAATAGCCGAGTCGGATGAAATGTGCGACGTCGAAGTAATATATAAAGAAAAAATGGTATTCCTGTACAGCGAAAAATGGAATCACGGTTTGCTTGGAATAGTAGCTTCGCGTTACAAGGAAAAGTATCAGTTGCCCGCAATTATAATGACCCGTGACGGCGACGATTACGTCGGTTCTGCGCGTGGTATAGATTCGGTCGATTTGTTTGAGATTTTTACTTCCTGTAAGGATTATTTAGTAAAATACGGCGGACATAAATCTTCCGTCGGTTTTACGGTTGCCGGAGATAAAATATCCGAATTTCGCCAAGCGCTTGTCGATGCATTATCGGCAATAGACAATAGCTGTTTCGTCAAACGCCGTTATTACGACGTTGAGATTGGGGAAAGTAAAGTAGAAGATGTAATGGCGTTGTCATGTAGGTTAGAGCCTGTTCTTCCGCAGGACAAACTAATTTGCAGAATAAAAGACGTTGTAAAATTTGCCAATTCTTTTGGCAAAGATAATTCGCACTTGTCGGCTACGTTATCTTGCGGTTTGGAAGTAAAGGGTTTTTTCAAATACGGCAGATATGCTCCTTTTATACGAAACGGCGCGAACGTCGACCTTATTTGCACATTGGAAACTGACTCATATACGAAAAAAGTCTGCGGAATTATTGAAGATTTGACTCTGCTCAATTCCGTCAGGCTGGACGATTATTACAAACTGAATCTGCTTAAAAGCTTTTCGACGGATACGTACGAGAGCGCGGACGAAAATCAAATTGTCAAAGAACTCGGCTCGGATTCGGCAATAGCGGTGTTTGACGATTACGAAACATTTATCGCGTATCAGGAGCGGTATGACTTTTCTCGATACTATGTGGATATATTTTTCGATTCGGGGAATTGCGGCAATACGGTTGTAATTTCGCCGCTTGACGATTACAGCTTCGACCGATACGAACATATAATTTGTTTCGCAGTGCCTTATAAACGCAGAATGCTGCCGCAAAAAGCAATATATGCTAACGTAACGCCCGCAAACGCCAAATTGTACGACTTGGAATTGACGCGCGAAATATGTCTGTCGGCGTTTTCCGCATTGAAGCGCAAAGGCAAGTTCGACAGTGTAAAAGGCGTGTTCGATAAGTATCTGTTAAGTAAAATGTCCTATTCGCAGTATCTGGTAGCGTTGAGAGTTTTTCAAGAATTGAATTTAATAAAAATCGTGGACGATTATACCGTCGAATTCAAGCCTACTGAAAAGCAGGATTTGGCAAATTCGTCTATTTATCGCTGCTTTCAGCGATAACCGGCAAGTAACGGAGATATTATGAATCTGGAACAGGAAAAAGCAGAAGTTACAATTAAAAATTTTTTGTCAAAAGTTAAACATTATTATCACGCTCGAGATATCGGACGGATAGAAGATGCGTTTAACGTTGCGAACAAAGCGCACGAAGGGCAATTCCGCGCCAGCGGCCGTCCGTATATTACACACCCTACGATTGTCGCGGACATTCTTATCGATATGGGATTGGACGTGTCGACGGTGTGCGCGGCGCTATTGCATGATACGGTAGAAGATACCTACGTAACCGACGGCGATTTACGCAAACAATTCGGCGACGAAATAGCCGACCTTGTCGCCGGAGTTACGAAGCTGGACAAAATTCAGTTTCATAATAAGGAAGAAGAACAGGCGGAAAATATGCGCAAAATGTTTTTCGCAATGGCAAAGGACGTTAGGGTAATGCTTATTAAGCTTGCCGACAGGTTGCACAATATGCGTTCGCTAATGTATTTGTCATCGGAAAAGCAGCTGATAATAGCGAAAGAAACTTTGGATATATTTTCTCCCATAGCGGGCAGATTAGGTATTTCGTCTATTAAAAGCGAACTGGAAGACTTGTGTTTGAAATATCTGGATAATGAAGCGTACGCGGCAATTTCGCGCGGTATAGCGTTGAAAAAGCAGGAGCGCGAAGTAATTGTCGACAGCTTTATCAAGCAGGTAAAGGGCGAACTTAAAGACGGTAATATAGACGACTTCGATATTTACGGCAGGACTAAGCATTTTTATTCTATTTATAAAAAGATGAAACGCCAGAACAAAACCTTAGAACAGGTTTACGACCTGACTGCGGTGCGAGTCATTGTAGATACCATAAAAGACTGTTATGCCGTTTTGGGAGCCATTCACGCCCGCTGGAAGCCTATGCCGGGGCGTTTCAAGGATTATATTGCCGTTCCTAAGCCCAATATGTATCAATCGTTGCATACAACGGTTATTATCGAGTTCGAAAAGCATTCGTATCCTATCGAAGTTCAAATCCGTACTCACGAGATGCACAAGATAGCGGAATACGGTATTGCTGCGCATTGGAAATACAAGGAAGGCGTTAGCGGTGCGACCGCTATGGACGACAGACTCGGATGGGTAAAGGAAGTGTTGTCCTACGACAACGACTTGAGAGACAGCACTGAGTTTTTGGACCTTATCCGTAAGGATATTTCCAATACGAACGAAGTATATGTTTTTACTCCGACGGGCGACGTAAAGATTATGCAGGCGGGCGCAACGGCGCTGGATTTCGCTTACGCCATTCACAGTCAAGTTGGTAACAAATGCGTAGGTATTAAAGTTAACAATAAAATTGTTCCTCTTGAAACGGTGTTAAATACCGGCGATACCGTGGAAGTTATGACCAACCCCAACGCAAAGGGACCGTCGCGCGATTGGTTGAAAATTGTAAAGACCGCTTCCGCGAAATCGAAGATTCGGCAGTTTTTTAAGCGCGAGCTTAAAGACGAATATATTCGTACCGGCAAATCTATGATAGAACGCGACGCCAAGCACCGCGGAATAGCTCCGTCTGAATTGCTGACTCCCGAAGGCATACAAGCTGTGTGCGACCGCTATATGTGCAACGACGCCGACGAAATATTCGCGGCAGTAGGATACGGCAGTATGTCGCTTCAACAGGTTATGTTGAAGCTTATCGCTACCAACAAGGGATTGACGGTAACAAACGTTCAGCAGCCGCGCCGAAGTAATAAAAGTAGCGGCGGTAAGAAAAATACCGTCATCGTCAAGGGTGTTGAAGATCTTTTAGTTCGTTTTTCGCGCTGTTGTTCGCCTGTGCCCGGGGACGAAATAGTGGGATATATTTCCCGCGGACGCGGAGTATGCGTGCATCGTGCGGACTGTCCTGCAATTAAGAACTTTGAAAAGGAACGTCTTGTGCATGCGGAATGGTCCAATATGGACGCAAACGCTACGTTCCCCGTATCAATTGAAATAGTATCGGAAGACAGAGGAGATATATTCGCAGAGATAACAAAAGCTGTCGCTAACGAAAATTTACCTATGCTTGCAATTAACGCGCGCAAGGATAAGAAAGGGAATGCAGTCGCCAATATTACGGTAGAAATTACTAACCACGATCAAGCTTTACAGTTAATAAATAAATTACGCGCAATACCAGCTGTTGTTAACGCTTACCGTACTAAAGGATAACTTTTGCTTTGTATATGACTACTATATTTACTAATTTCGAATACGCAACCGAAGTATGCGACGTTGCAAAGCTGTTTTTTTGCGATGCGGCGCTAATCGGCGAGCGCGAAGTGGCGCAAATAACCGTCGTGGAAGAAAAAACAGACAGCGTTTACCACTACGTTGTAGAATATAATGGCCATAAGGAAGAATGCTCGTTTAGTCCTGCGGGAAACGAATTGCAAACTGTACGCTTGCGCAAGCGTTACGCTAAGATTGCGTTGTACAGGGTCTTGTCACGTGTTACGGGCGTTGCTATGCCGTGGGGAAGTCTTACGGGAATCCGTCCTACCAAGTTGGCGCGTCAATTATCAAAGGAAACGCTCGATTGGAAAAAATCCTTTACGGAACTGTTGGACGTTTCGTATGAGAAAACTGGTTTGGTTGACGAAATTCTTCAAACGCAGGGAAGTTTACTTCAAAACATATCTCACGGCGCCGATTTGTATATAGGGATACCGTTTTGCGTGTCTCGATGTAGTTATTGCTCTTTTACAAGCGGAGAATTAGACCGTTTGAGAAAGTACGTTGAGCCGTATGTAGACGCTCTTTGCGACGATATATCGCAAACGATAGCGTTTGCAAAAGAAAGGGGAATCGTCTTAAACAATGTATATTTCGGCGGCGGCACGCCTACTTCGCTTTCTGCCGAGCAATTGGACAGAATTATGTCGTATATCGATTTTCTACCCGTCGAATATACCGTGGAGGCGGGGCGGCCCGATACGATTGCCGAAGATAAACTTGAAGTTTTCAAAAGGCGCGGTGTGGACAGAATATCTATAAATCCGCAAACCTTCAATCAAAGCGTTTTGGATATTATAGGACGCAAGCATACGGTACGGGATATTTACGATAAGTATGCTCTTGCCAAGCAATACGGCTTTGAAGTTAATATGGACTTGATAGCAGGCTTACCTACGGAAACGTATTCAATGTTTGTGAACAGTATAGACAGAGCGATAGAATTGTCTCCCGACAACATTACTGTGCATACGCTTGCGTTAAAACGCGGCAGTATATTGAAAGAAAGTAATTATGCCGCAACAGAACAAGACGTGTCGGATATGGTGCGGTACGCCAGAAAAGTTTTGTCCAATAACGGATACGCGCCGTATTATATGTACAGACAAAAGTATATGACGGAAAACTTGGAAAACGTTGGTTACTGTAAGAAAAATACCGCTTGTTTATATAATATAGGTATTATGGAAGAATTAACAAATATTCTCGCGTGCGGAACAAATGCTATATCCAAGCGTATATTTTCAGAAGAAGACCGTATCGAGCGGTCTGCAAATGCCAAGGATGTTATAACCTACATAGAACGATACAGGGATTACTTGGATAAAAAGTTCGAATTATTTTTAAGATGATAAGCAAAAAGTCTACGATAAAAAAGTTAATAGCGTTAGGCGTATTGACGGCGTTGTTTGCGATTTTAACCGTCTTGACTACCAACGTTGCGGTCTGCGAATTTTTTGCCACTACGTTTTCGCGCGCGTGGATAGCGTTGTTCGGGCGTATTTTCAGCATACTGCCTTTTAGCGCGTACGAGTTGTTTTTGATTGCCGCGATAGTTTTGGCGGTAATTTTTGTGGTGTATTTGCTTGTTTTTCTGGTCAAAAGGAAGTGGAACCGACTTGTTTCTATGCTTCTTATTACGGGAATAACGGTTTTTGCATTTCTGAACGTTTACACACTGTCCGCTTCGTTCGGCTATAACCGCGAAGCGCTGCCGACGGAAATATATACGGAATACAGCTCCGACGATTTAACCTTCGAAGAAGCGGTTACTTTGGCCGAGCGCATAATAGACGGCGTTAATAAGGCTTATACGTCTACGCAGCACGACGCCGACGGCAATGTTGTATATCCGTATAATGATAAACAATTGTCAGAATTACTGACGGCGGAATACGCGAAACTTGATAACCCGTATTTTTCCAAATACACTCCGCCTGCCAAACGGATAATTAACAAAACGATAATGAGCGAGTTGCATATAGTGGGCGTTACGTTTGCTCCTTTCGGCGAAGTAAATGTAAACGGCAACGAAAATAATTTGTATCTGCCTCATACTCTTGCGCACGAAATGGCACACGCAAAGGGCGTTATGCGCGAGTATCAGGCAGATATAGTGGCTTCATACGTGCTTATAAGCAGCGACAACGATTATCTTCGCTACGGAGCTTTGGCGCAGTGCTTAGGTTCGGCGTTGAGTATCGTATCGTCCTATCCCGATTCCGCACAAGCGCATTCCGAGCTTAAAGCTAAAATAAATTCCGGAATATACAAGGAGATAAACAATTATCATGCTTTTTACGCCAAGTTTTCGCATTTGGACGATTTGGGGCAATGGTTTAACGACTTGTACTTGAAGCTGCAAAAACAGGAAGACGGTACCGGATCCTACGTAAAGCCGCCGATAACCGAAGGGACGGGCGAGGTGGACGGCTCCGGAAACGAAATAATTTATGTTGTCAGCTTTTCGGGAATGCAAAACCTTCTTATAAATTTGTACAAGCAGGGCAAGCTGTAAGCTGTAATCGGTGAAAATTTTTTATGATTATCGGTGAAAATATTGCGAAAATTGTTGACAGTTTTTGCTATGTAAGTTATAATGTAAAGGCTGTTGAAGTGCGGGTGTAGTTCAATGGTAGAATACCAGCCTTCCAAGCTGGCTGCGTGGGTCCGATTCCCATCACCCGCTCCATTTAATAATAGCGAGTGGGGGCTGTGAAAGACTGACGCAACGGGAAGCATACGTGGAATCGGACGGTCCGCTAAGCCGAGCGAAGCGAACGCCATGGAACGAAGTGAAGTATTCCCATCGCCCGCTCCAAACTACTCGTTTGCCTGTGCCTGTAGCTCAGCAGGATAGAGCAACGGCCTTCTAAGCCGTGTGTCGGGGGTTCGAATCCCTTCAGGCACGCCAATTATGGTGGGCTTAGCTCAGCTGGTTAGAGTGCCAGATTGTGACTCTGGAGGTCATGGGTTCGATTCCCATAGCTCACCCCATAATTATAAAGGGGTATAGCCAAGCGGTAAGGCATCAGACTTTGACTCTGACACTCGTAGGTTCAAATCCTGCTACCCCTGCCAAGTTTGATCCATTAGCTCAGTCGGTAGAGCACATGACTTTTAATCATGGTGTCCCGCGTTCGAATCGCGGATGGATCACCATTAGATATATCGGCTGCAAGCGCAGGCACAATATATATGCATCTTTAGCTCAGTTGGTAGAGCAACTGACTCTTAATCAGTGGGTCCAGGGTTCGAGTCCCTGAAGGTGTACCAAACCAATCGACGTGCGGATATGGCGGAATTGGCAGACGCGCTAGACTTAGGATCTAGTGTCTTCGACGTGGGGGTTCAAGTCCCTTTATCCGCACCAAATTGAATATGTGGCAAACTTTACAGTTTGCGGGAGTGGCTCAGTGGTAGAGCGCTGCCTTGCCAAGGCAGATATCGCGGGTTCGAATCCCGTCTCCCGCTCCAATAAATAGGCATTTTTAGGTAAATTTAACCCGAAAATGCCTATTTTTTTGCATTTTGGGGCGGTTTTTAGGTATTTTTAACCACTGTTAAACGTCAAATCGGGAATTTCGGGGGTACGTTTGGGGGTATTCCATACGTTACCAATCAAGTTTTTCCGATTCTTTAAGCAAAAATTCGTCGGGCAAGTCGGTATAGGTATCTTTAAGCACGCCGCCGGAATGTCCGACCATTTCGTTTATTGCGCTTTGCGCTACTCCGCAAGTTACGCAGTGCGTATAAAACGTCGTTCGTAAGTCGTACAAGATATGATTCGGCAGTATCGAATTAAACTTTTCCCGTAAGTATTTTAGACTTACCCAGTCTATCTCGCTTATTCCGTCTAAATACGGTTGCAGTAATTTAATTATGGGAATACGTTTCGTCGCTATTTCGCCGTTTTTGCGTTTGCTGTTTTTCGCAACAATAAACTTACCGCAAATTTTCGCCGTTTTGTATTCGTTGGGACGAAGTCCCGTATACAAGGCAATGGCGAAGAATAGTTGATAGCGAGTACCTGCAGTTTTGTCTAACAACAGTTTTTCTTCTTCCAACGTTAGTGCCGAACCGTGTTTGCGCTCATGTTGCTTATGGAAAACCATTTGTACGGGGTTGTGTTGTATCAGTCCGAATTTTACTGCGCAACCGAGTATTTGGTTTAACAGACTGCGTACTTCGTCGGCCGTCTTGCCTTTTCCTTGTTCGGTAAAGTCGTCAAGTATCCGCTGAATGTCTATTGCGTTTACGCTGCGCAAATGTTTCTTCGCAAACGGTTCTTCCAAAGCCCGGCGAAAGCGCCATATATCGTTTTTGTACGTTCGTTCTGCAACTTTGCGTTTATGGAAGTGTTCAAACCAAAAATACGCAAATTCGTTGAACGTCGTCGGAACGGTTCTGCCGTTGTTAACCTTTATAGGTCTTTGCTGATCGGCTATTTTAAGTTTTTCAATGAATTTTTGTTTTGCTTCTTCGAGTGTTTTTGCGCTTGCCGTTACGTTGTAACCGTTGCGGCGGTACCGTATTTCGTAACTGCAACGGTAGCGTCCGTCGCAGCGTTTGCGAACGTGAGCGGTGCAGCCTTCCACTCGAAACTCTCTTCTGAATGTCTTTGGCATCTTTGAAATCTCCTTATCTGAAAATTTCAAAGGTCTGCAATAAACTGTTTTTTCATTAGATCCTGCGCTTTCCGTCAGTTCGGCATTCAGCGCGGCAATCTCCTTGGTAAGCCGCTCCCTGTCGGCTTGGTTGTTGGTAAAACTTAACATTACCAACTTTTGCGATAGCAAAATCATTTGTTCTGCGTTCATAGTTACATTTCTCCTTGTGTATTATTCCACTTGCGTGGTAACACAGAGTATAGCGACTATGAACGTTTTTTCAAGGGCTAATTCTTTGCGCCATCCACAAGGAAACGGGCGTAATTGATAAGCCCTTTCTGCGCTTCCGACCCAAGTTTGCTGCCGATTTCTTCGTACAGCATTAGCAGTTCTTCTTTGTCGGGTGTAAGCTCGTAGTTTGATACGCCAAATTCTTCATCTTCCGTTGTGGGTAGCTGCATAGCAACTAATATTTTATTTAATGTATCAATTCTAGGGTACTTGACGTAGCCACAAAAAACATTGGTAATTGTGGATCGTTCGAGTTTAGTTAATCTTGCTAAATCATCGTAGGTTAAATGTAGTTCTTTTTTTCGTTTCTTTAATTGTTCCAAATCCATATTCAACGCTCCATATTGCAATAGTACCAAAATATAGACTTTTTGCAAAAAAACGCTTGACAAAGTCCCTACGATTAGACTATATTGAAAATAGTCCCAAAAATGGGGTAAAAATAGCCTTGAAGTCTGCGGAATTCAAGTTTTGCAAAAGTATTCAATTTCTTGGTCGATTTTGATTATATCAAACTATTCCGCAAACTTCAAGCAGTTTACCCAATTATGGGAATATTTATCTGAAATAGGGAGCGCGAAACTATGGACGAAAAGAAAGAATACACATTCAAAGTCCCTGCGGAGATTTTTTACACCAACGAAGGGACTTTATCTATTAGCATTAAAATATTAGCCAACGACAGCAGTGTTCTCAAACGGATTCTCGCAGGCAAAACAATCGACGACAATAAGAGTTGTTTTGGAATGTACGTCCGCAACGACATAAATACGTTATGGCAAACTTTTGTTATGTTCAGCGGAATGTTTACTTTTACGGAAACGCCGCAACGTACCAAAGAAGAAATTACCGCCGAAGCGCTGGAACTTGCCGTGTTGCGGCTTTTGGATAAAGACGACGACCTTTGCGCCGTATGCGCAAGGCGTGAAGCTTGCACCAAAGAATCGAACGAACAGGGCGAAGCATTTAATAAGCCTAAGTGTAGCGTTTGCGTGGAGAACGTTAGCCGGTACTTTATGGAGCAAGCGAAAAACGATTAGCAGGTTTCGTACGCTGTACCTAACAGCGTACATCAATAATCAAAAAGTAAAAGGGGATAGTTTATGAATGAAATTGTAGTTGAAGGTAAGATTGATTATTTAGACGTATGTAATGAGCACTATAATTGTACTTTTCGTGCTGTTCTACAGAAGAGCAAATCTTTTTGCTGTGGTTATAAAACTTTTGTAACTATTACTTATGGCTTAACGGTACACGGTTATCTTTGTAAGCCTGATTATATCGATATAACCTACGACCGTTCTATCAGAATTACGGAAGAAGATTTCAAAGATTGGTTGTGCAACTATTTCAACTTGACTTTATCTGAACACGATTTAACTTTTTTCAATTAACGTTTGTTTTTACTGTTCGTACGTTGTCGGTTAACAGCGTACACCAATAGAGTTTGGCATAGAACGGATAACTCTAAATATGTTTTCTTCTCCAAAGCGTCGTAGGTCGGCGACGATAAACAAACGGCTCGTTGCAGTTCTCAGTCTCGACAATCAGAACTGTATAATCAAAACTTGGTCGTGTAAGACGGTTAGCGGTGTCGTCCGGAAACATTACCGCCCCAAGGTAGATTGGCGACCTATATACAACAGCCATTATCAGCCTTGCGATAAGGGACAGGGCAGGTGTGTTGTGCGTTTTCCTAAAACAAACGTACACCGTTTGTTGGCGGCAAAGAACGGTTGCGCGGATGCAGCGCTATATAAAAGGCAACGAAGTTCGCGCCGGGAGAGCCGCCACTCCCGAACACGCGCGAAGCGGTGAAAAATGGGTTACAGAATATTAGCAGTTTTAATAATTGCACTTGTGTTAATAGTCGTCTTCGTAATTCGGAGAACTGTAAAGAAAAAGCGCAAAGATGAAAAAGGCAGGATATATAAGACGACTGACGGATATTTAGCGGATAATCCTAAAAATAAGAAAAAGCGCAACGTAGTAGTCGTAGAGCAGCGCAAAAAGGACGGAGCGATAGCGGTTAGCAAGATATTCGGCGCAGATGAAAAATCGGGAGATTTTTATATTGACGATTTAGAACTGAAACCGAGTGAACATAGTTCATTGACAAAGAATTCTCTTGTAGAACGGCGTGTGAAGTTTGGCGTTAAACGTAACGGTAGGCATACGCCAATTTATATTAGAGATTTGAAACCAACAAACGACAAACTCACAAAAAAGGAAATGCGGAAAGTCAATAAACAAAAAGGCGGAAAGACTGTAAAAAATAGGCGGACGTATAGAAGTACACGCAGTAATTGGAAGCAAGGGTTCAAGAATAAAAACAAAAGAAAATAAAAAAAAAAACCGAGTCGGCTGTGAAGCAAGACTCGGGGTGGGACATTCCGGAAATGCCCCTGCTTAATTGGCAATTATAGTATATGCCAATTTGAGCAAAAAGTCAACACTATTTTGAGAATTCATATAAGCAAATTTTAGGGGTGCGAAATGAGAGCGGAACAGGTCGGGCAAATTATCGAAACGGAAGCGCAGAAGCCTAAAATAGGCAAAGTCGTTTATTACGGCGTATGTAGCGTTTGCGGCGAGAAAATAGACGTTTCCAACAAGTTGGAATTTAATCAAAAAGAGTATTACGCAGACAACTTCGGTATTGAAAAAGTAGGCGACAAATGGGTTTGCAAACAAGAAATACGGCTACAAAACTGCCCGTTTTGCGAGAAACCGCCGTTTTGAGCGGTAAATTTGTCGGTTCGGTAAGTTATAAAGGCGGCAAACCGTTGGAATTTAAGGGAGTGTTCACACAATGGCAAAATGCGAAATTTGTTGTAATGAATGTAATGGCGAAATTAAAATCGCAGCGTATAATCACAGCGCAATAATTTGCGGTAAGTGCGCCGTAGATAAAGAAATAATAACAGACCCCGAAATAGTAAAAATAATCTGCAAAGCGGAAGGCTTTGAAAAGTTGCGGCAATGAAAAAGTTTACTTTTGTTTATCAGCCGATTAGCGGCGGTTCGGATTCCGTAACGCTTTACGCAAAGAATTACGGTATTGCTATCAATAGATTCAAACACCAATATAAGTATTTGAAAATAATAAAAATTGTAAAGGAGAAAAAAGAAAATGGCAAAGAAGAATAATTCACGTTCTGCAATGGGGGGGGGCGTAATAGTTCTCTCATTGTTGTTGCTTGCAGCAATTATATGCGGAGCGATAACTCACGGGTTTACAACGTGGACAACGTGCGGCTGCTTCGGACATAAGTACGGCGACGACGGCGTTTGCGTACGCTGCAAGGAAGCAAAGCCTACGGAGAAAACTGACGGCGCAGTCGTAGACAACGACGGCAACGTAATGGATTCCGACAAGGTTTACGCAATGCCTACGGGTATGACGTTTTCATCGGCAAAGCAACTCAACGCCGAGCCGTCCGAAGAAACTGAAAAGAGCGTAACCATAACGGCGACAATCGAACCTGCCGACGCTACTAACAAAAACGTTGACTGGTCGGTTGCGTTCGTAAACGCAGACAGTACTTGGGCAAGCGGTAAGACCGTAACGGACTATATAACGGTAACGCCGACTTCCGACGGTTCGCTTACTGCAACGGTAACCTGTAAACAAGCGTTCGGCGAGCAAATAGTCGTGCAATGCGTAGCGCAGGATAACGCCGAAGCTTCGGCAAGTTGTACGGTAGATTATAGAAGGCGTGTTGAAAACGTAGCTGTTTCTATTGACGGTTTTATGAGCGGCGGTTTCGTTTCGGGTTCTATAAGTTTGTATACGGACAATGCCCCTACGAAAAACGTTTCTCGGCACGTAACTTACTCCGTAGGAACTGTCGGCGGCGACGAAGAAGTAATTATCGAATACAAGTTGGGCGATATAATTTACAGCCAAATGTCAGCGCATTTTTGTATGGGACACGATTGGAATACCTGTAAAGACGTTAATCACTTGTATTACCAACTAAACCAAGACTGGCACCAAATAGGAAATACATTAACGACGGATATTTCGTTCTTAGAACCGATGTTCAAGTTTGTTCCTACAAATTACACGTCTGCACTTAATAGTGCAAGAATAATTTTCAAAAATACTGTCGGCGCAATCGTATTTAGAATAACCTGCGGAGATTGGACGAAAGAATTATCGTTCCAGACCACCGTAGAAAACTTCAAAATATCCGTAACGAACGTTACGTTAAATCAAGGAACGTTAGAGTTTTAGACGGCAATAAATGTACTTCTTTTAGTATTGCCGCTAAAACGAACAAAATGCTTTTAGCGGCGATACGCCGTAAAAGTGCGTAATCGGGACACGGTACGCATATAGCCCCGAAACGGGGGAAGGAGTACATAATGAGCAAAAATAAAACAAAGAGTAACAGAAGCAATGCAACGTTGTACGTCGTTCTCGTAATCGTGCTGATTGCAGTAATAGTTGGCGGAGTAATAACGCACGGCTTCCAAGATTGGACGGAACAACCGCGAGCGTATGTTTCGGATAAAATACTTTCTTCGGCGCAGCTACTCAGCTCAGACGGCAAGTCTGTTTCTGCAGGATACCGTCCCTTGAAAGTCGGGGACGAAATGTCTAAGATTGCATACTTCGCAATCGACGTATACGGCAAAGCGCGCAATGAAATAGATTCTTTCAAACTATTTTCGTCAGGCGATGAAACAATAACAATCTTCCTATGGGAACGTTATCAAGGCGAATACAGTTTCGGAATAATAAACGGAACGTTGGCAGATAATTTTCCGCATCTTGACGAAGATAATTTATCTCAATTAAGCAGTGCCGTATGGGGAACTTTCGAAGACTACCGAATTGATGAACATAATCCATATTTAGATTTGTATATTGGCGACCTTGATGCTCGCGAAATAAATTACGGTTATACTGTTGACAATATAGGAACTCTGCCTATTTACGTTCAAACCGTACTAACAGAATTGCCGCCCGCTCCTGCGAAAACGGGATATACGTTTACAGGTTGGTATACGGATGAAGACTGTACACAGTTGTATACGGAAGACTTTGTTAATTCGGATATTACGCTGTACGCAGGCTTCCAAGCTAATTCGTACAGCATTAAGTTCAACGCCAACAGCGGCAGCGGAACTATGGCAAACGAAGCTATGACGTACGACCAAAGCAAGGCGCTTACTGCCAACGGTTTTACCAAGGAACACTACCAATTCAAGGGTTGGGCTACGTCTGCCGACGGCGAAGTCGTATACGCAAACAATGCCGAAGTCAAGAACCTTACGGCAACCGACGGCGCGGTAATTGAGCTCTTTGCAGTTTGGGAACGTTCGGAAGTTTCCGTTACATTCGTATCCGAAGGAAATACGGTAGCTACAACTTGGATAGCGATAGGCACAAAGGCGACGTTACCTAAAACGCCCGTTAAGGAAGGACACCTGTTCAACGGTTGGTACTACGAAGACGGTACCAAGTACGAAACGCAGAATATATCCGAAGACATTACGCTTACGGCAAAGTTCAGTATTATCCGCTGCACCGTTACGTTCATAGTAGACGGCGAAGTTTATGCGGTATACGTCTGCGACTGGGGTACTTCCATTGCGCAAGCGTTGAACGGCGCGGGCGTTAACACTGCACTGTACAAGGCGGATGAGCATAGCCGAAATTTTTAGTTAGGCAAGACTTGACTGTAAGTCTTGCAAAAACTTGGCTCGGCGAACGGCTTACTGAAACTCAGTTTTGGTGGGCAGTTGCAGGAGCGTGTGTAGGAATAGTTTTTCTTTTGTCCGTAGTACTTGGCGCAGTAATTACAAAGAAAAGGAGTAAAAGATGAAAAAAGTATTAGCATTTTGGGGCGTAGTCTTAATATTAGCGTTAATCGCGGGCGTTGTGTATTTCGTCTACGTCTTTACGGGAGAGTTCTCGACGGACTTCAAAACTTTCTACGTTGAGATAGACAAAACCAAGTACGTCAAAGATACGTACGACTTAACGTTTGGCAAAACGCGTGTGGACGTGCATTACACCTTTGAGAAAGTGCAGACGAAGAAGTTGACGTTTACATACGCAATAGAGCCGACGGGCAGCGACTTCAATTTTACAGTGGACGGCGAGAAAGTAAGTTGGCTGAATGTCGACGGACTTTCCGAAGCGTTTGACGTAAAAAAGGACGCCGACGCTTTAACGCTCGATTGCACAAATAAAAAGGTATCCGACGTATTGAAAGCAGTTTATCCAAACAGCGATATAGTATTACCGGACGGAATAGACGAAGAACGGATAAGTCGTTACAAGCTTACAGTTACGTCAGAAGATAAACGCATAAGCGTGTCGTTAACGTTCAAATGTTCGGCAGCTATTGAAAACATTGTTCTCGACCCGTCCGAGATTACGTTTTAGGAGAAGTGAAGTTATGAAGAAATTGACTTTAATATTAACAATGGTATTGATAGTATCGGCAATAGGCGGTGGAAGTATCAACGCCTTTGCGGCTACAAACAACATTGACGCGAGCGACGTTTTGTTTGATTTGCAAAACAGTCAGATTGCCGGCGAAAACTTTAACGTAGACGAATACGGATACTCTGACGAAAAAGACGTTAAGCTGCTTGCATTTGCGGAATACGGTTTTGCGTTCGATAAATCTAAAAGCGACTATAACATTTATCTTTATGTTTATAACCCAAGCGGACGGGAGATAAAAGCGGAGCGTAACGTTGTAAGTATTGCGACCGTTTACGAAAACGGCAAAGCGGTAGACTACGATAAGTTTGCGCTTAAACTGTTGAGCGTATCGGACGGCAAATACGCGCGGCTCTTTTACAAATTCAAAGTAAAAGACCCGACTAAACTGTTTACTCGCGTATCCGCCAACACTAACGTTAGGCGATACGACGTAAGCGAAATAGAGCTGAACTTCGGCGACGTCAGTAGCAAAGCGTATACGGTAGGTAACTACTATGAATATAGTGGCTATGCGCAAGGGTTTGGCGCGGACAGCAAAGCGGAAAGTACACTGACTTGTACGACGGACAATATTGATACCTTGGAATTAAAAGTTAAAAGTACGTATTACAGATATAACAATGGAACGTCTACGCAAAAAGATATATCCAGCGTTTACTTCGGAATACCCAATGAAATTTTTACAAAGTACGGAAATTTGCAACAAATAAAAGCAAACTGGTTTGAAACGAAAACAATGCCGCAGTATGTTTTTACAAATCAAAACTTGTACAGAAATCTCTATCCGTATTTAGGGGTCAATAAGAAAAATCAAGTCGTACCGCTTCCCGAAGTAGACGGACACCGTTTTTTTGATATTTGCGTCGGCGCAGGTCCGGGCGTAGCTAAATATGCTTTCAAATTCGGAGAGTACGATAGTAAATACGACGGCGTAGTCGGATTGGGTACGTATTATTTCAATCAACTGGACTGGATGTTTTACAGTAAAAACGGAAAAGTATCTTCTACGGAAGTCATACACGAAGCTCAGAATTATACGTCTAAAATAGGCGGCGAATTGCTAATAGATAAGTACAGCAAAAACCTATTCGTTGCAGAAGTGGACGACGGACGGCAGTACGGTTGGCAAGGTACGGACGGAAACGGCATTGTTATCGACGCAGATAGCACGTTTAATATCGACGGATTTGACGCGGGCAGTAAGTTTATGACATGGTTTACACAGGTTTGTTACGGCAAATTAGAAACAAACGAGCTGTCTATAACTCCCATTTACTTAGTCGAAGAAAACGACGTTATAGGGAATGCAGAAACAATCGCGCAAAGATTATACATAGAAGAAAGCGACGTAACGGAGTTTTTGCAAACATATGAACAAAATAAAGTTGAAGGTAAGAGAACTGTACTTTTTCGCTTCGCTACAACCGATTATACAGCGTATCCACTTTGGGCGCGTTGTGAGAAAGCATTTCATTGTGGAATAAATAGTGAAGTGGGGTACGGTGCGCAGCAAACTGTTTTCTTGGATTTTGACATAATATGGCTGAAATTCTTAAAAGCGGGACAAGCTACGGTAATACCCTGCGTATCCAGTCCGATAGACGTATTTCACGGTTTAACTCCGCCTTTGCAGCCGAGCGGCAGCAATATTTGGGTAATAATACTTACTGTTATCATCTGCGTAATAATGCTTATTTTGGTTTTTAAGCTATTAGGTGTAGTGCTGAAAAAACGGAGTAACTAATGAAAATTTTGAAATTTATCGGCGCAATCTTGCTTGCGCTGCTTGCAGGCGGAATAATCTTGCAAGTACTCGGATATATCGACAGTCCGCTATTCAACTGGTTTAGCGAACTGCACTTGTTTAAGTAGGTGAACATATGGGTTGGGTTTTAATACTGGTATTAGGACTTATTGCATTATCTGTAACAATAGGTGGCGGAATCAACACAGATTTTTTAACCTTACTTGCAATTTTTGCCGTTGGTATAGTCGTAATCTTTGCCATAAAAAAGATATGGGACGAGTTTCATAAATGAAAACTATAAAAAAGCACTTGGCGTTGAACTATCTATATTACGCTTTGCCGTGCATATTGAGCGTAGCGTATTTGTTATTATTTGCCGCAGATTATACGACGTTGCAGTATTTAATAAACAGTTTGTACGCCAATTTATTCAACTTAATAATGCTGTCTTGCGCAATCGTAGCCGTCCCGAACTTTTGCCGTTTGGTATATTATACCAAACTTACGCTAAATTTGCCTAACGACGCATATTTGCCTGCAGCGGCAAACGAACGTTTCGGGTTCGCAGGCGGCGGCAAGTCGTCCAGTACGGCAATTCAAGCGTTTTTTGAAGCGGAAAAAATGCAGGAAGAAACGGAAGGGAAGTACAATTATATGCTTGCCAACCGTGAACGTTGGACAAGGGACGGGGAAGAATACAAACTCGCTAACTTTGACCGAATAGAGAAGTCTGTTGAGTTTTGGAACGCGCACCCCGAGTATATTCCGTATTTGGTAAGCGATTTAGAGATTATAGCGCCGGACGGAAGAAAGTCGATGTTCTTTACCCGTGAGCATTTGGAGCAGGAAGAATGGCTACCAATATGTTTCCTGTTGGCTGACGAAGGCGGTACGCTAATGCCGCAGGACGAATATTCAGACCGTCCGCAAAGAATGGTAACTTTTTTCCGTCTAATACGTCAGTTCGGAATACGCGCTTGTATATGCGAACAGAAGAAAGACGGAATACTAATAAACGTCAGGGCGGTTCTCGGCGGAACCGTGCTTTGTTTGGGACAGCGCAACGCTTTGCTTCCGAACTTGCTTTTATCCGTCATAGCCTTTCTCAAACGCTTGTTGCCTAAAACTAAAAACAATCCGAAATTAGGCTTGGTGATAGAAAAATTAAGCAACTTTGCCGCTTGTTTGGGCTTTCGTATATGGGACCAGTTATTTTTCAGAACAATGGACTTCAAAGAGTTTGTGCCGCCTGAAAAAATTAAAATCGTTTGCACGAATAAGTTACCGTTCTATTACGACGATATGGCATACGCAGACTTATATCTTGCAAAGGATAAAACGCCGAAAATAATAGAGCAGAAAGGACGACCGACAAAGGGTACGCCGATGGGCGACGCAATGCTTAGATTGTGTACAATCGAAGAACAGAATTTGAAAGACAAAGAAGAAGTAAAGTTGCACAGTAAATTGAAAGTAAGCAACGGTATTAAATCTGAAACGCTGAAACAATTCGATTTGGACAAAAAGTTAGAACAGCAGAAAAAGGCGCAAAACGACGGCGCAAAAAAATCTTAATAACGAAAGACACTGCGGCGGCAAACCGATACGTACTGCTTCGCTTATAAGTTCAACTCGCAGAGTTAGTTGGGAATTGGAAAAGCATATTGAATATGTAGTTGCAAGGTTATATTTAGGAATCGACAATGCAAAAGGCAAAAACATTAACGACGACACGAAATAATATTTTTCGTTCCAACTGGTTGGGACGGAAAATTTATTCGGGGCGGCGTTACGTGTTGTGGTTGCATTATCGAAAAAGAAACTTGCAACGACAAAACAAATCGCTTTTCCAATTCCAAACTTCACGATTGAGCGAAAAGTTACGTTTCGGTAAAGACTTGGTAAAGAGAAAAACCGCATAAAACGTAAAAAAGGGGGTTGCGGGGGCTTGCCCCCGACGTTCGGAAAAAAGTTTGGTACCAAATGGGAAGATTAGTTCTAACAAGATTTAACAAAAGAACTTGTAAGGTTGAGCAGCTGACATTGGAAAACGTAAATTTATCTGCACACTATATTGACAATTTCGGCAGACCTACAACGCTGATTCACTTAATTGCAGATAACCCCGCATGCGTACAAAAAAGTTACATAATAACGGAAGTAACGGACGAACGATTAGTCGAAGGTATACATTACAACGCAAGCGAAGCAGCGCAAAAATGGTGGGATAAGTATGAAAAACAAGAAGAATGAAGTATTGCCGGGACAACTGTCAATCTGGGATAGTCCGTTCTATGACATTTTGATGGGGGGGGGTATCTCTAACAGAAAATACGGAACAGGGGGAAGTTAAAGACGATGAAAGTAAGGTTAATGGGAACGAAACGGGAATGCGAAATAATGCAAGATTTCTTTCGGAAGAATTTACAGAACGGTAACGGTTATTCTGTGTCAAGGCTTTATTCGAATAGGGGCAGTACGGATATGTATCGGGTGTACGTCGAATTTAATATGCCTTCCGATACTTCAAATTTTTTGCAACTAAAAGGCGGCTGAAAATGACGAAGAAGTATGTGCAAGTGAAAATAAATATTCCGACGTCTTATAGAAGCGTAATCGAGTATTGCGACAAACTGTCTACGCAGCGTATACTTTCTGCTCGCATTATCCGATTACTTTCGGACGACTTAAACAAAAGAAAAAAGGAAGAAAATACGAATGTTTAATTACCAAAGCAGCATATTGGACGAACTAATAGTAGACAACTTCGCCGGGGGCGGCGGAGCAAGCACGGGTATAGAACTCGCAGTCGGGCGTCCCGTAGATATAGCGATCAACCACGACCCCGACGCAATCGCCATGCACAAGGTAAACCACCCGTTTACGAAGCATTACCAAGAGAGCGTTTGGGATATAGACCCCAAAAGAATTACCGAAGGGCGACCAGTCGGCATTGCGTGGTTTTCTCCCGACTGTAAACATTTCAGTAAAGCAAAGGGCGGAAAGCCCGTAGACAAGAAGATAAGGGGCTTAGCGTGGATAGCGTTGCGTTGGGCAGGAACTGTCAGACCGAGAATAATTATGCTCGAAAACGTCGAAGAGTTCCAAACGTGGGGACCGGTTAGACGTGGTAAGCCTGTTAAGAGCAAGCAGGGGCAGACGTTCCGCAAGTTTGTAGGCCAACTCGAAGCGTTAGGCTATAAGGTAGAGTATAAAGTCTTGCGGGCTTGCGATTACGGAGCGCCTACGATTCGCAAACGGTTTTACTTAATAGCCCGTTGCGATGGGCTGCATATCGTCTGGGCGGAGCCTACGCACGGCGAAGGCAGAAAGCCGTATCGGACGGCTGCGGAGTGTATAGACTGGTCGTTACCCTGTCCGTCCATATTCGGACGTAAAAAGGAACTTGCCGTTAATACGCAGCGGCGTATAGCAAAAGGTTTAGACAAGTTCGTAATAAAGAACCCGAAGCCGTTTATTATGCAAATGAACTTCGAGAACGCAGCGCAAGACGTAGACAAGCCGTTATCTACTCAGACGGCTGTAAACAAACATTTCGTTGTAGAACCGAAGTTCACGCCGTACATAATGAGCAATAATACGAATAACGCCACGCACTCGGTAAAAGAACCGTTGCCGACAGTTACTACTGGCAACCGCAATTTCGTCTGCGCTCCGACGTTGGTACAGTACCACACGGAAACAAGCGCAAAAGAAACTCGTGGGCAGGACGTAAAGCAGCCGCTCCGAACGGTAGACGGTTCGCCGAGATACGGTTTGCAAGCGGCGTATTTATCCAAATATTTCAGCGGCGAAAAGCAAGCGGGCGCAGACGTACAAAGCCCAATGCCTACGGTTACGGGAATAGACCATAACGCTGTAACGGTTTGCTATCTATCCAGCAGACATGGCGACGGAAGCGACGGCAGGGGTAAAGACTTAGCCGAACCTGCGCCGACTGTTACGGCAGACTGCCACGAACATATTATTGCGGCTAACTTACTGCGTTATTATGGTGGCGAAGAACATGCAAGCGATATGGATAAGCCGATAGCAACCGTTACAACGTTGCCAAGACATTATTTGTCTGAAAGCCACCTATGCGTATTCCAAAATCATATGGACTGCAAAGGCTTGGACGAGTCATTTCCGACGATTACACAGGCGTTGAAGTTCGGGCAAGTCAAGACGTATCTGTGCAAAATAGATTCCGCGCAGAACTTAGGCAACTGGGATAAAGTAAGATGTCTGCTAAACGAATATGCAGGTTATTCGATTGCCGACGATGAAATACTTATACTCGAAATAAACAAGGTGCAGTACTTCATTTACGACGTGGGAATGCGAATGTTAAAGGCAAAGGAACTAAAACTTGCACAAGGCTTCCCGACAGATTACTGTATCGACATAGAAAGCAAAATAGGCAAGAAATACAGCGAAGCAAAACAAATCGCGCGGCTCGGCAATGCGGTTTGTCCGCCGGTTGCTACGGCGTTGGTAAAAGCGAATTACATAGACACAGTAGCTAAGCCGCTCGTAACAATGGCTGCACTGAATGAACATTTACAAAGACGTATGGCGAAGAGATAAAGAAATTGAAATGAGTAAACCGCATTATCAGACAAGTTTTTTAATACTGGATAAAATCGAAAAAGCGGTGGAACGCGTGCAGTTGATTAAAAACGTTATAAGCGAACCGCTATGGGTAGCTTATAGTGGCGGCAAAGATAGCGTTGTATTGAAGTGGATAATAGAGCAAAGCGGCATTCCTGCCGAATTCCACTATAATGTTACAAGCGTTGACCCGCCTGAATTAGTGCAATTTGTTAAGTCGCAGAAAAATATTAAACGAGATATACCGCATTATGATAATGGTTCGCCGATGTCAATGTGGAATCTGATACCAAACAAAATGATACCGCCTACACGTGTATTTCGTTACTGTTGTGAAAAGTTAAAAGAAGCGAGTGGTAAAGGAAGAATAACGGCAACGGGAGTTCGTTGGGCGGAAAGCCCTAAAAGAAAGAAAAATCAAGGTGAAATAACTGTATTTCGCAAAAGAGAAATTGCAAAGTTATTAAAACTCTTTCCGGAAGCCGAAGCATTAGATACAGAACGGGGCGGATACATTTTGAATTTAGATAACGATAGCAACCGACGTATGGTTGAGCAGTGTTATAGAACGAGCAAAACGTTAATCAATCCAATTATAGACTTTTCTACAAGTGATATTTGGCAGATTATAGGCGGCGAACATTTAGATTATTGCGGACTTTATGACTGCGGATATAAACGTTTGGGTTGCATCGGTTGTCCAATGGCTTCTATAAAACAGCGTAAACAAGATTTTTTGCGTTATCCGCAGTATAAAGAGTTCTACATAAATGCTTTTGATAAAATGTTGCTTCGTTTAACAAAAGCACAATGGAAGAGCGGCGAAGAAGTTTTTGACTGGTGGGTGAAAATATAAAATGAAAATCTACACAATCGACAATCACGACGGACATATTAAAAATTGTCAAATTAAAGATATGTTAGAAATGGCGTTACCTGAAGGAACCGACACGGCGAATATGACGGACGAAGCGATTATTCAGAAAGCAACGTGGGTGCAGATATGTGGCGCAGATACAGAACGTTGTCCGAATTGCAAATATTATAGCCATTATAACGGAAAAGAGTATTGCAGCGTAATGCACTTGCCAAAAGCGCAGTTGTTACCGCCTGAATTTAAGAAATATGGTTGTTGTTTCTACGTGGGCAGAAAAGGCGGGAAATTAGGATAAAATGAAACTCGGAGATTTTGAAACAAACAGAATATATAACGTTGACTGCTACCAAGCAATAAAGCACTTGCCGGATAGCTGTATTGACCTTATAATTACCGACCCACCATACGAACAAGACGTGGCTCACAGTTCTGGCGCATTCGGGATAGATAAGAAATTGAACTATAAACAAATAGCGGACATTTCTTGCGGTATCGATTATTCAATATTGGACGAGTTTGTCAGAGTACTCAAACGTATAAATCTGTATATATGGTGCAGTCGTCGGCAAATTCCCAAGTTAATAGACTATTTTGTCGCACAACGTAAATGCCGATACAATATTATTACTTGGCATAAATCTAATGCGATTCCTGCGGCGAATAACTGCTATATGCCCGATACGGAATACTGCCTGTTCTTTCGAGAGCGTGGCGCAAAACTTTACGGAACGCCTGCAAGTAAAAGAACGTATTACATTACGCCGCTAAACGTAGCGGACAAAAGACGGTTTGGACACCCTACAATAAAGCCGTTAGAGATAATACAGAACTTTGTTATCAATAGCAGCGTAAAGGGAAGTGTAATTTTTGACCCATTCGCCGGGAGCGGAACAACGGGAGTTGCTGCCAAAAACAATGACCGACAATACATATTGTTTGAAAAGGACAAAACGCGTTACCTGCAGGCGGAAAATCGCCTAAATAACATACAAATCGACGGACAGATGACGTTGTTTACAATGTAACTTAAAAAAAGTGCCGTTTTTGCAAAAAATAGGCATTTTAAGCAAAAAAATAAGCGGCAAAGCCAAACACTTTACCTCTATACAAAACGCCGATTGTAGGCGAACGATTTTAACAATTTAACGACCGAATAAGGAAGTTTTTACAAAATGAGCGCGAAATCTGAAAAATGGAAAAGAGAAAACGCTTTTTATCTGTCCGACAAGTGTAGAATAGCGTTAAATAAGAAATGTCTAAACTGTACGAACGTTTGCAAGCAATCTCGCAGAGCTTTGTTGGTTGCTTGTCCTGATTACATTAAAAAGGAGTAGACGGCGTATAAGCGCCTATACAACTTAATAAATGCAGTTCTACCCACGACGTTGTACGTCTGCATTTCAATCTAAAACGTATCGGCTAATGGTAAGTCCGCCGGGAGAGCGTGGCGACAAACAGGACTTCAACAGCGTAGGTGCAGCGCTATAAAAACTCGTAATAGGTCGGTTGCTTGTGTGGGTGCCGTCCGAAGTTCCCGGCAAGCAAGGGGTAACAATTCGGATAGCCTTTGAAAGCGACGGGGTTCCCTTCTGGGTACACGTCTTTTTTTCATTGTCCCAATTTACTGGGACATTTCTGCTCTGGAGAAGCCCACAGGGTACGCAAACTGCCGGGAAAAGTCAATAGTTTTTTGATATGTTTTTCTCTAACCTGCAGAAATGTCAATGTTTGTCCCTTTCTTTTGGTAGCGGTCGTGCTGTGGAAGTGTTGGCAAGTGGTAAAGTCGTCTTTTGACTTTTCCACTTGTCAATACGTTTTGTGGTAAACTGCTTAACGGCTAAATAGCGGAATCGGCTCGGAAGCAGTTTTCCACAAATCCATCAGCATAAGACGGAAAGGGGGTTCGGGGGAAAACCGAACGTACGACGGGAAAAGTCTGGAAAAATTTTGGACGTGAATTTTTTCAAAAAACAAACAAAAGACTTGCTACATTGCAAGCCTTTTGAAACAGTTTATTTTGACCTTTGATTGTTGGGGGTATGTTGGGTTTTTAATTGATATACACAATATATTGTGGTACAATGTCTAAAAATTCCACAATATATTGTGTTTTTGAATGTCTGGGCAAAGTTTAATCGTGGTTCGAATCCCGTCTCCCGCTCCATTACGCTTATCGAAAGATAAGCGTAATTTTTATTTAATGGGATTAGAGCCCGCGTCAAGCGTGTAATGTGTTTTCATCTCGTTTCTCGCTCCGATATGATATCCCGACTTATGTCGTCATATTATACACCTTTGAAGAAATTCTAACCCGCGTGTTATGTGCAAGCTTGTAATTACCGAAATATTTGACTAAACTTTTTGTCGATGTTATAATAAAAACATGAGTTACATATTTGTTTGTTCATTCTCAAATTTCTCCAAAGTGGAGCTAACGTTATATAATTTTAATTGAGTAATTTTAGAAATATTTATGGAAATATATACAAAAAGGCTCGTTTTGCGACCGCTTGCGCCTGACGATCTGCAAACGACTCACGAATATGCGTCCGATAAAGATACCTGCAAATATATGATTTTTATGCCTAATAGAACTATTGACGAAACAGCGGAATTTTTGCAGGCAGTGGAACGTAATTGGAATGCCGAAAAACCGCTGTCGTACGAATTTGCAATATGTATTGACGGCAGGCGCATAGGTGCGATTAGCATCGCTCTCGAAACCGAATCGGTTGGCGAAATAGGTTGGGTACTCAATTCCGCTTATCGAAGGTGCGGCTACTGCACAGAAGCGGCAAAGGCGATTGTCCGTTTTGCCAAGGCTACGTTGAAGCTTGACAAATTGGTTGCTCATTGCGATACTCGCAATGTCGCAAGCTATCGTGTAATGGAAAAACTGGGTATGCGCAAAGTCGGTGAAAGCCGCCGTGAATATTTTGACGAGCGCGGAATAGCGAGCGAATACGAGTACGCTATGGATTTGTAAAACAGGGGGGGGATTAAAGACATGAAATACGATATTTTACTGTTCGACGCGGATAATACCGTTTTGGACTTCGACAAGTCCGAAGAACAGGCGTTAAAACGGGCTTTTGCTGAATGCGGTTTGCCCATTGGTGCGGATACTTTGCCGACGTACCGCAAAAACAATATCCGCCAATGGCATATGTTCGAGCAAGGCAAAACGGGAAAAAGTCAAGTGCTTGTAAACCGCTTTGTGGAAACGTTTGCGGAATTGAATTTGCCGAGCGAAAAGGTCTACAAAGCTTCGGCATTATACGAAGAATACCTGCATTACGGATACTTTACCGTAGCTCATGCGGAAGAAGTATTGGAAGAATTGGGAAAAAATTGCAGACTTTATATTGTCTCCAACGGAGTCAAGTCTATACAGGACAGCCGTATGAAGGGCAGCGGCTTGGAAAAATATTTTATAAAACGTTTTGTCTCGGAAGAAGTAGGCTGCCACAAGCCGCAAAAAGGCTTTTTCGATTATTGCTTTGAACGTATATCAGACTTTGATAAGTCGCGCGCGTTAATAATAGGCGACTCCTTAACCAGCGATATCCAAGGCGGAGTAAATGCAGAAATCGACACTTGCTGGTTCAATCCCAATCATATTGTCAACTCGTCAAACATGACGCCGAACTACGAAATAGACGATTTGCGACAGTTGACGTCAATTGTAAACGGTAATAAATAGTTCAAACGGGAGGAAAAGTCATTGTTCAAAACCATTAAAGAAGCTGTAAGCGAAATCGTTATTCCCGTATTGCTTGAAAACGGCTTTGTTTTGGGAAAAGACGGTTGCAATACATATTATCGTAAATCGGAAAATTATTTGGAAATCATTTATATAGGCCCGACAAAGTATGGAAATTCGTACGTTGTCAGGGCATCAATAGTGTATTTGAGTAATAACGAGAAAAATAATAATATCGATTACCGTTTATTTACGGGCAATATCGATGAAATAATCCCAGATGAGTGCATAAAAGAATATTATATGAAAGGATGTTTCGGTACTGACGAGTTCTTTTTTCATAACGTTTATTATGATATTGGTATGGGATTGGGCGTAATAGGAGTCGCAAAAAATGCAAAGAAGCCTTTTGGCATCAGACTTCAGAAATATGACGATAATACTTACGGAAAAGTGTGTAATAAGATTGTCAAAAAACTGCCGAAATTGTTAAAATGGCTGGATAATATGAAAAAGAAAAATCAGTAAGTTTAGTTGTATTTTAATTTATTTAGTAGATTTCTCAACGCGCGGGAGCGGTGGCTCACGGCGTTTTTTTCTTCTTCCGTAGCTTCGCCGAAGCTTTTGCCTAACTCGTCGCAGAAGAATATGCAATCGTAGCCGAAGCCGTTGCCGCCTGTTTCTCTTTCCAAAATACGTCCGTCCACGCGTCCGTCGGCGGCAAAAGTGGTCCCGTCGGGATAACGCAGAACGACTGCGGTTTGAAAATATGCGGAACGGTCGCTTTTTTGCTGTAATTTTTCCAATAATTTATTACGATTTTTTGCGCTGTCGTGATCACCTCCGTATCTTGCGGAGTATACGCCGGGTTCTCCGTTTAGGCTGTTTACGCACAGCCCCGTGTCGTCCGCCAAGACGGCGCAGTCGCGTGCTTCGCTTGCTGCAACATTGGCTTTGATAAGCGCGTTTTCGTAAAAGGTTGCGCCCGTTTCTTCCGGCTCGCAGTCAATGTCCGCTTCCTTCAAACCGATAATCTTGTCGAAACGGCCGTTCAGTATCTTTTTTATTTCCGCTATTTTGTGGGCGTTATTGCTCGCTATCAGTAGAGTGGTTTTGTCCTTCATAAAATACTATATTAGGGTTTAGCGAAAGCAGCAAATCCTTCATTTTACAGTACTGCTTGGGGTTGATTACTATTGCGGCAATTATCGGGTCTACGCCGTCCTTGTACAGATAGCTTATATACATGCATCCGTCTTCTATAACGATATTCAGTATTTTGTCTATCCGTACGCGTCCGCCCAAAACGTCGATAAAGCCGAGATTAAGCCGCAAAAAGTTTTTGTCTACTTTGTAGTGTAGCGTAGCGAAAAGTAACGCAATTACGGCGCATAGCGGGCATATGCTAAGTAGCAGAATAGCTCTGTTTTGCGACAGCTCTATCGGAACGCCGGCAATAACCAATAACCCGACGATTGCTCCTACTAAAGATACTGCCGCCATAACGTACAGCAAAGCTTTTATAACGGGTGTAAAATACGCTTGAAATCTCATGGGAATATTGTAGCACATTTGCCCGATATAGTAAATATAATTATTACAGTATTTAGGAGATTGACGTTGCAAATAATAGATTACGATGCATTGATTAAAAACGCCGAGTATTTCAAAAAAATTTTGGGCAGTTCTAAGTTGTGCGCGGTTATCAAAAACGACGCTTACGGACACGGCTTGGACCGCATAGCGCGTTACCTTGCGCCTATTGCGGACTTTTTTGCAGTGGGCAGCGTTTACGAAGCGGAGCAGGCTGCGCGCTTCAAACGCGACGTTTTGGTGCTGATTCCGACGGCGGAGGAAATCGAAATAGTCAGGGCTGTCGAATCGGACGTAGTTCTTACTGTCGACAGCTTTACAACGCTTTTTGCCGTCAATACATCGGCAGAAAAAGCAGGCAGACGCGTGCGGGCGCATATCAAAATAGACAGCGGAATGTCGCGGTTGGGATTTTTGCAAAAGGATTTACCCAATTTAATAAACACGCTTGAAAAGCTGCCTTTAATCGATGCGGAAGGGGTGTATTCCCACTTTTGGGGCGCCGACGAGCAAAGCTGTGACAGTCAGCTCGAATACTACCTAAAGTGCGCCGAAACGCTGGAAAACGGCATAAACAAGCGTTTGATAAAGCATATAGCCAATACTTCCGCCGCGTTGTTATCCGATAAATACCGTTTGGATATGGCGCGCGTGGGACTGGGCTTGTACGGCTACGGAAGCGATGCATTGCGCCCAGTAAAGACTGTTACAGCCCGCGTTGTAGCTGTTAAACATGTATTGCGCGGCGAAGTAGTGGGCTACGGCGGAATGTTCAAGTGCGAAAAGGACGTGGACATTGCGGTAATAAACGCGGGCTACGCAAACGGCTTCGCGCGTACTCTTACAAGTGCTTACGTGCGCGTCAACGGAAGATTTTGTCCTGTTGTGGCGGTGTGCATGGCAATGATAATGGCGGACGTGAGCGACGTTTCGGTACGAGTAGGCGACGAAGTAACTCTTGTGGGTGAGGGCGTAAATATCAGTAACGAAAAGGTTATAATATACGAGCTGCTATGTAATCTGCATTAGGATAAAACTTCTTTACTAATTTGTGTAAATAGTGTACAATATTACGGTATTATGAGAGTAATTACCGGAAAATACAAAGGGCGCACGCTAATCGCCCCCAAGGAAAACGCTCGTCCGACGTTGGACAGAATGAAAGAAACTCTGTTCAACATTATAAACGGCAAAATAGACGGCGCTACGGTTTTGGACCTATTTGCGGGTTCGGGACAGTTTGCTATAGAGTGTTTAAGCCGCGGAGCCCAAAGGGCGGTTTTGTGTGATAACAGCCGTTCGGCGGTGAACGCTATTAGGGTAAATTTTGCTAAAATAGGTGAGAAAGAAGAACTATTTGTGTGCGATTATAAGACTTGTATATCGGCATTAAAATGCAAATTCGATATAATATTCGTAGATCCGCCTTACAAATCGGGCTACTATCAAGACGTATTGGAGAAGATAAGCTCGCTGAATTTGCTTGCAGACGGCGGAGTTGTTATATGCGAGCATTTAGCGGAAGACAAATTGCCCGCGGACGTTTGCGGACTGTCCGTTTTCGATTGCAGAAAAATAGGCACGGTGCAATTCGAATTTTACAAAAGGAGTTGTTAATTATGCGAATAGGAGTTTTTGCGGGGTCGTTTTGCCCTGTTACGAAAGGTCATGTCGACGCGATAGAAAAGGCGGCTAAGCTTGTAGACAAGCTATATGTCGTAATGGGAGTCAATGCGAATAAAAGCTATTCTATTTCCAAGCAGGCTCGGCTCGAAATGCTTTCAAGGTCCATCAATCATATCCTAAACGCTCAAGCGGTTGCATTCGACGGCATGCTGACGGAGTATTGCAAGCAGGTAAACGCGAGCGTTATGATTAAGTCTGTACGCAACGCAATGGATACGCAGTCAGTAATAGATTTGGCTGACATAAACAAAGTTTACTGGGACGGAGAAACGGTTTTCGTTGTTGGAAGCAAGGAGTACCGTCATATTTCCAGTTCGTTAGTTCGCGAGCTGGCTTCGCTGAAACAAAACTACGATAATTATGTGCCGAGCTGTTGCGTTGAAGAATTGCACAAGTATTTGACGGTAGAATAAATATGATTATTAAGCAAAAGACTTTACCGCAGCCTGAGAGAGTGCGCGTTGCAATGCCTTTGAAGGTAGAGCTTCAACAAACGAAAGCGCGGTTTGACAAAGAGTTGATTGATAATTTTACGGCGAAAAAAAGATTCGTCGCCGTGGTAGGTCCGTGTTCGGCAGACGACGTAAGCGCAATGAAGGAGTATGTAAATAAGCTATCCGATATTGCGAAGAGCTGTCCGGATTTGCTTGTGGTCGCCCGCGTATATACTGCAAAGCCGCATTCAAACGGTACGGGATATATGGGCGCGTGCTTTCAGGAAAAAGACGGCGACGAAGCGGACGTGGCTTCTGGAATAGTCAGGTGCCGCAGGATGATGATGGATTGTCTCGAAGCGGGGTTGCCCGTGGCGGACGAATTGCTGTATCCCGATTTGTACGAGTACTTTCGAGATCTTGTATCTTATTGGTTTGTGGGCGCAAGAAGCTCTGAAAACAGTTTACTGCGCGCGGTTGCTTCGGGCTTGGACGTTTGTTGCGGTATCAAAAACGGTACTGACGGCGAAATAGACAAAGCAGTGGATTCCGTTTATGCGGTAAGCAATTCCTGCGTTTACCCGTATGCGGGCGTTCAATTTGAAACGCGCGGTTGCAGATTCGCTCACTTAACGCTGCGCGGCGGTATTAGGGGAAGAAAGGGCGAGCAGGCGTTTGTGAACAATATGGATGCCGATAGCGTGCGTAGAGCAAAGCGCTTACTCGCAAACTACGGGTTAAGCGATTTCGTGATGGCGGATTTGAGTCACGGCAACAGCGGTAAAGTAGCTAAGCGACAGATAGATAACGCATTGATGGCGGTTCGCAATACGGATATAAACGGTGTTATGATAGAAAGCTATCTTTACGAGGGCGGACAATCGGGAGAATACGGCGTTTCGCAGACGGACGACTGCCTATCTTTCGACGACACCGAGAACGTTTTGCGCGCATTGCAACGCACGTTATCGCAACGCCGTCGATAAAATATTGAGAATAATACCAAAGCTCTCGGCAATTACCGAGAGCTTTTTACATAAATATTTTAACAAGGACAAAGCCGAGTATAGTAGCGACCGCCGACTGAACAATTTTCATTTTGATTATATCCAAGGGGTTTACTTGCTTTTTACCTAAAAAAGCATAGCATTGCGCGAAAACGCATAATCCGCCGAAGGACAGCAGGGTACTGCATAGCACTGTGGCTGTAGCCAAGTCCGTGCCGGCGCATACGCCGAATATTCCGTTGGTCATTTCAAATATGCCGATTGCGAAAGAGACCGCAAGACTGTCGCGAATACCTATCGGCAAAAAACTTTTTATCATATCGGACAGCATATAAAATATAGCGATAAGTCCGCCGACGGATATTACCGATAAAGCCGAATCGGTTATTACGTCGCCGAGATCGGACGGCTTGAGCGATTGTGCAAATTGGATATTGCCGTTGCTTTTCGATTTGCGAAATATCAAGCCGTTTATTATGAGCGACAAGAAATGCACCGTAATCAATATAACCGTTGCAGTGGTGTTTTGCAGCAGTTTTGCGCCTACTGTTCCTATCATAAATATCGGTCCTGCCGACGAGCAAAAAGCGCAGGCCTTGGTTGCGGTTATAGTACTTGCGTCGCTGTCGCCGATAATTTTGGCTCCTATCGGATAGCCGCACAGCAGGCTTGCGATAAAAACCGAATCACAGTCTATACAAAACAGTTTTTTAGAAAAAGATATTTTCGCTTTGGGGCGTACTTTAAGAGCTAACGTAGTCAATACCGTAAAGGGAAATATGGCGGGCAATACGTTGTATGCCCAAACCGTAATGCCGTCGAAAAAGCTTTGCATATATTTTGACGGCGCGGAAATAAATATCCCCAGTACGATTAGAAAAGCGGCGATAGCGGTTATTCGTAAGGTTTTCACGATTTAATGTATTATTATAAACTGGAATATATGAATAATAATACGCGATTGCATCGTCTCATCCGTATTTATATAATACTATTGCACACATAGTAATGTATTTTGTGATGATAAAGCTGAATTATTGTGTAGAACACGCAAGAATTATCTATAAAACAAAACATAATCTTAAACTGCAGAGTAAGCTTAGTGCGAATGTTCTGAGCGTCGATTGTAATTATTAAAAAATTTTTGTAAGCTTTTTCGGCGGTTTGGCGGCAGACATAGAGTAGTACAGTCTGTCTGCTTTAAGCGTTAATTCGTCCGATTCGCAGTCTAATCCGCGTAATAATGCGGTTGCCGATTCGTTTACCGCAAGAGCTTTAATCGGTATATGAGCTTTTTTTGACAAGCGTACTTTGTCTTTGGTCACAAACAGCACAGAGTTGAGAACGATACGCTGTAACTTCATTCGGGTGTATCGTTTGGTTTTTATTATATCCAGCATTGCGTCGTATCCGTTGGATTTGTCGGCATTGAAAATTCTGTTTTCCAATCCTTCCGTTACGCCTTCGATTTCTCTTAACTGATCCGCTGTCATAACGGATATCGCATGCGCAGCATACTCTTTGTATTTGCCTTCTATCCCGTCGTCTATATCCGATGTAACGTAGTCGAAGGAATAGCGGTCGCGTTCGTCGGCGTTTTTTCGTAAATATCCCGAAGATGCATAATTATCCGGCTCTCCGTTGAAGTTGTTCTCGCGCTTTACCGTAATGGGCATAATATTCGATTTGAGCGATTGTAAGGCTTTGATATATTCGATTGCAAGTACGTTATTGGGTTGATTTAATACGTCCGAAGCTAACGCTTCGGAAACTGCCCTGGGATAGCTTACTCCCGTGGTCATTATGCGCGCTATTCGGTTATTAACGCTTTCGTCCGTTAAAATGTCGGCGCATCGTCGTAATTCTTCGATATCTCCGCATTCGCTTCCGAACACTAAACAGTCGACGGCAAGCTTGTCGGCAATCGCAACTCCGCCGTAGGCAAAGTTTTCCGCCGAAGCCGTCGCGTAAACCGTAGGAAGCTCTACTACAAGATCCGCGCCCGCTTTTATAGCGTGCGTAGCGCGCAAATATTTGTCACAGCAAGCGGGCATTCCGCGCTGTGTAAAGTTTCCGCTCATTATGCAAATAACTTTGTCCGAAATAGTCTTTGCGTAGTCAATCAATTTTTTGTGTCCCGAATGCAGCGGATTAAATTCGCAAATTATTGCCGTCGTTTTCATTTTGTTTCCTGTTAGTATATTTTGTTTACAATGTTGCTTTGTTATGATATAATAAAACCGATTTGGGCTCCGACAATTCGCCTGAATAAATATTAAATGCGACGTACTGTTTTGCGGTTGGTATTACGCGCTTTTATTATTTGATTTTCAGTTCGGGCGTTTCTATTTTGTCTGACCGAGTGAATGCGTCAAATGTATTATACACAAAAAAAGCCGATAAATAAAGTGTTTTATGAGGAGTAAATTATGAACGTTTTGGAACAAATCAAGAAAAAGGCGTCAAGTCTTAACAAAACCATAGTCTTATGCGAAGGCGAAGACAGCCGCGTTGTAAAAGCCGCGGAAATGGCGACAAAGGAAGGAATTGCCAAAATAGTGCTTTTGGGCGACGGGGACGCTATTAGAAAAGCCAACCCTGACATCGACCTTGCGGGCGTTTCGATAGTTAATCCGCTAACGGACGACAGAGTGTCCGCATATAACGCCAAGCTGTGCGAGCTGCGCGCAAGCAAGGGTATGACCCCCGATCAGGCTGCGGAACTATTGAGGGACGGAACGTATTTCGGAGCGATGATGCTGAAAATGGGAGACGTTGACGGACTCGTATCCGGAGCGTGTCATTCTACGGCTAATACTTTACGCCCCGGACTGCAAATTATCAAAACCGCTCCCGGCTGCTCTGCGGTGTCGAGCTTTAACCTGATGATTTGTCCGCCGCAGGGTAACGAGTATTGCCCCGACGGATTGGTGGTATTTGCCGATTGCGGACTTAATCCTACGTATACGTCGGAAGGTCTTGCCGACTGTGCCATAGCTACCGCGCGTTCGGCGCAGGCAATAGCGGGCATAGAACCGCGCGTGGCAATGCTGTCATTTTCCTCCAAGGGAAGCGCTAAGCACGATAACGTTACGTACGTTGCGGAAGCTACGCGCATAGCGAAGGAAAAAGCTCCAGATATAAAATTGGACGGCGAACTGCAATTCGACGCGGCAATAGTTCCTGCCGTAGGCGAGATGAAGGCGAAAGGCAGCACAGTAGCAGGGCATGCAAACGTATTTATATTCCCCGATTTGCAGTCCGGCAATATCGGTTATAAAATTGCAGAGCGCTTGGGCGGATTTATGGCTGTCGGCCCTATTTGTCAAGGCTTTGCAAAGCCGCTTAACGATTTGTCGCGCGGTTGTAAAGCGGAAGATATAGTGGGAGCTATTGCTATTACCGTTCTTCAAACGCAATTATAATATACGGGGTGGAGTAAAATGAAAATTCTTGTAATAAACTCTGGAAGTTCTTCGCTTAAATATCAACTTATCGATATGGAAACGGAGAGCGTACTTGCTAAAGGCAATTGCGAACGTATCGGTATCGCCCACTCTAACTTTATATATAAAGCTTGCGGGCAATGTATCGAACAGGAAATAGATATGCCCAACCACAACGTCGCCGTCAAGCTTGTTCTTGCTAAGCTTACGGATAAAAATGTAGGCGTAATATCGTCTATGGCGGAAATCGACGGAGTGGGGCATAGGGTAGTAGCTTCGGGCGAAGCGTTCAAAAAGCCGACTTTGGTCACGCCGAAGTCTATGGAGCTCATGGAGGAAATCAAGGACTTGGCGCCTTTACATAATCCCGCCGCAATAGTTGGAATAAAGGCTTGCCTTGCGGAAATGCCCGATACGCCTATGGTTCTTGTTTTCGATACCGGTTTTCATTTTACAATGCCGGATTACGCGTATATGTACGCTATCGACTATGCCCATTACGAAAAGTATCATATACGTCGCTACGGAGCGCACGGAACAAGTCACAAATTCGTAGCGCAGGAAGCGGCTAAATATCTCGGCAAGGATATTAAAGATTTGAAGATTATTACTTGCCATCTCGGTAACGGATCGTCCATTACGGCAGTTAAGGGCGGCAAATGCATAGATACGTCTATGGGCTTTACCCCGCTTGCGGGCGTTCCTATGGGGACACGCAGCGGAGATATAGACTATTCCGCCGCGGAATATCTTGCAAAAAAAGAAGGTATGACCGTGTCTGAAACTTTGACGTATCTCAACAAGAAATGCGGAGTTTTGGGTGTTTCCGGCGTGTCGTCCGATTTCAGGGATTTGTCCGATGCGGCCAATAACGGTAATAAGCGCGCGGAACTTGCGCTGAATATGTTTGCTTACGGCACAAAGAAATATATCGGAGCGTACACAGCGGCATTGAACGGTGTGGACGCGATAGTGTTTACCGCCGGTATCGGAGAAAACGACAGCGCGGTGCGCAGCAAAGCTTTGCAGGATTTGGATGGTCTCGGTATTGTATTGGATGAGAAGAAGAATACCCATTGTCCGCGCGGAACAATTGCCGAGATACAGGCTGAGCAGTCTAAGGTCAAGGTTTTGGTTATTCCCACTAACGAAGAATTGGTTATCGCGCGCGAAACAATGATTGAAGCAAAGTTGGGCTAAACCGTTGACAAAACGTTTGCAAGTTTGTATAATAGTTAAGTGTCTGAAATAATTGTTATCGATTTGACGGAGAATATGTCTAACGTAGGCGTTCCTTTACCGTTTTTAGGCGAGTATTCGTTGGGGAGCAACATGTTGACATACCCGAACGCCGTGTTGGAAAAAGTAGTAACGCGATTTGACGTTACGTTTCTCGATCCTAACGTTCAAGTGGAGGGTGTAATAACTTGTTACGTACGAGGCTATTGCGATCGTTGTCTTGTACCTGTAAGCAAACAAATCGATTTACTTTTTAGCCAGATTTTCTATAAGGATAGCGCCGAATACGACGACGGTTACGCGTATTATAACAGTAAGCTTGACGCGACTAAGGCGATAGAAGACGAAATTATATTGTCTATGCCGAGTTTGTTGCTGTGTAACGACGACTGCAAGGGGTTGTGTCCTAAATGCGGAAGCAATCTCAATGAGAGTCGGTGTAATTGCGATACGACGAGAGATAATCCGTTTAGCGCGCTTAAAAATCTAAAATTCTAACGGAGGTGCATTACTATGGCAGTACCCAAGAGAAAAGTATCAAAACAAAGAAAGCACAAGAGAGCGGCTAACTGGACGGCTTCGGCTTCTGTTTTGGTAGAATGTCCGCAATGCCACGAACTTAAAGTTTCTCACAAAGTTTGCGACGCGTGCGGATACTACGACGGAAAACAAGTTGTAGAAGTCTCGGCAGAAAGCAAGTAATAGAGTTTTTTATAATCGGTTTTAAGTCCTTCGGTCATCCTTGACCGAAGGCTTTTTATTTGTGAAACAATTGCATTATTATGTTATATTTCGTGAAACATATACGCTTTTTTCTCTATTTTATTGCCAAAGTAGTTTTAATATAGTATAATCAATAATTATAATGCCGTGTTATGCGGAGCTGCATCATCGCAGATCGGAGCGGAAATTGCAAATAAATTACGAAGAAATCGAAAGCAAACTGCAATATCGGTTTAACGACAGAGGTTTGCTGTTGCGGGCGTTTACTCATTCTTCTTATGCAAACGTCGAAAATTTGCCCGATAACGAGCGAATGGAATTCTTGGGCGACTCCATAATGGATATGATTGTGTCCGAATACTATTACGACGCGTATCCCGATCGCAGCGCGGGCGAATTGTCGGTTATGCGTTCCAACGTAGTGTCTGCAGACGGTTTGCGTCCGATAGTTGACGGCATGGATTTGCTAAAATATCTACAGGTTAGCAACGGCTCTAAAGGGATAAAAAACCTGTCCAAAAAAATCGAATCCAATTTGTTTGAAGCGATAGTGTGCGCTATTTATTCGGACGGCGGCTTGGATGCCGCGCGCGGTTTTGTGCTGCGAGTAATGAAGTCCGCATTGACCGATGCCGCAACGGTATCTCGTAAGGATGACAAAACTTTGCTTCAAGAATACTGTCAAAAAAACCGTTTGCCTATTCCGCAATACAAATTGATGGAGCGTAACGGCGCGGATAACGACCCCAATTATAAATACGGATTGTATATACAAGGTAAGCTTGTCGGCTTCGGCGAAGGTCATAACAAGAAATCCGCCGAACAGGACGCTGCGAAAAAAATTGTAACCAAATGGAGAATTAAGTAGTGCTGTATCTTAAAAAAATTGAAATGTACGGTTTTAAGAGCTTTGCCGACAAAGTCGAATTGAAGTTCGATCAGCCCATTACCGGTATAGTAGGACCTAACGGCTGCGGCAAAAGCAATATTTCCGACTCTATACGTTGGGTTTTGGGCGAACAAAGCACAAAGAACCTGCGCGGTAAGCTTATGCAGGACCTGATTTTTAACGGAACGGATACCCGTAAATCTATGAGCTATTGCGAAGTGTCGTTGTTTTTTGACAATACGACGCGTATTTTTCCTATTGCTATGGACGAAATTATTATCAGTCGTAAGCTGTACCGCAGTAACGAGAGCGAGTATCTTCTCAATCGCAACGTAGTGCGTCTGCGCGATATAGTGGAGCTGCTGCGCGGCGTTGGACTCGGTAAAGAAGGGTATTCGATTGTCGGACAGGGACGTATGGACGCGGTGCTCAACGCCCGACCGGAAGACAGGCGGGCTATATTCGAAGAAGCGTTGGGAATTTCTACATTCCGCATTAAAAAGGTGGATACGGAACGTAAGCTGGAAAAAACTCGCGGTAATATGCAGAACATTATGATTCTCGTAGAAGAATTGAAGCATCGTTTACCGGAGCTGAAACGACAATCAACCAACGCTAAAAAATATCTCGCTATTTATGACGAATTGAAATTATGCGAAATTAACGCGTACATTTACGGCTACGATCATGCAAGCCAAGATAAAGAAAACGGCAAAAAGCGTTTGGAAGGACTGAGAGAAGAATATTCTTTGAAGGAGACGCAATACGTAGACGTTAACGAGCGTTACGACGATATGTTTCACCGACGTAACGGTATCGACGATGAGATAGCTGCGCTGCGTGACAAGCAACTGTCCTTAGCCGTGGAATCGGAAAAGAAACAGGGCGCTAAAAACCTTATTCAGGAGCGTATCAACGGTTGCTTGCGCGATATTCAGGCGAAAGAAGAACAAATTGCTGCAAATAAAGAAGAAGCGGAAAACTTGCAAGAAGCCGATATAAAAATTGCTACGATACTGCTTAAACGTAACGAAGAACGGCGTGACCTTGAAAAGGAAATTTCCGACGTAAATAAGCAGTTCGCCGAAATAGGCGCTAAAGTCGACGAAATTAACGCGCAGGCGGAAAATTACCGTAAAAAGTTGGACGAAACCGTTGCCGCAACGTCCGATTGTAACAGCAAGTCGGCTTCCTATCAAGCGGAAAGCACGTCGCTTAAAGAGCGGTTAGAGCGCATTGCCGTTCAAGAGGAAGAATTGATGCGTAAGCTGCAGGCTTCGTCGGGCGAAGAAGGCGACTTGATGGCGCGCTTTGACGCGCTGAAAAAAGAAAAAGACAGACTTGCGGTAGATTCCAATCAATTGAAACAAAAGATTAAAGATTTGGAGTTTAAGCAATTCGAGCTTAACAAGGAGTTGCAGCGTAAGCATCAGGCGTATTCCGGAGAAAAAGGCGGAATAGAAATGCTAAAGGATTTCTCGGATAACTACAAGGGGTATCAGGCGAGCGTGCAGTACTTAATGCAGGATTCCAAGCGCGATCGAGAGCTTGCGTCGCATATTTCCGGAGTAGTGGCCAATCTTATTAAAGTGGAACCGCGTTTGCAGCTTGCAATAGAAACGGCTCTCGGCGGAAGACTGCAAAATATCGTTACGGAAAATGAAGAAGACGTTAAATATTTGATTAACTATCTCAAAATAAACGATTACGGCAAGGCTACGTTTTTACCTGTCAGTTCGATGAAGCCGCACGGAATAGATCGAGCCGAAGTTCTGTCCGAACAAGGCGTTTTAGGCGTGGCAAGCGATCTTGTATCCTTTGATAGGCATTATTCCAACGTGTTCGAATCGTTGCTCGGCGGTATAGTTATCGTCGATAACTTCGATAACGCAGTAAAACTAAGCCGTAAGTACCGTTATTGTCACCGTATGGTAACGTTGACTGGCGAACGTGTTTCCAACGACGGTTCGCTCGAAGGCGGAAGCGTACGCAAGCAATCTACGGGCAATCTGCTTTCCTACGAAACTCAAATAGCCGAACGTACCGAAAAACTTAAACGTTTGGAAAAAGATTTGCAGCAAGCGGAAGAAGAAAAAGCCAAGTTGGACGCCGCATTGGAAGAAACGCGCGCGACTAATAACAAACTGTCGGATAATATAAATCTTCTCAATATCGAAATTGCCACCGCAAAGGAAAAAATCGAAACCTCCAACACGCTTAGCAATTCCGACAAGAAGAATATTTTGGGGTTGTCTGAAGAAAAGAACAGAATAACGGCAAGACTTGCAGTGTTGGAGCAGCTATTGCAAAAGAACGAAGTGCGTTTACAGGAGCTTGCCGCTGCCGAAGCTCAGGTTCGTGCAAAGATGGAGCATTTACGCGAAACCTCCCAAGCCGAAATTACTGCGAAGGACGGGATATCCGTTTCGCTGTCCGACAGACGTTATCGTTTGGCTGTTTTGATAGCCAATATCGAAGCGTCGGAAAAGGAAATACGCTCCAATCAAGCGCAAATCGCCGCTCTCGAAGAAAGTAATCTATCCGCAGCCGCGTATGTCGAGCAAGTGCATAACGCTATCGACGGAATGTACCAGACGATGAACGAAACTATAGTAGATACCGCGTTGCAGGAAGAAATGACGGCGTTGACGGAGCAAATTGCTTCGTCGGGCAGCTTAAAGGCTCAATTAGACGCGGACTTCCAATGTTTGACGGACGACCGCATGCGCTTGTCTACCGAGTTGGAATCGCTTCGCGGAACAATCGACAAGGAAGAATACATTTTAAGCAAAATTGACGACGACTTGCTTCAATTGCAGCAAAAGGTACAGGAAGAATACGGCATTACCTATTCTGCGGCAATGCAGTACAAGGATGAGAATTACGACAAGGACGCAGGTAAGGAGCGCATTTCCGAGTGCAAGCAGGCACTGTTAAAGTTGGGTAGCGTTAACGTAAACGCCATACAAGACCTTGAACAAACGCAGACGCGTTACGATGAATTACTTGCTCAAATCGAAGACTTGAAAAAGGCGGAAACCGACCTTAAAGGCGCGTTGAAAGGTTTAACCACGGATATCGAATCGCGCTTCGAAGAAGGTATGGCTAAGATTAACGAAAACTTCAAGATGATTTTCCGCGAGCTGTTTAACGGCGGTAACGCGCGCTTGTACGTAGAAAATGACCCCAACAAGGAATCTCTCGACCAAGGCGTGGAAATCGAAGCGCAGCCTCCCGGAAAGAAATTGCAGAATATCTCGTTGCTGTCGGGCGGAGAGCGTACTATGACTGCGGCGGCTATACTGTTTTCTATATTGAAGTTTAATCCGATGCCTTTCTGCGTATTGGACGAAATAGAAGCGGCATTGGACGACGCTAACGCCGAAAGAATCGCCAAGTATCTGCGTAAATTCTCTACGTCGACGCAGTTCGTCGTTATTACGCACAAAAAGCCTACTATGGAAAATGCGGACGTGTTATACGGCGTAACTATGGAAGAAAAGGGCGTATCCAAGATAGTGTCGGTTAAATTAACGGAAGCTATTAAGCAAGCCATGTAGGTTTTGACGGCGTATATTAACGCATCTACTTTGTTAAGCGTCGGACTCACGCTCAATCACGTACCGTCAGTACGCTCATTCGCGTTCGCCTTGCTTGCCTGGTATCTGCGTCAATCTCCGCCGCCAAAACGGCACAATAAAAAGTAAAATTTGTGTTCTGCACATTATCGTTAAAATGGTGTTTGTATTTAGCAAATTTCTGTAAAAACAGGACGGTAATCTTATGGGATTTTTTCAAAAAATAATAGACGGACTGCGCAAAACCAAGCAGCAAATCGGTTTTAAGCTTAATGAGCTGTTCAAACGCGGAATATTCGACGAAGATTTTTACGAGGAATTAGAGTATATTTTGCTTGCAAGCGACGTAGGCGAAGACACGACGATTGATATCATCAATGAGCTTCGCGAGCGTATGCGCCGCGATCGCGTATCCGACGCCAAGCAAGCCAATCAGTACCTAAAAGACGTTATGTGCGATATTTTGGGTGAAGAAAAGTTCGTGTTCGATACGCCCTGCGTAATTATGGTGGCAGGGGTGAACGGCGTAGGCAAGACTACTACGATAGGCAAATTGGCGAATATATTCGTTAATAAAGGCAAATCCGTTGTTATAGCCGCTGCCGATACCTTTCGCGCCGCCGCAAGCGAACAATTGGAAGTATGGGCTAATAGAGCAAAAGTGCGTATTATCAAGCACGAAGAAGGCAGCGATCCCGCGGCGGTGGTATACGACGCAGTGCAGTCTGCAAAAAGCCGCGGTACGGATATTGTGCTTGTGGATACTGCAGGACGACTGCATAACAAGAAAAACCTTATGGACGAGCTGTCCAAAATCAACCGCGTAGTCGATCGCGAATTTCCCGAGGCGAGCCGTCAAAACTTGATTGTGCTTGACGCTACCACGGGACAGAATGCCATACAGCAGGTGGACGTATTCAACGAGGCAATCGATATCGACGGCATAGTGCTGACAAAGCTCGACGGAACCGCAAAAGGCGGAGTGGTGCTTGCAATCAAACACGATATGGATATTCCCGTTTACTTTGTGGGCGTGGGCGAAGGTATAGACGACCTTATGGAATTTGATGCGGAAAGCTATGTTGAAGGGATAATTTGATTATGAACAAATTCTACAATGAAGAAAAAAATATGCTTGAAAACTATCCTGAAATAAGGGATGCAAGCCTGCGTAAAAAGCCGAGTTTTTCTGTTATTGTTAAAGAATATCGGTATTTGATTAGTTTTCCAACATAATTTCTTTTACGGATACTTTGTTTATTTTTGCAACGTAAAACGCCGTTATAGCGGTGTAGCATACTACAAATGCCGCGAGAGTAATAAGCATTGCGCCGACGTTAAACGTATAGTCGGGTACTTCGCCTACGTCCTTAAAGATAAGATTTATCATTAAATACAGCAAACCGTATTGATAGGCGGTGCCGACAACAAAACCTACTACCGCAAAAGGAATAAAACCTATAAAGACAGACGTTACGCATTTCGACAGCGAATAGCCGAACGTTTTCATCATAGCGATACTTTGCGCGCTGTTTTTGACGAGAGACGTTAACGCCATGAATGCGGAAGTTATTGCAAGAACAAGCCCTATTGCAAGTATCATCCAACCCATTGCGCCGTTGACAAGTTCTTCCATAGACGCGCCCATTTGTACCATTGCGGAAAAGCAAAAGCAGGAAAAAGTTACGAAAAACGTCAACAGCTTGTTTGCCGATACCGTTTTTATACTGATTTCTTTTAGGAAGCTGTTTTTATTTTTAATCGGCTTTGCGTTTACTTTTGCCTTAAGTTCCTTGCGCTTGTTTTTGAGTATTATAAGGGCGGGCTTTTTAAGCCTGACGTATGCGCAAACGTACGCTACAATTCCGAGCAGTATCGGCGGGGCAATTACCAATGCAAACAGTAACGAAACGTGATAGTGGATTGATACCGTTAAGCCGTCTATCGTAAGCGACTCGTATACTGACGGCATTATTGCGTGTCCCAAGCCGTAACCGAGCGCGCAGCCGATAAACGCGCTTAGGCCGAATGCGGCAAAGCTTCGAGACAAACGCGTTGCCGAGTATCCGAGAGCTTTCAACGTGCCAAGCTCCTTGCTGTGTTCGCCTATATACAGCGTTACGTAAAAAACAACCATTATGCCGGCAATAAGCGCAAGTACTCCGCCCGTAACGGAGCAGCACATTTGCGCGGTTGCTAACTGCGCGTCGTACAGCGGAAGCATGGGCTCGGCGACTTCGTCGCGTAACGGCAGTACATCGAGGTAAAAATTGAGAAAAAAGGTGCATACAAACACCGCGCAAAAACAGACGATTGCAACGCCGATCAGTTTTAGCGCGCTTTTAGCGGATATTATCATATTACCACCCGATTTCGTAAGCGGTTTTTTGCGTTTTATTTGCGCTGACGTCTACTATTTTACCGCTGTTCATCAGTATTACTTTCTGCGCTGTTTCCGCAATGTTTTGGTTGTGCGTTACCATTACCATAGTAAAACCCAACTTTTCCTTTTGCTTTATTATGCAGTCTAATACGTCGCGCCCCGTCTTTTCGTCCAGCGCTCCCGTCGGTTCGTCAAGGAACAAAATACGCGGTTTTTTTGCCAACGCTCTTGCTATGCATACGCGTTGCTGTTCGCCTCCGGAAAGCTCGGAGGGACGTTTATTTAGTTTGTCGGCAAGTCCCAATGCTTGTATTATTTCGTCAAAACCGTCGTTTTTTGCCAAATCCGCGCCCAGTTTTATGTTGCTTGCGACGCTTAGGTGAGGCAGCAGATAGTATTGCTGAAATACGAACCCGACGTAATTTTTGCGGAATTCCGTCAGTTGTTTGTCCGTCAGGGCGTTTAGGTTGATTCCGTTAACGGTTATTTCGCCCTTATCGGCTTTTTCGAGACCGGACATAACGTTCATAAGCGTGGATTTACCCGAGCCCGAAGCGCCGAGTATGACGGCAGATTCGCCTTCGGCAATTGAAAGCGATATGCTGTGTAGGACTTCCGTTTTGCCGTTATTGTACGATTTGTACAGACTTTTAACGCATATCATTTCAGTTCTCCTTTCTTTGCCCGCATAAGCAAGCTTGTAAACACGGTTGTTAACATATCGGAAATTTGTTCTTCGGTAAAAGCGCACACTTTGGTTGCGGTAAGCACAGCAACGCCGTGAGTGTATATCCATATGTGCAAATACAGCTTTTTTGCCGTGTCTGCGTCTAAACCGTAGCTTTCTCGTACGGAATTGAGAATTTTGTCGTAGCTGGTTTCTATTCCTTGCAGCACGTTTTGCATGTCGGGAACGTTTGCGTTTTCTTTCATAAACAACAGGCGGAACAGCTTGGGGTGTTCGCCCGCAAAACGTATATAGCTTTCACCTACGCCCTTGAAGGGGAGCGGCGCTTTGAGCCCTTGCTCGACGTATCGCGCGTAAAGAGAATCGCAGTAGGCGGCGGTGGCGGCTGTTACTTCGTCCATACCGCTGAATACGGTAAATATGGGACGCGCAGAACTGCCGAGTTTATTGCCCAAGTTGCGCGCGGTTAATGATTCCATACCCGTGGTTTCGATTATTTCGACGCTTGCATTTATAATTTCCTGCTTTGTAAATTTTGCTTTCGGCGGCATTTGTATCTCCATAACGATTTAATTAAAACATTTGTTTTGCAACGTTTGTTTTATTATAATTCAATCACATACCAATGTCAACAATTTGCGATTAAATTTTTAAGATTTATCCGATGTAAAGGACAATAGAAGAAACGAAAAAAATTAAGTAATGTCCGTAATCGGCAAATGCTGCCGAAAGCAAAAATAACAAAGGCGGCATAGATGCCGAGGTATTGTTGCGCCGACGTCCGATTGATAAGTGGGTAAGAAGAAAAAATAATTTGCATCTATTTTTTTAATTATGTCTAAATAATTGACAAACGGCTAATAATTTAGTAAAATAACGCTGTAAAGTAAGTTTGCTTTACACAAGGAGTGCTAATGGCTCTTTCCAAATTACAATTGTCCGAGTTGCTGTCCGTTTACGGCGGATTGCTTACGGAAAAACAACGCGATGCGTTGGTAATGTATTGCAATTGCGATTTGTCTCTCGGAGAAATAGCGGACGAATCGGGCATATCCCGCCAAGGTGTGCGCGACGCGATAGTTAAGTCGGAAGCGGCTCTTGTAAGGCTGGATACCGAATTGCATTTGGCTGAGTTTACAAGGAACGCGCGGTTCGCTCTCGAATCGGACGACGGCGCGGCATTGAAGGAAGTAGTGAAACGATTTGTTTCAAAGGAGTAGAAATTGGCTGCTTTTTCTAATCTTACAGACAGAATAAATCACGTTTTTTCCAAGCTTAAAAACCGCGGCGCTTTAACGGAGCTGGAAATAAAGCAAGCCATGCGCGAAGTCCGCGTGGCATTGTTGGAAGCTGACGTTAACTTTTCCGTAGCTAAGGACTTTATCGGCAGAGTTTCCGAGCTTGCGGTCGGCGAAGAAGTGCTTAAAAGCCTTACGCCGGGACAGCAGGTAATAAAGATAGTTAACGAACAGCTAATAGAGCTGTTGGGTTCTACGCAAAGCAAATTAGGCGTGTCGCCTAAGCTGCCTACGATAATAATGATGTGCGGACTGCAAGGCGCAGGCAAGACGACAATGTGCGGAAAGCTGGCATTGCATTTGCAAAAGCAGGGCAAGCGCGTATTGCTATGCGCCGACGACGTATACCGCCCTGCGGCAATTAAGCAGTTGGAAATAGTGGCTGGCAAGGTAAAAGCGGGATTTTTCGAAATGGGACAGGGAAATCCTACGAAAATTGCCGAACAAGCCGTTAAATACGCCGAGAAGAACGGATTCGATACTTTAATAATAGACACTGCGGGGCGTTTGCACATAAACGAAGAATTGATGAACGAATTGAAGTCCATCAAAAAAGCCGTTAATGTTTACGAAACGCTGCTTGTAGTCGACTCTATGACGGGGCAGGATGCGGTTAACGTTGCCAAAGCTTTCGACGAAGCGTTAGATATAACGGGAGTTATAATGACTAAGTTAGACGGCGACACCCGCGGAGGCGCGACGTTGTCTATTAAAGCGGTTACGGGCAAGCCCATCAAGTTTGTAGGCACAGGCGAAAAGTCCGAAGATTTGGAACCGTTTTATCCCGACAGAATGGCGTCGAGAATTCTCGGTATGGGCGATGTTTTGACCTTAATAGAAAAGGCTCAGACAGCGATAGACGAAGAACAAGCCATAAAAATGGCTAAGAAGTTAAAGGAAGCGTCCTTTGACCTTAACGACTACTTGGAGCAGTTCGAGCAAGTGGCGAAAATGGGCGACCTTAACGATCTTGTTGGGATGATACCGGGCGCGGGCAAGCTTAAACTCGGAGATAAAAAGGTGGACGAAGCGCAGCTTAAACGCAATAAGGCAATTATTCAGTCTATGACAAAAGACGAGCGGAGTAACCCTAAAATTCTCAATTATTCGCGCCGTAAACGCATTGCCGGCGGTTGCGGATTGCAGGTGCAGGACGTTAACAGGTTAATTAAACAGTTCGAACAAACACGCGATATGATGAAAAAAATGGCTAAGTCAAAACGCTTACCTTTTTAATAAAACTATAACATGAATACATTTGGAGGAAAAAACAATGGCAGTAAAAATGAGATTGACAAGAATGGGCGATAAAAAAAGTCCTTTCTACCGTGTGGTGGTTATCGATTCGCACAAGGCGCGCGACGGACAATACGTTGATTTGGTCGGAACATACAATCCGTTAAACGAAGAGCTTAAACTCGACGTGGACAAAGCGAAGAAATGGATTGATTGCGGCGTGCAACCCACCGAAACTGTTAGAACGTTGTTGGTGCGCGAGAAGATTCTTGAGCCTAAGAAAGCGCCCAAAGCGTAATTAGGAGTAAAAAATGGTAGAACTGGTTACTTATATTGTTGAGCAGCTTGTAGACGATAAATCCGCCGTTAACGTTACTTCTGCCGAAGAAAACGGCGTGGAAGTCGTTACCATTCGCGTTGCCGAAAACGATATCGGCAAGGTTATCGGCAAACAGGGCAAGATTGCTATGGCTATACGTACGTTGGCCAAAGCGGTAGGAATAAAAAACGGCAAAAGATACAGTATCGATATAGCCGACTAAATTATTTGCCACAAGCATTTTCTTGTGGCAATTATTATATGTCGGAATTTTGAAATATATTGCGAGATGGGCATTGCGGTACAGTTGTAGTATAATGCCGAGCAGAATTCGGTAGAAATTAGTAATGAAAATAGAAATAGGAAAAGTACTTAAAGCGCAGGGGATAAAGGGAGAGATAAAATTGCAATGTTATCTCGACGATTCGTCCATGCTTAAAAACGTCAAACAAATATATATTGGGACAAAAACGTACGCGGTAGAGCATATTCGCTGCGACGGGGCGTTTTGCTACGTCCTGCTGCAAGGCGTTGCTGACAGAAACGCCGCCGAAAGCTTGCGTAATTGGACCGTATGCGCCGACAAGGAAAGCGTTTTGTTGGACAAAGACAGATTTTTTATAAACGATTTAATTGGCTGCAAAATAACGTTTACAGACGGGCATATTGTCGGCGTTGTAAAGGACGTGCTTCAATACGGCGCGGCGGATGTGTTCGTGTGCGATAACAGCGGTTCGGCAGTATCGTTTCCGTATCTTAAAGACGTGGTATTGTCGGTAAATATAGGCAGTAAGTTGATAGTCGTTGACGCTAAACGGTTTGGCGAGGTGGCGGTATATGAAGATTGACGTTTTGACGCTTTTCCCCGAAATGTTCGACGCGCTGAACTGTTCTCTTATGGGACGCGCAAAAGAAAAGGGGTTGTACGAGCTTCATTGCCACAATATACGAGATTACTCTGCGGACAAGCACAAGAAGTGCGACGACACGCCGTTTGGCGGCGGCGCGGGAATGGTTATGACTCCGCAGCCGATACACGATTGTATAGGCGCAGTCGACCCTGAACATAAGGCTTTAAGAATATATATGTCGCCGCGTGGAATGAGACTGAATCAACAAATAGTTAAAGATTTGTCGCAGTGCGGCGATATAGTTATATTGTGCGGACATTACGAAGGCGTAGATCAGCGCGTAATAGATATGGATATAGATATGGAGCTTTCTGTGGGCGATTATGTTTTATCGGGCGGAGAACTGCCCGCAATGGTGTTAATCGACTGTGTGTTAAGGTATGTTCCGAACGTTTTGGGCAATGCCGAATCGACAGTGGACGAATCTTTTTCACAGCCGATGTTGGAGTATCCGCATTACACGCGTCCGCAGGAGTACTGCGGAATACCCGTTCCCGAAGTTCTTGTCAGCGGCAATCATCAGAACATTTCGAAGTGGCGCAAGGAGCAATCGCTTGCAATAACCAGAAAAAACAGACCCGATTTATTGGAGAACAAATGACGATACAGTGGTTTCCGGGGCATATGACGAAAGCGCTTAGAATGATGCAGGATAACGCAGACATTGTAGACGCAATAGGGTACGTGCTTGATGCGCGGGCTCCCGCGTCGTGTTTTAACCCAAGCTTTAACAAAATTATCGGTAATAAGCCCTGCGTATTTATTCTTAATAAGTGCGATTTGGCGGACGAGTCGAAATTGGAAGAATGGCGTAAATATTTTCGCTCTAACAATTTGTCGTTTGTTAATGCGACGGCGACGGCGTCCGCAGAAGCAGGCAAGATTACTTCGGCTTTCGCCGAGATTACCGCCGATTTACGTAGTAAGTATAGGGCAAAAGGAATATTTAAGCCCGTACGCTGCCTTATCATAGGAGTTCCTAATTGCGGTAAATCTACGCTTATTAATTGTTTGGCCGGAAGGAAAACCGTAATTACGGGAGATAAACCGGGCGTGACTAAGGGTAAACAATGGGTGCGGCTGCAATCGGGACTGGAGATGTTGGATACACCCGGTACGTTATGGCCTAAATTCGATAACGAGCGCGTGGCTGCGAGATTGTGTTTTATCGGCAGTGTGAAAGACGACGTGGTGGATTTGTACGAAGTATCCAATATGCTGTTGGCAGAACTTGCCGAGCAGTATCCGAACAATCTCGCCGAACGTTACAAATTGTCGCTTGACGGTAAAACGACTGGCGAAATTTTCCAAGATATTGCGGTCAAGCGCGGTTTTTTGCTACGCGGCGGAGAGATAGATTACGATCGCTGCTCAAAAGCTATTTTGGATGATTTTCGCAAAGGAAAAATCGGCAAAACTACTTTAGACTTGCCAAAGGACATAGTATAATGTTACAATACGAAAGACGGCTTATTGACGAAGGCTATAAATATATTGCGGGAGTTGACGAGGCGGGACGCGGTCCTTTGGCGGGACCTGTTGTGATAGCGGCGGTAGTAATGCCGTTGGATAATTTGATAGACGGTGTTAACGACAGTAAAAAATTGTCTGCGAAAAAACGCGACGCGCTTTACGAATTGATTATGCAAAGCGCGCTGAACGTGAAAGTATCCGTTATTTCTCACGAAATTATCGACGAAATAAATATTCTGAACGCTACCAAGCGCGGTATGCTCGAATGTATAAACTGTTTGGAGTGTGCGGACGTTGCATTGATTGACGCGGTAAAATTACAGGCGCAAATTCCTACGATATCGATAATTCACGGCGACGCGCTAAGCTACAGCATTGCCGCGGCAAGTATCGTAGCAAAAGTGACCCGTGATAAGCTTATGTTGGAATACGATAAATTGTATCCGCAGTATAATTTTTCCAAACACAAAGGGTATGGTACTGCCGAGCATATAAAAATGCTGAAAGAACACGGTCCTTGTACTATACATAGGCGCAGCTTTATAAAAAACTTCGTAGAAGTATGAATACCCATAGCATAGGAGTAGCCGGAGAAGACTTGGCGGTAAAATATCTGTCTAAGCGTAAATACAAAATATTGGAACGTAATTTCCGCTGCAAGCTCGGCGAAATCGACATAATTGCTTTTAATGAAGGTTTTATTGCTTTTATAGAAGTGAAAAGCCGCTCGGATGATAAATTCGGTTTGCCGCGGGAAGCGGTTTCGCCGTATAAGCAACAGCGAATTGCGAGTGCGGCGCAGTATTGGTTATATACTAACAAGCTCGTCGGACGTTCCGTCCGTTTCGACGTGGTAGAGATACTGTCCGGTAACGTCAACGTGTTGAAGGACGCTTTTCGTCCCTAATAAACTGTTTTGGCGGCTCAATTGCCATTTTTTTCGGCGTAACGTATATTACTATTTGTGACATAGTATTGGGAAATAAGGTAAATAAATAAAATCTTGACAAAATCGTTGTCAAACAGTTGCTTGAAAAACGCGCATATGCTAAAATATATCAGTGACTTCGGGCGGTCCGCTGGCGAGTTCGCGAATGAACGCTTAGTTAACAAATATTTTGGAGGAAAAGTCAAATGGACATCATTAAGCAAATCGAATCGGAAGCTCTCAGAGAAGTTACGCCCTTTAACGTGGGCGACACCGTACGCGTTAACTTCAAGGTTATCGAAGGTAACAAGGAAAGAATTCAGGCGTACGAAGGAATTGTAATCGCCCGTAAACACGGCGGTCTTCGCGAAACGTTCACGGTAAGACGTATATCTTCCGGTATCGGCGTGGAACGTACTTTCCCCGTACATAGCCCCAAGATTGACAGTATAGTCGTCGTTCGTAAGGGACAAGTCCGCAGAGCCAAGCTGTATTACCTGCGTTCTCGCACAGGTAAAGCCGCGAAAGTTAAGAGTTCTAACTAATCAAAGCGATATTCAAGCAATCTCTTTTGAGATTGCTTGTTTTATTATACGGTATGTAATGAAAGTAATTAAAGTAAAACTTGATAATGAGTCGATTCTTGAAAAAGTGTACGAGCGTATTATTTCGCAATGCAAAAATTTTTTCGGAGTAAAGAACGAAGACGTATCGTTTTATTTTGTACCCGATTATAATAATCTCAGTTTGGTTATGGGAATTCACCGTGACGCTGAGGCGGAATTTTGCGAAAGATATTTGGATAATCCAGCTTTAAGCTTTACAGGCGCGTCCTATGTCAGAGTCTTTACGCAACAGCAATTATACGAGTATTGTATTTGCGACGGTGTAAAGATTTTACCTATAAATGAAATTAGATATGTCAAGCTGCATTCGAGCGATGTGCTAAATATTGCAACGGAAGTTTTATGCAAATTGTTAAAAATTAACTGGAAAAATGCGAAAGTTGTAAAGTTTGAAAACGGTTATGTATTTTATTTAGCTAAGGAATTTCACTTTTTATCTTTGGTAGATAAAAATGAATTTAGCAAAATAGCGGATTATACCGAACGGGTAGAAGATTTATTTATATAACGTCGCGCCGATATTAAAATTTATTGATTTACAGAAATAGATAAAGAGTTTTGACTGAACTCTTGCTATTCGTGATATTCTAAAAAAATAAAGCAAAATGTTTTCCATTAAAATTTTTATTTGTTTTTGCTGTAAAAGGCTTGTTTGTTTTCAGTTTGGCGGTTATACTATTATATTAGGACAGTATTGGACTTTTGTTAAGGAGAAATATGCTTGCTGTTATAAAAAGTTTCGGGCTAAAGGGCTTAGACGGTTTTCCTGTGCAGGCCGAGGTGGATATGCATTCGGGTATGCCTACATACGATATAGTCGGGCTTGCCGACACCGCGGTAAAGGAATCTAAGGAGCGCGTGCGCTCTGCTTTGAAAAACAGCGGCTACGCTTATCCCGTTGCTTCGGTGGTTATAAACCTTGCTCCCGCCGACGTCAAGAAGGAAGGCACGATATACGATTTGCCTATCGCAATAGGGATGCTTTCCGCAAGCAAGCAAATACCTTACGACAAATTACGCAAGGCAGTAATTTTAGGCGAACTGTCGTTAAACGGCGAAGTACGTAAGGTTAACGGGTTGCTGCCGATGTTAATATCCGCCCGTCAGCAAGGAGAATGCGTATTTATAGTGCCGAAATCCAATGCCGACGAAGCGCAGTTTATAGAAGGCGCTGAGATTTACGCAGTGGAAACGTTAAGACAGGCAGTTGAGTTCCTTACGGGTCAAACTGAATTGCCGCCGCTTGTTATTCGCTGCTGGAGCGCCGACGCAGAGTATGAACGCAAAGACAACGATTTTAAGTATATTAAAGGTCAATACGCAGCAAAACGCGCAATGGAAATTGCCGTTGCAGGCGGACATAATATTTTAATGGTGGGGCCGCCGGGCGCGGGTAAAACTATGCTTGCGCGCTCAGTCCCGTCTATTATGCCGAGCATGACCTTCGACGAAGCGTTAGAGGTTGCCAAAATACACAGCGTATCGGGGCAGCTTGACGGCGGTTTTATTTACGAACGACCGTTTAGAACTCCGCATCATTCCGCCACCATGGTTGCGTTAACGGGCGGCGGAAACAAGGCGCGTCCCGGTGAAATAAGCTTGGCGCATAACGGAGTTTTGTTTTTGGACGAATTGCCCGAATACAGCAGACAAACGTTAGAAACGCTGCGTCAGCCGTTGGAAGACGGAGTTATAACGGTAGCTCGCAACGCTACGTCGGTAACCTATCCGGCCGACTTTATGTTGATAGCAAGTATGAACCCGTGTCCGTGCGGTAACTACGGCAGCGCGACTGCGGAGTGTAAGTGCAGCGCGTCGCAAATACACAGATATTTGAGTAAATTGTCGGGACCGTTATTGGATAGAATAGATATACATATCGAAGTTGATAACGTTACTTACGACGACATACAAAGCGACGCGCTTGCCGAGTCTTCCGAGATTATACGCAAGCGAGTTAACAAAGCTCGGAAAATTCAGCTTGCGCGGTTTGTCAACAGCGACAAACGTTGCAATGCGCAAATGAATTCGGTGGATATAAAGAAGTATTGTAAATTGAACAGAGAAAGTTTGCAGTTGTTGGAGGCATCTTTCGAAAAGCTAAATTTGTCGGCGCGGGCATACAACCGCGTATTGAAGGTTTCGCGTACGATAGCAGATCTCGAAGGGGCGGAAAGTATTTCGGTACGACACATAGCCGAAGCATTGCAATACCGTTCGTTGGATAGAAAATACAGAGTTTAATAATGTATACGTCAAAAGAAAAATTGTGTATATTGCTCGGAGAGTACGGATTGTCGTCTAAGAGATTTCTTCAATTAGTCGATTCGGTAAGCGACTTCGATAATCCGATTGCCGTATTTAATAGTGCGACGGTTTGCGAAATACTCGGGTCTCTCGTTAACGACGTAAAGTCCGCGTTTAAGAAGAACGCTGTCGACGGTATTTTGGCGGATATGAAGGCAAACGGCGTAATTGCCGTGACTTGGTTTTCCGCGCGTTACCCGAACATCTTACGCGACATAAGCGAACCGCCTTACGTGTTATTTTGTAAGGGCGACACTGCTTTGTTGAACGGTAGATGCCTGTCTGTCGTTGGAACACGCAAAGCGTCTTCGTACGGTAGGAGAGTCGCCGCGGACTTTACGAAAATTCTTGCGGAGCATTTCGTTATAGTAAGCGGCTTGGCGTACGGCATAGACAGCATAGCTCACGAAACCACGATTGCCGAACACGGCAAAACCGTTGCCGTGCTGGGCTCGGGAATTCTTAATGTTTATCCTTCGTCCAATGAACGTTTGGCGGATAGAATTATAGAAACGGGTGGTCTTGTCGTTTCCGAATACGGATTACGCGCGCAGCCTTTTACGTACCGTTTTCCGCACCGTAACAGAATAGTGGCGGGGTTATCGCAGGGGTTGCTTGTTTGTCAGGCGCCGTTAAAAAGCGGAACCAATTCTACAGTGGAATTGGCTTTGGAACAAGGTAAAGACATATTTGCCGTCCCGGGCGAAGTATATGACGCGGGTTTTGCGGGAAATAACAGCTTGATAAAGAGTATGCAGGGCGCTTGTGTGACTACTCCGCGCGATATAATCGACTTCTACGGTTTAGATTGTCGTGCTGTCGCTAAAACGGCGGTTCAACTGAGTTTCGAAGAACAGCGCGTTGTCGACGTGTTGTCCGAAGGTCCGAAAACCTTCGATTGTTTGGTTACGGAAGTTTCGGTTACTCCGTCGGAGTTGAATTTTTTGTTGGCAAATTTGGAATTAAGGAGTATAATTGCTAAGCTACCCGGTAATACCTATCGGCTGTATGGAGGAATTGAATGAAACTTGTAATTGTCGAATCTCCGGCAAAGGCAAAGACAATCGGAAAATATTTGGGCGAAGGCTACAAGGTGGACGCGTCCCGCGGTCATATTTGGGATCTGCCCGAAAAAACTATGGGCGTTGATTTTTCCAATCATTACGAACCGGAATTGGAAGCACGTAAGCCCGAACAAAAAGAAACCATCGCGCGTTTGAAGCAGGAAGTTGCGAAAGCGGAGCAAGTGTATCTTGCAACCGACCCGGACCGCGAAGGAGAAGCGATATCGTATCATTTGCAATGCGCGTTAAATCTCGACCCTAACGAGAAAAACCGCATAATGTTCAACGAAATTTCCAAAAAGGCTGTTAATTCGGCTATCCAGAATCCTATGTACATTAACAAAGGATTAGTTGAAGCGCAGCAAGCGCGCAGAGTATTGGACAGACTTGTAGGCTACACGCTTTCGCCCGTGCTGTGTAAAAAAATTCGAAATAAGCTTTCCGCAGGACGCGTGCAGTCGGCTGCTTTAAGAATTATAGTGGACAGAGAAAAGGAAATTCAAGCCTTTAAGCCCGAAGAATTTTGGAGTGTTGCCGCCACGCTTGAAAAACCGTCTAAAAAGCCGCAATTTGTTGCGAATTTGACGGAAAAAGACGGAAAAAAGCTAAAAATTCAAAATAAAGAACAATGTGACAAAGCGATAGCCGTATTGAACGACGGAAAATACGTTGTTACAAACGTTAAGAAGTCTGTTACGCAAAGCAAGCCGCAGCCGCCGTTTACGACCAGTACAATGCAGCAGGACGCCGTTAATAAATTGAAGATGTCAAGCGCCGTCGCTATGTCCGTGGCTCAGCAGCTGTACGAAGGTTTCGACATTGCCGGAATGGGGCACGTAGCGCTGGTTACGTATATCCGTACCGATTCCGTACGGGTTTCCGATGAGGCGGTTAAAAGCGCGCGCGATTTAATAGCGCAAAAATACGGTAAACAATATTTGCCGGACAAGCCTAATTTTTACGCTACAAAAAAGCAGGCGCAAGACGCGCACGAAGCTATACGTCCTATAAATCTCGAAATCACTCCCGAATCCATTAAGGATAAAGTGCAGCGCAATCAATATCAGCTTTATAAACTGATTTATCAACGCTTTTTGGCGAGTCAGGCGGTAAACGCCACTTATAACAGCGTAAACGTCAGCGTGTCGTGCGGTGAGTACGGTTTGACGGCGACGGGTAAAACCTTGATTTTTGACGGCTATTTGGCAATTTACGGCGATAACAAGAGCAAGGAAGCGCAGGATGGCGAAAATGCCGTGCTACCGCCGTTGGAGCAGGGCGACGTTGTAAAGTTAATAAAGCTCAAGCATGAGCAGAAGTTTACTAAACCACCCGCAAGATATACCGAAGCCAGCATTATCAAAACAATGGAAGAAAAGGGAATAGGCAGACCGAGTACTTACGCCGCTACTATGCAGACTCTTTACAAAAGAGAGTACGTAAATAGGGATGGTAAGACGCTTGTTCCCAGTAATCTCGGTATGCAGGTTACCGACTACCTCGAGCAGTACTTCGATCAAATAGTGGACGTTCAGTTTACTGCGGAAATGGAAGACAAATTGGACTCGATAGAAGATAATGCCGAACCGTGGTACAACATTGTGGACAGCTTTTATCAGCCGCTTTTGCAGGAAGTAAAGACGGCTATGCGCGGAGAAAAAGTCGTTCTTCCCGACGAGTTATCCGACGAGATATGCGAAAAGTGCGGCTCGCCTATGATTATCAGAACGGGTAAGTACGGCAAATACTTTGCTTGCAGTAATTATCCCAATTGCTCCAATATACGAAGCTTAAAGGAAAAAACTCCTCCTAAGCTTACCGATATCGAATGCGAAATATGCGGAGCCAAAATGTTGGAACGCGAAGGACGCTACGGAAAATACTTGGCTTGCAGTAATTATCCCAACTGTAAAAATACCAAACCTATAAACGAAGCTGTTGCCAAGTGTCCGAAATGCGGAAAAGATGTCGTAAAACGTTTTTCCAAGAAGGGCGCGTTGTTTTACGGCTGTACGGGCTACCCCGATTGCGACTTCGTGTCATGGGATATTCCTACAGGACAAATGTGTCCGAAATGCGGCGCGCATTTGGTATACAAAAAAAGCGGAGACAAAAGCGTTATTCGCTGTTCTGACAAGAATTGCGAATACGACGGCGGGGAGAAAAAGTGAAGGTAAAAATAATCGGCGGCGGCTTCGCCGGAGCGGAAGCGGCGTACCAGCTGCTTAAACGCGGCGTTAACGTTACGCTTGTAGAGATGAAGCCGTTGAAAAAATCTCCGGCGCATAAGCTTGACACCTTATGCGAGGTCGTATGCTCAAATTCTTTCAAAAGCGACGACATAGACACGTCGAGCGGATTGTTAAAGGCGGAAATGCGTTTATTAGACAGCTTTGTTCTGCGTATTGCCGAACAAACGAGAGTCCCTGCGGGAAACGCTTTGGCCGTGGACAGATACGCATTCTCACAATCGGTTACCGACGCGCTGCTCGATTATGCCAATTTCCGTCTTGTTAACGAAGTTGCAACCGATATCGACGCTGATGATTACGATTTTGTAATTGTCGCAACAGGCCCCCTTACGGACGAAGCTTTGATACCGTCGTTGCAAAAGCTGTTTGGAAAAGATTTTTTATACTTTTTCGATGCGGTTGCGCCAATTGTTACAGCGGACAGCATAGACTACGAAAGCGCTTTTACGGCGTCGCGCTATGGCAAGGGGGAAGCCGATTATATCAATTGTCCGATGAATAGGGACGAATACGAAAATTTTTACTCTAATCTTATTTCGGCGGAAACGGTGGAATTAAAGGACTTTGAAAATAACGTATTCGAAGGCTGTATGCCGATAGAAGTTATGGCGAAGCGCGGCGCGGACACGATGCGGTTCGGTCCGCTTAAACCCGTAGGACTTAGAGACGAACGTAAAAACGATAAGCCGTACGCTGTTCTGCAGCTTCGTAAAGAAAACGCGCAGGGTACGTTATACAATCTGGTAGGATTTCAAACGAACTTGAAGTTCGGCGAACAAAAAAGAGTCTTTTCGCTTATTCCCGCGCTTCGTAACGCGGAATTCGTCCGTTACGGAGTTATGCATCGCAATACGTACGTAAATGCGCCTTTATTTTTGAACAGGTATTTTCAGTTGAAAAGCAATCCGAAGATTTTCTTCTCGGGGCAAATTACGGGCGTGGAAGGGTACATGGAATCGGCGTTGAGCGGACTTGTTTCAGCATTGCAGGGCTACCGCATATTCAGCGGAAAATTGCCAATAGACTTTTCCGAAAAAACAATGACGGGAGCGTTATGCAATCATGTTGCGACGAACTTCGGCGCATATTCGCCGATGAACAGTAACTTCGGAATACTTTCGCCGCTGTCGGATAAAATTAAAGATAAATCGCAACGCAAAGCCGCGTATAGCAGGCGAGCTTTGGAAATAATGAGAGAAATACTCGGCAATATTTAGGAGAGATTATTATGTCGGAAGTTTTTGCAGATTCTATTAAAGGCACTACAATATGCGCCGTTAAGCGTAACGGCAAAGTTGCCGTCGCGGGCGACGGACAGGTTACCCAGGGACAAAACGTCATTATGAAAGGCAATGCCGTTAAAGTTAGACGTATTTACGACGGAAAAATTGTGACGGGTTTTGCAGGCTCTGTAGCAGACGCGTTTACCTTATCGGAAAAATTCGAAGAAATGCTTCAAAAATTCAGCGGAAACTTGCTGCGTTCGGCGGTGGAAGTCGCTCAATTGTGGCGTAGAGACAATGTTATGCGCAAGCTTGAAGCGATGATGATAGTAGCGGACAAAGAAAATATTTTCCTGCTGTCGGGCACAGGCGATGTTATCGAACCGGACGACGGAGTCTGCGCAATAGGAAGCGGGGGCAATTACGCCCTGTCTGCGGCGAAAGCGTTATATCGTAATACCGACTTGTCCGCTAAAGAAATAGCGTGTAAATCGTTGGAAATAGCTAGCGAGATATGCGTGTTTACCAACGGACATATAACCGTGGAGGAGGCGTAATATGACACCCAAACAGATAGTGTCGGAGCTTGACCGTTATATTATAGGACAATTTCAAGCAAAAAAGGCGGTGGCTATCGCGTTGCGCAACAGATATCGTCGCAGTAAGCTTACTGTGACGGACCGCGAAGAAATTACTCCAAAGAACATTATTCTTAAAGGACCTACCGGCGTGGGTAAAACGGAAATAGCGCGCAGACTTGCAAAGCTTGTGAAAGCGCCCTTTTTGAAGGTGGAAGCCACAAAATACACCGAAGTTGGCTACGTTGGACGCGACGTTGAAAGTATGATACGGGATTTGGTGGAAGTTTCTATCCGTCTTGTAAAAGACGAGCGTTTTAAGGAAGTTGAAACGCGCGCTTTTGAAAAGGCTGTCGACCGTCTTTCTGAAATAATGCTAAAAAAAGCGGACGGGCTTCCGGAAGGAATATCTAAAATAGATCTCAGAAACGAGTTGTCAAAGCATAATTTGGACCAAATGCAGGTGGAAATATCCGTTGCGGATAATCCCAAGCCTGTCGAACTTCAACCCGGCGTCGGCGAAATAAACTTGGGAAGCATTTTCGGAGATATCTTGCCCAAAAAGACGAAAAAACGTACCGTAACCGTTGCGGAGGCATTGAAGATATTTGCAAGCGAAGAAAGCGAGAAGCTTATAGATCTTGACAGTGTGGAAACGGAAGCTGTGCATAGAGCGGAAAACGACGGTATTATTTTTATAGACGAGATGGACAAAATTGCGGGAAAATCTTCGCAAAACGGTCCCGATGTGTCGCGCGAAGGCGTGCAGAGAGACATACTCCCCATAGTAGAAGGATGTACCGTAAGCACTAAGTACGGAAACGTTAAAACCGATTATATTTTGTTTATAGCAAGCGGCGCGTTTCATGTAAGCAAAGTATCGGATCTTATTCCCGAGCTTCAGGGGCGATTCCCCGTGCTTGTAGATCTGGACAGTCTTGGAGTGAACGATTTTGTAAAAATATTGACTGTTCCCGCAAATGCTATTACGGATCAGTACAAGAAGCTGCTTGCTGTGGATAATATCGATTTGCAGTTTACCGACGACGGTATACGCGAGATAGCAAATGTCGCGTTCGATCAGAACAACACTTTGGAAGACATAGGGGCAAGACGTTTGCAAAGCATAATGGAGCATATCGTAGAAGATATTTCTTACGATATCGACGAGGAAGGCGAGAAGAAAGTTATACTAATAGACAAAGCGTACGTCGAAAACAACTTCCGAACCGAATCGAGAAATCTTAAAAAATACGTTTTGTAAAAACAGGAGATATACTACAATGGCAGAAATGTTAAACGGTCTTAAGCGTACGGCAATGTGCGGAAACGTGACTGCGGAATACGTAGGAAAAGAAATAACCGTGATGGGATGGGTGCACCGCAGGCGCGACTTGGGCGGATTGATATTCCTTCAGTTGCGCGACAGAAGCGGTATCGTGCAGGTGGTTTTCGACACAGATGTATGTGAGCGCGAATTGTTGGATAAGGCTTCTACTATCAAGTTGGAATACGTTGTTACCGTCGTAGGAAAAGTGCGCAGACGTATCGGCAACAATATAAATCCAAGTATGAAAACGGGAGAAATCGAAGTGGTTGCGGAAAAGCTGCAAATACTGTCAGAAGCGGATACCACACCTTTTTCCATAGGCGACGTCAACGCCAACGAAGCACTTCGTCTTAAATACCGTTATTTAGACCTTCGCAGAGAACAACTGCAAAATAATATGATAGTGCGCGATAGAGTTTGCCGCATTATCCGCAATTATCTTGCCGATAACGGATTTATCGAAATAGAGACGCCTATGCTGGGCAAATCCACTCCCGAAGGCGCGCGCGATTACCTTGTTCCGAGCCGAATGCGTCCCGGTAGCTTTTACGCGCTGCCGCAGTCTCCGCAACTGTATAAACAATTACTTATGATAGGCGGTTTGGACAGATATTATCAAGTTGCGCGCTGTTTTCGCGACGAAGATTTGCGTGCAAACCGTCAGCCTGAGTTTACTCAGTTAGACCTTGAGATGAGCTTTGTCGATCAGGAAGAAGACGTTATGCAGCTTACCGAAGGAATGCTGCGCAAAATGTTTAAGGAAATACGCAACGTCGATCTTCCCGAAAGGTTTATCCGCATGCCGTGGACGGAATGTATGAATAGGTACGGTTCCGACAAACCGGATCTCCGTTACGGTATGGAAATCCAAAACCTTGACGATATAGCTGTGAAAAGCAAATTTGCAGTGTTCCAAAACGCCGTTAAAAACGGCGGTACTGTCCGCGCGATAGTGTTGAAAGGCGGCGCCGACAAGCTTTCTCGTAAAGAATTGGACAAACTCGTCGAATTTGTCAGAACTTATAAAGTCGGCGGCTTGGCTTGGTATGGTTTGGGTTCGGAAGGCGTAAAATGCAGTTTTGCTAAAGCCGTAGACGCAAGAGAACTCGATGAAATAAAGCAATCTATCGGAATAGCACTGGGCGATATGGCCTTGATTGTTGCGGATGCGGATTGGCAGACAGCCGTAGTAGCTCTCGGCGCGTTGCGCTGTCATTTGGCAGCCAAGTTCAATATGTACAAGGCGGGAGATTTCGCCTGCTTGTGGGTTGTGGATTTCCCGTTGTTCGAGTATTCCGAAGAACAAGGCAGATTCGTTGCTATGCATCATCCGTTTACCAGTCCTAAAAACGAGGACTTGCAGTATATGCTGTCCGATCCCGCTCGCGTTCGCGCCAAAGCGTACGACGTTGTTATCAACGGCGATGAGATGGGCGGCGGAAGTATGCGTATTTATAACCGCGATGTTCAAAAAGCGATGTTTGAAGTGTTGGGCTTTACCGACGAGCAAATTGCGGAAAAGTTTGGCTTTTTTGTAGACGCGTTCAAATACGGCACGCCTCCGCACGGCGGTCTGGCGCTTGGATTGGACCGACTTGTAATGGTCCTTACGGATACGACGAATATAAAGGATGTAATAGCTTTTCCCAAAATTCAGAATGCAAGCTGTCTTATGACGGAAGCTCCGTCGACTGTCGACGAAGCGCAGTTGAGAGACCTTCGTATAAGGTGTGAAAGCGATGATTGAGCGCGGGCAAGTAGTAAAGATCAAGAACGGATTTGTTCGGGTAAGAATCGAGCGTCACTCTGCTTGCGGCTCATGCGGTAAATGCGGAATGACGGAAAAGCAGAAACACGTTGATTTTTACGTTGAGAATACCCTAAGCGCCGCCGTAGGCGACGTTGTGGAGATAAATATTCCCGAAGCTAACACCGCTGGCTTGGCATTTGTCGGATATATTTTGCCGCTTATACCTGCGTTGATATTGTTCTTCATGTCATTGGCGTGCAAGTGGCAGGTGTGGCTGTCTATACTGTTGTTTTTTGTCGGGCTGACGCTCGGTTTTGCCGTTGTGGCGATGATAGATAAGCTACGTAAGCACAAATGGACGCAATCGCCTACCATGCAGAGTATAATTACCGATTCTGACAGCGAAGAAAAAACGAAAACGGAAATCAATAATAAATCTAATAAAGGAGAAAACGAAAATGAGCAAAATTAAAGATGTAACTGAAAATTTTAACGAATTTATTTCAAACGGAGTTGCGGTCGTGGACTTTTGGGCAAATTGGTGCGGACCGTGCAGAATGCTTGCGCCTATTATCGACGACGTTGCAGATAGCTTGTCGGACGTCAGTTTCGGAAAGGTCGACGTAGATCAAGCGCAGGAGCTTGCGCGCAAGTATAACGTAATGTCTATTCCTAACGTTTGCATTTTCAAAAACGGCGAGCTTGTTGACCGTGTTATCGGTTTGTGCGACGGAGACGTGCTTGCCGAAACAATTAAAAAGTATCTATAAACTTTTCGGTTGTTTGGCGGAGGACTACAGGTTTGTTTTATGGACATCGGTACGCCTCGTTGCTTTCGTTGCAAATAGAAATGTGGAAGGATGTCGAAATACCTTATTGAAGTGCTGACATCGGATAATAAAGAAAGGATTGTAAATATCGTTTCTTGCGTTACAAGCAATTTCGTTAGCGCCGAAAAGCTTTTGACCGAAATGCAATTGTTTGAGATACAATATAAAGCTGCTTAAAACGTTTGTTTTTGAGTAGCTTTTTTTTTGCGTTAGTTTATTGTTGAACGTATTGTAATCGCGTCTAATACGATTACTGTAACTCTTATGCGAAAAAATCAAAATTATTGCTTTAATTCGTTTGACTTACGTTTATAATTATAGTAAACTAATCCCAGTAATTTAGTAGGAATTGTTTGTATGAAAATGTCGTCGAAAGCAAGGTACGGACTGTATGTTGCGGTAGAGTTGGCTAAAAAATTCGAGCGAGCGGAAGTCGCTACGGTATCCGCTTTGGCGCAGGCTACCGGAGTTACGGAGAAGTATCTCGAGCAAATCGTCGCCCTGATGAAAAAAGCGGATATAGTTTCGTCTTTGCGCGGTGCTAACGGCGGCTATATGCTTACCGATTCTCCGAATAATATCACAGTGGGGCGTGTGCTTAGGGCTGTGGAAGATAACTTGGAAATAGTAGACTGCATTCGCAAGGGGTGTAAAAATAAATGTAATTGCGTTTCGCGCAATTTGTGGGCAAAGCTATACGAAAATATCAATTCGTATTTGGATACAATATCCCTTAAGCATCTTGCAGACGATAACATATAACCGATTAGTATAAAGGAGATTTAAGCGATTTAATGAAAGTGTATATCGATCATGCGGCTACTACTCCATGCGATAAGCGTGTTGTGGAAGCGATGATGCCGTATTTTACAAATGAGTTCGGTAATGCCGACAGTCAGCATTTTTACGGCAGAGATGCCGCGAAAGCTGTTGCGGACGCACGTGAAACCGTGGCCGATATTATCGGTTGCAAAAGCAACGAGATATATTTTACGGGAAGCGGTACGGAAGCCGACAATTGGGCGCTTAAAGGTGTGGCGCTGCATAACAGACACAAGGGTAATCATATAATTATATCCGCGATAGAGCATCACGCTATACTTAATTCCGCCGAGTGGTTGGAACGTAATGGGTTTAGAGTTACCAGACTGCCTGTAGACAGCACCGGACTGGTGTCTGTATCCGACCTTGAAACGGCAATTGACAGCGAAACTACGCTTGTTTCGGTTATGTACGTAAATAACGAAGTGGGGACAATCGAACCTATTAGGGAACTTGCGGAAATCGCTCACAGGCACGGCGCATTGTTCCATAGCGATTGCGTGCAGGCAATGCCGTATATTAAGATAGACGTAAGCGAGCTTGGCGTAGATTTGCTGTCTATGTCCGCGCACAAGTTTTACGGGCCTAAGGGGGTTGGCGCGCTGTATATACGTAACGGCGTAAAGCTGGACAAATTGATTTGCGGCGGCGGACAGGAGCGTTCGCAGCGCGGCGGTACGACGAATACTCCGTTGGCAGTAGGTATGGCGGAAGCGTTGAAAATTGCGGCTTGCGAAATGCGGCGAAACAACGAATATATTGCAAAGCTTCGCGACCGTTTTGTAAACAGAGTTTTAGGAGAAATTCCGTACGTACGGTTTAACGGCAATACAGAGCGTCGGATACCGAGCGTAGCGAATTTCAGCTTCGAGTTTGTCGAAGGCGAAGGAATACTTATGCTTATGGATTTCAACGGTATAGCGGTATCAAGCGGTTCGGCGTGTAGCAGCGGAAGTTTGGATCCTTCGCACGTGCTGCTTGCTATGGGAGTGCCTATCGAAGTGTCGCACGGCTCTATACGGTTTTCGTTCGGCAAAGACAATACTATGGAAGAAGTAGACTACACGGTGGATAAGCTTAAAGATACTATTGCGAAACTGCGCGAAATGTCACCGTTATTCAATCTCAAAACAGGGGGAACTTACAATGTATAATCAAAAGGTTTTGGATGCGTTTGCCAATCCCAAAAATGTGGGCTGTATCGAAAATGCCGACGGCGAAGGAACGGTCGGCAACGCAACCTGCGGAGACATAATGAAAATAACGCTAAAAATAGAAAACGACATTATCGTGGACGCCAAGTTTCAAACGTTCGGCTGCGCGGCGGCGATAGCTACGAGTTCTACCGCGACGCAGATGGTAATAGGTATGACGATTGACGAAGCGCTCAAACTTACCAACGCGCGCGTGGTTGAAGAGCTGGAAGGACTGCCCCCGCAAAAAATTCACTGTTCTGTTTTGGCGGAAGAAGCAATAAAAAAAGCAATCGAAGATTACCGCGCAAAGCAAAACAATAAAACCGTGGAAAAAACTGAAATAGAGTACGTTTAAGTTCGCGACGAAGTATATAACGTTCCAACAGATTATGTCGGTTCGAACGCTGTCGATTTTGTGTACGTTTATACTGCAAATATAAATCAAGCTAATAATCGCTTTTATAAATTACTCTTTTTTCATATACTGTCATTGCTTAATTAAATTGCGGTATATTTGTTTGCGAATGCGGCAAACTATCGGTAATACAATTAAACGGAGGGAGTATGAAAAAACTTTTGATAGGTATAGCCCTTGGTACGATTGCCGGTATGATAGTGGGGGAAATGCCGGAAGTACAAAATCTGATGCAAAAGGGTAAGAAGAAAATTAAAAATTTGAAAAAATAGTTAAAATAGTTGATTGCCGCAACGTCTTACGTGTGCGGCAATTTTCATTGGAATTTGTAAGTGTTCGGAATTATAATGCGAAAACGCTTCCTTGCAAAATTATTTATAGTGTTTATTTTGTTAAATACCTTGTAATTTTACGCCAAAATGTGTTATAATAATTATACTATGGGGAGAATAATGGCATTGGACGTAGGGGACGTCCGTATTGGAATAGCCGTATCCGATTTGATGGGTATAATCGCTAATCCCTTGGAAACTTACGTGCGCAAGGGCGATGCGGATAAAGACGCGCAGTATATTGCCGATTTGGCAAAGTCACGCGAAGTATCTCTGTTTATTTCGGGGCTTCCTTTGGGATTGGACGGTCGCGAAAACGAGCAGACGGCAAAAACGAGAAATTTTATCGATGTGTTGAAGCGTCATACAGACGTACCCGTCAAATATATTGACGAAAGGTTTACTACGATATCTGCCGAGCGCGCGCTTATACAAGGTAACGTACGCAGGGAAGACCGTAAAAAAGTTATCGACAAGGTTGCGGCGACAATAATATTGCAAAATTATTTGGATAGTAAGAGATAAATTTTAGGAGGTAAATTATGTCTGAAGAAAAGAAAAAGACATGTGGCTGCGAACACGGTCACGAACACGAGCACGATTGCGACTGCGGATGCGGCTGCGAAGCGGACGAAGACGTAGTAATGCTGGTTGACGAAGACGGAACGGAGATTCCTTTTTATCATATCGCAACTCTCGATCATGAAGGAAAGGAGTATGCATGTTTGCAACAGGCGGATGACGAAGATCCGGTAGTAGAAATTTTCGAATTGGAAGAAATCGAAGAAACGGACGACGTTTATTACAACTTTTTGCCTATAGACGACGAGTTGTACGAGATTCTTTACAAAAAATTGGAAGAAGAAGTAGCCGCAATGACGGACTGCTGTTGCGATGACGAATGCGAATGTCATCATCACGAAGATAAATAGTTTATTTGGAATTATAAAAAAAAACGCTTTATTACCGTAGTTCCCATAGGGAATTTTAGGTAAGCCGCAGGTGAACGAGAATTAGGCGTGGCGTGAAGCCACGCCTTTTCTCTTGTCTTGTTTTAGTTGCTTTAATTGTTGTAGTCGTCATCGAAGAACGGCGGAACGATTGCGCCTACGAAGTTATAGACTATTTCTACCGTTTGTCTGTAATGTCCGTTTACTTTCGTTTTCTCGTGGACGATTACCTTGTCAATGAACGAGCGCAGAATTTCGGGCGTAAGTTCTTCAAAATTGCTGTACTTGTAGATGAGCATCATAAAGTCGAGTATTTTATCGTCTTGCGCTTTGGCTTTCTCGATTTCCGCTTTCAGAACTTTGACACGCTCTTTCAGCGTGGCTTGTTCTGTTTCGTATGTATCGCTCATTTTCAAATACCGTTCTTCCGAGATTTTACCCACAACCTTATCTTCGTATAAGCTCTCTATAATCTTGTCGAGCTTGTCTATACGTTCTTCCGAAGTTTCTATTTCGCGTTGGTTTTCTTTGAGTTCCTTTTTCGTTTTCGCTTCGGCGTCCTTGCGTAAGGTCTGTAAAAATTCTTCGTTGTGGTTCTTGGCAAAGTGGATTGTGCGCCGCAAATCGTCCTGTATGATTGCCGTTACCGCTTTCACGGTTATTTGGTGTGAGCCACAAATGCGCTTCTTCTGCTTACGGTAAGTAGAGCAGTTAAAGTATTCCGCTTGCTTCATAGTAGTACACCTGCAAAGATACATTTTCTTTCCGCAGTCAGCACAGTACAGCATTCCCGACAGCGGACTCATTTCGCCCATATCGGTAGGACGGCGTTTGTTTTGCCGTATCTTCTGAACGGTGTCGAAAGTCTGCTTGTCTATGATTGCTTCCTGCGTGTTCTCGAAAACTACCCAATCTTCTTTCGGTACATCAATGCGCCGTTTCGATTTGTATGACTTTTTGTATGTCTTGAAGTTTACCGTATGCCCAAGATAACTGACATCTTCCAATATGTGTGCTATGGAATTTTGCGACCATATATTTGAGCAATCGTTAATCTTTAACGCTGTGGGTAAACCGTTCTTATGGCAATACACAACGGGTGTATCAATGCCGCGTTCGGTCAGTATCCGCGCTATTTGTGTCGGACCGTAACCTTGAATACAGAGTTTGAAAATTTCTCTCACGATTTCCGCACCTTTCTCGTCTATAATCCATTTCTCTTTATCTTCGTGACTTTTCATATAGCCGAGCGGCGGTATGTAAGAAATGTGCTTGCCCGAATTGCCTTTGGCACGGACAACTGCCTTGATTTTCTTACTGCAATCTTTGGCGTACATTTCGTTGAGTATGTTCTTGAACGGTGTAATATCGTCGTCGGGATTGGTTTCGCTGTCCACTTGGTCGTAGA
>CANOTO010000005.1 GCA_947570215.1 uncultured Clostridia bacterium
AAATATATACAGAAGAAAAAAAACGAAAAAGGGGCGAATATTTATTTGACATTTGGTACATATAGTGATATATTGGTACCAGTTGTTAGCAATCGCTTAGTGTGAGTGCTAACACTCGGCAAAAAAATGTGACAGGAAGCGCGACAATGTTATCCGACAGAAAGAAAAAAATACTGTGCGCGGTAGTGGACGGTTATATCGACAGGGCGTCGCCCATTTCCAGTAAGGAGATTCAGGAAGAATACCTTACAGAATGTTCTTCCGCAACTATCCGCAACGAATTGTCTGCGTTGGAAAGTATGGGTTACTTGTTTCAGCCGCACGTGTCCGCAGGACGTATCCCGTCGGAAAAGGCGTTTCGTTTTTATGTCAACGAGTTGGCGTACGACAGCAATCTTACGCCCGCCGAAGCGGAGCGTATTGAAAAGCATTTCAGCCGTAAAATCGCAGGCATAGAAGACGTTATGACGGAAGTTACACGCATTCTTTCGGATATAACCGACTACACGGCGGTGGTTGTCAAGGAAGACATGTCCGATACCATTACGGCAATCAAACTGTTGGATTTGTCAAATGGAAAAATGTTGGTGGTAATCGTAACCGATTCGCGCGTGTTGAAAGACGGTATGTTAGACATCCCCGACGATTTTACGCCGCATATGATGGCGCAGGCGGAGCGTTGGCTTAACAAGCTTTTCATAGGTAAGCATGTTTCTGAATTTATGAATTTTAACTATCCTTTCGCGTTGATAAACGACGAGTTCTCACAGTTTAACGCGCTGTTCAAAAAGATTATCGACGTATTGAAAAAGCAGTCTCTTATGAACGGCATGGATGTGGAAACCTACGGCGAAAGCAATATCTTGCGGCACAGCGAATATGCTAATGCCGTTTCGGCTCGGCAATTTCTCGCCGCAGTGGAAAACAAAGACAAAATTGCCGAAATGTTTACTTACGACGGCGGTGAAGAAGGCAGCGTAACGATAAAAATCGGAGCGCCGGATAACGCTCCGGAAGGCTGTTCTGTTGTGTCTACGCGAGTCAACTTGGGCGAAAATGTCAGCGGTTCCATAGGCGTTATCGGTCCCGTGCGAATGAATTACAAAAAAGTTCTGTCCGTTTTGGATAAGATAAGCGAAATAATTATCGACCTTATAGGCAGACAAGGAGATTAGATGAAAAAGGAAGTAAACAAGGAAACAAAACGGGTTACGGAAAGTGCCGAAACGTTACAGCCGACGGAATTGGAGCAGGCGTTGACCGAAGAAAACGAGAAGCTGATTGCCGAAAACGAAAGGCTTGCGGAAGAAAATAAAAAGCTGCAAAAAACATGCAACCGTTTGCAGAGCTCGGCGGACAAATCCGATTCCTATCTCAATCAGCTTGTCGCAATGAAAAGCGATTTCGAAAGCTACAAACGCCGTATGAAGTTTAACGCCGAACAGGCCAAGAACGACGGCGTATCGGCAGTCGTAATCAAGCTTATAAGCATATGCGATAACTTCGAGCTTGCCGCAAAGCATTTGGACGGCGACAACCTTAAAGCGTTTCAAATGATAGAAGCTCAATTCAAGCAAACCTTAACGGATTTCGGAGTTTCTGCTATGGACGTAGTGGGGCAGCCCTTCGATCCGCTCAAAATGAACGCATTGTCCAAGATGGACTACGGCGAAGACAAAAAGGACTTGGTCGTAGAAGTGTACAAAAACGGCTACGAGTTAGGCGACAAAGTATTGCGGTACGCCGAGGTTATAGTGGGAGCGTGACTGTTCGTTAACTCGTCTGCGGATTCAAATAAATATTTCCGCTTGTAAAGCGAAAAAATATAAAAGGTAACTAATCAAAAAGGAGATATATTATGGGAAAAATTATAGGTATAGACCTTGGAACTACTAACAGCTGCGTAGCGGTATTGGAAGGCGGCGAACCCGTCGTAATCGCCAACGCGGAAGGCAACAGAACTACCCCTTCGGTGGTAGGCTTTACAAAGGACGGCGAACGTCTTGTAGGACAGGTAGCTAAACGTCAAGCGGTGGTAAACGCCGATAAGACGGTATTGTCCATCAAGCGCGAAATGGGCAGCAATTATACGGTTGATATCGACGGTAAGAAGTATTCTCCGCAGGAAATTTCCGCTATTATTCTGTCTAAATTGAAGGCTGATGCCGAGGCGTATTTGGGCGAAAAGGTTTCGCAGGCGGTTATCACCGTTCCCGCGTATTTCTCCGACGCGCAACGTCAGGCAACAAAGGACGCGGGCAAAATCGCCGGTTTGGATGTTTTGCGTATAATTAACGAGCCCACTGCGGCGGCGCTGGCTTACGGACTGGACAAGGGCGAAAACAAAAATCAGAAAATACTTATTTACGATCTTGGCGGCGGCACGTTCGACGTTTCCATTTTGGAAATCGGCGACGGCGTATTCGAAGTGTTGGCAACCAACGGGAACAACCGTTTAGGCGGCGACGACGTAGACAAGATTGTTATGGACTATATTATCGCGGAGTTCAAAAAGAGCAGCGGTATCGATTTGTCTAACGACAAGCAGGCTTTGCAAAGATTGAAGGAAGCCGCCGAAAAGGCCAAAATCGAGCTTTCCGCCACGCTTAAAACCACCGTTTCGTTACCGTTTATCACAGCGGACGCAACGGGTCCCAAGCACTTGGAAGTGGAAATTACCCGCGCCAAGTTCGAAAGCCTTATCGACGGGCTTATCAAGAAGACAATCGAGCCTATGAAGAAGGCTATGACGGACGCAGGCGTTACCAATAACGACCTTAACCGCGTAATTTTGGTTGGCGGCTCCACGCGTATTCCCGCCGTTGTGGAAGCGGTTAAGAATTTCAGCGGAAAAGAGCCTTACAAGGGTATCAATCCCGACGAATGCGTAGCGGTTGGCGCGGCGATTCAAGGCGGCGTTTTGGGCGGCGAAGTCAAGGACGTACTGCTTTTGGATGTTACCCCGTTGTCGTTGGGTATCGAAGTTTTGGGCGGCGTTATGGCTAAGCTTATCGAACGCAACACAACCATCCCTACAAGCAAGTCGCAGGTGTTCTCTACCGCTGCGGATAACCAAACCAGCGTGGATATTCACGTGCTGCAGGGCGAACGCGAAATGGCGGCGGATAACAAAACTCTCGGTCGGTTCCAATTGACGGGTATTGCTCCCGCACCGCGCGGAATTCCGCAAATCGAAGTCAAGTTCGATATCGACGCCAACGGTATAGTTCACGTTACCGCTAAGGATCTCGGCACGCAAAAGGAACAGTCGGTTACCATTACGTCGTCCACCAACCTCTCGGATGCGGATATCGACAAGGCTGTAAAGGACGCGGAAAAGTACGCCGAAGAAGACAAAAAACGTCGCGAACAGGTGGAGGCTCGCAACGGACTGGATCAGATGGTTCTGTCTTTGGAACAGTTCATTCGCGAAAGCGGCGACAAGTTAGACGCTGCGGACAAAGAGCACCTTGAAGAAGACATCAAAAAGGGCAAGGAAATGCTGGAAAAGGACGGAGCAACTACGGAAGAATTCAAGGCTGAAACGGACAGAATCGCTCAAAGCTCCGCCGCTATATTCCAAAAGTTCTATCAAGCCGCTCAGCAATCTCAGCAAGGCGCGCAGCAGCAGGACGGAAGCGAAGTAAAATACGATGTTCACGACGAAGAAAAATAGCCTGATACGCAGTCTTTTGCAATAAGCGTCGTCTATTACCGTACAAGCGCTGGCGACGTAAGGCAAAATTCGTTGTAAAGTAAAATTATTAAGCGATTGTAACGCAAAGTCTTGCAATTATGCAAGACTTTGCGTTGGCAGTTAAGGGGATAAAATGCCACAAAAAGATTATTACAAAATTCTCGGCGTAGACAAAAACGCGTCGCAGGATCAGATTAAATCGGCGTACCGCAAAATGGCTAAGCAGTACCATCCCGACCTACATCCGGGCGATAATGCCGCGGCGGAAAAGTTTAAGGAAGTAAACGAAGCGTATTCCGTAGTGGGCGATCCCGATAAACGCGGCAAGTACGACCGCGGCGAAATGGATATGGACGGTGCCGGCGGTTTCAACCCGTTCGGCGGCGGAGGCGGATTTTCTGCGAGCGGCTTTGACGATATATTCGATATGTTCTCGGGCGCCTTCGGCTTCGGCGGCGGGCAAACGCGTAGAAGAAGCGCGGCTTCGTCCGTCGGCAACGATATAACATACACCGTGGAGTTAACTTTTATGGAGTCGATTCTCGGTTGTAAAAAGCCTATTACATTTACTCGCGTGGAACGCTGTCCCAGCTGCGGCGGATCGGGCGCGAAGGACGACAGCAGCCTTAAAACGTGCGATAAGTGCGGCGGCAGCGGTCAGGTAAGACAGGTTCACAACACGATTTTCGGCCAGCAGATTACGGTCGGTCCCTGCGATAAGTGCGGCGGCAGCGGCAAGATAGTTACGGATACCTGCAAGTCTTGCGGCGGCAAGGGCGTCGTCAAAAAGAACAAGGTTATAAACGTTTCCATACCCGCAGGGGTAGAACACGGCGCGGTCTTGCAGCTTGCAGGTGAAGGCAACGCGCCCAAGGGCAAGGGGGGACGCTGCGGTAATTTGCTTTTGGTAATGTCTGTCAAGCCCAGTAAACTGTTCAAACGCGACAATTACGACTTGCGCGTAACCGTTCCCGTAAGCTTTTTAACGGCAGCCTGCGGCGGCGAAATAGAAATCCCTTCCCCCGACGGCGTGTTTATACATAAGTTGGCGGAGGGCACGGCAAACGGTGAAACTCTGCGTTTCCGAGGAAGGGGTATACGCACCGCGCGAGGAATAACGGGCGATTTGTATGCGACTGTAAGCGTCGAAGTGCCTAAAGGAATAACGCGTTCTCAGCGCAGGGCTTTGGAAGATTTCGAGCGCGACTGCTCTATAAAGAACTACTCTAAAAAGAAGGAATATCTCGACGAACTGTCAAAGCTGTACCAAAAGTAATCTGTCGGTTTTCGTCATATGCTATCAAAAACGTAGCAACGTGTCAATTGCAAGGCGTTACGGTAACATAAGCAATACCGAAATAATAATATACGGGCGAGCCGCATTTTTACGGCTCGCCCGTATGCATTTACGTACGGTTTGCGGCTGAAAACCGTACGTTCTTTATACGGAAAAAGCTTGTATTGTCCAACAATCCGAAAATGGTTTTTTGTGGACGCAAATGGACGTATAGTGGTATAGTAGAAGCGCTAAAATGCCTTGCAGTGGTTATTTTTCCCTAAATTCTCATATTTCATGCGATTGCTTAATTTTAATGTGTTGTTTATTCGTTAATATAAGTTAACTAATTATAGTTGTAATCGATATAATTATTAGAATTGGCTCGATAAATAATAGATTGGCTAATTCAGTATTAATACATGGGGGGGGGAGAATATGGGAAAAAGTAAGAAACTATGTGTATTATGCAGCGTTTGCGCAGTACTTTTGGTATTTATTTGTGCGCCGCTTGCGGCTTTTGCGCAAAGCAAATCGGTTGTAAACGAAGATTTGCGTATTGCCGAAAATATTATAACTCAAATGGCTGAAACGGAAAAACTTTCAATGAATAACGCCGACTACATAGTAAAGGACGTTTATTATTCCAATGAACAATGGGCGGGATACGTTATAGATTTCACTGTTGACAAACTGAATGGTTACGCCATATTTTTCAAAATGGAGAATAATCTAACATTGGTAGAAGTAAGCTTTCAACGTCCTTCCGCATATATAAATAGGGAAGGACAATTTATTTATCCGTCTTTGGGATATTATTATACAAAGATTGACGGTAAATACTACGATGCTGAAACTATGGCAGATGTAAACTTCCAGCCCACCGACGAGCCTACATTTTTCGCGGCATGCGGTAAGTCGGATTTTGATATAGTAAACAAAACAACAAAATACATTCGCAGCTACAAAATATCTAACGACTTGACAGACTTTTACGATTATTATCATGACGGATTAGGTTCGGGTAAAAACAATTGCGCAAATGTGGCGGGAGTAATCGCATTAAATTATTGGAATAAATATTTTAACAACGATTTGTTAAAACTCAGTTTGGACAGACTGGATAGTAAAGGTAATATCGATTGGCAAGACGCTAATAAAACGGCGGGTCATTATATGTCGATTTTCTATGATTATATGAAAACAAATTGGTTTTTGGGAATCGGCGGTACCCTTCCGAATAATTGCTATAACGGCTTTGAACGCTTAATAAAAGAAAACGGATATAAGGTGGAACGAAAAACAGACTTGACTTATCCTGAAATGCGAGATAAAATAGACGCAGGAATTCCCGTTTTTATTACGTCTAAGGATTATTATTTCACAAGCTCGAGTACGCTTCCCGCCGTTCAGGATAAAGAAGGCAATTATGATACTACTATAACGTACGAGCATCACAAAGGACTTAGCGGTGCGCATACTTTTGTCGGATACGGATACGTTACCATGAGTTATTACATTACAAGCGGCACGGTATCGATAAGTTCTTTTCTTCATGTGGCCGACGGATGGGGCGCAAGCCGATATTTCAATGTTGGATTAAGCAAAATCACAAGTTCTGCTGCAATAGAGGTATATAAATGATGAATATTAAAATGAAAAAAACATTGACAATAGCAATGATTTGTGCGGCAATAGTAATCTGTCTTATAGTGGCTGCAATATGTATCTGGGTATATGTCGTACTTCCCATTGGCGAAAAATACCGAAGCGACGGGGCTGTCGAATTGGCTTTGGATTATTACGAATTCGACGAAGTGCTTTTTGTATCGTGGGTATCGAGACTCAATAATTTGATTGTGGATAATAAAAGATTGGTAGACGGAGTTTACTCATTTTATGATGAGTTTTCTGATTATTATTATTACGTTTTGGGATTAAAAGAAGGCGAAGAAGTCGCCGTACTGGTTCCGCGGCTGAGAGCGGAGAAGCACTGTAAAACAGATTGGATATTCGACGTGTCTTTTTGTGAGATATCGGAAAAGTTGAACAATAAAAAAACAGGGAGTGAATTCGCATCTAAATATGATAATATAATCATCAAAAACCAACTTTGGGATATCGAAACCGTCATTCCCGATTTTAACGCTTACAATCCGGATATTTGCTGCGCTTTGATTTGCGGCGACAACGCCGTCATTCAAGTAAACGGAGAAGCTGTCGTTATCGGTATAAATAACAAATAATCATAACTCTGCTAAATTATTTTGGGCGATTGGTGAATGTTCGTCAAGCGCCCTTATCTTTTAACCGATGTTTCACGTAGTTCCACATTTGCGAAAAAATATATACAAATTTATTTTTTGAAAAATATCCTTTTGTCGCTTTACAAATAGTTGTCTCCGTGCTAATCTATATGATAGACATAGTATGGAGAACCAAAGATGAAAGTAATTTCCAGCGACCTACTTAGGGGTCACATCGACACGTTTGTGTTATCCGCGCTTTTAAGCGGAACAAAATACGGCAACGAGATTCGTAAATTTATAACAAAGAAGACGAACAACCTGTACGTGCCTAACGAGCAGAGCCTTTATTCGGCGTATCACCGCTTGGAAGATATGGAGTGCATCAAGGGTATTTGGGGCGAGAACGTCGGCGCAACCCGTAAGTATTATACTATTACGGAGAAGGGGCGCGAGCTTTACGAAATAAACAAGCGCGAGTGGGAAAACGCCAAAGTTTTGATAGACATTCTTATTAAGTAAGAGTGTCTTGTTTTTCGTTAGGTAAGGAGTTACTATGATTTATTCGGAAATTTCAGTCAAAACCACTTCCGAAGCGTCGGAAGTGGTTGCATATTTCCTGCAAGAAGTATGTATGGACGGAATAAGTATATACGACAGAAACGATTTGTACGCCGACGCTTCGTGGGACTACAAGGACGACTCGGCAGAATCGAATTATGTCGACGAAGTAGTGGTCAAGGGCTATTGCGCAGTATCCGATACGGAAACCGCCGTAGCTTTTTTGCGCGGCAAGCTGGCCGCTCTTTCCGACGCAGGCAGTCTTACCGTTACGGTAAGCTCGGTGGACGGCGACATGTGGGTGGCTAAATTCAGGGAAACTTTCCGTCCCATCGAAACGGACAAGATAGTCATCTGTCCCGAGTGGCAAACCTGCAAAACGGATAAGCTCGTGCTGTTATTGGATACGGGCGTGGCTTTCGGCACGGGTCAGCACGAAACCACTTCTATGTGTTTGCAGCTTGCCGAACAATTGAATTTGTCGGATAAGCGCGTATTGGACGTCGGCTGCGGCAGCGGAATATTGGGTTTGTCCGCGCTGCTTATGGGGGCGAAACGCGCCGAGCTTGTAGATATAGACGAGCAGGCAACCGCAGTGGCGCGCCATAACGCCGCAATAAACGGTTTGACGGATAAATGCGCAATTAAAACTGGCAACCTTACAGAGCAAACGGACGGCAAGTTCGACGTAATATTCGCTAATCTTACGGCGGATATTCTTGCGTTGCTGCATAACGACATCGCAAGCGTAATAACGGCGTATTCGGTCGTCGTTTTATCTGGTATTTTGGACGTAAAGCTCCAATATGTCACCGAGCTTTATTCGGATATTTTCGACGTTGCCGAAGTAAAATCGCAGGGCGAATGGCGCGCGCTGCTGTTAAAGGCAAAAGGACGTACAAAATGACGGTATCGGTGTTTACGCTTGGGTGTAAAACCAATTTGTACGAAAGCGGTCAAATTATTCGCCGCCTTGTTAACGCGGGTCATACGGCGTTTCACGGGCTTAAACGCGCAGACGTTTTCGTAATCAACACCTGCGCAATCACGCGCGAAGCGGAAAAGAAGTCTCGTCAAGCAATAGCCCGCGCCCGCAGGTTAAACCCGAATTGTCGAGTGATAGTCGTCGGCTGCGCTACGGAAAAAAATGCGGAACAATTTGCCGACATAAACAACGTAACGCTCATTCGCGGAGTGGCCGACAAGACGAAAATAGCCGACGAAATAGAACGCGTCGGCATAGCTGTCGAGCGCGTTAACGGCAAGTATAAGGAAAACGGTTTTGCAGCTCAGGAGCGTACCCGCGCTTTCGTCAAGATTCAAGACGGCTGCAACAACTTTTGCAGCTACTGCATAGTGCCTTATCTGCGCGGACGAAGCCGTTCCCGCAGTATAGCTGACGTGGTCAACGAAGTCAATTCGGTAACGTCCGCCGAAACGGTATTGATAGGCATAGATATTTCGCAGTTCGGACAGGATACGGGGCAGAGTCTGCCGCAGCTGTTCAGCGCCTTAAACGGAACGCGTACGCGAATCCGCTTGGGCAGCTTGGAATGCCGCGTAATTACGCGCGAACTGTTGGCAGGTCTTGCGGAAATAGACTTTTGTCCGCATTTCCATTTGTCGCTGCAAAGCGGCTGCGACGAAACGCTCAAACGTATGAATCGTAAATATACTTCCGAACAGTATTATCAAGCGGTTCGGCTGATACGCGAGTACTTCCCCGACGCGGGTATAACAACGGACGTTATAGTGGGCTTTTGCGGCGAAACGGACGAAGAGTTTCAAACTACTTGCGACTTTGTTCGAAAGGTCGGCTTTGCGGATATCCACGTGTTTCCGTATTCTCCGCGCGAAGGCACGGCCGCGTACGGTTGGCAGGACGTAGATTACGCGGTAAAAGCGGAGCGCGCCGAAATTCTCGGTAAAATCAAACTACAATTAAAGAAAAAATTCGCCGAAAACTTTGTCGGTAAGCATGTTTCGGTACTTGCCGAACGTAAGCGCGAAGGCTTTTTCGAAGGGTATTCCAAAGAGTATTTGCGGGTATATTTTTCGGGCGACGTAAAGATAAACAGTATAGTTGACGTAGTAATAACGGAGCCGTATTCGGACGGCGCCAAAGGAGAAATAGTATGAACGATTGTATTTTCTGCAAAATTGTAAGTGGCGAAATTCCGTCTTACAAAATTTACGAAGACGAATATGCGTACGCCTTTTTGGATATATCCTGCGACAGTGTGGGACATACGCTCGTAATCCCCAAGAAGCATTGCGTCAACGTTCTCGACTGCGGCGCGGACGATTTGCAAGCGGTAACGGCGGCGGTGCAAAAGATAAGCCGTCATTACGTTGAAAATTGCGGCTATACGGGCGTAAATGTTCTCAATGCCAGTGGCAAGTCGGCGCAGCAGTCGGTATTTCATTTGCATTTTCACATAATTCCCCGCAATGAAGGCGACGGGCTGAATACTTGGGGCTTAAACGACAGGTTCGATATGAATCTTGCCGAAATCTGCGAGCGGTTGGCAATAAAATAACCATGCGTGAGCATATGCGTACGCGTTCATACGTAGCGCCGAACCGCAAAAATTCTTGGTTTTTGTTGAACGTAAATAATTGACAATTTGTTTGCCGTATGGCATAATAATCAAGTACGAAACTTACCATTGATACGGAAAGGAGGCGAAAAGGAAATGGCTACAATCAAAGTCGGAGAAAACGAAACGTTGGACAGCGCATTGCGTCGTTTCAAGAGACGTTGCGCCAGAGACGGTATCATTGGCGACCTTCGTAAAAAAGAACAATACGAAAAACCCAGTGTCAGACGCAAAAAGAAAGCGGAAGCCGCGAGAAAACGCAGCAAAATGTAATTAATCCGTTTGCGTACCAAAGAATCCATGTTTACCAAAGATGAAAACTGCTTGTTGCTTAAGCGACGGGCAGTTTTATATTTACTCGATTTATCGAAAAACTAAGCGTAATTTGGTAAAAGATTCGGAGGTACTTATGTCTACGTTTAAGGAGTATGCCAAGAAGGCGAAGAACCGCCTAAAAAGCGGGTTTTGGGAACAAGCGAAGAAGGATATCGACACCGAGAAGGAAATCGCCGCAACCAACGGGTTAAACGCGCGCAAGGTGGGGGAAGAACAGCACCGCAGACTTCAACGGCAGATTTACGACTACGACGGCTTCTGCGAAGAGCAGGAGTTCTACAAGCGAGTGGAAGCTATTCTCGATTCGGACGAAATCATATCCAACCCCATTATGCGCCTTGCGGACAAAGAATATATGGAAACGCTTTCGCCCGTCGACAGACAGACTTACGTTACCAAGATTGCCGCCAAATACCGTCAGGCGGTGGAACGTTACCGCCAATTACGCAGTTGATTTTTGCGAAAATCTGTACTATAATGATTCTATGCCAAAGATAACGGATATTCAGATTCAAAAAAATAACAAAACCCGCGCTAACGTATATATCGACGGTGAATTTGCCTTCGGCTTGGAAATGCTGACGGTCATGAAGTTGGGATTGAAAATAGGTAAGGACGTATCCGAGCAAACGCTTGCCGAGGCGGTGTTCGACAGCGACAAGTCGGTAGCGTTAACCAAAGCGGTAGGCTATTTGTCTCGCGCTATGAAGACGCGCAGACAAATGCGCGATTATCTTACGGGCAAAGGTTATTCTCCGAGAATCATATCTTATGTGCTGGAAAAGTTAGAAGAATACCGCTACGTGGACGACGAAGCGTACGCCAAGCTGTATGTCGAGCAAAGCTCGGCTAATAAGGGTGAGCGCCGTATAAAGCAGGAACTGCAATTAAAAGGCGTTCCGCGTGAAATTATAGACAGCTATTGCGTCGTACCGTCCGATTTGTCCGAAGCTTCTGCTGTCGCGCTTGCGAACAAATATATGCGTAATAAACCGCGCGATGCAAAAACCGCGCAAAAGCTGCAACGTTACCTTTTAAGCCGCGGCTACGGCTTCGATACGGTAAACGGAATAGTCCGCGGCTTGGTCGCGGACGAACAATCGGACGATTAGCGTATTTCTTTAATTTGCTTTTGGCGTTACGGTAATTCTGCCGCCGCATAAAATGCGGCGGCTTTTTTGTTGCCGACCGTAATATCGTGTTTGGAGTATAAAATTTTTTCGGTTACTTATACTAACGGTACAACTAACAAGGAGGTTAATGCTTTGAAAAAGACATTTAACGTTTTTTCGGTTATAGCGCTTATACTTACCATCATCGGCGCGCTTAACTGGCTTGCCGTAGGTATCTTCGGGTTCAACTTCGTAAGTTTTATTACCTTCGGCATGGTATGGCTGGAAAGATTGTTGTATATCTTGGTAGGCGTAGCAGGCATATTTATGATCGTATGGCTGTGCGTATCCCGTTTCAAAATGGTTGATACCGAAACGTCTTACAGAAACTACAAGTATTCCGAACACCGCGTAACCGAAAACAATTAGTTGAAAAAAAGCGACGTATACGAATTTAATTCGAACACATACGAATTAAACTCGTACAAATCGCTCAAACGTTTCTAAACGTTTGCAACTCTCGATTTACTTCAAGCTAAGTAATTCGAGAGTTGTTTTTTTATTGTACTATCTCCCTATCGTGGTGTTGTCGTGCTTGCGGTCGCGCAGCTCTTCTATCGGATGCACTGCGGTTTCGTATCGGTAGTCCTTGCGATTGTCCGCAATATATTTGGATAATACGTTGTGGCTTGCCACGTAATTATCTTTGTAGTTTACTTGGCGTTGATATTCGAAGAATTTTGCGTCGTCCGAAAGTTTCGAAACTTCCACGTAGTCTTCGCGTTTTGCGGTAAGACAAACGCTGTCGGCAATAACCTTGCGGATATATTCTATATTGGAATGGAATTTTAACAGCTCGGGGAACTCCCCTTCCGGAATAACCTGCTGCCATTGCTTGTTTTCGTATTTTTGCAGCAGCTCTACGGCCTTGTGCAGGTGGGTAAGCTCGTCGTTGAAGTGTTCTTCCCACACGCGTCTTACCGTATCGTCCGTTTCGTCCTGCCACAGCGAATAGTACAGGTAGCACTCGGTGTATTCGTGCATAAGCATTTCTTCGAGCCAGGTGCAGTTTACGTCTTTAAGTCCGCCGTACAAGGTTACGTGCTGTTCTTCTATCATACCTATTTCGGTATACAGCTGTCTGCCTAACTTGTTTTGGTAAAACGCCGCTTGGTTCATATAGTAGTTCATCGTCTGCTGTTCCGCCGCGGTAAGAATGTTGATGTCTAACTTCGTAAGGCTGTTGGCTTGCTTAAAATTGACATAGCGTTTTACGTCGTCCGCGGGATAGCGGTGTTCGGATATGGTGGGACGTCCGGGCATCAGCTCGGTGTACTTACCCACTAACTTTTCCGCAATTACGCCCTTGTCCATTTCCAACAGGTCGGCGTAACGGTACAGATGGTCGAAGTCTTCGAGCAGAGCAAAGTCCATCGCCTGCTTTACGTACTTGTTTGTTTCGCGTGCGGCAAATATGGCGGTAAGGTCTACGGCTAACTGTTCGTAGCCTATGGTGTGCTCCAATATGCCTTCCCCTATCGGTTTAAGGGCGGCAATGCGCTTTTGCTGCTGCTGCTCCTTGCGGCGGGTGATAGCCAATTCGCGGCGTAAATCGTTATCGGGGCAATGACGGTGGAAGTGGTGGCAGAAGCCTACCGCTTCGTATTCCGCGCCGTTTGCGAGAATCACTCTCACGCGGGTATACGGGTCTACGTCGAATTTGTTGTAGGGCTTGGGCGCAAGTTCTTTCCAATTGTAAAAATCGTCCGAAGCTTTTACGGGTTGTTCGTTAAACGGATTCATAGTAATTACAGCTCCTTTATCTGTTTTTTTGAGTATTGCCATTTTTCCGTTTTTTACTCTTAGGCAGACGGTATTCGATACGGGAATTCGTAAAAAGCGTAGCTTACGCTGTCTTTCCGCTTGTTTGCGCAAGTACGTATCGCGCGCTATCGCAGTATTAAAAAGTCGTCTATACTATTTGTAAAATAGTTCGTTTTTTAACGGAAAAAATTGCGAAAAAAATTTTTTACCGGTGCTTTTTTGCAAATAAACGGCATAATGTAGTTGTGTAAACAGAGCTTGTCCGTTTCATAACTTATGTGAAACAGGTTGTCCACAGCCATTTGCGCTGCTGTGGATAACTCTGTGGATAAGTGCATAACTATGCTCATTTTTGCACAAAATCGCGCGAAAATTGCCGTTTTTCGGCATTTTTGATAAAAACGCGTTTTATAAGTTTAATTTTATCGGCCGCTTAATAGAATATAAAATATTAATTATGCGTAAATCGAACTCAGTAATTTCAATCGGCGCTCCGTGCTTGTCCGATGTCGAATGGAACGGCTCGTACGTACTGTCTAAACGCTCTCGCGATACAACAACGTCAACACCGTTCAAGAAGGCTGTCTTCGGTTAAAAGCGTGTTCGAGTTGAGTATAACAGACGAAACGTTAATAGGGGAATAAATGTTTATAGTATTAAAACGCAGAAGAATCGTATTGCTTTTGTTGATTATGATCGCCGCGGAGCTTACTCTTACCGCAGTATTATGCGTCAGGCAGTTTGCGTCCAACGATACGTCCATTATCGACTTTACAGTGGTTATAGACGCGGGGCACGGCGGAATAGACGGCGGCGTGGTCAGCAACGGCGGCGTAAGAGAGTCGTCGTTAAATCTTGCGTACGCCAAGCAATTGGGCGCGACGTTCGAGCAGTGCGGCTTTAACGTAACTCAAACCCGCAAGACGGAAGACGGTCTGTACGGTCTGCCGACCAAGGGCTTCAAGTCCCGCGATATGAAGGCGCGCAAGCAGATAATAGAAAACGCGCGTCCCGACCTTGTAATAAGCGTACATATGAACAAATATCCCGCTTCCTACCGCACGGGTCCGCAGGTGTTTTTTCAATCCGGCAGGCAGGACGGCAAACTGCTTGCGGAAAGCATACAGCGAGTTTTCAACGATTTTACCGGCAACAGTCACGAAGCGATAGCCGGCGACTACTACGTATGCCGCGAAGTGAGCTGTCCGTCGGTAATAGTGGAATGCGGTTTTCTCAGTAACGATAACGAAGCCGAACTGTTATGTACGGACGCTTACCGCGAAGAATTGTGCGGTTACATTTTCCGCGGAGTTATGCTGTATTTATATTCGGCATAGAAGCGGCTGTGTTATTTGGAAAACTTGACGTAAATAATTGATTTTTTCTGCGGTATTTGGTATAATTCTTTCATAATTCTAAGGGGGGGGAATAAAGATGTCTAAAAAGAACGGTAATCCTATCAGCCTTAACAAGGTTTCCTTTTGGCTTTTGGTAACGGCGGCGTTTTTGTATTTGTTGGGTATGGTTTTCTCTTTTATACCTGCATTGTCAAGCGCGTTCGGTATTCTTTTGGCGGTTGCTTCCGCTATGATGCTTTGCGTAGTGGCTATACTTGCTTGGCGTTACGTAGCGCATAAGGAAATCGTTTGGAAAGTATTGTATTTCATCGTGCTTTTAGTCGCGCTTGTAGGACTTATTTTGCCGAACATTCTCGTTTTGTTTTAACAAGGTATAAAAGTAGATTATTACGACAGTCAAGCGCAACCTGATATTTACGGTTGCGCTTAGTCGTATACGCAGGTTAACGGATGATAAACAAGGTAACGGATTATTTGGACTGTCTCGGCATATCCTATGAGCTTTTGCGGCATCAGGCGGTAGTCACCACCGAAGAATCTCGAAAGATAGTTCACGTCGACGGCTGTATGTCCTGCAAAAGTCTGTACGTCAAGGACAAAAAGAGCGACAATTACTATCTCGTAGTGCTTCCGTTCGACAAGCGCGCCGATATGCGCGGTCTGGCAGGCGTCGTCGGCTGCGCCAAGTTCGAATTTGCTACGGAAGAAAAGTTGCTTGCGGATTTGGGCGTTCACAGGGGCAGCGTGTCGCCTTTTGCGTATCTCAACGAAGATACGTCCAAGTATTCCGCGCCGCTTTTAATAGACGAAGAAGTGTGGAATGCCGAAAGAGTAAAGTTCCATCCGTGCGATAATACCGCGACGGTGGTGCTTACGCTTTGCGATTTCAAAAGGTTTTTGCAAAGCATAAACAAGCGTGTGGTAATAGTTAAGTAATTCCGTGTTTATCGGTATATTTTTCGCATTAACGGTCAATCTTTCAGTTATATTGTGTTTTTTGACAAAAGCATTGACAAAGGCTTGCAAAGTGTGTATCATATACATATGACATATCATAACATATATTTAGGAGGTGTATTATGTCAGCGCTTAAAACTTTTAACAGTTTACCCAGACTCGTTCAAATACTTCTGCTTTTAATTCCGGGTGTTAACTGGCTTACCGAAGTAATCGTCCGTGTATCCGCGGCTCTGCACGGTAAGGCGGGCAAACAAATAGTCGTACTTATTTTGGCTATTATACCCGTAACAGGCGTGCTTCTCGGTTGGGTGGATTTGTTCTCTTGTCTGTTCCGCAAGAAGTTGATTTTGACCTGATTGTTATGATGAAAAAAGACCTTGCGTAAAAGCGCACTTCTCATAGGGAATAAAATACTAAATTTTTAAGAGTTGTACTTTCAAACGAGGACAAAAGCTCTCGAACGATATGTTCGAGAGCTTTTTAAATACGCATTATTTAGAAAAATAAATCGAAATTTATGCACATAAAATATGCCTTATGGACATTACTCGTTGTATTACTTTTTCGTTTTATTGACTTCTTCCTTCTTCGGCTTCTTGCCTTGAAAAAACATAAACCATATATTAAATACTAATGAACCAATGCACAAAACTGTCAAAACTATCGCACCCACCACAGAGAGTCCCATACTGGTTTTATCGCCTACTATGATGCTATTTCCTTCTCCATCAATATAGATATTGACTTTTTTTCCTATATAACTTTCCGCTTCTTTTTGATACATATTTGATTTCACTATACCGTGGTATTCTATACCGTTTTCATCTATATATTGATACCAAACCACATAGGACTTTGTGTTATTGTAACTTCCTCCGCCGGCGTCATTCGTAACCCAAACAATCTCTGCTTCGGCAATTACTCCTCCGTCAATCGCACTTTGTCTTCCTTTTTCTTCCCAACAGCCATACCAAAGCCTTCCTGCACCGACGCACAATACCAATGTCAAAACAATAAAAGGTATATACACTAACAATATATCCAATCTCTTTTTTGTTTCAACTTTCAATTTGCTCACCTTATCAATACTTTGCCTTTTATTATTTTGTTGGCTTATCTTCGTATTAGAACGCTGAATTGGAATTTATCTTACAAGTTAGAATTATAAAAAGTTATTATTCTATCAAATAGTTCATTATCCAATCCATTGCAATAAATTTCTCTGTCAAGGTACTTTTGGACATACTCAATTCTTTCTTCAAGCGACAGCGTCCGTCCACTGAAGTAATTACTGCATTCCTCATAAAAACGATTCATATAATTTATGTATTCATCAGAATTGAGTATGTTCATATGCCCTTTGTTTTCATATTGTATGAACTCAAATCGTTCATCGCCTGCGTATTGTTTATAATAGACATCATAACCATATTCAATAGGCACAGTGGTGTCATCGTTACTGTGTGCAATTAATACGCCGCACTTTGAGTTTGAAAATCCATTAAGAGCATCGGCTGATGAATATTTTCCGCACTTAATTCGTTCAATCGAGTTAACATAGGGCATCATAAAATCAATAAGCCCGCCAACCATCTCTTGCCCTTGCGCCCTGATAAGATCCCCCGATCGATTAAATCCCGCAATAGCGGCAATGGCTTTAACTTCGGGGTGATAATTTAAGACTGCGCTAACACAGTAACCGCCCCAACTATGTCCCCACAGCATGATTGGCAAATCTTTCACTTCATCTATTTTCTGTAAATAGTCAATCGCATAGCTTAAATCTGCCACGCCTTGCGGAATACCATTTACTCCGTTTCCTTCGCTTTCGTCATTTCCCGTTGCATCATAGGCAAATACATCGTACCCGTGCTTAGCAAAATAATAAGCAACATCCATATAACTGTTATGTCCGCCGCCGCCAAAGCCGTGAGCAATTACGACAACACCTTGCGCATCGACTCTATCTACATAGTAACGATATCCGACAAGCTTTATTCCGTTATTTGAAGTAAATTCATGTCTGTCAGCTTTGAGTCCGTCAAAATCATCAAGATTAAATTTCCAATATTCCGTAGTTTCATACCTTACATTAAAGACACTATTATACAGAATTGCCCCGACTGTGAATGGTGCAACCAAAAATACAATCAATATCAATACTGCCGTCACGATTGATGCAATAATGATTTTCTTTTTTGTTTTCTTCTGAATTGACATAAAAATCTATATCCTTGTCCTCTAAATTACTGTTTATAATCGCAAGCGATTGCTTCGTAGCGTACAATCATTATATCACGAAAAATGAAAGAACGCAAACCATTGAATTTTGCGGGAAATATAAAACATATCTATATCTCACTATGCTACGAGTAGCATAATTCGTACACAAAAAAAGCAGAGAAAAGGCACAGCTTAACGCTATGCCTAAATCTTTTTATTTGCGTTTTATTAAATTCCCTATGCGAATTACCGTAAACCGCAAGGTCTTTTTTTCGCATTTTTTATTCCGTCGAATGGCTGTCGTCGGCTTCTGCGCCGTTTTCGCCGTCCGCTTCCGCGTGCGTTTTCTTTTTCGCGCGGCTAGACATGACGGCGGGTATCACTTCCATAATTATCACCGCGGTTATAACCAGTAATCCGCCGACCAACGTATTCCATCTAAACGCTTCTATGCCGCAAGCAACGGACAGAAGTGCGCCGATTGGGGATTCGCACGCCAATATAAGCGATGTTTCCGTTGCATTCAGGCGGTTTTGCGCGTAAGTCTGCGCGTAGTATGCAAACGCCGTACCGCCGAGCGTGATCACTATCAGCCGCCATACGCAGTAGCCGGTGTCGAAGCTGATTGCAGCGTAATTTTTGCTTTCGAATATCGCGGTATACAGTACAAACAGTACCGCCGCGAACGCGCATTGCCACACCGTCATATTCACCGTATTCGCGCCCTTTTTCAGCGCATAATCCGTCCAAGCTATTTGCGAAGCGAACAGTATTGCTCCCGCCAATGTAAGCAGATCTCCGATAACCGTTGGTTTGTCCTGTTCTTCGGTAAAAAAGTTCAGTATCGCAAGTCCCGCCAAGGCTACGAAAACGCCTGCGAACATAATCCAACTCGGGCGTTTTTTCAGTAATATCCAAGCGACAAACGGTACGAAAATTATGTAAGAAGCGGTAAAAAAGCCGTTGTGCGAAGGAGTAGACGAGCGTAATCCGTATATTTGCAGGGTAAATCCGGCAAACAGCATAGATCCGCCTATCAACCCGAACAATATCGTCTTTCTGTCGAATTTCAGTTTTTTGCAGAATATGACGGCAAGAATTATCGCCGACACTCCGAAACGCGTTGCGTTTATAAGATTGGGCGCTCCGTAAAACGCCGAGCTTAACAATTGATCGTTAAGCACGAACCCCGCTCCCCAAAATATTGCCGTCATAGACAGCATTATCAATCCGAGCAAATGCCCTTTGTCTTTTTTTACACGCATATTTTCCTCAACTATAAAAAAGCGACAGCAACTAATATTAGTCTGTCGTTCCGTCTCTTAGGCGAACGGACAAGGGATTTCTCCCACGTTTCCTAAGGTTATTTATTTTCGGTATTATTATATGCTGATTTGCGGATTTTGTCAACTTTTTTAGCCGACGCTTTCGTGCTGCCAATCGCTTGCGTGCGTTTATTCGTCTAACGCGAAAAAATAAATATTGCTATTTCAATATTAGCGTAGTATAATATGGTAAAAGTAAACGCTCGTTTGCTTTTGAAAGCCGCATGCTCGCGGCAGGTTTAAGGAGAAGATATGGCGCTGAAAATAACCGCAGTAACGGTGTACGCGTTGCTTACCGCTACGCTCGCGTTGCTTAAAGGTCTCAAGGTGGACAGCCGCGGCCGCGGCGCGGTCAAGATGATAACCGCGGCGATATTCGTGTCAGTTGGTATTTACGGCTGCGTAACCAACGGCGAAGAATACGGCTTTGTACTTGTAATAGGATTGGCGTTCGCGTTTTTGGGCGATTTGTTTTTGGTATTTATGAACAAACGCGCGTTGTTTATTTCGGGCGTTATCAGCTTCAGCTGCGCAAGTTTGACGTTTACGGTTTATGCCGTTTTGCGTTTCGGCTTTCAGTGGTGGGCGTTGCTGCCTTTTGCGCTGCTGTGTTTTGTAAGCGTTCTTTGTCAGGTAAAAAAGGTTTACGATTTCGGCAGCTGCGCGGCGTATCTCAATGTTTATACAGTGTTGGTAACACTCTGCGGCTGCACGGGCTTGGTATTACTGTTCAAGAGCGCGGACGTTAACGTTATTCTGTTCGGAATCGGATGTCTTGCGTATATGCTCAGCGACGTATGCCTGGGACTGTATTTGTACAAGCTTCGCCACCGCTGGGTGGACATAATCAACACCCTGCTTTATTTCCCGGGATTATTCCTGATCGCATTCAGTTTGATTGTTTGACGCGGAGTTCAAGTTTGCCGCAATAAATCCTACGCCCGAATTGTTTCGGGCGTTTTTTATAGCATAATTTAGTCTTTGCAAGTCAAATAACAGTATTGTGTTATCTTTTGTCGCTTAAAAGTAACATTAGTATAATATTTATATCCTTAATTTTCAAATTAAAATCAAAAATATTCGTTTTAATATTGATTTTGGCAAAGTGTAGTGATAAAATATTTGATATAAGATTATTATCGTATTGTTTGTACGGTTATAGGAGAAAGTTTTAATGAGATCCGGCGGAATTTTATTGCATATTACATCTTTGCCGTCTACGCGCGGCGTAGGAACGCTTGCGGACGCGGACAGGTTTATCGACTTTTTGCGCGAAGCCAATCAGGAGTATTGGCAGATTTTGCCGGTTACTCCTACCGATTTCGTCAACTCGCCCTACGCAAGCCCTTCGGCGTTTGCAGGCAATACCCTGTTCATCGACGACGACGAATTGGCGGCTTCGGGGTTGGTTTCGGAACGCACGGTTATGAGCGGAAAGACGGCGCGCGGCAACGATTACGGCTACGCGATATATCACAAGGACGTAACGCTTCGCGAGGCGTTCGATAGTTTCATCAAGCGCGATCCCGACAGGGACTATGCGGATTTTTGCCGCCTAAACGCCTATTGGTTGGATGACTACGCGTTGTTTTGCGCGTTAAAGAAGCATTTCGGCGGAAAATCTTGGTTGGAGTGGTCGGACGAAAACGCGCGCATGCGCGACGCGCAAACGCTTGCAAAGTACCGCGATACGCTGTCCGACGAAATAGACTTCGTAACGTTTTGTCAGTACGTGTTTCACAAGCAATGGCGCAAGTTCCGCGCCAAGCTTCAAGCCAACGGCATAAAACTGATTGGCGACATTCCCATTTACGTCGCGTACGATTCCTCCGACGTTTGGGCGCACTCGGAGCTGTTCGATCTTACCAAGGACAGACGTCCGCATCACGTAGCGGGCGTTCCTCCCGACTATTTTTCACAGGACGGTCAGCTGTGGGGCAATCCGCTTTACGACTGGGACGCGATGAAGAAGGACGGCTACGACTGGTGGATAAAACGCGTCCGCAAATGCGCTGAAATGTTCGACGTGCTGCGTATAGACCATTTTCGTGCGTTCGACAGCTACTATTCCATAAAATACGGCGAGCTTACCGCGCGCAAGGGACAGTGGAAGAAGGGCGTGGGCTATGAATTTTTGAAAATAATTCAAGCTTCCGTTCCGGAGCTTACTATAATTGCCGAAGATCTCGGCGACATTCCGCAAAGCGTATTGGAATTAAGGGATAAGTGCGGTCTTGCGGGAATGAAGATAGTTCAGTTCGCCTACGACGGCAATCCTAACAACGCGTTTTTGCCGCAGAATTACAACGAGCACTGCGTTGCTTATTTGGGCACGCATGATAACGATACCACGGTCGGCTGGTGGAATACGCTTGCCGACTGGCAAAAGGAAACGGTTACAAGACTCAGCAACGTCGGCGGTTCGGATATTTCGTGGGAGCTTATAACCCGTCTTGCGGAAAGCAGGGCGGAGCTGGTTATTTACTCCTTGCAGGATATCGTCGGCGACGGCTCCGAAAGCAGAATGAATATTCCGGGGACGTTAGGCTGTTGGAAGTATATGGCAAATCGCGGTGATTTGTCCGCCGAAAACGTAAAAAAATTACGCGCGCTCACGTTAAAGACGGGGCGTTGCGGCAATAATTAGGGGGAGCGAAATGTCACAATTTACCGAATTTTATAACGGCGACTCCGCAAATGCCTACGAACTGTTGGGTTGTCACAGGGTTTCCGACGGGCTCTACCGTTTTGCCGTGTGGGCTCCCAACGCCAAGGACGTGTGCGTAGTGGGCGATTTCAACAATTGGCTCGTTCATCACGACAAACTGACGCTTATCGACGGCATTTGGCAGACCGAGTTGGAAGCAAGGGACGGCGACTGCTATAAGTACGCCGTAACCACGCAGTCGGGGACGATTTTATACAAAGCCGACCCATACGCGCGCTACGCCGAAGTACGCCCCGAAACGGCAAGCAGAATATTCGACCCTTCCGACCCTTTCGTCTTTACCGACGAAAAGTGGGTAGAAAAGCAGAAAAAGAAAAATATTTACAAAAGCCCCGTCAGCATCTACGAAGTCCACGCAGGTTCTTGGCGCAGACATTACGACGGACGAATGTATTCCTACCGCGATTTGGCTAAGTATCTCGTTCCGTACGTCAAGAAGGCGGGCTATACTCACGTTGAGTTTATGCCCCTTGCCGAGCATCCGCTCGACGCGTCTTGGGGGTATCAGGTTACAGGTTTTTACGCCCCTACAAGCCGCTTCGGCACGCCCGACGATCTCAAATATCTTATCAATCAGTTTCACAAGGCGGGCATAGGAGTAATTTTGGACTGGGTTCCCGCGCATTTCTGCAAGGACGCGCACGGGTTGATAGAATTTGACGGCACCTGCTGTTACGAGTCATCGGACGAGTTTAGAAAGGAACACAAAAGCTGGGGAACGCGTATTTTCGATTATTCGCGTTACGAAGTGCAGAGCTTTCTCGTGTCCAACGCGCTGTATTGGCTCAAAGAGTTTCACTTCGACGGCTTGCGCGTAGACGCCGTGGCAAGTATGCTCTATCTCGACTACGACAGGCGCGACGGTCAGTGGCGACCCAACAAGTGGGGCGGTAAGGAAAATTTAGAAGCGATAGATTTTCTTCGCAAGCTGTCCTGCAAGGTGTTCGAGGTCTGTCCGTACGCTTTGTTTATAGCGGAAGAATCGACGGCATTCCCCAAGGTTACTCATCCCACCTACGTAGGCGGACTTGGCTTTAACTACAAGTGGAATATGGGCTGGATGAACGACGTTTTATCCTATATGCAGTCGGATACGCTGTGGCGCGCGGAAAAGCACAACAAGCTTACCTTTTCTATGTGCTACGCTTACAGCGAAAACTATGTTCTGCCCTTATCTCACGACGAAGTGGTTCATATGAAGGGCAGTCTTATCAACAAGATGTTCGGCGAGTACGATACCAAGTTTGCCCAGTTAAAGACGCTTCTCGGCTTCCAATACGCACATCCCGGCAAAAAGCTCGGTTTTATGGGCGTAGAGCTTGCGCAGTGGAACGAGTGGAGCGAACAGCGTGAGCTCGATTGGTCGTTGCTTACCTATCCCAAGCACGATTCGCACAGACATTTTGTTGCGGAGCTAAACAAGGCGTATAAGAAGTATAAGCCGCTGTATCAAAACGATTCTACTTGGGACGGCTTCAAATGGCTGCTTGCCGACGACTCCAAGAACAGCGTAATAGCCTTCGAGCGCATAGACAGGCGCGGCAACGTTGTAATGGCTGTAATAAATTTCAGCCTGTACGATTATTTCAAGTACGGTTTTACGGCCGACTCGGGAGAATATCAACTTGTTCTCAATAGTGACGATTTGCGCTTCGGCGGTCGCGGAATTATTACGGATACCGCCGTCACGACGGACGAAAACGGTTATTTGGAGCTGACCATTCCCGCTTCGAGCGTTCAATATTTTTACAAGCCAGCAACGGCAAAACATAAATAACGGAGTATATAACTATGGCTAATTCGAGTACTTTGACTAAATCCAATATAAAGGATATGATCGAAAGCGCGTCTAACAAGGCTTTCGGCGTATCCGCAATTGAACTGAATACTGTGCAGCTGTACAAATGCGTGGCTACCGTAGTGCGCGATATGCTGCTGGAAAAGCGTACCGCATTCAACCGTCAGTACAAGGCGCGCGAACGCAAACGCGTGCATTATCTTTCTATGGAATTTCTTATGGGGCGCAGCCTCAAAAACAATCTGTTCAATATGGAGTTGGACGGCTTGTTTACGGAAACGCTCAAAAAGTATTACAAGGTAAATATCGACGACCTGTACGAATGCGAACCGGACGCAGGGCTTGGCAACGGCGGTTTGGGACGGCTCGCCGCATGTTATCTCGACTGTCTTGCCAAGGAGAACTATCCCGTTATGGGGCATTCGCTCCGTTTCGAATACGGTTTCTTCCAGCAAAAGATAGTAGACGGCTGGCAGACGGAGCTTCCCGATAACTGGCTTCCGGGCGGCGAAGTGTGGTTAAAGGATCGTCCCGACAAAATTCAAATCGTACGTTTCGGCGGCGAAGTCAAGGAGATATGGACGGACAACGGTCCCGTCTACGAACAGGTCGGCTGCGAAGAAGTGCAGGCTTTCCCTTACGATATGGTTGTGGAAGGCTACCGCGCAAACGCCGTGGGCGTATTGCGGCTGTGGTCCGCCCGCAATAATAAGCCATTCGATTTCCGCACTTTCGGTCAGGGCGAGTATTTCCGCGCGTTAGAAGAGCAGTCTGCCGCAGAGATGATAACCAAGGTGCTGTATCCCAACGACAATCACGAAGAAGGCAAGATCCTACGCTTAAAGCAGGAATACTTTCTCGTATCCGCGGCAATGCAGAACATAGTAGCCGACCATTACAGGCGTTACGGCAACTTCGACAATTTCGTCAATATGGTCGCCGTTCATATCAACGACACGCATCCGGCTTTGTGCGGACCGGAATTGATGCGTATTTTCGTAGACGAATACGGTATGGATTGGGACAAGGCTTGGAATATCGTTACGCAGATATGCGCATATACCAATCACACCGTGCTTGCCGAAGCTCTGGAAAGTTGGCCGGAATATATCTTTAAGAGACTGCTTCCGCGTATTTACCAGATTGTAGTGGAAATAAACGAACGCGCCTGCAAGCGGTTTTTCGACAAGACGCACGATTTCAAGAAGGTTTCCGACCTTGCCGTTATCGCGTACGATCAGGTGCGTATGGCTAATTTGTCCATTATATCTTCTCACAAGGTCAACGGCGTGTCCGCCCTGCACAGCGATATACTAAAGCGTCAGCTTTTCCGCGATTTTTATTCGTTGGAGAAAAACAAGTTTACCAACGTTACTAACGGTATCGCGCACCGCAGATGGCTGTGTCAATCCAACACGGGGCTTACCGCTCTTATCAAGGATTTGATCGGCGACGGCTTTTTAACCGACGCGTCCGAGCTTACCAAGCTTAACGCCTATCTCGACGACGAAGAAGTTCATCAACAGATGTCAAAAATCAAGTTGGCAAATAAAAAGAAGTTCGCCGATATCGCAAGTAAAAAATTGGGCGTAAATATCGACCCGAGTACCCGTTTCGACGTACAAGTCAAGCGTTTGCACGAATACAAGCGCCAGCTTCTCAACGTATTGAAGATTGTGTCGCTGTATCACGACTTGAAGGAAAATCCCAATCTCGACGTTACTCCGCAAACCTTCATATTCGGAGCGAAGGCGGCGCCCAGTTATTACACGGCCAAGGAAGTTATACGGCTTATCTGCTGCATACAAAAGGATTTGGAATCCAATCCGAAAATACGCGAAAAGCTCAATGTCGTATTTATGGAAAACTATTGCGTAACTATGGCGGAAAGCCTTATTCCCGCGGCGGAAGTTTCCGAGCAGATTTCTCTTGCCGGCAAGGAAGCCAGCGGCACCGGCAATATGAAGTTTATGATAAACGGCGCGTTGACGTTGGGAACTCTCGACGGCGCAAACGTCGAAATGAGCGAAGCCGTCGGTCGGGACAACATATTCATATTCGGTCTTACGGCGGAAGAAGTCGCCGACGTATGGGCTAACGGATACAACTCCACGGATTACTATTTCAAACTGCCCAGGCTGCGCGCGATAGTGGAAGATTTGAACGTAGGCTTTAACGGTACGACTTTTGAATCCGTTTCCAACTATCTGCTTCGCAACTATCCCATCGCCGACCCGTATATGTGCTTTGCGGATTTCGCGTCATATATGAGCTGTCACGAAAGAATGAACGAAACGTACAAGAACGTTAATCTGTGGAACAGAATGTCGTTGAAGAACATTGCCGAAGCGGGACGCTTTTCGGCGGACCGTTCTGTACGCGAGTACGCCGAAAAGATTTGGAGAATGTAATGCAATATGTCAAATACAACCCTGCGGACGAGTTTTACAAGTCGGTCGTGGGCGCTGTCGAAGAAAATGTCCGATTCGGAATAAAAATTCAACTGCGGCGTGAAGTCAACCCCGCCAAGGTAACCTTGGCTGTGTTTCGCGACGACGGATTAAAACGCGAGTTTGTAATGTACAAGGAAGAAGGCGCGGACGGCTACGACAATTATATCGCCGACGTCAGCTTCGAAAAAGGCTTGTATTTTTACTACTTTGTAATGGACGGCGTGTCATACGAGAAATATATCGGTATCGGTTCGGACAGACAGGCGTGCCTGTTTTACGACAATGTAAATCCTTACCAATTGTCAGTGTACTCTCAAAAATACGATACGCCCGTTTGGCTCAATAAGGGCGTAATGTACCAAATAATGGTGGATCGCTTTTGTAAAGTAGGCGAAACCGTCGCTACGGAAGACAAAATAATGCGCTCTTGGGGCGAGCAGCCTTTTTTCCGCGACGTAGACGGCAAGGTGCGCAACCGCGACTTCTTCGGCGGCAACCTAAAGGGTGTAACGTCTAAGCTCGGGTATCTTGCCTCTCTCGGTGTCAAGACAATCTATTTGAATCCCGTTTTCAAGGCGTATTCCAACCACAAGTACGATACGGAAGATTACGAAACGATAGACCCTATGTTCGGTACGGAGCAGGATTTTGCAACGCTTTGCGCCGAAGCGGACAAGCTTGATATCAAAATAATTTTGGACGGCGTATTCAATCACGTCGGTTCTACGTCTAAATATTTCAACCGCGGCAAAAAATACGGCGAAGGCGGAGCGTACAACGATATCGATTCGCCCTACCGCAGGTGGTTCAATATAGGAGAAGACGGCGGTTACGAGTGTTGGTGGAATTTCGAAACGCTGCCGCGTATTAACGCCGCAAGCAAAGAAGCGCAAAAGTATTTCTGCGGCAAGGACGGCATCGTTCCCCGTTGGCTCAAAGCGGGCGCGTCGGGTTGGCGTTTGGACGTCGTGGACGAGATTGCCGACTGTATGTTGGATAAAATAGTCGCTTCCGCCAAGAAGCAAAAGCGCGACTGCGCAATTATAGGAGAAGTGTGGGAAGACGCTTCCAACAAGGTGGATTACGGCGTCCGTCGGCATTATCTCGACGGCAGTCAGTTGGATTCGGTAATGAACTATCCGTTAAAGGACGGCATAGTAGAGTTTGTTCGCGACGGCAACGCCGACGCTTTGTATCGTGTGGCGTTCGATACCGTCAACAATTATCCGTCGTTTGTACGCAACAATCTTATGAATATATTGGGAACGCACGACACGGTGCGGATTTTGACGAATCTTGCAGGCGACCGTTTGGAAAACGCTTCCAAGGAGATTCAAGCTCATCGCAAGCTTGACGACAACGGTTACGCGCGGGGCATACGTCTGCTCAAGCTCGCCGTCGTGCTTCAATATACTATGTTCGGTTTCCCCTGCGTGTTTTACGGCGACGAAGTCGGGATGGAAGGCTACCAAGATCCTTTTTGCCGCGGCTGCTATCCTTGGGGACGGGAGAACAAGGAGCTTTTGGATTTTTACAGACGGATGGGAGAGTTAAGGCAAATGCCGGTTTTCTCCGACGGAGACTTCCGTCAGCTGCTGCACGGCAACGGAGCGTACGTCTTTTCCCGTTCGCACGTAGACAGTCAGACGAGCGTTTTAATAGCCGTAAATCGCGGCGGCGGCAATTTGAATTTACCGCTCGATTACGTTTACCGCGATATGCTGACTGGCAGAACATACGCCGGAAGCTGCTCCGTAGAGCCGTGCGGCTTCGTAATTCTCTGCCGAGTAAAAAAATAGTTATTTTTTCGCGTAAAATTTTACGCGTTCCGCCGAAGAGCGGAACGCGTTTTTTTTGCACAATTTTTACAAGCTTCCCGCAAAGTTAACGCTAAATCATTGACATATTTTGTCGTAACCGCTATATTATTTTTTATAATGCTTTTTACGTTACGCAGCGCGTTTCTGCGATAATAGAAGGGGTTTTTGTGAAGAAACTAACGGGAAAACAAGTCGGACGATTTTTTTACGAGTACGGCGTTATAACTATCGCAGGGATACTCAACGCTATATCCCTTTTTTGCTTCGTAGACCCGTCACACCTAATTGCCGGCGGAGTAAGCGGTTTGTCGTCCGCGGCGGCGTATATCGTCTGCGAATTTGTGGGACAAGACGCTTTTAACATAGTCAAGTGGATAATTTATTTTATACTCAACGCGCCGTTGCTTATATGTTCTCTTATATTTTTGCGCGGAGATTTCACCTTTAAGACGATTTGGTCTACAATCGTGTGTACGGCGTTCGGTTTTCTTTTTTCTGCGTACCTTCCGCAAAGTTTTCAGTTTTCCGATTCGAAGATTATCGCAGTCATATTCGGCGGTATTATGATTGGCTATTCCATGTTTATCGCCAGCGAATTTAACGGCAGCAACGGCGGTACGGAGATTATAGCTAAAATAGTAGCAAAGAAGAAACCGGGCACAGACCTGTCCAACGTAATATTTATAGCCAACTTCGTAATTATGATTGCAGGCTGTGTCGTAGTTATGATAATCAAGCATCAGCGCTTGGGCGTGGCTGTTTACTCGCTTATTTACATTCTTATGGGTTCCAACGTTATGGGAATGTTAAAGCGCGGTTTCAACCATCCGCAGAAGTTCCTTATAGTAACTACTCGGTACGACGAGCTGTCGGCGGAAATCACCGCGGCGTTCAAGCGCGGGCTGTCGTATATTGACGTTGAGAAAACTCGCGCGGACAGCGGCGACCGCCGTATAATTGCTGTAATCGTGCAGTACCGTCAGGCTCATAGACTCAAACGCTTAATAAAAAAAATCGACCCCAACGCATTTACTATCGTCAAGGACGTACACGACGTATTTTCCAGACCGCTGTTCAACAGGAGCTATAAAACGAAATGAAAAAAGCTTTTTGGTACAATTTCAAACAACTTCTTGTTATACTTCTTGCCAGTCTTGCAACGGCGGTGTCAATCGAGCTGTTGCTTTTGCCCAGCAACGTCGTATGCGGCGGAGCCTTGGGCGTCGCCGGAATTTTGGATATTCTGCTTACGGGTACCGACCCTGCAAAATGGTTTATGTCCGTCGGCATTTGGCTTATCGTTGCCAATTTTCCCATTATAATAAGTACGTTTTTCTTTTTCCGCAAGCGTTTTGCAATCAAAACTATGCTTTACGTACTGTTTCTCGGCGCGGAGCTTATCGTATTCCGCGTGTGCAACCTTTCGGAAGTTTTCAAGCATGTAATGGTTGCGGAAGGGGAAGAAATGGACAAGGTGCTGTACGTTCTTCTCGGCGGCGCGCTGCACGGCGTTTCGCTTCCGCTGATGCTGTCCGTCAACGCGTCCACGGGCGGCAGCGATATAGTAGGACTTATTGCTCAAAGGCACACCAAGAAGAGTGGCAGCGACGCAATGCGGGTAATACTTGCCACCAATGTAGGTATAGTGCTTTTGTCCGCCGTAGCGTATTACATAGTAACCCGCAGCGGTGAAGAAGCAATAAATATGTTCGTATATTCCGTCGCGGCAATGTTTATAGGCGAAATAGTGCAAGAAACTATATTTAAGGGATTTTCTGCGGCGGTAGAGCTGGAAGTAACCACCGAAAAACCGATAGAAATGTCTCAAGCGCTGCAAAACGAGCTAAAACACGGTACGACGACGGTCAAGGTCGTAGGCGGTTATTCTCATAAGGAAAAGAATATGGTGCTGTGTATAATCAACAAAAGACAGCTTACTCGCGCTCGGCGCATAATAAGCCAAGTTGACCCGTCGGCGTTCGCCTATGTTGAAAACGTCAGGGAAGTCATAGGTATGGGCTTCGCCAACAAAGAAATGGAAATGGAAGAAAATCATGAAGCGGACAAGTAAACGGACGAATATTCTTTAATAAAGTTTTTAGGGGATGCGGCTATTGCCGCAGCCCCTAATTTGTCTTTTGTTATGTACAAGAAGTCAGGCTGCTACGCCCGTTCGTCAGCGACCCTATTTGCAGTCGCCGCCGATTTTAAGTCCGCCGCAGCACACGAGCAAGGCTATAATGAGAATCAAGCAACAAGGATTTACGTTGAGGTTGAAGTTTCTCATTTTTCCGCCGCAACAACACAAAAACAGGATTATAAGTAAAATCCAAGTGCAGTTGCAACCGCCGAAGCAGCCGCCGTGTTCGCCGCATCCGCCGTCGTTAAACATACCGTTGAACATAGTTTACCTCCATTCGCCGTGTCGGCTCTCGTATTCGACTTAACTAAGTCTGTTTCACAATATGGTTTTTTCTAAAAAAGTGTTACTCGCTCGCATGTATACGTTTTTACTTCGTTTCGCCGCTTTGCGGCTCAAATGCGAAAAACTGACACCCACTCGCCCGTTATGTTAAACGGATAACATATAGGAACAGCCGCTCGCGTATTCGCACGTAAACGAGTAAGCTGCCGGCATAGCCTTTGCTCTCGCCGGCCGCTCAAACATCGTATTATATTGTTTAACCGAGCGAAGCAAACGTAGCAATACGGCAATTCTCGATAGTATTACTGTACGTCCTTAGCAGAGCCGCGGTATTTGCGGCAAATGTTAAAATAACTGTTGCAAAATTACATTGACTTGCTTTCTACTTGCTTGACATTAAATTTTTAATCGGTTAAGATATAGCAATGCAAGTTCAATTGTCCGATCACTTTACGTATAAGCGGCTGCTGCGTTTTGTTCTAAGCCCCGTTCTAATGATGATTTTTACATCCGTCTACTCTGTAATAGACGGACTTTTCGTATCTAATTATGTGGGCGAATTGCAGTTCGCGGCGTTGAATTTTATTTATCCCGTAATTATGGTATTGGGCGCGGTGGGCTTTATGTTTGGCGCGGGCGGCACGGCGATAGTGTCCAAAACTCTCGGCGAAGGGCACAAAACGCACGCCAACCGTTACTTTACCTTGGTGGTAATAGTAACGGCGGCTTGCGGCGCGGTATTGGCGGTTATCGGAATATTTACCATTCGATATATCGCATTGCTTATGGGCGCCACGGACGATATGTTAGAGTACTGCGTGCAGTACGCGACAATTATACTAATAGCTTTGCCATGCTTTATGCTGCAAAACTTGTTTCAAAGCTTTTTTATAACTGCGGAAAAACCCAAGCTCGGTTTTATATTTACCGTTGCAAGCGGCATTGCCAACATTATTATGGACGCGATGTTCGTTGCGGTATTCAAAATGGGCATTAGGGGCGCGGCTTTGGCCACGGCAATCAGTCAAACTATCGGCGGACTTGCGCCTATCATTTATTTCGCGTGCAAGAACAAGAGTTTGCTTCGGTTTACCAAACCCAAGTGGTACGGCCGAATCGTCGCAAAATCCTGCGTTAACGGTTCGTCGGAGCTGTTGGGTAATATCGCAATGTCGTTGGTATCTATGATATACAACGCCAAATTATTGGACATTGCCGGACGCAACGGCGTGTCTGCTTTCGGCGTTATAATGTACGTTCAGTTTATCTTTGTGGCTATTTTTATAGGCTACTGTATAGGCACTGCGCCCATTGTCGGCTACAACTTCGGCGCTCAAAATAAGGAAGAGCTGCGTAATATCTTCAAAAAATCCATGATAATTATTTCCGTTGTCGCAGTATGTATGGTGGCGCTTGCCGAAGGTCTTGCGGACGTTATATCGCTGTTGTTCTTTAACGGTAAGTCAATAGATACAGACGGTATGACGGCGGAAGAAATAGCCGCCGCATTAGAACGGCTGGAAGTTCTCGGGGAAATGACTGCCGACGGACTGCGGCTGTATTCGGTATGCTTCCTGTTCGCAGGCTTCAATATGTTCTGTTCGTCCTTTTTTACCGCTCTCAACAACGGGCTTATATCGGCGGTTTCGTCCTTTGCGCGGACGCTGGTATTTCAAATTGTATGTATATTCGTCCTGCCGATAATATGGGGGCTCAACGGCGTATGGTTGGCTACCGTAGTTGCGGAAGGCTTGACTGTCATTCTTACCGTTGTGCTGTTTGCCGTCAACAACCGAAGGTACGGATATGTCAAAACAAAAAACCAAACGCCGACCGCATAGTCGGCGTTTTTTTCTTGTTGCTAAACTGCGCTGTTTGTTGTATACTTATTATATGAAGGACGAATCGCAAGTTTTTCATGGCTTCCCGCCTTTGTACGACTGTAACAGCAAAATACTAATTCTCGGCAGTTTTCCCGGCGTTAAGTCGCGGGAAGCTTCGTTTTACTACGGAAACAAACAAAACCGTTTTTGGAAAACGCTTTCGGAATACTACGGTATGTCGGCAGACACGGTTGAAGACAAAAAGAGACTCTGTCTTTCCAACGCAATAGCACTGTGGGATATAGTGGATTGCTGCCGCATAGTCGGCTCGATGGATGCGGATATCCGCGACTATACGCTTGTAGACTTAACTCGGGTGCTAAGCCGCGTTACTATAGTCAAGATACTTTGTAACGGAGCAAAAGCCTATCAGCTTACAAAGTCTTGTTACAAGGGGGATTTACCTGTTATAAAAATGCCGTCTACAAGCCCCGCCAATGTGTCTTTTAACAAACGTATTTGGTTTGACAATTTATATCTCGGCAATTAACGGCAGAGCCGTTTAACTAATATAAGGAGTTACTATGGTCGATATCGATTTGGCAAGACAAGAATTTACCGACATATTTACATCACGCATAACCCGCCAAGGCGCGGACAAACTGTTGGAGTATCTAAACAGCAGCGACTTTTTCCGTGCGCCCGCTTCGGGACGATTTCATTTGGCTGCGGAAGGCGGCTTGTGTCAACATTCCGTCAACGTTTACAAGCGCTTGCTCGCCGTTGTCAAGGCGGAATACGGCGAAAACTATCAAAGCGTCGTATCAGACGAAACAATCGCAATCTGCGGATTGCTTCACGACGTATGCAAGGTCAATTTCTACGCTGTGGACTACCGCAATTCCAAGGAAAACGGCGTTTGGGTCAAGGTGCCGTACTATCGCGTGGACGAACGGTTTCCGTACGGGCACGGCGAAAAGTCGGTATTTATATTGTCGCAGTACGTACGCTTGACGGCGGAAGAAGCGATGGCAATCAATTGGCATATGGGCGGGTTCGACGACCGAGTTCGCGGCGGCAGCTTTTCGCTGTCGGAAGCGTACTCCAAGTACAAGCTTGCGTTGCTTATGCACATAGCGGATATTTCCGCCACTTATTTGGACGAAGAACGTTAGCCTGCGCATTTCGCTTTTGCTCCGTTTTGTTTACGCGCAAAGGCGTACAAGCGGAACGTACTCGCTTCGGGCGCAGACGAGAGTGTTAAGGAGAATATTTATGAATAATCAATTATTGGAAAGATTTTTACGCTACGTCAAGATAGATACGGAATCCGTCCCCGACGTAGAACAATTTCCCAGCTCCGACAAGCAGAAAAACTTGTTAAAGCTACTGCTTGACGAGCTGAAAGCTATGGGCGTAGCCTGCCGAATGGACGACAAGTACGGCTATGTTTACGCGTCCATTCCCGCTAACACAAGGGGCAAGTACAAGCTCGGTTTTATCGCGCACGTGGATACCAGCTCCGCCGTGTCGGGTAAGGACGTCAATCCGATAATAACCGAAAACTACGACGGCAAGGATATCCCCCTTGCGCAAGGGCGCGTTTTATCTCCCGACGAATTTGCCGAATTGTCTTGTCATGTCGGCAAGACGATTATCTCTTCCGACGGAACAACGCTTCTCGGCGCTGACGACAAGGCGGGCGTAGCGGTAATTATGCAGGCGGTGCAAACGCTTGTCAATAACCCCGAAATCAAGCACGGAGAGCTGCGCATAGCGTTTACTCCGGACGAAGAAGTGGGACGCGGTACGGACTTTTTCGACGTCAAGGGCTTCGACGCGGACGGCGCGTACACCGTGGACGGCGGCGGCTTGGGCGAGCTGGAATACGAAAACTTCAACGCTGCGGGCGTAAAAGTAACGGTTGTCGGCAAGTCGGTTCACCCGGGTACTGCCAAGGGTGTAATGATTAACGCCAATTTGGTGCTTATGGAATTGCAGTCTCTTTTGCCCGTGTTCCAAAACCCAATGTATACCGAAGGCTACGAAGGCTTCTTCCATCTTGACAGTATGCGCGGCGAATGCGACTGCGCTTGCGCAAATTATATCATTCGCGACCACGACAGGACTAAATTCGAACAAAAGAAGACGTTGTTTGCCGCCGCTGTAAAATTTCTCAACGACAAGTACGGTCATGGTACGGTAACGGCGGAGATAAAGGACAGCTACTACAATATGAAGGAGAAGATTCTTCCGCATATGCACCTTGTCGACAACGCCGTAGCGGCGATGCTGAGAGCGGATGTTATTGCAAAGGAAGTTCCTATCCGCGGCGGAACGGACGGCGCGCGTTTAAGCTACGAGGGGCTTCCCTGCCCCAACCTGTTTACGGGCGGCTACAACTTCCACGGCAGGTACGAATATATTCCGTTGGAAGATATGAATAAGGCGTTGGAAGTAGTGTTGAATCTTGTTGATATTTACAAGGACAGATAACAAAATGCCGTTTAAGTCGAAACGGCTCGTCAATCGAATGTTGTGGGGGTTTATATGAACAATTATATACTACGTCGTATTCCTTTGTCGGATACGCTCAATCTGCGCGATCTCGGCGGATATGCGGCAAAAAACGGCGGAATCACGCGTTGGAACGCGTTTTTGCGTTCGGCATGTCCCAACAGTCTGTCGGAATGTGACGGCGAAATATTGCGCGGCTTGGGCGTTACGGACGTAATCGACCTGCGCGGCGGCGGTAACGCCGACGAAGTAATGCGCGGTTACGAATCTTTACCTTTTATCGACGTTCACCGTATACCGATAGGAGACGAATCTGTGCCTAAAACGGCTTCGGAAGTTCCCTACGGTTATCTTAGAATGGCCGAGTATTGCAATATACCGCAGGTGTTCCGCATTTTGGCGGATAGCCGCGGCGGTGTAATATTCCATTGCTTTGCGGGTAAGGACCGCACGGGAGTGGTAGCGGCAATGCTGTTAATGCTTGCGGGAGTCGCGGACGAGGACATAATTGCCGACTATACGTTGACATATGCGTATTTTATCAAACGTCTGCGCGCGGATTTTTCTCGCAGCGACGCCGAACCTAACGTGTTCAAGCCGCTGCCCGACCATATGGAAGGCTTTATCCGTCTTTTCCGCGAAAAGTACGGCGATGTTCGCAGTTATCTGTTGCAAAAAGGCGTAACGGAAGGACAATTGCAAAGCATACTTAACAAATTCGTAACGCGTCGGAATAATTATGAAAAAAAAGATACTTATTAAAATAAGGCTTAAAAACATAGTAATTCTTTACGCGGTAATGTTCGTCGTTTGGGAATGCGTATGGCATATATCTCATTCGTAATTGATTTGGAAGTAGAGATTGATTAGCGTAATCGTATTAGTAATAAGGCAAACGAAAAGCCCGCAATGATATTTGCGGGCTATATTTTATACTGTATGTTTTCCTAATGTTGCAGAAACGAGCAAGACGAAGCGGACGCGGATTTTGCGACATAGGTGTACTAAGCGTGCGCGACATGGCAAAAACGTAAGTCCAACAAAGTATTGCGAAGTTTATCCAACCTTAGGCTTTGTTGGCGGAGCCGAGCACGTTGACAATCTTGTGCTTTACCATTTCCTTCATCATAGCGCGCGCGTCGCCCAAGTATTGACGGGGGTCGAAGTGCGACGGATTCTCCGCAAAGTGCTTACGTATAGCCGCCGTAAACGCTACGCGCAGGTCGGAATCGATATTGATTTTGCATACCGCCATTTTAGCTGCTTTCATTAGTTCGCTTTCGGGTATGCCGATTGCGTCGGGCATACTTCCGCCGAATTGATTGACGATTGCAACCTTGTCCTGCGGAACGGACGAAGCGCCGTGCAGAACAATGGGGAAGTTGGGCAGACGTTTGCCGATTTCTTCCAAAATGTCAAGGCGAAGCTTCGGGTCTTGACCGGGCTTGAACTTGTATGCGCCGTGAGAAGTACCGATAGCGATAGCAAGGCTGTCTATTCCCGTACGCGCGGTAAATTCTTCAACTTCGTCGGGGCTTGTAAATAACGCGTCCTTGGCTTCTACTTTTACGTCGTCTTCTACGCCCGCAAGCTTACCGAGCTCGGCTTCTACGACTACGCCGTGCGCATGCGCGTATTCTACTACTTGACGTGTAATAGCAATGTTTTCTTCCCAAGGCTTGCTCGAAGCGTCAATCATTACGGACGTAAACCCGCCGTCGATGGAAGCCTTGCATATTTCGAAGTCCGCGCCGTGGTCAAGATGCATAGCAATGGGAATATCCGTTGTTTCCGCCGCCGCTGCAACCAAGTGTTTAAGATAAACGGGATTGGCGTATTTGCGCGCGCCTGCCGATACCTGCAATATAACGGGCGAACGGCATTCGTTGGCAGCTTCCACGATAGCCTGAATCATTTCCATATTGTTGACGTTAAACGCGCCTATCGCGTAGCCTTCTTTGTAGGCTTTGGCAAACATTTCTTTAGTTGTAACAAGGGGCATAAATATTCCTCCGAATATAGATAGATTTTATATCGCGGCAAAGGTTTTTTATAACGTATTTGCTATATCAATTCGTTGTCAAACCGATTGCTCTGTGATATAATAGCATAGGTATTGTAGCACAGTCTTTATTTTTAGTAAAGTGGTAAATAAGGATTGCTACCCCAAATTAAAGAAAATTATTTTTCGGAGGTAAACTCACAATGGCAAAGAAAAACGTAAGAGTTGCAATCAACGGATTCGGTCGTATCGGACGTCTTGCTTTTCGTCAAATGTTCGGAGCAGCCGGCTACGAAATCGTAGCTATCAACGACCTTACAAGCCCCAAAATGCTTGCTCATCTGTTGAAGTACGACACGGCTCAGGGCAACTACGCCGCTATGGGACACGTAATTTCCAGCAAAGAACCCACCTACGCCGAAGACGGCAAGACGATTACGGCGCCCGGCTCCATTACGGTAGACGGCAAGGAAATCACCATCTACGCCGAGCCCAAGGCAATCAACCTTCCTTGGAAAGCGTTGGACGTAGACGTAGTGTTGGAATGCACCGGCTTCTATTGCAGCAAGGACAAGAGCCAAGCTCATATCGACGCAGGCGCGAAGAAAGTTATCATTTCCGCTCCCGCAGGCAAGGACCTTCCCACCGTCGTTTACGGCGTGAACGAAGATATCTTGAAAGCAAGCGATACCATTATTTCCGCCGCCAGCTGCACGACGAACTGTCTTGCTCCCATGGCTAAGGCTCTTAACGATTACGCTCCTATCGAGTCCGGTATTATGATTACCGTTCACGCATACACGGGCGATCAAATGGTTTTAGACGGACCGCACCGCAAGGGCGACCTTCGCAGAGCCCGCGCAGCCGCTCAAAATATCGTTCCCAACACAACGGGCGCGGCTAAGGCTATCGGACTTGTTATTCCCGAACTCAACGGCAAGCTTATCGGATCCGCTCAACGCGTTCCCGTATGCACCGGTTCGACCACGATTTTGGTTGCGGTAGTCAAGAGCAACAAGGAAGTTACTCCCGATTCCATCAACGCATATATGAAGAGCGTAGCAAGCGAATCCTACGGATATAACGAAGATATGATCGTATCTTCCGACGTTATCGGTATGCGCTACGGCAGCCTGTTCGACGCTACGCAAACAATGGTTAAGCAAATTGCCGACGACACTTACGAAGTACAGGTTGTTTCGTGGTACGACAACGAAAACAGTTACACGACTCAAATGGTTCGTACCATCAAGTACTTTGCCGAACTCAAATAATAACGCAGTTTACGTTTGATTTTATTCCCGCGGATATTCCGCGGGAATTTTTTTGCCAATGTAACATTTTGTTGCAAAAGGTCGTTTTTTAATAGACGTTTTTGTTTGCTTTATTTTTATTAAAGATATATAATAATGTCGTTTTCGAAAAAACGGAAATGAATAAATTTTTTACGCGTTTGTAACGTAAGGAGAACAATGCAGTCAAAAGTCGGCAAGTACGAGAAGAACCTAACGGTCGGTCCCATATTTACGCAGTTGATTATTTACGCGTTGCCTTTAATGGCGACGAACATTTTGCAACTGCTTTTTAATTTTACCGACGTAATGGTGCTTGGTATTGCGGGCTATGACGTAGGCTCCGTCGGCGCTACAAACGCGCTTATCAATCTTATCATCGGGCTGTTCGTAGGTCTGTCGGTCAGCGCAAACGTGCTTGTGGCTCGGTTTGTTGGGTCGGGCGAAAAGGATCGCGCCGAAAAAGTTGTCGGTATGTCTATGCTTATTGCCGTTGTAGTAGGCGTAGTCCTTGCCGTAGTCGGTTTCTTTTGCGCAAGGATATTTTTGTCTTGGATGGCTTGTCCGTCCAATTTGTTAGACGACGCTACTACGTATATGCAGATATACTTTATCGGTATGCCGATAATTTTACTGTACAATTTTTGCGCTTCCATTATGCGCGCCGTAGGCGACACGTTGCGTCCGCTTATTTATTTGGTGATTGCGGGAATATTCAACGTCGGACTTAACTTTATGCTGACCTATTGGCTTCGGTTAGGCGTTGTCGGCGTTGCGGTGGCGACGGTTACGTCGCAGCTTATTTCTGTAACGTTGGCGTTGGTCAGCATTATTCGCAGCAAAGGCTACGCTCATTTGGATTTTAAGAAAATACGCATTTTCAAGGCGGAATTTCTCGAAATGCTAAAAATCGGTTTGCCCGCCGGGCTTCAAGGCTGTTTGTTTTCGCTTTCCAACGTAGTAATTCAGTCGTCAGTCAATTCCTTCGGCGACGTTGCGGTAAACGGCAATACGATAGCTTCGCAATTCGACGGATTGATTTATAACGCAACGGACGGAATTTCGCTGTCTTGTATGGCATTCGTCAGTCAAAATCTCGGCGCAAAAAAGATCGACCGCATTAAACGCACCGTTTGGCAGTCGCTGCTTGTTTCAACGGTTGTAGGCATAATAACGGGCGCAATCGTTTTGCTTTTGCTGCGTCCCGTCGCAAGTATAATGACGGACAATCCTGCCGAAGTGGAATATGCGTGGAATAGGGCGGTAATAGTGTCGACTACGCATTTTATTTGCGGGCTTATGTACGTAATGAGCAACACTATGCGCGGACTGGGCAAGTCTACGTCGGCTATGGTTGTGTGCCTTTCGGGCAGCTGTCTGTTCCGAATACTGTGGGTTAATACCGTATGCCGTTTTGTCAATACTCCGGCAGCATTATATTGGGTGTATCCTGTCAGTTGGGTGCTTACTTTCGCGATATTCCTAATTATGTATTTCCCCACGCTCAAACGCGTATCCGCCAAGTTGAACGCTTCCGTCGCGCTTACAACGGCGGATATAACTGCAATAGCGGAAGCGGACGGCAAGCTAACGTCCGCAGTGGACGGAGAAGCCGCAAAAAGCTGCGACAATTCGGACGCGAACGCGGACGCTTGACATATAATATTGAAGGTAGTATAATGCACTCGTAACGGCGTTTTCCGTTTACGGAAGAATAGTTTAGCCCGAAATAGGCTAAAATAACGTGAAGATAAAACGCGTTACAGAGTGTCATATTACACGATAGGAGAACGACATTATAATGAAATTAGATATTTATATCCTTATCGTAACGATAACGACCGTAGCGGTAGGTCTGTTGTTGGGACTTCTGCGCGGTTCGCGTCGTGCGGTTCTGCGTTTACTGCTGGTTTTGCTGTGCGTAGTAGGCGCGTATTTTTTGAAGGATGTCGTAACGGGACTTCTTATGAAGACCGATATTCAAGGACAAACGGTAGAGCAAATGATTATCGGTATGTTGCCCGCCGAAATGCAGGGAATGGGCGACGCAATAATACCGTTGGTAACGGTTATTATTTCCGTCGTATCTTTCTTACTTTGCTTCGGACTGCTTTTGTTCGTCACTTGGGCTATTTTGTTCCCAATATTGAAGATTTTCGTCAAGAAGGGCAAGAAAAAGCACGCTATTATCGGCGGAGTAGTAGGCGCGGTTCAAGGCGTAGCGGTAGCGTTCGTAATGTGCGTAATTCTAAACGGATTGTTTGTCAACGTCGGTAACGTAATGGCGGCTATGGAGAATGAGCAGCCGGAAACCAACGCGTCGATATTCCTTGCGACGGAAGCAGGCGGCAATGCGTCGGGCGACGGTCAACAGCCCGCCGCCGATATCAGCCAATTGATTACGTCGATTAACGAGTATAAGCAGTCGGGCATAAGCAAAATGTACAGCAAATTCGGCGACAAGGCTTTCGACTTGGTTGCTTCGGTTAAAATGACTAACGAAGACGGCGAAATGGAAAAAATTACGCTAAAGGGGCAGATGGACGCGGTATCCGGCTTGCTCAAATTAGCTAAAAACGCCGAAAAATTCAGCAATATCAACTTCGGTACGAACGGCATAGTAGGCTGCGCCGACGGCATCAAGGAAGTTTTCGATATGTTGGACGATATTAACAAAAATCTCAACGACGAGTCGCGCAAAACGCTCAACAGAGTAGTGGAAAGCGTAGCGGAAAGTATGCTGCCGCCAGACCTTCCCATAGACGTTACGGTAATAGATTTTACTACGGTTGACTTCGCCGCCGAAGGACAGATTATAACCGACCTTTCCGTATACGCCTCTAAAACCGATGCCATAACGGAGCAGGACGCGGAAAACATAGTAAAGAAGGTGACGGAAAGCAACCTTATTATCCCTCTGCTTACCAGCGCGGGCGATATCGATTTGAAATTAGGCGACGAGCAGAAAGCTAAGGCTTCGGAAATAATCGCCAAGTACGAAGCGGACAATACCTACGACGCGGCGAAGATTGCTCAGGTCAAGGACTTTTTGGGACTTAACGCCGCCAATTAAAGGTAAAGTAAATACTGATAATCAGCGAAAATTTTCGCTGCGGAAATCTCCCGATATTCGGGAGATTTCCTTTTTGCTAAACTCAGCGTCCAAACGCTTTTGTGTTTTTATTTATGCCCGCTTGCAAAAGGCTATCGAATCTTTGCAAAAATTTTTCGTATAACTATTGTAATCAGCGCAAAAAAGTGTTAAAATATAGTCTCTTTTTAATAAATTTATAATAAGGAAAATCTAATTTATGACGATATTGGATATTATCGAAAAGAAGAAAATCAAGCAAGAACTCTCCGCCGAAGAAATCAACTATTTTGTCGAAGGTTTTACCAAGGGCGAAATCCCCGACTATCAGGCTTCGGCGCTGTTAATGGCGATACTCTTAAACGGAATGACGGACGGCGAGACCTTCGCTCTTACCGATGCAATGCTCCGTTCGGGCGACGTAGTGGATATGTCTTCGCTTGGCGGCGCTGTTGTAGACAAACATTCGACGGGCGGCATAGGCGACTCGACTACGCTTGCGCTCGCGCCTATTCTTGCCTGCTGCGGGGTGTACGTCGCCAAGATGAGCGGCAGGGGCTTGGGATTTACCGGCGGAACAATCGACAAGTTGGAAAGCATACCGGGCTTCGACACCGCGCTCCCGGAAGATGAGTTTTTCGGCGTTGTAAAAAAAGTCGGCTGCGCGGTAATCGGGCAAACGGCTAATCTTGCGCCCGCGGACAAGAAGATTTACGCCTTGCGCGACGTAACGGGTACGGTTAATGCCATACCGCTTATTTGCAGCAGCATAATGAGCAAGAAGTTGGCTTCCGGCGCGGATACAATACTTTTAGACGTCAAGTACGGCAGCGGCGCGTTTATGCCTACTCCCGAAAGCGCGTTGGAGCTTGCCGAAAAGATGGTCGCTATCGGAACGCTTGCCGGCAAACGTATCGGCGCGTTGATAACCGATATGCAGCAGCCCTTGTCCGATCACGTGGGCAACAGTCTGGAAATCGTCGGCATAATAGACGTGTTAAACGGCAAAAAGAATCGTTTGTATTACGAAATCCGCGAAGTCGCCGTTAAGCTTCTCGCATTAACGGGCAAGTACGACGAAAAGTCTGCGGAACAAGCGTTCCGACGGGCGATAGACAGCGGCAATGCTCTCAACAAATTTGCTGAAATGGTAACGGCGCAGCACGGCGACGAAAGCTATATTTACAATCCCGATAAATTTGCATTGGGGCAAATGGACGCGGTATTGGCGGATAGGGACGGCTACGTTACGGGTATGGCGGCTGCCGACATAGGCAGAGCCGTAACTCATTTGGGCGGCGGACGTATGACCAAGAGCGACGTTGTCGATTTTTCTGTGGGTGTAGTTATGCGGGTCGCAATAGGCAGTAAGGTAAATAAAGGCGACGTGTTGTGCGAAGTATACCACAACGGCAAGGGGCTGGACGAAGCCAAGACTCTCATTTCCAACGCCGTGTTTATAGGCAGCCGCAAACCCGCAGAACACAAAATCGCCTACGCTTACGTAGATAAAAACGGAGTTGCGCTTTATTAAAAATCTAAATCAATACGAAAGCTTGGAAAAAAATTAAACGCTATTAACAAATAAACTATGATTAACGTATTATTAAACTACTATAATTTCGACGGCGAATGGGCGTACAACCACTTAGAACAGTTCGTTCGCAATAAACGTCCGCTTATAATACCGCTTGCCTATCGCGAAGGTCAGGTTTGGGACAACGCCGGCTGGCTGTCAGTTTACGGCAAAGACGGTGAAAAGTACGATAACATAGTCCGTCCATTCTTGGCGTACGGCTACTCCGAAAGCGATCTCGATTGGCTCAACTTTTACGACGGGCGCGATCATCTTCAACAAATAGAAGACGCTACTTTACTGTTTTTTACTGGCGGAATGCCGGAAAAAGCCGTTGCCCGTATGCAGCAACTGGGCATAACGCAAGCTGTGCGCAACTTCGACGGCGTTGTTATGGGCGCCTCGGCGGGGGCTATGCTGCAGCTTGGCAGATACCACGTCACTCCCGACGAAGATTACGACAGCTACGGCGTATACAACGGTTTGGGAATGGTCACGTGTCTCGACTTGGAAGTGCATTATCTCGCAACGGACTTGCAAAAGCAGTGCAGTAACCGCGCCGCTCGGGAGCTGCGGCTTCCCGTTTACCGTATATGGCACGAAGGCGGCGTAATTGTGGACGACTTCGATATTACACCGATAGGTAACGTAGAAATAGTAAAAAAACCTTAGATATAATATAGACATCGCTTCGATTTTTTGCTATAATCTATAATTGTAAAGTTATGCTTACAATTATAGATTTTTTTATGACGTAATTACGTAAGCCGAAAAATTTACTTACAGGTGGAAATAATGGCAGACAAGTTTTCTAACGTATTGAGATTTTGCACCCCCGCAAGATGGTGGGGAGAAAAGTGGCGCGAAGGCTTATATCTCGGCAACGGAAAAATAGGCGCAAACGTCTACGGCGGAGCTTCGGAAGAGAAGATACTCGTCAACGACGCGGCGTTGAACTGGATGGGGCGTACTACAGTCGTTCCCGACGTTTCCGTCAAAATTAAGGACGCGCGCAGGCTTATAGATAACGGCTCGTTTATGGACGCGCAAAAGATATTGCCTACCGCGTTGGAACAAAAGAGCTTTCATCCGCAGGCGGAGTATCCGCTTCCGCTGTGCGAATTAGATTTGCGTTTTTCCCATTCGGAAATAACCACCGACTACAAGCGTTCGTTGGATATGGAAAAGGGCGAAGCCAACGTTTCGTACGCCGTCTCCGGTACGACGTACAAGCGCGATATCTTCGTGTCCCGCGCGGACAATTTGGTCGCGTACCGTATAACCAAGCAGGGCGGCGGAACAATCAGCTGCAAGTTGTTTGCTTCGCTTACTCACCGCGTAAACGCGCGCACCTACGAAGGCATTTGCAATATGCCCGAAGGCGTTTCATGCGGTTACGACAAGCAATATATAACCTTTTCCGCGCGTAACGACGACAACGGCACCGACTACGGCGTTGTAGCTAAGCTCAACGTGCTGGGCGGCAGCGTTCGTCCGGAAAAGGACTATGTGGAAATAACAAACGCGCAATCGGTTTATATTTTGCTCAAAACGTTTACCAACGGCTCGCGCGAACGCGAATGGAGTAATCTCAAAACTCAGCTCAACGGCATAAAGGACGGTTACGACAAACTGTTGAAATCGCACGCCGCGCTGCATTCCAAGCTGTACAATTCCGTTCAGATACGTTTGGATAACAAGGAAGACAGCACCATCGAAGACCTTTTGTTAGAGGCCGATGCAGGCAAAATGCCCCCGCGTCTTGCGGAAAAAATTTACAAATTTTCCCGTTATCTTATGGTCGCGGGCACGACGGACGACGGCAATACGTTGTCCCCCGTGGGATTGTGGAACGGCTGCTACAAGCCGTACAGGGCGTTCAGGTGCGTTTCGGGCGAACTGCAAATGACATATTTGCACACTTTGCAGGGCAATATGTACGCGAATTTGGAAAAGACCTTCGACTATTTCGAAAACAATATCGGCGACTACCGCAACAACGCTCAGCGTCTGTTCGGCTGCCGCGGAATAGTCGTTCCCGTCATATCCGCGCCCAATACGGGGCGTCTCGGCAGTACCGATACCTTCGCTATCCACTTTACGGGCTGCGCGGCGTGGCTTGCAAACTTCTACTACAAGTACGCCAAAATCAGTCAAAATACAAAGTTCCTAAAAACGCGCCTTATTCCGTTTATGAAGGAAGCGGCTCTCTTTTACGAAGACTTTTTGAAATATACCCCTTCGGGGTTGGAAATAAGTCCGTCGGCATTGCCTATGCGCGTTGCGGACAGCTACAAGATTACCGACCGCCCCGTTATAGCCAAAAACAGCGCGTTGGATTTCGCTCTGTGTAAGGATTTGTTTACCAATCTTCTTCAAGCGTGCAAGGAGTGCAACGTCAAGGGCGATTTCGACCTGTGGGAAAAGTTCGTCCGCGACATCCCCGAACAGCAGCTGCAAAGCGACGGTACTTTCAAGGAGTTTGTCAATTCCATCATATCCGTCGATTACACGGGAATATCCAACGGAACGCTTTATAACGCTTATTTCGGAAGCGCCGTAGATATGGATTCCGACGGAGAAACGGTAGAGCGTTACTTGGCTACCGCCGATAAAAAGCGCGCCGAGCCGTCGTCGCAAAACAGCTACAATATGACGGTTTTGGGCTCGGTGTACGCGCGTTTGGGCGACGGCAACAAGGCCAATTTGTGTCTTAACAATGCAGTGCGCGGCTGCGCCATCAACAATCTCGTATTGTTGGATAAGGACTGGCGCGGAATGGGCATCTGCGGCAGCGGCGTATGGACGCCCGTTCAATTACACGCCAATATGGTGTTTGCAAACGTCGTGCAGCAAATGCTTATGTATTCGAGCGGAGACGTTATCCGAATACTCCCCGCTTTGCCGAGCGAATGGACCAATGTCAGCTTCTCCGACTTTGCTGCGGAAAACGGCGTCAACGTTTCGTGCTCTCTCGACGGCGACAAGAACTTGCTTATAATAAGGTTAGACAGCAAAAAGGAAGCGAAAGTCAAGCTTCGCCTTCCCGAACATGCAAAAAAACTGCTCAAAACCAATTTGCCTAATAAGCCGGACGGCAAAACCGCGTTCGATTTGACCGTTCCCGCCAATAAAACGATAGAGCTGCAATACAAGTACGTTGGGAGATAACGATGAATTATACCAAGCGGTCTTTGATTTCCGAAGGAAAAACTAAAAAGCTGTGGGCTACCGACGTGCCTACTCACGCCATAGCGGAGTTTTCCGACGATGCTATGATGTATCACGCCAAAAAGAAGCTGTACTTCAAGGGTAAGGGCAGGTACTGTAACGAAATCAACGCTATTTTAATGAAAGAACTCAACGACAGCAATATTCTCACTCACTTTGTAGAGAAGCATTCCGACAACGAGATGATTGTCAAGCGCGCCGAGATGATTCCCGTCGAAGTAGTTGTCCGCAACTATTCCGCGGGCAGTATGATAGACCGTTTGGGTTTGGAGTATCACAAAAAACTCAAATTTCCCGTTATGGAGTTTTGTTACAAAAACGACGCGCTTAACGACCCGGTTATCAACGAATACCATGCTTTTGCAATGGGGTTATGCACTCAGGAAGAGATGTCCGTTATGCAGTACAACGCAATGCGCGTAAATAAGGTTCTTGTCGATCTTATGTCCAAGGTAGACGTAGTGGTTGCGGACTTCAAGTTAGAGTTCGGCAGAGTAGGCAACCGCTTGGTCGTAGCCGACGAAATTACTCCCAACGTCGCAAGATTTTGGGATAAGGACGCGTTGCGCCGTTTCGATCAGGACGGCGTCAATCCCGAACACGAGTACAGGGAAATTTTGACAAGACTGCAAAGCGTTTCTCGCACATAGCTTGTCAACGTATGTTCGGAAAGTAAAAATAAAGTTCCCGCAAAGCTCGGGCGCGTTTCGCTTTTGCGCCTAAGAGCGAAGCGAGTATAAGTCACAAAAGGAATGCGCGGGCGATACCGCCGCGCGTGCGGTCGAAAAAGGAGATTTTTATGAAATGTATGTACTGCGGCTGCGAAGACAGCAAGGTAATAGATTCGCGTTCTACGGACGACGGCAGAAGTATCCGCCGCAGGCGCGAATGTAACGATTGCGGCAGACGTTTTACAACTTTCGAAACTATCGAAACAGTGCCGTTTTTGGTAGTAAAGCGCGACGGCACGCGTCAGTCATACGACCGTTTGAAGTTAAAAAACGGCATTATGCGCTCCTGCGAAAAACGCCCGATATCTATGTTGCAAATAGACCGTATGGTGGACGACGTGGAAAAGAACCTTTACAACAGTCTCGACGAAGAAATCACTTCGCAAAAAATCGGCGATATGGTTATGGAAAGACTCAAAGAAGTGGACGAAGTAGCGTATATACGCTTTGCCGCCGTGTACCGTCAGTTTAAGGACAGCGCAACCTTCTTCGAAGAAATGAGCAAAATTTTCAATACCTCAGGCAAGGGTAAAAAGAAGAATTAGCATAACGAGGAGTTTGGCGGTACCGTTCGGCGTTACGTCGCCGAACTTTTACGTTTTTCGGTTAACTATGAAAAATATCGAGCAAGAATTGAAAATGCGCCTTGACGAGCGCGAATACGACATTCTGCTGAACAAGTCCGGCGAGCGTCCTGTTTTGCAAACCAATTATTATTTCGCTTCGGACGAAATTGCGTCCGACATTATGGTGCGAATCAGGCAGAAGGGACGTTCGTTTTTGCTGTGCTGCAAACGCCGTCTTTCTGAGAATGACGGCATAACCGTATGCGACGAACGCGAATGCGACATAACTCTCGCCGACGCGCGCCGTATGCTGGATGACGGTTTGCGTTGCGGTGAGATTAACGCGAAGCTCGGCTTGGATTTTCAGGATGACTTCCGTTACAAGGGCAAGTTGGATACCTATCGCGCCAAGTTTCTTTTGGACGAATGGGTGTTGGAGCTGGATAAAAACGAGTACTTGAACGTTACCGACTACGAATTGGAATGCGAATGCAGCCGCGTCGATTCGCTTGTCAAGCTCAAAGCGTGTCTTTTGTACAATTACGGCGTCGTTTACAAGCCTTCGCGTCCCAAGAGCGAACGCTTCTTCAATGCTTTGCTGTTTGGAAACAAATAGTATGAAAGCATTGTCCAAACGGTATAAATATATAATATTCGATTTCGACGGCACTATCAACAATACTGCGCCGGGTATATATGCGACGTTTACCGCGGTACTTGCGCATTTCGGTATCGACGCTTCCGATATGGATTTGTCCGAGCATATAGGTCCGCCGCTTGCGTACAGCTACAACAAGCTTTTGGGCGCGCAGTATGTGGAAGAAGCTATAGCCCTGCATCGAAAAATATTCGTTGATATCAACGCGGTAGAGCAAAGCTTTCCCTACGACGGCGCGGTGGAAACGTTGGACGCGTTGTATAACAGCGGTCAATACGTTTTGGCTGTGGCTTCGTGCAAATATCAGCCGCATTTAATAAGATCGCTCCAAGTTTTCGGTTTGTCGAAATATTTCACAAGCGTTTACGCGCAGATACCCACGCGGCTTTACAAGGCGGACGTGCTGCGCGAGTTAATTGCGGACAACGGCTGGAATGCCGCAGATTGCTTGATGATAGGCGACACTATGCACGACGTGGACGGCGCAAACGCCAACGGCATAGACGTAGTCGCCGTAACATACGGATTCGAGAAACGTGAAAGGCTGGAAAAAGCTAACGTCGTCGCGTTGGCAGATAACCCGCAGCAAATATTGCAATTGTTACTGTAAGAGAAATTTATGAAGACTAAAACGGATTATAAAAATTATTTCAAAAACGTTTTCGTCCCCGTATTGGTATACGGGGCTTTTACCGGACTGCTTGTAGGCACTATCGTATTTTTCTTCAAGTGGGTCGCCGAATGGCTGACGGAAAAGTCTACGGAAATTTACCGCGCGGCGCAAGCCAATCCGTGGATAGCGGTAGGAGTCGTGGCCGGGGCCGTGGCTTTGGCATTCGCGGCGTACGGCTTGCAGCGTTGGGCTCCCGAAACCAAGGGCGGCGGAATACCGCGCGCCGAAGGCGTATTGCGCGGCATACTCACGTTCCGTTGGTTTCGCACGGGCGTAGCGGTGCTTGTCAACAGTTGGATAAGCTTTTTCGCCGGGCTTCCCTTGGGAAGCGAGGGTCCGAGCGTTCTGTTGGGTACGGCAATCGGCGGCGGCACGTGCAAGTTGCCGTTATCTCACGACAGCTGGAACCGCTACATTATGACGGGCGGCGCAAGCGCGGGCTTTGCCGTGGCTACGGGCGCTCCGGTTACGGGGCTGCTGTTTGCCTTGGAAGAGGCGCACAAGCGTTTCACTCCGATGATTTTTCTTATGGCTATGTCGTCGGTGCTTTTCGGCGTAACCGCGTCTAATTTGTGGACGATGCTTTTGGGGCACAATCCGGCGCCGCTTTTCGACGTGGCTAAATATATGGGCGAGTTTTCGATGAAGGACATTTGGATTCCGCTCTTATTGGGCGTGGCGGTAGCTGTCGTGGCTTGCGGTTACAATCTGTTCGTATTCGTAATTGGTAAGCTGTACGATACTAAGCTCAGGCGTATCCCGCAGTGGGTTAAGCTTGCAGTGGTTTTCGCTTTAACGGCGGTAATCGGACTAATTACCGTGGGCGGCTTCAACGGAACGGACGCTTTGTTCGGCGGCGGCGGACTTATAATCAAGCTTGCCGATTACGAGCGGTTTTCTTGGGCGGTAATATTCGCGCTGTTTCTTATTCGTTTTCTCACCATAGCCTTTTCCACAAGCTCGGGGGCGACGGGCGGCGTATTTATACCTATGCTGTCTATCGGGGCTTTACTCGGCGCGCTTTTGGGTAAGCTGTTTATCGCTTTGGGTATGTCGCAAGACCTGTACGGCACGGTAGTTATGCTGTCAATGTCGGCGTTTATGGGGGCTACCACACGCGCTCCTATGACCGCATTGGTGTTTATGGTGGAGTGTACTTGGAGCTTTTCCAATCTGTTCTACGTGGGCATAACGGTATTCGTATCCTACCTGATTTGCGAGCTTGTAAAGGTAGAGCCGCTGTACGACGTTCTCTTGGAACGTATGACGGAGCAGCAAAACCACGGCAAAAAGCACGAAATTATCGAAATGAAGTATGTTGTTGCGCAGGGCGCGTTCGCCGTAGGCAAGAGTATCCGCGACGTACTGTGGCCTGCTAATACCAAGGTGCGTCAGATAGAAGCCGGCAACGTTTCCCGTATGGACGACGACGGCGAAAAGAAGATTTACGTCGGCGACGTAGTCACTCTTATCACACAAACGTACGACGAGCAAGCAACCCGCAGAGAGTTGGACGATATTTTGGGCAAACAGCCGTCCGCGGCGGAAGCCGACCAAGGCGACGAACAGCCCGATTCGTCTGCGGAAGAAACAAAAAAATTGCCGTAAACGTGCAATTCCTGCGCAACTATTGTCAAAAAAAAGTTGCAATTTGTTTCTTGTTGTGTTATACTACATAAGCGTATTAAGTTTAGGCGGGGCATTGCGCCATTGCGCCTGTGAACGGAGGTTCGGTAAAGTGTTAAATATTCTGGCTTTTGTCGAAACGGCTACAATCGTTTCCGCAGTAAAAATCGCTCTTGCGGCTCTTGCGCTTATTTGCACGGGCTTTATCGTCTTTATAGTAATGAAGCAATCGGGTAACTCCGACGGTATGGAAGCTATGACGGGTTCTTCCAAGAACTCGGACGAATCGGAAACCTTTTACGGTAAAAACGCCGGTTCTCGTAAGGAAGCGCGTTTGAAGCTTTTAACGTATATAGCCGCAGGCTTGCTTGCCGTGTGCTGTATCGTAATGATTGTTTTGCAGACGTTTATCAAGTAATAAACATAAGGAACTACAAGGGGCGATTGAATATTTTCAGTCGCCCCTTTTGAATTATAAATTGTCTTTTTATTCAAACTAATAAGGAAAATATGAACATAACTCAAAAAATATTAACGGTAATAAAGGATAACAACGCCGACAGCTTTACGGCAAAGCAATTATATGCGTTGTTTCAAACCAAGTCCACTGCGGACAGGCGCATAATACAAGACGCGCTCGGCGAATTGGAACGCGCGGGCGAGATTTATTTCGACGCGCATACCCGTCGTTACAGAATTGTTAACCGAGAAGCTTTCGGACGGGCTGTTTTCGAATGCAACGCGCGCGGCTTCGGTTTTCTCATAAGGGACGACGCGGACGACCTGTTTGTTCCCGCAAGCAAGGTGAACGGCGCGTTTAACAAAGATACGGTGCTGTATCGAAGAATAGAAGGAACGGAAGACGAAGCGGAAATAGTAAAGGTACTAAGCCGCGGAATGCGCGAACTTGTGGGCGTTTACGATAAGTCCAATAACGCGCGCTTCGTCGTGCCCGACGACAAACGTTTTGTAAAGGATATTTATATTCAGCCCAAGAAGGATCTCAACGCCAAGAACGGTCAAAAGGTAGCGGTGCGTATCACGGCGTATCCTGTCGGGCGCGGCAAACCGGAAGGAGAAATTATTCAAGTACTGGGCTATCCCGACGAAAAGGACGTGGATATGCTGTCCGTTGCCGCAAGCTATGGTCTGTCGAGCGAGTTTAACGACGACTGCGCAAGGCAGGCGGAAAGGATACCTTCGGTTTTGCAAGATAAGGATTACGTCGGCAGGCGCGATCTAAGAAAGCGTACGGTTTTTACGATAGACGGCGCGGACGCCAAGGACTTGGACGACGCGGTGTCAGTTACGGAAAACGCCGACGGAACGTACTTGCTCGGCGTGCATATCGCCGACGTGTCCCACTACGTCAAGGCGGGGGATGCAATCGATAAGGAAGCCTTTGCCCGCGGAACAAGCGTGTACCTGCCGGGGACGGTGTATCCCATGCTTCCGCGCGAATTGTCCAACGGCATTTGCTCGCTTTATCAAGGCGTAGACCGTCTGACGCTTACCTGCGAGATGACGATTGACGCTAATGGCAAGGTTGTAGACAGCGATATTTATCAGTCGGTAATCAACAGCCGTCACCGCCTGACCTACGACGAAGCGCAGGCGCTTTTGGACGGCGACGAAGTAACGGCTTGCTTGTACTCCGATATCAAGGACGATTTGTTTTCGATGAAGCGTCTTGCGGAGATATTGCAGCGCAAGCGCGACAAGCGCGGCAATATCGAGTTTGCTTCCAAGGAAGTAGCGTTCGTTCAGGATGAGCAGGGGCGCGTTACGGACGTGGTGCTGCAAAACAATTCCTTTTCGCATCAGCTAATCGAAGAATTTATGATTGTCGCCAACGAAACTGTGGCGGAATACGCCGCCGCCTGCTGTTATCCCTTTGTTTACCGCGTTCACGACAAGCCCGACCAAGATAAGCTTGCCGTTTTGCTCGCTCTTATGAAGGGTTTGGGCATTAACGTCAAACACAGCTCGGAGATTCACAACTCCGTTTTGCAGGACGCTTTGAAGCAGGCGGAGCAAACCCCGTATTTTCATTTGGTCAACGACGTAATGCTCCGAACTATGCAAAAAGCCAAGTACAGCGACGTCAATACGGGGCATTTCGGGCTGGCAAGTAAATGTTATTGCCACTTTACTTCGCCCATTCGGCGCTATCCCGATTTGATTGTTCACCGCATATTGACGACGGCAATTCTCGGCAAAATGACGGACAGGGCTCTGCGCGCCTACGAAGATATGGCGTTCGATGCGGCAAAGCAGTCGTCCGTCCGCGAAAAGCTTGCCGACGAAGCGGAGCGCAAGGCGGACGACGTTAAAAAGTGCAGTTACGCCGAGACGGTTATAGGCAAGACTTTCCCCGCGCGTATTTCCGGCGTTACCGAGCGCGGAATATACGCTGAACTGCCCAATACGGTGGAAGGCTTTATTTCCGTTGACAAGTTGGGCGGATCTTTCAAATACAACGCAATGCAGTTTTGTCTGTACAACGACGGCGCGCGCTACGCCTTGGGCGACGAAGTTGCCGTCACGGTAGAAAGCGTCAACAAACAGGCGTGCAAAATAGACTTTTCTCTTGCGGCAGACTAACCTAAATATTGCAATCGGTATCGATAAACGCCGTTTTTGATTACTGTTTTCGTTGGAAACGGTGGCTTGGAATAAAGTTTGTCCGCTTTATACCGATAACAAGCGTGTTCCGCTTTTGCATAGATTGAGCGCAGCGAATCACGAGCCGCGTCCGATCTGTGAGGCATTGGCGGCAATGCGGACGCAATGGCTACGCCCGTAGCTTCAAAAGCGTAATACACAAGCTATAAGTTGACGTAAAGTTTACTTTACTGGTATAATATTTATGCTGAAACATTATGTATTGAAGAACACGGTTTTGCCGTAAACTTCAAGGACGGCGCAAATGATAGAAAAAATTTTACAATGGGCGGGAACCGCTTTTGCAATTATAGGCGTGGTGTTTTTGTTTATAGAAGCTATCGGAAGCATTCGTAAACATAATAACACCAAGCTCAGTGTTCTTGGCTTGGTTTTTTTATCCGTTTCTTTGGTGGGCTACGTTCTCACGGAAGTAATTTTGCGCGCCAAGGGCTTGCCTGTAATTTTTTCTTGTCTTTGGCTATTGTTTATGTGGGCGTATCTCATATGCAACCTCGTTTCCGCAATCAAGCTGTCTAAAAAGGTTCGCAAAGAAAAGCATGACAAAACGCAATCGGACGGGCTTGACGCAACGGAGCAAATCGCGCAGCAGCCGCCGACCGCTACGGAACAGACTGCGGAGCGGATTGCGGCGGACGTAACTGACGGCACGGATATCGCTGCGGCGGTTACGGATCGCCCGTACGAAGAACAAGCGGACGGACTGCAAGCGGAAGAAAAACCGGTTAAAAAGAGAAAAAAATCAAAATAATTTTTTATAAAATATGAAGCAAATTGCCACTAACAAAAAGGCGCGCCACGACTACTTTGTCGTAGAAACGTTGGAATGCGGTATAAATCTTATAGGTTGCGAAGTTAAATCTCTGCGCAAGGGAGAGGTTAATCTTGCCGATTCCTACTGCCGTATCGAAAACGGCAATCTTGTATTGCTCGGCTGTCATATCAAAAATTACGACAAGGGCAGCTATTCCAATGTCGCAAGCCGAAGGGACAGACGGTTGCTTGCGCACAAGCGCGAAATAATGCGTATGCTTGGCAAGGTCAAAGAAAAGGGCTATTCCATCGTTCCGCTTTCTATGTACTTCAAGGACAGCCTTGTCAAGGTGGAAGTCGCTTTGGTCAAGGGCAAGCAAAACTATGACAAAAAGGAAACGCTTCTAAAAAAGGACGCGGACCGCGCTCAGCAGCGTGCTATAAAAGAGTATTCCGAAAGATGAGCGAACGTTGTCAGCAGGCGGACTTTTCCGCGTTGGATTTTTCACGCGTGGCGGTAATAGGATGTCCCGGAAGCGGCAAGACGACCTTCGCCAAGAGTATGGGCGCAATTATGTCGCGGCAGGTGTGGCATTTGGACAAGGTTTTGTGGAATCCCAATTGGGAGATGCTTCCGTACGACAAGCGCAAGGCTATTCACGACGGACTTATTTCGAGCGGCGAATGGATAATAGACGGAATGTGGCGCAGTCACCTGGCGGACCGTTTCGGCAGGGCTACGCTGATAATCTTTTTGGATTACAAACGTCGGGTCAGTTATTTTCGCGCGCTAAAACGCCGTATAAAATACCGCGGCAAGCAGCGCGACGATATAGCCGACGGATGCTTGGAAAAGTTAGACAGGGACTTTACCGAATATATATGGAATTTTCGCAAAAACGTCCGACCGATGATTTTGCAGCTTATATCCGACTATCCGCAAACGGCTGTTATAACGCTTCCCGATCCCAAGTCGGCAGACAAGTTTTTGTCCGGTCTGTCGCGTTACGTCGCTAACAAAACCGAATAAAACAGCTATTGCAAAACAACGGCTGCGCATTACCGTAATTCCCATATGGAATTTCAGATAAGCCGCAGGCGAACGATAATTAGACGTGGTGTGAAGCCGCGTCTTTTCCGATATTTACAGGGGGGCTGCTTGTAGTATAGTTGGATATGGATATTCAACGGCTGATAAACGCGCGCAAAACGCCGTGATTAAACGCTGTAGCCGCGTCGGCGCTGCCGTTCAAACGTAAGGAAAGTGATGCTCTGCTATAAACACCATACTTATTATTCTCAAAAATTCCAAGCTATATTGTCGCAAGCTTGCTTTTTCGTCGGCAGGTTTACCGTAATTTTCTTTGTAATTCGCTTGTACGCCGTATCTTTGTCATTGTCGGTAACCCGTGTTTTACTCTAATGCATTTTTGTCATTTTTACCGCTGCTTGTCGGCGCGAACTTATATTGCCGTAATTGCGCTTGCGTAACAAATTCTAACGTAAAAGTAATCGTATTCCGTCGAAAGCCGTCCTTTCTTGTCGGTGTTTTTTGCCTAAAAGCACTTGTCGGCAAATAAAATTTATAATAGTATAAATATAAAGTATATTTTTCTTTTTTTATTGGGTTTTAATTTGATTTGTATTTATTTTACATTTTTTTTTAAGTGTGTTATACTATCACAGTATGATGTAAAACTATGAATTTTTACGGTTTTACAATATTTTAATTAGGAGTAAATCGCATTTATGAAAACTTTCAAAGGTGGTTTCCACGTGCCTGATAACAAGGCGTTATCGGATACCAAGGCTATCGAACAGATGCCCGCGGTTACCGACTACTACGTCTCGTTGTCGCAGCACATCGGTAAACCTGCAGAACCGGTAGTTAACGTAGGCGATACCGTCAAGGAAGGACAGCTGATTGCCAAGGCTTCGGCTTTTGTATCGGCAAATATTCACTCTCCCGTATGCGGTGAAATCGTCGAAATCGTCAAGCGCAAGAACGCCCAAGGCTCTGTTGTCGATTACGTTCACATAAGGGCTAACGGCAAGCAAGACGTAGAAGCTATGCCCAAGCTTGACAATCCTACCGCAGAACAAATCGTTCAACGCGTAGCAGACGCAGGCATTGTAGGCATGGGCGGAGCGGGCTTCCCCGCGGCAGTAAAAATTCAGCCCAAGGACGAAGTAGATACGCTTATAATAAACGCCGCAGAATGCGAACCGTATCTTAACTGCGATAACCGCCTTATGATCGAACGCGCCGAAGGTTTTCTTCAAGGCGTACGGCTGCTTGCCAAGGCAATCAACGTTTCCAATATATTTATTGGTCTCGAAGCCAATAAGATGGAAGCGTACGAAACGTTATTGAAGTCGGACGGCGTAGTGGACGAAAAGGCGGAACGCAGCGACGGCGATATCGTGCTTGTGCTGCTCAAGAAGAAATATCCGCAGGGCGCGGAAAAGACGCTTATCAAGGCTTGCGTCAACCGCGAAGTACCTGTCGGCGGATTGCCGTCGGCGGTGGGGTGCATCGTCAATAACGTAGGCACCGCGTACGCAGCCTACGACGCGGTAGTTAACGGAACGCCGCTGTACAAACGTCTTATGACGGTTTCGGGACGCGGAGTTCGCGCGCCTAAGAATATCGAGGTGCGTATAGGTACTCCGTTGTCTGCAATAGTCGATTTTTGCGGCGGATTGACTGACGACGCCGTAAAGCTGATTTCCGGCGGACCGATGATGGGCTTTTCGCTTATGGGCTTGGACGTTACCACAACCAAGACGGACAGCGGCTTTTTGGCTTTGACGGACAAGGAAGCCAGCACCGTTTTGCCGACACCCTGTATCAACTGCGGACGCTGCGCAAGCGTTTGTCCCATGCGTCTTATGCCGATGTATATCGATTTTTACGCCACCGTCGGCGATTACGACAAGGCGGTAAGCATAGGCGGAGCCATGAACTGCTTCGAATGCGGCACATGCGCGTACGTATGTCCCGCCAAGCGTCCCATCGTTCAAAGCGTTCGGCTAACCAAATCTAAGATGAAGGAGAAGAAGTAATATGTCTACATACGTATATTCCAGTTCTCCGCATATCAAGTCGAGCGCAACCACCAAGCGCATAATGTTAGACGTATGCATTGCTCTTTTTCCGGCATGCATTATGGGCGTGGTGTATTTCGGTTGGAAAGCGCTGCTTATTCTTGCAATCTCCTGCCTTTCGGCAGTAGCTGCGGAATGGGTGTTCCTGCTTTGCTGCAAGAAGAAGTTCGCGGAGATTATCAAAGAATTCGACTTTACGTCGCTTGTTACCGGTATGTTAATCGGTATGAATATGTACGCCACGTCCAAGTGGTACGTAGCTATTCTTGCAAGCGTATTTGCGATAATAGTAGTAAAAATGCTGTTCGGCGGAACGGGCAAGAACATAGTAAACCCCGCAATCGCAGGCAGAATTTTCGCCTTTATCGCATTCGGCGCTGCGTTCGGCGGAACGTTCTGCGTCAATCCCGAAGCTCCTTCGGTATCTCAAATCGACATAACCCACACCTTCCAAGCGGGAGCTACTCCCCTTGCCGCTCTGTATAATCCCAATTTACAGAACAGCCTTTCCAACTGGGACTTGCTGTTGGGTACGGGCGTACAGGGCTGTATAGGCGAAGTGTGCAAACTTGCTTTGATTGCAGGCGGTATTTACCTTGTGGTGCGCGGAGTGCTCAACTTCCGTTGGCCGCTTGTGTATATGGCGGTAACGGGGCTTGTTTCCGTACTGATTGCTTGGATAGACGGTTGCAACGCTTTGGACGTTTCAACCCCGTCCTTCGTTGCGGTAGAATTCGGCAAGGCTTGGGGCGTATTCCTTCCGTCCATTTTGTCCGGCGGACTTGTTCTCGGCGCAATATTTATGGCTACGGACTACGTAACCACTCCCAATACCAAGCTCGGCAATTATATCTATTTCGTTTTGCTCGGTATCCTAACCGCGGTGCTGCGCAGAGCCGTCAAGGGCGAAGCGGTGTCATTTGCTATTCTGCTTATGAATCTGCTTGTACCTTTGTTCGACCTGTATATCCGCCGCAGACCCTTCGGATACGTCAAGGCGGTAAAAGAAAAGAAAGTAAAGGAGGCAAAGTAATATGGCGCAAGAAGTAAAAGACGTCGCGGCAGAAACAGCCGAAACGACGGCCTCCAACGAAAAAGCAATGAAGCGCGGCACGGTATTGCAGGCGTTAAAAGCGATAGCGGTACTCGTCGTTATCTGCCTTGTGTGCGGAGCTTTGCTTGCTTTGTGTAACGATATTTTCTACATAAGTCCGGAAGAACGGGCAAGGCGCGAAGAAGCCAAGATAAACGCCGCGTTGAAGGAAGTTTATCCCGAATTGTCCAACCCCGAAACGGTTACAATCAACAAGCAGTATGCGGCAAACGCCATGTACGGCTCTGTTAAAAAGGTCGTGCGTTCCGAAGACGGCGTGTACATTATCGCTGCGGAAGGTATCGGCGGTTACGGCGGATCCATTACCGTTTTGGTAGTTATCGGTTCCGACGCCAAGATTATCAATTGGAAGATTTCCGACGTAGGCGGCGAAACGTATGCTAACGACGTCAGTAAGCATCAGGGCGAATGGTACATCGGCGAACAAATTTCCACCGATATCGCTCTAATTAAGCACGGCGGAGCAACTATGACGTCAACAGCGCTTAACAATGCAATCAAGATGGCGTCCTACTACGCCATGAACGTATTGAATTTGGGCTCCAACCCGCAGAAGGATGCGGAAGACGCTATCGCGGCGTTGCTTGCCGATACGGATTATGCTGACTACACGTTCGCGGTCAATTCCGACCTTAAATACCGCGCGGCTTTGTCCGACGAAAATAACGCTATGTCCTACTTCTTCGTAGGCAGCAAGGAAGGCGCAAGCGAGACCTTGGACGCGTACGTTTACAACGTGGAAACGGAAGCCAAGGTAGTAATACTCAAGGGTAACTTGGGATACACTGCAAGACACGAGCAAGACGCGGTAATCGCCAAGAGCGAAGACATAGCGGACGAGCTTGTAACAAAGGTTCAGGATCTCAACTACTACGAATTCAAGATTCACGGCTATCTCGAAGACTTCCGTCTGGCTCAATATATTGCAATAACCGACGGTTGGGATACCGACGACGCGCGTATCAACTCCGTATGCGTTGGCGAAGACGGCGCTTACGTAGTCAACGCAACTGGTAAGGGCGGATTTGCAAGCGGTACCGTTACCGTAAACGTAGTAATCAAGGACGGCGTAATTGCCGACTTGAACGTCGAGTCTCACGAATCGCAATCCTACTTGAGCGACCATATTCTCAATATATGGGATACCTTCAAGATGTTGTTCGTAAGCAACGGCATCGACACTAAGTTCGATACTACCCCGCCTGTCGACGAAGGTTCGACGCCCGGACACACAGGCGCGACCTATTCTGAAAACGCAATAATAAGAGCGGTCAACTACGCTTGCGAATATGTAAAAAGCTTAACCGAACAAGGGGGTACAAACTGATGAAAAATCGTATTAGAGAAATTGCTCTGGACGGAACGATTCGTCAAAATCCCACTTTCAGATTGGTTTTGGGTACTTGTCCCACCCTGGCTGTTACAACCACCGCGTTTAACAGCCTTGGAATGGGCTTGGCGGTTACCTTCGTGCTTATTTGCAGCAACGTAATAATTTCGCTGCTGCGCAACGTTATCCCCGACAGAGTGCGTATCCCCTGCTTCATTGTAATAATTGCAACCTTCGTTACGATTGTGCGTATGTTTATGGAAGCGTACATTCCCGATTTATACGAAAGCTTGGGCGTATTTCTGTCGCTGATAGTGGTAAACTGCATTATTCTGGGCAGAGCGGAAAGCTACGCTTCGCACAATCCCGTAGGCTATTCGGCGCTCGACGGATTGTTTATGGGTCTCGGCTTTACCGTTTCCATAACGGTAATGGGTATTATCCGCGAACTGTTGGGCTCGGCTTCGCTGTTCGGTCTCAAGCTGTGGGACGCCAACGCGTTTTCCATTCCGTTCTTTACAAACGCAGCCGGCGCGTTCCTAACCTACGGCTTGCTTATAGCGATATTCAACGTATGCTACAACGCGGTAGACCGCAAAATCAAGCACAATCAACACGGCAAAATGCTTCAAAGCGTAGAAACGCAAACGACGGCGAAGGAGGCGGAATAGTATGGACGTACTCGGCATTATAATTGCGGCGTTGTTCGCTCAAAACTTCGTATTGGTAAAATTTATGGGAATATGCCCGTTTTTGGGCGTTTCCAAGAAGCCGAGCGCGGCTCTCGGTATGGGACTTGCGGTAACGGCCGTAATGGTCATCACCTGCTTGGTCACGTATCCTATTTACGTGTTCGTACTGCTGCCGTTGAAGTTGGAATATCTCGAAATCATAGTGTTTATTTTGATAATCGCGGCGCTGGTGCAAATGCTGGAAATGATACTCAAGAAGTTCAGCCCCGGTTTGTATTCTGCTCTCGGTATATACCTTCCGTTGGTTACGACCAACTGCGCTATACTGGGCGTTGCCGAACTGGTTATTGAGATGACCACGGTAGAAGAAGCTCACTTCGTTCACCGCGTATTCAACACGGTAGCGGGCGGCTTTACCGACTACGGTATGGCAATGTCTCTCGGCGAAGCGGTATTCTCGGGACTGATGTACGGCTTGGGCTTTACCCTTGCAATAGTATTGCTTGCGGGACTTCGTCAAAAGGTAGACAAACTAAACGTAGCAAAACCCTTGCGCGGCTTCCCTATGACTATGCTGACCGCTTGCTTTATGGCAATGGCGTTCTACATTTTTACGTTGATATAACAGGGGGTAATACGTAATGACAAATTTACTTGCCGACGGTATCGGCAGAAATATCGACTGGGCTACGTTCGGAATCGTAGTGGGCATAATGTCCGGCGTGGCTTTGGTATTGGCTCTGTGTATCATACTTATTTCTCGCTTCTGTCAAGTCAAGGAAGATCCCCGTATCAAGGAAGTGGAGCAGCGTCTTGCGGGCGCAAACTGCGGCGCTTGCGGACACCCCGGCTGCGCGGGCTTTGCCAAGGCTCTCGTGGAAGGCAAGGCTACGCTCGACTCCTGCGGGCAAACTAACAAGGAAGCGCAAATAGAAATTTCCAATATTCTCGGCGTCGCCTTCGACGGCGCGACGGAGCCTACGGTTGCGGTGGTGGCTTGCTGCGGCGGCAACCAATGCGACGACAAGTACGCCTATCAAGGCTACGGCAACTGCGTAAATCAAAATATGCTTGCTGGCGGAAGAAAAGCTTGCGAAGTCGGCTGTATGGGCAGCGGAAGCTGCGTGGACGCATGTCCGTATATGGCTATTGAATGCTTCGACGGCTACGCGCATATCGACCCCGATATTTGCCGTTCCTGCGGACTGTGTATCCAAACCTGTCCCAAACGCCTTATCAAGCGCGTGCCCAAGTCGGCTAAGGTATACGTTGCCTGTTCTACGGAATGCCGCGGTAAGGACGTTATGACCAAGTGCAAGGCGGGATGTATCGCATGCGGCAAGTGCGAGCGTACCTGCCCCAACGGCGCTATTCACCTTGTAAACAACGTGCCTATTATCGATTACAGCAAATGTATAAATTGCGGCAAATGCTTGGAAGCCTGTCCGAGACATTGTATCAAGTACGTTAATCCCGCCGACGAGCCGGGCAAAAACGTTACCAAGGTCGAATCGGAAACGCCTGACAAAGCGGAATAATATTATCATGTTAAAGGATTGCAAAATATTTGCAATCCTTTTTGTTTTTTCCGCAAAAGTAATACCTTGCGGTTAGGCGTATATCTTCTTTGTATGACAAGTACGGCAACAAAAAGAAAAATCTTATCCAAATAGAAAAGTATCCCGATATACCCAAAGGCAAGCGGTGTTGAAGTCAAGACTTTTCGTAAGACAAAAAATGGTAAACCTATACAGGAAAAACATTTAGGCAAAACGAAAACTCGCTTGAATAAATGGGATATGCGAAAGATTAGTCGCAGAAATAAATGAACAAAAAAGAGAGCAATTAAAAAATTGCTCTCGCGTGGCGGAGTTAAATCTCCGACAGAAAATGCTGTCCCACACGCGTTTTATTATACGCAATAGGTTTAAGATTATCAATTACATAATCAAAAAAAAATAAAGGTAAGGTAAAGATTGGTGTTGGCATTTGGTATAATATGTGATAAAATATACTAAAATGTAAATGCCGTAGGGAGAACAAAAGATTATGTACAAGTTTTTCGCGTATCTAAACCGTATGAAATATATAAACCGCTGGGGACTTATGCACTCGGCAATGAACGAGAACATTATGGAACACAGTCAGCAAGTCGCCGTAATAGCGCACGCGTTGGCGACGGTGTCTAACGTTTATTTCGGCGGACAGTTGGATGCGAACAGCATAGCAGTCAAAGCGCTCTTTCACGAAACCAGCGAAGTTTTAACGGGCGATTTGCCTACCCCTATCAAGTATTTTAATCCGGAAATACGCGACGCGTACAAAAAATTGGAAAGTTATTCCAACGAGCGGCTTTTGGAGCATCTTCCAAGCGAGCTTTCAGCCGAATACGCTAAGATAATTAACGAAACGGACGACGAAGAACGCAGATTCGTAAAATACGCGGACAAAATATGCGCATATATAAAGTGCTTGGACGAATTAAAAATGAGTAATTCCGAGTTTTACAAGGCAGAAAAGACGATATACGACGAAATTCGCGGCTACAAGCGCCCCGAAGTCGACTACTTTATGGATAACTTTATTCAAGCGTACCGTCTGACGTTGGACGAATTGGAAAAATGATTGTTTTCGACAAAGTTTCACTCAAGTATCATTACGACGAATCCGCCGTTATCAAGGACGCGTCTTTCTCGCTTGTCGATGGGGTCAACACCGTGCTGTGTGACGTTCAAAGCGGCAAATCGTCCCTGTGCAAGCTACTTATCAAGGAAGTTTCGCCAACGTCGGGCAAAATTCTGCTCGACGGCGAAGATATTAGCGGTATCGCAAACGAGCGTTTGGGCATACTTTATTTACCGAATAAACCCGCATTTTTCGAAACGCGCAGCGTTCTGTTTAATATCGCTTACCCGCTTGCCGTTCGTAAGGTTGCAAAGGACGAGCGGTTGCAAAAAGCTCGCGAAATCGCCGAACGGCTGCAAATTCCCGACGTAAACGTCAAGGCTTCGGGGCTTAACGTAGAAATGCGCAAAAGAGCGGCGTTGGCTCGTGGGCTTGCCGTAAGCCGCAGGGTCGTGCTGTTCGACGACTTTTTCGAAGACGCGGAGTATATAGACGAAGTTTTGAATCTGTTCGACGCGGATATCAAGGCGGTATTTACGTCCGACGCGTCGTTATGTCGCGGAAGCGTAACGGTGATGGACGGCGGCTATACGGCATTTTGCGGCAGCGCGGAAGGCGCGAAGAAAACGGTTGAAGAACTGGTGTGGATTTATGACGGTTTAAGGAGATATAATGGCTAACAAGGATTTTTTTGACGAAGAATTTGAAAAAATAGAAAAAGCGTCAAGCGCCGATGCTTCGAGAGTGGAAGAACGGCGCGACGGCGGTACGGACGGAACTCCGCCCCGTAAAAGCGCCGACTTCGACTCGTGGTCGAGTTATCAGGCTCCGCAATCTACTGCGCAGAAAAGCAAAAAACCGCTTTATATAGTACTAATTTGCTTGGCGTTGGCGCTGTGCATTGCGCTCGGCTGGGTTTTGTGCGCCGTTTTCGGCGGGATAGGTCGCTCCAAGCAGGAGCAGCTTCTTTCCGACGTTATGAGTATATTAAAGAGCGACTACTACAAGGAAGTTTCGCAGGAAGAATTGTGGAAAGCGGTAGAACAGGCAGGTACGGCTCTTTTGCAGACGGCGGGCGATCAATTCAGCCGTCTTATGTCTCCGCAAACGTATTATAACTTCGAGCATCCCACAAGCGTGCTGGTAAGCGGCAACGGCAATGTGTTCGGAATGACCTTCCAAGTAGTCGGCGGCGTAGGCTTGTACGTGTCGTCGGTTGTAGTCAACAGCAACAGCTACGGCAAATTGCAGGAAGGCGATATTATAGTCAAGATGACCGATATCACCGACATTTACGGCGGACATGGCGTAACGTACGGAAGCGGCGCGAACGCCGTAACGTACGAACAGATTGTTTTGAACGGCGGCGATGAGCTGCTTATCCGCAGTCTGCTCGCGCTTGTGGACAAAGCCACCTTCCACGTTTTGCGTAACGGCAGCGTAATTCCTTACGAAATTGCCCGCGGACAGATAGGCTACGTCAACCCCCAATACCCCTTCGAATACGTCGAGTTTTATTTCGGCGACAACCTTACCAACGTATCTACCAAGGTGACGGGAAACGCCGTAACCTGTACCAAGGACGAGCGTAAGCTCGGCAATTTATCTCAGCTTCAAGATACCGGTTATATCCGTATATCGGAGTTTTCCGCTATGGACGTATCTGCAACCGAGCAAACGAGCGCAGACGACGAATTCCGCCAAGCGCTGTTACTGTTCAAGCAGAGCGGACTCAAACGTCTTATTTTGGATCTCAAGGGCAATCCAGGCGGCGACGTAACAATCGTATCCAATATCGCGGGTATGCTTATTTCTGCGGACCTATTAACTCCGCAGCAAAACCGCAAGGTTGCCCGCCGCAACAACGAATATTTGATTACTACGTTGCAAACCCGTTCGCAGGGCAATTCCGAACGCGCCGTCAAGCTGTCGCGCGACTTGTACTTTACTCAGGCTCCTAACGCCGACAAGCCGGACGTGGTGGTATGGACGGATTCGGGTTCGGCAAGCGCAAGCGAATTACTCACGGGCGCGCTGTTGGATTACGGAATGGCGACTCATATGGGTACGCGTACCTACGGTAAGGGGATAGCTCAGGTCATACTGCCGTTAAAGGATTACGCCGGCACCGTCAAAACCAACGACGGCGGTACGGCAACCGAGTACTGGCACATTTACTTTACTATTGCATCGTACTTTTCGCCCGTAACCGACACTAATATTCAGGGCGACGGCTACACTCCTAAAAAGTATAACAATTTGGATACCTACGATAAGCTGTGGCAAAGCGCAATCGAATATTTCAATTCGGTAGGCGGCGGAATCCCCGCGTAATCGAATAAACCGAAGCCTGTTTCTCAAACGAAACAGGCTTTTTATATGTATGTATTTATTGGTAATTATACGAAACGCAAAAGAAGAAGCTATTTTACATACCAATTATCGTAAAACCAGTACAATTTATGCTTTATTTCCGCGTCGGCTATGTTGTCTATCGGGCGGAAAAACTCTTGACTGTCTTTGGAGGGGGTTTCGAATTTGTATCCTTCGTCGTTAACCACGGGCGCAGGCTCGTCTTTTTTCTTGAACAGACCTTCCGCTACGCTCATTACCGCCGGGTTAGTCATCATTTGGAAGATTGCGCCCGTTTTGTCTTCCTTGGTAGCGTCTTTATTCGAAAGCTTTTCCACGCACTCCAGAATACTTTTGGTGTCGTCGGACATAAATTGCGACAAATTGTCTAAGGGAGAAGCGGACGGCGCGCTTTTTTTGCTCAGCAGCTGCCAAGCAAGCAGTATCAACGCAACGGTAGACAAATTCACCCTGTGTTCCCCCTAAAATTTTGTAATCATTACATTATATGCCGACATATAATTTATAGTAACCATTGTTTTCAAGGAGAGTACATATTTTATGGCAAATAATCAAGACCCGCGCAACATTTTCGTAAATCAACGCTCTAATTACAGCGACGGCAAGCAGGAGCAGCGCCGCGACCGACAGCCGCAGCGCGAAACTCCCGTAAGCAATACGCCCAATGACGACTACGCGACAAGGGTGGAAGAAATGAAACGTCTCGCGTCCAAATACGAGCGCGAAGGGGAAGGACAGCTTGTAAAGGACATAGTCAACAACGTTATTGAGCAAAAAGCTCGCGGCAACTTAACCAACGAACAGCTCATCGCCTTCGCTAAGCGTGTAACGCCGCTTTTGAACGCCGAACAGCGCTCTCGTCTGAACGGCTTGTTGGAAGAACTGTTAAAGCTTTAATTACATACAAAAACGGCTTAAAACGTTTTGTTTTAAGCCGTTTTTGTTTGCGTTTTTTCAATCGACGTCAACGCGTCAGTCTGCGGGTTATAGTATCCACGGCGTTAAGAAAGCGGTAGCATTCGTCTTTAGTAGTTACGCAGCTTACCGAAGCTCTTACTACGCCCTGCTCGAACGTTCCCAAGTGCTTGTGCGTAAGCGGCGCGCATTGCAGTCCGCCGCGTACTGCTATGTCGTAGCTCTCGGACAGCTCGTCGGCTATTTCGTTGCTGTCGGCATTTCCTACGTTGAAGGCTACTATTCCGCTTTTATTTTGCTGCGAGTACAGCCTTACGTTGGGTATTTCCGTTAGTCCGTCCCATAGCAGCTTTTCGTTTTCGGCAATTTTTTCGGCGTTGGTTTGCCAGTTGGACAGCCAGTAGTCTATTCCCGCGTCCATGGCCATTATGGCGGGGCAGGGTAACGTTCCCGATTCTAAGCTGTCCGGGATAGTGTTCGGTTGGTAGTACAAATGACTTTCCGATCCTGTTCCGCCGAATTTTACCGGTCGGGGCGTAGACCGTTCGTTAAAAATAAGCGCGCCCGCGCCTTGTATGCCATGCAGTCCTTTGTGTCCGGCAACGGCTACCATATCTACGTTGCATTTCGACATATCTATGGGAAAATATCCTACGCTTTGCGCGCAGTCCACTAAAAAAAGTAAATTCTTCTGTCTCGCGAGTTCTCCCAAAGCGTACAGCTTTTGACTTTTACCGTTAACGTTGGATGCGTGCGAAACGCATAGCATATACGTATCTTTTTGTATCAAGCGCTCGATTTCTTCCGCGCGCACGTCGCCGTTTTCGTCCGCTTGTGCTACGGACAGGGTTATAAAACCGCGCTTATGTAGCTGCATAAGCGGCCGCAATACGGAATTGTGTTCGTAGCAAGATACTATCACGTGTCCGCGTCTTGCCGTGCCGAGAATGCCCAAATTCAACGCTTCGGTGCAGCCGCATGTAAACGCCACGTGCTTTTCCGAATCGTTGTGACACAGCAGCGACAGCTTTTTGCGCGTTTGGTATAGCTTCCGTTCCAATTCCAACGCTTGTTTGTGTCCGCCGCGGTTAGGATTAAACGGATACTTTGTAATCGTTTCCGTTACTGCGTCTATCACGCATTGCGGTTTGTAATTTGTAGTTGCAGCATTGTCTAAATAAATCATTTTTGCCCCTAATTGCATAAATTTTAACTATTTTGCGTTTTTTACAGTAATATATTTTACGGGGAAATTTTAACACTATGCCAACGAACCTTAGGAAACGGCGTAAAGCGGGCGAAACGTCCTACTTTTACATAGGAGGATAGCAATGGAATACGTAATTGCAATATACCGTTCGAGAAGCGTAACGATAAGCGCTTACAATTATTTGCTTAACAAAGGGGTCAACTGCGCGTTGATATCCACGCCAAGATCAGCCAACGTGGGGTGCGGGCTGTCCGTCAAGTTTTCCCGCGACGCGTTGTCCGCCGTTCGCGCCACGCTGTCTCTCGGCGAAACCTTCGTCGGTTTTTATTTGGCGCGCGTAACCTTGAACGGTACTACTTTAACTCGCATTTAGTTTCGTTAAAGTATTGAAATATGCCGAGAATTAGTGTATAATATCTTTATTGCACGACGCTATAATTCAAAACAAAAGAAAAGGACGACTGTATGACGGCAACGGACAAGATACTTTACCGATTATCGCAAGATTTCCCCGATGCTAAGAGCGAATTGATTTTCAATTCGCCTTATCAGCTATTAGTCGCGGTAATACTGTCCGCGCAGTGTACGGACAAACGCGTAAACGCCGTCACGCCCGCTTTATTTGCCCAAGCCGATACCCCCGACAAAATGGCCGCGCTTCCGCTCGAACGTATCGAAGAGCTGATACATTCCTGCGGATTTTACCACAGCAAGGCGACGTATTTGAAGGAAATGTCGCAGGATTTGCTGGATAGGTTCGGCGGTAAGGTTCCCAACGACCTAAAATCTTTGCAAAGTCTAAAAGGCGTCGGGCGCAAGACCGCAAACGTAGTGTATGCCGTCGCTTTCGGCGGACAAGCTATTGCCGTCGATACGCATGTGTTTCGAGTATCCAACAGACTCGGTATTGTCAACGCCGCCAACGTATTGGAAACGGAAAAACAACTTATGCGGGCAATTCCGTCGGACAAATGGGCGGATTCGCATCACTATATTTTGCTACACGGGCGGTATGTTTGCAAATCGCAAAATCCCAATTGCATGGCGTGTAGCGTAAAGGAATACTGCAAATACTATAAGGAGCATTACCGTGGTTGATTTCACCGCCGAAAGCGAACGTTGTCTTAACTGCGTCAAGCCGTTGTGTAAGACGTCTTGTCCCGTTTGCAACGATATACCCGCCTTTCTTCGACTTGTTCGCGAAGGTCGATTCCGTCAAGCGGTCGGGCTCGTCGGTCATCCCTTCGGCGAGATATGCGGTTACGTATGCCCGCATGATAAGCAATGCTCGGGCAATTGTATTCTTAACAAACGCGGACAAGCTGTAGACGTCGGGCTTGTCGAACGGGAAGTTTTCGCGCGCTATCCGTACGAAGTCGAACGGTTGGGCGGCGAATTGCAAGGCTGCCGATTGGCAATTGTCGGCGGCGGAGTTTCCGGCGTTACCTGTGCAGTCAAGGCGTACGAACAGGGCGCGGATGTCACCGTTTACGAGCGCGGCGAACTTCTGTCAACTTTGTCGCTTATACCGTCTTTCCGCCTGCCCGAGCAGGCGCTTTTGCGGGTTAAAAACGCCGTTTACGGAAAGATTTCTGTTGAAAACAAGCAAATAGACGCGCAAGAGCTTGCACGGCTTCAAGGGCGTTTTGACGCCGTGTACGTGGCGACCGGTCTTGCTGCCGACTACGGATTAGGCGTTGTCGGACAAGAGCTTGCCTGTAATTACAAGGATTTTTTGCAGGGTGATTTCGGCGTAAAAAGAGTGATAGTCGTGGGCGGCGGCAATTCCGCCGTAGATTGCGCGAGATTGGCGTTATTCAAGGGGTGCGACGTTACCGTCGTCTACCGCCGAGGACGCGCGGATATGCCTGCGTTCGATAAGGAAATATGCTCCGCCGAGCGCGAAGGCGCGCGGTTCGTATTCAACGCCGCGCCGATAAAATTGCAGCAAACTGCCGACGGTTTGGCGTTTACCGTTGCGGAGACGGTATCCGAGGGACGCGGCAAGCTGACCGTTACCGACCGAGAATTTACGTTGGTTGCCGATTACGTGGTTTCCGCAACGGGAAGCGCGTTCGACAAAACGTTAATCGGCGGACGGGAAGTAAATAGAAAAGATTTTTGGCAGTACGGCAACGTATACTTGGGCGGCGACGCCAAAGGCGGCAGGCTTGTAGCAGACGCCGTAGCGGACGGACTGAACGCCGTTCGGAGAATAAAGGAAGGATTATGTTTATCGACAAAGTAAAGATATATATCAAGTCGGGTAACGGCGGAGACGGCTCCGCCAGCCTGCATACGGAGAAATACGTGCCCAACGGCGGACCGGACGGCGGAGACGGCGGCAAGGGCGGAGACGTAATATTTGTAGCTACGCATTCGGAAAATACGCTCAACGCCTTTCATTACCAAAAGCATTTTCGCGCGGGTAACGGCGAAAACGGCGGCAGAAAGAATTGTTACGGTAAGAAGGGTACCGATATCGAAGTAAAGGTTCCCGTCGGCACTGTTATCAAGAGCGTAGACGGCGACGTAATTGCCGATATGTTCGCCGACGGTCAGCGCGAAGTCGTATTGGTCGGCGGCAAGGGCGGCCGCGGTAATCATCACTTTGCAACGTCTCGCCGTCAATCGCCATCCTTTGCGGAATTGGGAGTTAAAACGCTGGAGTACGAAGTCGTATTGGAGCTTAAAACCATCGCCGACGTAGGACTGGTGGGGTTTCCCAATGTCGGCAAGAGTACGCTGCTGTCCGTAGTATCCGACGCAAAACCGAAAATTGCCAATTATCATTTTACTACGCTGTCGCCCAACTTGGGCGTTGTATGCTTTCGCGACGAAACCTTCGTTATTGCGGATATTCCGGGATTGATCGAAGGAGCAAGCGAAGGTCTTGGGCTCGGACACAGTTTTTTGCGGCATATCGAACGTACTCGGCTGCTCGTACACGTTCTGGATATGTCCGGAAGCGAAGGACGCGACCCCGTTGCGGATTTCGCTGCAATCAACAACGAGATATTCGGCTACGACGCGTCTCTGCGCAGCCTGCCTATGATTGTCGTCGCCAATAAGATGGATATGCCTCAAGCGGATGAAAATCTTGTACGTTTCAAGTCGGAATACGGTAAATATACCGTTATACCTATGACGACAATTATTCACGAAGGGGTTAACGAGTTTATTGCCGCCGTTGCGGACGCGCTTAAAACCGCGCCTGCGGCGCAGCCGATGCAATTCGAGCCATACAGGCTGCAAAAGGAAGAAGACGGAAGCTTCGAAGTGGTAAAGCTGGACGCAAACGTTTACGAAGTTGTCGGAAGTCTTGTTGACGAGCTGTCCCGCAAGGTAGACCTTGACGATTACGACAGCTTCCGCTATTTCCAAAAGGTAATCAAGACTCGCGGTGTTGAAACGGCGTTAAAACAATCTGGAGCCAAGGACGGCGATACAGTAATTATCGGAGAAATCGAGTTCGAGCTTATCTTGTAGTTTGCCGAAATCGTATTCTTCGAAACGTCGCGTGACAAAGCAACCGCATTTTAATGCCGTTTCGACCGACAACGCTGTAAGACGTTCGATCGTAGAAATCTATCGCGACGGCATTTTGCAAAATATCGGCATTTGCCGAAAAAGGAAAAAATTATGATTACTACAAAGCAAAGAAGCAAACTCAAAGCGCTTGCAAACGCGCTTCGTCCGTCCGTTACAGTCGGCAAGGAAGAACTGACGGAAAACGTATTGAATGAAATAGCCACGGCGCTGTACCATTACGAGTTGGTCAAGGTCGCGTCGTTGCAAAGCTGCACGCTGTCTGCAAAGGACATGTGCCGCGAAGTATGCGAAAGACTCGGCTGCGAGCCCGTATTATGCGTAGGCAATCGCTTCGTGGTGTACAAAAGAAGCGACAAGGAAAATATCGAACATATCGAATTCTAACGCCATAAGGGGGATTTTATGAAAAACAAAGAATGTATCGCTATGATACTGGCCGGCGGTCAAGGCAGCCGTTTGGGCGTTCTAACCCGTAACATAGCCAAGCCTGCGGTACAGTTCGGCCAAGGACTTGCTAATTAACCTGTTGGAAAACTGTATGCTTCACGGTAAAAAACGCTTTGTCAAGGATATCGTCGAGAAGAACGTCGGCAAGCTTAATATTTACGGCTATTGCTTCGACGGTTTTTTGCGAACAATCAAGGATATCGACAGCTATTATACGGTAAGCATGGAGTTGTTCGAGTTCGACAAGAGAAAACACTATCGCGCCCTGCATAAGGTTTACGCAGTCGCCCTGCATAAGTCTGTCCTGCGGGTGAAAAGCGTTACGAAGATACGTTCCGCTACTATGCGTCCCGCTATCCCGATAAGATCAGCGCTAATATCACCTTTAACAACGCGTTAGCCCACAGGATATACGCCGCATGCGATCTGTTTTTGATGCCGAGCGACTTCGAACCGTGCGGCTTGTCTCAGATTATTTCGTTAAAGTACGGCGCGCTTCCGCTCGTGCGCGAAACGGGCGGGCTTAAAGATACGGTATTCAGCTACAACGACCAAACGCGTCAGGGTAACGGCTTTTCCTTTACCAACAGCAACGCCGACGACCTGTGGTACACCCTGTGCCGCGCAATGTCCGTCTACTACGACCGCCGCGCCGAGTGGGACGCGATAGTGGCGGCGGCTATGAAGTGCGATTACAGCTGGAAGAAATCCGCCGACAAGTATACGGATCTATACAATACGTTGACGCAATCCAATTAAGCGCGCGCAGTTTGACAGCCTATGAAAATTTGCGTTTTTGCCGATATTCACGGCAGTATCGACGGAATGAAATCCGTTGTGAAAATAACCGAGCTCGAACGTCCGAACAAGGTGGTAATTTGCGGCGATCTGTTCGGCCCTCGCGACACGCAGAAAATTGTAGATTGCGTTTCGCAGATAGACGCCGTAACCTATCTCGTTCGCGGCAATAACGACCGCGCCGCCGAAGTCGCGCTGCTTCCATGCGGTATGGACGACTACGCAATAATGTATCACTTCGGTCGTTCGCTGTTTTTTACCCACGGACACGTATACAACAAATACCGCGTACCGCCCGTTTTGCATGAAAACGACGTTTTGATATACGGGCATACCCATTGTGCGCTGCTGCAAAGGTTTAACGGCTTGTATATCGCCAATGTCGGCTCCGTATCACGTCCGCGCGACGGCGAGCCGAGTTATTTGACTTTGGAAGATAACGGCATAATACTCAAACGCTTAAACGGCGAACCGATAAGCGAATTGCCGTGGTAAATCGCTTGACTAAACGTCGGACGGCATTTATAATTAAATCAAATAAAAAATAAACAAATATTGCAAACGCTGCCGAGTGTTTGCAAGCGCGTAGGCGTTTTATTCGTATCGTTAGGTCTTTGAAGATACGGGTAGAGCGCTTTTATTTTTTGTCGTTCCACACGCGTGCGTAATACTTGCCGTTGAAAACCTACGGCAGGATATTCTTGTTTTTATGCCGCTTGGGTCAATGCGTCTGCCCGCGCGGATCAATCTATGTAAAAGCAGTCTTTTCGGAGTATACTATGAAAAACTTTATTAAATCTATCAAGCCTATGGAGTGGGTAATATGGAGTGTCAGCGTAGCGGCTATTACTGTATGCTTTTTCGTATTTCGCAATACTCGGTACCATTACTTAATAGGCGCGCTTATCGGCGTAACGTCCCTTGTATTCGTTTCCAAGGGCAATCCCGCAGGACAGGGTTTGACGGTCGTTTTCAGCGTGTTCTACGGAGTTATATCCTATTCTTGCAGATACTACGGCGAAATGATAACCTACCTTGCTATGACAGCTCCGATGGCTGTGGTTGCGCTCGTATCGTGGCTGCGTAATCCTTACAAAGGCGACAAAAACGAAGTGGAAGTCAACTCTCTGTCCGTCAAGGAGTGGTGCTTGTTCGCGGCGTTGTCCGTAGCGGTAACGGTTGCTTTTTATTTCATATTGCGTGCGCTTAATACCGCTAACCTAATTGTAAGCACAGCGTCGGTATTTACGTCCTTTGCCGCTTCTTATCTCACAGCGCGCCGCAACCGTTTTTATGCCGTGGGGTACGCTGTAAACGACGTAGTGCTGATAGTTATGTGGATATTGCAAACGGTTTCCGACTTGACTTATCTTCCTATGATAGTGTGTTTTACTGCGTTTTTGGTTTTAGATGTTTACGGCTTCGTTAACTGGTCGCGTATGCTTCGCAGACAGAAAGCGGCGTTGCGGGAAAGTGAGCGTAATATCGATGGTGATAATGACTTTGATTAATCTAAAAAAAAAACAGCGGCTTGAAAGCGCACTTCCCACAGGGAATTAAAAAACTAAATTATTAAGAGTTATACTTTCAAGCAAGGACAAAAGCTCTCGAACGATATGTTCGAGAGCTTTTTACTACAAACCTTTTAGAAAGATAAATTGAAATTTACCGTTCTAATCTATAATATTTGAAACCGTATTCTTCTCTGATAAACTTAAATCCAACTTTTTCAAGCACGTGTTGACTACGAGTATTTTTTATAATCGTATCAGCATTTACAGCAACCATATTCAACACTTCAAAGGCATATTGTATTGCCAACTGCTCTGCACGTGTGCCATATCCTTTACCTTTCACTGTATCATTTTGCAAATGGATGCTCAATGTACACTCCCGACTTGTTTGATTTATGTCTTTTAATTGCAACTCTCCAATCGGTTTTCCACTTTTCATTATTGCAAACAGAATGCGAGATGGATTTTGTTTTGTTTCAAAATATTTATTTACGGCGTTTTCATCATATTTGTATGCTGTAAACAAACTCATATCCATATAAATCGAAGGGTCGTTTCCCCAATCTCTGTATAACTGATGACAAAGCTCCCTTGTCATTATACGGAGAGAAATTTCGTCCATATACACCTCTAAATTACTGTTTATAATCGCAAGCGATTGCTTCGTAGCGTACAATTATTATATCACGAAAAATGAAAGAACGCAAACCATTGAATTTTTCGGGAAATATAAAACATATCTATATCTCACTAAGCTACGAGTAGCATAATTCGTACACAAAAAAAGCAGAGAAAAGGCACAGCTTAACGCTATGCCTAAACCTTTTTATTTGCGTTTTATTATATTCCCTATGGGAATTACGGTAATGCCAAGCTGCGGTTTTGTTAATTATCGGTAAAAAATTCGTCGTACGTTATTTCAAAATATTTGACGAGAGCAACGATATAGCTTGCTTTCGGTTCGTTGACGTTCCGCTCCCAGTAATCGATAGCCTTTTGACTTACGCCGATTTCCTTGGCTAATTGCGCTTGCGACAGGCCTTTTTCCAATCTCATTTCTTTTATTTGTTTTCCTAAGTTTATCATAAGCAGATTATAGAATTTTTCTTCTTGCAAAACTTGACAAAGAAGAAAACTTCTTGTATTCTTTTAACAGAAGAATAAGGGGTTGATAAAATGCAAAATATAAGTTTATCTGCCGACGAACGTAGAACTGTTTCGCAGTACATGCTTAAATTATCGATGGCGTATAGATATAACAGGAAAGTTACGCTGTTAAAATGGAGCTGTATTATAATAAAAAACGAATTGAATACAGAGTTAATAAGGAAAGGCTTAAAGTATTTCAAAAAATTACGGCTCGAGCTGTCGGAAGACAAGCGTAGCGCCGCTTGCAGTCTGGCGCAGTTGTTGGATGCGGTTATCGAGTTTTTTCAAAATACAACAGTATAAATTAGTTAAATATTAACGCAGTTTGAATAGATCCAAACTGCGTTTCGAGTATAATTCCGTCAGTGTTATTTCTTATTGTTTCTTGCCCATATACGCATACGTTCGGAGTGGTCAAGTATCGCTTTGCGCAGTCGGATAGAAGCGGGCGTAACTTCCACAAGCTCGTCGTCGGCAATAAATTCCAAGCATTGTTCAAGGCTCAATACGGTAGGCGGTGTCAGCTTCAAAGCTTCGTCGCTGCCGCTTGCGCGGTTGTTGGTTAAGTGCTTGGTTTTGCATACGTTTACCGTAATGTCGTCTTCGCGGCTGTTTTCGCCTACTACCATTCCGGAATATACAGGCAAGCCCACCCCTACGAACAGGCGACATCTTTCCTGCGCGTTAAACAGCCCGTAAGCGGTGGTAACGCCGTCTTCGAATGCCACCAAGCTTCCGCGCGTACGCTCGGCGACTTCGCCCTTGTACGGCTCGTAGCTGTCCAATACGCTGCTCATCACACCGAAGCCCTTTGTATCCGTCAACAGCTCGCTGCGGTAGCCGAACAGCGCGCGGGACGGAATCTTGAATTCCAGTTTCGTTCCTCCTTGGCTGTCGGGAGACATATTTATAAGCTCAGCTTTTCTTGCGCCCAGCTTGTTCATAACGCTGCCCACGTAATTGTCGGGGACTTCTACTACAAGATATTCTATCGGTTCGCATTTTACCCCGTTTATTTCTTTGAAAATAACCTTCGGGCGCGAAACCTGGAACTCGTAGCCTTCGCGGCGCATTTCTTCGATAAGGATAGACAAGTGCAGCTCGCCCCTGCCGTACACTTTGAAGCAATCTGCCGAGTCCGTTTCTTCCACTCGCATAGATACGTTTGTTTCAACTTCTTTGAACAAGCGCGCTCTTATATGGCGGCTGGTTACGTATTTGCCTTCCTTGCCTGCAAACGGACTGTTGTTTACCATAAACAGCATACTAACCGTCGGTTCGTCTATGTTTACGAAGGGCAGCGGTTCTACGCAGTCTACCGAGCATACGGTGTCGCCTATGTTCATATCGGTAATGCCGTTTACCGCAACTATATCGCCCATAGTGCCTTCGGCGCATTCTACGCGTTTTAACCCTTCGAATTGGTACAAGCGCGTAACCTTCGCCGAATTGTATACGTTGTCCTTGTGGCAAATCATTACCTGCTGTCCGCTGGTGATTTTTCCGCGGTTAACCTTGCCTATGCCTATGCGCCCCACATATTCGTCGTAGTCTATGTTGCATATCAGCAACTGCAAGCCGTTGTCCGTTTCGCCGCGCGGCGCGGGGATTTCCGTAAGTATCGCGTCCAACAGCGGAGCCATATTGCTTGATTGCGTATCGAGACTTGTCGAAGCCCAGCCCTGTTTTGCCGAAGCGTAAATAATCTTAAAGTCGAACTGGTCGTCATTGGCGTTAAGCTCCATAAACAGTTCCATAATTTGTTCTTGAAGGTCGTGCTCGTCAAATTCGCCCTTGTCCACCTTGTTTACTACCACAAGCACCTTTTTGCCAAGCCCCAACGCTTTTTTCAGCACGTATCTGGTTTGCGGCATACAGCCTTCTATCGCGTCTACAAGCAGCAATACGCCGTCTACCATCGAAAGTATACGTTCCACTTCTCCGCCGAAGTCGGCGTGTCCCGGGGTGTCTATGATGTTTATTTTAGTTCCCTTGTAGTGTACCGCGGTGTTTTTTGCAAGAATGGTAATGCCGCGTTCGCGCTCTATGTCGTTATTGTCCATTACGCGTTCGGCGACTACTTCGTTCGCGCGGAACACCCCGTTTTGTTTTAACAGCTGGTCCACAAGCGTGGTCTTGCCGTGGTCTACGTGGGCAATTATGGCTATGTTTCTTACGTCTGTTCTCTGCATTATATCATATCTCCTTGACAGGCTCGTATCCGCAAATTTAATTGTTAGTGCAATTGTGCATAACTTACAAATTATACAACTATCCTAAACGGTAGTCAAATATATGTTAAATAAAAGTGATTATTTTTACACCTTTTACCGTACGCATTCATATACTACTCTGTATCCATACCGAGCAAAACAAACGGCTGCAAACGCCGCGCGCACTGTATGCGCGGCGCGGATACGTAAGGAGAAAGGCTAATGTGCGGAATTTTTGGAACGATAAGCGACAACGCTGTCAACGATACTTTGAAGGCATTAAAGTGTTTGGAATACCGCGGCTACGATTCGGCGGGAATAGCGGTAAAAAACGGTAAAAATATTCGGTTGTTCAAAACGGCGGGACGTATGGAGAATTTGCAAGCCGATCTACCGTCGGATTTGTACGGCTGTACTGCGATAGGGCATACGCGCTGGGCTACTCACGGCGAAGTATGCGCCAATAACGCCCATCCTTTTTATTCTTACGACCGCAATTTCGCGGTTGTACATAACGGAATTATCGAAAACTATCTGTCGCTAAAATATAATCTTACCGCAAGCGGAGTGGATTTTGCTTCGCAAACGGACAGCGAAACGGTAGCGCACTTGCTTGCCAAGTATTACGAAGGAGACGTTCTGCAAGCCGTGGTGACTACAGCCAACAGGCTTCAAGGCTCCTTCGCTATAGTTATAGAAAGCGTTTACGACGGCAATTTGTACGCTATCAAGAACAAAAGTCCGCTTGTCGTCGGCGTGACGGATAACGGCGCGTACTTATGCTCGGATATTCGTTGTATTTCCCGTTGGGCGGATAAGGTTGCCGTAACTCCGGACAACGTAATAGTCGTTGCCAATCGCAGCGGAGTCAAGTTCTACGGCTTCGACGGCGAGCCTGTTCCCGTCAAATTCTTCTCCGTAGACAAGGCGGAAGAAGAAGCGTCTGTAGACGGCGATTTTATGCTTAAAGAAATTATGGAAGTGCCCGACAAGGTAAGACAGGCTAAGAAGGGTTACATCGAATGCGGCGGACTTAATCTGCCGGCTAAAACGGTACACCGTATAAAACGCGTATATCTTGTCGGCTGCGGAACGGCTTACAACAGCGGTTTGGAAGTGGCTGCGGTCTCTCGGCAAATGATGGATATAGACGTAATTCCCGTAATCGCCAGCGAATTTATCTACGACAGCTACCCCGTCGACAGCTATACCTTGGCTTTTCTAATCAGTCAAAGCGGTGAAACCGCGGATACCATCCGCGCCGCCGAACGTATACGTCAGCTGGGCGGTTTTACCTACGCCGTAACCAATACGGTCACCTCGTCGTTAAGTTTTGTGTGCGACAAGGTAATAAACATCCGCGCCGACGCCGAATACGCCGTGGCAAGCACCAAAGCTTACAACTGCCAGTTGGTAACGCTCACGCTGCTTATGACGGATCTTGCGTATTTGAAGGGTACTATCGGCGAAGAAACTCGCAACAAAGTGTTCGATGCTATGGACGGACTCGGTTCGGCTATAGACAAAATCCTATCCGACAGCTACGAAATATCACGCCTTGCCGAAGAAGTCAAGGACAGCTCGGCGGTATTTTTTATAGGAAAACGCGCGGATTATCCTACGGCGTGCGAAGGCTCGTTAAAGCTCAAGGAAATCAGCTACATTCATTCCGAAGCGTACCCGGCAGGCGAACTCAAACACGGCACGCTCGCGCTTATGGAGCAGGGCGTAACGGTAATAGCCATTGCTTGCGACAGCGATTTACTGGACAAAATTGCGTCTTCGGTGTCGGAAGTTGCTACGCGCAAAGCGCGCGTAATATGCGTTACGCCCTATACCGTCGATAACGCAACTCTTATCAAGATTCCCGTCGTAAACAGGCTTTTGTACGGCATAGTGTCAGTAGTCCCCTTGCAGCTGCTCTCATACTACGTAGCCAAGCGTTTGGGGCGCGACGTAGACAAACCGCGCAACTTGGCTAAATCCGTAACGGTGGAATAACGTTTCTGCCTGTTAATATAAGGATATCCGACGTTCTCCCAAAACGTCGGATATTTTTCGTTTGCAATTTATCCGCCCGTATGTTATCATTTAAGCAAATAACGGGGAACTGATTTGCACGATGAGAAAATTCCTTTACGGATCGGACGCGCGCGGAAATTTTAACGAACTGTACGGCAAGAGCCTTTTTCCGCAGGTACAAAGGTATAACGCCGTAGTCGGTAAATTCCGCCGTCAGTTCGGTTACGGCTATTGCCATTTGGCTTCCGCTTCGGGACGCGTCGAACTGCTCGGCAACCACACCGACCACAACGGCGGCAGGGTAGTGGGCTGCGCGGTAGACAGGGACATTATAGCGGCGTTTCGCATAGCGGACAACGGCGTTATACGCATAAGAAGCGACAAGCACGCCGAAATAAACTTCAACGTCGGCGCCTTAGGCGACGTCAAGGGCGGCGCGGGGCTTGCGCAGGGGGTTGTAGAGTATCTTTTGCAAGCGGGCTACGCCGTTGGCGGCTTCGACGCGTATACGCATTCCGCGTTGCCGTCAGGCGCGGGGGTGTCGTCAAGCGCGGCGTACGAAACGCTTATAGCTACAATTATCAACAACGCATATAACGGCGGCAATATCCCCCTGTCCGTTATGGCTCGGGCGGGGCAGTATGCCGAGAACAAGTATCTCAACAAGCCCTGCGGATTGCTCGACCAAGGCTCGTCCCTTGCGGGCGGAATTTCCGCGTTTGATTTTTCCGACGGTTTTGCCTACGGCGTTATTCCCGCGGATAACTTAAAAATAAAATTCGCTCTTGTCGATACGGGCAAGAGCCATTCCGACCTGTCCCATCTGTACGCAAGCATTCCCGCGGAAATGTTTTCCGTAGCGCAATGTTTCGGTAAGAGCAGACTTATCGAAGTGAACGAACAGGAGTTTTTCGCGCGCGAAAGCGAATTGCGTTCCCAGTTAGGCAACCGCCCCGTCAACCGCGCCGAGCATTTTTTCCGCGAAAACGAACGCGTAAGCGGGCTTGTTTCCGCGTTATCGCACGGCGATACGCGCGAGATTATACGCCTTGTCAATCAATCGGGCGATTCCAGTATGAACCTGCTCGAAAACTGCGCGGTAGACGCCGACGACACAGCGATAAAGGACGCGGTAGAGTACGCCCGTAACTGCGGTGCAAACGTCGGCGCGCGCGTTCACGGCGGCGGGTTTGCAGGCACGGTATTGTGCGTTGCGGATGACGCCGACTTTCCCGCGTTGCATTCGGCTCTGTGCGCCAAGTACGGTTCGGGCGCGGTACTGCCTATGCGCGTGCGTTCGGTCGGAGCAAAAGTGCTGTAAAACCTTACAAAAGCAATAAAAAACGCTTGAAACGTTAGCCGTTTCAAGCGTTTTGTCGTTATTTGTTTTCCGTCTGTTTGTTAAAGTTCGGTATTTGCTTTACGTAATCTTCGTTTACGTAAAACGTATAGCCCGTTCCCATTACGCAGAGCACGTTTTTGGATACCGTTACCAACCTGCTCCAATCGGTAAAATCGTAATCGTAGGGTATGCCTTCATTGTCGGTTTCGTCTTTGTACCCTTTTAGTATTATCGATTGATTGTCTAACCTGTCGTAAAAGCAGGCAACTGCGCTTTTTTCTTCGTCTACGAAGGTGTATTTGAAATGCAGCGTGTATTTTGCGTGAATGTTGTAATCTCTGTAGTCTATTTTATTGCAAACGTATTCGCCCGTCCCGTCAGCGTGAAAGACGTAGTACGATTGATATGTCAAATACTCTCCCGGTTGCGCCAGAATATCTTCTTCCGTCAGACCGCTGTTTACGGTACTTTCTGCAAGATACTTCTTCTCCGTTTGCAGCGCGCTTATAGCCTTGCCGCCCGCGTTGTCGCATGCGGCAAGCGCGGTAACGCCCGATACCGTAAGAATTAGGACGAATATAATTGCAAATAATTTCTTTTTCATATTTTTTTCTCCTTTTGTATTTACCCGCAACTCAGCCCTGCAAGCCCTGCGCCTGTCTAACCATGTTCTCTATTACTACGTCGTACACTTCGCCGAGTGAAGCGCAGTATTCCAATACTTTCCAAGGCGTATTGGTGTGGAAGTGCAGCTTAACGAGTTCGTCGTCGCCCACAACCAATAAGCAGTCGCCTTCTATGTTGGCGGTAATGTAGTCGATAATTTCTCTGTCGCTCAGATTTTTGCCTTCCAGCAGCAGCTGCGTGTCGTACGTGTAATCCATAGCGTTCTCCCGTGTGTTTTTACGGTTATCATTATACGCCGAACGCGGCTAATTGTCAACGGGCGCAATCAGTCTTGTAAGTACTGCTTTATTTTCGACAGAGCGTGCGTTTCTATACGCGATACGTAGCTGCGGCTTATCCCTAACTTTTTGGACGTTTGCAGCTGTGTAAGCGGAGCGGAGCCTTCTTCCAATCCGTAGCGCATCAGTATAATTTTCTGTTCTCTCTCCGTCAGCCGTTCGCGGATAATTTTAAGCAAATTCTGTCGCAGAATGGACGTTTCCGCTTGGTGAAAAACGCTGTCTTCGTTTGTCGCCAACACGTCCATAAGCGTATATTCGTTGCCGTCGCCGTCTACGCCCAAAGTGTTTTGCAGGTATACCGTATTTTGATACCGTTTGTTGGAGCGCAGAGTCATCAGTATTTCGTTTTCGATGCACCTTGCCAAGTAGGTTGCAAGCGTAGTGCCTTTTTCCGTAGAGTAGCTTTCCACACCCTTTATCAGCCCTATCGAGCCTATGGAAATCATATCGTCGAGGTCGTTGTTTTTGCCGTACTTTTTAGCCACGTGGGCTACAAGCCGCATGTTGTGGCATATAAGCTTGTCGCGCGCTTTTTTGTCCCCCGTTTTCATACGCTTCAAGCAGTCCTGTTCTTCATCGGCGGAAAGCGGCTGCGGATAGCTTCCGTTTTGAAAGTATCCCGTAAGAAAGAATATTCGTCTGATAAAGTCCAATAAAGTAGTAAACATAGCTTTGCCCCTTTGCAGTTATTACTACTACCATATGGGTAATCCCTGCCGTATATTTGTGCGGGCTTGTGTAATTTTGCACACACTCACAAGGTTTTAACTGTTTAATGTGTCGTGGCGTCGTGAAAAAAAGATTGATTAAAAATTTCAAGTATGGTACAATAAATATGCGACACATTTGAATATCCCTTTTATAAGGAGTGTAATAGTTAAAAACGTACACTCTCACCTTATATTAGGGAAAATGTGTCGCAACATTGAGAGATGCGTTTTTTAGCGTGTTTCTTGATGAAACACGCTTTTTTATTGGGAGAGAATAGCAATGTCATTCGAAAAAGTAAAGTTATTTGTTCGCAAACTGTTTTGGACGGCAGTGTTTATTGCCGTTATAATATTAGACTTGCTGATTTTCTCCGCACCTGCCACGAATGTCAAAATAATTAACGATACAGGTGTTTACCAATATGACGAAACGTTAGACCGTAGTATTTGTTCAATTTCAGTAGAATTTGATGATTATGCGGATATGGGCAGCATTACCGTTGCATTTCGCGATGTTGACGGTAAGTTAATTTCCGAAGAAACCGAAGATATATCTATTCGCCTACTATCTAAAAATGGAAATTCGGATTTTTATATTAATGGTGAAGTAAAGTATTACGAAATAATATCTTATAGCGCGGGCATAAGCGATTATTTCAAATACGAAGTTCTAATATTTTTGATAATTGTTGAATTGATATTTATTCTTCCGATGTTTATTACGACGCTTTTATTGTCGTGCAAAATTTATTATTACGAAGACTGGAAAATTTTAGTTTATGCGGGACATTATCATCATTATATAAAAGTTGACGGCGTTAAAACCGACGAATTAAATACGTTGTCCAACTTGCGTGTTATATATTTGTCTTGTACTTTGGATGACGGAACATACGTTGATGTTGCAATCACGTCCAGTAACCGTATCACGTTAAAAATCGACAACAGACTTTATAGGTAACACCGTTAATATCCTTTTGTGTTTATTCTTTTTATAGGTTATAACTTGTCAAAACTGCGTAAATGAGTTATCATTATGTAGTTATGAAATGTACTCTGTGTCCGCGCGAGTGTAACGTCGACCGCAAGCGTAATAAAGGCTTTTGCAATACGGACGGAATCGTCGTGTCGCGCATCGGCGTGCACGAGTGGGAAGAGCCGTGTATTTCGGGGAAGAAGGGCAGCGGGACAATTTTTTTCGCAGGCTGTAATTTGCATTGCCGCTTTTGTCAAAACTACGATATTTCCGACGTTCCGCGCGGAGCGGAAGTGTCCGCAGGGCGGCTTGCGGATATAATGCTGTATTTGCAGGAAGTTAACGTTGCCAATATCAATTTGGTAACGCCGTCGCACTTCGCGGACAAAATAGCGCAAGCGCTCGAGTTAGTCAAGCCGCGCCTTGCAATTCCCGTCGTATACAATACGAGCTCGTACGAAAAGGTTCAAACGCTTAAACTTCTCGAAGGGCTTGTAGACGTGTATTTGCCCGACTTGAAGTTTTGTTCTGTCAAGGTGTCGGGCGACCTTGCAAACGCAAGCGACTATTTTGACGTAGCAACCCGCGCAATTGCGGAAATGCGCCGTCAACAGCCCGCGGACGAGTTCGATTCGGACGGATATATTAAACGCGGCGTAATAGTGCGCCACTTGGTTTTGCCGTCCTACGTCGAAGATTCCAAGCGGGTGTTGGATTGGCTTGCGGCGTTCGACCGCGACATTTACGTAAGCCTTATGTCGCAGTATTTCGCGGCAAGGCGGGACGACGCGTTCCCCGAGCTTAACCGCAAGCTGTACCGACATGAGTACCGAGCGGTTACCGACTACTTTTTTAACGTGGGCTTGCACAACGGTTACGGGCAGGAATTTTCTTCCGCCACGCGCGATTATCTGCCCGATTTCGACGTGGGCGCAGTGGAAAAATTGCTTAATGCTATCAATCGCGTATATACTAAATAATATCGGGACGTATAGATGAAGAAAGTAAGTCTTTGGCAAATTTTCATAACCTTTTTCAAAACGGGGCTGTTTACCTTTGGCGGCGGTTACGCTATGATTTCCATATTGGAAGAAGAGCTGATAACCAAGAAGCAGTGGATTACGGCTCAGGATATGTTGGATATGCTTGTGATTGCGGAATCTACTCCGGGGGTTATAGCCGTAAACACCGCCACAAGCGTGGGATACCGTTTGCGCGGTTTTTGGGGCGCGGTTATTGCCACGCTCGGAGTAGTATTGCCGTCGTTTATAATAATTACGGGGCTGTCGTTCGTTATAGAAGCCATTGCCGATAACGTTTGGTACAAGGCGGCGTTTACCGGTATTCAAGCGTGCGTAATAATACTTATTATCAATGCCTTTACCAAGATGGCTAAGCAGCTTGAACGCGATTGGTTTAACGCGATACTGGTTATAGCGGCGTTCGGCGTTGCAACGTTTACCGACTTCAACGTTATTTTTCTTATAATAATCGGCGGCGTTTTGGGCGTGTGCTATATGCTTATTCGTCAAGCGGTTATTAACAAAAAAGCGCGTAGACTTCAATCCGATGAGACAAGCTCAACTGCGGATTCGTCGGACGGCAATACTGCCGACGTTGCGCCTATGCGCAGCGCCGATGAAACGCGCGGAGATAATCCGCCGTTGGAAACAGCGGATACCGACGGTGCGGACGCCGTTTCGGAAAACGGACAAAACGGGGGAGAATAGCGTATGGAATTTCTTTTGCTGTTTTGGGAATATTTTAAGATCGGTTTGTTTACTATAGGCGGCGGTTACGCTATGCTTCCGCTTGTAACGCAGGTGGTGGAACGCCGCGGCTGGCTGACGAGCGCGGAGCTGATAAACTTTATCGGCGTAGCCGAATCCACTCCCGGACCGTTTGCAATCAATCTTGCCACCTTCATAGGCGTCAAGGTGGGCGGAACGACTTCTCTCGGCGTGTTCGGCTCCATTCTCGGCGCGTTCACAGCGACTTTTGCGGTGGTGCTTCCTTCGTTGATAATAATCATCGTCGTGACCAAGCTGTTCGAAAGGTTCAAAACCAATAAATATGTGCAAAGCGTGTTGTACGGAATAAAGCCCGTGGTGGTAGGGCTTATTTTATCCGCGGTAATAACCGTGGGGTGCAGCGTTATTCTGCCGGAATTAAAGCTTACGGCGATTACCAAGGAAGGCTTTTCGCAGTTTAACTGGATATCGCTTATAATTGTCGCCGTCTTTTTCCCGCTTTCTAAAATAAAAATAAAAAATCGCAAAATTCATCCAATAATTTTGATAGTTTTATCCGCGGCGGTGGGCATAGTACTGTTCGGCGCGCTTAAAATAACGCAATAGTTTTACTTCAATTCGAGCCGACTGCATACAATTACAGTACTGTTTCGTGCTTTAACGTAGGAAGCAGAGTTTTGTGCGTTCGACAGGGCATTTTAGCTAAAGCCGACTGCAATTACATGAATATTCGCGATAAATCGTCTAAAAATGTATTTTAAGTGTTGTCAAATCATTATTGTTATGCTATAATATGCGTACGTTAAGTAATTGCGGCGTTTAATACAGAGAGTGTCGTTGTTACTTTTTATTACTCTGCAGCTTGTATTAGATAACTGACTTTATGCTTATATGAGTACGGTGTAATAAGCGTACACAATTGATTCACTGCGTTTGCCAAATGTTACGTTTTAGTAGTTGCTTAATTTTTGGCGATAAATCGTAACGGTCAAGGCGAATAGTTTTGTTACAGTCGTAGCATACTAACTATAACGTATTGAAACAAGCCTAACGAAGAAATTTACAGGAGTGACAATTATGGAATTCAAAGACAAGGTCAAGATTGTAAGAAAGAAGTTTTATCTCAGCCAGGAAATGATGGCTAAGGAACTCGGCGTGGCGTTTGCAACCGTAAACCGTTGGGAATCGGGCAGATGCAAGCCTAACTACAACGCTCAGCGCGCCTTCGCCAATTTTTGCAAAGCGCACTATATCGACGTGGATACCTTGGAAGATTTGCCCGTCGAAAGATAGTTCGAGCATTTGACCGCGCGTAACTAACGCGACCACACCCGCGCCGACAGTCCGTCGGCGCACTTTTTTTGCCCTAAACATAGCGGCTTGTCCGTAAACGTTTTGCTTGCGCGTAAGAAAAACATCGTACCATCCAAGACCTTTTTGCATAATAAAAGAGCTTACTATACGACCTGTAGAAAGGAACGACTATCCCGCGTTCAATTAGTTATTACAACCGCCGAGCAGCTGCAAGCGGTAGAGTAATTATGACCTAAATTATTGCGTCTATTTCGTTTTTAATATTTTGCAGTTCGGTTTCTTCCGTTAGAATTTGTTCCAGTGCGGCAATCTTGTCGTAAATTTCAGGCAATGAGCGCAGGACTATTTTTATGCGTCGTTCCTTAGACGTTCGCTTGCAGTACCACTTATCGCAAGTGTCAGTTTTTTTCACAACTTTATTGTACTCGCGGCAAAAACCGTTATCTTCTTTCATCAAACAACAAAAGCCCCTTGTGTAATATGCGCTAAACTTTCCGCAGCTCCAACATTTTTTCTTCATCTCATTTATATAATTTTTCCCACCCATTTAGTAGTATTTTATCCTACTTTATAATATTTGTCAAGAAAAAATCGGATAAAGTGTATAATTGTTAAAAAGGAGTTTTTTATGAAACCGTTGAAAGAAAAAATCAGTATTACAATAGATGCAGATTTATTAAAAGACCTAAAAGAAGAAGCAGACAAAGACGAACGTTCCTTGTCGCAGTTTATCAATTTGGTTTTAAGAAAATATATTAATGAAATAAAAGAGAATTAGTTACGAAATAAAAAAGGCTAAAACGGGTTCGTTTTAGCTTATTGGTGGTAGAGTAATTGCAAACTAAAACGAATTATTTCTTTTTTATATTTTCAAACTCTGAACGCAAAGATGGGCTATTTTTTGTCAGTTTTTTAATTGTCAAATCATCTGCCTTGCTAGTTGCAATACTAAGTTGTTTACTTGAACCTAATAATTCGTCCTTTACTTTTTCAAGATGTTTTATAGTTTTGTCGATTTCTTCAATAGCATTACTAAATCTTCCTTGCGCACGAGATATATTACTGGACAAATCAGTTTTGAATTGCGTCAGTTCCTGTTCGAAATTTGTTATATCTATATTTTGATGTTGTGCAAGAACAAGTGCTCTTTTATATTCTAATGATTTCAACGCAGCATTACGTAAAATGGTAATTATAGGAATAAAGAAATTTGGTCTTACAACATACATCTTTTCGTACCTATGAGAAACGTCAACAATGCCGCCATTATACAATTCATTATCAAGTTCTAACATTGTAACAAGAACGGCATACTCACATTTTTTCTCGTTTCTATCTTTATCTAATTCTTTGAAAAAATCTTCATTTTTCTTTTTGGTAGCAGTTGTATCCCCTTCATTTTTCATTTCAAACATTATTGAAAGGAGTTCCGTTTCGTCATCGTCATAAAGTCTAAATATGTAATCACCCTTGCTACCTGTACGCACATCATTATCTTTTTCGAAAGAAGCATTTTGAAATCCAATAGAACGCACTTGGTCGAACGCTATTTGACAATGTTGTTCTAAACTTTCGCCTAAAAGTTTAACGGATTGTTTCGCCTTAAAATCTTTATATTGAGCAATTTGTTCATCTTTCATTTTTAATTGCTCTTCATAACTTTTTTTAATTTCAGTTTCTTTAATCTTGATTTCATTTTCTTTATTTTCAACTTCTTTTTCTGTAAGTAGCAACTGATTTTGAAGAGAGTTTATTTCCTTGTCTTTATTTGTAAGTTCGCTGTCTTTGTCTTTAATCGCTTTTTCAACTGCAAGTTTCTTTTCGGTTTCACCCTTTTCTATAATTCCATTTAATTTTTGAATTTCAATTTTATAATTAAATTCAGCAGATTCTATTGCAGACTGCTTTTCCACTTCCCATTGCTTTTCTCTTTCTTTAATTCTTTTTTCAAATTCTTTATCGCGAACTTGTGTCGCAATTTTCTCATAAGACATTTCATCAATTTCAAAAACCTCGCCACATTTAGGACATTTTATTTCGCTCATCAATGCTTTCCTCCATTATTTTTTTGTCGAATAGTGATGAAATAATAATACAACCACTATGCTATAAAGTCAAGCATTTCAATAAAATTTATTTATAAAATTTATTAAAATATAAAAAAAAACTATCTTCTTGTAAGCTACAATGTAACAAGTCGATTTACTGTAATATTGGTTGTAATAACTAAATTTGTTATATAATATCGCATTGACATTTTAACATACGTTTGACTTGATATGGAACGTCCCAAGCAGAATAAAAACAACCCAAAACGATTGTTCGTTTTAGGTTGCCGTTGGTAGAGACAGTAGGATTCGAACCTACGACCTCTCGCATGTGAAGCGAGCGCTCTAACCGACTGAGCTATGCCTCCGTATTTTTGTACTAATACAATACTCTAAAATTCAAAATTTTGCAATAGTTTTAACGGTTTTTTCTCAACTTTTTTGCTTTTGGGTTTCGTCTTGCGTTTCATTCGTCTTTTTTGCCGCTATTCGTTTGACAAAAGCTTGTAAGTGGTGTAGTATATGTGGTAGCCGCATAAAAAGGGTTATTTTGTCAAGCGACGGTACTTACGTCCACCCTTGTTTAGCGAGACTCTGATACGGGAGGTAAAAAACTATGTACGCAATTGTTAAAACCGGCGGAAAGCAATACAAGGTTACGGAAGGCCTCATTTTCGAAACGGAACTGCTTGGCGCCGAAGTCAATTCTACGGTAGAGTTGGAGGTGGTACTCGCTTCCGACGGCGACAAGGTGCTTGTAGGCTCCGATGCCGCAAAAGCTAAGGTTAAAGCTACCGTCGTAGAACACGGCAAGGGCAAGAAGATCAATATCTTCACTTACAAAGCCAAAAAGAACATTCGCAAGCGTCAAGGTCACAGACAGCCTTACACTAAGTTGAAGATTGAATCTATCGCTTTGTAAAATGACTGACATTACAATAAAAAGTATTAACAATTCCATTGTCGAAGTGACTGCGTCGGGGCATACAGGCTACGGCGAGTCGGGCGAAGACATTGTGTGCGCGGGTTTATCCACGCTTATACAGTCGGCGCTTTTGGGGTTACTGTCCGTTGCCAAAATCAACGTCAAGTACTCCGTAGACGAAGGAACGGGCTCTCTAAGGTTTACTCTGCCGTCGGATTTGACGGAGCAGGAACGGCACGACGCAGACGTTATTCTCAACACTATGCTGTGCGGAATAAAGGACTTTTACACAGAGTATTCCGACTATATCAATTTGGAGGTAATTTAAAATGATGTTTATAAAACTGCAATTGTTCGCGCACAAAAAGGGAACCAGCAGCACCAAGAACGGCCGCGACAGCGCAAGTAAACGTCTTGGAGCGAAACGCGCCGACGGTCAATTCGCAAAAGCGGGCAACATTCTTGTACGTCAACGCGGAACGCACTTCCACCCCGGCAACAACGTAGGTATCGGCAAGGACGACACCTTGTTCGCGCTTATCGACGGCGTGGTTAAGTTTGAAGCCAAGGACAAGAACAAGCGTCAGGTTTCCGTTTATCCCGTAGCGCAATAATATAGTAATCAATTTACAAAAGCCAAGTTTAAGCTTGGCTTTTTTAATAGTCTATCCGTTGCGTCTGCCGATTAATCGACACGGTCGAGGGCTATATCTGCAAATCGGACGAAGTGCGGCGCGTCGTAACCGTCAAGAATACTAAAGATAAGGTAATATATATGAACGAAAAACCACCCATTGCATTTACTTATCCCAAGGAATATTTCAATATAACCGATACGTTGGAATGCGGACAAATTTTCCGCTACAGGCGTTTGCCGGACGGCGCGTATGCGGTGTATTCTTTGGATAAATACGCCGAGCTGTCCTATAACGGCTGCGACGTTGAAGTAAGAACGCAGGATAAGGACTACTTTTGGAACTTCTTCGATTTGGATGCCGACTACGAATCCAAGGCGCGCCGCATATCGGCGCTGTCGCCGCTTATGAGCGAAGCGGTTGCCTTTGGCAAGGGTATACGCATACTCAATCAGGACCTTACCGAGATGATTTTCAGCTTTATTATATCCGCCAATAACAATATCAAGCGGATACAGCTTATTATCGAACGTATATGCGCGGCTTTGGGGCAGGACACGCCGTACGGCAAGGCTTTTCCGTCCGTACAATCGCTTGCATCGGCGTCTGTTAGTTTATTTAAGGAGATGGGCGCGGGCTACCGCGACAGGTATTTGTCCGAAACGGCAAATAGGCTGCTCGGCTACGATTTGTCCGTTCTTTCCACTCTCGACAGCGCGTCCGCGCGCCGCGAGCTTCTGACGTTTACTGGCGTCGGTCCCAAGGTTGCTGATTGTATTATGCTTTTCGGTCTAAAACGCGGAGACGTTTTCCCCGTGGATACTTGGATAAAAAAGGTGTATCACGAACATTTCGAGCAGGGACATAAGGATAGCGAAATAGCGCAATTTTTCTGCGGTTTATTCGGTCAAGACGCCGGTTTGAGCCAACAATATTTGTTTTATTTTCAGCGAAAGTATAGACAAGGACAGTAAAATATTGTAAAATAATATAGTATAGTCGGTTTTAATAATCGATGCAAAGGAGATATAATATGCTTCGCAACAAAAATATCGCTTTTTTTATAGACGTGGATAATGTAGATTTGACTACGGATAATTACGACGGAATTTTAGCGCAGTTGGACGGTATGGGGACCATCCTTACCGGCAAAGTTTACGGCGCTAAGGAAAGAAAGCACAAGGGTATTTACGAAAGCGCGCAGGTTAAGGGCTACAAGGTAGAACGCACTATGCGTATCAAACGCCGCGGACGGAGAGATTTCGACAGCCGTATTTTCGTGGACGTAGTGGACGCTGTATGCAAAGCGCCGACAATAGACGCCGTATGTATTATAACCGCTTCGTGCGATTTGGTGTATTTGTATAGCTATCTGCACGGTAAGGGCATAAAAATTATCAGCTCGGAAGAAAACGAACAAGCCAGCGCGGAAATGGTGGACGAAATCGTCAATCTCGGCAGACCGCCGTTCGTAGCCGCTCCCGCGCCCAAGCAACGCGCGTCCGCGCGTACTGTTTCCGGCCCGGTTGCGGTTAAACAGTACTCTTCCAAAAAGTCTGCAAAACCCGTGGCTAAGCACGTTCAAGAAAGTGACGGCACCGACGAGCTTTTGCGTGAAATAGAGCGTTTAAGAAGTCTCACGGAAGAACAGCAGGCGGAAAAGGAAGCGCAAAAGGCGGCCATTGAAGAAGCTCGCAAAAAGGCTGAAGCTCAGGCGAGAGAACGCGAAGAAGCGGAAATGAAAGCTCGCGAAAAGGCGATAGAAGAAGCACGCAAGTCTGCGTATGCCGAAGCCCAAGCGAAAATAATCGCCGAGCAGGAAACCAAGCGCAAAGCGGAAGAGGAAGCTAAAGCCCGCGCAAAAGCGGAAAGCGAAGCTCGTCTGCGCGCCGAAGAAGAAAAAAAGAAGAAAGCGTTAGCCGAACAGGAAGCCAAAAAGAAAGCGGAAGCGGAAGCCAAGGCTCGCGAAGAAGAATTGGCCAATGCCCGTCAAAAAGCTTACGAAGAAGCTCGGGCAAAGGCGTATGAAGAAGCTCGCGCCAAGGCTTACGAGGAAGCAAAGAAGGAAGCGGAAAAGGAAACTCAGGCAAGGCTTAAAGCCGAGCAGGAAGCTCGCAGACAGGCGGAGCAGGAAGCGCAAGCCAAGGTAAAGGCGGAAGAAGAAGCCAAACGCCAAGCTCTCGAAGAAGCGGAACGTATCCGCAAGGAAGCGGAAGCCCGTCAAAAGGCTTACGAAGAAGCCAAAGCCCGCGAAGAAGAACTCAACCGCAAGATTGCCGAATTGGAAGCCAAACGTCAAGTCGAAGAACAGGCCAAGAACGTCGAAGGCGCGGAAGAACTTATGCGCGAGATAGAAAACCTCAAACATCTAACCAGCGAAACCAATAAGTTGGTCAAGGAAATGAAAGACGATCCGCGCGAACAGGTTATTTTGCAGTACGGCGTGTCCGATCCGCAACCGCCGCGCGAAAAGACGGACGATGCGGCTAAGCAAACCGCAGTCGCCAAGTCGGCTACGGAATCCGTTCAACAAATCATGGACGACGCCGAACAGAGTTCGCCCACTTACGGTTCTCCGCGCGCATACTACATTCCGCAAAACGACGGTACGTTAATTCGCAAAATAGAAGAAATTCGCAAAAACAACGGCGACGGCGATACCGACGACCTGTTGGAAGAAATCCGTAAGCTGTTAGACGGCTTGGATTAACGGTTAAATATTGTTGAAAAGCCTTTCTTACGGAAGGCTTTTTGTGTTTATTGCTACGTAGTCAAGCTTTTTCATTTGCATAAGTTAAACTTGACAACGGCGTTAAAAGTAATTATACTGCATTCGACAAAAGGCTTTACTATTGTGGGGGCGCATGTTTATGAAGGTTTTCGACAGCTTTTTCAACGGCGGAGTAGGCGTTTTGTATTTTTCTCCGAAAGACTGCCGTGCGTATGAAAAAGGCAAAGCGTGTTACGGTTTCGGCTCTGTGCGCTATGCGGAAGGCTCGGTATACGTGGGAGATTTGTACTTCGACGGCGACAAATATAACAAATTAGGCTACGGCAGGCAGGACTTTGCGCGTTCTACTCTCGGCGCGCTAAAATACAGCCGCGCTTACGGCGAATACCGTGTGGCTTTTTACGCGGGCGAATACGACTACCGCAAAACGGACTGGATATACGGCAACGGCGTTTTATACTTTGTCACGGCGGATAACCGTCCGTTGGGGTTTACCAAGGGCTTTTTTCAAGGGCTTACGTTAACAGGCGAGTACGAAGGCGTATTCGACTGCTCCGCTCTCGCCTACGGCTATGACGCAGGTATGGAAATACGTATAGACGAGCGTTACGAGCTGCTTTTGCGGGAAATGAATAATATCGGTAATATCAATGGTGGATACAATTTGTTTTTGGGCGACTCGTATATCGAGTTTTGGCAGTATGCCGACATAGCTGGCGGCAATGCGTTTTACAGTGTTTTCGACGAACAAAGAAATCTCAATTTAGGCTTAGGCGGCACAACCTTTTACGATTGGCTCGCCTACGGGCGCGAGCTTGCCGAACTGTCGGCGCCGCGCAATATAGCGGTAAATCTCGGATTTAACGATATCCACTGCGGACGCACCGCCGACGAAGCGTACGCTCATTGCAAACGGTTTGTAGAAATGCTGCACGCTTTGTTTAACGGCAGTCGCGTCTATTTGCTTAATGTCGTGTCCGCTCCGTCTTACACGGGTTTTCAAGCGGAAGAAGAACGTTTTAACGCCCTTATAGCGTCTAATGCGTCCGACATTGACGTAACGGTATTGGACGTCCGAACACGAATAGCCGAGCTGCGGCGCGAACGGGAATGTTTTATAGAAGACGGCGTTCATCTCGACGCCGCAGGCTACAAGATTTTGTCGGACGTTATCGTCAAGGAGTTACAAATATGATTGTAGAAAAGGTAAATATTTCCGAGCGTTATAAGCTCGAAGGGCATGCGACGCTAACCTGTTATATTCACGACAGCTACCGCGATAACACGGCGGACTACGTTATGCCGGCGGTAGTAATAGCTCCGGGCGGAGCGTACGCCTTTGTATCCAAGCGGGAGGGCGAACCTATTGCAAGCTATTTTCTTGCCAACGGCTACAACGCTTTTGTTTTGGACTATTCCGTAGCGCCGCATTGCTATCCCACGCAGCTGCTGCAATTGGCGTGTGCAACGGACTACGTAAAGAGCAACGCAGCGCAGCTTCATATTGATGCTCGCAGGGTTTTTACTGTAGGCTTTTCTGCGGGCGGACATCTTGTGGGAAGTCTCGCCACGCAGTATAACACACTAAACGCAGCGTTCGGAGTCGAGCTCGATTGCAAGCCTGCCGCCGTAGCGTTGTGCTACCCCGTGATAAATTCGCGTTACGTATTCGGTAACTCGTTTGACAATTTGCTGTCGCGTTACGGCTTGGAAGAACGTGATGAATTGTTGGGCAAGCTCAATCTCGACAACGCCGTAACGTGCGACGTTCCGCCATGCTTTATATGGACTACGGCGCAGGATACCGCGGTTTTGCCGCAAGGCGCGTTGTCGTTTGCAACAGAGCTGCTTAATTGCGGAGTTATGTGCGAGCTGCATATGTATCCGCGCGGCCGGCACGGACTTGCCACAGCCGACGAACAGACCAACGAATATCAGCCGTTTATGGATAAGGCTCATACGTGGCTTGCTATGTGCGACGACTTTTTCAAATCGGTTAATTAAAATAAATTAAATAATAGGAGACGGATATGATTTACAAGAGATTTCAGGATATACAGCTTTCCGCTTTGGGCTTCGGAACGATGCGGCTGCCTATTAAAAACGGCGTTTATTCCGATATAGACGAACAAGCCGCCGCCGAAATGTTCGATTACGCGATTAAAAACGGAGTAAACTATTTCGATACGGCGTGGGGTTATCACGACGGTCAGTCCGAAATTGTCACAGGCAAGTTGCTGTCAAAGTATTCGCGCAACAAGTATTATCTTGCAAGTAAATTTCCGGGTTACGACCTTGCCAATATGGACAAGGTGGAAGAAATATTCGAAAAACAACTGCAAAAATGCGGTGTGGAATACTTCGACTTTTACCTTTTCCACAACGTATGCGAGAAGAATATCGACGCGTATTTGGACGAAAAGTACGGAATATTCGATTACTTAATAAAACAAAAGCAAAACGGCAGAATAAAGCATCTCGGATTTTCGGCTCACGGCGAACTCAACGTTATAGAGCGGTTTTTGCAAAAATACGGCTCGGCTATGGAATTCGGACAATTGCAAATCAACTATCTCGATTGGGAATTTCAATCCGCAAGGCGCAAGGCGGAGTTGCTGCAACAATACGGAATACCCGTTTGGGTTATGGAACCGTTGCGCGGCGGAAAATTGGCAGGCTTGGACGCAGGGTACGAGCGTACGCTAAAATCCGTCCGTCCCGACGAGCCTATTGCCGCTTGGGCGTTCAGGTTTTTGCAAAGTATCCCCGAAGTTACGGTTACTCTTTCGGGAATGTCCAATCTCGAACAGGTCAAGGCAAATATCGAAACGTACCGTCACGACAAGCCGCTAACGGATGATGAATGCGCAACTTTGCTTGCTATTGCCGACGAAATGGTGGGCGCAACCAAGCTGCCATGTACGGAGTGCCGCTACTGTACTGCGCACTGTCCCAAGGGGCTCGATATTCCCGCCCTTATCAAGCTGTACAATGAGCATCGTTTTACAGGCGGCGGTTTTATCGCGCCTATGGTATTGTCGTCGTACGACAAAAGCAAGTTGCCGAACGCTTGTATAGGCTGCAAAAGCTGCGAAAAGGTCTGTCCGCAGCAGATAATAATTTCGGAAATGATGAAGGATTTTTCCGAGCGTTTGAAGTGACGACAGGCTATTTCCACATCGAAATTGTGTTGTATTTAATCGACGTGTGATAAAATACGTTAAGTTACTGTCCGACGGAGTTTATCGTCATTCCGTCGGACGGTTTTATATCGGCGGAAATCGTTGTGCATTTTATTCTATATTTAAGTGTTAACCAAACGCCGACTTATGCAGTAAACAATATTATAGTTATTATTTCTTGACAAATTGTGCGCGGGCAACTATCATATAATTGATTTAGTATAGACGTAAATGAGCTCTCGGCTGTTGAGTATAATAATTTTTATAAGCCATACTAAAAATAATCGAAGAAGCGACACACCCTGCCTTGCTCGACAAGTTTTACATTTGCGTCAACTACGTTTCGTAAAAGGGGATTGCGTCCGAACGTTTACGTCGGGTTTACTACGGCTTTCGCGCAAAGTCAACGAGATATCTCCGCGTAAAAGACGGATAACGTTTGGCAGATTACCCACCTGTTTTTGTCAGGTTGAACCACAGTAAAACACGGCTATGGCGGGGTGATTTTTTACAAATGACGAAAAACGTCGCAATGATTACGGCTTTGCTTACGGTTGCGTGTTTGATATTGTGCTGTTGCTCGGCGACTTACGTCGAACGCGACGTTATTTCTCAAGACCCTACTTATTACGATATTTATGTCAGCGGAGCCGTTGAAAACGACGGCTGCATTTCTCTTATTGCCGGCAGCGATTACGCAACGCTTTACGATTGCGCGGGGTTGATAGACGGCGTATCCGCTTTGCCCGATAATTTATCGGTTTTTTTAACTGCATATACTCTTGAAGTAATCGTCGATTACACGGTAGGTGACGCAGTATACAATAGCGTCAACGTAAACGGCGCTTTGGTAATAGCGCGTATTCCCATACCTAACGTGGAATACCGAGTCGTCGACAAACTCGCCGACTTTTTGGAAAGCAACGGTACTATTACCAACCGCGATACGCTTCGTGAAGCGTTGGGCGACGACTATGAAGACAATTACTACAAATTTTTTATAAGCAGGCAAGATTATGCGTAAAACGGTCAACTTCCGCGTTTCGCTGTTTATAGCCGTCGGCATAATTTTGGGCATATTTTCATTTTACGAGTTGTTGTTCGGAGATTTTTATTTCGTGCTTGCTTCAGCCGTTATTCTGTCGGCTTGCGGAACTGTTTTCGCTTTTTTACATAGTAAAGCTTATCGCGTTTTTGCAGTCATTCTCGTTTTTCTTTCGTTGGGCTTCGGCGTCGCTCAGCTGTCTTATAATAATTTAACTTCCGACGAAGCGTTTGGCGAACGCGTAGAATTGAGCGGCAGAGTGGCTTACTACTGCGACGGCTCGGATGGATTTTATCGATTCTATTTGGAAGATTGCACAGACGCCGACGGACGCAATTATAAGGGGCGTACGAAAATCGGCGTTTTCTACGACGGGGATATATCTGTGGGCGACAATGTCAGCGTCACGGGAGAGTTGTATTCCGTCTACCCGGTTCAAGCGGAAAACAAAACGTATCTACTTCGCGACCGAATTCGTTACGAAATACTTTCGCCTACGATTACAAGCGTATCCGCGGGCAATACCAACGTCGGCGAGAGCGTGCGCGCCTATATTCGCCGTACGGTGCAAGACTATATGCCGCTATGCTCCGAAGTGGGCTATTCGCTGCTTACGGGCGACCGTTCGTATCTGCCGAGTAACATCGAATACTACTTTACGCAAGCGGGCATTATTCATTTGCTTGCTGTAAGCGGATTGCACGTAGGGTTTATTGTTGCCCTTTTGTGTTTCGTTTTCAAACGTTTTCGTCTGCGTCCAGTTGTCGAATGGGCGTTGGTTACAGTTCCGCTGATTTTTTACGCGTATGTTTGTAATTTCACTCCGTCCGTAGTTCGGGCGGTAATAATGGTGTGCTGCGGTTACTGCGCGCGAGCGGTGTACGGCAGATACGATTTGTTGACTTCTCTGTCTTTGGCTGTCGCAGTTATTCTCGTATTGTCGCCGTTCAGTTTGTTTGACGTTGGTTTTCAACTGTCTGCATTGTCCGTATTCGGTATAGCCGCGCTGTATTCGCAGGCGGACAGATTTTTGCGTCGCAGACGAATACCGAGCTTCGTTCGCTATATTATCAATTCGATTACTATGTCCGCGTCTTGTTCGTTGTCTACAATTTTTACCGTAGCAGTCAACTTCGGCAAGATTCCGACTCTCGGTGTATTGGTCAATCTGTTGGCAATTCCAATAGTAACTTTCGCTTTTGTCGCCGGCTTAGTCGGGCTTCTTCCGTGGGTATTCCATTACGTTTTGTATTCCGCGGATATGGCTTTGACTGGCTTGTATTCGCTGTCGGTCGCCGTGGGAGAACTGCCGTTTTCGTCGGTTACGGCGGTTGCCACGGCTTTGTGCGTAGTAGTTGCCGCCATATGGTGTTTTATTGCGGGCGGATACGTTAATTTGAGCAAAATCGGCAAAATAATTGCCCATTCGCTGTGTTTTGCGGCTATGGCGGCTTGCGTGTGCGCGTCGTTTGTCAAGTCCGCGCCGAATAATCAAGCATACGTTTGCTACGGCTACGACGATTGTATAGTTACCGTTACTTCGACGGACGGAGAAATGGTAATCGTAGGCGAATTTAACGACGCTTACGCCGCGGCAGAAGCGTCGGACTACGCAAGGAAGTACAAGGTAAAATCCTGCGTTTTGTATTTTACCGATTACAAGTCCTGCGAGATAAGCAATTTGCAGATGTTTTTGGATTGTTTGCCGATTGACAAGGCGTACGTTTTGGATTCTTCCTATAACGCCCAAGCGGACGAGTTTATGAAAGACAACGGTATTGCCGTTGTCAGGCAATCCAAAAATACGGTTAGCGGCGGCGTTATTACGACGCGTTCGCTGTATAACGGCGTATTGTCGGGCGTAATCGTAACCTGCGGCGAACTGGACGTAGCTTTGATATACGGCGATTCCGCTTTCGCCGCGGACTTGGTAAACGTGGTGGATTATGCGGACGTTTACGCTCTCGCCGACGCGAATTATGTCGAATCGGAAGTCGCGCATACGACGCTTAGCAGATATCAAACGTCAAGAGTCCATAATTACGGCGCAAATAAGTACGGGAACTTTACAATCGGGACAAAAGGTGGTACAATAAAACTCAGATTCAGATAGGGGGAATATGGTGATAAGGTTTCTCGAACTCAAAGAAAAACTCAAAAACAACGACTACCCTTGTCTGTGCCTGTACGGTAACGACGATTGGGTAAAGCGCAGAGCGGTCAGCTACGTATGCGAAGCGTCGGGAGTCGTTGACGACGGCTTTTCCGTCGATCGGCTGGAATCGCCTAATATCTCCGAAATCGAGATTGCGTGTATGACTCGGGGGCTGTTTGCCGAGAAAAAGCTTGTGGTGTGCGAAGGCTTCGCTTTTTCCGAAGGCGCAAGGCTAAAGGGCGAACAAAAGCGGCTTGCAGAGCTGTTAAAGCGGTACGACGGCGATTTTTGCCTTGTTTTCGTTGCCGATTCGGACAAAAACTTCGACGTGGAAGGCGTAGAAAAGGTCAACTGCAATCACTTGGATAAGGACAGCGTTACCAAATGGATTATGTCCTACTGCAAACGCAGTCAAGTGTCTGCGGACAAGCTGTGCGCCGAGAAGTTAGCGGTGTATTGTCTGAACGATATGTCCCGCGTTTCCGTCGAAACGCAAAAGCTGCTCGATTACGGCGAGTTCTCCGTCGAGTCGGTTGAGCGGTTGGTGCACAAGGACGCAGAATACGTAGTATACGATTTATCGCAGTTAATCGCCGACAAAAATGCGGGCAAAGCGGTGGAAACTTACCGCGGATTGCTTACCCGCGGCGAAGAAGCGCGTTCGCTGTTCGCTTTACTGTATAATTTTTACCGCCGCGTTTATTACGTCAAAACTTCGGATTTTTCTACCGAAGAAACAGCGAATTATCTCAACGTCAAGACTGCGGCTGTCGGTTTTGCCAAGGATACGGCAAAACGCTACAAGCCTATGCAGTTAAATAAAGCGCTGAAGTATTTCGAACAAGCCGACTTAAAGCTCAAAGCGTTTTTGGACGAAAACGAAGTGATGAATGCTCTCATTATGCAGCTTGTGTCTTTATAAGGAGAAAATGTTGTGTTTAACAAATTACGAGCCAACTATAATTTGTCAAATGTGCTGGTGCGGATAGCTTTCGTATTGGCGTTCGTGTTTTGCAATTGGCAGCGCTTTTTAGGCGTGGCGTACAATATGAGTTTTCAGTCGATAACTGGCGGAACGCTCGATATAAGCGGAGTGGGCGTGCTGTTGCTGTCTCTTTTTTCGGCCGCGCTTATGGGAGCGGTTTTGATGTTTTTGATACCGTTTTTGGCCGATGTGTTTCTTAATTTGGCAAAGATTCATTCAGTACCTCGCGCTGAGTACAGATTGTTGCTGCTACTGTTTTTTACAATAGGATTTTTTGCTAACGGGTTGCTGAATCTGATAAATCTTGCAACGCCGTTGCTTCTCGTATGGGGCGGCGTGCTGTTTCCATTTGTCGTATCGGTGTGCTGCTGCTTTGCTTTTTACAAGGTTACGGTAAGATTGTACTTTAACGACGTAACCGTCGTAAATTATTTCAAATACTACGTCGTTGTTTCGGCGGCGCTGATATTCTTTTTGGAGATACTATGAAAAGGGCGGTTTTATTTGCGGTCGTTTTAGGTATCGTCCTAACGTGCGCGTTTTCTTCAACGGCTTTTGCCGAAACTTCCGATGGTGGTTATAAGAACAGTCAGGCGTATACTCTCGTCAAGAAAATATGCGACGAATTACCCGTCCGCCAAGCGGGCAAGAACGGTCAGACCGCAATATGGCTTCAAAACGAGTTTGCAGACTTGACAGACGGGCAAATACAAGCGGACGTTAAAGAATTTGCTATAACGGACGCGACAAAAGGCTATAATGTTCAGGCGTGGCTGCGTCCAAACACAGCAACTAATAAGCAGATTATTATAGGTGCGCATTACGACGCCGAAGGTCAGGGCGCGGGCGATAATGCCGCGGGAGTGGCGGCTGTGCTCATGATTATGCAAAGGCTGTATAAATCGGGCGGCTTACCCGTTAACGTCTGCTTCGTACTGTTCGACGGCGAAGAACTGGGCTTGCTCGGCTCGCAGAATTTTCTCGCTTCGATGACGCAAACGGATATCGACAACACTCTCGTAATGTTTAATTTAGACAGCATAGCCAACGGCGACAATCTGTATTTGTGGTGCGAGAACAAGCATACCGACCTTGCCGAGCTTATAACAAGCAAGTCGGATATGTTAAGAGAAAAGCCTTACGCCAAGGGTACCTTCAACCTTGCTAACTATTATTACGGATATACGGAGATTCCGCAGAATTCCGACCAAACGCCTTTCCGTTTGGCGGGTATTCCCACCGCGCTGTTCTTTTCGGGAACGTACGACGTAAAACCGTGGAATTACGCCGAAAGCAAAGACCCGAATAAAAGCGTCATGAACTCCGCGCAGGATACTTTTGACAATTTGGACAAATACAACGGCGCACAGTTTGTCGACAAAATCAACGCCGTAGTAAACAGCGTCGAGCAAACGGTCTTGGACGGCGAATTCGTAACGGTCGCCGCTAATCAGCGCGCGCAGCTGGTTAATCTTAAAGTATGGTATCAGCCTTGGTGGGCGCGGCTTGTTTGCGCGATAGTATTCGCAATCTTGGTGGTTTTAGCGGTTTTGTATTATCGCAAGCTGCAAAAGAACGCTATTTTAGGCACGGCGGAAGTCAAGAATAACAGCGTATTTTCCACTCCGCAGGCGGAAGACATTTTCGCTTTCGGCGATAAAAAGACTAACGGCGGCAGCCCGCCCGCAGAAGATGTTTTTACATTCGACGATAAAAAGAAATAAATTATTATGAAACAACGGATAAACAATTTAAGACCTTGGATATTTTGGCTGATTTACGTCGGCGTAATAGTCGCGTGCGTAATTATCGACCAGTTGACAAAGCATTTTATCGAGATAGCGGTAGCCAATGCCGAAGGACATCGAATACGCATATTGGGCGATTGGCTTACGCTTGTGTGGACGACAAACGACGGGGCGACGGGCGGCATGTTTTCCGGTATGGAGGGGCGAAATATTTTGTTTTTCGTCATGACGCTTGTGGGATTGCCCGTATTCGGATATATGCTGTACCGCAGTCGTACGCGCAGCGTATGTGGGCAGGTGGCGTTCTCTTTTATTATCGGCGGAACGCTCGGCAATGCGATAGACAGACTTTTTCTTGCGCAAAAGGGCTTTTTTACAGGCGCAGTGCGCGACTTTGTACGCGTGGAAAATTTCTTTGGCATATTCAATATGGCGGACAGCTTTTTGGTTGTGGGCGTAATACTGGCGCTGCTTGCGATAGTGTTTTTCGATTCCGACAGTTTGCTTGCTATGTTACTTACCGAACTCAAAAAGGCGAAAGACGGCGTTCAAACAAGTCCTTCCGACGACGTAATTCGCGAAGACGACGCCGACGGCGCACAAACGAACGAGCCTATTCGAATTCAACCGCAAGACGAAGCGGAGCAACAAGATGAAAACGATAAATCTAACGGCTGATTCTTACTACCGCCGCTTGGACGTTTGCGTTTCGGATAACGGCGGGATAACGCGTAGCCGCGCGCAAAGGCTTATAGAAGGTTGCTCGGTAACCGTAAACGGGCAAACCGTAACCAAGCCTTCGGCGGAAGTAACGCAGGATTCGGTTATTATCGTAACCTTGCCCGACGAAACGGAGCTGGACGTTCCCGCGCAGGACATACCTATCGACATAGTGTATCAAGACGCGGATATTGCGGTAATCAACAAGCAGCAGGGACTGACCGTTCATCCTGCAAACGGCGTCAATACCGACACTCTTGTCAACGCGCTGCTGTACAATATCAAGGATTTGTCAGGTATAAACGGCGTGCTCCGTCCCGGTATAGTCCACAGACTTGACAAGGATACCAGCGGCTTGTTGGTCGTTGCGAAAAACGACTTCGCCCATGTTGAACTGCAGCGGCAGATTCAGTGTAAGGAGTGCCGCCGTATATATTTAGCTTTGCTCGAAGGCAACGTCAAGCAGGATAACGGCGTTATCGATAGGCCCATCGGTCGAAGCAAAAGCGACCGCAAAAAAATGGACGTAGTGGCGGACGGACGAAACGCCGTAACGTATTACCAAGTATTGGATCGGTACGGCGCGTACACTCTCGTTCGCTTCGAGCTTAAAACAGGACGTACTCATCAGATACGCGTACACGCCAAATTTTTGGGTCATCCCGTTGTGGGCGATAAAACCTATGGCTACAAAAACTGCCGTTTTAATCTTGGCGGACAGCTGCTGCACGCGCAAAGGTTGGAATTTACTCATCCCTCTTCGGGCGAGCGTATGAGCTTTACCGCGCCGCTGCCCGAATATTTTGAAAAAATTTTAGCAACGCTTAGAAATAAATCCAAGGAGACTTTATGAAGCATCTTCTGTCTTTAACGGAATTAAACAAAAACGAAATAAACAACATTCTGGAAATTGCCGCACAGATGCGCCGTATCGTAACCAACAGCTACAAAAAGGGTCCGCAGCTTATCGGCAGTACTGTTGCGGGCGTGTGGGATAAGCCCTGCGTTTCGTCTACGGCGTTTTCGCTTGCCGCGGGCTACTTGTCGGGGACGGCTTGTCCCATATTCGGCTCGGAAGATCTGTACGAGCAGTGCCGTCTGTTGGACAATATGGGCGCTAACGTAGTTGTCATATCATGTGAAAACGACAATCTTGCCAAAACCTTCTCAAGTAAAAGTAAGTGCGGCGTAATCAACGGCGGCTCCGGTCAGTACGATCCGATAGGCGCGCTTGCCGACCTTATGACGCTAAACGGAAAATTGGACGGTCTTCAGAATCTGTCGGTTTTGGCGGTTGGCAACAGGGAAACCAACAAATTAAACGAGTTAGCTTACAGTCTGCAACAATACGGTTCTACTCTGTTGTGGTATTTGCCTGCCGACGACTTCGCAACGCAGCGTAAAGGAATAGTAATCGACAAGGCGGAGTCGGCGTTTGCCGGGGCCGACGCAGTCATCGACATAGGTTTGTCGCCTTTTTCCGCTCCTGCAAAGTACTACGGTACGGCAGGTGGAATATCCGAAGCGTTGATGGACAAAGCGCGTATCAACTGTCCGCTTTTAGGCACGGACAGCGTAGTGGACCGAATCGGCGTCAAGGAATACCCGTACAACGCGGTCAACGCGCGCAGCGTAAACTACGTATCCGTGGCGATGGCTGTGTTGTATCTTATTCATCGCAATTAGTTTATTTGTGTTTGTATTATGGAGGCACGGTTTGAAGAAATGTATTAACTGTGAAACGGAGTTAAACGACTCCGACGAAAAATGCCCTGTTTGCGGAGTCGACCAGAAAGGTATAGTCGCCGATGCCGAAGAAATAAAACCCGCGCGATTGAACGTTCTGTGTATTATAGGCTTCGCGTTTTCTTTAATAACCGCCGCAGTGTTCGCATTCTTCGCTACGGAAATTGCGTTAGCGGAAAATATCGGCGTGTTAGTGCTAATCATAGTGGGCATTATTGCGTACGGCGCGTCGGCAATCGTAGCGTTCGGCTTTTCGCTCGGCGGACTTATTTGGACAATTAAGGCTAAGCACAGAGGCAAAGGGTTTGCCATTGCGGCTCTAATTATTTTTGCGGCGACAATTATAACCCTTGTAACCCTCTTTGTTATACTAAAACGCGCCGAATGACGGCTGAATTGACATAACTTTATACAAGGTGTCGAAAAAGTCTTAACCATACCGAAAGCGACGGCTTGAAATCTTTTCAAGCCGTCGCTTTGTTTTTAGTATTACGTCACTTCAACTGATTTTAACAACCTTTATGTTACTTCGACCAATTGTTCCGTTATGTCTTTATCCGAGCGCGGCAGTCTAAATCCACTGGCGAAACCGCATATCCCTTGCGTTGGACAGTTTACTTTTTCAAGTCGCCTACCCGTCTGTTGGGGTTTACAAGCACCGTTTGGTACGTGTTGTATATGACGTATCCGAGCGGAGCCTTGGGCGGTTTTTTCACGTTTATCTTGGCTGTGTAGTCCACGGGTATTTTGCTTCCGTCGCCTGCCTGCGAATAGTAGGCGCATATTTCCGCGCATTTTACAATTGTATCGAGCGGCGCTTCACCCTGTTTGTCGTTTACTATTATTACGTGCGACGAGTGTATTTTCTGCGTATGCAGCCATATGTCGGACGGACGAGCCAACTTAAACGTGACGTAGTTGTTCTGCGCATTGTTTTTGCCTACGTAAACGGTGTAGCCGTCTATTTCGTAACGCAGCGGTTTAACAGTCGTATCCGCCTTTTTTTTATTTTGCGGTTCCTTTAACAGACCGAGCGTTACCAGTTCTTCGCGTATCTCGGCAAGGTCGTTTGGTTCGTTGCAGTATTTAAGGCTTTCTTTAATCGTAATAAGATATTCTAACAGTTTTTCGTTTTCTTCGGCAAGCTTGGCGTTATGTTCGGCAGAAGACTTCATTTTACGGTACTTTTTATAGTAGGCTTGCGCGTTTTGCTGCGGCGTAAGCGTCTTGTCCAGAGGAATCTCCGTTTCGGCGTTTGTGTAATAATCTAAGCAAATCAGTTTGTCGTCGTCGGTCTTGATTTTCCATATATTGGACAAAATCAGGTCGCCGTATTGCTTAAACAATTCGCGGTTTTCCGCTTCCAGCACACTTTGACGTTGAATGGCAAGCTTCTTTTCCGTGCGCGACACGGCATTTTTAACTATAGTTGAAACGGACTTGGCTTTGCTTGCAAAGCGCTGCGTTTTGTCTAACAGAAGGTAGTAAGCGTCGTGCGCTTGGTTGAGAGTAGGGTAGAACTCTTTGTCTCCCTTTACCGAGCGGTAATCGAAAGGACATACGTCCGTCGGCGCTCCGTTTCGAAGCGTTACGTTGGGACTCGGATTGTTTATTCCGCGCTCGTAATCTTTTATTCTATCCAATATCTTTGCGTTATTTATAATAGTATGGTCGTTTTCGTCTAATCCCCACATTATCTCGTTTACGGTAGCCGCGGATACTCCCAAAAGAGTCTCGGGCAGCGCTTTACGCAGCGGCAGACGCGTCTTCGCAAGGAACGCTTCTATCTGTTCGTAATCGAAAGGCGCAATTTTATTTTGCGGAAGAAAAAATTCGTATTTTACTCCCGACATAATTATTCTTTTGCTGTCAAGATCTTGCGGAAGATGTTTAATACTGTCCAAAATGCAGTATTCGCCGTCTGTCAGTATTATGTTGGACGTCTTGCCGGTAAGCTCGAATATCAGCTTCATATCACGTCTGTATCCTAACTCGTCCGAAACTGTCACGGCAAACTCCGCAACCCGTTCGTACGGCATTTGGCTTACCGATACGATTTCCGCCCCTGTAAGATGCTTGCGCAGCAGCATACAGAACGACGGCGCGGTTTTAGGGTTGTCGAAATTGGCGGAAGTCAAATGAATACGGTTAACCCCCGCGTTAGCGGAAATAAGCAATTTATAGCTTTGCTTGTTGAATACGTACAAAACTATTTCGTCCTTTTCCGGTTGGTATATTTTGGTTATTTTTCCGCCTGTCAGCGTATCCTGAAATTCCTTTACAAGTACGCTCAGGCTCAAAGCGTCGTATGCCATAAGTAAATAATAAATTTGAGTTTGCCGAGCTTAATCGGTTTTACTTGCATTGCACAGCGTGTGCGGTGCTTTTATTGGGTTTTTGTCAGTGTTTCTCGGTAAAATTTTTTGCGAATTTTTTTTTAAGGCGTGATGATTATTTCTCCGTTATGGGTAACGGTGCTGTCTTTCCCTGCTATGCCGTATTTGTACGGTGTAAAATCGGCGTAAACGTTGCCGTTAAACACGCAGTTCGTTACTTTATTTATTGTAAGCCCGTAAACGAACGGATATATTTTGCCGGAACGGTATTTGACCCTAATATCTCCGTTAAACGTGCAGTTACTGACGTTGTTTTTATCAATGGCGATGCCCGTTGTCTGAAAAGTCGCAATGCCTGCGGTAATAAGAGAAAAATTCCCGTTTACTACGCAGTTGTCGATTGTACCTTCGCCCACTCCGCCGTAAGCGACGGCGTATACTTTGCCGAATTTACCGTGCTTTTCATCATTGGCGAAATAAAACAGAAACGTTTGTATTAACTTCGCAGTTTTTTATTACGTCGTTGTTGAATTTACAGCAAGCAGTGTAGGTAATAGAAGTCGGTATTATCGAAGACTGAATACACACAGTAGCGTTGCAATCGAACTGCAGTTGTCTGCTTTAGCGCCGTCGTTTTCCTAAAGAAACAATGTATAAGCATTTTTTGCGTTGATTAAGCAAGCATCTTCGTAATGATATATTATTATACCATCGTATAAAAGCGTTGTCAATTTCACTTGCAAAATATCAGAGCATGCGCAAGCCTATACGGGTGGGGGTATTGACTTGTATATAATGAAAATAATAATAAAAATTTTTTTATTGCATTTTGGTATTGACATTAGTATATGGGGGAGGGTATATTTTTACTATATAAATGGCAGTATACAGGTAAATTATTTCGTATGCGAAGTAATTTTGATTTTTCGACGATAAATCGCAATAAATCGGCATACGGTGTAATAAAACGTAATGTTTTTCGGTATTTGTTCCTTGCAGTTAAGGAATAGGATATATAAAAATATAAAGGAGAAAATGAATTATGAGCGATCAAATTCAAAAAACTCAACAGCCCGAAGTTCAGGAAACGGTTACGCCTTCCGCTGCTCACGCGCAGGAGAAGAAGGATAACTGGTTTTTGAAGATTTGGCGCAACCGAAGCAAGCGCAGTATTTTTATGCTGGCTGTATGCCTTGTGCTGATTCTGCTTGCAACATTTGTGGGCTCGCTTGTGCAGACGGCGGGATGGTCGGCAACGGTGGAAGACCTGCGTGACGTAAGCAACTCCGGCAAAATCACGCGTCCTAACGACGCGGGGGTCGATACGTCTTACGACGTAGACGGCTACGTTGCGTCAGGCTTGCTGTACATTCCCAAGAAAGCAAGTGCCGAGAAGAAGGTTCCCGCTATCGTCTTTACCCACGGCTTGTACAACAACCGCGAAATGCAATTACAAAACGTCATCGAAATGGTGCGCCGCGGCTATGTGGTATTGGCTCTCGACTACGGCGGACACGGACACAACGCTTCGCAGGATCAAATAGACGCCGGCGGTATTCAGGCAAACTACGGCTACACTCCGTATATTTTCTTGCAAGCGGCAAAGTATTTGTACAATTTGCCGATGGTGGATCAAAGTAAAATCGGCGTATCCGGTCACTCGATGGGCGGCGGCGCGACGACCAACGCTTTGCAAATAGACGGTATCGATTCCTCCTACAACGACCAAATATTAACGAAGGAATCGGCAGCCGCCAATGCGGATTTGTCCAAAGCGAACGACGCCAGCCGTAAAGCGGGCTACCATCTCGGTATTATTTCCGCAGGACTCACCCAAGCCAACGACGTTACCAATATGTTCGGTTACGGCGCTCCCGCGTCTATCGGCAGCAACGTACTTGCGGCTGGCGTATTGAAGGCTTCCGCAGACGAATTCTTCTTTAGCAGCGACTTGAAGGAAAATGCATATTTAAGAGTATCCAAGGCTTCCGTAAACGAAGACAATTATACAAATTATTATCTCAAGGAAAAGGACGGCTACGTCAAGCAGGACCAAGGTCAGAAGTTCCGTCCGTCCAAGCAATACTACAATCTTACCAATAGGGGCAGCGCGTACGTGTATTTGAACACGGTCAACGCTATGGCGTTCGTAACGGGCAAATCCAAGGCGGAAGTTGCGGCTCTCGACGCGTACAAGGTTGCCAACGGCGGTATTTACGTTAACGGCGAGCTGCAGTATCAGCCGGAAGTAAAGGTGTACGACACTCTCGACACCGAAAGCGGCGGCAAACTCGAACGCACCGTTCCCAAACGCGGCAATCTCGTTTCCGTTCAAAGAAAGGGCGAAGCTATCGCGTCCGCGGAAAACACTATCCGCGTAATATACGAAGCGCGCGAAACTCACCCGATGAATCACTTCTCGATTCAATCCGCAGCGCACGTAGTCGATTTCTTCTACAATGCGTTCGGCGTATCTCCCGTAGGCAGATATATTGCACCGACTAATCAAACCTGGTGGCTTAAAGAAGCCTTCTCTATGCTCGGTTTCCTTGGCTTATTCGGACTTATCTTCCCCGTACTCGATATGCTTCTCGGCACCAAGCTGTTCGCTTCGTTGAAGGCTGCCGAAGGCGAAGTTTCCGAAGGCCCCGTTCTTCTCACCCGTCCGCGCAAGCACGTCACATATTGGCTTTCGGGAATATTAACCGCAATATTCGGCGCGTACAGCTTGAGAAATATGTACGGCAGCGACAAATGGCATATTTACGATTCGTTACTGAAAATGTTCGATAACGAAAAGTTTATTTACAACGACACCGTCGCAAGATTTGCCGCTTGGGGAATTTTGTGCGCAGCGTTCGCAATAATCGTGTCTGTGGTTATTTGGTTTATCAATTACTGCATAAATACGTTTGTGTACGGCGAAGACGCGCATCTTTACAACGAGCGCCCGTTCGACGGCTTCAAGATTCGCAGCTGGCAAAACGTACTCAAAACCCCGTTGCTTGCGGCTATCGTTCTTGCGGTATTTTACGGCGTTATGTTCGGCGTTTGGGGAATGTCTAACGTTGACTTCCGCTTCTGGACGTTCGACCTCAGAGTATTCGACCTTGTCCGCGTTCCCGCAATGATGCAGTATGTTCCGTTCTTCTTTATCTTCTACATGGTAACGTCGGCGTTCAGTCAGAATTACAGAGTAAAAGATCTTCCCGAATGGGCTACGATAGCTATCAACGTCGTATTCAACGTTATAGGCGTAATGATTCTGCTGTGGGCTTCCAACGATTACTTTATCCGTACGGGTACGCAAATCGCAACGTCCAACCTGTTCTATATTGCGGCTATCCCCATTATTCCTTGCGTAGGTATCGCTACGGTTATAGCGCGCAGAACGTACGTTCGTACGGGCAACGCATGGCTTGCGGGCATCATCAATGCGGTTATTATGACCTTCATTTCCTGCGCCAATACGTCTTTGGCTGTCGGCGCGCAAGTAGGTTGGTTTTTAGGCGCGTAATACAACATAACGGTAAAGCGTTACCGTATTATCGGAAACAGCGATTGTTGTCATAACTGAATTTAGACTTTTAAGACGGCAGTAATCGTTAATCGGTTACTGCCGTCGGCTCTAATAAACGCTTTGACGTTTAACGCGAAAATATTAGTTTGCAGGTTCGTTATTATTTTCCGTTTACGTATTGAAATTGCATTATAAATAGATTATAATTATATGGTAAAATGACTGATTTTGCGATTTGTTTGCGGACGCGGAGTTATGCCGCGTCGAAAAAAAGCTTTTTCGTTACATTTTGTCGAAAAACGCAAACGGACGTAAATATTAGTAAAAACGTTATCGGAGGTTTGTAACTGCTTATGAAGGACGTAATTATTATCGGCGGCGGGGTTATCGGTTGCGGTATAGCGCGAGAGCTTGCGAGGTATCAGGCGGACGTTGCGGTGCTGGAAAAAGGCAACGACGTTTCCGTAGGTACCAGCAAAGCAAACAGCGGTATAGTACACGGCGGCTTCGACGCCAAACCCAATACTCTCAAAGCCAAATACAACGTATCGGGCAACGCGATGTTCGACGAACTGTCGCGGGAATTGGATTTCCCGTTTCGCCGCAACGGCTCGATGGTTTTGTGCTTCGACGAAGCGCAAATCGACGGCTTGCAGGAGCTGTACGACCGCGGAATTGCCAACGGCGTAAGAGATATGTATATAATACGCGGCAATGCGGAATTGAAAAAGCTGGAGCCGTATGTTTCCGACAAAGCGGTTGCGGCGTTGGTAGTGCCTAACGGCGGAATAGTTTCTCCCTACGAGATGACTGTAGCCTATGCCGAAAACGCGGCTGTCAACGGGGTGGAATTCCGATTCCTGTCGGAGGTTTCTGCTATAAGTAAGGATAACGGCGTCTTTACCGTTACCTGTTCGGACGGGTATTCCGAACAGGCTCGTGTAGTCATAAACGCCGCAGGCGTATACGCCGACATTATCAACAATATGGTTTGCGAAGACAAGCTGCATATAACCGCGCGTAAGGGCGATTACGTGCTTATGGACAAAACCTGCGGGTATCTCGCCGATCACACTCTGTTCCAGCTTCCTTCCAAAATGGGCAAGGGCGTTTTGGTTACGCCTACGACTCACGGAAATATTCTGGTAGGACCGACGGCTACGGACGTTGACGACAAATCGGACGTAAATACCACCGCTGAGGAATTGAACGAAGCCTTTACCAAGGCAAGTATTACCGTTCCGTCTCTTGCACGCCGTAATATAATAACGCAGTTTTCCGGATTGAGAGCGCATCTCGACACGGACGATTTTGTAATAGGCGAAAGCACTGTCGAAGGCTTTTACAACGTGGCAGGAATCGAAAGTCCCGGACTTTCCTGCGCGCCTGCTATCGCCTGTGATATAGCGGCTCGGGTGTCGAGCAAATTACAACTTAAAGAAAAACTCCATTTTCAAGCCAAGCGCAAGGGAATACCGCAGTTCTCTAAGCTGTCTAATACCGAGCGCGAAAAGCTTATTGACCAAAACCCCTTATACGGCAAAATAGTTTGCCGCTGCGAAGTGGTTACGGAAGGCGAAATTGTGGACAGTATTCGCCGTCCGGTGGGCGCTAAGGATCTCGACGGAGTAAAACGCCGCACCCGCGCAGGTATGGGTCGCTGCCAAGCAGGCTTCTGCACCCCGCGTATTATGGAAATAATCGCGCGCGAGCTGGGCTGCGATATGCAGGACGTAACCAAGCTCGGAGGTAAGAGCAACGTAGTAATAGGGAGAACGAAATAATGATAAAAGTAAATCTTGTTATTGTCGGCGGCGGTCCCGCGGGACTTGCCGCAGCCAAGTCCGCGTACGACGCGGGCGAACGCGATATATTGATACTGGAACGCGAAGCAGAGCTCGGCGGCATACTTAACCAATGTATTCACAACGGATTCGGTTTGCACACATTCAAGGAAGAACTGACCGGTCCGGAATACGCGTCGCGTTATATAGACGAAGTTGTAAAGCGCGGTATTACTTATAAACTCAACGCTACCGTAATCGATGTTTCCAACAACAAGACGGTTACTTACGTTTCCGCGCAAGACGGTCTTGTACAGGTGCAGGCTAAGGCTGTGATACTCGCCTGCGGCTGCCGCGAGCGTCCGCGCGGAGCAATAAATATTGCGGGTATGCGCGGCGCGGGAGTTTTTTCCGCAGGCACGGCGCAGAAGCTCGTTAATATCGACGGTTATTTGCCGGGTAAGGAAGTCGTAATACTTGGAAGCGGCGACATAGGACTTATTATGGCGCGTCGTATGACATTCGAAGGCGCTCACGTTCAGGCCGTAGTGGAGCTTATGCCATTTTCGTCGGGACTGAACAGAAACATAGTGCAGTGCCTCAACGACTTCGATATTCCGCTGTACTTTTCGCATACTGTCGTTAATATCAAGGGTAGAGAACGCGTAGAAGGCGTGGTAATCGCCCAGGTAGACGACAGGCTGCAGCCTATTAAGGAAACGGAGCGGTTTATCCCGTGCGACACGCTGCTTCTGTCCGTAGGCTTACTTCCCGAAAACGAGCTTGCCAAGAATGCCGAGGTTCAGCTGTCCCCCACAACGGGCGGCGCGGTTGTGGACGAGAACCTTATGACCAACGTCGAAGGGGTGTTCGAGTGCGGAAACGTTCTGCATGTTCACGACCTTGTGGACTTTGTTTCGGCGGAAAGCGAAAACGCCGGCGTACGCGCGGCGGACTACATAAACGGAGTAACGCCCTGTCGTGAAAAGACGGTAATTTCATGCACCAACGGCGTGCGCTACTGCGTACCCACTGTGTTAAACCGCGACGAAGTATATGCGCCGCAGTCTTTCAAGATGCGCGTAGCTAACGTTTTCAAGAAGGTCGAGCTTGCCGTGCTTGCCGACGGAGTAAAGGTGTACGGACGTAAACGTCCCGTAGTTGCTCCCGGCGAAATGGAAAATATAAACTTGACGGCGGAGCAAATGAAAATGTTAAAGCAAGCCAAATCGGTAGAAATTACCCTTATCAAAGGAGAATAGCTATGAGCAGAGAAATGATTTGTATCAATTGTCCTATGGGCTGCCGGCTTACGGTGGACGACGCCGACAAAGCAAATATTACCGTTACCGGTAATACATGTCCGCGCGGAGTAACCTACGCGGTAAACGAAGTTACCGCTCCCAAACGTATGGTAACGGGTTCGGTTAAAGTGCAGGGCGGAACTATCCCTATGGTATCCGTCAAGACGCGCGAAGCTATCCCCAAGGAATTGATTTTTAAGAGCTTGGAACTGTTGAAAAACGTAACGCTTACCGCTCCCGTACACATAGGCGACGTGGCAGCGGCGGACATATGCGGCTGCGGAGTGGATTTTATCGTAACCAAGAACGTCGATCGCGTATAAGCCCATAATTCTAAGCGCTTCCATAAAATCTCAATAATTACAGGAGAGTAAATATGAAATACATTTTGTCGTTGGATCAAGGCACAACTTCGTCCCGCGCGATAGTATTCGACAAGCAGGGAAAAATTCTCGGCAAAGCCCAGCAGGAATTTCCGCAGATTTATCCGCATCCCGGTTGGGTGGAGCACGACCCACACGATATTTACGGCAGTCAAGTGGGCGTAATAGTGGAAGCGTTGATAAGAGCCAACGTTTCCGCTGCGGATATTGCCGCTATCGGCATAACCAATCAGCGCGAAACGACTTTTGTATGGGATAAGAATACCGGTAAGCCCGTTTATAATGCAATAGTTTGGCAATGCCGCAGAACGGCGGAATACTGCGAACAGTTAAAGGCGCAGGGCTTGTCCGAAAAGATTTACGACAAGACGGGATTGGTGCTCGACGCGTATTTTTCCGCAACAAAAATTAAGTGGATATTGGATAACGTCGACGGCGCGCGCGAACGCGCCGAAAAGGGCGAATTGCTGTTCGGTACGGTGGATACCTATCTTATGTGGCAGCTGTCCCGCGGTAAAATATTCGCAACAGACTACACTAACGCCAGCCGTACCATGTTGTTTAACATTCATACTCTCGAATGGGACGGGGATTTGCTCGAGCTATTCGGTATTCCCGAATGTATGCTGCCCGAAGTCCACGCTTCCGGCTACAATTACGGCGTTACGGACGAAACCTTCATTGGACGCGAGATACCGATTTGCAGCGTGGTGGGAGACCAACAAGCGGCGTTGTTCGGACACTTGTGCGTAAACGAAGGGGACGTAAAGAACACCTACGGCACGGGCTGTTTCTTGCTAATGAACACCGGTAGCAAGGCGGTCAAGTCTACAAACGGTCTTGTGACTACTCTCGGAGCGTGCGGAAACAACGTTAAGCCGCCCTACGTATTGGAAGGCAGCGTGTTTATAGGCGGAGCAATCAATCAATGGCTGCGCGACGAGATGCGTATGATAAAATCCGCCGCGGAAACGGAAAATTACGCCGTAAAGGTTACCGATACCAACGGAGTGTACATAGTCCCGTCCTTTACAGGTTTGGGCGCGCCCTATTGGGATGCGGAAGTTCGCGGAACGATTACGGGAATTACTCGCGGCACTAAGAAGGAACACTTTATACGCGCGGCTCTCGAAGCAATCGATTATCAAGTGTACGACCTTGTATCGAGTATGCAGCGTGATGCCAACGTCAAGATAAAAAGTCTAAACGTAGACGGCGGAGCAAGTATGAACAATTTCCTTATGCAGTTCCAAGCCGATATTCTTAACGCTACGGTAATTCGTCCTAAGGTGACAGAAACGACGGCTCTCGGCGCGTGTTATCTTGCGGGCTTGGAAGCGGGTTACTGGAAAGACGTAGACGATATTCGCGCCAATATCAAGACCGAACGCGAATTTAAGCCGAATATGGATGATGTTCATCGTCAAGAATTGTTGGAAGGCTGGGCGAAAGCCGTGCGTCAAACTCGCGCCAGATAGATATACATGTAATTACAGTTAACCGACGCGGTATACTCCGCGTCGGTTAATTATATCAATGCTCCAACGCTGTATGCCTTGTATGGGGCTGACTTATTTTTTACGTTTTATTCGTCGTAGTTGCAGGATACGACAAATATCGTCCTATTATATCCATTTTTGCGCGCGATAGATCGACTTATTTGTTGACAAACTCGATAAAATATAATAAACTGTTTACAAGATTATTTGGCGCGATTTTTGTTGTCGTCCTTAAATGTCCGAGCAGTCGGCATAGTAAAGATGACTTTTATTTTTTACGTAGTTTTTTATACGGAACAACAGCGCCGCCGTAAGCGGAACTTGATTTTATGCGCCGTCGGATTAGTATTTCAATATCGACATTTCACATTTCAATTTTGTAATCCAATCTGTCCATGATTTTAGGAGGATTTATGCCAACCAAGTACAAAACGGTAGACGAACTTAATTTTGCTCTAAACAATATGAATATCGCCGATATCCGTGCGATATCGCGTGATTTCGGCGTAGTGCCGCGTAATCGCAAACGCGGCGATTTAATCGACGCTATATTGGCTATGTACAACGGCGATGCCGAACCGGAGATTCCCAAGAAGTCGGGTCGTCCACCCAAGGTAAGCGTTCGTTTGGAGCAGGAAGCGCCCAAGGTCGTCTACGACTTGAATTGCGAAGCAATAGAAGATAACGTAGATCCGTCTTTGCCGCGCGAAGGTATTTTGGAAATCGTCAAGGACGGCTACGGCTTTGTGCGTACGCATAACTATTCCAACACGCCTATGCGCGACTATCACGTGTCGGCAAATATGATAATGCGTATGGGGCTTAAATCCGGCGATAAGCTCAAAGTGGTGCTTCGTCAGTACTCCGAAGGTCAAGCGCCCACGGCAATATACGTTAAGGAAATAAACGATCAAGTCTGCAATACCATACGCCGTACTCCTTTCGACAGTCTCGAAGCTTGCTTCCCTAACGAGCGGATAAATATGCAAACGGACAGAACGGACTACTCGCTGCGCGTTTTGGACTTAGTTGCTCCCATAGGTAAGGGGCAGCGCGGTCTTATAGTCGCGCCTCCAAAAACCGGAAAAACCATACTTCTAAAAAAGATTGCCATGGCTGTCAAGAAGAATCATCCCGAAATTCACCTGACCGTTCTGCTTATAGACGAACGTCCCGAAGAAGTTACGGATTTCAAGGAAAGCGTCGATTGCGAAGTGGTTTATTCTACCTTCGACCAACAGCCCCATAATCATTGCCGCATTGCGGAATTGGTATTTGCCAACGCCCGCCGCCGCGTAGAGCAGGGACAGGACGTTATGATACTTATGGACAGCATTACGCGTCTTGGGCGAGCGTACAACCAAACGGCGGAGCAGACGGGCAGAACGCTTACGGGCGGGTTGGATATATCCGCTTTGCAGGAACCCAAGAAAATGTTCGGCAGCGGACGCAACGTAAGGGGCGGCGGAAGTCTTACGATTCTTGCGACGGCTCTAATCGACACGGGCAGCAAGATGGACGATATTATTTACGAAGAATTCAAAGGTACCGGCAATATGGAAATTCAGCTGGATCGCCGTATGAGCGAAAAGCGTATTTTCCCTGCCGTCGATCTTAATCGCAGCGGAACTCGTAGGGAAGACCTGTTGCTTAATCAAAGTCAAATGGAAGGAATGTACCTTGTTCGGCGCATTCTGTCCCGCGAAGATGCTGTTCAAGCTACGGAAGAACTGTTGGAAGTGGTTATGACTACCGACAACAACGACGAAACCATCGATACGCTCAAACGCCTTGTTCGTTCGGCGGAAGCGCGCAGGGCGATGAAAAAGCTTTAATACGCAATGAAAACGGTAGTGTTGGGTATGAGCGGCGGCGTTGACAGCGCGGTTTCCGCTTGGTTACTCAAAAAACAAGGTTACAACGTAGTGGCGTTGTTTATGCATAATTGGGAAGAAACGGACGACGGCTGCTGCACCGCGGCGCAGGATTACGAAGACGTCAAGCGCGTATCCGACAAGCTGTCTATTCCGTATTATTCGGTTAATTTTGCCAAGGAATACCGCGAGCGCGTCTTTTCGTATTTTTTGGACGAGTACAAACGCGGACGTACGCCTAATCCCGACGTTCTGTGCAACCGCGAAATCAAGTTCGGACCGTTTTTGCAGTACGCAAAGGCTTTGGGCGCGGATTATATAGCTACGGGACATTATTGCGGAATTTTACACGACGGCGAAACGCATTATTTGCTGAAAGCCAAGGACTCCGACAAGGACCAAACCTATTTTCTCAATCAGCTTTCTCAGGCTCAGCTGTCTAACGTTCTCTTTCCCCTTGCCGACGTCGAGAAGTCCGAAGTAAGGCGTATAGCCGACGAATTGGGGCTTGTCAACGCCAAGAAGAAGGACAGCACCGGCATTTGCTTTATAGGCGAACGCAATTTTCGTAAATTTTTGCAGAATTATTTGCCGAATCAATGCGGACAAATTGTGGACGTTAACGGCAACGCAGTCGGCGAACACATTGGTCTAATGTACTACACGCTGGGACAGCGCAGGGGGCTGGGACTTGGCGGCACGACGGAAGGGCAAGGCAGATGGTTTGTAGTAGATAAGGATCTTGTAAATAACCGTCTTATAGTCTCCCACGGGGACGAAAGCGTGTTATTGTCTCGTTCGCTTACCGCAAGCGGAATCAACTGGATACCGTCTTGCCCTGCTAAACAGTTTAACTGCAAAGCCAAGTTCCGTTACCGTCAAAGCGAACAGGACGTTTCCGTAAACGTTTTGGATGACGGACGGGCGGAAGTATCTTTCCGAGAAAAGCAGCGCGCCGTAACCCCGGGGCAGTTCGTCGTGTTTTACGACGGCGACAGGTGTTTGGGCGGCGGAGTAATAGACGAAGTATACAAATGAAAGGAAAATTCGCATCGAAACGTAATAATATGTCGGATTCTACCGTTGAAAAAACGGAATCCGCTTCATTCGTCGTCGAGTCTTTAACGGCAGAAAACGAATCGAACGAAGTCGCCGTTCAATTGGACGAGTTGGCTAAACTTCCGCCTGTAAAAAACAAGCGCGTTTGGGAAGTAGACTTTGTTCGCGGACTGATGATTCTGTTTGTAGTGTGGGATCACTTTATGTGGGACGTCAATTCTATCGGAGTCGGCGACTACAAAACAGCCCTGTTCCAATGGCTGTATGGATTGTCCGAAAACTATTACGACGGCGTGTTGCGCAACGTTACCCACGACGTATTCGTAACGTTGTTCGTATTTACTTCGGGAATGTCGTGCAGTTTTTCACGTAGCAACGGGCGCAGGGCAATCAAGATGATTGCGTTTGCCTGTCTGTTTACGGCGGTGACTGCGGCAATAACCGCGATTATCGGTATAAATTTGACGATTAATTTCAACGTAATTCACGTAATCGCTTTATCCGTGCTGTTGTGGGCGGTTATAGAATGGTGTTGGGCTAAGTGCAAGAAAAATTGGCAAAAGAATATCTTCGGCTGCGTAATGCTTGCCGTCACGCTAACCGCGCTTATTGTCGGCGCGTGTGCGTTGCATAGTCCGTGGACGGATACCAATCCCGTATGGTTTTTCTTAGCGAAACACAAGGGCGCGGATTACGCAAAGTTCTGCGGCGGAGACTACCTGCCGTTTCTGCCCGATTTCGGTTGGTTTTTGATAGGCGCTTTCTTGGGCAGAATAATTTACAAGGAGCGCAAGAGTATATTCCCGTCCGTCAATCCCAAGTACGTAAGTCCCGTCACCTTTTGCGGAAGGCATTCTATTTGGGTGTATTTCGGCAGTCAGATATTTATGTTCGGGGTCATTTATCTCTTTTCCGAAGTATTGCACTTATTGTAATAATGCCTGTCGGTATTTTACATTCTATATTGCGTCAAAATCCCTTACATAAGGGATTTTTTTGCTTTCAAGCAGACATTGAGTTCGCGAGCAGCGTGATTTCAATTACAAGTTGATTGCTTTTTGCGTAAAACGGTGTTAAACTGCGGTTAGTTGCAACGGACGAAAACTAAACGGGAGAATAATATTATGTTCGATATGACGAAAATAGGAAAGAAGATATCTCAGCTGCGCAAAGAAAACGGACTTACGCAAATGGAACTTGCAGATAAGTTAGCCATATCTTATCAGGCGGTAAGCAATTGGGAGCGCGGCGCAACAATGCCGGATATTTCCAAACTGCCCGAGTTGGCAGAAATATTCGGCGTTACTATAGAAGAAATACTGTGCGACGAACGCAAAGGCAGAATAGTAGAAGAAATAGCCAAAGGCGAAGATTTGACCGACGTAAAAACCGAAGATCTCGCCGACATTGCCCCGATAATAAACCGCGAACAGTTCAAGCAAGCGTACGAACACGCCGATACGGACTGCGAACAATTGGATTTCAATATGCTGATGGGATTAGCTCCGTTTTTGGACGAAGACGTATTGAACGATTTAGTAAAAAACCGTTCCGCATACGGCTTTACTGCGGAACAGCTGTGCGCCATTGCGCCCTTTTGCGGCGAAAGCGTTTTGGAAGATATTGCAGACAATTTAAGCGACGACAACGCCGATTGCGACGCGTTAAGCGCGATTGCTCCCTTTTTGAGTGAAAAGGCTTTAGGGCGGCTTGCGCGTAAATATGTTCATGAAGGCTGTTCTTTCAAAGAACTTGCCGGTATAGCGTGCCATATGAATGAGAAGGATTTGGCGGATGTAGTGGAAAGGCGCGTCGACGAAACGAAGGATATTTCCGACCTTGCCGCGCTCGCACCCTTTATGGACGAACGCGACCTAACGCGCATTGTCGGTAATTACCTAAAAAACGGCGGAAGCTTCCAGGATCTGTCGTCGCTATATCCCTTTTTGGATATAAACGATTTGTTTCTCAAATATTTCAAAAAGTAAGCTTTGCGCGCAAATTCGGTAAATCGGTAAAAATGCCGTAATATTGCCGCAATCGTTTGACAATCGTCTGTTGAAGTGGTATATTTATTGCGCTGGGGGTGCCGAGCAATCGGCTGAGAGAGTCCCTTTGAACTTGTCAAGTTTGTACTTGCGTAAGGAATGCGTGAAAATGTAATTATATTTTCGTGTTCTTTTTGCAAGTTTCTTGTGCTTATCGTGCAAGGAACTTTTCTTTTGTTCTCGGCAAAAAAGCAAAAAGGAGAAAAACTATGTTAGAAACTTTGAAAGGTATAGACAGAGACGGCTTGAAGCTTGCCTATAACGTCTTGGCGGAATTGGCGTTGTTCGTCACTATCGCGTTAGCGGTGGCTCTTGTTATTTACGCAATAGTCATCCGCAACAAAGACGAAGATTATCTTGCCAAGGCCCGCAAGCTTATTCTCGGTATCGTCATCGGCTATGCCGTATCCGTAATATCGACGATAGGCGTATTGATGCTGACGCGCGAGATTATGGGCGGATTGGATATGCGTTTTTGGCTGATGTTCGGCTTGTTCGCTCTTGTAGCCGTCGGGCTGGCGGTAACGCTTGTTTTAATGAAAAAGCAAATCCCCGCTTACAAATGGGTTGCGTTGGGCTTCGTTATAGCATTCGCCGTATACGTAATCGTTATTATTTGCGTAATACCGCCTGTGGTAGAAGACGAAGCGAACGTCAATCAGTTCAAACCGCTGAACTGGCGGATGTATTTGTATTCGGCAATACTTGTGGCAGGAATTATTGCGGGAGCGTTGCTTGGCGGAAAACGTACGGAATATAACGCCAAAACTTTAACCTACGGTGCGGTTTGTATTTCGCTGTCCTTTGCTTTGTCGTATATCAAGTTCTTCCAGCTTCCGCAGCACGGCTCGGTAACGTTTGCAAGTATGCTGCCCATATGCCTGTTTTCATATATGTTCGGTACGCGTAAAGGTTTGATTGCAGGCGTGGTTTACGGAATGCTGCAATTCATTCAGTCGCCGTCTTTCTACGAGCCTATGCAGGCAATGTTAGACTACCCCATAGCTTTCGGTGCGATTGGTCTTGCGGGAATCGCGCGTAACTTCAAGTTCCTCAAGGGTAACGTTTTTGCGGAATTTACCGTCGGTTCGACTATCGCAATATTGCTGAGATACTTCTCGCACGTTATCAGCGGTTACTTCGTATTCAGCTCGTGGGCTATGCCGGGCTATACCGCCGTATCATGGGCGTTTGTTTACAATCTTTATACGATTGTCGATCTCGCTATAGTTTTAGCTGTCGGGCTTGTCGCGCTTGCTTCCAAAACGGTAAGAAGAATGCTTAAAACAGCCGAGCGGGTATAACGTTAACTTATTTTTGCCGCCGTTAAGCTATATGAAGCTGACGGCGGTATTTTGTTTATTAGCTAAGTCAAAAAAAACGCATATTTCAGTTGTAATATTTGGTTGGCGCCGTAATTTTCTAACACGAAACTGTTATTATGTGTTAAAATACTTAAACGATATTTCCTGTTAACCCAAAAACATATTATTTTTGATAATTTTTTCAACTTTTTTTGAAAACCATCTATACAAACCGATTTATATGTGGTATACTTACTGCGATAATATTTAGCGACGCTTTTTTGCGTCGCAGGGACAGGTAATTTATGGAAAAAATCGCTTTAATCGATTTGGGCTCGAATACCGCTCGCCTTGTTATTTACGACGTATTGGAAGGCGGTTATTTTGTCGTATCCGAAGAACGCCGCGAAGCCGTGCGCCTGGGCGAGACGGAAGCGGACGGAAGCTTGAAGCAGACGCGTATTATGCAGGCTATCGCAACGCTCAAAGCGTTCAAGGAAATGTGCGTAATCAAGCGTGTGGACAAGATTTTGGCGGTGGCTACTGCGGCTGTTCGCCGCGCCAGCAATCAAAAGACATTTTTGTCGGACGTCTATAACGCAACGGGTATTCGCGTAACAGTCGTTTCGGAAGAAGAAGAAGCGAACTACGTCTATCAGGGCGTAATCAATTCTATGGAAATTCCGCGCGGAATGATTATGGAAATCGGCGGCGGTTCTACCAAGTTCGTATATTATAACCGTCGCTCTATTCTGCACACGCAGATATTCGAATTCGGCGCTGTTACGCTTACCAATATGTTCGTAACGGCGGACAAGTCCCCCGAGCAATGCTCCGACGACATAGTTAAGTATGTAAAAGAACAGCTCGAGCAGGTAGAGTGGTTCAAGGAAATCGACCCCGATACGCAATTGATCGGCGTAGGCGGCAGCTGCCGCAACCTTGCCCGTATTATCCGCAAAGTCAAGAAGTACCCGTTGGATATGGTACATAACTACAATATGGACGTTTCCGACTTCGATTACGTATACAACATGATACGCACGCTCGATTTGGACAAGAAACGCCGTATCAAGGGATTAAGCTCTGCGCGAGCCGACGTGTTTCCGTCTGCTCTTGCCGTTATCAAGGCGTTTGTTGACTATATGGGCTTTACGAAGATTGTTGCCGGCGGTTCGGGACTCAGAGAAGGCGTAATGTTCAACTACGTCGTACCGCAAACGTTGGAAAAACCCATTTCCGACGTATTGGGTTACAGTTTGCACAGCTTCGCTTATCATATGGGCGTAAACGTTCCGCATGCGGAGCAAACGTTTAATTTGTGCGTTCAGTTGTTTAAGCAGCTTCGGGTTTTGCACAAGTTCCCGCGCGTTTACGTCAAGGTGCTGCGCGTTTGCGCTATGATGCACGATGTCGGTAAAACATTCAAGTTCTACAATAACGCCAAGCATACGTCGTATATGATACTTAACAGTAATCTGTACGGTATTTCTCACAAGGATTTGGTGCTTGCGGCGTACGTTACGGACGTAAACAACAAGGAAGAAGTCAGCTCGACCGAATGGGCTAAGTACAGCTGTATTTTAACGCCCGAAGATGTGGAAGCCGTCAAGAAGCTGTCTGTAATGCTCCGTTTGGCTATTGCGTTGGATTTCGGCATGCGCAACTCCGTTACGGAAGTAAGCTGTGATGTTTTGGGAGATTCGGTAATACTCAAAACGGAGCTTCAAGGTAACGCCGGCTTGGAGCTTAAAGCCGCCAATAACGTCGCTATGGATTTCAAAAAAGTATTCAAGAAAAATCTCGAAATACTGTAATAAATCTTTCAATTCCAAGGTCGGGTTATCTCGACCTTTTTTCTTTTTATACGTTTTTATGTTAACCGCGGCAGCGACGTGCGGTATTTGTATAAAAGGGGTGCTAAACCGTTCCGCGTATGTTATATTAAACGTATTATGAATATAACGACGAATAGATTGATTATCAGGAATTTTCGCCTGTCCGACGCGGAAGACCTATATTGCATTTTGGGCGATACGGAAACGATGCAATATTTAGAACCCGCATACAGCTTTGAGAAAACTCGGCAGTTTTTGCAAAATTTTTGCATTGCGAAAAACGGAGCGTTCGCAGTAGAGCATATTAAAACAGGCAAAGTAATCGGCTATTTGCTTTTTAACGAATGTCAAAAATCGGTATAAGAAATAGGGTGGATTATTAACAAGAGCTTTTGGCGGCAAGGTTTCGCTTACGAAGCCTGCGCAAAACTTATTTCATATGCTTTTTCCGAAATGAACGTTGACAAAATAATCGGCGAAACTATAGATACGTGCAAATCCGTCCGTTTAATGAAGAAGCTCGGAATGAAACTTGAAGAAATCCAAAAGAATGCAACTAATGACTCTAACGGCAATTTGACAAATATGTACGTTTATTCTATCAGCCGAACCGATAATGGCGCTAAATAAGCCAAGCGGTTCTATCGTTTTACTTTTACAAATTAGTTTCAAATCCTAATGACATTAAATGCCAATATTTTCGGTTTTAATTTATTTTGCATTAGTATATAACTGTTACAATACGTCGTATCAGCGTTTTAGGAGACAATGCTTATGGCGCGTAAAATTGTGATAACGGGCGGTAAGGGCGGAACGGGCAAAACTACCGTTTGCGCCAATTTAGGCATAGCGCTTGCAAGGCTCAATTTTAGAGTTCTGTTGATGGATATGGATATAGGTCTAAACAATTTGGACGTGGTAATGAAGGTGGAAGACAAGGTCGTTTTCGACTTTATCGACGTGGTGGAAAACAGATGCCGAGCGGGGCAGGCGCTTATACAGGACGAAGCCGAGCCTACGCTATACGTTATGCCGAGCTGCCATTCCGCCAAACGTCAAGTAACGGCGGACGCGGTAAAAAAGGTAATATCCCGTTTGTCCGACACATTCGACTATATCTTGCTCGATTGCCCTGCGGGTATCGACGTGGGCTTCCGTAGGGCGATAAATTGCGCGGACGAAGCCATAGTGGTAGTTACGCCTCATTTGTCGGGCGTTCGCGACGCCGACAAGACCATAACTCAGCTAACCGCCAATTCCGTAAGCGTAAATGTGGTGGTTAACCGAGTTCGTGGCGATTTGGTGGCGTCGGGCGAGATGCTGTCGGCGTTCGAAGTGTTCGGTCTGTTGGGTCATACGGCTTTGGGCGTAATTCCCGAAAACGACGACGTCAACTGCAATGTGGATTTGCACGCCTGCCGCAAGCCCTTCGACGTGTTGGCGCGTAATTTGACAAGCGGGTCGTATGATATGTACGACTGCGTATCCCGCTACAAGGGTGTGTTCGGACGGCTAAAACGCAAATTCAAAAAAAACGTATAAGGAGTATATACTATGCCGAGCGACAATTATAATCGCGCGCAAGCGATGATATTGGACGACAAATACAATTTGGCGAAAACGGGATTTTTCAAGGAGCTAAGGGAAGTGGTGACGAAGTATATGGAGTGCGACGCGCTTAAGGTGGATACCTTTTCCAACGGAAATTTGGATATAGTTATCACCATTTCCGCAAAAAAACTTTACAAACAATTAACTCCCGTGGAATAAAGAAAACTGTCGTAGCATAAGTTTATTGTGAACACAAGGAGGTACAATTATGAACTACGACGGAGTAAACAGTATTGTATGCGACGCGGAGGAAAACGATTGGTTAGACGTATCCTATTCGGAACGCAAGTACGTCGAACAACCCGCGGCTAAGCAACGCAAATTCAAGTTCGGTTTGCCCAAAATAAAAATCAACAAAAAATTCGCCGTAATAGCTGGAGTTGCCGTGTTATGCGTCGCGCTTATGGCGTGCTTGCTGTTTATCGACGGCAATTTCAGCAAAGACGTATTCAACGCCGTCAAGACAGCTTATTCGTCGGCTATTTTCGGCGGAGAACCCGCGCCGGTAGCCGCAAAAATCGCAATTCCCGCAAACGTCAATCTCGTAGACGTCAAGGAAGGCGTAGCAACCTTTAACGGCGGTCGCGCAACATTGTCTTTTACCGACGGCAAAATTACGGAAGTCGGCGAAGATTTCGTAAAAGTGGCGATAGACGACGCTACGACTATTACGTACAATCAACTTACCGAGATATACGTCAAGGCGGGCGACAGTATTTCCGCCAACGCTTTAATAGGCAAATATAAGGATAGCTTTACAACAGTTTTAACTGTCGGAGGCGAAGCCGTAACGGACGTTGTCGCTTCCGAGAAGCAATTGACGTGGAACGTGTAAAAATCAAAATAAAACCGAGTTTTTACGTCTTTATCGTGGCGGCGGTGGTATTCCGGCAAGGATACTTCGCCGCCACGTACGCTATTGCGGTATTATTGCACGAACTGTCGCATTATTTGGTTGCAAGCAAGCTGTTTTATCATTGCAATGAAATACAGCTCAGTATTTTCGGCGCGGTTTTATACGGCGAATTTCAAGACGTAACGCCCGGCGATCGGGTCAAGATTGCGTTGGCCGGTCCGACGTGCAATCTTATACTGTGCGTTATTTGCTCGGCATTGTGGTGGATAGCTCCCGAAACGTACTATTATACGGAAGATTTCTTTTTTGCAAATATAAGTATGGCACTTGTCAATATGCTTCCGTGTTATCCGTTGGACGGCGGACGGGTGCTTACCGGATTGTTGGAAAAAAAGTTGGATAAGCGTGCGGTTAAAGTAACAAAGGTTTTAACCGTAGCGGTGTCCCTTGCTTTGTTCGGCGTGTTTGTCCTGTCGCTTTTTACGCGTCACAATTTGTTTAACGTGGGCGCGTTCGCGGTGTGTTTGTTTTCGGGAATATTCGCAACAGGCAATGAGTGCTATGTACGCACTGCGTTTTCCGTAAATAGGGCGAGGTTTTTGAAAAAGGGTATGGAAAAGAAAACTTTGGTATTTTCGCAAAACAACAAGCTGTCCGACGTTGCCAAGCGTATGCAGGGTAATTTTTTGTATTGTTTGGAAGTTGTGGACGACGATATGCAGGTTGTCGCTCGCTATTCTGTAACTCAGCTGGAAGAACTGATAATAGATACTCCGCTCGATGCTACGCTTAACAGTCTGCGCAGATACTAATCGATAGATACGGCCGTACGCGTAGGGTTGAAGCGTTTGTTGAGTAAACAGTATAGAGCTAACGCGAGCATAACCGTTGCCCAAGAGAGCGTATACCAAGGAAAATACGATACTACGGATATTACGAGCATAAACAAACTGCTTAGCATATACCAGCCGAAACGTTTGCGGTTAAACGCGTATTTTGCCACGAACCCCGTTTGCGTTTTGCGTGCGGACGGTATTTGCGGCAGCTTGTCGCATTGTTCCAACAGCTCGTAAGCGTTTGCCGCGTCTAAAAAGGTCGTCGTAATACGCGCGTTCGCAGCTTTAACGAACGGTTGGTCGATTTTGGCAGCCAATACGAACAGCTTGTCCGCTTTGTTGCGTTTAGCGCAAACTACGGCTTTGCGCAGCTCGTCCTGCGTAAGTGCGTTTTGCTCGAAGCATACGGCGACGAAGTATTTGCCGTTTTTTGTCGCTATAAAATTATCGTAGTCTATCGGGGTTATCGCATAGTTGTAGTACTCGAATAATTCTGCGAAAAGCTTCGCGTTGTTTTCTCCGTATTTAAGATATTCCGCGAAATCGTTTACGGCTTTTTTACGTTGCTTTTTCGCATTTTTTGCGTTTTCCCATTTGGATAATGCTCTGTACAGAAGATATGATGAGCAAAGCGCGACCACGAGCGATAACACAGCGGCAACCGTTGCGTCTTTTATGCCGTAATATGTCCAAAGAAATGTAATCGCGAATATCATCGCGGTGCATAGTATATTGTTTAATATTTTTGCCATACGTCTATTATTGACAATTTTATGTCGTTTTAATTGAAAAGTTTTGTAAAATATAGTATTATATCTTTATGAAACTCGGCATTTTCGGCGGAACGTTTAATCCGCCGCACAATACGCATAGGGAGATCCTGCTGCAAGCTGTCAGTCAACTTGGTTTGGATAATGTCTTGGTTGTACCTTGCGGAGATCCTCCCCACAAATCCTGTTCGGTAGACAAGCGCGCCCGTCTCGAAATGGCGTGCCTTGCGTTCGAAGGGTTTGCCGAGATTTTTACTTATGAGATTGACAAACATGGCAAGAGCTATACTCTCGATACGCTTACGGAAGTAAAGCGGCTGTATCCGACGGCGGAGCTTTATTTGATAATCGGCGGCGACAGCCTGGCGGATTTCGCCACATGGCATTGTCCCGAGCAAATAGCGCGAATGTGTACTTTAACCGTTGCGCAGCGCGGCGAGCGAAAGCTGTCTAATTGCGCCGAGCGTCTGGCAAGCGAGTACGGAGCTAAAACGAAATTTTTGGATATTGAGCCCAATTCCGTCAGTTCCACCGAGATACGTTTGCGTTATGAGTTCGGCGAGCCTGTCGACTGCGTTCCGCAATCGGTTGACGAATATATCCGTAAAAATAGTTTATATTCCGAATACCGCGCTATGACTGCAAAGGTTAAAACGTATCTTACTCCCGAGCGATACCGTCACACCTTTTACGTGGTAAAGCGCGGGTTGGAACTTGCTCCCGACGGTTTGCGTGACAAGGCGTTTGTAGCGTGCTTGCTTCACGATGTGGCAAAGTACGTCCGTCCCTCCGATTACGCGAAGTACGGTTTTACCCCCTCTTGCGATATGCCTCTGTCGGTAGTGCATTCATTTCTCGGAGCGGAAATCGCGCGGCAGAATTTCGGAATAACGGACAAAGAAATATTGGATGCGATAGCTTACCACACGACGGGCAGACCGAATATGACGGAATTGGACAAGATAGTATACGTTGCAGACAAGACGGAACAAACGCGCCCATATCCATTGGAGCACTTGCTTACGGGTTCTCTCGACGACAAGTTTGTAGCGTGTCTTTCCGAAGCGTACGAAATATGTATTCAAAAGCATTGTGACAGCGTTTGTCCGCTGTCGGAACGTACGTTGGAGTATTATTGTCGGGATAAGCGCGATAAGACATAAAATATACTGTAAATACGCAAATTAACTGCGTGATTACAAAGAAAAATAACGGAGATAATTACTAATGGCTAAAAGTAACGGCAAGATAAAGAACGAAACAGTAAACAATATTTGCAAATTTTTATCGGATAAATCGGCTTTGGATATACGTATAGTGGAGATAGCGGGAATGAGCGACTTGGCGGATTATTTCGTAGTATGCTCCGGACGTAGCGTTCCGCAGGTAAAGGCGCTGTTCGATTATTTGGAAGAACAAATGGAGCTTGTAGGCAAGCTTGCTCTGCACAAGGAAGGAATGTCAGAAGGAAGATGGATAGCCGCGGACTACGGCGACGTGATAGTTCACATTTTTCACAAGGATACGCGCGAAATTTACGCGTTAGACACTTTGTGGAACAACGGCGGAAACGTAACCGCTTTCGAAGCGGAATAGGTTTATTCGCGTTTTGTGCGGGCGCGCGTTTCCCCAAAGATTGCGGAAATTGCGCATCCGTTTTGCAGCGGCGGCGTATTATAAACTTTAATAGTATGTCGACGGCTAAAGAGCATTATCGAAGGAGAAAAAATATGAAATATAAGACCAATGGAACCTGTTCGCGTGAAATAAATTTCGAAATTTCGGACGGCAAACTTCACAACGTACAGTACATAGGCGGTTGTAACGGCAATCTCAAGGGCGTTGGCGCGCTTGTCGAAGGAATGGAAATTCACGAAGCGATTCGCCGTCTCAAGGGTATCAAATGCGGACTGAAATCAACCTCCTGTCCCGATCAGCTCGCTACGGCTTTGGAACAATATCTTGCGGATAACTAATACGGCATTGCCGTTGAACTCCCGATTATCCCGTCTATTACGGCGGGATTTTGTCGTTTATAAGGTTTTGTGTGTCCGAGTAGATATTCCGCGCAGATAAAGATGTTTTCTCGGCAGTGTTCCGCATTGGAAATAATTAACGAATTACATATATTTGTGTGCAAAATGGATATTTAGCATTTACAAAAATTTATGTTTATGGTATAATACCAATTGGTGTAATTTGCTTACGTATACGGGCAAACGTCTATTATAACAATGAAAACAAGATATCTGCAATTTAATGACAAAGACTTGACTGTTGCGGGCGAACTTATCCGTCAAGGCGAATTGGTGGCTTTTCCCACCGAAACGGTTTACGGCTTGGGAGCAAACGCATTGGACGTAAACGCGGTTAAGAATAGTTATTCGGCTAAGGGCAGACCGTCGGACAATCCGCTGATAGTACACGTTTACGACAAAAGTCAAATTTACGACATCGCGCGTGAAGTTTCGTCCGATGCCGAAAAGATTATCGACAGTCTTCTTCCCGCAAGCCTTACGATAGTGTTACCCAAAAGGAACGTAATAGACGACTGTATAACAGCCGGATTGGATACGGTGGCTATACGTATGCCGCTGTCCGTTCAGGCGCGAGAGTTTTTACGCTATGCAAATGTTCCCGTAACCGCGCCCAGCGCAAATCTCAGCGGACGCCCCAGTCCTACTGTGTGGCAGCGAGTAGCGGAAGATCTCGACGGCAGAATTGCCGCCGTATTGTGCGGACAGCCGTGCGGTGTGGGTATAGAATCCACCGTTTTGGATTTGTCTCGCGACGAACCGTTAATACTCCGTCCCGGAATAGTAACTCCGCAAGACATTCAGGCGGTTTTGCACAAAAAAGTTACGGTAGTAACAGACCCGAAAGCAATAGTCAACTCTCCTGGAGTAAGGTATAAGCATTATGCGCCGCGCGTTCCTATGGCGTTGGACGTATCCGGCGATGCGGACAAGCTTGCGAACTATTACGACGAAATTACATGTAAGGGATACAATCCCGTCCTGCTTGTAGAGCATCCCGAAGCTTTCGGCGGGCGTAATGTCCGACTTATAGGACGTACCGACGAAGAAGTGGCGCGCAGCTTGTTTGAAAATCTTCGCGTTTTGGAAACTCAATTCGATTATATTATCGCCAGTTTTTCTTCCAAAACACAATTTGCCGAGAGCATACTAAACAGGCTTACCCGTTCTGCGGGGCAGAACATTATTTGACGTTTAAGCGGTTGGCGCCGCGCGTAAGTTTAGCAATTAACGGAATATTCAATCGGAGGCCGATTTATGAAATTTGCATTGGCAAGCGATCACGGCGGCGTGGAGCTTAAAAACCTGTTGAGAGATTACCTTGTAAGCAAGGGATACGAAGTACGAGACTTCGGTACGGAAGGTAAAGAAAGCTGTGATTATCCCGATTTCGCCCGACCTGCGGCTTTGTCCGTTGCAAACGGCGAATGCGGCAAAGGAATTATAGTATGTACCACCGGCATAGGGGTCAGTATCGTAGCCAACAAGATAAAGGGCGTAAGGTGCGCTTTGTGTACAAATGTAGATATGGCTACTATGTCAAGGAGACACAACGACGCAAACGTTTTGGCAATGGGGCAGAAGTACGTAACGTTCGAACTTGCCAAGCTTATGACGGACGCGTTTATAACTACGGAGTTTGACGGCGGCAGACACCGCGCGAGAGTTAACAAAATTGAATAGTCGCTCGCATATTCGCTTAAAAAAGGCTTCGAACGCTGCGCGTTCTGCGGATTATTTTTGAGCGAACACGCTCGCTCTTGGTATTAAGCGGTCGATGTAATCGGACTTGTCTGTTCGGGTTCAAATTAGTACGCCGTTACGACAAATTCTTTTATTCTGTCGTTTCGACTAAGTGAGCGAAGCGAACGCATGGCGTAGCGGAAATCCTATTTACCGCTATTGAACGCTATGCGCGCGGTTGGAAAAAGGAGATTTTATGATTGAAGAAGTAGTCAACTCTATATTAGAAGCGGAAGACCTTGCAAAAAAGCGCCTTGCCGAAGCGGAACGCAAAGCGGGCGAAATAGTCGCTTCCGCGGAAATCGAAGCGGAGCTGCGTAAAAAACAAGCGATCGCCGCCAACAAAAAAGCGTACGCCGAAGCTATGAAGCAGGCGGACGAGCAAGCCGCCGCTCAGTCCAACGAAAGACTTGCCGAGCTTAATTCCGCAAGCGACAGGGAAATTGCCGCTTATTCCAAGAATATTGACAAAGCTGTACAAATCATTATGGAGAAATCTTTGTAATGGCAATCGTAACTATGAAAAAACTTACCTTGATTTCCGTTTTGTCGGACAAGGAAAGCATATTCGATTCGCTTGTAAAAAGCGCCTGCGTCGAGCTTAAACGCAGCGCAGACATTGACGCGTGTACAAGCTTGGACGTTTCCGCTCAAAGGGAACGTATTGCGGAAAAAATTGCGCGTACGGAAGAAGCGATAGCCTACGTTAAGCAGCAAACGGAGCTGTATAACGCAAAGAACAAGCGCAACAAGTCCGTTGCGGAAGTCAAGCTACCCCATAGCAGCTTTGCCCGTCCTTTGACGGAGATAAATTACGACTACTTTTTGCATTTCGGCAGCAACTCGGCGCGTATCGATTCGGATATGGACGCTTTGACTTCGTTGAAACAGCAAATAGCCGAAATAACCGCGCAAAAAACGCAAAAGGAATCGGAGCTCAAACGCCTTTCGTTAATAGTCAATCTACCGCACCCTACGTCTTGGTATGCGGATACGGAAAGCTCTTTCGTTCAACTGGTGCAGTTCAACGACAGCGAACGCGAGAGTGTTATTAAGCTAACGGCGGAATACGATATGGCGGAGCTGGAAATTATCGACACGGTTCAATCCAAAACCGTGGCGGTCGCCGTAGTTCACAAAAGTCAAGCGGAATTTTTCGAACGCGCGCTTACTTTCGGGGTGGTCAAGTGTCCCGTTGCGTGCGATGTTTTGCCCAAGGTTGCCTTGGAGGATTTGAGCAGGCAAATCGCAGGTCTTAACGAGCAACTCGGCGTTACCGAAGCTCGCGTTGTTTCCTATGCGGATAACCTTTCCGAATGGAAAATATACGTAGATTACCTTGCATTGCGCGACAAAAAGCTGTCTGCCGAAGGCGACCTGCAAATAACTGACAAAACCTTCGTTTTGGAAGCGTACTACCCCGCCGAAGACGAAAATAAGGTAATCAAGGCGATAGAAAACGCTACCAACTACGCCGTTACGGCTTATAACGATATCGGCGAAGACGAATTTGCTCCCACGCTTGTCAAAAACAACAAGGTTGTCCGTCCTTTCGAATCGATAACCAATATGTATTCCCCGCCCGCCTACCACGAAATAGACCCCAACCCCGTTATGTCGGTATTCTATTTTCTAATTTTCGGTTTTATGGTGGCGGATATAGGCTACGGAGCGTTGTTGCTTGCTGCCGGTTTATTCGCAACGTTTGCAATAAAGCAGCGTACGGGTGTCAAAACGATGTTGCAGCTGTTCGGCATTTGCGGTTTGTCGGCAATCGTGGTGGGCGCTCTGTTCGGCAGCGTATTTTGCTTCCCGATTTACGACAATCTCGGCATACAGCCGCCCATACCCGCCCCGGACAAATATCCTATGGTAATGATGATTCTAAGCCTTATATTGGGTATTGTGCATATTTGCGCGGGCATAGGCTGCAAGATGGCTGTAAAAATCAAGAGTAAACAGTATTTGGCAGCTTGGCTTGCGGATTTTCCTTGGATAATAATGTTTATCAGCCTGATAGTCGCTATTTTTAACACTGCGTTGGATATGGCGGCTTACGAGCCTTGGGCAGGCGTAAGACTTCCCGATATTGTCGGTCGGGTTGCGTTATACGTATGTTTGGCTTCTCTTGCGGTAGGAGTAATATTCGCAGGGCTGGGAAGCAAAGGCTTCTTGGGCAAGGTCAAGAGCAGTTTCGGTTCGGTCTACGGAATAATCAATTATTTTTCGGACGTTATGAGTTATATTCGCGTATTCGGGCTTATGCTTAGCAGTGCGCTTGTGGGAAGCGTTATTAACGATATAAGCAAGATGCTTATCGGCGACGGTTCCATGCCTACCGGATATATATTTGCGGGAATAGTGCTTATTATTGCACATTTGTTCAATCTTGCAATGGGGGTGCTAAGCGTGTATATACATAACGGACGGCTTCAATACGTCGAATTTTTCGGTAAGTTCTATACGGGCGAAGGTCAGTTGTTCATACCCTTCTGCAGCGACACTAAGTACGTTATAGTTAAAGATAAATAACTAAGGCAAAAACAACGGGCAACGCCGTTGCAAAAATATATAAAAAAATTTCAAACTTTTCAGTTAAAAGGAGAAAATAACGATGACAGGTTTAACGTTAGGTATTATCGGATTGGCATTAACTGCGCTTTTGTGCGGTATCGGCTCCGGCTTGGGGCTTAAAGCCACGGCAACGGCTTCCGCAGGCGTGTTGGCGGAAGATCCCAAAAAGTTCGGCAAGGTTATTATTCTTACGTTGTTACCCGCAACGCAGGGGTTGTACGGCTTTGCAATAGCTTTTATCGGAGCGTCCGCCCTTCCCACAATTGCCAATTTGACGTCGGCAGGCGTTTTGGACAGCGCTTCTCAAGCGCAGATTATGGCGCAGGGCTGGAACGTGCTTATGGCTTGCTTGCCTATGATGATAGGCGGTATGGTATCGGCAATTTTGCAAGGTAAAGCTTCTGCGGCTACTATTATTGCAGTGGGCAAAAACAGCGAAACTTCCAAGGCATTCCTGTTCCCCGCAATGATCGAATTCTACGCGTTGCTGGGACTTGTAGTATCAATAATTTTGTTCAACCATTTCCCTGTATCAAGTATTCCCAATATCAGAATAGACGAACCCGTTAAAGAAGCGGCTTTGGCTGTTGCTTCGTTGCTTGTAGGATAAGAATTATCGGAGATTTCAATGAACGGTAAAGAGAATATCATCAACAAGATTCTTGCCGACGCGGACGCGCGCTGTCAGGAAATTTTGTCGCAGGCTAACGCAAGTCTTCGCGCTACTCTGGACAAATGCGACGCTCAAATCGCGCAGGAAAAAGAAGCGCTTTCCGCCCACATAGACGAGCAAAGCAAAGAACGGCTTAAAAACCGTCTTTCTTCTGCCGAGCTGGAAGCGCGCAAGTACAAGTTAGCGGCCAAACAACGGCTTATTGCGGAATGCTACAATAAAGCGCAGGACAAGCTTGCAAACGCTTTGGATAAGGACAAGGCGGCGTTTTTAACGTCGCTTATCAAGCGTTTTGCCGAAAAGGGCGAAGCGGTGCGCGTTTCCGTTTCGGACAAAATCGTAACGGACAAGTTTCTCGAAGGCTTTAATATGGGGCTGACGTTGGACAAAAAACGTCACGACGGGCGCGGCGGAATTATTCTTATAGGTAAAGGCTACGAAAAGAATTTAACTCTCGAAACGGTTACGGGATATCTGCGTGAACAAACGGAAAGTCAAGTAGCAGCGGCATTATTCGGAGATTAAAATGAGCGAAATTCAACTGTACGCTAACGGACGGGCGGCGGTGTTGTCCACTAAGCTTTTCGGCGCGGACAAGTTCGCGCGTTTGAAGGAATGCAACACCGTAGCCGAAGCGTTGAAAATACTGTACGAAAGCGGTTACGGCAACGGGGCGAGCGTGGATTCGGCAAACGATTACGAAGTTATACTGCGTAGCGAACTGGACGGCGCGTTAAAACTGTTCAAGGAACTGTGTTATGACAAACGCGTGGAAAGCTACGTAGTCGCTCGGTACGACTATCTCAACGCTAAGGCGCTGATGAAAAGTAAATATATGCGCGTGGACGGAATTCCTTATTGTTATCAGGAAGGCTCCGTTTCCGCTCGCGTTATGCAGGACGCTTTCGTAAAGGACGACTACTCTGTCGTATCGAAATATATGGCGGAAGCGTGCGACGAGATAGATACTCTGTTCGCCGAAGGCAAAAAAAGTCCGCGCATAATAGACAAAACGTTAGACAAGGCTATGTTTGCGGAAATGCGCGCGTGCGCTAAAAGATGCCGCGTCAAGATTGTCAAAAGGCTGTTCGATTACGAAGTTAATACGGTCAATATTATGACTGCGTATCGCTTAAAACGCGCTTCTGCAGCCAAGGAATACTATGCCGACCTGATTGTAGACGGCGGCTCGGTATGCCGCGAAATGCTGCTGAAGCTGTGGGATAACGAACAGTCGGTAAGCGACTTGCCATACGAGTATAGGTCGTTCTACGCATTGTGTACTTCGGATAAAACCGACCTGTCGGCTGCCGAACGCGCACGTGATGAAATGATTTTCGCTATTATTTCCGACGAAGCGGACTTTTTGAGCGTACAGCCGGTCTTAGATTATTTTTACCGTAAGGTAAACGAAATAGACGAAATAAGGCGTATTTTTGTCGAAATAAAAAGTCGGCAAAACAAAGAAAACCAAGGTAATAAGTAATGTATAACAAGATTGCGGTTATCGGAGACAAAGACAGCGTGCTTGCGTTTAAGTCTGTGGGGGCGGAAGTATTCGACTCATCTACGGCGGATGAAACGCGCGCTTTAATTAAAAAGCTTTCGCAAGGCGGTTACGCCGTGATTTTTGTTGCGGAAAATCTTGCGGAGCAGATTCCCGATACGCTTGCGAAGTGCAAAACCGTCACGTTCCCAGCGGTAGTGCCTATTCCTACGACGGAGAAGTCGAGCGGATTGGGTATGCAAGGGATAAAAAACGACGTAGAAAAGGCTATCGGAGTGGATATTATTTTTAATAAATAGCCGCGACTGCACGCGCAGGTAGCTTGTATATACCTTTTCGACTTCAATTCGCCTTTCAGTTTGTGATAAAGTCAATATTCACGCTCTGCAAAGGCGCGGAAGTTCGATACACGCCCGCACTTCGCGGGACGGCGTCTGAATTTGGCAATATGTGTTCTTTTGTAGGTTATATTAAGAAATAAATCATTCGTTTAGGAGTAAATGTAATGAACGGAAAGATAATTAAAGTCAGCGGACCGCTGATAGTTGCGGAAAATCTTGCGGACGTTGAAATGTTCGACGTCGTAAAGGTTTCGGACAAAAAGTTAATAGGCGAAGTCATCGAACTGAGAAACGACCGCGCCAGTATACAGGTTTACGAAGAAACAAGCGGCTTAACCATCGGCGACGAAGTTGTATCTACAGGCGCGCCCTTGTCCGTCGAGCTTGCGCCGGGTCTTATCGAAAGCATATTCGACGGCATTCAGCGTCCGCTTGACGTACTTATGGATAAGTCCGGCAGCCGTATCGGTCGCGGTATCGAAGTCAATTCGCTTGATCGCAGCAAAAAATGGCACTTCGTACCAGTTGCAAAGGTGGGCGACAGGGTAGTCTCCGGCGACGTTTTGGGAACGGTACAGGAAACGAAGGTAGTCCTGCACAAGATAATGGTTCCCTACGGTGTTGAAGGCGAAGTAAAGTCCGTTGCTCCCGAAGGCGACTATACTATTATGGACGTGATATGCAAGGTCGGCGATAGAGAGCTTACCATGCTGCAGAAGTGGCCCGTCCGTAAAGGACGTCCGTATAAGTCCAAGATGTCTCCCGATTATCCTATGGTTACAGGACAACGCGTAATAGACACGTTGTTTCCGATTGCCAAGGGCGGCGTAGCAGCCGTTCCGGGACCGTTCGGCAGCGGCAAAACCATAGTTCAGCATCAGCTTGCCAAATGGGCGGACGCTGATATCATCGTCTACATAGGCTGCGGCGAACGCGGTAACGAGATGACGGACGTTCTGCACGAATTTCCGGAATTGAAGGACCCGCGTACCAACGAGCCGCTTATGAAGCGTACGGTGCTTATTGCCAACACCAGCGATATGCCCGTTGCCGCGCGTGAAGCGAGTATTTATACGGGTATTACCATTGCGGAATACTTCCGCGATATGGGTTATACCGTTGCGATAATGGCGGACAGCACGTCTCGTTGGGCGGAAGCGTTGCGCGAAATGAGCGGACGGCTCGAAGAAATGCCTGGCGAAGAAGGTTATCCCGCGTATCTGTCCAGTCGTCTTGCAGAGTTTTACGAACGAGCGGGAATTGTGCGCGTTTTGGGAAGCGGCGACACAGTGGGCGCAGTATCGGCAATCGGCGCGGTATCTCCCCCGGGCGGCGACTTGTCCGAGCCCGTTTCTCAGGCTACTTTGCGTATTGTCAAGGTATTCTGGGGCTTGTCTGCAAGTCTTGCATACAAGCGTCATTTCCCTGCTATCGACTGGATTACAAGCTACTCTTTGTACGACGATAAACTTGAAGATTGGTACGCCGACAATGTCGCGGAAGATTTCAACGCTTTGAAGCAAGAAATTCGCTTCGTCCTGCAAGAAGAAAGCCAACTCAACGAAATAGTCCGTCTTGTAGGAATGGACGCATTGGGCGCGCGCGACAGACTGACGATGGAAACAGCCAAGTCTATTCGCGAAGATTATCTTCACCAAAACGCTTTTCACGAAGTGGATACTTACACGTCTTTGGACAAGCAGTATCGTATGATGAAGCTGATATTGGGCTTTTATCACGCCGGAACGGAAGCTTTGGACGCAGGCGTCGAGCTTTCAGCATTGCTCGATTTACCCGTGCGCGAGCAAATAGGACGTTCCAAGTATATCGAAGAACAGCATATCGACCGTTTCGAAGAAATTCAACGTAATATAAAAAAGGAAATTAACGCTCTCGTTAGCACAGGAGAAACCAATGTTTAAGGAATACAAGACAATTCGCGAAGTAGTAGGACCGCTTATGCTTGTAGATCAAGTGCAAGGCGTAAGCTACAACGAGCTTGTGGAAATTCGCCAAGAAAACGGCGAAATCCGTAAGGGTAAGGTGCTGGAAATCAACGGCGACAAAGCGTTGGTACAGCTATTCGAAGGCTCGCAAGGCTTAAAAATTTCCACATCCAAAGCAAGATTTTTGGGCAGAAGCTTGGAACTTGCCGTTTCGGAAGATATGCTCGGACGCGTATTCAACGGAATGGGCGACCCCATCGACGGCGGCGCGCCGATTATTGCCGATATGCGTTTGGATATCAACGGACAGCCCATAAACCCCTACGCGCGCGATTACCCTAACGAATTTATTCAAACCGGTATATCCGCCATCGACGGACTTAACACTCTTGTACGCGGACAGAAGCTGCCCGTGTTTTCCGCAAGCGGATTGCCGCACGCTCAGCTTGCCGCACAGATTGCCCGTCAGGCAAGGGTATTGGGTAATGACGAAAAGTTTGCCGTTGTTTTCGGCGCAATGGGTATTACCTACGAAGAAGCGGACTACTTTATTAAGGACTTTAACAAAACGGGCGCGATAGATCGTACCGTAATGTTTATGAATCTTGCCAACGACCCCGCAATCGAGCGTATTTCCACTCCTCGTATGGCTTTGACGTGCGCAGAATATTTGGCGTTTGAAAAGGGTATGCAGGTATTGGTAATTTTGACCGACATAACTAACTATGCGGAAGCGCTGCGCGAAACGTCTGCCGCCCGCAAGGAAGTTCCGGGTCGTCGCGGTTATCCGGGATATATGTATACCGACCTTGCTCAGATTTACGAGCGCGCGGGACGTATTCACGGATCCAAGGGGAGCATAACGCAAATTCCTATTCTGTCTATGCCGGAAGACGACAAGACGCACCCTATTCCCGATCTTACTGGCTACATTACCGAAGGGCAAATTATTCTATCCCGCGACCTTTACAAGCGCGGCTACAACCCGCCAATCGACGTTTTGCCCAGTCTTTCCCGTTTGAAGGACAAGGGTATAGGTAAGGGCAAAACGCGCGAAGACCACGCAAGTACTATGAACCAGTTGTTCTCGGCATACGCGCAGGGCAAGGAAGCCAAGGAGCTTTCGGCAATTTTAGGCGAAGCTGCGTTGTCCGACATCGACAAGCTGTACGCAAAGTTCGCGGTAGAGTTCGAAAAGCGTTATATAGCGCAGGGCTTCAACGAAAACCGTACCATAGAGCAAACGCTCGATCTCGGTTGGGAGCTGTTGGGAATTCTTCCGCGCAGCGAGCTCAAACGTATCAGCGAAGAACTGTTGGACAAATACTATCGTCCTTGGCAGGACTGATATCGCATAACGCGACAACCGTATGCCCGAGATTGCCTAATTAAAGTAAATATAACTAATCAACGGAGACTGATATTTTGGCTATAATGAACGTCAATCCCACGCGAATGGAGATGAAGCGCTTACAGCAGCGTCTCAAAACCGCTTCGCGCGGACACAAATTATTAAAAGACAAGACGGACGAAATGATACGCCGTTTTATCGCAGTGGCGGAAGAAAACAAACGCTTGCGCGAGGAAACGGAAAAAGAACTTGCGTCCGCTCTCGTCAGCTTCGCTCAGGCGCGCGCCAATACCGATTCGCGTGTGGTGGAAGAAGCTATTCTTATGCCGTCGAGAGCGTTGAAGATAACTACGTCGTCGCGTAAGATTATGGGGATTAACGTTCCGAGTATCGAAGTCGAAGATAACGGGGGCGAATTGTATCCGTACAGCTTTCTTACCGTTACCGAGCAGTTGGATAACGCTGTGCGCGGACTTAACGCCGTTGTTATCAAGCTTATCAAGCTTGCCGAAACGGAAAAGGCTTGCAATATGTTGGCGGAAGAAATAGAGAAGAACAAACGCCGCGTCAACGCACTGGAAAATATTATGATTCCGCAGCTTACCGAAACAATCAAGTATATCAAAATGAAGTTGGACGAAAGCGAGCGTTCGGCTACCGTTCGTCTGATGAAAGTAAAGGATATGCTCAATTAGTATTATGATTATCAAGAATGCAAGCTATATCAAGGGCGCGTCCAAGTATGAACAATGTATTGTATCCGATCTTGTTCAAGTAGCGGTGGCGGGCAAGTCTAATGTGGGCAAAAGCAGCTTTATCAATTATCTCGTAAACGACGGCAAGTTGGCGCGCACATCCAAGTTGCCGGGGCGCACGCGTCTTATCAATTATTTTTTGATTAACGACGGCGCTAACGACGAGTTTATATTGGCGGATTTGCCGGGATACGGTTTTGCCAAGGTTTCCGACGCAGAAAAGCTCAAATGGGCGGAATTGCTGGAAAAATATCTCGCTAAGGAAAAAATGCTTAAACACGTTTTCTTTTTGGTGGATATACGTCACGACCCCACGCGTGACGACGTAACAATGTACAATTATCTGTTCAAAAACAATCTTCCGTTTACGATAGTCGCCACCAAGGCGGATAAAATATCCAAAAGCCAAGTAAAAAACCGTCTTCGTTGCATTGCTAACTTTTTCAAAGTAGGCGAAAGCAATATTATCGCTATTTCGTCCGTAGCTAAGACCGGCAAAGAAGCAATTTCGGAACGCTTGGATAAAGTATTAAGCGCGCATCAGGTTGCGGCAGAGTAATAATATTGAAGCAGTGTATCAGACCGATTTATTTGATGTGAACCCCAAAAGTTGGATAAATAATATAGTTAGATTTGATGTGAATGAGTTC
>CANOTO010000006.1 GCA_947570215.1 uncultured Clostridia bacterium
AATGATAATACGAACTCACTTGTCCGTGGGTTCGTATTATTCACTTCTGGCGGAGAGAACAGGATTTGAACCTGCGGAGGCTGTTAACCTCGCACGCTTTCCAAGCGTGTGCCTTAAACCGCTCGACCATCTCTCCATATCGGTTTGCTGTTCTATTTTAACAAAATATCGGCGAATAGTCAATTGTATTTTCAATTTTTATTGATATCAACATAAGTTTTAGCCCTGTCGCACGGCGGGGCTATACTGTTTTCCATAATTCTAACTCACTCAAAATATTTTTCAACTTTTTTGCAATTCATCTTGCCGTTTTCAATATCAACAAGTTATTTTATCGTTATCATATTTAATCGAGATTTCCCGCATTTATTTAGACTTAAGCAAGCAACATTGTTCTGCTTGCAATGCGACTGCTATTAGCGCAAAATAGTTGTATTACTCATATTAAATTGCCGTATTGCGCGCAGACTACAAAACAATGTTTATAAACGCGCCGACTGGGCAATAATATTACCAACTGATAAAAACTACAAGGAGAGCGAAATGCAAGTAAGAGTAAACGAAGACTGCATAGGCTGCGGAATGTGCATCAATTTATGCCCCGAAGTGTTTGATTATAACAAGGACGGACTGTCAACCGTGATAGGCGATGCCGACGCATACCCGCAAAAGGTTGCGGAGTCGGCGGAAGTATGCCCTACTAACGCGATTGAAGTAGACAATTAGCCGCTGTCTTTTACAATGCGCTATCGAGAAATCAATATTCAGCACAAAACGATTGTAAACGCCAAACGCGGTATACTCCGCGTTTTTCTTTTTTTTTACAACAAACTGTTGACACAAAACCGGCGTATATATACTTTTTGAAATTATTTATCGGGAGTAATTGACAAATAAAGCAAAAAGCTTTATACTGTTAGTTACATTGGGGTATAGCCAAGCGGTAAGGCAACGGATTCTGACTCCGTCATTCGCAGGTTCAAATCCTGCTACCCTAGCCAAACGCGAACTTCGCCGTAAGTCGCAAAGAAACGGAATTGCAAATACGCAATTCCTTTTTTTCTTTGCTTCCGTTTTGCTTGTTCGCTCGTTTTTCGAGTAGTACGGACAGTTTGAAATATTGTTTCATAACGTGCCGTACACAAAAACAGACTCGAACAATATCTAACATACACATTTATCGCCTATATCAGTTTTTATTCGATATTTTTTATCTTAATATGACATAAAATATGCGAAAAATTTCATTATAATAATTATCAAATAAACATGCAATAACTTCTCCTATTATTAATTAGAGCTTTAATAACTCTTCAAATAATTTTTGTACACCCTCTTTATTCCATTCGTTTTTTTCGTCGTCATATAGATATGGAATTACTAGTATGGGATCGCTTAATTCATCCAAATATGATTTTGTTTTAATTTTCTGCGGTTTTAATATATTTATAAAAATTACCTTGCGTGCCCTGCATTCATACATTTTTTTACGAATTCTTCCTATTTCTTTCTCATGCGAAGGATTACGATCACCCGACCAAAGTTTGAAATCAAAGAAAATGTCGCCGTATTTATTATCAAATTTTTCATAAATATTTGTTGGCAATGTTTCAAATTTTATGTCTAAAAATTTGAACAAATTATTTGTCAGCAAAAATCGTCCGACAACTTCCCCAAGAGCCCCGCGATATATTCTATTAAGCACACTGCAACCCAGCATGTATTTTTTCGGCTTAAACTCCACTGCATATCCCGATTTAATAAAATAGTCTTTTACATTGGGAATTTTCAATACACGGTCGAGCATTACCGAATGTTCATCTAAACATTGCCAGTTATCACCCTTAGGTGCTTCAAACGAAAACTCATGGGCATGATTATAACTCCGATGATAATAATAATTTGATTTATGCGGCAATTCAATGTACAATTCCGGAAAAGCAGTTTCGCTTAAATCTTCAATAGTAGGATGTTTTAATACTTCCTCTCGAATATTCTCCCAATATTCAATATTATTAATTGACCAATTCGCCATTATATTATTGAACAACTCATTAGTCTGCTCATAATGTTTTATCGCTTTGTTGACTAAAACACTATCACTACTCAAAAGCGAATTTATTTCCGTTTCCTTATCACATGCCACCAAAAACTCTCGAAACTCCGGATTTACTAATTTGTCTGAAAAATACGGGATAATGGGTTTCATTCTATCTGCAAAACTTCCTGCTTATCACGCAAACTTGGAAAATCATTCAAATCAATGCAATCCTAATAATGATGAATATTATCGTAGTCGCGAAGGTGTTGCAGGATTAAAATCGGATATCACACCAGATTTATTAAAAAAGTAACAAATTTACCATATAAAAACACCCTTTAAAAGGGTGTTTTTATATGCCTTTAAAGTGAAAATCAGTGTATTTCGATCTCAACGCGACGGAGTAAAATTGTGTTGTAAATATGTTAGTTTTTAGCTACGCATCGTTTTTGTTGAAAATCGTTGGCGAAGATGCCGAAATGGTTAAAAAATACTATAAAAGGCGGTAATTATTGGCTGTTTGGGGTTAATATGGTTACAAAATGGTTAGACTACCCACTTTAAGAGAACTTCTGATCCGTCATTCGCAGGTTCAAATTCTGCTACCCTATCCATTTTGAGTGCATTTGTATTTTAACAATGCACTTTTTTATTATAAATATTCCACGTTAATCCATTCTTCCGTAAAATCTCGATGTTGTAAATATAAAATCCGCTTGATAATTATTTTCAAGCGGATTGTTATTTGAATAAACTATTCTGCATACCGTCGTAAAAGTTTAGACGTTCTATGCTTGTGTTATTGAAAAATTTAACACAACTCTTAAAAACGGCGTTCCGGTAACGTACAGTTAAATGTCGCCTTTAATTCCGCCTTTTGCAATGATTAAAGTTGCAAAACCGCGCCTAACCGAATTGAAAACAAGCGGCAGCAGCTTAACCCAATTCTTTTATTACATCGCAGGTTATAGGATCGAAAACATAAGTGTCTTCCAACGAAAAGCTCACGGCTATGTCGTCATTGGTTGTAATCAAGCTTTTAGCGTCAAAGCGCGCCACAACGTCCTTATCGCAAAAATCGAAGTGTACGCTATACTCGCCTCCTAACAGTTCGCAAATAGTAGGCTTTGTTATAAAGCAACCGTTGTATTTTTTACCGGCTTGAACCTTTTCTATACGTATACGCTCCGGACGTATGCCCACCGTCAATGCGCCGTCCGTATGCAAACGGTTCTTCAATTCTTCCAATTTGCTTTCGCTAATCAACTTTTCCTTAGGAACCTCGTCCGCGCCGTTCTTCTTTTTATCCAATTTTTCTTTTATTTTTACAAAAATATTTTCCTTCTTTTTAACTTTTTTATCCGAAAGGCTTTCTCCTGTGGCGGACATAATCTTCAAAACTTTTTCGCGGGCTTGCGCGTCGAAGTTTTCCAAAATTCCTTGGAAGTCGGCGATTTTTCCCTTATAAAATTCGTCGTAACGCGCGACAAACTTCTTGTCCATAGGAATGCTTACGTCGCCGTGTTTCAAGCGCATGCCCTTGCGATCGAACTTCATATCGAATAAGTTCATAGAGGGAGAGCCTATAAATCGCGCCACAAACAGGTTGGATGGACTGTTGTAAACTTCTTCGGGCGTGCCTATCTGCTGGATAAATCCGCGCGACATTACTACGATTCGGCTTGCCATGGTCATAGCCTCCGTCTGGTCGTGCGTAACGTATATCGTAGTTGCGTTTATCTTGTTGTGCAGCTTGACTATTTCGCTGCGCATTGTAAGACGAAGCTTTGCGTCAAGGTTAGATAGCGGCTCGTCCATTAAAAATACGGGGACATTCTTGATAATAGCTCGACCCAACGCCACGCGCTGCATTTGTCCTCCGGAAAGCTCCTTGGGAAGCTTGTCTAAATACGCAGTTAAATCAAGCTTTTCCGCCGTTTCGTAAACCTTCTTCTTTATCTCGTAGTTTGTAAGCTTACGAACCTGCGTTTTTTCGTAGCCGTCGTCGTCCACTTCGCAAAAACGCTCGTTAAGTTTAATGCCGCTTTGAGCAACCTTTTCCAGCTCGGCAGTCTCATTTATGCGTATTCTTTCCAGCCACACGCCTTTAACATCCTCCGACGGCTGATCGTCAGACGCGGACTTAGCGCAAAAATCGTACAAAAGCTTTGCGCCGTCAATCGACAATTCGAAAATAGTGGCTATGCGTTCTTCCTTATCGTCCTTGGAGCCCTTGTTACGCATAACGTTTGCAAGCGCCGCCGTCAGCGTATGCCAATCCGTTTCGCCAAGAAGTTTTTTTACTTCGTCGCATGCAGACAAAAGCGAGTTTACAATAGGCGCGGGATATTTATTGATTGTTAACGGAAACGCAATATTGTTAAATACGTTCATCTGCGGGTACAAGGCGTAGCTTTGAAAAACTATCGCCATCTTTCTGTCCTTACACGGCTTAAAATTCAAAAGCTCGTCTTCCATATAAATTTCGCCGGCGGAAATATCTTCCAAGCCCGCTATCATTCTAAGCGTAGTGGATTTGCCGCAGCCGGAAGGTCCGACAATTACGATAAACTCGTTACGCTCTATATCGAGATTAAAATTGTATACGGCTTTTTCTCCGTTGGGATATATTTTCTCTACGTTTTTTAACGTTATAAATGCACTGTTTGCGCTCATGTATGTCACCTTTTATCTTTATTCGATTATAGTCGCGCCCGTTACGCCTTGATGCCCGTGGAAGCAAGTCCGTCAATCATTTTACTTTGCGTAAACAGGAAAACTATGATTATCGGCAACATAGCGAAAACGCTCGTCGCCATTGCCACGCCCGTAGCTGCCGCCGCCGCTTGCGAATCGGTAAACTTGGTAAGTCCGATAGTTACCGTCCACCACTTTTGCGCTTCGCCGGAGAAAATAAGCTGCGGCCAGTTAAGCGAGTTCCACGAACCGGTAAAAGTAAACAGAACTATTAGCATTATGGTAGACCTTGCAAGCGGAACGATAATCTTGGTAAATATCTTGAAATTGCTCGCGCCGTCGCTTCGCGCGCTGTCCACTATATCGCGCGGAATAGACAGGAAAAAGTTGCGCATAAGCAGCATATTGAATATACCCGATACGCCCGGCATTACTATCCAAAAGAAGATATACGCGTACGAACCTGCATCGCTGCTGATTTCCAAGCCGTTGCGAATAGCTGCAAAAATAGCAAACATAGGCGCCGTGCCTATTACTCCCGGAACAGCCATCCACAAGTAAAGCAGCTTGACAAACTTCTCCTTGCCCTTAAAATTCAAAAATACCAAAACGTACGCGGTAAGTAAATCCAACAATACGGTAAGTCCGACGTGAAGAAGCGTGGACCACAAAGAGTTGCCCAGCCAGTAAAAAATCTTCGCGTCCGAATCGGCGGACAAGAACGACTTGTAATGCGCAAGCGTCCATTGCCCTGCGGAAGGAAACAACCCGCTCGGATTGGTTTGCAAGTCGTAATCCGACTTGAAGCTTGTGCCAACCATATAAATCAACGGCAGCATCCACAAAATCGTAACTATAAACAATACAACGAAAGACACCGTCTTTTCCTTACGTATAGTACGCTCCGACTTGGAAAGCGTCTTTTTGGGTTTATCAGTTAATCGAGTTAACATTGTTGGCGCCTCCTACGCTTTGTATGTCTTGGGCAGGCCCCTTTAAGGACAATCCCCATTCAACGTCTTGTTTAGATTGCTTATACGCTGCGGAATATTTGTCCGTGCGCTTCCTTTCTCCCATTACTTTACGCTCGATAGTGCCGAACACCATAACTATCAGCCCGAATACTATCGCCGCCGCGCATATATATCCGGTCATGTTGACGAACGACGCGTTTTTAAGATAATACTGTATAAACATCATCGGAGAAACTATTTCTTGATCTATGGAATTTTCCACTGCGTGCAGCACGTAAGGCTGACCGTACAAGCCCAAATAACCTATAAGCGTGTTAAACAGACAAATGCCTACCGACGACTTGATATTGGGCAGCGTTACATGCAATATGCCTTGAAGTCGGCTGCCGCCGTCCATTTCGCAGGCTTCGTATAACGACTTGGGAACGTTGCGCAAAGCCCCCGACAGAATTACGAAGTTGGTACCCGTCTGCCACCAAACGCTCGCTATAAATATTACCACCCACCGTAAAATATCGTTTTCGAACGGTTTACCGGACAGCCACTTGATATTTGTGCCGAACAGCGCGTTAAAAAAGCCCAATTCGTCGCCCGCAAACAGCTTGCTGAAAACAATACCCATAACGGAAACGGATATTACGCTGGGCAGATATATAACCGCTCGATAAAACTTGTATCCCGGGGGATGCAGATTGATAAGATACGCAAGCGTTAACGGAATTATTATCAACGTCGGAACCATTACTATGTCGAAAAGAAACATAGTGGCGAAAGACTTCCAAAACTTCAAACTCACCGAATTGGTGAAGTCGAATAGATGAGCGTAGTTATAAAAGCCTACGAACATATTCTTGGAAGAATCGATAGGGTTGTACTGCATAAAAGAAAACACGAAACCCATCAAGCACGGAATAACGCTGAAAAATAAAAATATTAACACATACGGCGCAAGCAAGGCGTAACCTACGGCGTTTTTGCGCCGTTTGCTTTTACGCATTTCTCTTTGCATCAATTCTAAATTATTCATAATAATAACAGTTATTTGCACACTTAAAAAACACTACTGTAATTACGGAGCTAACCGTAATTACAGTAATAGTTTTTTGTATCGGATTGACTTATTTGTTCATTGCTATTTCGTCGTTAAACGACTTCTGTATGCTCGCAAGCTTAGATTCGATGTCCGCGGCAGTATTGGACAGCGTTTCGTACCCCAACGTCTTGATGTGAGAGAGCACCGTATTGTAGTGACTGGTAAGTCCCATACTGACTAAATTATCGATATCGGGATAAAAATTGTTGAGATAACGCTGACAATACGCGTCGTTCTTGTATTCGTCGGTGTCGCCTACAAGCTTACACGCGGTAATATGTCCCGTGCTCGCCCATTTCTTACAAACGTCCGTTCTTTGAGTAAACCACTTGATAAATTCCATTATAGCGGCTTTTTTGGAAACGTCGGTAACCAGCTTGCTCATAGCGAAGAAGTGCGAGTCAACGAAAATTTTGCCTGCGTCTGCGCTCGAGCTATCCATAGCGAACCAATTTGCAACGGATGTTGTGCCTATTATATCGGTAACGTCTTGAACGTTGTTACGTGTCTTGTATAAAGATTCCAACGACTCGATACGCCACGGGAAATACACGTAAAACAACGCCTTGTTGTCAACAAATTCCAATTGGGACGAATCGTCGGACGTTTTGTCGTTGAACGGAGCGTATTTTACAACGCCCTCGGAGGCGACAAGATCGCGTATCGACTGAATAGCCTTGGTCATAGCCGTCTTGTTGGGTTCGCTCGTCCAGTCGGCTTTCTTGGTGCTTTCGTCGTACAGCTTGCCGCCGTTTTGCATTATGGCGGTAGTAAACACGTAGTTATACCAGTGATTGTTTTGATTGGCAGCAGGCCAAGCTATGGGGCTTGTTCCTTTACGCTCAACAAACGCTTGACATACGTCCAACAGCTCTTGGTGGTTCGTGGGAAGTTCTTTGCCGATTTCTTCGAGCAGCGTCTTATTGTAAAACACAACCATGCTTTGCGCGTCGCACGGAATGGAGAACAGTTCGTCCTTGTACCCGAGCGACGAATAACGCGACAAGCCTGCGGAATAGTCGTTCATATCGATAGATATTTTGGACTGTTCCATCAAGTCCTTGCTAAAGGGCTGAATAATCTTGTTTTCTACAAAATATTTATGTCCTTTTTGGTGAGACATTATAAGATCGGGCGCTTTGTTCTTGGTAGATATACGCTGCGCGACCGTGCTTTCGAAGTTCGCCTGTCCTATGTCTTCCGAGTCGATTGCTATCCTGCCCTTGTATTCGCGGTTGAAATCGTCTATTATCGACTTGAACGTATCCTTGTCTTCACCGCTTACAACAGTTGCAAGCTTTATCGTAATGTTGGAATATTTTACCTTTCCTTCGCTGTTAAAGGACAGCTCGCCGGTGTCTTCCCACCATTTTTCCGTAATCACCTTGTCGTCATCGTCGTCGTTGCCTGCATTAGGGTCGATACAACCCGCAAAAACGAATGTCAGACACAGAATCGTTACGCACAGCAAGGCAATCCATTTGATTTTTTTCATTTATATCTCCTATATTTAACAGTTATACTTTCTTTTTAAGATGGATAACAAATCCGCCCGATTCGCCGACTTCTATTTCCAACTTGTCCGCGCTCGTATGCGAAGCCGCGGTCTTGATTATCGTCGTTCTCTTGTCCGTTCCTAACGGTCCGTCTTCGTACAAATACCCGTCGAACGTTCCTTCGCCCAAGAAGCTTAAATCGACTGTTACTTTACGCGTTTTCGAGCCGATATCTACCGGTCCGTTGACGCAGGCGATAAACCACTCGTCGCCTGCGCGTACAGCCGCGCAGAAGTATTCGTCAGGCTCGCCGCACAAAAATCTTGTGTCGTCGCGAGCGGTAGGCAAAGCCTTGTAAAGGTCTTGTATCGGCGCATAGTTGAGATTGACTATCGTATCGCCAACCGTCGTCATACCTTCGAACAAAATAGGCAAGCTAATCATAAACCCCGTGGTAAATTGATGTCCCTTGGGTTTGACAAGCGGCGTAAAATCTGACGGCCCTATTACTGCGCGCGTGAACAATTGATTAATTGTGCCGGTTGCGGTATTACGGTTCATCTCCGCGCCGTATATACCCTCACGGTTGATAACGTTGGGATAAACCCTGCGTTCGCCGGTAGGCTTGTTGCAGCCGTGGCAGTTTACAAGCAACTTGCGCTTGGCGCATTCTTGGTAAACGGTTTCGTACCATTCCATATTTGCGCTGTCTTCGCAGCGATGAGTAGGAATCTGATGTCCGTCACGTAATTGACGCTCGCCGTCCCAGAAGTCCAGCTTAACGCCGGCTACGCCCATAGCTACCCATTTATCCAGCACGTCGCACAACACGTTGTAATCGCCGTTTCCGAACGTACGCAACGCGTCGCCCCATACGATAATCTTGATGCCCTTTTCGTTAGCGTATTCTATAAACTTATCCCAGTCTTCGGGAACGCCTTCCTTGGTTATCCCGTCTTCCTGGAAATTACCCGTACTCTTGGAATCTTCCGGCTTGTCGCTGTCGCCGCGAATCTTGTATTCCGCAGACCAACTGCCGTCTAATAGCAGGTATTTCCAACCCATTTCGGCGGCTTTGTCAAGGTACGCCTTGTGAATGGCAAAATTCTTTTGATCCGCGGCTCTGTACACTATCCAACTCCAAGCGCACACATCGGGATCGACCCAATCGTAATTGTAAATTTCCTTTTCTTCGTCGGATAATTCGTCGTAGTTATCCGGCTTCCAGTACTCTGCGTCGTCGTAAACCTTTTCTACTAATTCGCTTTCAACAACCGTTTGAAGCGTGCCCGTAATGCCTACTCTCCAAGGAGAAGTAAAGGGCAAGCTAACGTATCCGTCGTCTTCGATAGAGCCTGCCGGCGTAGGCACGGTTTGCAGCCGCAATTCGTCGTCGCCCACAGCGGCCGCCTGCAATATAGAACCGTAAAAACCGCTGCCCACAACCGCCGATTCCGTAACGAGCGAATACACGTCTTCGTTAACGTCGGGACGGTACAAAACGGGAAAAGCTATTTGATCGTTCTGCAATATTCCGCTTGCGGGAATGTAGTCGTAGCTGCTGCGTTCGTACGCGAAGGTATCGAGATTCTCGTTCTTTAACGCGTCGATTACCGTAAAATCGGTATAAGGCTTGTAGACCTGACGCCACACCAGCGACGACGTGGGGATGGTAAAGGACGATTTTTCTTCGTCTATTTTCGCCGTTTTGCCGCCGCCCGCCGAATCCAACTTGTAACGGAACGCATAGCCGTCGTCGTAAGCTCTGAGATATACGTCGAGAGTATGCTTCCAACTCTTAAACGTCAATTGCAGTTCCATAGCGTCGTACTCTACTTCGGAGTGCTTACCCGTAATATTGCTGTACGAGCCCGTAATGCGACGTACGGTCTTTTTGTCGAAGGCAAGACTGTTGAGGTCGTCTTCTCTTATGTCCAAGCCCAAGGCGGATTTGTCGACAACGGCAACTCCGTCCTTATTTACGGAATAGTAAACGCTACCCGCGCTGTCCATTCCTACGGACACCTTGATGCTCGTATCGGGAGAAGAAACTTCCCACGAGTTGGTTTCGCGCGCTTCGAGCGCCTTTTGAATAATCGGGTTGCCGTCGGGGTTACACGCCGCAATCGTTAACAGCATACACACCGCAAGCGCTACGGCAAATAATTTACATACAGTTTTTTTCATATCAGAATCCCCCGTTAACAAACGTCGAAGTTAACTTGTTCGTCGTAATGCGTACATAGCGGTCTATCGTCGCGGCGTCCGTAGCGTTAATGATATAGTCCAAATAACCGAGCAGCGGCTTTGTTCCCGCAATTTCGGTAGCTAAGGGTTTACCCAAAACGTAACCGTCCATAGTGTATAAATTGTCGGGGTTGCCCACTATCGCATTAAGCAATTCTATAACGTCGTTTTGAGAGCCTTCCGCAACGTCGAAAATACTGCTGTTAGCAAGCTCTTTGTTAAGGGGCACAACGCCGTGTTTGGCAAATCGGTCGGCGCGTTTTACTATATAATCGGACAATAACGCGCACGCTGCGAAGTATTCGTCCGGACGGTTAGAATTGAGCGTACATACTTGAATACCTACCGTATTGACGGGTATTTTTCCGCTCCACTCGTCGTCGCTATCGGAATACAAGCCCGACAGCGGAAGCACGCCCAACGTGCCGTTCTTTATGCCCGCTATTACAGAACTCAACACGTCCGTTCCGCCGCCTACGTCGTCGTACCAGGACACGATACCGGCAAACGCTTTGCCTTGCGACACGGGGGTAACAACGTAGGACAAGTCGTCCTTGTTGTCGTTGTAATTTACCAATGCGCCGTGACCGCCGCCGCCCAACAGATTGTTAATATTGGTCGCCGCAGTCAGCGCCTTAGAGTAGCCGTCGGTCGTACCCCAATCGGTATAATAATAGTTCGTTTCCGTGTTATAACGGTAATAAGGTATACCGTTTTGTATAAACGCTGCGGCGCTTACGCATTCGCGGAAGGGCCACGCTCTGTTTTGTATCAAGGTACGATATCCCGCCGTACTGCCGTACGTTTCCCAAGCCTTGGAGAATACGTCGACGAATTCCGAATACTTGGTAGGCAACGTTCCGTTTGCGCCCAATACGGCGTCCATTTGCGCCTTGTTGTATACTATAAACGGAACTTTCGCCCCCAAAGGAACAGACAGTAAGCCGCCGTTGACGTAGGAATCGCTCATCGCGTACCAGTTGTCACGGTCGTAGTAGGACGTATCTGCATTGGCGAGATCCAACAAATCGTTTATGTTGAGATAGTTTTTGAGATTGTTGTTTGTTTCCGGTATTTGCTGAACGCGCAGCTGGAATTTGGATTGGTCCTGAATCGTAGCGTTCCAAATATACTGCTGTACGTTGTCGGCAATTGCCGTGTCGGATTTTTCAATCCGTATACGGAAATGCTCCTTGCCGTCTTCGCCTATATACGTCTTGCCGTACTCGGCGTTGAATTCCGCAATGATTTGATCCATTTCCGTAAGAACGCCCTTGAATAAGCCGTAGACGCCGCTCTTTTTGCAGTAAATTCCGAGAGTAATATCTTCGAACTTGATGTCGCCTTCCTTAACGCCGTCGATTTGCGCGGCTTCGGCGGCTGTGTAGCGCGCTATTTTGTCATTGAAAGCATAATTGGCGTACAAGGTCATATCCTTGGTTACCGCAGCGTTGAAGTCGTACTTGGTTTGACAAGCGGCGTCGGTATACCAACCTTCTAACACCATTCCTATCTTATTGATAGCGGGCATTTGTTCTTGACTCAGTTTATCGCCGTCGCGCACAATAACGGAACGGTAATGACGCGCTCCGCCGTAGTTGGCGTCGACAGCAATTGTACGGGCTTCCGCCTGAGCTATCCAGTTGGCGTACAGTTCTGTATCGGCGAACACGCCCATTTCGAAGTCGTAGGGTTTGGCGCAGTCCTTGTCGGTACACCATCCTGCAAGCACGTAGCCTGCGCGTACGGGCTGCCAATCGGTTGCGGCGTATCCCGTGGCGACCACGAGCGAACGTTTGTCGCCCGTGCCGTCGTTGAGATTGTAGGTTACTGTGTAGGAATCCTGCGGCGTCGGTTTGGCGCAAGCGACGAGCAGCAGCATACACGCCGCAGCTAACGCTATTGCCAATACTACCGCAAGGGTTTTGTTAAATTTCATTTATAATCTCCTGAATGTAGGCGCGATTACGCCGCGGGTTCGGTAGGGGTTTCGGGTGCGGTAACCTTGGTAAACGAGACGTTATACGTGCCGTGTCCGAGTGTCAGACCGCTGAGCTTCAAGTATCTGCCGTTTTCGGTTATTGTAACCGTTGCCGTATAAACTTCCGACAATTCTATATCGTATCTGTTATATTTATTAGTGCCAAAATCAATCTTTTTATCGCCATTAGCAACTAATTTAACAGTATATTTGCCTGCTTCCAAAGAGCTATTCTCTCCCAAATCTATAACAATATCTTTGTTATAGATAGAATCTCCGAGTACCAACATATCAGAAGTGACTTCTTCAAATTCCGAACCAGTCTCGTTTGTAGCACGTTTTTCCGTCTTAGATTGAAGCGCAAGCGCATCTGTTCCGTCGGCTACAAATTCTGCTGAAACATCGTTAGGAAGCAAGCTCCAAGTTATATTGGTAAATTCACCTGAAACACCGGAATTACGCCAGTAAGCTATAACAGGGTCTTTCCATTGACTGTGAGCTGTCGTATAATTGCCCGACGTTACCGAAGTTTCGCTACCGCCGATATTAACAATTCTCGTATAAGTTTTTGCTTCGTCCCCGACGACAGTAGCAGTCATAATGTACTCCGCATGGTCGTCGTGAAGTATGCGCGTTAACGAGAATCTTACTTTCGTACCGCTCTCTCCGACTGTCAAAGTATTCAGTCCTGTTGCGCCATAGTCGTTAGTACTGGGTTCGCAGTATTTTCTCCAACCATCGGTATTACTTGCGGACGTATATCCCTTAACGCTCATTTTGAAAGAGCCGCCCGTTGTTTGATTCTTGCCAGGACCTACGCCAAGTTGAACAAGATCATAGCCTATGGAATTGGTTTTTAATTCCAATATCGATCTGTAATTATCCGCATTGGTTGCTTGGGGGTCAGTGCGCAATGCTTTAATTCCCGTCAATTTTGCTTCCCATGAATACGTAAAGTTACCGTCAAAATAGATATACGGGCTTACCGCTGCGCCTGCCTGATTATTGGACGCGCCAATTGTAGGATTGATACCGTTTTCATACTTGAACGCCAATCCATTTGCTTCGGAAGTTAACGACGTATCGATTCTTACGTTATCTCCGTAAGACTGGCTGTGCGAACCGGTGGCGCTGTCATTACTGTCAATATACGGAACAAACATTTTTTCCTTATTCTCTCCGAGAAGTCCGTTGGCGGTATAAAGCTTTTCGCGCACCGTCGTTTCGTCTGCGGAGTAGCTAATACCAGTTACACTTGTATTTCCGTTAGTAAAATACTTACCAACCAATGCGGGAACGGTATCCTTGCCGCGAAGCTCCTGCAACGTTACGCATTGCACGTATTGGTCGTTGATAAACGTATAGAAATAGTCTCCGTCGCGAGCAACGGACAGTTTTATTAAACTTGTAGAATGCGTTTCGTCCGTAACGTCCCCGGCAAGTTTTGCAATGTGTTTGGAGTTCAAAACCTTGTAGACAAACATACATTTTTGATTGTTTAACACCGCCTGTCCCTTGGTAAGATTATCCGTCTTGGAAAGATCTACGTCAATGTTAATGAAATCTCCCGAATAGGTTATCATGGTAGACGTGAGAACGTACGTTTCGTCTGCAAGATAGTGACCGAGCGCAACGCGCACGTCGTTACTTTGCGATACTTGGGGAATTGCAAACGTGGCTTCGGCATAATAGAATTGAGACGGAGCAACGTCCGCGAAAGAGCCTACGAACAAATCGTTGGTGTTAGCCGTTGTTGTGGGAATGAGATTATCGTCGTCTCCCGCTAACTTCGTAGTCAATTTGCCGTTAGTTTGGACGCCCGCTTTGTAAGTAACAACTTCGTCGAACAATTTGTCAATTACGTCGAAGGTTATCGTAACAATTTTGTCGCCCTTGCTGGGGTCGGTAAACTTATAGGTTACGGTGTATCTGCCGATTACTTCCGTCGAAGCCGTGCGCTTGTCCTGCGCGTTTATTTTCAATTCGGCGTTATCGCAAGTAACCGTAACGCTTGCCTTGACGTCATTCTCGGACGAGTCGGTTGCAACAAGTATTTCGGGAAGCTCGAAGGATTCGCCCGTGTAACGTTCCGCGTTTTCGTCGAATTCGCCAAGAGTAAGCACAGGCGTGACTTCTACCGTTATGTTGATAACCACTTCCTTGCGGTCTGCGCCTTCGCCGCATGCGACTGTTACGGTTGTTGTACCTACGCCTACGGGAACAATCTTCATATCCTCAACCTTTACTACTTGTGGGTTGGCGGGAGTTGCGGTAACGTCAGCGAGTGTGTAGTCGCCCGCTTCCACAAGGTTAACTTCGATAACGCGCGGTTCGTCTGCCTTGCCTAAAACGCCTTCGAGAGCAGCCTTGTTGGTTACCTGCATGTCAAACGAGCCCCATACCGTTACCTTGAAACTATCCTTAAACGTAACTCCGTTGAGCGTGGTAGAAGCCGTAATTGTGGATTCGCCCTTGGCACGAGCGTGAAGCTTGCCGTTGACAACGGTAACCGCGTCGGTATTGGACGATTTGATTTCCACCTTGTTATTCTTGATAGCGTCCGAAAGAGTAACCTTGACTTCGCGGTCTTCCGAGTTCAAACGGAACGCCTTGACAAGGTCCGCCTTGTTGGATATTGTAAGCGTGTAGTTGTAGTCTACCTTTATCTCGACGGAATCGGTATACTCGTGTTCTTCGTCGAGTTTAACCGTAGCTTTGACGGACGCAGTGCCGTTTTTTGCGGCGGTAAGCTTCATTCCGTCTATTGTAACGATCCCTTCCGGTTCGGCGGTAAGAGTTACCGTCTTGTCCTTCAATCCGTCGGACAGCGCCACTTCCACCGTACGGTCGGGTTCGCCTACGTTCCATTTGGCGGTAAGCGCCGCTGCGTTTGTTATTTCGATAGATTGCTTTGCAGGGTCGATTGGATCATCCTTACATCCGACGATGCCGACTACCGACAGACATAACGTCAGTACGAGCGCTATGAGCAGCAAACTTTTTCTTTTCATCATGTTCCCTCCCAGAAATTTATTTGTCGCAAAAAATTGCGTTATGCCTTAGTGCAAAAATATATAGTTAAGTATACCCCCCCCCGTGTTCAAATGTCAATACCAAACCTTAATAATGAAAAAATATGCAATTATGTTGCTTTTACCATGGTAACCGTTGCCGCTTATAAATGGTATAAATAATTGCGCGGATAGGAATGGCTTCCTTGCCTTATAAAATTTCGCTTCTGCGTATTACTACGCGCGAAGTAATTACTGTTTGTTCAGCGCCGCATAAGTTTAGTTTGGCAGATGCTACGTAAATAATACGCGCGCAAAAAAGACCGACGCTCAGTGCGTCGGTCTTGAATTGTTTGTATTGAAGCTGAAATTATACGTTTGTTTACGTATCGGCGAATATTAAACTTAAATTAAAAATCTATTTCCATTCCGTCGTAAGATACGATTATACCGTAGGGCTTGGCAAGAGCTACCATATCGTCGTAGGTGTCGCCGCCGTTATGCGAAAAGTGGTTGACGATAACAGTTGTATTTCCGTCGACATTGCCTTGACTCTTCAATCTGTCCAAAACCGTAAGAGCGTTATCGAAGCTTAGATGGCGGCTGGAAATATCTATATTCTGCTTGTTGCAGTGGGTGCAATCGAGCGTTACAAGGTCGAAGCGTCCCAAGCCCGATAGGGTTTGCCAAGTACCGTCGGGGAAGTAGCCCGTATCGTGGGCGTACAGCATACGCTTGCCGTCGCACTCGATTGCGTAGATTAGCGGCGTGGAGTTAAGATCGTGGTTGGCGTCCATAGGAGTTATAACGTACTTCCGCTCCCCGTTGATAACGAAGGGTTCCCCCGCGCGGATAAGCGTTGCCGACGCTTGCCCCTTAGTGCCGGGGACTTCCGTCATAAGCATATCGTAACCGCTCTTGGCGGAATAAAAATCTATGCGGCGGTGTTGATTGGAAAGCGACGGCTTGGCTATTTCCACTTCCGCAGGGTATAAATGGTCGGGGTGCGAGTGGGTAATAATGCAGCCGCACACGCGCTCCCAATCGATATTGTACTGTATAAAATGCCAATAGCTGTCGGCGTTAAAATCGATAAGCAGCTCGTCGTTAACAAGCGCCTGCGAGCGCGTACGCAGATTACGTCCGCCCAAAGCGCGGCTTTTTTTGCAATTGGCGCATTGACAGAACATTGACGGAACGCCTTCCGCAGCGCCTGTGCCGAGATATTTCAGTTTCATAGTTATTCTCCTTGTTTTTACTCCGCAATGGAGTTATTTACTTTTTATTATCCGCCCGGTCGGCGACCTGCTCGATATGCCACGTCCAGCTGCCGAAATCGCCCGTCTTGGGCGCGACCAAGCCCGCGGTTTTGAGCGCAGCGCCGCTTGCCGTAAAATTCAATTCCCTTACGCAATACACCGTGCTGTCGTCAAGTCCGTAAATACGGATAATACGGTTAACGTCCCGCGGAAGGGTTAAAGCGCGTTCGCCCACTACATATGCTCGGGATTTATCCTTGGAAACGACCGCAACACAGAAAAAAGGCGAATCGTATGGTGACGACAGGCGATACAAGTCGCCTTGCAGAACTAAGTCGTCTATTTGCTTGTACTCGGTTATTTGTTCTGCAACTTGAGATTTTTCTTCGTCGGAGAGCTTGGTTAAATCCAACTCGTAGCCGGTAGCGCCCAAAGACGCTATGTTTCCGCGAGTGGAAAAGGGTACTACGCGCCCCGTTTGATGATTGGGACAGGCGGAAACATGACAGCTCATTGCGTTTAGCGGATAGCACAGCGAAGTTCCCCACTGTATTTTGGCGCGTTCGAAACCGTCGGTGTCGTCGCTCGTCCATATTTGCGGAAAATAGTACAGCATACCCGTATCGAAACGTCCGCCGCCGCTTGCGCAGCCTTCAAAAAACACATTGGGGAACGCGTCAGTCAACATTTCCGCCAAACGGTACACACCCAACACGTAACGGTGAGCAAGCTCGCCCTGACGGTCGGCAGGCAGCGCCGACGAATAAAACTCGGAAAGATATCTGTTCATATCCCACTTGACGTAATCTATGTCGTTATTTTTAAGAACGTCGCTTACCGCGCCGAAAATATAATCCACCACTTCATTGCGGGAGAAGTCCAGCACTAACTGCGTGCGTTGACGTACGGGCTCGCAGCCGCTTTTGCAAATTATCCAATCGGGATGCGTGCGGAACAGGTCGGAATCTTCGCTGACCATTTCCGGCTCGAACCACAGACCGAACTTCAAACCGCGTTGCTTGCATCTGTCTATCAGCGGTTTAAGTCCGCCTTGAAGCTTATTCGTATTAACAAACCAATCGCCCAAGCCGCTTGTCGCGTCGTCGCGCTTGCCGAACCAGCCGTCGTCCAAAACGAAGGTATCTATACCGAGCCTTGCCGCTTCGTCCACTATGGGGAAAAGGCGTTCGTTGTCGAAATCGAAATAAGTGGCTTCCCAATTGTTGACGAGCACAGGACGGCGCGCGTCTACCCACTTGGAGTTGACTATTTGCGCGCGAATGAAATCGGCATAGGCGCGGGACATACCGCCCAACCCTTCGTCGGAATAGCAAATTGCAGCCTGCGGTGTAAAAAACCGTTCGTTTTCGTCGAGCTTCCAACGAAAGTTTAGATCGTTTATTCCCCCGATAACGCGCGTTTGTCCCTTGTTGCCCAATTCCGCAGACAGAGCGAACGAGCCGCTGTAAACAAGCTGAAAGCCGTAGCATTCGCCCAAGTTTTCGGAGCAGTCGGGCTTAATAAGCGCAACGAAAGGATTCGTCTGATGAGACGATACTCCGCGAGTGGACTGCAAACGGGTTACGCCGTGCGCGAGCGCAGAGATTTCGGGAGAGCGTTCCTTGCCCCAATCGCCCCACAGGCGCATTATGTCAAACCGCTCGTCGGTAAAGTCGCAGCAGAATGAAAATGCGCGAGTAAGAAATATCGGGTCGCAGCCGCCGTTTGCAATCTCGCAGTTTTTAACAATTACGCCCAATTCGTCCCATACGGTATAGTTGAGCGTTACTTCAACGGGCGAAAAATTATCCTTTAACGTTACGGCAAGCGTTTGTCCGCCGCCGCGAGCGCGCGGCATACCTTGCACGTCGGGAACGCCGTCGTAAATTCTGTGCGACGAGTAAACAAAACGACTTACGGCTCCGCCGTCGGAACGAACGGCCGTAATCATCGGTTCGCAGGTGTCGATACGCCCCCAAAAGGGACATTCCGACGGCATACCGTCGAGATAACCCTCGCGGTTTGGATTATCCTGCGGCGGCTCTTGAATTTTGCCGATGCCGCTTATCAAAAAATCCAAGTCGGACGGCTGAATTTTACCGCCGAAATGCAATTTTTGCAAAAATCCCCGTCCGTCTACGAACATCGCGTAGGAAAAGCCCTTGCCGCCAAGCAAAAATCTGCCGTTTTTTGCGTAAATCATATTTTTACACCGCCAAAATAAAATCGTATTTTACATTAGCACTAACGGAGACAAATGTCAATAGGTAAAGCCCGAAAAAAACACACGGTAACAAAAAAAGGACTCGAAAATGCCGAGTCCGTCTTTCGGTAATGCACCGTTATTGCAAATTTTGTCTTTCCCGTCTGCTGCGTACGCCCTTGCGTATTACTTCGAACACGGTAATGCCTATTCCGATAAGGATATACACGTAGTAGGTTAAAAACCGCCAAGTAAATACCACCCAAAATACCACCGTTGTGGCAAGCGTTTGGAAGGCAAGCAGTATTACGTTTTCCAACACACCGCTGTTGCCCGGTGTGGGGACTATCGCCACGCTCATAGACGCGTACGCGCTGAGCGTCATTATTGCAAACATTGTTTCCGCGCCTATCGTAACCGTTTCGCCGCCCAATGCAACCAAAATAAAATAGGGGAAGGACCAACTCAAAAACTGCTCGCCCAAGCATGACAGCACCAACAGCACAAACTGTATCGGCTTGTGAGACATTACTATAAAGGACGAACGGAAATCCTTGACGGAAGTATGCGCGCTGTTTATCCATTTTTCCTTGCGGCGCAGTATCTTAATTTTACGGCGGAGTTGGCTTTTACCCGTTTTACGCTCCTTGCGCGAAGCAACGCTCCAACTGACATTGGTTGCGATATTGATAAAAAACTGCAAAATTCTATCCGTTATTTTAGGGAAAATAGCAAAGAAAATAATGGAAAAGGGCATCACTGCGTTTATCGCCCAGCCGATCCAGCCGGAAATCATCAAAAACTGCTTTTGCGCGGGCGCGTAAATATCTAATACGCAACGGTTGACGGACATTAGCAGCATACACATTGTCACCCAACACAGCATATTGACGAAATATTTTATAAGCACTATCGCCGTAGAAGTGCCGCCGCTGTAGCCCTTTTTGTGAAGGTACACAATCTGCATGGGCTGCCCGCCTGCGGAAAACGGAGTAATTCCGTCGTAATAACGCCCCAAAAACGCAACCTTTATGCTGTTAAGCGGCTTTAACTTGCCCGTAGTGGCGTGCGTTATCAAACTGAATTTTAAGCATTCCAAAAACATTATGCTTAAAAGCACCACCAACGCCCAAACGGCGTATTTAATGTTTGCGTGCTTGATAACGTCCGGAAGCGACTTTATTTCCGCGTCGCCCACCTTGGTAGCCAACTGCACCATAAAAAATATGCCAAGAGCAATAATAAACAACAAAACGACCATTCCCACCCATCCATACTTTTTCTTGGGGGGTTCGGCAATCTGTTTGCTGTCGAAGTTTTGCATAGCGCGCTGTACGTCGTTTACCTGCGTCGTCGCCGATTTTTCGCGGGGCGCGTCTTTGTCGTAAATCTGTACGATGGTCTCGTCGTTTTTTTTCATATATTCCTTCGTCGCGCCTATTCGAAAGGCGATACTGTCACATTATATAATCATATTCAGTTTAACATATTTTACACGCGTTTGCAATACTTTTCGGCGTCGCTTTTTCTTTGTAGCTTCATCGAATTGAAATATACGACCGCGGCGCCGATTTTCGACGGAATCGGTCAATAAATCGCAGAGATATCCCGCATTACTGTTGACTTTACAAAAACAGTTTAGTAAAATGTATATGTATGGCTATTAAATAATATTTACTAAAAGACTACAAAACTCGGAGGATTATATGACAACGAATGAAAAGCCCGCGAAAAGAAAACAATTGTGGACGATTCAAAGTCAACGAATAATGCTTGCAAGCATTATCGTAGGCGTGTTGATTTGCGTGGCGGTTTTTACCGTGATGGGCATTGTGATGACGAAACAAAGCAACGGCACCATAGACGATATCGGCGAAATGTATACAAAAAACATGGGAAACCAAATAGCCGAAAAATTTCAATCCGTAATGAATCAACGCTTCACTATGGTTAAAGCATTGGTCGAAGAATACAACGACTCTGCAGATGTCGGCAAAGAACTTGCCGCCAGCGCAAGCGCACGCGAATTCAAATTTTTGGCGTTTTATTCGGTAGAAAATATTAACGACCTGGAAAGCGGCAGTTCCGTTGATATGCTTCTTGGCAAAAATATGACGGTTACCGATAAGATTCCGTTTAGAACTTCAGTTAAAGACGGCAAAGAAAAAATGGCGGTAGGCGAAGGAGTATACGCCGACGGAAAAACGGATAAGGACATAATAATAATAAGCGTTCCTACGGATAAATTTACTATGACGGACAGAAACCAAGTCAAAAAAAAGTGTCAGGCATTAATTGCCGGCATTTCCAACAAGGACTTTATTGAAATGCTTAACCTTAATCAGGACAACGCCGATAAAGATAATTTGGAAGTATATTCGTCCATTATACGTAACGACGAAATCGGGTCCTTCGTAATGAGACACGACCAAGGGTCTGTTTCTTACTTCGAATATATTGCGGAAAAATACAAAAACACAAACATCAACCAAGAAAAGCTTATTGACAACATCAAGAACGCAATGGACAACAAGACGATTTACTCCGACGTTCTGCACGTTTCGGATATCAATCAAACCGACCACCATATTCACTTGTACTGTCGGCTTTTGGATAATTCCGAATGGTACTTGATATCCGTAATGGATAATAATAATTTGGACACGATTGTGGCGTCTTTAAGCGAAAAGTGGATATTGATGATTGTTATAGCAATACTGACTATTGTGTTTGTGATGACGATAATCATTCTAATGTACTTCCACTACAACAAGCAAAACGTTTTGCAGCTGCAGCAGGCGCGCGAAGAAGCCGTTCAAGCAAGTAAAGCGAAAAGCGAATTTTTATCCAATATGTCACACGATATCCGCACGCCGATGAACGCAATAGTAGGCATGACGGCGATTGCGCGCGCAAACTTGGACAATCAGCAGCAAGTTCAAGACTGCTTGAAGAAAATAGCGTTATCCAGCAAGCACTTATTGGGGCTTATAAACGACGTACTGGATATGTCCAAGATAGAGAGCGGCAAAATGACGCTCAACGTAGAACAGGTGTCCTTGCGCGAAGTATTGGACGGCATTACCACAATCATTCAACCGCAAGTAAAAATCAAAAAGCAAAACTTTAACGTAATTGTGCACAACGTTCAGCAGGAAAACGTTTATTGCGACAGCGTACGTTTGAACCAGGTTTTGTTAAATTTACTGTCCAATGCAATCAAGTTCACAAGCGAAGAAGGTACAATCGAAGTACACTTCGAACAGGAAGAATCACCTGTCGGCGACGAATTTGTACGCACGCATATACGCGTTAAGGACAACGGCATAGGAATGTCGCCGGAATTCCAGAAGAAGATATTCGAATCATTCTCCCGCGAAGACAATAAGCGCGTTCATCGAACCGAAGGCACCGGACTCGGAATGTCCATAACCAAATATATTATAGACGCAATGAAAGGCACAATCAAGCTTCATAGCGAACAGGGCAAGGGGACGGAATTCCATATAACGCTCGATCTCGAAAGGGCAACAATCCCCGAAGAAGAAATGATATTGCCTAATTGGAAGATGCTCATCGTCGACGACGACCAGCAGCTGTGCGAAACAACGATTACTTCTCTTAAAGAAATCGGCATCGACGGCGAATGGACGTTGGACGGAGAAAGCGCAGTAGAAAAAACCGTACAGGCACACAAAGACCGCAAGCAATACGACATTATTCTTATGGACTGGAAACTGCCCGGCATCGACGGAATAGAGACCGCGAAGCAAATACGCAAGCGTTTGGGCAACGAAGAAATTCCCATTTTGTTGATATCCGCTTACGATTGGAGCGAGATAGAAGACGAAGCGCACGCAGCCGGCATTTGCGGATTTATAAGCAAGCCTCTGTTCAAGTCTACGCTGTTCTATGGACTTAAACAGTTTGTTACGGACGCGGATTCAAACGGCGCAGCTCACTTGGAAGAAAAGAAGGTCAATCTTGCGGGAACTCACGTTCTGCTTGCGGAAGACAACGACCTTAACTGGGAAATCGCCGAAGCTCTGCTTGACAGCGTAGGAATAACCTGCGACCACGCAGAAAACGGTCAAATCTGCGTAGACATGCTCAAAAACTCCAAACCCGGCACATACAAGGCAATTCTGATGGATATACGCATGCCCGTAATGACCGGCTACGAAGCCACGACGGAGATTCGCAAACTCGATCACCCCGACAAGGATTTGCCCATTATCGCTATGACGGCGGACGCATTTGCCGACGATATGAAGAGATGCTTGGAATGCGGAATGAATGCGCATATTGCAAAGCCCATCGATATAGAAATCGTTCTAAATACTTTGGCAAAATTTTTGAAATAAAAGCGAAAAAAAACAACGACTTCCGTCGTTGTTTTTTTTTTCGCAAATTTTAAGTTTTAACGGAATTACGTTTGCCCCGAAAATACTCCGTCAGTAGCTCGGAACACTCGCGTTCCAATACTCCGCCGCAAATCGTCAGTTCGTGGTTGAGCGTTCGCCCTATCATCTCCGACAGCTGCACACATCCCTGCCCGCTCAAATCGTATGCGCCGAAGCAAACCGTCCCGATACGCGCATTATAACACGCGCCCAAACACATAACGCAAGGTTCCAACGTTACATACAAATCGCAGCCGCTAAGCCGCCAATCGTCCAAAGCTTTGCACGCGCGCTCGATTGCCACCAGTTCCGCGTGCTCTACCGCGCTGTGCGACGCATTGCGCGTGTTGCTTGCACAGGCAATAACCCGACCGTCCTTGACGACTACTGCGCCAACCGGCACTTCGTCGCGTTCGTACGCAAGCTTCGCCTGCTCCAACGCAAGACGCATATATTGTTCGTCGATCATAGCTTTACTCTGCGGTTTATTTCCCGCATCATCTTGGGGTCGATCTTCAACACCTTGCGGTCGTACGTATACAAGCCGTTTACTTCGTCTTCGACGTCGGAAACCTGCGTGTAAACCGCGGCGGACAGACCGTTGTCTATTTGCGATATTACGTCGCGCTCGTACAATTGATACACACCGTCGTTAAACGACTTGATATCATCGAACTTCTTGTACGAATACGTTCTATCGGGATTAAAGCTGTGTTCCGCGTCCTTGTAGCTGTATCCGCCGAATTCCGTCAGACATACCGCGCGTTTGTCGTCGCGATTTAACCTGACTTTCTTAAAATATACGTGCATACTGTTTATATCGCCGCCGCCTTGATCGTGCCAACCGCTGGCGTGGTCCACCGTACGCGTCGGGTCAATCTCCTTGGTTAGGCGCGCTATCCGATTAGCGTCGAACTGTCCCCACGCTTCGTTAAAAGGCACCCACATTGCAATACTTACGCAGTTGTACAGCTGGTCGAGCATTTCGGTATACTCGGCAACAAATGCGTCCCGCCCCGCTTCGCTCTTGCGGGAAAACAATCCGTAACGGTTATCTTTGAGTTTGTTCATTCCTATATTGGGGAAAAGAAGCGTAACCGACTTATGCTGCTTGCCGCCGCCGCTTGGCATATCCTGCCATACAAGCATTCCGAGCCTATCGCAATGATAATACCACCGCATGGGCTCCACCTTGATATGCTTACGCAGCATATTAAAGCCCAAATCCTTCATTTTCTGTATGTCGAATATCATCGCTTCGTCGCTGGGCGCAGTGTATAGCCCATCGCTCCAATAGCCTTGATCCAACAGTCCGTTGTGAAAATACGGCATATTGTTGAGCATCAGACGATAGTACTTGCCCACCTTCGCGCAGGAAAACTTGCGCATTCCGAAGTAACTTTCCACCATATCTCGGCGTGAAATAACTTTAAGTCCGTACAAAAACGGATCTTCGGGCGACCACAGACGGCATATTCCGTTGGGAAAACTGAGTTTAACGACGTTTTTGCCGTCGGCTTTCATTATTTCCTTTTCGCCGTTGTAAACAATTACGGTAACGGGCTCGTCGAAGTTGGAAGTTACTTCTACCGTTACGGACGCGGTATCGATACTGGGCGTTATGCGCAAGCCCTGTATATACTGCGCGGGAACGCTCTCCATCCATACAGTCTGCCATATTCCGCTTTGCGGAGTGTACCACATTCCCCCGCGGCGAGTGGACTGCTTGCCGTTGGAATAATATTTGGTATCGGTAAAATCGCGTACGCGCACTACAAGCTCGTTGTCGGATTCTTTAAGCGCGGGCGTAACGTCCACCGAAAAGGCGTTATAGCCGCCTTCGTGGCGGCCGACAGGCTGACCGTTGACATAAACGTCGCAGATACAGTCAACTGCGCCGAAATTGAGCAATACTACGTCTTTAACAAAGTTTTTGGCAAGCGTAAACCGCGTACGGTAGTACAAATATTCCTGCGGCTGAAGTTGGCGGTTAACGCCGGACAGCTGCGACTCGGGCGAAAACGGTACAAGAATCTTGCCGTCGTAAACTGAAGGCGCTACGTCGCTCTTGGTTATTGCGTAGTCCCAATAGCCGTTTAGATTGACGTAACTCTTGCGGACGAATTGCGGACGGGGATATTCCTGTAAAGGCTTATCCGTCATATTTTCGCCCCAAACCGTTGAAAGTTGCTGCAATGACATACGATGAACTCCTTGAAATATCGTCGCTAAAATTATAGCACAAACTGCAAAGAAAGTAAACATACGAATAGCAAAAAAGAGTTCGTTTTTACACGAACTCTTTTTTGCCGCGTTTTGATGATCTTTCAAGCGGCTGTGCGGCTTCGCCGAGATTTCTCCGTTCGCTTCGCTATGTCAGTCTGCGCGGGCATAGTCCTTGACCGCTTTGGCTACGAACACCGTACTGCGACGGTTCATTCAACGCGTCGCGCCATGCCTTCGCTTCGCTCGCTTAGTCGAAATGACGTAGTTGAGATGCGATTCCGCTTCTAATTACTTTTCACTATTTGCTTTTCGCTGTCTTTTTGGCAGTTGCTTTCTTGGGTTTAGCTTCCGTTTCGGGTTTTTCCGCCTTGACAGGCTTCTTTGCGTCCGCGTGAGTGAGCGAACCGATAGCAATCTTTTCCTGCGTTTCCTTGCTGAACAACACAATACCCTTGCCCACTATTTCGAAGTTAACCTGCTGGTTGATTGCGTAGTCCACGCCGCCGAATACGACGGACGTTAACAGGCTGTCGCCCACCGACAGTTTAACGGTTGTTTCCATACCTGCGGGCAGATTGGCGTAAATGGTTGCGTCTATATTACCCTGTTCCAAACGGATAAACTCGGGACGAACGCCCACTACTACGTCCAACTCGCCGTCGGCGGTAATACCGTCGTTTGCGACAAACTCGAATTTCTGTCCTAACGCATGCACGTTAGCTTTGTTGCCCTTGACAACCGCTCTGCCTTCGATAAAATTCATTGTGGGGTTGCCTACGAAGTCGGCTACAAACAGGTTGTTGGGGTTGTTGTACGTTTCAAGCGGGGGCGCGTACTGTTGAAGGTGTCCCATGCTCATAAGGCATACTCTCGTTGCCAACGTCATTGCTTCCAACTGATCGTGCGTAACGTATACGAAGGTAGAGTCCGTTTCGGAATGCAGACGTTTAAGCTCGGTGCGCATTTCCATACGTAGCTTGGCGTCCAAGTTGGACAGCGGCTCGTCCATAAACAGAACCTTGGGGCTGGTTGCAAGCGTACGGGCTATTGCCACGCGCTGCTGCTGTCCGCCGGAAAGCTCCGCAGGGTAACGGTGCATAAAAATGCCGATTTTAAGAATGCGGGATACGCGGCGCACTTCAAGGTCCATTTCTTCCTTACAGAGTTTGCGAACCTGCATTACAACTTCGCCGTCTTTTACATATTCATACTGTTCGTTCAGCGAACATCCTTCCTTGGCTGCCGCTTCCTGCGCGGCGGTGATTGTAGCTTTTAGGTCTTCGATTGCTTTGTCTACGACCTCCTGCGGGTTAGAAGCGGTATGTAGGTTGTATCCGTACAGCTTTTTTGCCGTATAGATGGAAATCTTATACGTGTCGATTAGGTCGAGATACAGCTTGCGGTCGTCTATTTTGCCTTTTTCGTCCGCCGCGCCGTTTATGAAGTCGATAATCTGCCGATAATCGTCCAAAATCTCGATTATGCGCGCGGCGACGCGTGCGTTGAAGTTGATTTTCGGAAAGGACTGCTTGATATTCTCCAAACCGAAGGAAATGTTTTGGTAAACGGTCATATGCGGCCATAACGCGTAGTTTTGGAACAGGAAACCGATATCGCGCTTACCCGGGGCAACGTTGATACCCTTTTCGGAATCGAACACCACCGTGTCGCCGATGGTAATACGTCCTTCGGTAGGGGTTTCAAGTCCCGCAATCATACGCAAAGTGGTAGTCTTGCCGCAGCCGGACGGACCTAAAAGCGTCACAAAGCCGCGGTCTTCTATCTCCATATTAAGATCTTCGACGGCAACGAATTTGTCGAATTTTTTAGTTACGTGTTCTAATACAATTTTAGGCATAATTTATTTTCTCCTACTAATATCTGTATTACTTTTGAAGTTGTAAAAACGAGCAAGACAAGGCAGACGCAGATTCGCCGACAGGAGTTTACTGTCCGTAAACGACTTAGTCGAAACGCAAGTCTAACACAGTATTGCGAAGTTTATACGACTTCAAAGCTTAGCCGCCGATTCCCTTGTCGAGCGACGCGCCCGTGAGCTTGTTGATGATGAACTGGAACAGCAAAATCGTTACGATAATCACCAAGTTAATACCGTTGGCAACGGGGGTTGCTCCGTGCAAACCGTTATTCGTCCAGTCTTGCAATACTACCGTCAACAGCGACCCTGCCGGCGCAAGCAATACGAACAGCGACATTTCTCTCATACAGGAAATAAACGGAAGCAGATATCCGCTCATGAAGCTGGACTTCTGAATCGGGAACAATATTCTTGTAATACGTTTACCCCAACCTGCGTTCATCATTACCGCCGCTTCTTCTATCTCGCCGGAAACTTGCAGCATTGCGTTAGTTCCGGTACGGGAAGCAAACGGCAGGAACTTAATGCCGCCGACCAATAACAGCAGTATGAAACTTCCGTCAAGGAACGTCAGCGAACTGGAAACACTCAGATAGATTGCGCCGAAGCTAAGCGCTGGAATAAGATACGGGAAAAACGCCAAATTTCCCACCCACGTGGCAAGGCGGCTTCCGCGTTTGTGCGATACTGCGTAACCGATAAGCATACCGCAAGTACCGGCTATTAACGCCACGCACACAGACAGTCCCAAGCTGTAACCGAATGCTTTCCATATAGTGCCGTTGCGCAAAATACCCGTCGCTTGACCCGTTATACGAGCGGATAACTGATCCGTAGTCGTCCAGTAATACAAAGTCCATTCGCCGCCGGGGCAGAAACTTTCAAGAGCGAAAGATACCAACGGAATGATAGCGCAGAATACAACCGCAATTATAATGAGTACGGCAAACACCCAACGCCACACTTTGCCGAGTTTAACCAAAGACACTTGACCGGACTTGCCCGATACGGTAGTAAAGGACTTACGTTTGCCGGTGAACCAGTTGTTAAGGGAAAGAATAGCCACGGAAAACAACAACAGTATAATAGCTATAACAAAGCCCTGTCCGCGCGTATTCGGACTGCCCGCAACCGACCGCATCTGCGTAGAAATAGTCGGGAAGTTGCTGTCTCTGTCCAAGAACGCGGGTACGGTATAACTGCTGATACTGCTTGAAAATACCAACAATACAGTGGAAATAAGCGCGGGAGCAACGATAGGCAGCGTTATTCTGCCCAAAATCTTGCCGCGGCCCGCTTTAAGCACGGTTGCCGCTTCTTCAAGGTTCGCGTCCATATTACGCAGAATTCCGCCGATAAGTATGTAGGCAAAGGGCGCGTAGTGAATACCCAAGCACATTGCCGTAGGCAAAAAGCCGTATACCATCCATTGCGGGACGCACAGCCCGTGTTCCGCGCCGCCCGTTATCATTTGCAGCATTCCTACTTGTTTCGACGAAGTCGTCAAACTGGTATTTTTGAAAAAGTTTTCCCAAAACATTGCAATTGACCAACTGGGCATAACGTACGGGAACACAAATACCGTAGAAATAAACTTCTTGCAGGGAAGATTGGAACGAGTAATAAACCAAGCGGTAACACCGCCGCCCAAAACCGCAACTAAACACGCAACCAACGACATACCGATAGAGTTGCCGAGCGGTCTCCAAAAGGTATTTACCGAATAATTGTATTCCCCGTCAAACAGCACGCTTTTCCAATGCGCGCCCGTAAAACTGCCGAGCGGTAGATTTGCCGTTATAGATTCGCCGATGGTACTTATCGTAAACGAATCGACGAATATTGATACTAACGGAAGAACTACCGTAAGCGTCAGTATGATTAGGAACACGATGGTAACGACATTGGCGGGCTTGCCTAAATAGGTGCGCATATTATTGCCCAATTTGTTTAATTTCAATTTCTTGTCGTTAGTCATAAAATCTCCTTATAACTACGTATAGGAGAGACGGTCCGTCTCCCCTATACGAGATTCCAATTTGTTGTAATACTTTTATTCAGTACTATTTTGCAGTCCAATTGGAAGTAACAAACTTGTATACGTCGTTGTAGTTAGCAAGGGTATAAGCAGCGTCTTCTTGAAGAACCTTTTGAACGTTAAGTTCATACTTGTAACCGCCTTCCAAACTTACCGTTTTGTCAACGTTAGGAGTAACTTTCGCGTTGGGCGAAGAATATCCAACGTCTTTCCAACCGGCGCGGAAGCCTTCTTCCGTAAGAATGTATCTCGCGAACAGACAAGCCGTGTAGGGAAGACGAGAGCTCTTGGGAATGCTGAGATAGGTGTTATACGTAAATCCGTTATAACCTTCTACGTCGCCGTGAACGCCGGAATAGAACAAATCGTCATACCAGTAATTCTTGGTAACTTTATTATCGGCGTCTTTATCAACGTGAGAATAGCCCTTGGTCTTGTTCAAGCCTACAACGAATACCGTACCCGTCTTATCCTTTTGAAGCGTTTCGCTCAAAACCTTGGAGTCGGAGCTGTGGTTTTCAGTCAAAGACTTGAGATATTGCTGAATGAAGTAGTAACCGATGTTTTTGCATCCGGCTTGATCCGTGTACGCCGTTCCGAAATAGCTTTGGTAAGCGGCGGCGAGTTTTGTGCAGGCTTCGGGACTGGTAAGCATAATCATGAACGCCATATTGATGCCTTCGTTGGAAGGATTCTGAATGGACGAACCCTTAACCTTCTTCAAAGCCGTACCGTCTTTGCCTGTAAGCTGCCAAATATTTTGCAGAGTTACGTCGCCGGCGGCAGTCTTGTTATAAGCAAACAGTTTGTCTGCGTACAAACCTACAAGCGGTTTCGTTGCGTCTGCGCTGAGTTGAATTTCGTCGTCGTTCTTGGGAACGTAGTTACGAAGATATCCCGCGTCCGTCCAAGTCTTGATGTTGGACGCAATTTGAACCATAGAGAAATCTGCAAAGAACTTGTTCTTGGCAAGCGTAGCGGTAATGTCTTCCGCAATAGCTTGGTCTTTGGACGAACTGAACTCTTCGTGATCGAACCAAGTATACTTTGCCTTGAACTTCGTAAGAACCTTGCCTACGCCGGAAGTAGTAGCTTTGGCAACGAACTTAACGTTAGCAGCCTTGAATTCTTCTTCGGCGGCCTTTTCCAATTCCGCCAAGCTCATTTTTTCCGCTTTAGTAATGATGTAGGGGTCGAATTCCGGCGCGGCGCAGGAAGCCAAAACCACGATGACAGAAATCATCATAACTACCGCAAGAAGTATTGCAAATAATTTTTTCTTCATATTTTTTCTCCTTTTATTTTATCTATTTTTACCGATTAGTTCGGTAGAAATCAATTTTGTTACGCCTTGTCCGCGCTGCCCATAACGTTTACCAGCCTGTCGTACACAAGGTCGGCTACCGCTTGACGGGCGGGCAGGAAAAATTCCTTGGCGTCCCACTTGTCGGGCTTCAACGCAAACTGCCTGCGCAGTTCGCCGAAGTAGCAAATGCGCAAATCGCTGGCGACGTTTATTTTGCATACCGCCTTGGCTGCCGCTTGACGTAGCATATCTTCGGGAATACCGATTGCCGCGGGAAGCTTACCGCCGTATCGGTTAAAGATATCTAATCTTTCCTTGGGTATGGATGACGCGCCGTGCAGCACCAACGGGAAGTTGGGAAGTTTGTCCGCTATCTCGTCCAAGATGTCGAAACGCAAATACGGCTGTTCGCCCGTTTTGTACTTGTACGCGCCGTGGCAGGTGCCTATTGCAATAGCTAAACTGTCCAGTCCTGTGCGTGTTACAAATTCCACTACGTCTGACGGCCGCGTAAACTGTCCGTACTTGCCGGCAACCACGATGTCTTCTTCCTTGCCGGAAACGACGCCCAACTCGCTTTCCACAACTACTCCGCGAGAATGCGCGTAGTCCACAACTTCGCGGGTTAACCTGACGTTCGTGTCGAAGTCGTACAGCGACGCGTCTATCATAACGGACGTAAAGCCTGTGTCTACGCAGCGTTTGCACAGCTCCACGCTCTTGCCGTGGTCTAAGTGAAGCGCAACCGGTACGGCATTGTCATGCGCGGCAAGTTTGCACGCTTGCACAATATACGGAACGTCGTCAAGCATTCTGCCGCTTACCGCAAGTATTACGGGGGACTGCGCTCTAACCGCGCCGTCCATTACGCCTTGCATAATGTCCACGCTGTCTACGTTAAACGCGCCTACGGCGTAGCCTTGGGCGTACGCCTTGTCGAACATTTCCTTTGTAGTTACAAGTGCCATTTTTATTCGATTCCGCTTTTATCCATTTGCTTGCTCAGCGTAGCGAAAGAACGCTCTATATATTCGTCCATACTCAGCACGCCGTAGTATCTGCTTGTAGGGTTGCAGTAACTTTCGAGATTTATGCGCTTGACGTTAAAGCGCTTTAACCCCGCGAATACATTGTCGAAATTTACAATCCCCTCGCCCATAAGATGGTGCTGATCGGGAGCTTCGCCGACAGGTCCCACGTTATCGTGTATATGCGTGGTTACAAGCATATCGCCGTATTTTTCCAACGGAAGCTCGTTCGGCGTGTACGCATTGGCGTGTCCGCTGTCGAAACAAAAACCGATATTCGCGTCACAACGCCCGAAGCGTTCCAAAATAAAATCGTTATACCGCAAAAAACGAGTATTTTCTATCGCGATTACAATATTATTGCGCCGAGCCGAATCCAACATTTTGGCAAAGTTGGTTATGCCGTATTCGTTGATTTCCGGAGTCACAAGCTTGCGCGTTAGGTGCAGTACCAAGTTTTTTACACCGCGCTCGCCGCATTCTCTACACGCGGTATCGAAGCTTTTAACATATTCCGCCGCTCTGTCGCCGTCGTACCACAAGTCGTCGGCGTGCGTAGACGGAAAATGACACGTGTTAACTCCCAACCCTAACCTTGTTGCAGTATCGAACAAATCAAAACGACTTCCGTCGGTATCTTCGTACTCGTCGCCCCACCAAAACATCGTTTCGTCGAAGCCGACGCGCTTGATAGCGGCAAGTCGCCGTTCGGGTGATATATCGTAAAAACCAAATCTGAAATTCTGTCCTTTCTTTACTCCCGAATTCATTTATTTGCCTTCGTTTTGATTGATTTTTCCCTTAGTATTATGGGACAACTCTATTATGTCCCGAATAACAGAAATAGTATACCCCCCCCCGTGTACGAATGTCAATACCCAAACAAAAAAATAAAAAAAAACCGCAAGCGTTCGCAAATAAAAAGTTAACAAAAAAAACTTCTCTCGCATAGCGAAAGAAGTTATAATTTGTATTTGTAAGTTTATAGCAAAGCGTTGACTGAGCGCGGCGTTAAACCGAACGCTATCGGATTGTATTTTAACGGGATGTAGAACCTAATCCGCCGTTGCGCTCGGCGGTTGCGTCGTCGTCTTCGGTAAGCATATACCGAGTAAACACGCCCTGCGCAAACGCCGAGCCCTGCGCAATAATCAGCGGCTTGGCGCTTTCGTTGGTCATACGCACGAAAATGTGCCCTTCGTTGTCGGAATTGCTGTAATCGGCGTCGATGATACCCACGGTATTGTCGAGCTTTAATCTGTACTTGAAGCCTAAACCGCTGCGCGGATAGATCATCAAGCACCAGTCGTCCGGCATTAACGCGCGTATACCCGTAGCCACCGTTACCGTGCAGTTCGGCCCGATTGCGATCTCTGTCGGCGCGTAAAAATCGTAGCCTGCGCTTTTAGCGGTTGCCCTATGCGGAAGCGCGATATTGCCGTACGTTTGCCTGTCGCCGTAGGCGGAATACTGCTGATAGCTTACTTTTTCGAATTTAGCTTTCGTTTTCATAATTTTGTCCTTCCGTATTGTTTTATGATTGCTTATCCTGCGGCGTATCGTGCAAAAAAGCGTACAGACGTTCCGCCGTCGGGCGGGTCATTCCCTTTACTGCCGCTATCTCGTCCGCAGTTGCCGCGCGAAGATTATCCATAGACTTGAAGTGCCGATGCAGTTCTATGCGCCGTTTTTCGCCGATGCCTTCCACGTCCTGCAATACCGACTTGATACTGTTCCTGTTGTGTAAATTTCGGAAATACGTTATTGCAAAACGGTGCGATTCGTCGCGAATATTTATAAGCAAATTTAACGCGTAGCTATTGCGCGGAAGAAAAATAGGCTCGCGGTTTGCAAGAGTATACACCAATTCTTCGCGCTTCGCCAATGATACAAGCTGCACATTGACTCCGCACTCTTCCATTGCTTGACGGGCGTAATCGAGCTGTCCCAAGCCGCCGTCCACCACTATCAAGTCCGGCGTTTTGCCGAACACGCCGTCGTCCGCCTTCATACGCTCGAAGCGTCGGATTAACACTTCCTTCATGCTGGCAAAGTCGTTTGCGCCTTCCACCGTTTTTATACGAAAACGTCTGTATTGCGACGAATCCTTCTGCCCGTTGTTAAATACCACCATACTGGCGACTTTGTCTACTCCCTGTACGTTGGAAATATCGTAGCACTCCACGCGCTTGGGCATAACGGACAAATGAAGCAGTTCCTTTAATTGCAGCACCGCTCCTTGAGTAGTATTAAACTTTTTGTCTATTGCAGTCTGACTCTTTGTAAGATACTCTACTGCGTTGCGGTAGGACATATCCACAAGCCGTTTTTTGTCCTGCTTTTGCGGACAGAAAATCTGAGTTTTTACGCCCGTCTTCGTTTGAATAAGTCCCGCGAGCTGCTCGGCGTCCGACAACGGCAGGTTGGTATACAATTCGCTGCTAAGCTTTACTATATCGCAATACTCCGCAAGAAAGCTGGACAGCGTTTGCGCTTCGTCCAGTCCGGCGTCGGAAACGGCGTTATTTTCCGACAAAATCACCTTGCCGCCGCGAATCATCGTGTGATTGACAACGCATGCGCTGCCGTTGGAAGCTACCGCGAACATATCGTAATCGACGAATTTATTCAAAATCACTATGCGCTGTTCGGCAATTTTATCTATTATTTCCAAAAAGCGTTTGTAGCTTAACGCCTGCTCGTATTGCATTTTATCCGAAGCCGTTTGCATACGCTCGGTCAATACTCTGCGAACTTCCGTATCGTCGCCGTTTAGGAACGCAACGGCGCGGCTGACTATTGCGCGGTAATCCTGCTTGCTTATCTTGCCGGCGCAGGGAGCGACGCATTTGCCTATGTGATAGTTTAGGCACGGACGGAAATTGCGCGGCAGCTTATTAAAATTGTAATTACACGTAATTGTCGGGAACACAGCGGATAAAATATCCATAAACGACTTAATTCCGCCCTGCGTAATCGGACCGAAATATTTGTATTTGTCTTTAAGCAGCTTGCGCGTAGGAATAAACTTGGGAAAGTCCGCCGACAAATCAACCTTGACGTACGGATACTGCTTGTCGTCCTTCAATAAAATATTGTAGGGAGGCGTGTGCTTTTTTATCAAAGTGTTTTCCAAACTCAACGCATCCGCTTCGCTTGCGGTAATTATATATCGGAAATCGTGCACGTGCGAAAGCATAGCGAGTACCTTTTCGCTTTTGTTGGACGACGCATGAAAATACTGGCGAACGCGGTTTTTTAGAACTTTCGCCTTGCCTACGTAAAGAATATTGCCGTCGGCGTCGTACATTATATACACGCCCGGTTCGTCCGGAAGATTTTTAAGTTTGGTTTGTATGTCCACTTGAGCCATAAATTAAGTATATCACATTTTATAATATTCAACAATACAATTTGCGTATATCGCGGTTCTTGCGCACGGTGCAAAATCGTTTTATAAATCGCCGAATTATGTCTTTACGCAGTTTACTAACGGCTTTTTACGGCAATAATTTTACAAAAAAGGAGATTACCTATGAGTTATATTACCACCGTATTACAGTTTTTGAAAAAATACGACATAATCGTCTTGCCCGCGGCGGCGGTACTGCTGACGCTTTTTGCCGTAGTGAATCTTGCGGCTAACGTATACCGCAGGCAAAACAAAAAAATATCCGCAGCGACAAACAAGATTGCGGCCTATCCGCACAAATCCGCGCAGTTTACGTCCGCGCTTCCGCAAGAATACAAAAGACAATGGCGCGCTTACGTAAACAGCGGAGCTGCCAAACCGTCGCTCACGTTCGAATTTGCTCCCATAAAATTCAAGGTTCGCCTGCTGCGTTTGTTCATATTGTCAGCTGTTGTCAGTTCGCTGTATATCGTTGCCTTCGCGTTCAACACGGCGCGCCGCGAATATATTGTATTCCAAATCGTCTTTTGGCTGGCGTTCGCGTTGATAATGATTGTAAGCAAAATACTGCACGTTCGCAAAGAACGTAAGGCAAAACGCATATTCGCCCGTTTTGTAACGGAGTTAAACCGCGCAACGGAAGTACCGCAATCCGCAGCGGAACAATTGGACAAAACCGTGGCGGAGCTGAAAGAGTTCAACAAACGCGACGTAAACGACGTAGCTTTGAGCCGCGCAAGCGAGCTGCTCAGAAGCAAGGGACTTACCGCAGACAGAAGCGTAGAGCAGCAGCGCAAGCTTAACGGCGCGCTTAACGGACTGCTTCAATCGTACGCGCGCGCAACGGCGAAACAGTAAAAATACCAAACGAAACAGAAAAAGGATAACTTTCGGAAATTTCCGATAACAAGTTATCCTTTGTTTTTACATATTTATCAATTTGTTGTCCGCAATTGACAAAACGTAACAGCGCACGTCAGTTATCCCGCAAATTTGTTCCACCGCCAACCTGTAACTGTTGAGCTGCGCGGAATAATTTGCCTGAACGCGGTCGCTATGCGACGTGTACTTGAAGTCGATGACCGTCGCCTTGTTTCCGTCTATTACCAATAGGTCAATTACGCCCTGCAACATTACGTTATCCGTATAACGCTTGTCCTTGGATACTTTGTCGTACGGTACGTATAGCATAAACGGCAGCTCGTGATATATTGTCCCCACAGAAAGCAGGCGTTTCAATTCGGGATTGTTGAGAGTGCGGTAAACAAGGTCTATGTCCAACTTGTCCGCAAAACGGCGTTCTATTACGCCGCCGAGTACCAAACCTTCGACGGTATCGGCAATTTGCCGTTTATCGGCGTTATAATTGACGTATTGATAAACCTTGTGGTACGCCGTGCCTACGAAATTGCGATCGGCGTCGTCGCAGATAGCCGTTATCGCCTGCTCGTCGTCTTCGCCGTATACGTACTCCTTGTCTAATGCGGAGCTTACTACCTTCGTAGGCATATCCTGTTGCTCCGCATATGGATAACGGTACGTCAAACGTTTACAAATAGCCTGTTCGTCCGTATCCTGCGGACACATATTGTCCACCGAAGTACTATCGGTCGCGTCGTCCGCCAAACTTTCTATCACGTTTATTTCCAACTTGTCCGCGGCAAAATCGGACGTAAAAGACTTATATTCCGTCTTTACCGCTCCGAGCACCCAATCGAGATGCGACATAGCCTTGACGGGAGCTTTGGGCAACGACGTCAGCTGCCTGTCCGTAACCGTGCCCACCATATACAGCGCGTATTTTGCGCGAGTCATGGCGACGTACAGCAACCGCATTTCTTCTTCGCGGGATTTTGTTTTATTAAACAAACCGCACGCCGTAACGGACAGCGTAGGAGCGTACTTCATACTGTCGAAATCGTAGTACTTCATTGCCAAGCCCAAATCGAAATTACGCTCCACTTCGGGATTGTCGAATCGAAACTTGGTTTCCAGCCCCGCAAGAATAACAACGGGAAATTCCAGCCCCTTAGACGCGTGCATTGTCATAATGCGCACAGCGTTCGTTCGCGCCGCGCCTTCTTCGGCGCGGTTGTCTTCCGATTCGTCTATGTAGGACAAAAACCTATCCACGCTTTGAGCGTACGCGGCGTCCTTGACTCCGTCGATGAAAGCGTATAGCTTACGTATACGCAATCCCGCGTTAGGCAACCCTTGCACAAACAATTGATACTGCGTAAGCTGCAAAGCGCGCAAAACCACTTCGGAAACGGTTGCGCTGCGCGCGTAAAACCGCAGTTGTTCTATTATATCGAGCATAGCGTTGATTTTTCCGACTATTACTCCGTCGCCGCCGCTCGCCGCATATTCCGTCAGTCTGTCGTAAAAAGGTACGCGTCCCGCGGTATCCAATCGTATAACGCCGAGCTCGCTTTCGGTAAAACCGCCTATGGACGACAGACAAACGCCGACAATATAAATGTCGTTATAAGGGTTGTCAATTACGCGAAGCAAATTTATCAAATCCTTTATTTCCCTCGCGGAATATCCGTCTGTCTTAAAGTTGGCGACTACGGGTATGTTGCGGCTTACTAACGCGTTGTATATCTCAGTAGCCTTGTAGGTTAACGAACGCATAAGAATAACCACGTCGCCGTAATTTATTCTGCGAACAATACCGTTCGAATCCCTATACGCCGTTCCGACATATTCCTTTATTCTACGGGCTATCAGTTCGCCCTGCTTTACGCCGTCGTCCGTACGCGTCTCCTCGGTTATATCGTACACCTGCGTGATTTCATTTTTTTCACGGGTATGGGCAAGCAATAAATCCATTCGGCAGGAAGCTGTTTTTAAGGTCGGCTTAGCAGAGCCGCGCAGCTGAGCGTCACGGCGGTAATCGACTTTGCCAAAGCTTTCCGTCATAACGAAATCGAACACTTTGTTAACGAAATTCAGTATCTCGCAGTTGCTGCGGAAATTGTCGTTTAGCTCTTCGACGTGTCCCTCGCCGAAAGTCTTGAACCGCTTGTATTTGTCTACGAATATGGACGGCTCGCAGCCGCGGAAGCCGTAAATAGACTGCTTTACGTCGCCCACCATAAACAAACTGCCTGCGGAAGCCAAACGGGAAATTATCGCTTCCTGCACGGGGTTAGTGTCCTGATATTCGTCTACGAAAATCATTTTGTAACGCGAGCGTATATCCGCGAGCGTTTCTGCGTCGTCGAGAATCCGTACCGTCAGGTGCTCCAAATCGTTGAAATCCAAGCCTCCGCGTTCCTTCTTCATTTTGAAATACGTTTCGTCGAAGCGCGTTATTATTTCCACCAACTTATCCAACAGCTCAACCGTACTCTGCGTTTCCTTCCACAGCTTGTCCATTGGTTCTCCGCGGCAAACGCTTACGTACTTTTTTGCGAATTCGTCGTATTCCTTGGTTACGTCGGCATAATCCCGACGAATCTGTTCTTCTATTTCCTTATCCACGCCGTAATCCGCTTTTTTGCTGCGAGCGGGGATACGGATAAAGTTCAATTTGTACAAATCGAACAGCGCATGCTCCAAACCGTCCAACCGAACTTTTTCCAAGGTCTCGGCGTTAGCCTTGAAAACTTGGGCGAAGCTCAATCCTTCATTTGCGCTACGTCCGTACAGAATTCTCATATTCTCGGCGCAGCCCGCAACGTTTTCACGAATGTCGCGCATAACGGTTGCAATAAGAGGGTTGTTATCTCCGTATTCCGTCAAATTGCCGCGTTTAGACGCGTACCACTCGCCGAAATTTTCAATACAGCGCGAAAAGCCGTATAATTCGAGCAAAACGTTGCGAAAGTTGCTTTCCTGCCGCGACTTAGAAAAAATTTTATAAACTTTTTTGAAAGTTTTATCGTTTTGATTAAAATACTGCAAAAAAACTTCATCCATTGCGTTTTTTTGCAAGGTTTTTACCAAATTATTATCTAAAATAGTAAACGAAGGGTCGATATCCGCAACGTAGAAGTAGTTGCGCAGCAAATTACCGCAGAAAGAATGCAGCGTGGATATATTGGCAGTATCCAAGCGTTCCAACTGTTCTATCAGTCTATTGTCGCCCTTGCGTTCGGCAAGCTTGGCAGACAAGCGGTTTTTCATCTCCGCGGCGGCAAGGTTCGTAAATGTTACCACCACTATTTCCGAAACGTCCGCTCCTTCGGCAAGCAAAGACATTATCCGCTCTATCATAACGGTGGTTTTTCCCGTACCGGCAGAAGCGGATACAAGCATACTTTGACCGCGGAAGCTTATTACGTTTTGTTGAGACGGGGTATATTTTCTTTCACTGCTCATTTCTTCACCGTTATATCTATCGTATCGCGCCCTATTGTATCCTTGACTTCGCGCGCGTCGTAATTGTACACGTCGCCGAAATAACATATATCCTTGTAATCGCAGTAATCGCAGGTCCCTTTGTAGGGATTTACGGCGGCATAGCCGCGCTTCATAAGATTACCCGCATTGCGTATAAGAATAAAGGCGTACTCTATCTGATTGTCGAACTGTTCGTCCGTTAACAGATTGCGACTTTTGTACAGTTCGCCCTTGCTTGTCAGCTTCAATTCCAAGACTTCGCTTACGCCGCTACGCAAATTGACGTCTATTGCGCTCGCCACGTCCAAATCGTTAAGCGTGCGGCCGTTGTAAAAATATACCTTGTTCTGTCCTATTTCCGTAAAGTTATCGTGAATATTGAAGTAATAAAAGCCTGCGGGACGTTTGCCGTATAAGTCCTTTACCGCCTTGACATACACAAGAAGCTGCATTTTGTGACCCAAGAACAAGTCTTTTTCGGAATACTTGGAAGCAGACGAACCGCTTTTGTAATCGATTACGATAAAACGGTCGTCCTTGACGTCTACGCGGTCGATTTTTCCTACAAGTAAAAATTTGCCGCCGTCGAACTCCACTTCCACCGCGGGAGCGTCGGCGCCGCCGAAAGCAAGCTCCGTTGCAAGGTTGGCAAACTCCGACGAAGCCAGCTGCCGTTTAACAACTGCGCACATACGAATGGACTCCGCTTTCAATTGTTCCATAGTAGCGTTCATCGCCGGGTCGCTCCTGATTCCCTTGTAAAAATCGTCGTTTACCGCCTGCTCGAAACACCGCTCGGCTTTTTCGCGAGATACGTCGTCGCTTTCGTTTACGTCCGCATCGCGAACGTAGTTCTCCAACACCGCGTGCAGGATATTTCCCAAATCGGCGGTTTTGAGTTCCGCAACCGAACGGGGCTTTACGTTTAGTCCGTATTGAACGTAAAAGCGGTAGGGACACTTGTAAAAATCCGTAAGCTGACTTACGCTTGTGGCGGAATTTTTAAGATATAATTCGCCGCCGCGCGCAACGGACACCGAATGTCCGTCCTTGTCAAACTCGTACCGATCGATTTCCGCCCCATACTTATTCATAAGTACAATGTACGACGGCATATTAACAACCTGATTATCCAAAAGCTTACGCGTATTAAGCACTAATTTCGAAATAGCTTGCTTAACGGTATACGCTTGTTCGTCGGTGCTCTCAGTAGCTTTAAGCGGTTGTCCGTCGCGGGTAAATAATGCGCTAAGCTCTTGCACAAAGGGCGACGGCGTAAGGGTTTCCGCACCGTCAGCTTCGGAATAGGAAACGTATAGTTTGTCGCTTGGCTCCTGCAACAACTGGAACAGACTGAACCGCTCGCGTTTGTTTTCCGTGAAAATCTGCGGCTCGACGTTTATTCCCGCGCGCACCAAGTCTTTTATGTTGCCGTCGGACAATAATTTACAGTCCGATTTGACAATAGGCATAGCCCCGTAGTTCGCGCCGAGCAATGCCAAAAACTTTACGTCGTGCTTGCGGGCCTTGGCCATATTCGCAAATATTACGCAGTCGTTAGATACGGGGATTACGGATATATTTACAGCGGACACACCTGCCGTAAGCGTCTTGATAAATTCGTCCAACGGCATAAATCTACCGCCCAATACGCTTTCCGCCTGAGTTAAAACCTGTTCGAATTTTTCCCGAGCCTGCCCGGTAACCTTCGCTTCGAATAGCAAACCGCGTTTTTCCTGTAACTGCGCAAAACGCAAATTTTTGTCGTCCAACTCGGAGCGGTCAATCAGACTGCGTATTTTATTAACATAATTTGCAACCGTGTCGTTTTTGGAAAATACAATTTCCTTATACAGCGAATTAAACTTGGCGCGGAACGCGTCCGCGCTTGCAAAATCGGGGTCGTCTTTGCCCAAAGAAAACCCGTCGTAACGATACTGAGCATTGTATTTGAGGCAGTAATTTTCAAAGCGGTAAACGTCCTGCTCGTCTCCGCAGAAAAGGTAATTTTTTACAAAAGGCAGCACGCTGTTCAGATTGCCGTTATTGCGGCACAAAGCGAGATAATCCAAAATAAAACGAGCGTACGGATGAGTCGCCAACGAAAATTGCCTGTCGCAAAAATACGGAATACCGAATTCTTCGAACACCGTATTTACGGAATTGTAATAGCGGTTTACGTCGCTGGTTACAACGTACACGTCCTTGTACCGACCGCCTTGACGGACGTAGTTGCTTATTCGACAGGCGAGCGAGTATACTTCTTGAGTACGCGTTGAGCCTTGGTAAATTTCTACAAAACCGTCTGCCGGAATCGGCTTGGCTTCTCCGTAACGGTACAAATTTTCGCCTATCTGCTTGGTGTGGACGTTGGATTGCTCCGCGCCTTCCACAATATTCGGCGTAATTCTGTTTTTGGCGCATATAGCCGCTACGCCGTTATAAATATCGTTTAAGTACAGATACTTGTCGCGCGCTTTATTACTTGCGCAGCACGCTACCGTCACTCCGCGGCTTACCAGCATAAGCCGTTCGATAATAGCCAACTCCTGCGCGGAAAAATTGTCGAAATCGTATAAATAAAAATACCCGTTCGTAACTACGGAAGAATTATCGAGATTGTCTCGCAGCAGATCCATCTTATCCGCCGAATCGACGAAACGTCCCGAGGTATAATCGATATATGCTTGATACAGCAAAGCGATATCGTGAACTTTGCCCTGCGCGCTAAGCGGAAGAACCGCAGAGCTTAGACTTTGCGGAGTTATGCGGCAGTACTTCATAATACTGATAGTATCGTACGCGTCCTGCACGAATCCCGCCGTGTCTACACCCTTGACGTAACAAGTAAGTTTGTCGCGGTTGTCTTGAATAATACCGTGAAGCGCCATAATTCCCGCTTGCTTGGACAAATATTCGTATTCCGGCAAAATGTCTTTGGCAAGACGGCGGAATGTTCGTACCTGCGCGTTAAAGCTGCCGCCCACAGCTTGCAGCAATTGACGTTCCGCTTCGAGCGACGCGCGATCGGGGACAATTATCGTATGCGTTACCGACAGGTTACGCTTGTCCACCCGTTTGAGCGTATCTATAACGAAGTTTGACGCGTCCTTCATTGTGTTGCTTTTGTAAATTGTAATCATCGGTATTATTATAGCATATGTTTCGGTATGCTCGCAATATTTTTCCGTTTATACGACGGCAAAATTTATAGAACAATATACGACGTCCCCGCCCTAAAAAAACAACCGCCCGTAAGAGCGGTTGTTTTATTTATATATTACTTTTCTTCCTTTGCAGTCAAAGCCGTGATAAACTCAGTTTTGAAATCGCCGTCTCTAAGCTCGTAAGAAAAGCTGCCCACGCGGAAACGTACCGTAGTGTATTTGGGCGGTTTCTCGTTGGCGGATACCGCTTGACCCACGTCCACGTTTTTAGCGGTAAGATCGGGAAGATTGAGCTGGTACATAAACGGCGCGCCGTTGACGCTGACCGCCACGGCATTAAGCGTTACATACGCGTTATTTCCGCCGTTGACAAGCACCACGTTAGCTTCGCGATTGAGAGCGAAGTTCGCCGTAGCAAGACTGTTATAATACGGGTCGTACACCGCTTTCGACGGACTGTCGTTGAAATCCTGCGCGGTTTTACCGAGACTGCGCACATACAACAGCATTTGATTGGCGTCCAAGCAGTAACTGCCCTTGCGCACGCCCAGCGAGTTTTCCTTGACATCGTCCGTACCGTCGGTTTTTTTCCACGTAACCTTTGCAATGCGGTTATCGAAATCGTAAACGGTGGAAATATCGTATCGGGACAAGCCCTGATGATTTTTACCTATGTAATAACCGTTGGTTTTGTTATACGAACTTATCGGCTTTTGCGTTTGGTCGTTTACAAACTTTACGCCCGTTTCCGTTACGGACTTGAAAACCGTGTACCCGTCCGTTTTGTCAAACATACCTTCCGTTTCCGCCGCGGAAGCGACCGCTTCCTTCAAAACGGTAAGAATGTCGGCATTAAGTTTGGTCAAATCTTCCGTCTTGTACTGCGCGTACAGCGTTTGCTTGGTCGTCAACTCGCGCTCGGTGGAAACTGCCGTTTTATCTATTGTCATTTCGAAAGTGCCCTTAGCGCCTACGGGACGTAATTGATCGGAAGTAGCGAATACGCTCCCTTCCGTAGCGGACATAAGCGAATCCTTATAATAAGTTTTGTTATTATCCGAATAGGTATTAAAAAACGTTTTGGCGTTTTCCGACGTATTAAAGTCGGCAAGCTCTATATCGAAAATAAATTCTTCCTTATCGTTCCAGCGAATGCTGACAGACGTAACGGCATTGTTACACGCCGTCAATAGCAACGCCAATAGCAATATCAAACCAAGTAAAAAAGCTGCTCTTTTTTTCATATCTTTCTCCAATCGCAACGGAATAAACCGTTAATGACAATTATATGTGCCGATTCTAAGCCGTAGGTTTCTTAATCACAAAAAAACACGCTTTATATCGGTGAAATATATTGTATCATACTTTTACGAAAGTGCCAACGAAAAAACGGAATTTACGGCAATGCTGAATGATAGTTGAAGCGTTTGCGCTCATTTTCGACAAAAAACCGCCGAGCGTAAAGGTTACGCCAAGCGGTTTATTACTACTAATAAGTTTTATTTTTGCTTCTCGCCGTCTTTTGTTTCAGATTCGTCCGCGGCTGGCTGTTCGTCCGCGCCATTTTCTGCGGGCGTTTCTGCCGGCGGCGTCGGCTGTTCGATATTTTTACCTGCCGCGCGGTTGGATTCCGCTTCTTTGGCTTCCATATATTTTACGATTTCTTCTACCGACTTACCTTGCATAAGCATATCCACTTCTTCGGTGTGAATGGTTTCCTTTTCGATAAGGATACGAGCCATATTGTGAAGAATTTCCATTTTGCCTGTAAGAATTTCCGTCGCGCGCTTGTGACAGCCGTCTACAATCGCTCGTACCTCTTCGTCGATTACGCCGGCGATTTCTTCGGAGTACGCTTTTTCCTGCTGATAGCTTCGGCCTACGAACACTTCGCCGTCGCTGCCGTAAAATATAGGTCCTACGCGTTCGCTCATACCCCACTCGGTAACCATCTTGTGAGCGGTTTGAGTTAACGACTTGATATCTCCCATTGCGCCGAAAGTAACGTTTTTAATAATAAGTTCTTCCGCTACGCGTCCGCCCAACGTCATGGTTATTTCGTCAAGCAGCTGCTGTTTGGATTGAAATTGATTGTCGTTTTCCGGACGGGTCATAGTGTACCCTTCCGCCCGTCCGCGCGGAATTATGGTCACTTCGTGTACGGGATCGCAATATTTGAGACTGCACGCAAGAATTGCGTGACCCGATTCGTGATAAGCCGTAATGCGCTTGTCCGGCTCCGTTACCAAACGAGACTTCTTGGACGGACCCATTACAACCTTGTTTATACCTTCGTTAACGTCTGCCATTGTTATAAGACGTCTGCCTTCGCGAACGGCAAGTATCGCCGCTTCATTAAGCAGATTTTCCAAGTCAGCGCCGGTGAATCCCGCGGTAATACGGGCGACGGTGCGGAAGTTTACGTCCGGACCGATAGGCTTTTTGCGGGCGTGAACCTTCAAAATAGCTTCTCTGCCGCGAACGTCGGGACGGTTAACGTAAACCTGTCTGTCGAAACGTCCCGGACGCATAAGCGCCGGATCAAGAATATCCGAGCGGTTGGTCGCCGCCATTACGATAATGTTGGTGCTGGTTTCGAAGCCGTCCATTTCTACCAACAATTGGTTAAGCGTTTGCTCTCTTTCATCGTGACCGCCGCCCAAGCCCGCTCCGCGCTGACGGCCGACAGCGTCGATTTCGTCGATAAAAATAATACACGGCATATTCTTCTTGGCTTGGTCGAACAGGTCTCTGACGCGGCTTGCGCCGACGCCTACGAACATTTCAACGAAGTCGGAACCGCTCATCGAAAAGAACGGCACGCCCGCTTCGCCCGCAACCGCCTTGGCAAACAAGGTTTTACCGGTTCCCGGGGGACCCACGAGCAATACTCCCTTGGGGATACGCGCGCCCATGTCGGAAAACTTTTTGGGGTCTTTAAGGAAATCGATAATTTCCTGTAATTCTTCTTTTTCTTCTTCCGCGCCCGCAACGTCGGAGAAACGCACCTTTATATTTTGTACGGCTCTCGCGCGGGAACGTCCGAAGTCCATATTCTGATTGTTCTGCTTGGCAATCTGACGGAACATCAGCACGCCCATAAGAATGAGCAGCCCGATCCACAATACGGGCACGATATAATCCGTCCAGCTCGAAGCATTGGGGTCTGCGACTACATAGTTTGTATCCTTGTGGAGTATCAGCTCGGCGTTAGCCTTACCTTCATCGATAGCTTTGCGAACGTTTTGGTCGAAAGCCACTCGGTCTACGACGGTAAATACGTATTGCTTGCCCGTCGAGTCTACGCAGTTTACTCTGTAAATATTAAGAGTAATTTTTGTGTAGCTGCCTATATTCTCCCAAAATGTAGGTTCGCTGATTTTGATGGCGGAATTTCCCAATACCTGCCACACTATTAAAAATACCGCGACGAGCAGCAAAACCGCTACGACCGAGTATATAATTCCCCTGCGTTTTTGTTGATTCAATTCTTTTCTCCTTTCGTTACGCGGTAAAAGCACGGCGCAACGCGTTTAACAGTAATTCTTTTGTATTGATTAAGGCGGCGACTAAGCGCGCCAACATAAAACCCGAAAGCCTTGTTGCCGCGAAAATACATCAAACCGCAATAATGCGTTACTATATTGTACCACACAAATCGGGCTTATGTCAAATTAGTGGACTTACAAAACCGTTGGGCCACAAGCGTATTATTATGTCGTAAATACGCGATAGTCGTCGGTTCCGCCGTTTAGCGTCGCAACAAGACTATTTCTTGCGCCATGCGCGTTAGCGCGGCATAACGCTTAGTATTGGAGTTTTACAGAAACATTATTAGTTTCTTTACCATAATATACGCTTTCGCTTTAAGATTGCTTAAAAAAACGCTTAATCTGCGCAATAACAGCTTGCATTGGCTAATTACAATCTAACTTATAGCCATTCCTTCGTCTGCTTGAATGATAGCGTCGGCAATAAATTGAGCGACGGCGGAAACAAGCCTGTCCTTAGACGAATTGAGAGTATAGAAATCGCTCATTCCGCGCTCCGCTACGATGCCGACTATACCTATGTCCCCCACGGACGGCAGATTTTTGTTTGTGGCAGCTCCCGGGACGATTCCTCCGCGAGACAGCTGTACGCTTCCCAATTGCTCCGTCGACCCTACGCCTGCGTCTATTACCACAATTTGGTTATCGGGATGCATCGCTTTTATAAAATTGTAACTGTTCAGTAGGTTTTCCGCCGTGATATTGCGGTCGTTCATTCCGTATACGAACAGCGGCTTGGTCATCCGCTCGTTTAGCAGCGAGCCTACGCGCGGACCGAGACTGTCGGAAAATACCTTTTCCGTACCGATACACATATACACCGGCGAATCGGCAATAATTTTTTTCATTTCGGAAGATAATACGTTTTTATTCTTCTCATTGTAAATGCTTACTTCTACCATTGCTAATACCTTCTCCTTGTTTTTTTATAGTGTTTACAATACGCGCCGAGCATTATCGTGGGTCAATTGCATTTTTTTGTTTGATTGCGTCGAATTAGAACGAATCCGATTAACCCTTCGGCGCGAACGCAAAATGCGGCGCATTGGCGACCTTGTTGCAAACTGTGCGAACAGAGCGAATAGACCTTACTATGCTTGCGAAGTTTTATCGCGACAAAATATTACTATTTTTTTCGATTTTTTTATAAATTTGACTCTAAGTTGTAAAATACTTTATTTTTGGCAATATTTATGTTATTATATACAAATAAAACATCAATGCTCATACTGCAAGCGGCGCTTCGGTATAGACGATTGACGGCTCGCCGACATATAATAATATTGACGTATTGACGGCAGTCAAATAATGAACGTCCGTTCATTATTGTTTCAGGGAGGTGACGTTTATTGGCGCTATATGTTGATATAGGCATAGGAATAATTACGCTGATTGCGTTAATAGTAGGAATTATCAAGGGTTTTTCCAAACAATTTACAAAAGGACTGTGCGGATTCATAGCTTTTGTCGGATCAATAGGACTTACTATACTACTTATGCCGTTAATTCAAAAAGCAGGCGCGTTTAAGAGCTTTGCAAACGCCGCGACAAAATGGTTTACGCGGGATTATTTTACCGTTACAATTACAAGCGCAGAAGAGTTAAACCAAGCGCTGTCTCAGGGGTTCTTGCGTATCTTGGCAGGCTTATCGGACAGAATCTTCGGCGTAATGCAAGCGAGCGAGATGACAACGTTAGGAATGTATTTCGGAGATTTAGTCGCGCGATTGATTGTAGGATTTATTCTTTGGATAGTTTTACTGCTTTTAATAAAACTGATATTCCTTGGAATTCGCAAACTGTTGGAAAAATTGGCGAAGCTGCCGGTACTGCATACATTGGACAAAATATTCGGCGGTTTATGGTCGGTTGGAATAACATACTTGATTGCCGTATGCTTGCTGCTCACCGTAATAGAAATTGTTATTCTTAAATGGATACCCGATTTTCAACCGACGTTAGCGCAATTAGCACAGGATTCGCACATATTCAAACTCCTGCACAATACCAATGTAATAGGCTCATATTTAGCTGATTTATTCGGCGTAGACCTGGCAATGACTGTACCTGCAGTATAATCCGAATAGAATTTCGTAGATGTTCCCGCCAAAAGCGGGAACATTTTTTTTGTAAAATTATTATTAACAATTTGTTTATTTGTATAATAAATTGAGTAAAATACGTTATAATTTCCATAAAAAGCGCCCAAAAAGCCTATTTTGAGACCAATTTAACTAAAAACAATGCCTTTGGGCCTTGTATTTCTGTGCAAACATTGATTTTTTGTTCCACGTGAAACATACATGTAGGCAGCTCAGAATGTCAAATAGTTGTTTCACGTGAAACACAGCTGACAGCAAAAAGTACCCGAAGCAGCACTAAATCGCAGCAAATTATATATAAACTCGTAAGTTCCACGTGAAACAATGCCGATCAAACAGCAAAAAAAACAGAACGCAATACGGCAGTAAAGCGATAAAAAGTCGACACTTTCCAAAGCTACAAGAAAATTTGACACGGAAATAGGGCTGTTTTTATAGCAATTATTGGAATTAAACACCGTATTGAAAAAGACATCGTGGCTCAAAATAAAGTGAATTGCAAAGTCTCTTTGGGCGCAATTAAGAATAGACTTGCTTGCTTTTAATTAGTCGTATAAATCGACAGTGCTTAAGCGTTTTTAACCCTGCGCTTGTCGTAATTAGCACAATATAAGCTAAACGTCATTAGAAGCACTTTGTTATAAGCTTTTCCCCGTATCGATTCAGAACTCGACGATTTTCAGCAAAAAATCTTTCGTTCAACTCATTTTTCTCTATAATTGCGCAGGTTATTTGCCCATAGCTTAACTGTCACATTCTTTACGCCGCTTATTTATCCGAGCTCATGCATTTACTTCAATTTATAAATGAACGTTAATTCATTATTTTGTCTTGCTTCAATAGCGAAATTCTTTTGCAGATATTTCTGTTTTCAGCTCAGAATGGGGTTAAAAATGTCCGCAATTTTTTATATGAAGCGCAAAAAATTCTGACAGAATGGCTGTATTGGCCAGGTTTTATGACATAAATATTCGCAATTTGGTGCTAAAAAAATATATACAGCACATAGATTTGCGCGCAAAAGCGTCACAATTTTATACGGTAAATCCGAGCCACTTTCTTTAATCAAAAAAAATAGCGGCGGAATTAATTTTCCGCCGCAAAACTTGCATGCATTAGTCGGACAAAAATGCGCCCGAAGCGCTTATTCGTCTTCCTTCAAAAAACGATCGCTCATCCAATGCTCTACCATAGCGGATATGCGATCCAAATCGTCCGAAGTAAAGTAATCGATATAAATTCTGCCCTTATTGCCGTTGCCGAGCGCCGAGACCTTGGTGGCAAACGCGCGCTGCATATTTCCCACCAAGCTTATAAGCTCTTTACTGTCCTGCATTGCGGGTTTTTGCTTTTCGGGCTTGGGGTTAAGGAAGTCGCGAACCATTTTTTCCATTTCACGAACGGTAAGCTGATTATCGCAGCCCTTCAATGCCAACTTATATTGTTGATCGCGCGGGATTACCACCAAAGTGCGCGCGTGCCCCGCAGAGAGCCTACCCTGTTCAATCAATGCGACAACGTCGTCGCTCAATGTTAACAAACGCAAAGTATTGGCAATTGCCGAACGGCTCTTGCCTATACGGTCCGCCGCAACCTCCTGAGTCATATTAAACTCAGTCATAAGCGTACGGATAGCGCGCGCAGCTTCTATAGGAGACAAGTCCTCGCGTTGCAAATTTTCTATTAAACTTATTTCTTTAATTTGCTGCGGAGTATAATTACGGATAATAGCGGGGATTTCCGTCTTGCCCGCCATTTTGCTTGCGCGAAAGCGACGTTCGCCGGCAATAATCATATACCGCTTACCGATAGGCGTCAATACAATCGGCTGGATTACACCGTGAATCTTGATACTTTCCGCCAATTCCGCCAAAGCGTCTTCGTCGAAATTCTTACGCGGCTGTTCATAGTTAGGATCAATATCCAAAAGCGAAATTCTAACAACGTTATCAGCGTTGGCAACAGACGGCGCCGAGATTTCGGTATTTTCCGAAGCCGTCGGTTGAGTCAAATCGTCTATGTCGTTTAAGCCCATCAAAGAAGCAAAGCCTCTTCCTAATCCTTTGTTAGCCATTAGTTTGTTCCTCTCTCTCCAAAAATTGTCGAGCAAGCGTCTGATACGCCAAAGCGCCGTTGGAATGCGGCGCATGCAACACTACGGGAACGCCGAAGCTGGGAGATTCCACAAGCTTGATGTTGCGCGGAACAGGTACGGTATAAATTTTATCTCCGAAATATTTGTAAATTTCTTCCGTAACCTGTTTCGACATTGTAGTGCGCGAATCGTACATAGTAAGTATAACGCCGTTGATATAAATGTCGGGATTGAGGCGCTGCTTTACAATGCGTATGGTATTCATCAATTGGCTCAAACCTTCAAGCGCAAAAAACTCGCTTTGAATAGGAATGATTACCGCATCGCTGGCAACCAATGCATTCAGCGTAATAAGCCCGAGACTGGGCGGACAGTCTATAAATATATAATCGTACTGATTACGTATGGAAGCTATTACCCGCTTTAACACGCTTTCTCTGGAAGGCACCGAAACCAAATCGACTTCCGCCGCAGCAAGGTCGATATTACTCGGAATTATAAACAGGTTATCTATTGCGGTAGCGGCAACAACCTGATTTGCCAGGCAGTTTTGCATCAGCATATCATAGCAATTATTTTCCAATTGGTTCTTTTCAATGCCGAAGCCGCTGGTAGCATTGCCCTGCGGATCGAAATCGATAAGCAACGTTTTTTTACCCAAACGAGCTACGTACGTTGCAAGGTTAATCGCAGTAGTAGTTTTGCCCACACCGCCTTTTTGGTTTGAAAAAGCAAATACTTTTCCCATCGTTTTCTCCAAGAAATTTTTATACAAATATATGATAACATAAATCGTGAACTTTTTCAACAATAAATGTCACTTTATACTAAAATTATAATGATTTATTATCAGTACTGAAAACGCCCAAAAATCTAAACCATAAAACATTTTCTGTGACCGACGGCAAACCGTCAACGTTTCGACGCACGAAAACCCGACCCCAAATACTATTCGATTCAAGCCGGGTTGACACGAGCGCAAAAGCAATAGCTGCAATAAAACGCGTTAAATATACAAAATATAGTATTTTAATTGACTTACTTTTACTATTACAAACATACTGCCTTAAAAAACGCTATAAGCATAATCATATTAAGGATGTTCGGTTTAAGAATATTATTTGATGAATAGGCGCAACAATCACATGCAAATAATCGGGAGCAACGCACTTATTTTCCACGTAATATTTTGATAAAATTTAGACAATAAACGGCTTGTCGATTTCAGTATAAAGTGATAAAATATTCTATATAAAACTTACTTTCGCACAGCTCGGCGCTGACGGAAAAATATCCGAGAGCGGCGACAATGGAAACATACTAAAACGGAGATAAACCAACGCACCTTAAACGGTATATTCCATAATAAACCGAATTTGATAAACATACAGCACACAAGGAAAGCAAAACAATATGAACAAAACCATAGTGGCGCTATCCACTGCCCGCGGAAGATCTGCGATAGCCGTGGTACGAATGAGCGGAGACGACGCAATAAATATCGCAAAGAAATTTTTCGAGCCGTTTCCCAAGCATGCGAACTACCTTAAAGTAGGAACTCTGCATACAGAACAATTCGACGAACACGCAATGTGCGTATACTTTGCCGCGCCGCATTCCTATACGGGCGAAAACACGGTGGAATTTCACTGTCACGGCGGAACTGCGGTTTGCCAAGCGGTAATAGAGCAGTGCATCGCAAACGGCGCCGTCCCCGCACAAAACGGCGAATTCAGCAAGCGCGCCTTCATTAACGGAAAACAAAATCTAACTAACGCCGAAGGCATAATAGAAATGATAGACGCGGAAACGGCGGCGGCAGTTAAAGCCGGCGCAAATCTTTTGGAAAACAAATTGGGCAGAAAAATTGTGGAATTGCAAAGCGTTTTGCTCGATATGATATCCGCTTGCGAAGCCGCCCTCGATTATCCCGAAGAAGATTTGGAGCTTCCCACCGTCAAGACGGTACAAAACGGCCTTGGAGAATTGACAAACAAACTGGACGAACTCATTTCCACAGCAACTCTCGGAAAAATTGCAAAACACGGCATAAACGTTGCGATAGTGGGAGCGCCCAACGTAGGAAAGTCCAGCCTACTCAACGCGCTGCTCGGTACAGACCGCGCAATTGTATCGGACATTCAAGGTACTACGCGGGACACGCTAACCGAATCGGTAAACTACAAGGATATACGCTTTAATTTCGTCGATACAGCGGGGATACGAGAGACTCGGGACGTAATAGAGCTGGAAGGCGTACGCCGCGCGCAAAAGGCAAGCGACGACGCGGACGTAGTGCTGCACGTCGTAGATAACCCGTCGGATCGATCGGTATTTCCCACGACGCGTCCGCAGATTCGAATTTATAACAAAAGCGATCTTTTTGACAATCCGCCGTGCTGCGCAGACAGCATAACCGTGTCCGCCAAAAGCGGCGACGTAGAAATAATCAAATCCGCCCTGTACGAAATGTTCAGCGCGGGCGAAATAGAAAACAGCGATTTGCTCATTACCAACGAACGGCATTTTTCCTGTCTTAAAACTGCTCGCGAGCAACTGCTTGCCGCTTCGCAGGACTGCGATACGGCGACATTGGACATAGTAACAAACTCGCTCAAGACCGCTTGGGACACGCTCGGACAAATAACGGGTTCTACCGCGCAGGAAGACATTATAGACAGAATTTACAGCAAATTTTGCTTGGGAAAATAGGATATACCGCGCAAGTTAAACAATTAAAACAGTTTACTTGCGCACATTTACAATTGCAACAACATTCGAAGCGAAACGCTCAAAAGTAGCTGCACGCATGTCGCTTTTGCAGCTTTTACACAAAAAAAATCATAAGGAAACACATACTTGAAAAACTTCGACGTAATTGTTATAGGCGCGGGACACGCCGGCTGCGAAGCCGGATTGGCGACTGCAAGACTCGGATGCAGTACCCTTTTGCTGGCAACCAATCTTGACACGGTGGCGTTTCTTGCGTGCAACCCAAGCATAGGCGGCACGGCCAAAGGGCAAATCGTAAAAGAAATAGACGCTCTCGGCGGAGAAATGGCTGTCAACGCCGACAAAAGCCTTCTGCAAATGCGAATGCTAAACCGCGGGAAAGGTCCTGCGGTCTACTCTCCGCGCGCGCAAGTGGACAAAAACGCTTACCACGTCAATATGAAGCAGACGGCAGAGAACACCCCCAACCTTTATCTTCGCCAAGGCGAAGCGGTAACCGTAGACGTTACTTCCGACGGGGAATTTACCGTTACCACTGCCGTCGGCCTAACCTACACGGCAAAAGCGGTAATATTATGCTGCGGCGTTTATCTCAAATCCAAAACGATAGTAGGCGAATGCGTGCGCGACAGCGGACCTAACGGGTTTGCCAACGCGCAATACTTATCCGACAGTCTTGAAAAGCTCGGTTTTACGTTGCGGCGCTTCAAAACAGGCACGCCGGCCCGCGTACGAATGAAATCGATAGATTTGTGCAAAACCGTCGAACAGCGCGGAGAAAGCGACGTTACGCCCTTTTCCTACCTAACAGACAGTATTCCTGCCACAAAGCGCAGCTGTTATCTTACGTATTCCACACAGCAGACAAAGGATATTATCCTGTCTAACAAAAAACTTGCGCCCATTTATAACGGCTCTATAAACGGCGTAGGTCCGCGCTACTGCCCCAGCATCGAAGACAAGGTTGTGCGCTTTTCCGACAAAGAACGTCATCAAATCTTTTTGGAACCGGAATCGGAAGACACCTGCGAGTTTTACGTTCAAGGCGCGTCGTCGTCTATGCCTGCAAGCGTACAGGAACAAATATACCGCAGTATAGAAGGACTGGAAAACGTCGAAATTATGCGCGACGCTTACGCGATAGAGTACGATTGCATAGACGCGACCGAATTAGACTCGACATTGTGCTCAAAGCGAATACGCGGACTGTTTTTTGCGGGACAAATAAACGGCACCAGCGGCTACGAAGAAGCGGGCGCGCAGGGAATAGTCGCGGGAATCAACGCCGAACGCTTCGTTCACGGAAAGCCTCCGATAGTATTCAAGCGCGACAACAGCTACATAGGAGTTCTAATCGACGACATAACAACCAAGGAAACGGTCGAACCGTACCGTATGATGACCAGCCGCGCCGAACACCGACTGATACTGCGTCAGGACAACGCGGATCTGCGTCTGACACAATTGGGCAGAGAAATCGGATTGGTAAGCGACGAACGGTATGCCAAATTTTTACGCAAAAAGCAACAAATCGATAATGCCGAAAAACAGCTGTGCCGAGTGGTTTCTCCCAAGGTATACGCTCCGCTGTTCGAAAGCAAAAATGAAGCCGTAAACAACGCAGGATTAACCGTAGACGAAATGCTTCGCCGCACAAACATTACGGCTAAGGACATTCAATCTCTCGGATTCTTTACGGACATGGACGACGACGCATTGGAAGAAATAGAAATCGAATGCAAATACCGCGGATATATCGAGAAGGAAAAGGAAGCGATAGCGCAAGCCAATAAATTAGAAAGCAAATCTTTGCCCGACGATATCGACTACCTGTCCATAGACGGACTACGGTTAGAGGCTCGGCAGAAACTCGATAAAATACGTCCGCAAAATTTGGGACAGGCGGGGCGCATATTGGGAGTATCACCCGCCGACGTGCAAATACTGATTGTCTACCTTGCCCAAAGAAAATCCAAACGTTAACCAAACAAGCCGTACAAAATGCGCCGTTAAACGGCGTAACCTGTACCTTATATTTTATACTCGATATGATTAAAGAATATATACAACAAAATACGGGAGTGTGCTTATCGCAAGAAGCGGAATACAAGTTAGAAGTATATTACCGTCTTTTGACGGAAGAAAACGCTAAATATAATCTTACCGCAATAACCGAACGCAACGAAGTGTATACCAAGCACTTTGCGGACAGCATTCTCGGAAGCATAGCCATTCCGCAAAACGCAACGCTGTGCGACGTAGGCAGCGGCGCGGGCTTTCCGTCGATACCCATTGCAATAGCGCGGTCGGACGTGCGCATAACCATAGTAGACAGCTTGGAAAAGCGAGTCGGCTTTTGCAAAACGCTGTGTAATCAAATAGGCGTGTCCGCTCAGTTTTATCACGACAGAATAGAAGACTTTTCCAAAACCAATTCCGAACGGTTCGACGTCGCAGCGGCGCGCGCAGTAGCTCCGCTGCCCGTATTGTTGGAATACTTGGCGCAGATAGTCAAGGTCGGCGGTACGGCGCTCGCATACAAGACGGACGATTCCGAACTTGCTTCCGCGCAAAACGCCTGCCGTTTGTTGGGCTTGCGTTTCGAAAAGGCTTTCCATTTCGTCCTGCCGGACGACAGCAAACGCTGTCTGTTGGTTTTCCGCAAAGCATCGCATACTCCAGTCAAATACCCGCGCGGACAAAATAAACCGCGCAAGCAACCGCTGTAATTTTTGTTCGCATATACCTTACAAGCGTTCGGACTCAAAGCAACAATTCGAAGCTACGTTTCTTTTAACAATACTTTTAATGAAGGATTTGCCCGTTTTAATACCGAAATTCCGTATAAACGGCTGTTTCGGTCAGTTTTTGTTTTATTTCCGCAACAACAACCACCGAAGTATTTGGGATGTGAAGCGATGTCAAATATCATTGTTGGATTTTGCAAAATATCATATCAATAAATAGAATATTGAAGTAAAACACAACGCAAAAACCGCCGCTGACTTGCGACGGTTCTTTTTTGTTAAATTATAGGGTTTTATCTGCGTCTTTTCTTTTCGCTGCGGTAAACGAAGTTAAGCGTTTTTCTCGGAGCATTCGGCGCGTTAAGAATATTGCTTTGCTCGACGGGACTTATAACAACATGACGCTGCGAACCCTGACCTTCGCTGGCGGTAGTGACGTATTTGCTGTTCTGCAACGACGTATGAATAATGCGCCTTTCGTACGGATTCATCGGCTCGAGCTTTGCCGGCTGTCTTGTGCGCTTAACTTTTTGTTCTAAATTTCCGGCCAAGCGTTGCAAAATCTTTTCGCGTTTTGCGCGATACCCCTCGGCGTCTATGGTTACGCGTCTAAACGCGCTGTCATTGCCGTTAAGCAACAGGTTGCACAAGTATTGCAATGCGTCGAGAGTATCTCCGCGGTAGCCTATGGCTTGCGACGCGCCGTCGCCTGCTATATTGAGTAAAATAGTTTCCCCTGTTTCAGTCGCTTCCACCGAACAATTTTCCAAGCCCATTTTAGCAAGAACGTTTTCCAAAAACTCTTTGATTCGCGCCGTCTCGCCGCCTGCGGGCGCGACAGCCGAAGCTTCCTTCATCTCAACAGCAGCTGCTTCCGCGATTACCGTCTCGTCAGTCTTTTTTGCTTTTCTCATTATACTACCTCATATAACTTGCCTTAGAAGATTTATCGTTTTTATCCCCCTTGGCAAGATTTTTTTCTACTAATTTTTCCACGGGTATGCGCAACGCTACCGTAGATATAATACTCAACGTATAGTTAAATACCATATAAATTGCAAACGCGCCCGTGTATATAAAGCCGAAATACGCCATCATTAACGGCATCAATATCATCATCGTCTTGTTTGTGGCGGCTTGTTGCTGATTTTGCTGTACCGCTTCGCCCTTACGGTTTTTCTTCTCCATAAGCTGCGTCACAAACATTGACAAGAACGACAAACCGATGGACAGGAACGGCAGAATCATAAGTCCGTTCCATTTACCTTGCGTTCCGCGCACACCCGTCTTTAATATTTCTTCGCGAATAATGTTATACGTCTTTTCGCCCATATCTCCGGGATAACCCGTCATATCTATTTGCTGCGAAAAGCTGTTGGCGTTTGCTCCGCCTTTATACGGAGGCATAACGGTGTCCCAAGTGTCCGGTTGCCATACGTTTTGTATCCACAGCCAGCTTTCCTGTATTCCGTCCGCCTCCTCGTCGCCGAAGGTATATTCTTCGCCGTCCGCCGTAAACGTTACGCCCGTCGGCAGCTTGCCGCCGACGTATTCCACTTGTATGGTTTTGCGCGCAAGCGCTTCCGCTTCCTTGTACTGCGCTTCGAATTGAGTGTTTGCAATAACCGCGCTTATACCCTCGATTCTGGCGTGCAGTTCGGCATACGACTTGTCCTTATCGGATACTTCCGCGCCTTCTTCCAGCTTATCTTGAAATTCCTTAATTTTAGCTTCGTACTCGCTGTCGTATTTTACCTGATACGTATTTGCGATATCGCCGCCCTTATTTACAATTTGTTCGGAGTACACTCTGTAATACTCGTTAGACAGCTTTTCAAATGTGGTAATGGTGCTGTACGTAGAATAATTACGCAGTCCCGCGAACATTACGAAGAACACTACCATAGATATTATCATCGGCAAACAACTGGACAGCATCGTATAACCCTGTTTTTGGTACAGCTTTTTTTTCTCGTCGTTGGCGCGCGGAGTATTTGCTCCGTAACGCTTGTCTATAGCTTCAATCAACGGCTGCATTTTCTGCATTTTAGCGGAGCTCTTCCTTGCGGAATATCTTTGCCAAAAATCCAGCGGAAGCAAAAGCAGTTTAAGAAAAATCGTAAATACGACTACCGTCCAACCGTAGTTGCCGATCCATTTGTGCATCAAACGCACTAATTGTCCGATGGGTCCCAAATTTTTGTCGGAATAATCGAAAAAGCTTACCCGACTGCTTCCGCAGCTTACAAGCACCATCAAGCATAACGAAGCCAACAGTACGATTGTAAGTATAGAACTTATTTTTTTGCTCATTATTTCTCCTACTTGACCGTATTACACGTGCCATTTGTAGTTGCCTTTCAAGTTGGCAGGGACAGGATCGAAACCTCCCTTGCCCCAAGGCGCGCATCTAAACAGCCGTTTTACGGTAAACAAACTGCCCTTTACAAAACCGAACTTCTCGTACGCTTCCATGGAATAAACGGAACAACCGGGCGTATAAATGCACCTTTTTCCCTTCCATTTGGACAAAGTCGCCTTGTACAGCTTCAATAGCGCTATCGCCAAGTACTTCATTGCAGCAGCCCCGACCGCGCAAACAACTCGTTTACGCTATTTACTATTTCCGAATGCAAATAAGACCGCGGTTTACGCGGTAAAAATACCACGCTGTACCCGCCGACAACGTTGGGCATAATAGCGGAAACCACCGCCTTTAACTGGCGACGGATTCTATTGCGTTTTACGGCGTTGCCGTATTTCTTGCTTACGGAAAACCCAACCTTAGTTTGCTTGTTGTTGCTCGGACAATAAAGCATTACAAAATTTCTGTCCGCAACGCTCTTGGAGTGCTTGTAGACGTAGTTGTATTGACAGTTCTTTTTAAGTCTGTAAATAGACTTCAACTCGATTGACTCCTAAATTAAGCGGAAAGAGAATGACGGCCCTTGTTTCTTCTTCTTTGAAGCGTTCTTCTGCCGCCCGTCGTCTTCATTCTGGCTCTGAAACCGTGTACTTTGCTTCTTTGTCTTTTTTTAGGTTGATAGGTTCTTTTCATTTTATTTTCTCCTTATGATAGCGCTCCTATTCGCGCGTTTTTTGTTATTAGCATCGTCCGCCGTTCGCGCCGTTCGGCGCGGGACAGTATCCCACGATACATACTATATTATTTTAGCAAAAGGACGCGGCAAAGTCAAGTGTTTACAATTATCCCCTTGTTTTCAGCTTATTATATCGCGCGCAAATACGGCCGGCTACATACTTAACCTTTCAAACCCAATTTCAAACCGAACGATTGCAACCGTACTTTGTTGATTGGAAGATTACACGCGCAGTAAACCGCGTAAAATTACGCCGTTACAGCCGCCGTATTGCGCGCGAAAACAAAGCGTTTTAATCAACGGCGCGTCGATACGGATACAAACGCAAAATAATCCGCCGATTTTTATCCTTATCCTATATTGACAAGACGGCTTGCAGATTTTATAATGTAAATAGACTATTAACGAAGGAGATTACATACTATGTCTATTCCTACACCGCACATTTCCGCAAAAAAAGGCGATTTCGCCAAAACCGTTCTTATGCCGGGAGATCCGCTCCGCGCAAAGTACATTGCCGAAAATTATCTCGAAAACCCCGTGCTTGTCAACAACGTCCGCGGCGTTCAAGGCTACACAGGTACGTACAAGGGCAAGCGCGTATCCGTTATGGCAAGCGGTATGGGTATTCCTTCCATCGGAATTTACAGCCACGAGCTTTACAATTTTTACGACGTGGACAACATTATACGCATAGGCTCGGCAGGCGCAATGCAGCCGCACGTTAAGCTGAGAAGCCTCGTATTCGGGCAGGGCGCTTGTACCAACAGCAATTTCGCCCATCAATTCGGCATGCCCGGCACGATTGCTCCGATAGCAAGCTACGAATTGTTGGAAAAAGCGGTGGAAACCGCCAAACAAAAGGGTATAGATTACAACGTAGGAAATATCCTATCGTCAGACACCTTCTACGACGACGGCGCGGGAAGCGCGGTATGGGGAAAGATGGGCGTGTTGGCCGTGGAAATGGAATCTGCGGCTTTGTATCTCAATGCGGCGCGCGCAGGCAAAAAAGCTCTGTGCATCTGCACAATATCCGATCATTTACTTACAGGCGAAGCCTTGGACGCGGAACAACGTCAAAACTCCTTCCACGAAATGATGGAATTGGCGTTGGAAATAGCGTAGATTTCCGCTGCAAAACACAATACGATTTTGACGCAGAAACGCGCCGCCCGCTTACGGTAATTCGCATAGGGAATTTAATAAAACGCAAATAAAAAGATTTAGGCATAGCGTTAAGCTGTGCCTTTTCTCTGCTTTTTTTGTGTACGAATTATGCTACTCGTAGCATAGTGAGATATAGATATGTTTTATATTTCCCGCAAAATTCAATGGTTTGCGTTCTTTCATTTTTCGTGATATAATGATTGTACGCTACGAAGCAATCGCTTGCGATTATAAACAGTAATTTAGAGGAGATTTTAATATGCTTACAACAGAGCCAACTATTGAAATGATTCAGGAGTGGAAATGCATATATAACGAAAATCGTGATAAGTTGAAACCGAATCGGAAAAGCGGAGCAGAAATAAATGATTATTTTTGCAACAAATATCGTTTTGAAAAATTAGATTCTTTATCTTTTCATGATGTCGTAGAATTCAACATTATGAAAAATGAATCTAATAGAGAGAAATTACCGCAAGGTGCAGTACCGCAAATTGTTGCATATAAAGCTAAAGATTCATCTGTTTTAGTCGGGATTGATTTAGTTACGGGGTTTTTCCATATTGAAGGAAAAGATATTAATAGAGTGGCGGAAATTTACGATGACCTTTTTCTGTTCAGAGGATTAGACGAAACAGATATAAAAAATTATTTTTTAGTCGCACAATACATTCAGTGCTTGAATAACAAATTATCATAGTAACGATAAATTTCAATTTATTTTTCTAAATAATGCGTACTTAAAAAGCTCTCGAACATATCGTTCGAGAGCTTTTGTCCTCGCTTGAAAGTGCAACTCTAAAAAATTTAGTTTTTTATTCCCTATGGGAATTGCGCATTTCGGACGACGCGTTTTTTTTGCAAAGAAATGCGCTTCGGGTTGCACTCGGCTTGTTAGAGTGTTGCGCAAATAAAATATTTTAACGCTTCAACTTGTACATTAAGCTACTCGGTATCCGTATTTTCTGCGGCAATTTCTTCCGACGCCGATTCGTCGGAATGCCGCTCGGATAGCGCCGTAGCTTCGCCGACCCTTTTGGGGTTGCGGAATACTACGAATTTCTGCCAAATAAATTCCAATACGAAGTTTATAAGCATACAAGTTCCCTGCGCTATTACGAACGCCCAGTCGCCTATATTTGCAAGCGACTTTTCCACCGCGTCTATGTACCATATCTGAAAAGGATAAAACGGTACGTAAAAAGCAAATGCCAACAGCATTGCTATCGGAACGTTATTGGCCGACTTAAAAGTAAACTTACGGTTGAACGTAAAATTCCACAATATGGATAATGCCAGTCCAACCGTATCGGCAATAAAGGTATCCAACGCCAAATCGGTAATAAAGTGAATCGTTGCTCCCGAAGGAACGCATTTTTCCAATATTACCAACTTTAATATCAACGCCGATACCATTTGTATCGCGCCTGCCGATATCGAAAACAACGTAAACTTTACCGCTTGCAATATTTCTTTTTTGTCAATTTTCTTTCGTTTACTTTCCACAAATCTCACCAACCTTTTACTGCGTCGTTCTCCATACAAGACGTCGATACCGCATCTTGCGCAATTACGACTCTCGTACCTGTCAATTCAAACAAGAATCGCCGCCGCTCTCCATTCGCCGAAACGGCTTTATAACGGACCGACGGTCGTTTAACTTGGTTTTTTCCGTATAAACCGCCCGTATCAGTCAACCTGCGAGCCGTTGAAATTATACACCCCCTTGCCGCCTATTGTCAAACGCTCGTTTTTACGCCGCTGCAATTACGGCGGCGCGCCGCTTTCTAAATGATATTATCGACAATAGCGCAACTATTGCGTTATAATTTTATTATGAAAATTATTATTTTGAAAAAGTCTATATTCGACATTGCCCCTCCGTAACGGCAATTACGAACGAAACGTAAGCGTAGGAGCGGTGGGCGTAACGGTAATTGTCGACTGTCCTGCTTGACGGAGTGATAACTTGGATGCTCCGACAAAAATCAAGATAAAAAAGGCATATAAAAATCTCGGCAAATTTCGCCGAGATTTTTTGTTAAATTGCAGTATGCGCAAGCTTCGCACTTTAACGCGGCAACTTGCGCGTTAATTATTTCCGTTCCGTTTGTTTACCGACAGATAACGCCGTCCGCATTTGTTTCCTTTTTGATAACGGTCAATATTTTTTCAACAATTTATGAACCTTAGTTCATTGCAAGCGGTTTATTCTGTCAGAAAGCCTGTTTTAACCAAGCTGCTTTGCGGCAAGCTCTAAACGTCTAAGCGTTTCTTCCCTTCCGATTATCTCTGCAATCTCGCTCGCTCCGCCGGGGGTGGCGGCAAGTCCTGTAAGAGCAATTCGGGCAATCCACAGTACCGCGCCCTTTTTACATTCGAGCTCGGCGGACAATTCGACCAACGCGTCGAACAGGCTTTGATTATCCCATGCCGCAACGTTTTCGAGCTTAGTCTTTATTGCGGGCAATATTTGCTTTGCAAGGGCGGGGTCGGCTTTTTGCTTTTGGTTAACGTACAGTTCCGCATCGAAGTCGTTGTACTCCGACAAAAAGCGCAGCTTGTCTGCTATCTCGGCAAAAGTTTCGATACGGCTTTGAATAAGTTTGCATACCAACGTTTTATTGAAGTTTTTAAGGTAACAATTCTCAATCCAAGGCGTTGCGTATTCGGCAAAAGCTTCGGCGGGCATTTCCTTGATATACAGCGAATTGAGCCAAGCAAGCTTTACGGGGTCGAATATCGACGGACTTTTGTTAATACCCGACACGTCGAACTTTTGCTTCAATTCTTCGAAACTCATTTTTTCGCTGTCGTCCTTGGGCGACCAACCGAGCAGAGCTATGTAGTTTATTATCGCTTCTTTTAGGAAGCCTTTTTGTATCAGATCTTCGTAACTTGCGTCGCCGTTGCGTTTGGAAAGCTTGTGCTGCGCGTCCTTCATAATGGGCGGCATATGAATGTAGGTGGGGCGCTCCCAACCGAACGCGTCGTACAGCAAATTGTATTTGGGCGTACTGGAAAGATACTCTATACCGCGCATAACGCAGTTAATGCCCATAAGATGGTCGTCTATTACGTTTGCGAAGTTGTACGTAGGCATTCCGTCGGACTTTATCAGTATCTGGTCTTCCAGCTCGCTGTTTTCGATGGTTATATCCCCATATACTACGTCGTGATAAGTAGTGCTGCCAGTTGTCGGCATATTCTGACGGATAACGTATTTTTCCCCGTTAGCTATGCGGCGTTCCGCTTCTTCCTTGGGAATGGAAAGGCAATGCTTGTCGTATCTGCGCGCGCCGTTAACGTCGGGAAGCGCCGCCAAGCGTTCTTCGGTACAAAAGCAATAGTAGGCGTGTCCGCTTTCCACCAACTTTTTGGCGTAGTACAAATATTCGTTTTTACGTTGGCTTTGTATATACGGACCGTAATCTCCGCCTACGTCCGGACCTTCGTCGTACTCGATACCCGTTTCGTGCAGCGTGCGGTAAATAAGCTCAACCGCGCCGTCTACGTATCTTCCTTGGTCGGTATCTTCTATACGCAGAATAAACTTGCCGTCCGTTTTCTTGGCGTACAAGTAGGAATATAACGCGGTTCTAAGCCCGCCAATATGCAAATACCCCGTAGGACTCGGGGCAAATCTCGTCCTTAGCTGTGACATTTACTTCTCCTTGTATATTAGAGTTTGGAGTATCGAAGGGCGAAGCCGTCCATCAATCCTTCCTTAAAAAAGCTGAAATACGCGCCTTCCGTATTGAACACAATGTGTTCGAGCAAGGCTATATTAAGCGGCGCCAATGCAAAAAACAGTTTTTCTGTAAACTTGACGTCTTGTTCGCTGGGCTTTACGTCGCCCTGTACGTGACAGTGATACATTATTATTCCGCTTGCATTAAGGCGCATTGCTGTAGCAATCATTTTCTTTACGTCAACGCTAACGTCGGTAATGCTTCCCGAATCGTAGTCTTCGCTGTACAAAAAATTCGTTCCCGAGTCCACGTACACAATAACGATGCGTTCCACGTAGCTTTCGGCAATAAGCACGCGCGCGTATTGCATTATGGAAGATACGCCTCCGAGATTCTTCCTTTTGCTGCCGTCCTTCTTATACCTGCGCCACACTTCCTTTAACATAGCAATATTGCACGCGGTTACTTCCGACACACCGTCCACAAGCATCAATTGCTCGGGCGCGGCGTTAAGCACGTTTACCAATCCGCCGAATTTGTCTAACAAATTATGCGCAATCTTGTTGGTGTCCTTACGCGGAATATACTGAAAAAGCAGCAGCTCCAATATCTCGTGGTCGGCAAACCCGTCGAGCCCTTCCTTCATCATTCGTTCGCGCATTCTTTGTCTGTGTCCCTTGTTGACTTCGGCCATAAAAACCTTTTTGCATTTTTTAGTACAAATATAATAGCACAATATACAAATTTTGTGTATACTATTACGTATAAAAAGTTAAATTATAGGGGTTTATTATGAAAGATATTAACACCGTACTGAACGAACAATTCGACAACCTTGTGGCCACACTGCAAAAGGTTATTGCTTTTAACACCGAAAAGGGCGAAGAAGCCGTCGGCGCGCCCTTCGGAAAGCAGGTTCGCGCCTGCCTTGACTACGTGCTTAACACTGCGCAAAGCTGGGGGCTTAGCACGTTTAACGACGACGGCTACGCGGGACACGTAGACTTTGCGGGAACAGGCAAGGAAATAGTGGGCGTATTGGGGCATCTTGACGTAGTGCCTGCCAATCCTGCGGAGTGGAAGTATCCCCCGTACGCCGCGGAAATACACGACGGCAAACTGTTCGGCCGCGGAACAATGGACGACAAGGGTCCGATGATTGCGTGTCTGTTCGCCGTAAAATTTCTCAAAGACGCCGGCTTTAAGCCGAGCAAAACGATACGTCTTATATTCGGCTGCGACGAAGAAACGGATATGGGCTGCGTGCGTCACTATTTCCAAACTATGCCGTATCCCGATATCGCTTTTTCGCCGGACGGCGACTTCCCCGTTATCAACCGCGAAAAAGGTATTTACCACTTCGACATTACTCTCGGCAAGCTGCCGCAGGGCGTAACTATTACCGCAGGCGACCGCGCAAACGTAGTTCCGTCCAAGTGCGTGGCGACCCTGCCCGCTTCGGCGGTTATCGACGCCGACGGTTACGCCAACGTAACGGTAACGCGCGGCGAGCAAACGGTTGTAACCGCGGTCGGCAAGGCGGCGCACGCAAGCACTCCCGAAGAAGGTATCAACGCCACCCACGCAGTACTGAAACTTTTGGCAAATGCCTACCCTGACAACAAGTCCGTATGCTTCCTTGCGGATAACCTGTGTAACAGCACGGGGACGGACTTCGGCATAAATCTACGCGACGAACAAAGCGGCAGCCTTACCTGCAATATCGGAGTACTGCGCACCTTGGAAGACGGCACGCTCAACGCCACAGTGGATATCCGCTTCCCCGTTTCCTACAACTGCGACTTTATGTACGACTTGCTTCGCAGCAAAACTCCCGCCGAATTCCAAGTAAAGCCCTGGCACGTCAGCGACCCGTTGTACGTCCCTGCCGAGTCCGAATTGGTAACCACCCTTATGGACGTGTACAACAGCGCAATGAATACCAAGCTCGAGCCCATAGCCATCGGCGGCGGCACGTACAGCAGATGCCTTAGTAACTGCGTCGCCTTCGGTCCGCTGTTCCCCGGCGAAGAACAGACGATTCACATGCCCAACGAATGCGTCGACCTTGACAATTTGAAGCTGATGACGGCAATATATATGGACGCGCTGTATAGACTTGCCAAGTAACAACAGTACAGCTAACGCATTTTAACAGCATAACTTGTACACAAACCCTGCCGTTTGCGCAAACGGCAGGGTTTTGCTATTCCGCGTCCCGCAAATAGTTGCGTATTTCTTCCAATGTAGCAAACGCCCTATCCATTGCCATTTCCATTCTGTAATCGTGGTTTAGCTTTTGCAGTTCTTCGCTTTGCCGCAAGTCGCAGCCCGCGTTTGTGAGAACAAGTCTTTTGGACAAATTGGCGTTTACGTTGCCGTTGGCACAAAACCCTTTATGCGTAGGACTGAATCTAAATCCAAACGGAACCGCAGAACCGCAACCCGTTGGACGGAGCATATTTCGAGTGAACGCCAGTATCAACCAAACAAGCCGCATTTGAACTGAGCGACGAACTTCGTCCGAGCAAAGCGCAGTGTAAGCGTAACGGAGCGGAGCGTTACGTAATTTCGAACGGGACTGTCACACGAAAACAAGAATGCGAAACACAAAGAAAAAACAAAAAGGAACGTAAACATTACGTTCCCTTTCGTTTGCGACTTCCAAGCGAGTCTTCGTCGTGGTCGAAGTGACGGGATTCGAACCCATGGCCTCTTGGTCCCGAACCAAGCGCGCTACCAACTGCGCTACACCTCGAAATATTTGTTACTAAGCCTACTGTCTTTAGCGCCTGCGGACAAAACGGTTTGTATCGGCGCCGATTTCGACTGCTTTGATATTATACTAAATTTTGTTTAATATTGCAACAGTTTTCCGTCATATCTTCGTAATTTCCGTTATTTGTTATTGCGGAATTTTACCGTTTAACCGTACGACGAAGTTATCTTTTAACTGTTTACACGGCAAATTTACCCAAAGTTAATCTTTTTATGCTAAGTTTATAGTAGGTTTACTTGCGAAAAAATGAAAAAAACTGTATAATAAATTTGTATAGGCATTTTTTTCGCATACTATATATTACGGAGAATAAACCAATGAAAATCGCAATCACAGGCGTTACGGGTAATATGGGAGTACAGGCTCTTAACGAGCTGCTCAAAATTCCCGATACCGAATATAAGCTTTTGATTCTTCCGAACGACAAGCGCGTAAGAAAATTAAAGCGCGACCACAAAAAGGATATCAAGCGCATAGAGATTATCTACGGAAACATTGCCGACAAGTCTGCTTGCGAACGTCTCATCGACGGCGTAAGCTACGTAATCAATATGGCGGCGGTCATTCCCCCGCATTCCGACCAACGCCCCGAGCTTGCGATCGAATGCAACGAAAAGGGCGTAGGCGTGCTTGCAGACGCTATCGAACGCGCAAACCCGCAGCCGAAGTTTATTCATATTTCCACAATGGCTTTGTACGGCAACCGTAACGAAAAGCACCTGTGGGGACGCGTAGGCGACCCGCTGCTTATCAGCCCTTACGACATTTATTCGCTTACTAAAATGCGCGGTGAATTCAAGGTGTTGGAAAGCGACATAAAGACCAAGGCGGTAATCCGTCAAACGGCGATGCTGCACTCCAATATGCTTAGCGACAATATGAGCGACGGACTTATGTTCCACACCTGCTTCAACGCTCCGCTCGAATGGGCGACGGCGGAAGACTCGGGGCTGCTTATAGCAAATATTATCCGTCAAGATACCGAACGCGACCTTGGACAAAAATTTTGGGGCAAGGTGTTCAACTTGGGCGGCGGACAGTGCAACTGCGTAACGGGCTACGACATACTGAACGACGGCTTCGAAATAATCGGCGGCACGGTCAAGAACTTCTTCGAGCCCGCATTCAACGCGACGCGCAATTTCCACGGATTGTGGTTTTACGACGGTAATGCGCTCGACGACCTGTTCCATTACCAACGCCAAAGCACGGCGGACTTTTGGAAAAAATTCAAGCAAACGCACGGCGTATTGAAGGTCGGCAAAGCCGTTCCGAAAAAACTTATTAAGCGCTGCGCAATAATGAGCTTATTCAAAAACCCCAACAGCGTAAAATATTGGTACAAGCACAACGACGAAGCAAGGCTCGCTGCCTACTTCGGCGGAAAAGCGGAATACGAAAGGCTCGGCAGAAAATGGGACGGTTTTCCGCTGCTGCGGTTTAATCAATCCCCCGACGGCGGATATATCGATTACGAACAGCTTAAAAACCGCGATAATGCCGTACTGCCCGATATAGGCTTCGACCCCGAAGCGGAAGTTACGCTGCAAACGCTAAAAAACATAGCTTCGGCGCACGGCGGCAAATTGCTTTCGCAAACGGGCGACATTGACGACAGGTTGGAATGGGAAAACAGCGACGGCGAACGTTTTACGGCGAAGGGAACTTCCGTTATTGCCGGACACTGGTTTAACCCCAGCTACGTAAGATACTGTTGGGACTTCGACCGCTTGGCGAAGAAGGACAAAATATACGCCGACGTATGGTACGACAGCCACGCGCGCGACGAAGACAACTTCTACTACTACGACGAATGTTTCGAAGCAAAATACGATAAGATAAAGAGCTGACGATGAAAATACTGTTTTGTTATTTTTCGGGTACGGGCAACACCGAACGTGTTGTAAAACGCTACGCCGAAACCTTTGCAACGGAATATAATGACGACGTTACTCTCGTAAAAATCGAAGAAGGCTTCAATCTCGATATTAACGCCTTCGACCTTGTAGGGATAGGTTACCCGGTGCACGCGTTTAACGCGCCGTCAATAGTTTTGGATTTCTGCAAATCTCTGCCGGCAGCGTCGAAGAACATTCGCGCGTTTATAGTCAATACTTCGGGCGAACCGTTAAAACTAAACAATATATCTTCTTTGCGTACAACCAAGCTGCTTAGACAGCGTAACATGTTCGTTACCAACGAATATCACTACTGTATGCCGTACAATATGATATTCCGCCATTCCGACGCTATGGCATACCGAATGTGGAACACGGCGCAGCTTTTAATTCCGTTAGACGTCAAGGAAATAAAGGACGGCAAGTCGAGACTGCTCGACCCCGTGTTTATGGGCGACTTCATCGCGTGGATTATGCGCTGCGAACACTGGGGCGGCAAATTGAACGGCAAACGGTACAAGGTGGACGACAAGTGCGTTCACTGCAACAAGTGCGTAAACATTTGTCCCACCCACAACATTACGGTGGAAAACGGAGAGTTCAAGTTCGGCAGCAACTGCATTATGTGTATGCGCTGCGCAATGTCCTGCGGACGTGACGCGATAATTACGGGTTGGTTCAACCGTTGGAAGGTTAACGGAGCGTATTTGTTCCAAAAGCCTACGGAAGAAGAACGCCAAGAATACAACAAAATGCTTACCGCCGCATACGAAAAGTACTTCGAAGAATGCGACCTTCGTATCGCCACCAATTATCCTGCCGTAATAGTGCGCGAAGCCGCCGCTGCCGAAGCGGCCGCAGCATCGTTAAATACGTCGGACGCAGAACAAACGGACGCCGCTGTTAAAATCTGATATTCCTTTCTCTTTTCTATCAATCGCAACCGCGCAAAGTGACTGTGCGCGCCGCTTTACAAAAAAGAAACGCTATTGTACAACCAATTCGTACAACGGCGTTTTTTATTAAACTGTTTGCGGCGTCGGTCTTGCGTTTTGCACTCGGTTATGTTATAATTTTAGTAAATTTTGAGTTATTTGTTATGCTAAAGTTAAGGAGCTTACTATGTATTTAGCGTTAGGTATCGTTTTTTTGATTGTCAATATCGGCATCGTTGCGGCAATAGTTTATATTATGGCGCGTTCCGGCAAAAAATCGGGCGAGCTTATCTCCAAAAAGAATTTGTTCTTTCTCGCTCCGTCGCTCGCGCTTATTTACTTTATGTATCTTACCGCAGCCGTTTTCAACGGGGAAGAACTTACCTTTTTGTACTGTTTTAACCTTATAAGCACGTCTCTCGACGCGTTTAAGTTCAAGGCGGCGATAAGTCTTATTTCTCCTATCTGCAAAGCGTATCCGTTGTTCTACGCCGATATGATATTGGCGTACTTCGTAACCGCCGCTACGACGGCGCTATCCGTAGCAAGCTTTTTCAGTCAGCGTATACGCAACTACTTCAAGGTAAAACGCTTACTCAGGCGCGGCTGCGACGTAGTAGTCGGAGACTCGGCGGACGCGATAAAGTACGTTAACAATAACCGCAATTGCATCTTGCTTGACGCTTATGTCTCATCGAGCAGATACGGCGACTTACTAAAAAGCAACGTTCCCGTTTTGCGCGCCAGGCTGCCGGCAAACGCAACGGCGAAAAAGCTTTCCCGCAGCGAACACGACCTGATAGTTTTCCGCGACGGCAAGGTGGTTTATACCAAAATAATAGACGACTTCGCTCAACTAAAACAAAAAGGAATAGACGCCCTGCTGCATTTGGAAGCGACTCACAACGAAATGAAGTTCATCAAGGAGAAGTTTATTTCGCAGACGGACGTAAAAGTCGGGGCGTGCATTTCCTGCTTTTCCAAGTACGAGCTTATCGCGCGCAAGTTCGTTACGGACCATCCCATTACCAAATACATTCCGCGCTTTTTCTACAACGGCAATTATTCGCTTAAAAGCGACAAAGACGTCAACGTCGTATTCGTAGGCTTCGGAAAGTTCAATTATCCGCTTTTCCGCATGTGCGCAACACAGTTTCAATTTGCTACGGAAATAGACGGCGAGCTTCAACCCAAACTTGTAAACTATTACGTTTTGGACAACAAGGATACGTCGCTGCATAACGAGTTTTTCTCCCGTATCCAATACGAATTCGGCGAAGACTTCAAGCGCTGCGACTTCGAAAAGCCCGCCAATATATGTAATCTGCACACGGAAAAAACGGATATCAATTCGGTCGACGCAAAAAAGCTGTTTAAGTCGCTTGTAAATAAGGACAGCTTTACCTACTTTATAGTGTCGCTATCCGACGACTTAGAAGACGCGTCCTATGCCGAAACGATAAAACGTCTGTTGGACGATCAAACCAACTACCATATTTTCGTCCGCGCACGAAATAACGGCGGCGAGCAGCTTAAAGTTCAGGACGGTTTCATAACATACTTCGGCAAAGAAAAACAGATTTACTCGCACGAGTGCATAGTCAACGACGACCTTACCGCACTTGCTCAGACTATCAATCTTATGTATTCCAATATCTCCGAAGGCTGCGACAACCGCGAGCTAATGCGGGAAAAATGGTTCGGACTTCCGCTTATACAGCAACAGTCCAACCTGTACCACGCGCTCAATTACAGCTTCAAACTCAATATGTTGGGCTTCGGTATGGTAAAGCGCGCAGAAGGCAACGAAGCGATAACGGAAGAGCAGTTTAACAAACGCTACGTCAACAGCGGCAAATCTAACGGATATTCCGAGTACTCATTCTTTTTCAAAACGGAATCGAGCAACGTCTTGGCGTTTATAGAACACTCGCGCTGGAATGCGCTGTATATTCTGAACGATTACAGACAAATGCGCAAGGCGGATATGAAGGCCGTAGACGGCAAGGTGGTTCACAAAAACGAAGCGCTCAAACAGCACGCCTGCTTAACGACCTATCAGGGTTTGAACGGTCTTGTAAAGTTCAAGTACGCCTTGCTTAAACCGAACGCCAATCTCGATAAACTCGATAGCAACGACGAATTTCTTAAAGGCTTGGCTACTATTTATGCGTACGATTATATGGACCTTGACAGACTGTATAAGGAAATAACCGCGCTTGGATACGATATAGTAGACAACCTAAGCGATTAAAAGCCGTAATTTGTTCATATTAAAATCTCCCGAATAACTTCGGGAGATTTTTTGATTTATATAATTGCTTTGCAGCCGTATATAATCAGCGGTTGTATATTTTGTCGCGAACGTCCTTAACCTGCGAAGCGATAACTTCGCTGCGCTTGCATTCTTCGCTTATTTTGTCGCGCGCGTGCATAATGGTAGTGTGGTCGCGTCCGCCGAAATACTCGCCGATCGATACGAGCGGCACGCTCTGCCCCAAAATATCGCAAATAAGGTAAATGCATATTTGCCGCGGTACGACTATTTCCTTGTTTTTCTTTTTTCCTATCAGCTCTTCACGCTTTACACGAAAGTACTCGCATGTGGCGGCAACGACGTGGTCTATCGTTATGATATCGCTGCTTGCGTCGGCGTAGTCGCGCAGCGCGTCGTTGACAATATTCATATCGTTGGGGTCGCCGCCCACCAACGTAGAGTAACTTATTATACGGTTTAGCATTCCTTCCATTTCGCGGATATTGTTTGTAATCTTTTCCGCTATAAGGCTAAGCACGTTTATTCTAAGCACGTATCCCTTTGCGTTGCATTTCTTTTGCAGTATGGCTATACGCGTTTCCAAGTCCGGCGGCTGAATATCCGCTATAACGCCCGTTGCGAAGCGCGTTTTGAGCCGTTCTTCTATCTTTATTTCCTTGGGCGGACGGTCGCTGCTTAAAATTATCTGCTTATCCGCAAGATACAGCTCGTTAAAGGTGTGGAACATTTCCTCCTGCGTTCCTTCCTTATTGGCAAGGAACTGAACGTCGTCCATCATAAGCACGTCTAACTTACGGTACTTGGCGCGGAAGTTCTTCATCGCGTTGGGGTTTGCCGTATCGTGCAGCGATTCGATAAATTCGTTAACGAATTGGTCGCAGGTGACGTACATAATCTTTTTAGACGGAAAATTACGTTGCAGACTGTTGCCTATCGCGTGCATAAGGTGCGTTTTGCCAAGTCCTACTCCGCCCCACAAAAACACCGGATTATACGTTTTGCCGGGGTTTTCCGCAACGCTGCGAGCAACAGCCGCGGCGTACTCGTTGCTTTTGCCTACTACGAAGTTATCGAAGGTATACTGCGAAACGAATACAGCCTTGTCTTCGCCTATCGCAACAAAGCTGCTGCTAACGGGCAGATCCACTTCTTTTTCTATTTTACCTACGTTGTCCAAATCATTTTCAGTTATAACTTCTATATCTATTATAGACGGAAACACTACATTAGTACACTTTTTAATAACGTCCTTGTAGTTGTTGTCCACGATATTTTTAAGCGCGCGCGTTTCGGCAAGCAAAATAAGCCTGTCACGGTAAATTCCGACTGGCTGCAGTTGGTTTATATACAGATCGTACTGCAACGTAGAAACCTTCGCTTCCGTTTCCAACAATATATTATTCCATATCTGATTTATTTTTAACATAGCCTAATCATTATACACGCTTTCACAGTTTTTGGCAACATTCTTTTGCAAAACGTACGACATAAAAATTACGCGTTCGGAACGTTATAACTCGCAATTTTTTGTCAATACTTTTAACCAAAGGAGATAATGATATGGAACTAATAAACAGTCAAACTTACGTAAATCTTGCCAAAGCGTATTCCGGCGAAACACAGGCTCGGACTCGCTACGAATTTGTGGAATACGGTATGCGTAGCGTTGGCTATTCCGCCATGGCGGAAATAGTGGACACTATCGCGTATCAGGAATTTAACCACGCCCGTATGTACTACACTTATCTGCAAAAAGCGTCCGACAAACCTATAAAAAATATAGAGTATTCCGCAGGCTTCCCCTTTAAGGAAAAGTGGAACATATTGGACAATCTCAAATTTTCCGCCGAAGACGAGCATAACGAAGCGAAAATTTATTTGGCGTTTGCAAAAACCGCGCGCAAGGAAGGCTTCGACGATATAGCGCTGCTGTTCGAGCAAACGGCTGCGGTAGAGAAGTTTCACGAAGCGGTATTTTTAGAACTGTACGAACAAATGAAGGAAGGCTCTTTGTACAAAAAAGACGATCCCACAACCTGGACGTGTTCTTCCTGCGGATATCAGGCTACAAGCGCGGAAGCTTGGACGGAGTGTCCGCTGTGCAAAGCCAAGCAAGGCGCGATACTGTTAAAACTCAAAAGCATGACGTCTCCCGACATGGCTGCTGTATATGCCAACAAAATGCCGTCCACGCACGCGAGAGCGTAGCTGTTGCCGCGGCATGAACGCAAAAGTAACGCACCGTCAGTTTTTACGATAGCAATTTCCTGCGCTTCCCTGCCGTTCGGTAATTATTATCGTAAAGAGCAACAATCAAAAACCCCGTCTCGCAGCTTTGTTCGAGACGGGGTTTTGTTATTTCGGTTGCGTAATTATCAAACGATTTGCTTTACGGGCAAAATGAAATACAGTACTTCGTCGCTGTCGTATATAGTAATAACGCAGCTGTTGTGCTGAGCGAATTCCATTTTGATGGTTTCGGCGTTAATTACCTTTAAGCAATCGTTTATATAGCGCGAATTGTACGCGCATCTAACGTCTTTGCCTGATAAAGATATGGTAACGTTTTCCTTGGCGGTGCCGTATTGGCTGGTGGAAGATATGTTCATATTGTATTCTTCCACATTAAGAACCACCAAGTTGTTCTTTTCGCTGCGAGACATGATAGAAGCGGTGTTAAGCGCCTTTTCGAACGTTTCCTTGTTAACAAGCAGCGTAGACAGAAAATCCTTGGGAACGATATTGTCGTACTTGATATACTGCCCGCCGAGCAGTCGCGTATACAGCTTGGTATTTTCCATAGCAACCGTCAAGTAGTTGTTTTCTATAAAAACTTTCAATACGTTGTCGGAATCGGTAAGCAGCTTTGACAACTCCGACAGACTTCGGGAAGGAATCGTAGCGGAAATTTCGTCCACTTTTTCTTCCAAAGCTTTTTTGCTCATTGCAAAACGGTATCCGTCGGTTGCCACAGCGGACAAGGTATATTCCCTTGCTTCGAAGTGAACTCCCTTTAACATAGGACGGCTGTCGTCCGTAGCTACGGCAAAAATAACGTTGTTGATTATATCCTTGAGATTGATTTCCTGAACGGCAAAGTAATTAGCTCCGTTAATCGTCTCCGTTTCGGGATAATCGTTTACGTCTAACGTGCCGATAGTACATTCGCTGTTGGCGGAGCTTATAAACACGCGGTTGTCTTCGTTTATCTCTAACGAAATGTCGCTTCCGTTATCGGCAATATTACGAATGTAATCTCCGAATATTCTTCCGGGCACAAGCATTGCTCCGCCGACTATGACGTTCGCGTCAATGGTCTTTTCTATAGCAAGATCCTTGTCCGTTGCGTACAGCGTCAGTTTATCGTTTTCGGCGCTGATTTTGATACATTCGAGAACCGGAGCTACGTCGCGGTTAGGTAACGCTTTCGAGACCTTGTTTACCGCGTCGTTGAGATCGAGACTGTTAACGATTATTTTCATAAAAAAACTCTCCTTCTAAGTTTTTTCGTATTATCTTCGGTGATTTGAACGTCAATGTATTTTATTTCTTTGGGTAATAGTGTTATTAGGCGTTGTGAATATGTAATACAACTCGCGCCGTTTCCGCTATGTTGTACCGCTTAATATCGGTTGACACAACATATTGTATTATGACTTTAATAATCGGTGTGGACAAGTTGTTAATTACTTTGCGTCTTGTCAAAAGTTATCCACCGAGCGCTTTCCCGTATGCAGAATTTTGCGGCGGCGGCGCATTTTTCAGACTTTATAGTTTGGCTTTCGTCCGATATTGTTCGTCCGAAACCCGCCGTATCATCTTCTCGGATCGGGGCTGCCTTGCGTCAATAAATATTTTAACATAATAATAAAAAAAATGCAATGCTTAAATAAATAATCGTAGGCGTATTTTTACCGTAATTAATATTCGGGCGATACGGCGCGTCTAAACTCGGCGTCGGTATGCAAAGCTAAACAATCGGCTTGTTGCGCGGCGCAGATTTTTGTTTTTATACGATGCCGACGCGAACAAATCGGTTTGTAAGTATTTGACGGTTTGCGCGGCTTAAAGCGATAAAAAAACTGTTATACATGCGCGATGCCGCAAAACGCTTGTAAAACGCCGCGGAAATATGTTAAAATGTTAAAGTATAGCTTTGTCCGCTGCTGTGACGCGGCGGATAACGATTCAAAAAAGGAGATAATTGCAATGAGCGTTCTTATTTGCGACGCCGACGGCGAATTGTGGTATACCCGCCAAGAGGAGTTGGGATTGGACTATATAAAAATGCCGTTTTCCTACTGCGGTGAAGAATATTATTACGATTTGGGGAAAAACACCGATTTCAAGAAATTTTACGCGGCTGTACGCGGCGGAGAAGTTCCCAAAACGATGGCGCTGAACCCGAATGAATATGTTGAAATATTGGAAAAATATTTTTCCGCGGGACAGGACGTTCTGTACGTAAGTTTTTCGCACGCTATGAGCGGAACGTTCGAGCATCTGAACACCGCGCTTAAAACGCTTGGCGAAAAGTATCCCGAACGTAAGTGTACGGTATTCGACACCAAAGCCATAAGCCTCGGCGCGGGTATCCAAATGGAGTACGCCGCCGAGCTTAAAAACGGCGGCGCAAGTGACGAAGAAATAATATCCAAGTTGGAAGAATTTACCGACAGAGTGGCCGTCTACTTCGTAGTCGACGATCTTATGCACTTGAAACGCGGCGGCAGACTTTCGGGAGTGGCGGCTTTTGCGGGAACGTTGCTTTCGTTAAAGCCCATATTAACCTTTGACGAAAAAGGAAGCTTAAAGGTGTTCGAAAAGATTTCCGGAAAACGCAAGGCTCTCAGAAAAATGGCGGACCGAGTTGTCGAAGAGCTTACCGGTACGGAGTACAGCGTGTATATTGTGGACGCCGACTGCAAGGAAGAAGGCGACAGCCTTGCGGAAATGATTAAGGAAAAACGTCCCGAAGCCAAGATTGTCCGTCAGATTGTGGGACCCGTAATAGGCGCGCACTGCGGACCCGGGACTATAGGAGTAATTTTTATCGCGGACAAGCGGCCGATACCGCTTCAAAAGTAGCGGCTTTCAGCTTTGCATTTTACAAGCGTTTATACGACGAATCAACACAGGAGACCAATCGTGTCAAAAGAAATAACGGTAAAGGAAATATCCATCAACTCGAAAAGAGACAAAAAGAAGTTTTTTAAGTTTCTTATAGATACGTACAGGGGCAATCCTTACGCGTCGCTCAATCTTTATTCGGACGAGATGGACGAATTCGACCCGTCCGTTAACGACGCGTTCCGCTTTTGCGAGTGCCGTATGTTTTTGGCGTACAGGGGCAGGCGCGTAGTAGGACGTATAGCGGGAATTCTGCACAAGGGCGTAAACGAGAAGAACAACGTAAAGCAACTGCGGTTTACTCGCTTCGACACAATCGACGACTTTGCCGTTACCAAAGCGTTATTCAAACAGCTTGTATTGTGGGCGAAAGAACTGGGTATGGAAGAAATTATCGGACCGATGAGTTTTTCCGACCTTAACGAAGAGGGTATGCTTATCGAAGGTTTCGACCGCAAAAGCACCTATCAGGAAATATACAATTACGAATATTACGTGTACCATATGCAGCGTTTGGGCGCTTATAAAGTGGTGGATTGGAACTGCTACATTATCAAGGTTCCCGAACAGCGCGACGAACGTATAAGCCGCGTTGCGGAATACGTAAAAAAGCGTAACGGCTACGAAGTTGCGGACGTGTACGCGTTAGCAAAGTCAAAGGACAAGAGCAAGTTGCGCGCGCTTATGATGAGCTGTTTGGACGTAATGAACGACGCGTTCGAAGATTTGTACGGTACGAGTCCGCTGAGCGAAAAGCAGCAAAAACGCGAAGTAAATATGCTTATGCAGGTATTTTTGCCCGAGCTTGCCTGCGCCGTGCTTAAAGACGGCAAGGTTGTGTGCTACGGCTTTTGTATGCCGTCTATGCTTGAAGTATTGCAAAAGGGCAAAGGGCATATTTTCCCTATGGGTATTATACCGTATATCAAGACGATGACTCATCCTACCGTTGCCGATATGATGTCGATAGGCGTTACGAGCGAACACAAAAATCTGGGCGCCGTATCCATAATTTTCGACCATATACTAAACGGGTGTATAAAACTCGGGGTACGGTATCTCGAAACGGGACCGGAGTTAGAAGAAAATCACAGCGTGCAGAATTTGTGGAAGAATTACGACCGCGCTCTTGTAAAACGCCACCGCTGTTGGGGAATGAAGGTAGACGAGCTCGACCGTATAGTAAACGAATAAAAAAACAACGCGTTCAATTCCTTTGCGGAATGAACGCGTTTTGTGTTTTTTCTTTTTTCGTATTTTTTAATATTCAGACTGAAACGTTAACGCTTTCGGAAAAAGCGGTTATTTGATATAATTGTTCCAAAACGCGCTTGTTAACAGCTTATTGTTGGTTTGAACTCTGACGACCGAACCCGTCAGCTTTTCTTTGAGAAGATAAAACCCGGGGTTCTTTTCTTTTTGTTCGAGCGTGTACTGCATTTCGTTTTTTATCAGTCTTGTAAGAATTTGTACTACTTCGTCGGTAGATTGACAGACGATTACTCCGCCCGCGACGCCAGTTTGAAAGTTTACCAAGCGGCTAAGCGGATGGACGTCTTTGTAGAATTTGGCTTTGCCGTTTTTTTCCTTACAGAAAAATATAGTAGGCTTGCCCATGCTGAGCGCCATAGCGGCTTCGGCGTCTTTGCCATAGCTGTCCTTTAATCCTGCGGAGTAAACTAAAATCCGCGCCGATTTGACCATTAGGCACTCTATCAGTCCCTTGTCTTCGTGCGAGTCGGCTGCGCTTATCGTTGGGTCGAAGTAACGGAGTTTGATTTTTTTATTTTCCAACGAGCCGAATATTTCGTCGCAGAAGTTCGCCATTTCCATAAAATCTTTTTTATTGCGCATACTTGTTGCTACGTACACGTCTAAGTCGTTGCATAACGACAAATACAAAGACGTATTTTGCGTAGCTTTGGCGTGCGCGTCGAGAAATCTGTCGGCAAGTTCTCTCGCTTTTTCTTCCGCTTCCTTTTCGGATTTTACTATGTCGGTTCTGTCTGATACGGAATCATGAAATATGCTCTCTTGTTGATATTTATCTTCTTCCTTACGTTTTTCGGTGTATTTACCTTCCAACAAATCTTGGAACTTAATGCGCTTAACTCCCTGCGCAACGGCATTTTTGTACGCTTCGACTATTTTCTTTATAAATTCTTCTCGGTTTTCCTGCGTGGCGAGCGTTTTGCAAGCCATTTCGGAAATTAAGTAGCGGTCGCTTTTGTCTATATTTTCGAAATGCAGAGCTTTGCCGCGTTTTAAGATTTTATCCGTATCGAACTTTTTATCGTTGAAGATTGTTTTAAGTTCGCTAAGCGAACGCTGCGCCAAATAATCGTAGCCCGACTGTATATTGCCGAACAAGAATATGCAGTCTATAAATATTCTTTCGAAGCCCCATTTCAACTGTTTTACTGACGTTATTGCGCCGCCGTTTATCTGCGCGTCGTATTTGCGTATTTTATGGAAATGATCCTTGGGAGCGGTTAGCCAATAGTATTCGAAGAAGTCGTCGGACATATTTTTCAAACCGTCGAGACTGAGCAGTTGGTCTAATTGAACCTTGGTCAGCGGACTTTCTTCGATTTTTTCTAATAGTGCGAACAGTCTGTCAGTGTTCGGCCTGTCGGAAATAAAATTGCAAAGAGTTACTTCGGCAGTTTTCTCCGTCATAATATCGGAGAAATATTTTATTATCTTTTGTTTTTCCATAGTTTTCTCCTTTTGGTAATTAATTTACTGCTATTTTAATTGCAATATAATTCATATATTTGTATACTTAGCATTATGGCAAAAAATTAACTTGACGCAACATTTTAACGGTCAAGCCAACAGCAAAGCTTTATTTATCGGAGTTGTGGGCTAACATTTTACCGAATTGCGAGTTAACTTAGTACCGTATAAGCGGTAAATTTATTAGAGTTGAATCGGAATAAGGCGCGGCGGCAATTTGTTAAAAAGAGTTTAGTTTTTTTGCTAAATAATTAAGTAATAATATAAACGGAGAAATCAATGAAAAAAATTATCACGTTAGTATTATCTGTTATTTTAATTTTAGGATCGGCATTGTTTTTTAGCGGCTGTGAAACGAACAAAAATATTAAATACATTGTTCAATATATGGATGCCATTCCCATTACTTTTTCCGGATACCAAATGGCAGTTTGCGGGCGCGATGAAGAAACCTGTATAGAATGGAACACGGAACAAATCGGCACGCTCAGTATCGGAAACGAAATTAAAGATTATCGTATTTATAACAACGAAAACTGGGAACGGTGTCTAAATATTGACGGCACGGTTATAGTTATAAATCAAGAGTTTATGACGGAGAAGAGTACGGAATATCGAATGATGAACGAAATGTGGGAACACCACGAGCCAAAATTACACACGCAAATCGATAGACATACTGTAATAGTTTATGATAACAACATTTTTATAGTTACGTGTCTTTTCGGCTCGTCTTTGATGTTCATACACAGTTTTTACGGAGATATTCCTTATGCGTTTTATAAATTAGATTATGAAACGATGAGCGTACTTTACGCGGGCTATATGCGGGATATTAGAAGTTTTAGTGCAAATCAGAAAATAGTAAAATTAGAAGAAAAATAATAACAAAGGAGAGTTCAAAATGCAAAAAATTCGAATTTTTACAATCGTGATATGCTTTATGTTGGTGTTTATGTTTTTGTTCTGGTTACCTTTTTTGTGCGGATTTGCCGAAAGTCCGATAACTTCAGAAATCAACGAGATGGAATTATATAATCAAACTAATACATTTAATGTCAATTCCGATTGTTTTGATGAAAATGGAACATTCATTTGCACTAAAGACGAAAATTACCTTGACTCAATACAATATCATCTTAGTTACGATATGACTGTTCGTAACGATAACGAAGTGATGGATGTAGCGCAAATATAGTTTAACAAGGAAATATGAGATATGGACTTATAGTCAACTTAATGGAATAAGAGATCTTGCTGTTTACAATGATTATGAAGGCGTGTTCAAAACGCGTGCAGATATAACTTTACAGAGAGATATAACTTTACCGGAGTCATGGGTGCCAATTCCCGGCATATATACAGGGCATTTTTATGGGAATGATTATACGATAACCAATCTATTAATTTTTATAACTAAACCGGGTAATTATGGCTTGTTCGAACAGGTTGGCTACGGCGGCGGTTATGCCCTGAATGCGAATAACAGACCTTGTATGGCGCAAATTGTAGGATGACCAACGGAACGCTCACGAATAATACGTGTGCAGGTAAATGCGATTTCAAAAATACGACGTTAGGACAAAAGAAATTCTGTAACGGCGGGGAAGTAGGCAGAACGGGAGAGTAAATACAGTTATTATTTGTAGCTAAAACTTTTTAGTTTGGTTAAGTAATTATACCGCCTTCCGCGGACAAATGCGGAAGGCGGTATTTATAATTGGTTCTATATATTAGATAACGTTCGGTTATTGTAAAGCTGGGCGGTAAAAATTGTTAAAGCTACCGAGATGATTATATAATCGTTTTTGACAGTTGTAGTAACGGTTAACGATTACTATAAGCATATTTAGTTATTATTTTCCGTCCTTGATATAAAAGCTATCGAACGTCTGTAAAACAGACGTAATTCTTATTTCAGCTTGGTTGTAAATTCCGTTTTGGCTTCGCCGTCTACAAAGGGGTTGTAAACGGATACTTTCTGTCCCTGAGCGTTCCAGTATACGTGCGTCTGCGTTCCCGCGGCAAGGTCTGCGCGCGTTTCCAAGCCTATATGGTCGCGTTTGTTAAGCGCGCCTACTTTGTCCGTTTGCGTCGTACCGCGCCGTCCTGCTATAAAGGAATTGAATAGGTAATCCGTCACCCGCCCCTTAAAGGTTTTGTTCGGCTTAAATTCGGCGTTGTATGTAAGCTTTCCGTCGGCGTTGTTTTCCGTGCGTACGTTGCCCAGCTCGTCGTTTTGCAGGAAGGGATACAAGTCGTGTTGGTGTCCCGATACCACAAGGTCGGGAGCAATTTCGTTCAACAGGGCAGTCCAAGTCTCTTTAACTTCCGCGTGGTTGCCGCGTTGGTTTATAAATTGCACGGGAATATGACAGCAGGCGACGGTATACTTAAAGCCGTCGTTTTTGTTGCTGTCGGCAATATCTTTAAGCATTGCCGTCTGCTCTGCCTGATACTGTTGAAATTGCGCCGTGCCGTAGTATTCCCACCAATCGTCGTCGTGGTCTTCGCCTATGTCGAGAGTTATACCGAACACGTCCTTGCTTCCGCCGTCGTAATTGCCGAAGGTAAATTCGTAGTAAAAGTTCCCGTTTTTGGAGCCGACGTATTTGTACAGGTCTTCGGCGTACAAGCCTTTTATTTCGTGGTTGCCCCTTGCGTACACAACGGGTATTTCTCCTTTGGTAGTATCGAAAGCGAGCAGGTTGGTAAATTGCGCGTCGTATTCGCTGTCAATCATTGTATACGAATCGCCGAGTATAACGAGAAAGTCCATATCCTTTACGTTTGCCGCTGCGCGCGCAGCGCCTTTTCTCGAACCGTGGACGTCGCTCATTGTATAAAACACAAGTCCGTCGCTCGAATCGACGGGACGGAAAGAATATTCTTTGGTGAACTCCCTGCCCTTGTATCCGCCGAAAGGTCCGCGGTAAATCATCGTTTGCGCGCCGATGGTGTATTTGCCCGCTTGGTCAAGCTTTTTTTGCGGTACTGTAACTTTATGCACAAGGTCTTTGGATTTCATGCTTCCCGCGTATAGGTCGTAATATCTTTCGCCGTTTATTTCTACCCAAGCAAGACTTTCGTCGTTGGTGGAAAATACTATTTGATACTCGTCTTCTACTGCGTATACGACCGCTTCGTATGTAAAATAGTTGGCTTTTACGTCAAACGCTATAAGCACCGTACCGAGTACCGCAACGGACAGCGTCGCGCATTTCAACGCCGTACACAATCTGCCTCTGCCCGTCGGCGGAAAAAACAGCAGCAGTCCGAAAACGGCAAGGCACAGCGCTATAAGCACGGATTCGCCGAACTTCGGCAATATGAACGCAACGTAGTCCTTTGCGCCCATTATAACTACAACAATTTCCAGCACAAGAAACACTCCGCTGAGCGACAGCGACATTATAAAGGGCCACTTGCGCTTGCCGCTCCAAATAAAGGACGCGACCATTGCGAAAACCGCAGCCAAAAACATAATAATACAAAGCATCAGAGGCGTTTCCATTATAAAAAACGACCGATTTGTATCCGCGCCGAATTGTTTTGAAATTCCGCTCCAATTAACCCGTAAAGCCAGCCAAAACAGAGCGACTAACAGACTCAAAGTTACGGAAAGCACAGCAAGCCAATGTTTTTTCAGTTTTTGAATAAGCATAGAAATAGCCCTCGTATGTAAAAGTTACGGCGCGGTTGTTGCGCATACGCGGTAATGCCGTTTACGGTAGTATTGCGCCGTATGTAATACAGTATATCATATATATGTCATTCAAACAATATCCGATTTTATAAATAAGAAATTACTGCCGCCCGTTCATTTTTTGCGGTAAAAAAGCGACGACTTCGTATTGAGAAGCCGCCGCTTATATTATTAAACGCAGACGCCGTTACGGCTGGGGGGGGGCGTCCTACACAGCGTAGAAATTGTCAGCGGTATCGTTGATCGAATTTTTGTTGATTGGTCCATATTTTCATAACGGCGGTAGTGGGCAGTAAACGCGTAAGCCGCGTTTGGCTGCGAGCTATGAATCCGCATATGGAGATATCTTTGCCGCGCATTATATCATCGTACGCGCGCTCGGCAACGTCCTTGGGGTCGTACATTACGGTATAGTTAATTACAACCTTGTGGTCGTCCCGTTCCGCTCTGTCGAAGAAATGCGTTTTGGTCCAAAACGGACAAACGGCGCATACCGTTATGTCGCGAGGTTTAAGCTCGACGTTCAACGCCCGCGCGTAATTGTGTACGAAAGCCTTGGTAGCGGAATATACCGAAACGTACGGCGTAGGCTGAAAAGCCGACACGCTGGAAATCTGCGCTATTTTTCCGCCCTTCGGCATATACGGCAGGCAGTACTCCGTAAGCAGAACCAACGCTTCGCAGTTTAAGCGTATCATATTTACGCTTTGTTCTACGGGTATTTCGTCGTATCTGCCGAATTTGCCGAAACCGCTTGCGTTTACCAGCCATTTTACGTTCGGTTTGTCTGTTTTAAGCGCGTCATTTATTATGCTTGCGCCGTCCTTGGTTAAGTCTGCGGCAAACGTGCGCGTAGGAGTTTTCATTCTTGCCGCCGTTTCGTCCAAACCCGCCTGATCCAACGCAACAAGCCACATTTCGGCTAATCCCAAACCGTCCAGTTTGAGAGCAAACGCTCTGCCTATTCCGCTTGACGCGCCCGTTACAATTGCAATGTTCATATACGTACCCTCCCTGATTTATTTTTTACAAGGAAGGGCGCGTATATACGTTAGTTTGCAATATGATTATTCGAATAACGCTCGTTAACGTCCTATGCCGAGCCGAACATTGCTTTTCTTTTCAATAGGTCGGTGGCGCCTGCTTAACACTTAGAGCGAGCATGTCCCGTTGAAAATATTCCGCAACGGGAGCTATTTTAAGCCTTTTTCAACGTGATATGCGAGCTACAGCCATTTGGCGCGGGAAATTTCCCTTTTGGCAACCTTTTCCAACTTTTCGTCGGAATCGGGCAGCGGAATTCTCATCGCGTCAACGTCCAACAGTACGAACTTGGGCTTGTTGTTTTTGAAAATAACAACGCAGCCGTCTTCTTCCGCTTGGCGTACAACCTTGGAAAAATTTTGGTTGGCTTCCGTCATGGATACTATTTGGTTGCTGTCTATTAGCATATTCGTCTCCTTTGTTGTTATATTTTTTTGTTGCCGTGCGGTAATTACCGTTTGGGTATTCGCCGAAGATACGTAACATCACATAGCTTATGCTTATATTAAAGTACAAGCGACGCGTTTGCTTTGCTCACTTAGCCAAATTGCATTGCGGAAATGCGATTCCGCTGCGCCGAACTTCTCCGCGCGCAATACTGCGCGTTGCTCGGTTGAAGTGGCGTAATAGATTGTCGCCGCACATCTTCCGCCCTGTCGATTCGAGTGAAACGAAGTGAAGCCGAGATATCCGACGAAGCGAAATCTCATAAAAAACAGTGTACTTGTCCGTACGGTTTTTATGTCGGTATTGTAACACAAAAATAGGATAAATTCAACCTTTTTAACAAAAACCGATTGCGTCGTATTATTTGCAGTTTTTCCACATAAGTAGCATATTTTGACGATTATCTCGGTTTTCCGCTTATTTTTTCGTCATAAAAATGAATTGTAATTATAAAAATTTTTTTATTGAATAAAGTATTGACAAGTCGGTACGGGGGGGGGTATTATATATGAACACAATCATAAAAATAGATATAATGGAATTTTTGTAATCGGACCGACAGCTCGGCGGCAAAAGTTAGTTTTGTATCTGTACATGGCGCGAGTAGCGTCGCGTTTTTTATCGTTTTCAGCTTTTCTTTATGAAAAGTGAAAATAAAAATTTGGAGGAAAATATGAAAAGAAAGACATTAGCAATCTTGCTGTCCGTACTTCTTGTCGTTTCCGCCGTATTGGTTCTTACTGCATGCAGTAAGGAATATACCATTACGTTCAGAGACGCAGGCATTAAAAAGGACGAGCAAACTACGGTAAAAGGAAAGGTCGAATATAAGGGCGACGAAATGAAGGCCGACGACCGTATTTTCGAAGGCTGGTACGACGCGGCGACGGGCGGTAACAAGATCGATCTCGAAACCGCAGTATTCGACAAGGATACCACGCTTCACGCGCACTGGACGATGATCGGCGAAAGCAAAGGCTATTGCTTGCCCGGCGTTATTAACGGCGTACAATATATGGGCGAAGAAGAAAAAGATATGTGGGATACCAAGAACGCCGCCGAAGAACCGACGAGAAAGCTCGCTCACGAATCGGCAACGAGCAACGTATACACAATCGACCTTACGCTTAAAGCTGCCGACTCCTTTAAGCTCATCACGGCTTACGGCGAAAGCAACTCTTGGAACAAGGGTAAGATTCAAGTCGGCGGCAAGGAAACTACGGTTAAACTTGCTACGGGTGTAACTCTTCCCGAAGGTTTGACAGTTGACGGTTTGTTCAATTTGTCCAACAGCGACAACAACATTATGCCGCAAATCGATATGACGGCTACGCTCAAGTTTACCTACAACGGCAATTCCGACAATTCTACAATCGAAATCACCGTTAAATCCGTTACCGGTTCCGTATTGGAAGCTCCCAACAAGGTCGGCTTCTTCGTAGCGGGCGCGTTCAATGACTTCTACGACAAGGGAACCGTTCCCGCGACGGGCGACGCCAACAGCAAGTACGTTATGACTGCCAACACCGCGAACAATCTGTTCACAATCGAAGGCTTGGTAATTAAGCAAGGACAAGACTTTAAGGTAAAAATCAACGAAACCGGTTGGCGTAAGCAATACGGATTCGCAGCGTTTACGTTCGATCTTGCTAAGGATGCAACCGTAACCGGCGAAGCCGGCGGCAAGACGATGGCGGACGTATTCGTTCAAGGTACCAACGACGACTCCAACAAGAACGTAGTAGTTAAGTACAACGTAACGGTCGATATGGAATTGGATTACAGCGCCGGCGTTATTACCGTAACTGTTACCGCAATCGACTGGACGGAACAAAAGACCGACGCGGAACTCGGATATTTCGTAGTATGCACTCACAATAATTTCTACAATGCAGGAACGGTTGACAAGACGGACGCTGCCAACGGCAAGTACGTTATGAGCGTTGACGCTGCGAACGATAAATTATTTGCGGTTACAGGAATCGCTCTCGGACAAAATGACGGTTTCAGAGTAAAACTCAACGTCGCCGGATGGACTTGCCCGCAATACAACTATACGCACGCTAAATTCCAATTGGCAACGGGCGTAACTCTTCCCGAAGGAAAGACAATCGACGATTTGTTCGCAGATCAGGGCGGCAACGATCACAATATTCAAGCAAAATATAAGATGACTGTCGATTTCGCATTAGACACATCTAAAACTTCCGAAGCGTTGGTCATTACCGTTACGGAAGTAGAAGTAGTAGAGCTTGCTCCGATTACGGAAGTAGGTTACTCTGTTGCCGGAGATATGAACAGTTGGGCGGAGGCAGATACAACCAAAAAACTTGCGTACAATTTGGAAACGCAGGAATACGTTTTGGAAGGTCTCAGTTTAGACGCCGGTCAAGCGTTCAAAATCAAAGTTTGCGAAAAAGGTTGGGGACGCGGGTCTTTCGGCGCGGAAGCTATTGGTACCGTTACTCTTGCCAAAGGCGTAACGTATGACGGAGACGCAAGAAGTTTATTTAGTACGGCGGACAATATTTCCGCTTCGAAGGCAATGACTGTAACGTTAACGGTTAAAGGCGGAAAACTCAATATACTTATTACTGCTATTACCGCCGATACAGCCGAATAGTAAATTTAGGTGATCGACAATGAAAAAAAGTAAAATTATTTTAGCCCTTCTTATCGTTGCAGTTATGGTTTCGTCGCTTTTCGCGTTGATAGCGTGTAACGAAAAACCGCAGCCGGAAGTGGAATTAGTAATGTGGGCGCCCGCAGGCGCGCAGACGTTCTATCAGACGTGGGCGGACAAATGGGCGGAAGAATACAGCAAGTCCGAGGCTGCGCAAGGCAAAACCTACAAGGTTATTATTGGTATTATGGGCGAGAAGGACGCCGCTACCAACCTTATTCAAATGGAAGGCGACGGACCGGACCTGTTGTGCTTTGCAAACGACCAAATAGACGACCTGCTGGCGGCGAATTTGCTTTCGCCGTTGGGCAACCCCGATAACGAAAACGCTACTCTCGCCAAGGATATTGCCGCTCGCAATACCGAAGGCTCGGTTGCTACGGCAAGGGGAAAAGACGGCAATTTGTACGCGTTTCCTATGCAGGCGGACAACACTTTCTATTTGTTTTACGATTCGTCCGTTTTAACGAAGGAAGACGTAAGAACGTGGGATTCGTTATTCGCCGCAGTAGACGATTATAACGCTGCCAACAACAAGGAATACGGCGTGCAAATAGACTTGGGAGACCCTTGGTATCAGTCTTCGTTCTTCCTTACCTTCAACGGACAAGTCAACTCTACGCAGTCCAACTTCGGTTCGGACGAAGTGGGTTTGAAGGCTCTCAAAGCGGTTCATCAATTCGCTTTGCACAGTACGTTAAAGGTTGTTGCCTCTAACGATTTGGGAACGGAATTCAAGAAGTCGTCGCAAAAGATAGTCGCGGGCGTAGGCGGTTCGTTCGTTTATTCGGAAGTTATGGCTAATAACCCCGACGTAAAAGTTGCGGTATTGCCCAAAATAGTATTCGAACAACAGGAATATACTATGATTCCCTTCTTGGGCTCCAAGCTCATCGGCATAAACGCAATGGCGGGAGAAAGAATTCCCGCGGCTCGCAGTCTTGCAAATTATTTGACGGGCGAAGAAGTTCAACTTGACAAGATGGTTAAGTTGGCGGCGGGTCCCAGCAACATTAACGCCGCAAACAGCGACCAAGCCACACAGTCCGAACTAACAAAAGTGTTGGCTGATCAGGCGTTGTACAGCGTGGCGCAAAGCAATCTTCCCGGCGGTTATTGGGAAGCGATCAAAACTCCCGTCAACGCAGTACGCACGGGCGTAACTTCCAAAAAGTACAAGTACTACAAAGACGGAGCATACGACGACGTTGCGTTAAGGGAACTTCTTACCAATATGATGAGCGCGATTAAATTCGAGAAATAACAGCCGATATTTAATAGCGAAATGAAGTAATTAAAGGTATCGGGGGAGGGGAGCGTCTCTCTCCCGATATTTTATTAGGAGGCAAATTTATGGCTGAAGCAATTAGTCAAACGACCAAACAGCCCAATAAATTTATGCGTTGGTTGGCTACGTTAGGCAATTCTTTTGTAGGCTTTTTTAAGAAAATAGGCTCTTTCTTCGTAGGCATATGGAATATAATGCGCTGCGGTAATTGGAAAACGCGTATGTCATTTTTGGTTATGGGCTTCGGTTGCTTTGCGTACGCTCAACCGTTACGCGGCGGGCTGTTTCTTGCGGTGGAAATAGGCTTTGTATTGTTTATGATTTTTACCGGTTCATTTTATCTAAGTAAGTTAGGAACGTTGGGTACGGAAGTACAACAGCCGATAATCGACGAAACGGGCTTGCAGGTTGGAATGACGGAGGGAGACAACTCGCTTGCGATATTGCTTTTCGGCGTTTCTACAATTCTTATAATCTTTATGTTTGCCGCGGTTTATTTGCGGCAGCTGCGCAACGCTTACGACAATCAGCAAAAGGCGGAATTCGGTATGCCGATAAGCGGCGCCAAAACGGATTTGCGCAATATGTTGGACAAAAACTTCCATACTACGCTGCTTGCGCTGCCCACGCTCGGTATACTGATAGGTACGCTTATACCGCTTGTCTTCATGATATTGATAGCGTTTACCAACTACGACCGCGACCATCTTACTCCCGGTAATTTGTTTACGTGGGTAGGGTTCGAAAACTTTGTCAATTTGTTCGCGATGAAGGGCACCAATTCGATGGGTAAGACGTTTTTCAGCTTGCTCGGTTGGACGCTGTTGTGGGCGGTATTGGCTACCGTAACCACGTACATCGGCGGAATGATACTCGCAATACTTATCAACAAAAAGGGCGTGCGCTTCAAAAAGATTTACCGCGGATTTTTTGTTATTACTATTGCTATACCGCAGTTCGTAAGTCTGCTTGTAGTAAGCAAATTTTTATCTACGGAAAACGGTTTGGTTAACCAATTGTTAAAGTCGTGGGGACTAATTACGCAGAACATAGGTTGGTTTGAAAACGTAACGCTGGCGCGAACGATGGTTGTGATTGTCAATATGTGGATAGGTATTCCGTATTCGATGCTTATAACAAGCGGTATACTTATGAATATTCCCGAAGAACTGTACGAGTCGGCGCGCATAGACGGCGCGGGGCCGGTAACGACCTTTTTTAAGATAACGCTGCCGTATATGCTGTTTGTAACGGGTCCGTATCTTTTAACTCAGTTTATCGGCAATATCAACAACTTCAACGTAATATTCCTGCTTACCGGCGGCGGCCCCACTTCGCCGGACCTTATGGCTCCGGCGGGACAAACAGACTTGCTTATTACTTGGCTGTACAATATTACGGTAAACGGAGTATACAAGGATTACAAGACGGGTTCCGCGATAGGTATTTTGGTATTTATCGTATGCGCTGTGTTCTCGTTAGCGGTTTACCGCAATACGTCGTCCGTTAAAAACGAGGAGGACTTCCAATAATGAGAAACGAACTTGTATTAACGACAGCAAAACAAAAGAAACACCGCAGTATGAAAGCCGCAAAAATCACTTCCCTTACGGTAATTCATGTAATTCTGACCGTAATGGCGCTTGTTTGGATACTGCCGTTTGCGTATGTATTTATTCACTCTTTCCGCGGAAACGATATAAATATACCATTCCCCGACCAAGTTTTCCCGACGCAATGGTCGTTGGACGCTTGGTCGAAAATGTTCGGCGGCAACCCCGAAGCGTATTCCGACATACGGTTTAATTGGATAGATTTCCCGCGGTGGTTCGGCAACACTTTGCTTGTGGCGTGCTGTTCCTGCGTGCTTTCCACGCTTATGACGCTTGCGACAAGCTACGCGTTTTCGCGTATGCGGTTTAAGCTGCGTCAGCCGTATATGAAGCTGATTCTTATAATAGGTATGTTCCCCGGGTTTTTGGGAATGATTGCCGTTTACAATATTTTACGCGCATTTAATCTAAACGAAGGCGCGTTGAAGTTGATAGCCTTGATATTCGTTTACAGCGCGGGCGCGGGAATGGGATATTATATCTCCAAGGGCTTCTTCGATACCATACCCAAGGGATTGGACGAAGCTGCGAAGTTAGACGGAGCAAGTCAGGCGCAGATATTCTTTAAGATAACCCTTCCGCTAAGCAAGCCTATTATCGTTTACACGGCATTAACGGCGTTTATGAGTCCGTGGATGGACTTTATATTCGTCAAGCTTATCTGCGGCGGAGATTACAAATATTGTACGGTATCGCTTGGATTGCAAACTATGTTGGAGTTGGAAAACTACAACACTCACTGGATTTTGTTCTGCGTAGGCGCGACTATGGTCGCCATACCCATTACGATATTGTTTATGTTCCTGCAAAAGTACTACGTTGCGGGAGTAACGGGAGGTTCGGTAAAAGGATAATGAAAAAATTTACTACAATACTATCGCTTGTAATATGCTTGTCTATAATCGCCGTTTTGTGCGCGGCTTGCGTGACCGACGGAGCGAAAGGCACTAAGGCGTGGGAAAGCAACGAAATCGTCGACGACGGCAACCCTTATTACAAGGATTATTATCACATTTTTGTATACAGCTTTGCCGACGGCAACGGCGACGGAATAGGCGATCTCAAGGGAATAGAGCAGAAGCTCGATTATATTGCAAATCTCGGGTTTACGGGTATATGGCTGTCGCCCATAAGCCCTGCGGATACGTATCACAAATACGACGTAACCGATTACAAGAATATCGACTCCGAATACGGAACGTTGGAAGATTTCAAGTCGTTGGTGGACAAAGCCCACGAAAAGGGCATATCGGTTATGTTGGACATCGTAATAAACCACTCGTCCAACAAGCATCCTTGGTTTGTCGAAGCGCAGAATGCTCGCAAGAACGGCAAAACCGACAATAAATACTACGACTACTATAGGTTTATTTCCGAAGACGGATCCGTCTACGAAACGTTCGGCAACTATACGCATATGCCTAAGCTTAATCTCGACAGCGCTGCGGTACGCGGCGAAATCGAAGATATCTGCAAGTTTTGGCTGCAGGATTACGGCGTAGACGCGTTCAGGCTGGACGCGGCGTATCACTACTATAACGGCAGCGTAAGCGACAATATCGCGTTTATGCAGTGGCTTATGTCTGCGGCGCGTAAGTATAACAAAGACGTTTATATGGTAGGCGAAGTGATGGAAGGCGACGCCGTAGTTTATTCTCATTACGCCGACGACTCCGTTCAAAGCTTTTTCAACTTTGCTCTGTCTAATTCGTACAGTCAGCTAAATCCCGCTATCAACGTGGGCACACCGAACAAAACCGCCAAATTAAAGGAAATAATAACCGCCAAGGAAAACGGTACTGCAAAGGGTATCGACGCTCTGTTTACGAGTAACCACGATACGAGCAGAATATCCAACTTGGGCTTGAATTATTACAGCACACGTAAGCAGGAAGTAACGGCAGAATTGTTCGAAAAGCACAAGATGGGCGTAGCCCTGTTGTACACTCAGGCGGGCAACGTTTACAATTACTACGGCAACGAAATAGGTATGCGTAACGGACTTCGCAGAGATCCGCGCGAGGATTACGTCGACCAAACCTACCGTTTGGCTATGAATTGGGGCGACAGGTCGGAAATTACCCACGAAAACGGGTTTGCGTATCAAGCTTACGGCATGGATACCTTATTTGGGGCTTACGACGATTATTTGGGCGGAGTTGCGGAGCAAACCGATGACCAAAACAGTTTGTACAACTTCTATCGCCGCATAATGCTGCTGCGCCGTCAAAACCCCGAAATTGCCCGCGGTTCTTCCGCATTCGTAGCGTACGAAGATACCGACGTCGCGCTTGTGATACGTTCTTACAAAGGCACGAATATACTGCTTGCGTACAATCTTAACAGCACCGAGAGTAAAAAGGTAGACGTCGCCAAGATAATTGCGGATAACAATCTCCAAGGCGCGCTTGCGGGCTTCCTGTCGTCGGATAACGGCAGAGACGTAGCCATGAAGGGCTCGACGCTTACGTTGCCGCAGTATTCGATAGCGGTAGTGCGTTAACGTATAATTGGCGAAAATTTTAATAAACAGTTTTTACAAAAAACCGCGTTTAACTTACAGTCGAATGCGGTTTTTTTATTGTCAGCCGCTAAATACGCAGCGGAATATAAAACCTGCAAGGCGAAGAAAATTAGCTATTTTTTATCCTATATTTTATAAAATGAATACGTTTTTTTATTGGCGGATTGTATTGACAATGCATTATTCATTGTTTATAATATTGCCAGGCATATGCGCAACGGCGTTTGTAGGATAGTTTTATCCTATACGTCGTTTTTGCGCGGCAGGCGTTTGGGGCGACGGAAGAATGAAAATAAAACGTTAATCCGTTGCCCCGCGCAAACGAAAAAAGGAGAAAGATTATGGCAAACGTACAACTCAATCACATTTATAAGGTATATCCCAACGGGGTAAAAGCAGTCAACGACTTTTGTATGGACATAGCCGATAAAGAATTTATCGTTTTCGTAGGTCCGTCGGGCTGCGGAAAATCCACAACCTTGCGTATGATAGCGGGCTTGGAAGAAATTACCGCGGGCGAGCTTAGAATAGGCGACGCGGTGGTCAACGATATGGAGCCCAAGGATCGCGACATAGCGATGGTTTTCCAGAATTACGCGTTATATCCGCATATGACGGTATACGAGAATATGGCTTTCGGACTTAAACTGCGCAAGCTCCCAAAGGCTGAAATAGACGAAAAGGTCAAGGAAGCCGCGCGCATCTTGGGCATTACGGAATATCTCGACCGCAAGCCCAAGGCTTTGTCCGGCGGACAGCGCCAGCGCGTAGCGTTGGGACGCGCGATAGTGCGCGAGCCCAAGGTTTTCCTGCTCGACGAGCCGCTGAGCAATCTCGACGCGAAACTGCGTACCGCAATGCGTTCGGAGATAAGCAAGCTGCATCACAAGCTGCAAACGACGTTTATTTACGTAACCCACGACCAAGTGGAAGCTATGACTATGGGTACGCGTATCGTCGTTATGAAGGACGGCTTCGTTCAGCAGATAGACAGTCCGCGCAATTTGTACAATTTTCCCGGCAACAAGTTCGTTGCAGGCTTTATAGGAACGCCGCAAATGAACTTCTTCGACGGCAGACTTACTCAGCACGGCGACAAAGTTACGGTAACGTTAGACAATACGGCAGTAAGCTTGGATGCTCCCGCAAGTTACTTCAACAAGGCGAACCGCGCATATCTCGACGGCAGCAAGCCCGTAGTTATCGGCTTGCGCGCGGAGCACATATCCGTCGATCCCAAACAGTTCCCCTATAAAGCCAAGTGCCGCGTTTCTCACGTGGAAGAATTGGGTACGGACTGTCAGGTATATGCCGACTTCAATATTGCCAGCGAAGAAACGGTTGCGGATAGTCCCACGAGAGTCATTGTCAAGGCGCCCGCAGGAAGTTTTTACGAAATCGATCAAATTATCGAAGTATCGCTCGATTTGTCGCACATTCACATATTCGATGCGGAAACGGAGCAGACAATCGCTCCGCGCATTCCCGCCGAAGTAGTGGTAGAAGGAGTTATCGCTAACGGCGCGCTGACGGCGCTCGGCGCGGAAATTGCGCTTCCCGCGGCAATCGAAGCGCCTAACGGCAAGTATTCCGTCGTCATTCCAACAGACGCGGTAAGCTTGAAGGGAAAAATCGACGCGGAAGTTATAGGCGAAGAAGACGTAAACGGTCAGCGTCTTGTACACTTGAAGGTGGGCGATATTATATTGTTTGCCAAGCTTGATGCGGAAGATAAGGTTGGCAAAAAAGCTAAAATTGCAATAGATCTAAAACAGATTACTTTGGAGCAAAACGGCGAAACGGTAACCGCTCCGCTTGCTTGCGAAAACGCGCTTGTAGGAAGACTTGGCAAACGCAAGGTGACTGTCGAAAAGGAAGTTAACGGCAAGATGAAGAAAGTCAGCGAGTTGGAATTCTATCTTACCGTTCTTGGAGCGGAATTTCCCTGCTCGCGCGCGCTTGCGCTGCGCCTTGCCAACGGCGGCGGACAGGATATTTTCAACAAGGACTTGGAGCTGCGCTTTACTCCGTACCAAGTAACTACGGGAGAAACGGGTATAGAAGCTGCAGTGGAAAAGGTTGTAGATTACGGCTCGGAGCAATTTGCCGTGTGCAAGGTAGGCGACACGACGGTTAACGCGCTTGTAGGAAAGGATTTTGCCGAAACGTCCGTACGTCTTGCTTTGGATTCCGAACAGCTTGCTATCATCGAGCTTGCAAACGGCATACGTTTAGCGTAGTCGCTCGCGTATCCCGTTGAAAAAGGCTTCACTTCGCTACGCTCGTTGCAGATTATTTTCAACGGGACACGCTCGCTCTAAGTCTAAAGCGGACAACCCCCGACCACTTGGAAGGGGGGGCAATGTCGCTCGTGGGTTCGCGCGAAAACGGCTTCGCTTCGCAAAACCGATATAAGAATAAACAAATTCGGGGTTACCGTTGGCAACCCCGAATTTTATATATACACAATAACCGCGGTTTTGCTCGTTGCAGATTGTTTTCGTTGCGAACCCACTCGCTCTTGTATTTAAGCGGACGAGCATATTAGAACTTGTCGCTCGCACACTCCGCCGAAAACTGTTTAACTCGCGAACGAATGAAGTAATTAAGTTAAGCATTCGGAACTTTTCGCAGTAGTGCAGCAAGCGTTACGTGCATTCGCTCAAAAAAAGCTTCGCTTCGCAAAACCGATGTAATAATATACTAATTAAGGGGGGGGGCTACCGGCACCCCTTTTTTTTGTGCGTTAACGATTATTGAACACCGTTTACTGCAAAGTGATTGTTGATTGGGTATAGACAAATAGTTAAAAAAATGTTACAATGGGTTAAATTAAATTTTATCTATAAAGTAAAGGTTATAAAGAGAGTAGTTAAAGGGTAAACAAAAGTTTTATATCTTCGTCTATGTGTTTTATCATATACGTATAAATAGGGGGAATTGAATTATGAAAAAAATAACCACAACAATACTATTGGCATTTTTGGCAGTATGATTTGCAATTACGTTATACGGGTGCAACACGACCATAACAGACGACATAAAATTGGTTGACGGATATTATGTTTACAGAATAATGGAGAATTCATCTTATAAAAATTGTTATGCTTTATTTGGCGTACAGGACGACAAAATAATTAACGGAGCGTTGACGATTCCAGAAGAAATAAACGGAACAAGAGTTTCGGCATTAGGATTTAAGGAATTGGGCTGGGTAGGCGAACGTGAACCGCTGCATATGTATAAGAACGACAAGATTAGAAAAATAGTCATTAATCACGAAATAATGATTTACGATACTTTATTCGTAAACTTAAAAGAATTAAAAGAGCTACAATGCAATGCAAAAGTATCTTTCTATTACTATCAAAAAAATATCAATGAATTATTATCTGTAAAATTGATAGACAAAGAATCGAATGGCAATACGATTCTTAGCGAAATTAAAAATTTACGAAGCGTCAAACTTGTGAATAACAAAGGGGATTTGAGTCGTTATCTATCTCCGAAAGATATCGTTGCATATTTTATACCGAATGCAGAGCAGTTGACGGGGCAGACGTTGTCTCAATACACTTCGTTGTCTTCATTTATCATACCGGAAACAGTAATGAAGATAGATAAAGGCATTTTTACAAATAGCAAAATAGATGTATTTGTACGGCACACAAAAGAAAATTGTCCGGAAGGGTTAAAAAACGGATGGGACGAAGGGGTCAACGTAGTATGGGGATTCGAAGACGAGATAGTGGTATTCGATACGTTTGACGGTTCGGCAATACAATGCATAGACACCAATAAAAATTACCAAATAGCCAAGAAAGGAGATAAGCTTCAAGAACCGCAGCAGCCCGCTAAGGAAGGATACTCGTTTACAGGTTGGTACAAGGACTATGCGTTATCCGAGCAATGGAACTTCGACACAGATTTGGTAGAAGAAAGCACGGTTTTAGTTGCCGGCTGGCAAAAAAACAATTAAAACAAAGGAGAAAAATTATGTCCAAAGCAAGAGTTAATGTAACCGTAGGTATACTGCTTATTGCGGTAATAGCTGCGGCGTAGGCTTTCTGCTTTTTTCAGCGCCGATTGCACGGACAGCGAGTTGCATAATTACACTAAGAGAGCTTCTCCAAGCGGTTAATATCCGTCAATAACGTTGTTGGTACACGGACAAGGCGGAATGTCTGTGTTAAAATACAGTAAGATTATATAAAAAAGATATAGAAAAATCTCGAATGCGTATAACAGACCGTATATGGCGCAAATTGTAGGTTGGAATAGCAACGGTACGTTGAAAAACAATACGTGCGTCGGCAAATGCGATTTCAAGAATATGACGTTAGGACAAAAGAAATTCTGTAACGGCGGCAAAGTGGGCAGAACAGGAGAATAATTCGGAATAAAATTGTTTGCCGAGCGGAAACGCTCATCGCAGTTGTCATAACTTATTAGTTAAGAAAAAAGGGGAATACCGCATTAAGCGGTAAACCCCTTTATTTTAGTTATTGTTACAGTATTATCAGCGATACTATTAACGGAATTATCAGGTAAACCGCAAACCATATCCAGCTTTTGGTTTTGACGGCGCGCATTACCATATAAACGGATACCAGCCCCGAGCAGAACGCCGCGGCAATGCCTATAATCACGCAGTACCAAGGCGCCGTTATAGCTGCCGTCAGCGCTTCGTAGCCTTCCACTGCCGCGCTTGCAAGTATAACGGGGATAGACAGCAGAAAGGAAAATTCCGCCGCGTCGCTTGCGTTTATGCCGAAAAGCTTCATTGCGGAGATCGTACTTCCGCTGCGCGACAGTCCTGGGAACACCGCAATACCTTGCGTAACTCCCGTAATAATCACGGGCAGCCAACCTGCTTGTTCAAGTCGCAGCCGCGGACGGGACAGTCGGTCGGAAACGATTATTAACACAATCGTCAAAGCGAATCCTATCGGCAGCAGATTGGCAAGAAAAGCTTCGGGAACGAACAGCTTTACCAATAGCGCTATAACGAACGTAGGAACGCTCGCCACGACAAGGTAGACAAACCTTTTGTCGGCTATAGGGTGGCGTATAGTTTGCCACAGACATTTACGCATAGATATTACTACGGCGAGCAGCGTGCCGAGATGCAGCATAACGTCGAAGAACAGCCCGGCTTGAATATCGAACAGTTTTTCCGCAAGCAAAAGGTGTCCGCTGCTCGACACCGGCAGGAACTCCGTAAACCCCTGCAAAAGACCCAAAAATATGCTTTGTAAAACCGTCATAGCTCCGTTACGTTCCTTGTTGATAAAGTTGCTGCATCGCTGTTGCCGAAGGCAAAGGCGATTTTATCGTCGGTTTTTGCAATATAAATTACCGAAATGTAATTTTTATTTACATTAAGCGCATTTTATTGTATAATTAAACGGTCGGATCGGTCTAACCGAATATATCTTATTGTTATGTCGTACGGCAGCTGATAGATTTTTAAGAAAAGATTTACGCGTACGATACAATAACTTAACGGTCTCGGCGCACGCCGAATTATTATCGGGCGTCGCAAAACAGACTCGGCTGCATAATTAAGCATACGCTTTTTTGCGTCGTTTTAGACTGCAAGGGCATATTTTCCTTATCTAAGGGGGTTGTTATAAATGAAATTGGGAGTCGTCGGGTTGCCTAACGTAGGTAAAAGTACTCTGTTTAACGCAATAACGCAAGCGGGCGCGGAAATAGCCAATTATCCGTTTTGCACAATAGAACCCAACGTAGGCGTCGTCGCCGTTCCCGACGAACGGTTAGATAAGCTTGCCGCGCTGTACGACAGCAGAAAGGTTACGCCCACGTACTTGAAATTTGTGGATATAGCCGGGCTTGTCAAGGGCGCGTCCCGCGGCGAAGGCTTGGGCAACAAGTTTCTGTCTCACATACGCGAAGTTGACGCTATCGTTCATGTCGTACGCTGTTTCGCAGATTCCAACGTAACTCACGTTTCCGACAAAATAGATCCCGTTTCCGATATGGCTACGATAAATTTGGAGCTTATCCTTGCGGATATCGAAACGGTTAACGCGCGTCTCAGCAAGGCTGTAAATATGCAAAAGACGGGCGATAAAAAATACAAAACGGAAGCGGCGCTGCTCGGACGCATTCTTGCTCATCTCGAAAGCGAAAAGCCCGTTCGCACCATGCAGTTCGACGAAGACGAGCAGGCTCTTGTCGAAGATATGTTTCTACTAACGTCCAAACCCGTTATATACGCCGCAAATATTGCGGAAGACGACATAGGTCAGCGCGATAACGAACTGGTAAAAAAGGTAGTCGAATATGCCGAAGCGGAAAACGCCGAAACGTTGGTTATCTGCGCCAAGGTGGAAGAGGAACTGTCCCGTCTCGACGCGGAAGAAAAGGCAATGTTTCTCGAAAGCTACGGCATAGAAGAAAGCGGTCTTAACCGATTAGTCAAGAAATGCTACAAACTGCTGCGTTTGGTAAGCTATCTCACCGCGGGCGAAAAGGAAACCCGCGCTTGGACTGTTACGGAAGGAACCAAGGCTCCGCAGGCAGCGGGCAAAATACATTCCGATTTCGAAAAGGGTTTTATCCGCGCGGAAATCGTCGATTATAACACAATGTTGGAGTTAGGCGGTTATAACCAAGCCAAGGAAAAGGGCAAGGTCCGCAGCGAAGGCAAGGACTACGTAATAAAGGACGGCGACGTTGTGTTGTTCCGTTTTAACGTATAAGGTCGGAACTTCGCCGAAAACTTATTGCGAAATATTTGAACCGACTTCGTAAGAAGCGGAAACGATAGACGGTAATTTATCGGAAGAAATACGCCAAGTCAAACCGTTTGCGTTAAATGACCGCTTCGTTCCGCCGACCTCTGCGCCAAGGTAAACGGCGCGGCTAAGCGCGTACGATTTTCAAACGCCATTTGTACAAAAAAAACAGACTACGCAAGATTCGGCGAAATAGATTACGGACATTGTAAAGAATTTTTTAACTTCAAACGATTGACGGAGGAAAAATGAAGCGTTCTACCGTAAAAGAAATAAATCCCAACAAAGTCGGTCTCGGCAATAAAATAGCGTTCGCTTGCGGAGATATTTTCGGCGGCGGAAGCTTTAATATTATAAACTTTTTGTTTACGCCGTTTTTAACATTGGTCGTAGGCATACCCATGGTGCACTTAACTTGGCTGTTGCTGCTTACGAAAATTTGGGACGGTATTATCGATCCGTTCATCGGCAAGGTTACGGACGGCAAGCGGCCGGGTAGGTACGGCAAACGGCGTTACTTTATGCTTATTTGCGCGCCGCTTGTTTTGGTGGCGTTTGTAATGCTGTTTTTCCCTTGGAATATCGTTACCAACAGCGTTCCGTTAAAATGTGTTTTCGTAATTATAGTATATATGCTGTACGCTACGGCGCAAAGCTTTGTGCTTATTCCCTACTATTCGCACGCCAGCGAGATGACGGACGACTTTAACGAACGAAACAACGTCAATGCGGTGCGTATCGCTTTCAGCATAATGTCCAGTATTATATGCGTAGCCGTTCCCGGCATGATAGCTTCGCCTACCAAGGGCGACAACGGCGTATGCTATATTCTTATGGCGGGTATATTCGGCGCAATCTTCGCTATATCCGTTTTGGTCACGGCGATATTCAGTAAGGAACAAATAGTAACTCCGCCTGTTCAAACCAAGCTGAGCTTGAAAGAATTCGTACGTCCGTTAAAGCTCAAAACCTACCGTCAGTATCTCGGTATACAAATGTGTACGTCTATGGCTATGGCGGTAATGAGCAGCTTTTTCTTTACGTTCTGCGATTTTTATTTAAGGCGTATGAGTTACAGTCAGTTAACTCTCAACGGCGGCAGCCGTTTCCCCATAGCTACGGTTGCGGCGGCAATGATGTTTGTAGCGCAGATTTTCGCGCTGCCGTTTTATTTGAAGCTTATAAAAATCAAGTCGAAACGCTTTGCGTATATTACTGGCGCGCTGATTTGGATAACAATGGTGGCATTTATGCTGTTGTTGCCCGCCGAAAGCGAAATCGCAGTAGGAGATAACGGCGGTATAAGCACGGTTACGGGCGCGCCTAATTGGCTGGTTATCGTGTTTGGATTGCTTACGGGTTTCGGCATAGGCGGCACGGTGTTCGTCCCGCACAGCAGTTTCGGGGACGTATGCGACGTAGGCGAGCTGTACTTCGGCGAGCGTACCGAAGGCGCGTTTTCGGGCTTAACCAATTTTCTCAACACAACCGCGCAGGCGGTAGGACTGGCGATTCCGCCGCTTGTAATAGGATTGTGCGGATACGTGGAGACTCAATACGTTACGACTGCGGAATTTGCGGCAAAGTACGGCGACGTTGCTAACGGCGCGACCGTAACCTTTAACGACATATTGTGCAAGGTTACCAAGGGCGCGGAAAACGTTCAGCTGCTCCCTGTCGAACAGACGGAAACGGCGCAGCTTGCCATAAGGCTAACGTTTATTCTGTTACCCATCTTTATAATGTGCATAGGCATAGCGATAGCCGGCCGCTATAAGCTGACAAAAACGTTGCAAAGTAAAATTGTCGAAGCCAACGCGTATACGGACAAGGATACCGACGAGTTCCGTAAAACCCGCGAAGAATTGCTCAAACAGCTGTAATAACGCGCTCGGCGGTGCAAAAATATCGAATTTTGTACGGCGGCGGTTTAGATAATATACGGATAAAAATGATAAAAATTTCTCCCTTATTTTCGGGAAGCAAGGGTAATTGCACTCTTGTACAGTCGGACGAAGCCAATCTGCTTTTGGACTTGGGCTACGGCTACAAGCAGATATTGTCCGCTCTTGCCCAACATAATCTTACTCCGTCGGATATAGACGGGATAGTTGTAACGCACGAGCACAGCGATCACGTTTCCGCTCTGCAATATTGGGCGCGCAGGTATCGTACCGAGGTGTTTGTTCCGAGCTTGATTTCCGACTACGTAAGCGCGTATTCGTATTGCGGAACGGTAACGCCTATTCAAGGCAGCTTTGCGGTCAAGGATATCGACGTGGATTTTTACGAATGCAGTCACGACTCGCGCAGCTGCTACGGTTACCGTTTTACGTCGGACGGCCTGTCTGCCGCCAGTGTGACGGACACGGGAAAAACCGATGCAAAATTGGTTGATTTTCTCTTGCCGTGCGTAACGGTGCAGCTTGAGAGCAATCACGACGAAGATATGCTGTTTAACGGGCGTTATCCGTATTTTCTTAAACGTCGCATATCTTCGGATTTCGGTCATTTGTCCAACAAGCAGTCGGCGGAAGTATTGGCTTTGCTGTTAAACGGGAATTTGAAAAACGTAATATTAGCGCACCTGTCCGAACAGAACAACACCAAAGAATTGGCGTTCGGCTCGGCAGTTGGCGTATTAAAGGATAAAGGAGTAGTTGAAGGAAGGGACGTTTCGGTTTATGTTGCCGATCAGTATTTCAACGGTATAACTGTATGAATAAACGAATTTGCTACGAAAGAAACGATTTGGGACTGTCTTTCGCCACGGTAACGCTCGCCACGTTGTTATACGCGTTTGCGTCCGCTATTGTCGCGCAGATCTTTAACCTTCGGGAACAGTATTGGTGGAGTATAGTTCAGTTAACGCTTAATACTCTCGTTATAGGCGCGTCGGCTATTGTTTACGCCGCAATTACCAAGACGGATTTCGTCAAGGCTACTACCTTGAATAAAAAACCGCTGCCGGCGCATATAGGCTGGGGAGTATTAGCTACGGCGTTCCTTATCGTTATGATGGTCCCGCTTAACGACTGGATAATGGAAGGTATCGTCAAGCTCGGGCTGAAAAAGCCGACCGTAAATATCGACTTGGATATATATTCTATGATAGCGATAGCCTGTATTTTGCCGTCGTTTACCGAAGAAATTGTTTTCCGCGGAACGGTCGCTCAGTCCCTGGCAGGAAGCAAAAACAAGCTTGCTTCGTTAGCGGTGGTCGGCGCTTTGTTTTCGCTGTTTCATATGAACCCCGCGCAAACCGTTCATCAATTCGTATTGGGCGCGTTTATGGCTTTGCTGGTGTTTCGCAGCGGAAGCATTTGGACCAGCGTTATCGTGCATTTGTTCAATAACCTTACCGCCGTTATTCTCGATTTTGTCGGGGCGGACGCGTTCTTTCAAGCCAACTCCGTTTGGCTGTTCTTTGTCGGTCTTGCGGGTTTTGCCGGAGCCGTTGTAGGATATCTGTTTACTACCAAAAGCAAATGGGGCGTGCGCTCCGAGAGCGACGAAACCGAAAAGGCAGGTCAAGCAAAAAGCGTCGCCGCGTCCAACGCGTGTTTGGGCGTTGCCGTCGGCATTTGCGGCGTGATGTGGATTTTGAGTCTGTTGGTGTCGGAATGAAAATAAAAATCGTCGCCGTCGGCAAAATAAAAGAAAGCTTTTACAGGGAAGCCGTTGCGGAATACGTTAAGAGACTGTCCCGTTATTGTACCGTCGAAATTGCGGAGATTGCGGAGTGCTTGTATAACGGCGAACCGAACGTTAAGGAAATAACAAAAATTACGGAAACGGAAGGCAAAGCGATTTTGTCAAAGACGGAAGGTTTCGTAACCGTTCTCGATATAAACGGAACGGAGCTGACAAGCGAAAATCTGTCTCGTTTAATGTCCGAGAAAAAACAGAATCATTCGGTATTTACTTTTGTAATAGGCGGAAGCTACGGATTATCCGAAGAAGTAAAACGTCAGTCGGATTTGCGTCTGTCGTTTGGGCGCATTACTCTGCCCCATATGCTGTGCCGAGTGGTTTTGTGCGAACAGTTGTACCGCGCGGAATGTATAGCTCGTAACGTAAGCTATCACAAGTGACTTAATTGTTGACAAATTCGTAATGTGTGGTACAATATCGCTAACTGATATCGTAGGTGTTTATGGAAATTTTAACTACGCAAGCGTTGTGGGAGAATTATAATCCCGCCGAAGAACCGTTGGAAGCCAACGTATTCAAAACCGTCGAAAAGGACGGTCTTGTTACCAAGCAATTGTATTTTACCGGACGAACGGTCGATAACGACGTGAAAACCCGCGTTTACGCGGTTGTATGTCACAAGAATACTCATTCCGTCAAGCAAGGCGTTTTGCTGATAGGGAATTACCGTCAGCCTATCAATCTCGGCGACTTGGAAGAGCTTGCAAAACAAGGCTTCGTAGCTATGGCAATCGATTTTGCGGGGAGAAATCCCAAGGGCATGCACACCGTGTATACGGACGCGTTGGATTACTGCAACGCCGACGTTGCGCCCAGTATGTTCGAAATCACCGACACCGCGCGTGAAACCAAATTGTACGAATACGCGCTGAATTGCCGCCGCGCTGTAACATATATGCTGCAATCGGAAAAAATCAAGGGCGTATCCGTCGTTACTATCGGCACGGGCGTATACGTCGGCGCTATTGTAATGGGCAAGGATCGCCGTTTGACCAACGGAGCGGTGCTGTTCGGCAATTTTACGCGCGATTTCCCCGAAAACGACAAGGATGACGTTGTGGACGCGGACGACGCCGAGAGCCTGATGCGTCACTTGGAGTACGATAAGGCGCGGCAAACTTGGATAATGGGGCTTGCTCCGCAAACCTATTCGTTGGAGATAGCCATCCCTCTGTACGTTATCAATTCCGCAAACAGTCCCAACGTTGATGTCGAGCAGTTAAACAAGATGGCAAGCCGTCTCAACGCCGATTGCCGTTATTTGGTGCTTCCCAATTCCTATAATTACGTTACGGACAAGTATTTCGAAGGACTTGTCAAGTGGCTTAAAGGCGCTCGGGTTCCGTCGCCGCTGCCGTTAATACCCGCTACGGACGCAAACGGCGACTACTGCTTAAAGGTAAAAACGTCGTCGTCCATCGCAAAAACTTCCGTTTGGTATTGCGCAAACGCAGACTGCAAGGCAAAGTATTGGAGAACTGCCCGGCTGAGCCGCGAAGGAGACTACTATGTTGCCAAACTCGACTTGTACGACAAGCAAAACGAGATATTGGCGTTTGCATTATTCGACAGAGAAGTCGCCACTTCTACGCCGTTATTGCGCGAATCGGTAACGGTATCGCGCGTAAAGGTTCCAAACAAAAATATTTTCAGCGGAAACGCCAATCAAACGCTGTTGCGTATGGACAAAACGGACAGGAGCTTGAACGTGCGCTTGGAGCAGCAGTTGGTGGAAGGATATTTGGGCATAGTAGGAGCTGTCGGCAAGGCGTTGGCTACATTTGCCATAAGCGACAAAAGTATATGCAATAACGCCGCGTTGACTTTGGGATTCGACGTATGCTGCAGTATCCGTCAAAGTCTTACCGTTACGGCGGTAAAAAACTACGGCGAAGAGTACGAAACGTTATCGCAAACAATTCCGCTTATAGGCGACGGCAAATGGCAGCGCATAACCGTAGAACGCGAAAACTTCCGCCGAACGGACGACGGAAAGCAGATTTCGGAAGAAGACGTAATAGATCTTATAATAGTGTCCGCCGAGCAAGACATAATTGTCAACAATGTGTTTATAGTATGATTGCGTATTCGGTTGGGGACAATATAACTACGCGCAAACCGCACGCCTGCGGATGCTCCGATTGGCAGATACTGCGCGTGGGCGCGGATTACAAGCTTAAGTGCTCTAAATGCGGGCGCGTAATAATGCTTGACAGCGTTAATTTTCACAAGGCGGTAAAAACGGTAAATAATGACAAATAACGACGAACAACTCAATAACGCGACGGAAGCGGAACCCGTCGTAACTGCAAACGAACAACCCGCCGAATTGCCGACGGCGGAAGGTCCTGCTGTCGAACAAATAAATAAAGACGTTCGGCGTAAACGAGTAGACACAGCGCTGAACGTAGCCATTTGGGTTGCGATAGCGGTACTTATCGTTTTGGTGATTTTGCGGCTGTTCGTATTTACCAATATAAGGATTGTCGGCGAATCCATGTCCGACACCTACAATGCCGGCGACGTTGTGACCGTAAATAAAACGAAGTCTATCAAGCGCGGAGCGGTAGCCGTATTTTATTCCAAGGACGTAGACAACAAATTTCTCGCCATGTTCGCTTCTCCCGAAGACAGCGCCGAAGGCGGCAAGTACGAAAAGTATATTAAGCGCGTAGTGGCGGTGGCCGGGGACAAGCTGTGGGTGGAACGCGCCGACGGAAACGAAATGTACCGAGTAGTAATCGAAACGTCCGACGGTACTCAATTGCGGGAGGATTACTACAAGCGCGGTAATACGGTTGTATCCGAACGGCTAATCTGTAACGATTCCGCCGTTGCCGTTACAGGCATAGGAAAGGTTTTATTCGAGACAAGCAGGGACAATCCGTTCGTCGTATCCGAAGGGCATTTCTTTGCTATGGGAGACAATAGACTGAACAGCTACGATTCCCGTTCCTTCGGCGAAATACCCGTAAGCCGTCTGTTCGGAATAGTCATAAATTAGACGCGCTTGTTGAAAGATACGGGTTGCCGACCGTAACTCGCCGTATAGCCGATTATAATTCTTGAGAAAAACAACGATTAAAGTCGTTGTTTTTTTTTGTTTTGCAAGTATATTTTGTTTTTTATTACGGAAAAATCTATCTTATGAAGGAAAATTCTCTGAAAAAATTTCTTAAAATTTTCGACGGTGACGACGACGTCAAAATTCGCGACATAGATTGCGGAATCAAGCTTACGGTAGTTTGTCTGGACACGATGGTAGACGACAAAAAGGTCAGCGACTACGTGCTTCAGCCGCTTGCGTATGTTAAGCAAGCGGAAAGCTTATTGGAAATCCGTACCAAATTGGCAACAGGGTCGGTAGTCGTCAAGATTGCGAGTATAGCTTCTGCGGTGGAAAATTTCACCAACGGCTATACGTTGATTTTCGATAACGGCGAATGCATTGCCGTCGATACGCGTACGACGGTCGGACGCGGCGTAATCGAGCCGCCCACGTCGATGGTGCTGCGCGGTCCGCGCGAAGGCTTTGTGGAGGATATCAAGGTAAATCTGACGCTGCTGCGCAAGCGCCTTAAAACCGCCAACTTCAAAACGGTCAATTTAACCGTTGGCAAATATACCAATACGGCGGTAAGCGTTTGCTATATCGACGGAATCGCCGACAAAGCCATTGTCGAACGCGTGACCCGGCAGCTGCAGTCCGTTTCTACCGACGGTATTATGGACAGCAGTTATTTGGCGCGTTATCTCGACACTCACAAGACCGCGCTGTTCCGTAGAATAGGAATAACGGAAAAACCCGATATTGCGGTCGCCAAAATGTTAGAAGGTCGTATAGCCGTCATATGCGACGGCTCGCCTATGGTATTGACTGTTCCGTATCTTTTTGTGGAAGATTTGCAAAGTCCGGGCGACTATTACGAAAACTCTACTATGACGGTGGTAAGCAGAACGCTGCGGCTTATAAGCGTACTTGCTTCGGTGTTGCTGCCCGCGCTGTACGTATGCTTGCAGGTGTACAATTATCAGATTATACCGCTTAAATTTTTGGTTACCATTCTCAACGCTTCGGAAGCCATACCTTTTTCGCCTATGGCGGAAATGCTGCTTGTGCTTATTATTTTCGATATTCTGCGCGAAGCCAACCTGCGTATGCCGTCGGCGGTAGGAATATCGCTGTCTCTCGTCGGAGCTATCGTTCTCGGCGACGCGGCGGTTAAGGCGGGTTTGCTCGGCGCGCCCGCGGTAATGATAGGCGCGCTGTCCGGCATAGGCTTGTTTACGCTGCCGGACAATACGTTGGTACTGTCGCTGCTAAGGCTTATCATAACCTTTCTCGGCGGACTTATGGGACTGTTGGGCGTGACGCTCGCTCTTATGGCTACGCTGCTGTATATGTCGTCTTTGCAATATGCCAAAACGCCCTATCTCGCCCCCTTCGCTCCCAATATTCCGCAGGATAGGCAGGATGCGGTAGGACAAAATCCCGTTCCCCAAATGACGAAGCGTCCTCGGTCCATTCCTACGGACAACAAAACAAGGAGAGGCTAATGGATAAAAACAGAGTAGGAATAAATCAGATAGCGTTGTTGTATCTTTTGTCCATCGCCGGCGGAAAATTTTTGACTTTACCGTCTATTCTTGCTAAGGACGTAGGTCACGACAGTTGGCTTGTGCTGGTATTCGGCTTTTTGTGGGACGCAATTTGCCTGTGCTTTTTATTGTGGGCGATTAAACTCAATCAAAGCGGCAAAATGGATCTGGCGGCTATTCTTAATAAAACGTTATCCAAGGTAGTTACCAAAATAGTAATGGTATTGTTTTTCGTGATATTTATTATTCGCGCCAACATTTTGTTGGCGTCTTGTTACAAAACCTTTGCGGTGACCTTTGACGTAAGCACCAATTGGATAGTGTTCGTTTTACCGATAGCGTTTTTATCTTTTTTTGCTATAAAGCTCGGCTTCAACGCCATAGCGCGAACGTCGCAGCTACTGTTCGGCATAATTTTTATCTCCGTATTATTTTTGGTGCTGTCGCCCGTATCTCAGGTAAAGATTAGTTCTCTTTTGCCGATAGGCGAAGCGGGATGGGGCAAGATAATAGGGGATTCCTTTCTGCGCGGCTTTTGGTTTTCCGATTATCTGTTCGTTTATTTTGTGTGGGACAGTATAAAGGTAAAAAACAACAAAGTATACGCGCCAATAATGTTAGGCTTTGCAGTGGGCGTAGCGTTGACTGTCTGTATGAACGCTGTTTTCGTGGCGTTATACGGAAGTATGGCGTCGGAGTTTGACTTGGCGATGAGTAAAATCGGCGTCTATTTCGTATCCAATTCGTCCAACGGACGTTGGGATTGGCTGACGCTGTCAATCTGGCTTACGTCGGTATTTTTGAAAATAATAGTATTTATTTTCTGCGCGTACAGAAGTTTGGAAAAGCTATTCGAATTCAATCCGAACAAGCTAAACGTTGTGGCGTTGATTTTTATTGCGCTTACGCTAATGCTGCCTATGCTGATATCGTCCGAAACCGTATTGTTAACTGTGGTAGCGTGGGGGTTGATTCCGTTCGCTTTCGTTCAATACGCATTGCCGATATCGCTGCCATTCCTGACCAAATTGGCCAATAAAAAAACGGAGACGGTAAAAAATGAGTGATATAAAACGGATTATAACTTTTTTGATTGTAATAGTCGCGGTAATGCTTGTGGCTTCCAGCTTTGTCGGCAGCAACATCATGGACAGAGCGATAATAATAGGTTTGGGAGTAGACCTTCGCGAAGAAGGAGTCAGGCTTACCGCCGAAGTGGTCAGTCCGGGAAGCAGCGGCGAAATGGCGGGTACTTTCAGCAAGACGGTATCGGCTAACGGACAGAGCGTCGGACAAGCGATACAGCGCATAGCGGAGCTGACAGGCAAGGAAGCTTCTCTCGGAAGGTGCCTGATACTTATGCTCGGTCAGGACTTGTATGAAAATCAGGATTTTTCCGACGTAATAGATTACTTTATCAATTCCGATAGTTTCAAGGAAAGCTCGGCAATCGTCTGCTGTCAGGGAAGCGCCGAAGACTTAATAAACAAAGGCTCGGTACTGTCGCAGAGCGTATCTCTCGCCGTTTCGGCGTTGGTGCAGGATCAAGCAAATAAAACGGCAATTGTAACCAATAATATATTGGAGTATGCGTTAAGTCAGCGGGATTTGTTGAAAACGGGTTTTATCAATAAGGTAAAGTACGTGGAATCGGACAATTCCGACCCGCAAAATCCCGATAAAGACCAAGGCTATTTCGCTATGGACGAAATTGCCGTATTCCGCCAAAACCGATTGGCGTGCGTACTCGACCGTGAAGAAATGCGCGGATTCTCGCTGTTCGAAGATTCCGTTTTGGGAGATACGTTTTCGTCTAAGGCTTCGGGCAAGCTGCTTACTCTCAATATCAACAGCAAGAAGGTTAACAAAAAGCTCAAAGACGACGAGATAACCGTCACAATAAAGCTGTACGCCAAGCTTGCCCGCAACGACAGCGCGGATATAGAAGGCGTGTTTATAGCGCAGGACGAAAAAGAAATTCCCAAGGAGACCATCACCGACGTAACGGAACAGGTACGGGTATTGGCGCAGGCTTTATTGGACAAGCAAACGGAATATAACTTCGACGTATTGGGCTTGCACGATTTGTACCGACAAAAATTCGGCAGCAGCAAGCAGTTGGACGACAAGCCTATGGAAGAATTTAAGGTGAACTTGGAAGTGGAGATAAAGGAAAAATAACGTCTATTCGGCAGCAATGACAGTACGCGCGTTTCCTTGCGGAAAAGCGCGTATTTTGTTTTATTCGGTTTGACTGTAAAAAAGAATTGTGCTATTATTTTAACCGTATGAAAGGAACAATAATTATCAATCCGTTCGATAGCAGCGCCGTGCAGCAACACAAGGTAAAGCGCATGACGGAAGAATTCAGCCGTCTTAACGCAGATATCACGGTCGTATCCAACGACAGATTTTTAACCTACATTGACCAAGGAGAAATAGTAAGCTCGGCAGACGCGGATTTTGCGTTATACTTCGACAAGGATAAGTACGTTGCGCGTATGCTGGAAGCGCGCGGAATAAGAACGTTTAATACCGCTCGAGCTACGGAAATATGCGACGATAAAATGCTTACGCATATAGCGCTTGCCAATTGCGGAATAAATATGCCCACGACTCTTTCGGGCGCGCTGTGCTACGTTAAAGACGGCGAAATCGACGGCGGTTATTTGCGGTTTGTAGCCGACAGGCTGGGCTTTCCGCTTGTGGTTAAGGAGTGCTACGGCAGTTACGGCGAGCAGGTTTATTTGGTAAAGGACTTAAACCAACTTCGAACTACGGTAAACGCGATTAAAAGCAAACCGTATTTATTTCAAAAATTTATCGGCGAAAGCGCGGGGCGCGATATGCGCGTTATTGTTATTGGCGGCAAGGTCGCGTGCGGAATGCTGCGGCAATCGGCTGTCGATTTCCGTTCCAACGTACAGCACGGCGGACAAGCTGCGGCAGTGCGCGTCCCCGACGATATAGCAGGTCTTTGCGAAAAAGTCGCGCGTATAATAGGCTTGGATTATTGCGGTATCGACGTGCTGCTTGGCGGGGCGCCCGCTATTTGCGAAGTAAACAGCAACGCAATGTTCGCTGCTATGGAGCGTACTACGGGAGTCAACGTGGCGCGTTTGTATGCCGAACACATAGTCGACTGCGTAAAACACGGAAGATAATTAAGCGTAGGGGGGGGTAAACGCTATGCAATTAAAAGAATTTCTCGATACGAGCTATACGGCATACCATACGGCGGCTAACGTCGTTAAGTATCTCGAAGCCAACGGCTTTTGCCGTCTTGTACCGGGCGAAAATTGGCGGCTGCAAACGGACGGCAAGTATTACGTAACACGTAACGGCAGTTCCGTAATAGCGTTCCGCTTGGGCGGGAATAAGGTTTTTAACATTTGCGAAAGTCATACCGACAGTCCTTCTTTCAAGATAAAGGGAAACAAGCTTGCGGAGGGCGACGTCAGCCGTCTCAATACGGAAACTTACGGCGGCGCAATATTGTACAGCTTTTTCGACAGGCCGCTTAAAGTTGCGGGAAGGCTGCTTGTAGAGACGGATAAAGGCGTGGAAGAGCGGCTTGTAACAAGCGTTTACGACGTGGTTATTCCGAGTCTTGCAATTCATCATAATCCTACTGTTAACGAAGGGGTTGCGTTCAATACGCAATCGGACACTTTGCCGTTGTTTTCTCAAAGCGAGCAAGAATTATACTCGACGTTAACGGACGGCAGCGTATTGGACGCAGATTTGTTCGTAACGCCGTCAGCGCAGGCGTTTAACGGCGGAGTAAACGGCGAGTTTTTGTGTTCCGCGCGTTTAGATAATCTTACAAGCGTTTACGCCGGCGTCAACGCGCTAGTGAACTGTAAGCCGCAATGTATTGCCGTCGCCGCCTGTTTGGATAACGAAGAAATAGGCAGCGGTACTCGCCAAGGCTCGCCTTCATTTATAGATCAGACGTTGAACGCTTTGTCATACGCGTTGGGAATGACGGAAAGCGAGCGTCTGTACGCCCGCGAAAACGGGTTCGTGCTGTCGTCGGACAACGGGCACGCTTCGCATCCCGCTCATCCCGAAAAATACGACGTCTGCAATAAGACGACGCTTAACGGCGGAGTGGTTATAAAGCATCATGTAAATTACGCCACAGACGGACTTTCTTCCGCTATTGTCAAAAAACTGATGAAAGACAATAATATAAAATACCAAGACTACTACAATCGCAGTAATTTGCGCTGCGGATCTACGTTGGGGTTGTCTACCGCAAGGCAGTTGGGCATGCGCGTTTGCGACGTGGGCATTGCCGAGTTAGCCATGCATTCCGCCTGCGAAACCTGCGGAACGGAAGATATTGCCGCAATGCAGTCTTTTATGACGGCGTTTCTGTCGTCGGGAATATTGAAATAGGGAGCATATTATGCAGGACTGTTTGAAAAAATATAATTATTGGCTGCAACATGCTGCGGACACCGAAGTGCTGCGCAGCTTAAAAAGCATGAACGAAGAAGATATCCGCAACGCGTTTAGTAAGGATTTGCAATTCGGCACAGGCGGATTGCGCGGAATTATGACCGCGGGTACGGACAGAATGAACGTTTACACGGTTTACCGCGCTACGGAAGGTTTGGCGAGATATATGTTAAACAACGGCATGAACAGCTGCGCCGTAACTTACGACTCCCGCATTAACAGCGACGTATTTTCGCGTTTGGCGGCAGCTACGTTGGCGTATCACGGAATAAAGGTTTACATTACAAAAGAATGTATGCCTACGCCGTATTTGTCCTATATTACAAGATACTACGGCTGCGACGCGGGCATCAACGTCACGGCAAGTCATAATCCGTCGTTATACAACGGTTACAAGGTGTACGACAAGCACGGCTGTCAATTAACGGACGCCGCTGCGATTGCGGTTACGGAGCAAATCGAAGCGGTGGATATGTTCGAGCGTCCGCTCCCCGTATTCGAAGATTATTTCGGCAGGGAAATAACCTATGCCGACGAGCAAGCCGAACAAGAGTATATAAATTGCGTGTTGGCGGAATGCTTGGGCAACGCGGAAGGACTGAACGTGGCTTATACTCCGCTAAACGGCGCAGGATACAGGATAACGCCTGCGGTTCTAAGCAAGATGGGCGCCAACGTCGAAGTAGTGCAAGACCAGTCTTTTCCCGACGGGAGATTTCCCACCTGTACCTATCCAAATCCCGAAAAGGCCGAAGCGTTAACGTTGGTTATGAATCTTGCCGACAACAAGGGCTCGGACGTCGTCATAGCCAACGACCCCGATTCCGACAGATTGGGCGTGGCCGTAAGAGACTTAAAGGAGAACGGAAAGATAGTACAGCTGACAGGCAACGAAGTGGGAATACTTCTGTGCGATTACGTTTTGGCAAAACTGTCCGAACGGAATCAATTGCCTGCAAAGCCGATAGTGGTCAAAACGATTGTTACATCTATTATGGTGGACGCGGTATGCGCCAAGTACGGCGCGGAAGTCGTCGACGTATTGACGGGCTTCAAGTATATAGGCGACGTTATCAACAAGTTGGAACGAGCGGGCGAAACCGACCGATTCGTATTCGGCTTCGAAGAAAGCTGCGGTTATCTAAAAGGAACGTACGTGCGCGACAAGGACGGCGTAGTAGCCGCCGCACTTGTCGCCGAGTGCGCCGCGTATTACAAGCGTTTAGGCAAAACGTTGTGCGACAGAATGAGCGAGTTGTACGCGGAGTTCGGCAATTATTTTCTAAAAACGACTTCTTACCGTTTCGACGGAGCGACAGGCGCGGAGTTAAAAGAAAAGTTGCTTGCCGATTTACGCATTAACCCGATAGAAACGCTCGGCGCAAGTAAGGTGGTTAAAACGTGCGATTTTCTTACTCAAACTCAATATGATTTGCCACGTTCAAACGTTTTGCGGTACAATGCTCAAGACGGTAGCCAATTGATTATACGCCCCAGCGGAACAGAGCCGCTTATCAAGTGCTACGTAACGGTCAGCGGAACGCCCGAGCAGGTTCTCGAACGCTATACCGCAATCGAACGCCAACTGAACGTAATTTTTGCGAAGTAACGAAAAACGTCTAAGTAAAACCCCCTTGCGGAACGCAAAGGGGTTTTGTGTTGTATTTCGTTGTTATATGTAGTTATTTCAAGTCCGCTTTTTCGAAGGTGAAGTAGCCCGACACGGTAAATACCGCGGTAAACAGCAGGTCGTACAAAGCAATTTTGCCTACAAGCGCGCCGTCTATTGCTCCCGCATTGAATAACGAAGCGTTGTAGAATGGTATCCAACTCATTGCCGTGTACGAAAGCGTATCGCCTTGGAAGCCGAGTATCGTCGTTATCAATATTATTGCCGTTTGCATAATATCAGGCACCAGCAGCGTGATAAGTATGGGGAACAGTATAGTCGCCCATTGCTTGCGTACGGCGAACAAAAACATACATACGCAGCTTTGCGCAAAAGCAATCGACAGCAGTCCCAAAGCGAGAGAGCAGAATATCGCCGATACTATTTGTCCCGCTGTTAAATCGCCGAATCCGTAAATTGGCGCTATTATTATAAGGGACGTCATCATAAACGCTGACATATACGCCGCGCCCACTGTAAAAGCAACTGTTACGTATGCGAAGTACAATTCGCTGCGCTTTTTGTTGGCAAGTATGGCGTTACGCATTGTCCCGTCGGCAAATTCTTTGCTAAGCACTACGCTTGCGGTAATAAGGGGCAGCAGCGTCGCGCCGTAGCCGATCATACCGAGACTGGACATAATAGAAGTAGTTACCGCCGAGCGAAATTGCTCCAACGCTCCGCTCATTTCGGAACCGGACGACGTAATCGCGTCAATAACTGACAGTATCAACGTCGTAGCCAACGCCGAAATTACGGGCAGCAGAGCGGTTACGCCTAACAGTATCCAAAACAATTTGCTCTTTTTCAAGCGAAAGAATTCCAAGCGTAATACGTTAATCATAACGGTTTTCCTCCTTTGCTTAATTCTATTTTTGCTTGACGCTCGCGTTTTATAAGGTTAATGTAATATTCTTCCAATTCGTCCGCCGTTTGCTGTATGCTTAAAACGTTTACACCCTCCTTTGCGAGAGTAAGCATAATTTGCGTTATAGGAACGTCCGCATAAAGGTCTACGTCGCCGTCCGTTACGGTGATTTTGCCGTACTGTTTTAACGCTTCCGTCGTTTTATCAACGTCGTCCACTTTAAGCCGTACGCGTTTGCTTGCGACTTCGCGCAGCTGTTCGGCGGTTACGCGTTCCAGTATTTTACCTTTGTCCATAATGTAAAATTCGGTAGCGAACTTGCCCAGTTCGGATAGAATATGGCTGGAAACCAATATCGTGACGCCTAACTCGCGATTGAGATTTACAAACACCTCGCGCATATCGAATATGCCTTGCGGATCCAGTCCGTTCGTGGGTTCGTCCAACAAGAGCAGCTGCGGTCTGCCTACAAGCGTCATAGCGATTGCCAAACGTTGCTTCATACCGAGAGAAAAGTTTTTTGCGGGCTTTTTCGGCGCGTCTTCTAACCCTACGAGAGCGAGAGTTTTTGCAAGATACTCTTTGTCCGCGGTAATTCCGAGCAGTTGGCATTGAGCGATTAGGTTGTCCATAGCGGACAGATTGGTATAAATTGACGGACGCTCGACAATTGCGGCCACGTCGTTGTCGCGCCGAACGGCCCCGTTAAGCAGAGAAAAACTGCCCGAAGTCGGTTGGACAAGTCCCGTAAGCATACGTATAAGAGTTGTTTTGCCTGCGCCGTTTTGTCCTACGAGTCCTACGATTGCGCCGCGCTCGATCTCGAGATTGACGCTGTTTACAACCGTTTTGCCATTGTACTGTTTGGTAAGATTGTGCGTAACGATCATAATGTCAGCCATAAACTTATCTCCTGTTGTATTTTAATTGCAAAATTCAGTATACACCCTTTTGCTTCTTTTGACAAGCGCAGCCGCGTGTTATTTGTTATACGAACGATATCGTTCATGTCAGTCGTCGGCTTCGGCGTATAATGTTTGCATTGGCTATCGTTAAGGCTTTGCGCAAGTGTAAATTGCGGTTCATCTGATTTTCGTGTACAAAATCGGCTGTTTGTATCGAGCGGAGAAATTAACTTGTTTGACTGCGGCGGCGCGTTGTGTTACAATACCGTTAACTGGTTTTAGGAGCTTATGCTTATGATATTGTACAAAAACGGTTCGGCGTTAATCGGCGGAAAGTTACAGCGGGTGGACATTGCCGCCAATCACGGACGGATAATCGCAATCGAAGCGGATATCGTGCCCGACGAACAGACGGAAGTGGTCGACTGCTCGGGACGTTACGTTTTGCCCGCTTTGGTGGATATTCACACCCACGGAGCAAACGGCTACGACTTCAATTCCGCCGATTACGACGGAATGAAGAAGATACTGGAATTTTACGTTGCGCACGGCGTTGGCACGGTGTTTCCGACGGTTATGACCGATTCTGACGAAGCTATTTGCCGTCAGTTGGAACTTATTGCCAAGCTTGCCAAGGAATATCCCGAAGTAAAGGGAATTCATCTCGAAGGTCCGTTTTTGTCGGAGGAATTTTGCGGGGCTATGCCCAAGCAATATTTGCAAAAGCCGTCCTTTGACAAGTTTTTAAGCTATCAAAAAGCCGCCGAAGGTCTTATAAGGCTTGTTACCGTAGCTCCGGAGTTGCCCAATGCAATCGAATTTATAACGGAGGCCAAGGCGCACCGCGTACGCGTTTCTATCGGTCACAGCGGGGCTGACTGCGATACCGTTCGCAGGGCGCTTTCGGCGGGCGCAGTTTCATTTACGCATTGGGGCAATGCAATGTCGCAGTTGGACAGGCACAATCTTAACGTTTCGGGATCGGCTCTCGCTTCCAACAACGCCTACTGCGAAGTTATCTGCGACGGTAAGCACGTAAATAAGGAAGTATTAAAACTGCTTGTTAAGGTTAAAGGCATAGACCGCGTTATAGGTATTACGGACAGTATAATGGCAACGGGCTTGCCGGACGGGCAGTACAAACTGGGCGTAAACGACGTAACGGTTACTGGCGGCGACGCGCGTATTACGGGAACGGACGTTCGCGCGGGCAGTACGCTGGACGCGTATCAAGGTCTTGCCAACGTAGTAAGCTTTACGGGGCTTCCGCTTGCCGAAGCGATAAAATTGTGGACGGTCAATCCCGCCAAAATGGCGGGTCTAAATAACCGCATAGGCACAATCGAAGTAGGTAAGGACGCCGATTTTATCCTGTTCGGCTAAGCTTCGAGAAAAACGCGTTGCATAACGGCGCGCCGTAACCGACCGTAAGTGTATGTTGCGTATTTTGACGCCGCTGTCGAACAAATTATAAATGCCGCTTTATGCAATCCTAAAACCGATTTTATAGTAAATTCTACTCAGAGATATTGACTTTAAGCGTAAAATATGGTAATATAATATTGCAAAGCAGATGGGACAATCTGCGGCATTATGAGGGAGTAATTGCCTTTTTTAAGGCGCTTAACCGTCAGCACAACGCATATTGCGTTCGGGAGAGATGAAAAATGAGACTCATACGAAGTGTTTTTCGTGTGAGTTTTTGTTTATTACGCAAACGCTTCGTTTGCGGCGGAGCTTGGACTAATTTGCCTTGTAAGCATAATATAATGTGGCTTTTGCCACAAAGGAGAATAATATGATTGGAATTATTTTAGGCATTCTTTTAGCTTTGGTAATGGCAGGCTGCATTGCGGCGGCAGTAATTTTCCGCACGAAAAAACGCGCCAACAAAACCCGTTTTATTGCCTTTGCGGTATCGGCTTGCTGCGCGTTTGCGCTGTTTATCACAATACCGTTCAGCTTGCATACGGTTCAGCCCGGGCAGGTTGCGGTAGTAAAGGTGTGGGGTAAAGCCGCGTATACGCGTACGGCTGGCACGTACTTCGACTTTTGGATAAACAAGCAGTACGAAATGTACGACACAACCGTCCAGCAGGAAGAAATAGACACAATGTGCTATTCGTCCGACGCGCAGGCGATGGATGTTAATCTTGTTGTGCAGTATCAAATACAAGCGGACAAGGCTGTGGAAATTGCCAACAATTACAACGGACTTGACAAGCTTAACAGACTTATCAACAAGGTTGCAATAGACAAAGCCAAGACTGTGCTGTCGCAAAAGTCGGCAATGACCATTATCGAAACGCGCGCGACCGTCAGCCCCGCAATCGAAACGGAAATAAAAAATACGGTAACCGAAAGTTACTGTGTGGATATCGTTGCGGTGGTAATTACCAATATCGACTTTTCCGACGCTTTCGAAGCCACCGTTGAAGACAAGATGATTGCCGAGCAACAGCAATTAAAAGCGGAATTCGAGAAGAAGAAGGCTATAATCGAAGCGGAAAAGGAATTGGAAGTGGCTAAGCTTACGGCGGAAGCAAATATCGCCAAGGCGCAGGGCGACGCGCAGGCGGTGCAGGTGCGCGCTCAGGCGGAGGCTAACGCAATCAAACTTAAATCGTTGGAAATCGCCCGTATGATGGGCTTCGACGTTGTAGTAGACCGGGAAAACTCCACCGAAGAAGAAACCGTTTACGTTATAGATTTTACCGGTAAGACTCCGGAAGAAATCAAAGTTATATCCGACTATCTCAAATATGTCGAATATCTTGAAGTATGGGACGGCAAGCTGCCCACGGTTATGGGCGGAGACTCCGCCAACGTAGTTGTGCCGGTTAATCCCGCCAACCCCGTCAATCCGCAGGCGTAACGGTCTAAGGAGACCAAAACAATGAAAGTAAAAACGCTGTTAGACCAATATAAGTTTTCGCTTAAAACGTACAACGTTTCGATGCCGATATCGATAGCAATCCTTGTAGTGGCGGCCGTTATCGCATTTATTAAAGCCCCCGTCAATTGGCTTGGATGGTTGTTCCTGTCTTTGGGAGCGGTAGTTGCAGTTATGTTTGTTCTAATAAGAAGGTATCTTAAATGGAAAATCAAGGAATTGGAAGAACAAGAAATGCGGAAACAAAGCGACGGCGGAAGCTTGGACGAAGGAGTATAAAACGCTTGACTTATGCTGCGCGTAGGCGTATAATTAACAGGCAATATCGGGACAGCCCGAAATATAAAGGAGATAAGCGAAATGAAACAAGGTATACATCCGAATTATCACGAAGCGACTGTTGTATGTGCTTGTGGCGCGACCTTTAAGACCGGTACGACCAAGGATACCGACACGATAAAGGTAGAAATCTGCAACAAATGCCACCCCTACTTTACGGGCAAGCAGAAGTTGGTAGACGCAGGCGGACGCGTAGACAAGTTCAAGAAGAAGTACGGACTTCAATAAAACAAAACACGGGGAGAGCGACAAGCTTTCCCCTTTTTGTTGCTAATTATTAAGTAGATTATGCGCTTTTAATATTCCAATTCTAATTCTTCCGAACGAAAAGCATCGCAGTCTAAAAATTCCGTTACGGACATACCAAAGCCTTTCGCTATCAGCATAACGTTATTAAGGTAAACGCTTTTAGTTCTTCCGTTCATAATACACTGCATTGTGCCGTGCTGTAAGCCCGAAGCTTTTTCCAAATGGTATTGTGACCAATTTTTGTTTTTTAGCAATTCTCGCGTTCTTTGTGCTACTGCCTGCGCAACTGTCATATTAAGCCCCCATATGTAGATATTTCTACATATATTCTATTTGACGAGCGATATGAAAATACGAAGATAAATCTACATATTTACTTGCATAATTTGATAGTTTGTCGTATTATGTTAAAAAGGAGAATGGTGCGCAATGATACTGGCTTTTATAGGACAAAATAAAATCGACGGAAATATCGATAAATTAAAAAGCTGTATAAAGTGGTATTTGAATTTTTACTCAACCAAGGACGAATTAACCGTCTTGTGCGGAAATAAAAATCGATATGACGATATTGTAAGGGAATGCGTAGCCGAGTTGATTGGTAAAACCGTCTTGCCGGTTAAGCTGTGTTTGGTAGTGGCGGATTGTGAAAAAATAACGCAGGACGTATTGGACGAGTACTGCGATTTGATTTGCATTTATCCCAGTTACAGCAAAGAAAAACAAATGTCTATCGATTATTCAATTGACAAGATGATAATGAATTCCGACCGCATATTATTTTATGTCGACAGCGCCTTAAACAATGATGTCGGACTTTATTACAGGCGTGCGTTGTCGTACGGAAAAGTAACTGTTAATATGTATAAAACAATAGAAAAAGTAAATGTAGCTATTCATTCAAGCAAGCAATAATGTTTTCCTAAACCTAAATTTAATATTCTTTATGAATAAATATATTGACAATGATTTGCCGTATTATGTATACTTGAAGTAATATCGTTATCTTTTTTGTAGCCATTGTCGCGGGAATATTATGAAAAATAAAAGGACGCTTATAGTCATTAGTATAATAGCAATCTTGGCGGTATTTATTTATGTCCAAGTAGTTGAAATAACGAACGAGAAAACCGACTATCAATGGGAATGGTGGGTAGTATTAGCCGCATTTATTTTATTGGAAGCTTTAGTTGTTCTAATAATATTTCTTGCAAACCGTCAAAAATACAAAAAACTGTGCGACGCTTATTGCAAAAAAGACTATTCTTCGGTAATTAAGCTAAGCAAATGTTTGACGTCCCGTTATTTGGATGAAAAAGCAAAGGATAACGGTCGTGTTTATTTAGCCGTTGCAAATTTCGAATTGGAAAATTACGATAAGTTTTTGGAAGAAATAGATAAAATACGACACGAAGATGTTGTGAGTAAAAAGTATTTTTGGCTTTGGGTATATAATCTTAAATTATCGCAAACGGAACAGCTCGACTACTATAAAGAATGTCTGCAAAACTGTAAAGATAGCGAAAATAAAGAAAAAGCCCTAAGAATGCTGAACTTAATCGAAAAACGCCAAAGTAACAGCTATGAAATGGATTCGTCCGATTTAGAGTTTGTAAAAGATATAACGTCCGATACGTTGAAAAATCTGATGCGCATATAACTGCATTGCTGTTTCTGTTGCGGCTGCCGTAAACACTTTTTACGGGCGCCGTTCATATATTACAATATGAAACTGCAAGATATCCCCCGTAAGGTACACTTTGTCGGCATCGGCGGTATAGGTATGAGCGGTTTGGCGCAGTACCTTGCCGCAAACGGTTATGTTGTTTCGGGCAGCGACCGTCAGGCAAACGACAGAACGGCAGCCTTGGCGCAAGCGGGCGTAACAATACGTATAGGACACGACAAATCTAACGTCGGAGATGCGCAAATGGTGGTACGCACGTCCGCCGTACATAACGACAACGAAGAAGTTCGGCAGGCCTTGGCAAATAATATTCCCGTAATTCTGCGCGAACAGCTGTTGGGCGCAATTTTCAATTCGTTTCCCACGCGTATTGCGGTATGCGGAACGCACGGTAAAACCACCGTTACGGCAATGCTGCACGAAATTTTGTCCGAATGCGGCGTTGCGCATACGGCGTTGATAGGCGGAGTTTACCACGGAAACAACTTCTACTTGGGCGAAGGCGTAATAGTCGCCGAAGCGTGCGAATACAACCGCAGCTTTCTCAACCTAAACCCCACGGTATGCGTATGCGTCAACGCCGAATACGACCACCCCGATTGCTACGCCGACAAGGCGGAAATCCGCGAAGCCTTCCGCGCGTTTATGAACAACGTCGATCCAAACGGCGCGGTAGTGCTTCCGCGGGAGTTGGAGTATTTGGACGTTGTTGCAAACCGCGTTTTTTACGACGATATCAAGGTCGAGAACGTACTCGTAAGCGACGGCGCAACAGAATTTTGCGCGCGGTTCGGCGACGGCGCGTATTTTAACGTCCGCCTTGCCGTTCCGGGCAGACACAACGCGGTAAACGCTTCCGTTGCGTTGGCCGTCGGTAAATTGCTCGATATTCCGATTTCATCAGTTGTGCAGGCGTTATCGCGGTTCGACGGCGTAGACAGGCGCTGGACGGAGAGCGACGGCATATGCCAAATCGTCCGCGATTACGCGCATCACCCTACGGAAATAGCCTGCGCTGTAGACACGGCTGCGAGCGTAACGAGCGGTAGGGTAATATGCGTGTTTCAGCCGCATACGTATACCCGCACCAAGGCGTTTTTGCAAGAGTTCGTCAGTTGCTTTGCCAAGGCGGACAAGGTAGCGTATTTACCCGTATATTCCGCCCGTGAACAGCCAATCGACGGCGCGGATTCGCGTACGCTTGCTTGTCTTGCGGCAAATAACGGTCAGGATGCAACCTACGTCGCCGATTTCGACGAAGCGGTAGACTGGATTAAACGGACGGTCGACAAAAACGATATTTTGCTTATTTTGGGCGCGGGCGACGTGGCGGAAATCGCCGAAAGGCTGTAGCCGTCAGGACAAGTATGCGATATCGCCGCCGCATTCGGAACAAACGTATGCGTTTTTCTCCGCGCATTTGGGGCAGGACTTTTGACGGCACTTGGTGCATATGCAGTAGTCGTTGTTGTCTATTTCGTTGTTACAGGAAAAACATTTCATAGTATAAAACCCCCGTTTTGATTATTTACAAAGCGGGGGCTTTTTATGTTGTTTGGGTTAAATTTCGGTAAAAATTTTATTATAACTTATTTACGCGTTTTAATTACGCATTTACCGTCCGAAACGGAGTTTTCCAACACCGTTTCGCCTATTTCGTCGGCAGTTATTTCTCCCGATAACGGGTTCTTGACGGATTCGATACGCCCGACGATATCGGCTTTTACGTCCGAATATTCGAAAGCCAAGTCGCACTCTTCCGTTTTGCAGTTAATGAGCGTAAGTCCCTTGCAGTAGCACAAGGGCTGCGTTCCGACGATTGTACAGTCGATAAAGGTAACGTTTTCCGAATACCAGGCAAGATATTCGCCTTTAACTACACTGTTGCGTACCGTAACGTTCTTCGCGTGCCAAAACGCGTCCTTCGTATCCAATACGCAGTCGTTTATTTGTGCGTTCTGCACGTATTGGAAGGAATACTTACCCTTGAATTCCACGTTAGTAAGCTTGATGTTCGAGCTTTCGAACATAAAGTATTCCGCTACGTAATGTCCGCCCGTAACGGTAACGCCGTCGCATTTCCAGCCGAATTCCGGCGAGTCGGCGTCGCAGTCCGCAAGCGTCAGATTTTTGCATTCGCGGCAAGCCTTTATGCCGTTAATACTGCATTTTACAAGCCGAGCGTTACGGTCGTACCACATGGCCGCGCGGCAGGTGTCGTACAGACGGCTGTCGGACATCTCGAAATTTATTCCGTGCCACAACGGGTAGCGCAGATAGAAGTCGCAGTCCTCCACAATAAAATCTCGGCATTCTTTAAGCGCGGATTCGCCGTCTTCCATTCCTGCGAAACGGCATTTTGCAACCGTTGAGTTTTTAAGGTTATACAGTGCGCGTTCTTCTCCGAAGGTTTTGTTCTCGATTTTCATTCTTTCTCCTTTGCAGAGTTCGAAGTATGTAAACTTAATACTTTTCTAATCGCCCGATTCGCCGTAGCCACGGCGAGACTTTTGTTCGTTTATTATATATTAAATCTTATTTTTTTGCAACGATATACGAATACGCGCGGAGCGCTCGTCCCAATAGAAACCGTAAAAAGAAAAAAACGTTGCAAATACGCAAAAATTATGATATGCTTTAATCAACGAAAAACAGGGAGATCCGTTATGAGCAAGGAATCGGAAGCGAAATCGATGTATAATACGCTGTGCGCTACTTTGGACAATATTAAGTGGCATTACAGCAAGGAAGAAGAAAATTTAGTCGTGCGCACGTCGGCGGTAGGCGAAGATCTGTCTATGAAGCTGTATATCAAGGTAGACGCGGATCGCTCGGTTATGTATCTCAAGTCGGGCATGCCCTATACCGTACCGCAGGATAAGATAGACGAATTGTGCAAGGCGGTAATAATCGCCAATTGGGCTATGCTCAACGGCAGTTTCGAGATGGACGTTAACGACGGGTATATCGCGTTTAAGCTTATCGTTCCCTTTATGGAAAGCATAGTCAGCGAAAAGGTGTGTCGCTATATGATAAATCTTTCATGCGATATGGTAGACAGGTTTAACGACAAATTTCAAAAGCTCGCGGACAATAAAATGACGCTTAACGAATTCAAGGAATTTACTGCGCAGGCATTCAAATAAAGCGATATGCAAAACGGCTTAAAATATATTTAAGCCGTTAATTTTTTTTGTGTTTTTTGACGGTAATGCAACGCTATCCTACGATTGACAATTTATTCGTCGTTTGCCGTTGCTTCTTTTTGTTCCTCGTCGGGCGCGTTCAATTCTATCTCGTTGTCTAACGGATTGTCGTAGATTTCCGCGGTTACCTCCCGTTGGTCGCCCAATTTCTCTGCTTTTTCTTCCGCCGTGGGGACGTTGGGTACGTATCGCGTTTGCAGCTTGTTTATTTCGAAGTTGATGGTGTTAAAAGACAGTCCCAACGTGTTTTTGAAGCTGTCGGCAAGCAGACAGCGGAAGGTATCTATTGTTTCCGCTACGTTATCCGCGTTTACGTTTACTCTAAGAGTAATGGCAAAGCCCTTCTTTTCGTCGGAGCGGATTTTCGTTTTGCGTACCGTAATACCGGCAGTTTGCTTCGCGCAGCTGTTAACAATGTTTTTTACGACCTTCGCCGTGGTACGGGTGGCGCTTTCGCTGTCGCAGAACAGCAGCACTTGTTTGACGTTTTCGCGTTCGGAGAAGTTGACGTATATCAGATATACCGATAACCCGAGATAAAGCAAAAACAGCACAATAATAAGCGACGTCAATACGCCGTTGTTTACAGCTATTTCGTTTTCGGGAAATACCGCCGTCATATCGAGCAACGTAATAATGGCAAATACCAACGTAATACATATTTGCGCTACGACTACAACCTTTTCCGCAAGCTTACGCATAATACACCTCGCATTTAGTATACGCCTATTTGTCGTTGCTAATACTATTTTGCCGTTATAATAGCGCAAGAAAAAGCTTTTGATAAAATCCGCCGTAGGTAAAAAACGCAAAAAAAGTTTATACCATATATTGACAAAAGTATCCGAGTTATATTAAAATTTTTTACAGACGACAACGGAGAATCGTACAGCTATGAACGAACGCGGATTGCAAAGTAATTTAATAGAGCTTATTTTGGAATATCTCGGCTCGAACAAAGACGTTAACGAGCCCGTTTCCGATTCGCTCGATCAACGTACGGCGACGGCGCTCGTCAACTTTATCGACGAAATTCCCGGCGGATTTTTAATTTACCGCGCCTACGGCGACGAAGAAATTATTTACGCCAATAAAGCGCTTATCAAAATTTTCAAATGCCGTTCGTTGCAGGAACTTCGAAAGCATACGGGCAATTCGTTCAAGGGAATAGTTCATCCCGTCGACCTCGAAGCCGTGGAAAACAGCATCGCTCGGCAGATTGCGCAAAACACAGACAATATGGATTACGTCGAGTATCGCATTCGCCGCAGGGACGGAGCGGTACGTTGGGTGCAAGATTACGGACACTTTGTGCATACCGAGGCTGTCGGAGATATTTTTTACGTGTTTATCAGCGACGTAACGGAAGAACGAAACCGCCGTATGGAAGAAACCGCGGCGTTAATTAGCGAGAAAGAGCACAAAATTCAAACTTTAATAGAAGAATACGACAAGGAACGCAAGCTTATCAATCAAGAGCATTTGCGTAGGTTAGAAGTAATAGAAGGCTTGTCCGTCAACTACGACACGATATTGTACGTGGATTTAGACGCAGACAAAATGCTGCCGTATCGCGTAAGCCGCCGCGTTGAAAGCGAATTCGAAGAGACGGACCGACCGCGCGCGTTTAAGTCGTATGTAAAGGGATACGCAGCCGAATGGGTGTATCCCGACGATATGGAAACGTTTTTGCGCGCTACCGACCGCGCGTATATCAAGCGCAAGCTTTCCGACGATAAGACGTTTTTTATCAATTACCGCCTTGTGGAAGACGGAGCAATAAGCCACATGCAGCTGCGCGTCGTTAACGTCGGCAGCGAAAGGCATATTTCTCAGATAGTTATAGGCTCGCGCAATATCGAAGAAGAAATTCGCCGAGACCTGAACCGAATGAAAGTGTTGGAAGATGCTCTCAATAACGCCAAGTCGGCGAACGTTGCCAAGAACACGTTTTTGTCTAATATGTCGCACGATATGCGTACTCCGCTAAACGCCGTATTCGGGTATACCGCGTTGGCAAAGCACGGCGCGGACGCCAAAACGCGCGAATATTTAGATAAGATAGACGCGTCTGGTCAGCAATTGCTGGAGCTTATAGACAAGGTGCTTGCGATTTCGCAAATAGAATCCAGCGAAACAGAGCTTGTCGGCGCAGAGCATAATTTGGGACAAATTGTGCGCAAAGCGTACGATTATGCTTTGACGTTGTCGGGCGACAAGCGGCTGAACATTACTTGCGACGTGTCGAAAATTACAAACTTTGACGTGATATGCGACGGAGACAAGCTGGAGCAATCGCTGTTTCATATAGTAAGCAACGCCGTCAAGTATACGGAAAACGGCGGCAGCGTGGCAATTGCGGCAGCGGAAACGCAGCGGCTTCCCAACGGATATTCCGTTTACGAGTTATCCGTTACCGACAACGGGGTCGGAATAAACAAGGATTCGTTAGAGCATATCTTCGAACCGTTCGAGCGAATACGCAATACGACATTTAGCGGAGTATTCGGCACCGGGCTGGGTCTGACGATTACCAAGCGGTACATAGATGCTATGGGCGGAAGAATAGCGGTGGAAAGCGACGAAGGCAAGGGCAGCAGATTTACCGTTACGCTCAATTTGCCCGCTGTGGAAACGGGCGAAAGGCTGGCGTTCACCGCGGAGGAATTGGTTAGGGAGTTTGACGGGCGTAAGATTCTGCTTGTGGACGACAATGAAATCAATTTGGAAATAGAACAGGAAATATTGGAAGATATCGGCTTTGTTATAGATACTGCGCAGAACGGACGGCAGGCGGTGGACAGAATAACGGAATGTCGCTCCGACGAATACGCGCTGATTTTGATGGATATACAAATGCCCGTTATGGACGGTCGGCAAGCCACCAAGGAAATACGCGGACTGCCCGACAAGGCGAAAGCAAGCGTTCCCGTTATTGCGTTATCCGCCAACGCATTTGAAAGCGATCGTAAGCTGTCGTTGGAATACGGCTTGGACGAACATTTGACCAAGCCGCTCGACATACCCAATTTGCTCAAAACGGTATCCTTGGTACTGCGTTCGCGCGGTAAATAGAAATGATTATTTATGTACAAATATATGTAGGAAAACGGAGCTCGGATGTAATCGGGCTCTGTTTTTTTTGAAAAAACGCCTTCTTTTTCCCGAGAAAGGTAACAACTTTTACATATCGCTTGATAAAATATTTGGACAATGATAAAATAATCTTACTATAAACGCGGAAAAGATGGAATTATGTCGAAATATGTCAAAGAAGTTAACGAATGCTTGCTAAAAATCCAACGTGGCGACAAAACACAGTTCGAAGAACTGTACAAATTGACTGCCAACCATCTGCGTTCTACTGCGGCGATGTATTTGTCTAACAAAGATTTTATCGAAGATGTACTTTCGGAAGCGTACAAGAAGGTTTACACCTACAACGAGTCTTTCGATTACGATCGGGACGGCTTTAACTGGCTGTGCAAAATCGTTCAGAACGTAGCTCTTTCCAAAAACACTGCAGAAAAGCGCGCAGCGTTTCTCGAAGAAGAATACCGCAAAAATTCGGAATTGCGTTACTTGCGGGATGATTTTGCCGATGCGGAATTAAACTCGATACTAAGCGTGTTGGACGAGCCTGATAAATCGATAGCTTACCGCTGGTTTTTCTTTGCCGACACGCAGGAAGAAATAGGCAAGCATTACGGCGTGTCCAAGGTGGCTGTATGCAAGCGGTTAAAAAGAATTTGCAAAAAATTGAAAAATTATATTGACGACGAGTAAACTTATTTACAAGTTGTTCGGTATATAGAATACATTAAACAAATGGGGACTTATACTAATGACAAGAACAAAAACATTTATTACCGTTGCAATACTGCTTGCGTTTGTTTCCGTTTTCGGAGCGTGGACGGGCAGCAATAACGTGGAAAACCGCTATGCCGACGCTCAGTTGTATTCAACCTACGCAAGCGAAACGATAAATTATACAAAAAGAATTATTACGGCAGAAAATTATACTGATGGTAATTGTCCGTTTTATTACGGAACGTCTGAAATGACAAATGCTTGCGGAGCCGTAGCAGGATCGGAAATTGTAGCGTTCTATGATAAGTACTATCCTAATCTTATTCCCAATTGGGTTTCGTATTATCCGGCTACTGGCAAATACCGTTTTCAGGACTCAACTTACGTTCCTGCTTTGTCCAGAGAGTTATACACGCTTATGCGCACCAACGTCGACGACGTGGGTGTAAGTCGTACCGACTTCCTTAACGGTTTGACAAGCTATATTAACGGTAAGGGATATCAAGTAAATTATCAAAGCGTTAAAAGCGGCAAAACAATAGACTTTGCCCAGTGTAGAAATGCAATAGATAATAACAAGGTAATAGCGTTGTTTTCATTGCCGACTACTGTTTACGATATGTCCGAAGGAACCAATCGCGACAGCTATATGTCTATAAATATAGGTAGCGCGCATATAATGGTAGTTTTCGGATATATACAAATAGAGTATTATAATAATAGCGGTTTGTTCCGCACGGATACGTACTTATACGCTGCAATGGGCAAAGTGGGTTATAATTACGTGTTGTATAAAATAGATTCGACAACGACGGAAGCGGCGTACATAGTAAACATTCAATAGGAGCCATATGAAAGATTACGAAATTCACAAACTGATAGAACAGCAGAACCCCGAAGAAAAGGAACGTCTGTGGCAGCGTATCAAGGCGGAGCTCGATCTTCCCGACAGTCCGCCCACCACGCCCGCGCCCGTTGCAGCTAAACCCAAAGTGTGGAGGAGATGGACGGCTATTGCCGCCGCATTGGTATGCGTTATAACTCTGTCTATCGTTTTGCCGCTAACTCTCGGCGGAGAAAATGAAAGGTACTGTGATTTTGAGCACTATACTACTGCAAGCTTAGAACAAAATCTCGGCGATTATTTTTCGTCGAATAATAAAGACTTGCTTAGTGTTGATTGGTATGACATTGCCGAAGAAGTTAAAACGGAATACGGTCATATGAAAGAAAACAAAAATGATATAGTATTCTTCGGAGAAACCATCTTAAACGGAGAAACTGGCGAATCTCTGACTTTATACGTTACGGATAATAAAACCCGCGTTGATATTTTGGAAGATTATTACAACGACTGTAATTCCACGAAGGTGCGTGACGTTACGGTTCAGTACAAGTCCGATAGGTTGTCTTCTCAAGCAGTATTTAATTATAGAAATAATATTTATTATTTAGAGCTTGATGTCGGCAACGCTCAGGAAAGACTGACGGAGATTATCGAAAGTATGCTTCCGTAAAACAATGTTTACAACAATAAGACTGTTGATTGTCAACGGTCTTATTTTTTGCGGTATTTTGTTATATTTTATCGAAAAAGGTTAACAAAAGGATGCAAGCGGCAGTAAAGAATTAGAATAGCAATCAATGACGGGGGGGGGGTCCTAATTGCGCCGCGCGGCTTTTGGGATATGCCGTCTTTCTGCCGAAAGCTATTTTATACTAAGACTTACAAAAGGGGGTGAAGCATTGTGGGTCAGCAATCTGTTATAACGTATTTTGTGGAAAAGTTATACCTTTGGTTAGATGAAGTATGGGACGAGTATTGCGGCGGTTACGAATCGGAGTTTCTGCTCGGTAAGATTTACGCTTACATTGAGTGCTTGGAGCTGATTTTGCAACATGACGGAATAGACAACAAAATGTTACTTGAACTGGAAGTTAAGTACGGTTTGAAGTAAGAACGCAGGAATAAACCGAGTTTGCTTTTTGCCTGCGGCGCGGTTTATCTGCGCGCTGATGCGAATCTGCTTTTAGCAGGTTCGCATTATGCTTATACGGGCGGATTCAGCCCCAAGCTGCTATGGGGCAGTGTGACGCAACGAGCCGATTGTGCAACCGTTTTTGCCGCTATTCCAATACAAGCGCTTTTTGGGGGCAAAATGACGAGCATTTTCCGCAGCGTATGCATTTGGCGCGGTCGATAACGGGCGCGTTGTAATCTGTTTGGGACAGTGCTCCTACGGGGCAGACCTTGACAGCGGGGCAGGGATGGTTTTGCGGACAGTTGTCTGTTTTTATATTAAGAGTTTTTGACATAAGCTTATCTCCTTTATTGTATTATACTACACGTTTTTTCTAAAATCAACACAATTTGCTTTTAGACGTTTTTGCGGGATAAGAGCGGTTAATTACGGCACAATCTTCCGCGCGGCAAAGACCGCATTGTAACAAATATCCGCAGTTCTAACGCAAATGAAGTAAAGCAGGGAAATTTGTACGAATAATAAAATTATTTTAGTTTCTAAATAGCGCTAAAATTACTACTCTCAAAAAATAATACGAACTCACTTTTCCGTGGGTTCGTATTATTCACTAATGGCGGAAGCGGTGGGATTCGAACCCACGTGCCGGTTACCCGACAACCGCATTTCGAGTGCGGGCCGTTATGACCACTTCGATACACTTCCACACTGTCAGTGTATCGAAGCGGTCGGCGTTTACCTACTGTGTGGGATCGGCTAAGGAGCTCGCTCGTTACACTGTGACTTATTAAATTTTCAATAAACGTCCGTATATGCAGTAATTTGTAAAATTCAGTCGGTTGTATCGAACGGTACAACTGTTTTCAATCGCGGTCGGCGTTTCAGTCTGTCGTCGCTCGGCCAAATACCGCGCGCTGTTTGATACGCTGTGTTTGCATACAAGTAGTTTTTCGGTGCAATTATTATATCAACATTGCCGCGCATTGTCAAACATTTTTATCTTTTACATAATTGAAAATGATTGCAATAATACGTTATTTGCTGTACAATTTCTATTATTATGTCAAACGAAGGAGAAGATGCAATGGTATTCAGTTCTATGACGTTTTTGTGGATATTTTTACCTTCGGTATTGGCAGTCAATTATGCGTTATCTTTAATCAAACGCGAAAACGTTAGAATTCTATGCAAAAATATAGCGTTATTGCTTGCGAGCTTGATTTTTTACGCGTGGGGCGGGGTATATTATCTTCTTATTATTCTTGCGTCGATTTTGGGTAATTATTTATTCGCCTTATGGATAGACTTTGCCGCCGTACGTCAAAACGAAGCGTCGCGCAAAGCCGCGTTTGTTTTGGATATTATTTTTAACTTGGGGTTACTGTTTTACTTTAAGTACGCCAATTTTTTTGTAGGTATAATCGAAAGTATAGCCAAGGCGGATTTCGGGCTGAAAGAAGTGGTACTGCCCGTAGGTATCTCCTTTTTTACTTTTCAGGCAATGTCGTACGTCATAGACGTTTATACGGGAAAAGTTAAGTGTCAAAAAAATCCGCTGTTGGTTTTTCTTTACGTTTCGTTTTTTCCGCAGCTGGTTGCGGGACCTATCGTAAAATATTCTGACGTCGAGCAGCAGCTTTTGCAGCGGAAGGAAACCGTTGATAAATTTGTTTGCGGCATTAAAAGATTTTTGTACGGACTTGCAAAAAAAGTAATCGTTTCCAACGTTGTGGGTCAGGTTGCGGAAAAGGTTTTTTCTTCATCCGTCAACGGTTTAAGCGCGGGAACGGCTTGGCTGGGAATAATTTGTTACACGGTGCAAATTTATTTCGATTTCAGCGGCTATTCCGATATGGCAATAGGCTTAGGCAAAATGTTCGGTTTCGATTTCTGCGAAAACTTCAACTATCCTTACGTATCCACTTCCGTTCAAGGCTTTTGGAGACGTTGGCATATATCCTTGTCTTCATGGTTTAAGGAATACGTTTATATACCCTTAGGCGGAAACAGAAAAGGCAAAATTCGCACCTATATCAATTTGTTCGTAGTATTTTTGCTGACGGGTTTGTGGCACGGGGCAAACTATACCTTTTTGCTGTGGGGCGTATTTTACGGAATCCTTCTTGTAATAGAAAGACTGTTTTTGGGCGGTTTACTAAATAAAAATCCGATTAAAATCGTCAATTGGATTTATACTATGTTTTCCGTAATTTTGCTATGGGTGTTTTTCCGCGCGCCGAATTTGAATTACGCTTTTTCGTATATAGCGGCAATGTTCGGAGCCAACTCTGTCAAGCAAGGTATGGTTTACGTAATAAATTTGTGGCAATGGGTTATATTGATTATCGGCATATTGTTAAGCGGCCCCGCGCAGCTGGCGTTAGGCAAAGTTTACGCAAAGGTAAAAGAAAAAACCTGGTTCTTTTGGGTTGATTTCGCCGTTCAAATCGCTCTTTTCGGGTTGTCTGTAGTATTGCTTGTTAACAATACGTTCAATCCGTTTATCTACTTTCAGTTTTAGGAGAAAATATGAAAAAGAAGTTAGCTGCGACAATAATATTTGTAGTAATACTCGTTTTTCCCATGGTGTTTTGGCCGTTGCTTAACTACGTAGATCGAGCCGAAATAGACGAAAACAGGACGCTTGCGCCGTATCCCGACACTTTTAACAACGAATATTTTTCTAAGTTCGACAAATATTTTTTAGATCATCTCCCGCTTCGCAATTCTTTAATTAAAATATACTCCGAAGCGCAGAAAACAATCAACAAAGCATACGACAAACTTTTACTCGCGTTCAATTTAGAGCATTATATCGAACAAAACAACGTCGTATTCGGCGAAAACAATTGGCTGTTTTATTCAAATGATAACAGTCTGGACTACTATCGCGGAATAAACCTGCCTACCGAATCCGAAATGCAAAGCTACGTCGACCGCGCAAAAATCGTAAGTGATTATTTCAAGTCGCAAGGTAAAGACTTTGTAATAATGATAATGCCGAATAAGGAACAAATTTATACGGAATATATGCCGACGGGAATAAAAGTTCATTCGCAAACAAAAAAACTGGATATGGTAAACGACTATTTCGCCGAGAAGTCCGACGTAAAATTTCTGTATCCGAAACAAGCGTTGCTGGACGCCAAGCGGGATTATCAGGTTTATTACAAGCAGGATACCCACTGGTCTCGAGCAGGCGGATACTTCGGTACTTTGGAGCTGTTGGATATGCTGGGCATTGCCCACGCGGAAGCGGCGTTGACGCAGGTGGAAACGTCGTCTCGGGGGGACTTGGCAAAGATGCTGCTTCAAACGCCTATTAAAGACGTCGATTACGATTGCGTGTACCGCGCGGAAATAAAGCACAGCGTTACCCTGTCCGACGAAGTTTTTACCGCTGCAACCGACAATCCCAACGGACGCAAGATGGTGCTTTTGGGAGATTCGTTCAGAGAAAATATGATTGACGTTTTATGTAAAGAATTCAGTCAGTCGGTATTGGCGCACAGAAGCAGATTTAACGCGTCGTACAATTATTTCAACGAAGAAATTTCCGCGGCGGACGTAGTAATTTTTCAGGCGGTGGAACGTTACGAAGGGCAAATATTCGGCGAAGGCGGATTGCTGGATAAATTTATCAATTTGTACAATTTGCGGTAAATTTACCGTAAAAGTATTGTAATTCGGCGACGAGTGTGATAAACTTAATAAGCACTCGTAAGGGAGTAGTTCGCTATTTACAAATAGTTGTCGCGCCTACATTATGGAGTAGACCAGGTTCGACATTGAAGAACGAGACTTACGCTGACTTTTTTGTTGGCGTACGGTCTCTATTTTTTTTGCTTACAAGTCAATATTACAACGGAGAAAATGGATATGATAGCCGGATTATTGGAAGGATTGATAGAAAATTTGCACGTGGCGTTGAAATTGTCTATATACGTCGTCGGTCTTGCCGCGGGCGTTTTTTGTTTGGTTAAGTTTTGCGATATTTTCGTAGACGCGTCCGGAGCCATTGCGAAAAAACTGAGAATACCGTCTTTGATAATAGGTCTGACGATAGTGGCGATGGGTACGTCGCTGCCGGAGCTCGCCGTGTCCGTTTCCGACTCGATAACCTGCCTGATTGAAGGCGGCAACGCAAACGTCGCCATAGGCAATGTTGTGGGCTCCAATATATGTAACATTCTGTTAGTGTTGGGTTTGTCCGTTGTATTTACTCCCATAGCGCTAAAAAAGAGCGTAAGCAAGCGCGAGCTTCCCATATTGCTGTGCGTAACGGCGGTAGTCGTGGTATTTATATGCTTGTTCGGGCTAAGTTTGCCTGCAAACTTGCGCGATCTTGCAATAACGCGTTGGGAAGGCATAATATTGGTTGTGATAATGATTGCCTATATAACGTATATTGTTTTAATGGCAAAACGACGTCCCGACGAACTTGACCCCGTGGAAGAAGTGACGGTCAATATGCCGCTGTGGAAGGCAATAGTATTGGTAATTGTAGGCGGCGCAGGTATATTTCTTGGCGGACAATTCGTCGAGTTCGGCGCAAAGGGACTGGCAATGCAGGGCGCGCTGGCGTTGAAGATAGACCACGACATGGCGGAAGCGCTTGTGGGCTTGACAATAGTGGCAGTAGGCACTTCGCTTCCGGAGCTTGTTACGAGCTGCATTGCGGCAAAGAAGGGCGAAAACGAGATTGCCGTCGGCAACGTAATAGGCAGCAATATGTTTAATATGCTGTTTGTAATGGGCGTTTCGGCCACCGTCAATCCGTTAACTACGGGCAGTCAAGTGATTGTGGACGCGATGGTTATGATGGCGGCTACGGTACTTTTGTTGTTGTTTGCTCAAAAGGGTAGATTAAAGCGCGCGCACGGCATAGTGTTTTTGTCTTTGTACGGAGTATATTTGACGTATTTGGTATTAAGAACGGTTTTGGGTTGGAGTTTTTAATAGATGATAAAACTGATATTGACAAGCTTGGGTTTGGGAGCGGGGCTTGCTATGGACGCTTGCGCCGTTTCTATGACAAACGGACTGAACGAGCCCAAAATGAAGGCGAGCAAGGCTTTGTTGATTGCCGCAACCTTTGCGGTTTTTCAGGCTTTAATGCCGTTAATAGGGTGGTTGTGCGTGAGCTTGGTTGCCGACAGATTTGCCGAATTTGCCAAGTGGGTGCCGTATATTGCGTTGGTTTTGCTGATTATAATCGGCGGCAAGATGCTTTACGACGGTATAAGCGGCGTAAGCAAGGAAAAGAATCAAACGCAGCAAGAAGACGCGTCGGTCAACATTGCTGCAAAGCCGTTGACGGTTATAGCGCTGTTGGCGCAAGCGGTGGCTACGTCGATAGACGCCTTGTCAACAGGCTTTACTCTAAGCGACATTGCCGGCAATAACTTTTTGCAAGCGTTGCTGTGCGTAGGAATTATTGCGGCAGTAACCTTCGGCATATGCGTAGGCGCGGTGTACTTGGGCAAAAGGTTCGGCGACAAGTTGGGTGGCAAGGCGGAAATATTGGGCGGAGTAATTTTAATGTTGATAGGCGTGGAAATTTTTGTCACTGGCGTTTTGGTGTAATGATTGACAACGAATGCGTTTTGTTGTAACATAATAATGCAATACGATAGTGCAACGGTTGTGGTTGTAATCGTGTAGTTTACTGCAAAGTCTCGACTGCGCGAACGACCGCGGCAACTTCTGCAAATAGTTGGACAAAATACTTTTTGATGAAATCGTATCGAAAAAATACGGAGGCGTATCGAAGCGGTCATAACGAGGCGGTCTTGAAAACCGTTTGGCGGCAACGCCACAGGGGTTCGAATCCCTTCGCCTCCGCCAGAAGTGAATAATACGAACCCACGGACAAGTGAGTTCGTATTATCATT
>CANOTO010000007.1 GCA_947570215.1 uncultured Clostridia bacterium
CCCCCTGCAAGGGCGAACTTGGCTACTTGTAGCCTAGTGAGATATGGATATACTCTGCATATCCCGTTTTGTCCGTCCGAGCAGTAGTGTTTTGATTTCGTACTGTCTTGTGATTTTGCTTGCCGATTAAGGCGGTCTGATTGTCATTGAGTTTACCTCCGAATTGTTAGTTTATATCTTCGTCCACGCAAGAAAGAGTGGAATGGATACCGTAAAAAGGACACAAAAAAGCCGCTGATACTTTCAACGTAATCACCGACTTCTAACCGTATTTAGCAACTTCTCATTGCTCTATGGTGGTTAGCCATTCTATTGAATTGTAAGATTGTTATTAACTCAAAAGATACCTCGATTATAGAAAAATTTGTAACACAAAATAGACCATCAACGCTATCCGACTTTCACATCCTCATAGGAATCTCGGATAACTCCGGCTGCACGGTTTATTGCCGCAAAACGGTACGACAATAAAAGCCTATCACGGCTCACGAATTTTGCGTACACTTAAAAAACCTTCGCTCTATCCGTAAGCTAAGGCAAGGCGGTTTTAACGCCAAAAATCTTCCGTATTCAATGAGCAATCGCTCATCGCGGAACACCTCCCCGAAGGGCAAACTACCGCTCGTTACTCTATCGCGGTACAGTATGTATTATATCATAGACTATAAATCGGTGCAATATGTTCACCGCCCATAAACGGACGGTGAAAAAAGTTTTTATGACTTTTTTTGTCGAAACTGGAATTGGGCAGTATGTTATTAGTGCTGTTATATATCCGCTTGTTTTTTCGCGTCCGATATGATATAATGCTTGTACGATAAACAGTAATTTGAGGAAATGACGTGAAAAACAAAACCGAAGAATCACGAGTTGCGTACAATAAAATAGCATCTGAATATGATACTTCGAAAGAAGGACAATATACCAGATTTCATATTAAAGAACTATCTAATACAATAGATTTGAACGAAGGCGATATCGTTCTTGATGTTGCATGTGGAAATGGAACTCTGTTGAGGGAATTATCGAAGAGAGCAAAAATTCAAGCAAATGGAATAGATATATCAGAGAATATGATACTTGCCGCAAAAATGCGTTATTCCGATATGAATTTTGAGGTAAAGCCATGTTATCCACTTGAATGGAGCAATGAAAGTATTAATATTATTACGATATGTTGTGCATTTCATCATTTTGATAATCCGCAGGGATTTGTAAATGAATGTAAAAGAGTTTTAAAGAAAGACGGTACAGTGTATATAGCTGAACCTAACTTTGGAGCTATACTTAGGTTTTTTGCAAATAAATTTTGGTTTCCCTTTTCAAAAAGTGGAGATGTGAGAGTATACAGCCCAAAAGAGTTAGAGAGATTTTTTTTTAATTCCGGATTTGAAACAGTACAGGTTTATAGAAAAGATATAGGCGTGTTTCTTAAAGCTAAAAAGTAACAACAAATTTCAATTTAGCGGAGTAACGCAAATATGATAGATATAAAAACTTGGATTAAGGATTTTACTGAGAAAGTCGAGCAAACCTTTGCTAATCGCGTGTGGTTTATCGGCTTGCAAGGTAGTTACGGCAGAGATGAAGCAACCGCAACGAGCGATATAGATGTGGTTGTTATTCTCGACGAGTTGAGGGTGAACGACTTAAAAACTTATAGAGATATGCTCGACACTTTACCGAACAGGGATTTGATTTGCGGATTTATTTCGGGCAAAGCCGAGCTTCTGAATTGGGAAGCAAGCGACTTGTTCCAATTCTATTACGATACTACGCCGATAAAAGGAACGCTCGATTCGCTTTTAGATAGGGTAGATAAGCAAGCCGTTAAACGTGCTATACGAATTGGCGCGTGTAACATATACCACGCTTGCGTTCATAATTTCGTTCACGAGAAAAGCGATGATATACTACGCTCATTGTATAAGTCGGCAGTCTTTGTTATTCAAGCGGTGTGGTTTTATGAAACGGGCAAATATATCAAATCAAAGGCTGAATTGCAAAAAGCAATCAATCCACCGTCTGCCGTGCTTACAACCGCCCAAGAGTTGAAGAATGATGCAAAAGTGAAGTTGGAGGAAATGTCTGAGTTGCTACTGAATTGGGCAAAAACGATTATCGTTGGGTATAAAGAAAGATAAATTTCGATTTATAGTTAAAAGCTCTCGAACAAATTGTTCGAGAGCTTTTTTCTCGCTTGAAAGTGCAACTCTTAAAAATTTAGTTTTTTAATTCCCTATGGGAAGTGCGCTTTTGCAGTCAAGCGTTTTTTATTTTAACTTCGATTTTCGATATGCTAATATTCCGCAAGGCAGCTGCTCGGTACGGTAATCGAAACGAAATCACGTACGCCGCTTCGCATGTATCCTATAGTAATTACGTCGCCGACTCGCGCGTTTAACAGCACGTCTATAAACTGATAATTACGGGTAATATCAGTTGCTTCTCCGTCGCCTATTTTGACGGACAGAATCGTATCGTCCGTTTGCAGTTTTCCTTTGACTATGCTGTCGTTGGTAACTGACAGTACGTTGACTTTTTCTGTTTTTACAAGATATCCTTGTTCGTCCAGCTGCGTAGACAGTCCGTCAACCTGTACGGTTATACCAAGCATAACGCGCATAACGCATTGCTTGTTATATAGTTTATTGTAATCGATTATATTGTCCGCAATTGCTTTCGCCACGTTGCACGGAATGGCGTACGCAATATTTTCCACTTCGGTATCGCCCGCCTTCGCATTTACTATGCCGATCAATTTGCCTTCGCCGTCGAATAAGCCGCCGCCGGAGTTGCCGCTGTTAACGGGAGTGTCGGTGCGGATTACTCGTAGTTGTATTTTAGTGCGGTTGTCTACTGCGGTCATATTGATATATTCCGAGTCGACGCTGACTACTCCGCTGGTTACGGATATGCCTTCCGCTTCGGGGTTGCCTATCGCTATTGACGTTTGTCCGACGCGGATTTTATTCGAATCGGCAAATTCGACGGCACAAGCCGTACCGTTTTGGATGGCGTTTTGCAGTATTTCGCTTTTTTTCACGCGAAGTACGGCTATATCGTAGTTCATCGAACCGCCTACGTAGGATGCGGTTATTCCGTAAGAGCTGTCTTCCATTCCGTATAGATACAGAGTTATGTCCTTGCTTATTTTATCTTTTTCGGTACTGGACGCTTCGTAAACAACGTGGTGGTTGGTAATAACATACGCCGACCCGTCCGTTTCCAATTGATACAGTACTCCCGAGCCTGCCGACTGCGCTTCCTTAGTGGATTGTCCAATCCAAGTATTTACCGTTACCGTATGCTTGCAGTAAACGGACACAATGGATTTCAGCCCGATATTTGCGGCCACTGATACGTCGTTAACGTCCTTCACGTTGACATTGTAATCATTAGTGGTTTTTTCTACCGTATTTGTAGTGTGCAGCGATTGCAGCCATTCTGTCTCGCTGCCTTCGTAACCGTTTTTTACGGCTATTTCATATGCGGACATACCGCTCGAATCGTCGCCGGTATTGCAAGCCGCAAGCGTCAACAAGGTCATTGCGACGACCAATGTTATTATAAGTATTCTATTAAGCCTTTTCATAATTGCCCCTTCCTAAACAAGTTTGCCATATACTTTGTTAATAATACTATTAAAACGCACCGCGCGTCAAAAATATTGCGCGTCTTTTCAGTATACATATAGTATTCGGTTATTCTTGTGCTTTATTACGTTCTAAATTGTAGTAAATTATTCTTAAAACAAATTGAATTGCGTGTAAAAAGCGTTAAATAGGTCGAATTACGGCGGTATTTATAAGAGTTTTAGGTAGGTGAAAGTGCAGAAAATTTGTTGCAATATAGTAAGAGTTGTGCTATAATCTATTAGGTTTAATTCGCATTCGCGCAAGATTCGTGCGTTGTGCCAAGTTTGCCGACTTGGTGTCGCAGGGAGACGACGGCGCGGAGAGGTTAAAAACGATAATATAAAGGAGAAAATTAAAATGGCAGTTGTATCAATGAAGCAGCTTTTGGAAAGCGGAGTTCACTTCGGACACCAAACCAGAAGATGGAACCCCAAAATGAAGAAGTATATCTATGCGGAACGTAACGATATACATATTATCGACCTTCAGCAGACGGTCGCTCAAGCGGAAGTAGCGTATACTTTTGTTCGCGATATAGCGGCGGCGGGCAAGCCCGTATTGTTTGTAGGTACCAAGAAGCAAGCTCAGGAAGCTATTAAGACGGAAGCGGAGCGCTGCGGTATGTTTTACGTTAATAACCGTTGGCTCGGCGGTACGCTTACTAATTACAAGACGATTAAGTCGCGTATCGAAAGACTCAACCGAATCAATCAAATGGAAAAGTTGGGCGAGCTCGAAGTATTGCCCAAGAAAGAAGTTGCGAAGCTGTTGGAAGAACGCGACAAGCTCGAAGCCAATCTCGGCGGTATTAAAGATATGAAGGGCATGCCCGGTTGTATTTTTATAGTAGATCCCAAGAAGGAATCCATTGCCGTTGCCGAAGCGCATGCATTGAATATCCCCATAGTAGCGATAGTAGACACTAACTGCGATCCCGATCAGGTGGACGTGGTTATTCCGGCAAACGATGACGCTATCGGAGCTATCAAGGTTATAGCGTCCATTATTTCGGGCGCCGTTATCGAAGCTAAGGAAGGTGTTGTAATGACCGCTCCCGAAGACGACGAAAAAGAAGAAAAGGAAGAAGCGAAAACTGTTGAGGAGGAAAAATAATGAATTTTACCAATAAAGACGTAATGAAACTCCGTGAACAAACGGGCGTCGGAATGATGGATTGCAAAAAGGCGCTTGTCGAAACGGACGGTAATTTCGATGAGGCGGTTAAGTATCTCCGTGAAAAGGGTATGGCTTCCGCCGCTAAAAAGGCCAGTCGCGTCGCAGCCGAAGGTCTTGTTAAATGTCTTATTTCCGACGATAAAAAAACCGGCGTTGCTATAGAAATCAACTGTGAAACGGACTTCGTTGCAAGAAGCGACCAGTTCGTCGCTTTGGTGGACAATCTTGCCAATCACGTTCTCCATTCGTCTGCTGCGACGGTTGACGAAATGCTGACTGATAATTACTATGCCGACGCTTCAAAGACGGTAAGCGTATTGATTGCAGAAGCTACGGCGGCAATAGGCGAAAAAATTTCTTTGCGCAGATTTACTAAGTTTGCTTTGACGGATGCGGGACTTGTTGCCAGCTATATCCATATGGGCGGCAAAATAGGCGTGTTGGCGGAGCTTAGAAGCGACGCTAATCAGTCTGACTTGCAAGAATTGGCGTTTAATATTTGTATGCAAATAGCCGCCAGTAAGCCTACGGTCATCGCAATTGAAGATTGCGACCCATCGGCGTTGGAAGCGGAAAGAGAAATTCTTACCGTTCAAGCTCGTAACGAAGGTAAGCCCGAAGCAGTTATCAGCAAGATGGTTGAAGGTCGTATTCACAAGTACTACAAGGAGGTTTGCTTGCTCGAACAAGAGTATGTTCGCGAATCTTCTTTGTCCGTTAAACAAGTTATAAAAGACGTTGAGAAATCCACGGGCTCGGCAATAACCGTAACAAGATTCGTTCGCTACGAAATGGGCGAAGGTATTGAAAAGCGCGTTGATAACTTTGTCGACGAAATCGCCGAGCAAATGAAGAACATTAAGTAATCAGCGTATAAATTTTAGGGAACAATTTTTTTGTTCCCTTTTTTCTAAAAAACAGTGAGGTATACGGAATGATAGCGTACAAGCGCGTATTATTGAAAGTCAGCGGCGAAGCATTATCCGACGGCACGGGCGGAATTAGCGGAGATAGCGTAAAAAAGTTAGCGCAGCAGCTGAAGGAAGTTGCTGATTGCGGAGTACAGTTGGGCGTTGTGGTAGGTGGCGGAAACTTTTGGCGCGGAAGAACCAGCGCGGATATGGACAGAGCAACCGCAGATTATATCGGTATGTTGGCAACAGCGATGAACGGATTGGCGTTGAGCGATTCGCTTACTGCGTTGGGAACAGCCAATAAAGTAATGTCTTCATTTGCCATAGAAAAGGTGTGTGAGACCTACACCGTGCGCGAAGCGCGTCGATATATGCAGGAGAACAAAATTGTTATTTTCGTAGCAGGAACGGGATCGCCATTTTTTTCGACGGATACCGCGCTGTCGCTACGCGCATGTGAAATGAACGCCGACGCTATAATCTTTGTAAAGAACGTCGACGGCGTTTACAGCGGAGATCCGAAGACGGATGCCAAAGCGGTAAAATACGAAGAGATTTCTTTCGACAGAATTATTTCGGAAAATTTGAAAGTGATGGACATGACCGCTGCAGCAATGTGTCGGGAATACGGTTTAACGGCTATTGCCATAGGCAAAGACGAGAAAAACGGCGTCATTCGCGTCTTAAAAGGCGAAAAACTCGGTACAACAATGAAATAAGGGTTGAAATTTTGCCGCGTTTATTGTACAATATAGTTACTATTTTATAGGAGAATATTATGAATTACGCTAATCCGCAAATAGAAGATCTTTTTATGAATTTCGAGCTCGAATGCGATAAGGCAATAACTTATATGAAAAACGAATACAATCTTATGCGCGCCGGCAGAGCTAACCCCAAAATAGTGGAAGGTATAAAGGTTGATTATTACGGCGCTATGACTCCGATAAATCAAATGGGGAACATTTCCGTGCCAGAGCCGAGATGTATAGTCGTTTCCTTGTGGGATAAGTCTGCTTTGAAGTTGGTAGAGAAGGCCATCCTTGCCGCCAACATAGGCGTTACACCGCAAAACGACGGAACCGTTATACGGCTTACTTTTCCCGTTCTTACCGAGGAACGTCGCAGAGACCTTGTAAAGCAGGTTAAAAAATTAGCCGAAGACACTAAGGTTGTATTGCGTAATGCCCGCCGTGACGTTATGGAAGGGCTTAAAAAGGAAAAGAACGCCAAAACCGTTTCGGAAGATATTATCTCCGACTACGAAGGCGAAGTCGACAAATCCTTGGCGAAAATGATTGATAACGTAGACAAACTTTCCAAAGAAAAAGAAGCGGACGTAATGGCCGTATAGTCTTTATGAATTACATAGACCTGATTGGACTTGAAGTTTGTGTAGCCGAAAGCAAATTGCTTGAAATAGGTATAACAAACTTCAAGTTTGTTTATTATGTAGATAGAAAGCAAAACAAATATGACAAGGAGATAGTAACGGCGGTAAGAGAAAAGGGCGACCTTTTGGAGCTTGTCGTATGCCGTTATTTGTTCGAAGTATAAAATGGCAATTCCTACTCACGTTGCGATTATAATGGACGGAAACGGCCGTTGGGCAAAACGCAAAGGGTTACCGCGCATTTTCGGTCATAAGCGCGGCTTGGACGTAGCCGAACGCATAATAGAGTGTTCGCGTACGGCGGGCGTAAAATATTTGTCGTTATACGTATTCTCTACGGAAAATTGGAAGCGCCCCGAAGTAGAAGTAAATTCGCTGTTTTCATTGGCGGATAAATATTTGAGCAGGCTTGAAAAGTTTTGCGCAGACAAAGTGCGAATAGTAGTGTCGGGCGAACGCGAAGGTTTGCCGCAGGGCTTGGCGGACAAAATAGAATATATTCAGGATAAAACTAAAGAATTTAATTCTATTTGCGTTAACTTGTGTATAAACTACGGTGGTCAAAGAGAAATAGCGGAAGCTGCAAAACGGCTTAACGAGAAAAAGCAGCAGTTCACGGTAGAAGGAATAACGGAAAACTTGTATAATTCTTTTATACCTGCTCCGGATTTGATAATACGCACCGGCGGACAGAAACGACTGAGTAATTTTTTACTGTTTCAAAGCGCGTACGCCGAATTGTATTTTTCCGACACTTATTGGCCGGATTTCAGCAACGAAGAGTATCATAGCATATTGGAAGATTACGAACGTCGTACTCGTAATTTCGGAGGCATAATTTAATGCTTAACAAAAAGAGTTTAATTAACAGAATATGGGTGGGCGCGCTTATATTTATCGCAATATTAGGAATAATCGCGTTGAATATATTTTTTCCGAATTATTCGCACTCGTCTAATAATCAGTTTATAAGCGGAAGAGCTATCAACTCTGTGATTCTTGCAGTGCTGATATTGCTGTCCGTTGTAGAAATGCGCAGAGCGTTCGGCAAAGAACGCATTCCGGATTGTTTCAGTTGGCTCATTTGGCTGTACGGCATAGGGCTTGCGTCTATGTACAGTCTTTTCGGTTTTATCGGTATTATATTCTTTACTTTGGTTGTGTTTATCGCCGCCATAGTAACTTCTTTGATAAAAAATCGAGTGGACAGTCTTATTTACATAGGCTTTATGCTGGTATACCCAGGCTTATTTATGGCTACGATGCTATACTTAAACCGTTCGGCATCTACGCAGATAGTGTCGCCGGAAAGTCCCTTATATGCGTTTTTGGAAAATGACATTTGGTCGTTTTTGGGCGGAGACCGCGTAACCAATTTGCTCCCGTTGAACGGCATTTCCTTAGCGTTCGTATTTGCGGTGTCGTCTTTTACCGACGTGTTCGCGTTCTTTGTGGGAAGCTTGTTCGGTAAGCACAAGCTGTGTCCCGAAATCAGTCCCAAAAAGACTGTCGAGGGCTCTGTCGGCGGAATAGTAGGCGGAGCGTTCGGTTCGGCGCTTGTATACTTTTTGTTCGACTATTTCAAAGTATTCGGAGCGCAATTCGGGCTTACGTTTGTCGGCTATGGACTGTCGACAGCTCATATCGTTGTGACGTACGTTATAATCGGACTGTTTGGATCGGTAACTACGCAAATAGGCGATTTGATAGCAAGCCAAGTAAAACGCTACTGCGGTATTAAAGATTACAGCAGAATTTTGGGCGAGCACGGCGGAATTATGGACAGATTCGACGGTATAATGATTACGTCTGTTTTAGTTGCGTTTGTGTTTATGTTTATCTACTAATGAAAAAGATTGCGGTATTGGGCAGTACAGGTTCGATAGGTACGCAAACCTTGGACGTTATTCGACATTATCCAAACGAGTTACGAGTTTATTCGTTGGTAGCTTATTCCAACGCTTCGAAATTGAACGAACAAGCGCGTGAGTTTAATCCCGAATATTCCGCGCTTATCGGCGTCGATGGCGAAGAATGCCTGATAAAGGCTGTGCAAGGTTGCGATTTGGCAGTTGTTGCCACACGCGGTATATGCGCAATTGAAAGCGTGCTGTACTGCATAAACAACGGCATAAACGTTGCTATCGCCAATAAAGAAACTCTTGTTTGCGCTGGAAGCATAATAACTGAAGCGTTGAAAAGCGGTAAATCGCGGTTGATTCCCGTCGACAGCGAGCATTTCGCCATCAGTCAGTGTCTTGTAGGCAGAGACTTTTCGTGCGTATCCAAGTTGCTGTTGACGGCAAGCGGCGGACCGTTCCGCGAACTTGCATTGTCCGAACTGAACGGTGTAACTCCGTTACAGGCGCTTAAACACCCTAATTGGAGTATGGGACAAAAAATTACGGTAGACAGCGCAACGATGGCAAATAAAGCGTTGGAAGTTATCGAAGCCAAGTGGCTGTTTGGAGTAGATCCGAGTCTGATAGAAATAGTAGTCCATCCGCAAAGCGCTGTTCATTCTATGGTGGAATTTTCCGACGGCAGCATAATCGCTCAAATGGGTCAAGCGGATATGCGCATACCCATTCAAAGCGCGCTGCTGAATAAGTGTGGGGATAACATTTCCGGCAGCGTTAATTTTGCCGAATTACGTACATTGACGTTTGAGAACTGCGATTTTGAAAAGTTCCCTTGCGCGAAGCTCGGACACGAAATATTCGGATATCCGCCTTTGTGCGCAACCGTAATGAACGCGGCTAACGACGTGTGCGTTGAAAGTTTTTTGCGAAGCAAGTTGTCTTTTACGGGTTTTTATAATATAATATCTCGTACGATAGACCGCTTTTCCGACAAGGCGGCGCGATTGCAGGTTAATGTCGATAATATCAAATTGTACGACGGACTTGCAAAGAAATACGCATACGGACTTATAAACGGAGATATATGCTGAATTTAATTTGCAGTTTTTCATCATTTATGACTTGGGTCGGGCGAGTTTTACTCGCCTTCGTCATTTTGATGTTTATGGTATTGATACACGAGACGGGGCATTACGTGTTCGGAAAAATTCTCGGTTTTCAAATTAACGAATTCGCCATAGGGATGGGACCGAAAATATTTTCTAAAAAGAAGAAAAACGGAGAAATTTTTTCTTTGCGCGCGCTGCCTTTGGGCGGTTTTTGTGCGTTTGAAGGAGAAGGCGAAGATACGGGCAACGCCAAGGCGTTTAACAGTCAAAAGCCTTGGAAACGGCTAATCGTTCTATTTTCGGGCGCGCTGTTTAACTTTTTGTCGGCGATTATTATAGGAATAATTGTGTTTTCCTGTTACGGCGATACTGTCGCCGTTGTTACCAACGTTTACGATTATGCGCCGTCGGCGAATCGGCAGCTGCTTAGCGGAGACGTAATTTACAAGATAGACGGGAAGCGCGTATTCGTATTGGATGAAATAGGCAGATATATGAATTCCGATAAAGAAATGACGTTCGAAGTGCTGCGTCCCGAAAAAGCAGACGACGGTAGCGTCGTTTACAAAAACGTTATGTTGAACGGTCTGACAAAGAATACTTTTTATTCTTCGGTGCTTACCAAGGTTGACGGAGAATATAAGGATATCAGCGGAGAGCATAAACTGGCGGTGGGGACGACGATATACAAGCTCGACGGCAAATCGCTGGGAAGCAAAGGAAGTTTCCAACGCTTTTTGGAAGAAGCCGGCGACGTGTGCACGCTTACAGCAATCGGCTCGGACGGAAGTCTTATCGATTTCACGGTAGACAAGACTGTTTTTATGAACAATAATATAGCTGTGCAGGACAGCGCGTACAACGGTATAGGAATGACGGTTAGTTATGCCAATTACCGTTTCGGATTCGGCGAATCGGTGGCACGTACTTTTCCGTATTGCGGCGAAGTTGGAATGCTTGTTTTGCGAACCCTTGGCGGACTTATTACCGGCGCAGTAGGCATTGACCAAGTTGGCGGACCAATAACTACGATAAGTATGACCAGTCAGGTAGTGGCTATGGGGTTCGGCAGCGTATTAAAGCTCATAGTGCTGATTTCCGTTAACCTTGCAGTGTTCAATTTGCTGCCTGTGCCCGCTTTGGACGGTTGTCAAATGGTTTTCGTGTTAATAGAATGGATTGCTCGTAAACCCGTAAACCGTAAAGTGCAGGGATATATAAACGGTATCGGTCTGATTGTTCTTTTGGTCTTGATGGTTTTAATCGACCTATTAAAGCTTTAACTTATGAAGAAACAGGTAAAAATAAGAAATTTAATTATAGGAGGCGGCGCGGCGATAGCCGTACAGTCTATGACAAACGTTTCGGTAGAGAACGTCGGTTTATCTGTCGGGCAAATCGAAGGGCTTGTCAGGGCTGGTTGCGACATAGTTCGCGTTGCATTGCCCAATGCCAAATGCATCGCGCCTTTCAAGGAAATCCGCGAACGAGTAAACGTGCCGTTGGTTGCCGATATTCATTTCGACGCCGGTTTGGCTGTCAAGGTTATGGAAGCGGGAGCGGACAAGGTACGGATAAATCCCGGGAATACTCCGCTTAAGCAAATGGACGCGGTAATTGACTGCGCCAAGGCGAACGGAGCTGTTATTCGATTGGGCGTTAATGCCGGCTCGGTAGACAAGTCGGTTTTGCGCGAGTGCGGCGGCGACGTAGCCGAGGCTATGGCAAGGAATTTGAAAAGCTACGTAGAGTACTGCGAAGAACGCAATTTCGGCGACTTGGTATTGTCCGTCAAAAGCAGCGACGTGCGCGTAACCGTGGCCGCAAATCGAATAATCTCCGCATTGCCGTACCCAATACATTTGGGAGTTACCGAAGCCGGGTTGGCTTATCAGGGAATAATTAAAAATTCCATTGGGATAGGCGCATTGCTTTTGGACGGAATAGGGGATACGATTCGCGTTTCGTTGACTTCCGATCCGTTGGACGAAGTGAAGGCGGGGCAGGCGATATTGTCCGCTTTGGGGCTGAGAGAAGGCGCGCAGTTTGTTTCCTGCCCTAAATGCGGGCGATGCAGCGTGGATCTCGAGAGCGTCGCCGCAGAAGTTTACGAGTACGTCGCGTCTATTCGGAAAAATATCAAAATTGCCGTAATGGGCTGCGAAGTCAACGGTCCCGGAGAATGCCGCGACGCGGATTTGGGGTTGGCGGGCGCCGGCGGAAAGTTCGCATTTTTTAAGCACGGTAAAATATACAAAACCGTTGAACAAGATAAAGCCGTTGAAGAATTCAAAAAAGAAATCGATTTACTTTGCAAATGATAATAGAACAGCTACGTCGTCAATTTGAAAATATGCCCGATTTGCGAGCAAGAGAAATTCGCGTTGATAAACAATTGCGAAAAGTCTTTTGTACGCTTTCTTATCCGAATTTGACGGACGTTGACGCGCAGATGAGAAACGAAATAGCGTCGTATATTAAAAAGCTTGTTCCGCAGGGATATTCCTGTTCTGTTTCCTTTGTAAACGACAGCTTTACCGAAGCAAGCTTCCGCAAACTTTTATCCGAATTTTTCAAAAAAAATTTCCCCGTTTTTGCCTCTTTGGGCGCGAATGCGGAAGTTAAACTCGAAGGAAAAAACATTAATGCAATATTTCGAGTTAATCATATTACGGAAAAGAATGCCGAAGCCGCGTTACTTACGGACAAGCTATCGGCGTTTTTTGCCGATTATACCAGTTACTGCGTAAGCTTCTTTTTGTCGGCAGACGACTCTGATTTGCCTAAGGCGGATTTATCTGAGCAGGAAAAATTGGTGCGTTTGGCAATCAACCGCGAATTATTAAAGCCCTCGCGTTGTTTTGCGGTATCTAATGTAATCAAACACATAGGTAAAATAATACAGTCTTCCCCTATGTACATAGCGGATATCCGCAAGCCGTCGGAATCGTATGTCGTATGCGGTACGGTTTCGGGAAAAACTCTTAAATCGTCGAAGAACAATCCTAATATGTACGTTTGCAAATTTACTCTGTCCGACGCTTCGGGCGGAAGTATACCTTGCGTAATTTTTACACGCTTCGATATTTCCGACTATAAAACGATAAAAGAAACCATGGGGAAGACCGATTCCGAGGCATTGACCATATCCAGAACGCGAGCGCTTGCAAACGACAAGAAGATGAAAAAAATGATGGATATTTACGACGGAATGTCGGTAATCGTTCGCGGTAAAGTGGCGTATAATTCGTTCGGCGAGCAGTTGGAAATGTGTGTTTACGATTTGTGTAAGTGCAATATAGCGCCAATCGGCAACGCCGCGCATTACAATAAAGCCATACCCGACGAGTATTCCACAGTAAAGCCCGAAGTTTACAGCGAATATGTGCAGGCGTCGTTCGTTTCGAACGAACGGCGGAGCCGCTCGCCGCTGAATGGTAAATCCTACGTAGTGCTTCATGCCAACGCCACCGGCTATAACGTTGTAAAAGACAAAATCGTAGCGATTTGCGCCGTAAAAATCGAAGACGGACGCATTTCCGAAAAGATATTTTCCTACGTTAATCCCGAATCCGACGTTGACGCTTATGTATTGGACAAAGCCAAGACAACGGTGGACAGATTGGTGTTCTATCCTACTATTACGGAGCTGATTCCCGACTTGTTCAAATTTGTATACGGAAGCGTACTTGTTGGATTGGACGCGCCTAAAATAATCGATATCCTCAATTACTACGCTTCGCCCCTGGGATACCGATTTATAAACGAGACGGAGCACCAAGGCGACGTGTTTTCGTTGCTGTTCGATTTGTGCGGTCATACGCGCAAGCCTAACTGTTCTCGAATAGAAGACGTGGCTAAGCATTGCCGCGTAACCTGTCTTGGCAGCGTATTTTGTCACGAATCGGCGGTGACCACGGCGCGTTGTATGGTAGCGCTGTCAAATAGGTCGAAATAAGCAATTATTTTTTGTAAATGCTTGTCAAAGTATTTTAATTGTGGTATAATTTGACCATAATAAATTGCGCGAACGTGTCGTTTTGTTAGGTATGCGTAATTTCGCCAAAGTTAATTACTACTATGGTGAGAGTGGGGGTTTCTCCACTCTCAACTTAATGTAAGGGGGATTTATGGGTAAGGTATCGGAACAAGTGTTGGCGCTGGTTCAGCCTATCGCCGAGCAGTTCGGCTTGGAAGTGTTGGAAGTGCTGTACGAAAAGAAATACGACGGTATGAACCTTACTGTGGTAATAGACAAAGACGGCGGAGTGACTATTGAAGATTGCGAGAAGCTACATCGCGCAATCGACGAGCCGTTAGACGACTTGGACCCTATCGAAGGCGCGTATATACTAAACGTTTCGTCACCAGGCTTGGACAGACCGTTGAAAACGGAACGCGACTATAAGCGCAACTTAGGTAAAAAAATTTCAATTAAATTATATAAACCGCTGAATAATAACAAAACGTACGAAGGCGTTTTGACAAGCTACGACGACGCGTCTTTCGTAATTTTGACAAAGGACGGCTCGTTAACCTTTAATAAGAAGGATACGGCAAAGGTTGAGCCTATCATAGAGTTTTAGGAGGTATACAATGACAAGCAAAGATTTCTTTCTCGCTCTCGACGAGTTGGAAAAAGAAAAAGGCATAAGTAAAGAACAAGTAATTTCTTCTTTGGAAACCGCATTGGCTATCGCGTGCAAAAAGAACTTCGGCGAAGCGTCTAACGTTGTGGTTAAGACTAATCCCGACAAGTTTACCATCAGAGCATATATTTGCAAGGTAGTAGTGGATGAAGTGGAAATCCCCGAAAAGGAGATTTCTATTGATGACGCGCGCCAAATTAAAAAATCTTACAAGGTGGGCGACGAAGTATTGTCGGAAATAGACCCGCGCACTTTCGGTCGTATTGCGGCTCAGAATGCGCGGCAGGTTATTATGAACAGCTTGCACCAAGCGGAGAAAGACGTTACGTTCAATCAGTTCGCCGACAAAGAAAACGAACTGCTAATAGGCGTTGTAACCCGTGTGAAGGACGACGGAACTATTTTCGTCGAGATAGGCAAAAACCAAATGGAAGGCGTATTGACTACACAGGAGCAAATTCCCGGCGAAAGATACCATGCCGGCGACAGAATAAAGGTGCTTGTTAAGCGCGTACGCGACAGTGTGGGCGGAACGCAGGTAATGCTGTCCCGCGCAAGTTTTATGTTCATCAAGCGCTTGTTCGAGAACGAAGTCCCCGAAATACGCGCGGACATAGTGCAGATTAAGAGCATAGTACGGGAGGCGGGGTTCCGCACGAAAATGGCAGTATATTCCACCGATCCCGATATAGACGCGGTTGGCGCTTGCGTGGGCAACAAGGGCGTTAGGGTAAACGCTATCGTAAGCGAAATAGGCGGAGAAAAAATAGACATTATACCTTGGAGCAGCGATATTCTCGACTACATTGCCAGAGCGCTGTCTCCGGCAAAGGTCTTGATTGTGCAAGCAGACGAAGATAACAAAGAAGCCAAGGTTGTCGTTCCCGATGAAAAACTGTCCCTCGCTATCGGCAAAGAAGGACAGAACGCGCGTTTGGCGGCGAAGCTTACCGGCTGGAAAATCGACGTCAAGTCTTATACTGCGGCTATGCAAAGCGGAATGTTTGACGATATGAAGAACGACGACGAGGTAGAATAGCAGTGTCGACGTCTAAAAGAATCCCCGAACGTATGTGCGTTTCGTGCAGAGAAATGAAGCCGAAAAATCAGCTCATACGAATTGTATGTACGCCTAACGGCGTAGTGGTGGACGAAACGGGTAAGCTAAACGGACGAGGCGTATATCTCTGTAAAAGCAAAGAGTGCGTTGACAAGTCGGTTAAAAATAAAAAATTTGCTAAAAGCAACGGTTTTTCCTTGGAAACGGTTGCGGACGAATTGGAGAGATTGATTGAACGGTAAAATAGAAACTTATATCGGCTTCGCAATAAAAAAAGGCTCGGTTGTGTACGGTTGCGATAATATAAGTAAATATAGAAAACGAATTTATCTGATATTGCAGACTCGGTCGTTGTCAGACAATTCGCAGGCGGTTTTGAAAATCACCGCCGAACAACGCGGTTGTCCTTTGCGGCAAATAGACGATTATGATGCTTTGGCAAAGAGAAACTGCAAAGCGCTGGCAATTTGCGATAAGTCGCTGGCGGCGGCTATATTAGATAATTTAGCTTAGGTTTTGGAGGCAATATGGCTAATACGACGAATACTCAACAAACCAAAGGGCAGGAAACTGCTAAGGTTCTTAAAACGAACGTTTTAGATTTCGCGCGCGAATTGCAGCAGACGTTGTCCAATATTAAACGTCAGGCTTCGGCGTTGTCCGAAGCGATACATAAGCGCAAACAAGACTTTGTACAAGCGGAAGAAATATCCGCAGATATTAACGTTGTCGAAGAACAAGAACAAACAGCGGTTGTCGAACAGCCTGCGCCGGTTACGGAAGTCGAATCCGTAATTGCGGAAGCAACGGACTCCGTACCCGAGGCTTGTGACGAGCGGCCTGTCGAGAAAGCTGCCGAAGAAGCTGCGAGCGCGCCCGAAAAGCCTAAAACCAAGATTGTTACCACAATTGAAAACGGTCGTAAAGTGGAAACATATACGGATGAAAAGGGCAACGTTAAGGTCAGAAAATTCTTGGACCTTACGGCTGCGGCTAAACGTTCTGCATCGCCGCAGGGCGGAGTGAAACGCGATCAGCGCGGCGGAGCCCAAACGCGTACGGATACGCGCCGCGCCGCCGCTTTGGGCGGAAAGGACGATAATGCGACGGACAGACGTACGCCGTCCAACAAACCCGCGCCGAAGAAATTTGCGCCTGTTATGGATATTCCGAGAAACGACCCGCAAAAATCGCACGGTAATAAGAATAAAACTAAGGATCATCCCGACGAGAAAAAGACCGCCGGCTACAAAAAAACCTTGCTTACGCGTGATTTTTCCGCCGATTACGACGAAGACAGGGTTGTTCGCAGGGCGCGCAGTAAGAAGTCTGATAATTCCGCATCCGTTGTCGCTCCGAAGATTACTCACGCGGTAATTACAGTTAAAGAAGTTCCTATTAAGCTACTAAGCGAAAGAATAGGAATTTCTGCATCGGAAATTATCAAGCAGTTGTTCAAGGAAGGCATAATGAAGACAATCAACGATTCCGTTGACTTCGACTACGCCGAATATATTGCCGGACTGCACGGCGTAACGCTGGAATTGAAGGTGGAAAAAACCGCTGAAGAAATTATTTCGGGGGCGGAAGCAGACGACGGCTTGGATAATGACACCAAGCGTCCTCCCATCGTAACCGTTATGGGACACGTCGACCACGGTAAGACGTCTCTGTTGGACGCTATTCGTAACACAAGCGTTACCAGCGGCGAAGCAGGCGGGATTACTCAGCATATCGGCGCTTATACAGTAACTGCCAAAGGCGAACAAATCACCTTTATCGATACTCCCGGTCACGCCGCATTTACCGCAATGCGCGCGCGCGGAGCAAAGATTACGGATATTGCGATTATCGTAGTCGCCGCGGACGACGGCGTAATGCCGCAGACGGTTGAAGCTATCAATCACGCCAAGGCGGCGGGCGTATCGATTGTGGTTGCCATCAATAAGATGGATAAGCCGCATATCGACCCCGACAGGGTAAAGCAACAGCTTACCGAATACGAGTTGATTCCCGAAGAGTGGGGCGGCGACACAATTATGGTGCCTGTTTCAGCCAAAACAGGTATGGGACTTGACAGCCTGCTTGAAAGCGTGCTGTTGGTTACGGAGTTGAAAGAGCTTAAAGCTAACCCCAAGAAGCGCGCAGTAGGTACGATTATCGAAGCCAAGCTTGACAAGGGCAGGGGACCTGTAGCCACTATATTGGTCAGTAACGGAACGCTTAACGTAGGCGACAGCCTTATAGCAGGCTCCGCAACGGGCAAAATCCGCGCCATGTTTGACGATAAAGGAAAGAAGGTTAAGTCTGCGGGGCCGTCGATGCCTGTTGAAGTTTTGGGCTTTTCCGAAGTTCCCCAAGCCGGAGACTATATGTATGTAGCCGATGAAAAATTGGTTAAAAAGGCTGCGGAAGAACGCAGAGACAAAATCAAATTGGAAAATACGCGTCAAATGCCATCTATCAACTTGGGCGATTTGTTCGGACGTATTTCCGAAGGACAGCTTAAGACGCTCAATATTATTGTCAAAACTGATGTTCAGGGCAGCTTGGAAGCGTTAAAAGCAAGCTTGGAGAAAATATCCAATGAAGAAGTGAAGGTTTCTGCTATTCACGGCGGCGTAGGCGGCATAAACGAAACGGATATTATGCTTGCCAAAGCTTCGCAGGCTATCGTTATAGGCTTTAACGTACGCGCCGACAACAACGCGAAGTCCGTAGCGGAAAAAGAAGGCGTAGACATACGCTTGTACAACGTAATATACGACGCAGTGGACGACGTTACTGCCGCGATGAAAGGAATGCTTACGCCTAAATTCACAGAGAATATTTTGGGCTCAGCCGAAGTTCGCGAAGTATTCAAAATCTCGGGCGTAGGCGCCGTTGCCGGCTGCTACGTTACTAACGGCAAAATTGTGCGCAACGGCAAGGTTCGCGTATACAGAAATAATGTCAGCGTTTATGACGGTAGTATTATGGCTCTTAAGCGCTTTAAGGACGACGTAAAGGAAGTGTCGTACGGTTACGAATGCGGCATATCCGTGGAGAATTACAACGATATTAAAATCGGAGACGTATTCGAAGTATATTTAATGGAAGAAATTGCGCAATGACAGACAGGACAAACAAGTTAAACGCAGAATTCAAACGCTATATAGCGGAGCTGTTGACTAAGAAAGTGAAGGATCCGCGTATTACCGAAATGTTTACGATTTTGGAAGTCAATTGCGACAAGGAGCTTTCTTCGGCTAAAGTATACGTGAGTATATTTTCGACAGACGCCGAACGCGCCGCGAAGACCTTTGTGGCTATACGCGAAAACGAACCGTATATAAGACGAGAGATTTCCAAAAATATGCATATCCGTAAAGTTCCGCAATTCGATTTTATTTTGGATACTTCGATGGCGTACGGTCAAAAGATAAACGAGATATTGAATGAAATTAACAAAGACGGCGATAACAACTAAACAGGCGGCCGACTTGCTTATAGGCAAAAAGCGCGTTGCTATATTTTCTCACATAAATCCCGACGGCGATACCGTCGGGGCTTCCGTCGCATTGAAGTTGATGCTTAATAAAGCGGGAGTGAGCGCCGACCTGTATTGCGAGTCGGATATGAATGCCAAGTTGCTATGCTTCGACGAAGTCGGTTCGTATCGTAAGATATGTTCGGATAGGTACGATTTGCTTGTGGCGGTAGATTGCGGAGATATTTTCCGCTTAGGTGAAAATTCGGGATACTATGCGTCTTTTGCAGAGACTATGACCATCGACCATCACGGAGGCGAGTTTTTTTCGAAATACAATTGCTTGAAAGAATATTCCAGCACATGCCAAATTGTATACGAGATTTCTCGCGATATGGATGTGAAATTGGATGGTCGAATAGCCACATATTTGTATATGGGACTGTGTACGGACACGGGTAACTTTGCTCACAGTAATACCGATTCGGCAAGTTTTTATTTTGCGGGAGATTTGTTTGGATATAACGCCGATATCGAAAAGGTGTACAAAACGTTCTTTCGCGATATTACTTACGCTGAAACAATGCTGCGCGCCAAGGTTGTAGCTCGCATGCGTTCGTACTACGACGGCGAAATGTATTTAATTTATATAACTCAAAACGACCTTGCGGAGTTCGGTTTGGATCACAGCGTTACCACCGGAATTGTCGGTTATGCCATCGATATAGATACGGCGCGCGTGGGAGTGTGCATTACAGAGTTTGCTCCAAACGCTTACAAAGTCAGTATGCGCGGCAAGGACTTCAACGTAAGAGAAATCTGTAAAGAATTTGGCGGCGGAGGTCATGTTTTGGCGTCGGGATGCAGAATAGACGGTTTTTTGGAAGATGTGATTGAAAAGATTGTCCGCGCGGTGGGTTATACGATATGAACGGCTTTGTGAACGTCTTAAAACCCGTAGGCGCAACCGCAAGCGATATAGTGGTGTGCATTAAGCATATTTTCCGAGAAAAGGCCGGACATTTGGGAACGTTAGATCCCGGAGCGAGCGGTGTGCTACCCGTAGCGTTGGGGCAAGCGACCAAACTATTCGATTTTCTGACCAATAAAACTAAATATTACAGAGCGTTCTTTACGTTTGGAAAAACAACCGATACGTTGGATTCGTACGGCGCTGTAACCGAGACGAGCAGTATTCTGCCGAACACGAATGACGTTGGTGTTGCGTTAAAGCATTTTTGCGGGAAATTGAATCAAGTGCCGCCCGTTTTTTCTGCAAAATCGGTAAACGGAGTGCGTGCGTATAAGCTGGCGCGCAGCGGAGCGCAGGTTGAGCTTAATCCGCGAACCGTAACAGTATACAGTATCGATCTTGTGGCTCAGATGTCCTCCGATACGTTTGTAATAGACATACGTTGCAGCGGCGGAACTTATATTCGCTCGCTGGCAAGAGATATTGCCGCTCGCTGCGGAACAGTGGGATATATGAGCGGTTTGATAAGACTGCAATCGGGCTGTTTCGATATTGCGCGCGCTTATACCTTGGACGAAGTGCGCGAATTGAAGGAAAACTGTCTTACGGATATTTTATTTCCGCTTGCCGACGTAGAAGATTGTGTTTTTCCTGATGTTCGATACGACGATATAGATTTCGGGCGCAGGGTGAAGTGTCCGTTCGACGGCGGATACCGTAAAGTGTACTGTAAAAACGTATTTTTCGGATTGGGTGTGAACGAAGGCGGCTATTTGAAAATCAAGTATTATCTTAAAAATATTAACTAAGGTGCGGACTTGCAAGTAATTACGTTAGGAGAAGAACTGAATACGCCTATTGTACTTTGTCTGGGGTATTTCGGCTGTATGCACAAAGGACACGTCGAACTGTTGGAAACGGCAAAATGCCGCGCATACGAACACGGAGCGCGAGTGGCTTTATTTACGTTTAGCAATAATCACTTGAAAGTATTGGGCAAAGACGAAAAAGTGCTTTATACGTTTGCCGAAAGGCTGCAAATATATGAAAGCTTGGGCGTCGAATACGTAATCGTCAAGGAATTCGACGACGGATTTCGTAAAAAAAGCGGTCGAGAATTTTTGTGTGAACTGTGCGGATACAATCTTGCAGGCGTAGTATGCGGCTTCGATCATCGCTGCGGAAGCGACGGAACGGATAGCGTCGGAATCGGTAAAATTCTTCAAAACGTTTGTGATGTGGACGTTGTGAGCCGTATTAGCTCTGACGGAACAAAGGTTAGCACAACGCTGATAAAAGAATTGCTTGGCAATAAGCGCATAGATAAAGCGAACGAGCTGTTGTCCGAACCGTTTTTTTTGATCGGAACGGTAATTCACGGACGCGGCGTAGGCAAAACGATGGGTTTTCCTACTGCGAATATCACTGTTGCTTCGGATAAATTTTTACCGTCCGGCGTTTACGGCGGACGGGCTAAGGTAGACGGCCGCGAATACCGCTGTATTGTTAATATAGGCAAAACCCCAACGTTCGGTATAGACAGATTTGCGGTGGAAGCTCATTTGTTGGATTATCGCGGCGATTTGTACGGTAAGACGCTCAAAGTTTCGCTGTGCAAGTATTTGCGCGATATCGTAAAATTCGATAACGCGGACGCGCTTGCCAAACAATTGCAAAAGGATAAGGAGAATGCCCGCAATGATTAGATTCGGTCCCAGCGGAAACTGCAAACGCTTTTATGACGAAGGGTTTAAGTCGTCCGTAGAAGCCCCGGAATGGCTTTCTAAGCAGGGGTTGACTGCATACGAGTATTCCTTCGGCCGCGGGATAAACGTCGGAGACGACAAAGCCAAAGCCGTGGGAGAAAGGGCAAAGGAATTCGGCGTGGACATATCTGTTCACGCGCCGTATTACATAAATTTCGCCAATCCGTCGGATGAGATGGCGGAGAAGTCTTATAATTATCTGCTTAACAGTTGTAATAAAGCTCGCGCTTTCGGCGGGAACAGAATAGTATTTCACCCTGCGACCGTCGGTAAAATGACGCGCGGCGAAGCGGTGGACCTGACAAAAAAGCGACTTAAAACCTTGGCTGATATTATAAGTGCCAACGGTATGGATGACTGTTTGTTCTGTCCCGAAACAATGGGGAAGATAAATCAAATAGGCGACGTCGAAGAAATTGCAGAGTTTTGCAAAATTGCCGATTTCTTTCTGCCTACGATCGATTTCGGACATATTAACGCCCGTACTTACGGCAGTCTTAAAACCGAACAAGACTACGACGGCATTATAGCCTGTTTGTTGAACGCCATAGGTGCGGAACGTACGAGTAAGCTGCATATACATTTTTCTAAAATAGAATACAGCGCCGGCGGAGAAGTGCGGCACTTGACATTTGCCGATAAAGTATTCGGACCCGAATTTGCGCCGTTAGCTAAAATTCTTAAAAAGTACAAACTGTCGCCCGTTGTGATATGTGAGTCGGACGGTACACAAGCGGACGACGCTATTGAAATGAAACGGATTTACGACGCTATAAACTGAATTGCGGAGGTTATATGAAAAATACTGACAAATTATTTGCTATGTCTAATGTTGACGCAATCATATTAACGAGCGAAAAAAATCGTTTTTACTTTACCGAGTTTGCGTCTACTTTCGGGTGTTTGGCATTATTTCCAAATAATAAAGCGACCTTTATTACAGATCCGCGCTATTACGAAATGGCGCAATGCCTTGAATGTGAAAATACGGAAGTGTTGCAAATTGCCAACGGAAGCAGCGCGTTAAAAGTCGTTAATGATTTGTTTGCCGAGCGTTCGGTTAAGACTGTAGGGTTCGAAGATACCGAGATGACTGTAGCTGAATATTCGGATTTTAAGGACAGTCTTGACGGTTTCGAGCTTATTCCGATAGGTAAAAATATCGAAACTGTGAGAAGCTTTAAGACCGAGTTGGAAATCGAGTATATAAAGAAGGCTCAGTCCATTACCGACGCGGCGTTTTCGGCCGTATTGAGCTTTATAAAGGTGGGCGTATCCGAAAGAGACATTGCGGTGGAGCTGGAATATCAAATGTCCAAGCGAGGAGCGGAAGGTTTGGCTTTCGATACGATTATCGCTTCGGGTGTAAATTCGTCTAAACCGCATGCGCACCCGACTGAAAAGCTTATAGAAAACGGCGACCCTGTTACAATGGATTTCGGCGCAAGGTATCACGGATATTGCTCGGATATGACACGCACCGTATTTGTAGGAGAACCCAAGGACGAGCTTAGAAAAATTTACAACGTAGTTTCGTTAGCGCAGAATATGGGTATTACAAGCGCGTATCCCGGTATGACGGGAAAGGAGCTTGATACTGCCTGCCGCGAAATAATAAAGGCGAACGGATTCGGCGAATATTTTACGCACAGTACGGGGCACAGTTTGGGGATAGACATTCACGAAACCCCGTACGCGTCGTCGCGTTCGCAGGATACATTGCAAACGGGACAGCTTATCACTTGCGAGCCCGGCATTTACGTCCCCGGAGTAGGCGGCGTGCGTATAGAAGATATGCTGTTATTTGAAGAAGATAGCGTTATTGATTTGACAATGTCGGATAAAAACATTATAATTTTATAGTAATACATCAGGAGGAACTTATATATGATTTTAGCAGGCGATTTTAGAAAGGGAGTAACGTTTGTTTATAATAACGGTATTTACGTTATAGTCGACTTCCAACACGTTAAACCGGGTAAAGGTGCCGCGTTTGTAAGGACGAAGATTAAAAACGTCGTTACCGGAGCCGTGAGAGAAGAAACGTTTAACCCTTCGGAAAAGTACGAACTTGCCAAGATAGAAAATAAGGAAATGGAATATCTTTACTGCGACGGCGAGATTTATTACTTTATGGACAGCGAGACCTACGATCAAGTTCCCTTGAACAAGAGTCAGGTTGAAGACGCGTTGCACTTCTTGAAGGAAAATATGACTGCGACAATCAAATTCTATAAGGGAGAAGCTTTCTCCGTTGAGCCGCCTAACTTTGTTGTTCTTCAAGTAGTCAACTGTGAGCCTGCTGTTGCGGGAAATACGGCGACAAATGCAACTAAACCCGCCACGGTAGAAACGGGCTATACGCTTATGGTGCCTATGTTTGTTAACGAAGGCGAAATGATTCGTATCGATACTCGCACTGGCGAATATATGGAAAGAGCGAAATAACCTGATTCAAAAAAACTTGATTTTTTAACCCGACGATTAACGTCGGGTTTTTAATTGCAAAAAAACGGTATTGCTATTTGTATCGCAAATTTTGCGGTATTTCGCGGTTATAATTTTGCGTCCGAGATTGGTATTTGGCATAATATTACGGCTTGTCCAATAGTATATTGTATGAATATGATGGAATGTTTGCCCGAAGAAATTGCATACGGCTTGTCCAAAATTACGACCGTGCGCGAGCTTAGGCTGCGCAACGGCAAGGAAGTAAGGGTAAACGTCAGCGGTAAATGGTATTACTTGGGAAGGGATTCTTTGAGTTTGTCGCCCACACAGGCAATCAAGGTCGGCGATGTCTGTGACGGCGTGGTCAAAAAAGCCTGTAACAGTTCGGTGTACGCTCACGAAAAAACGCTGTCTAACGGTTTTTTCACGTTAGACGACGGAGTGAGAGTAGGAGTGTGCGGACATGTATTCGGCAAAGATCGTAATACTTTTCAAAGGTACACATCGCTGTGCTTTCGAGTTCCGCATAGGATAAACGTAGTGGACAAGCAGACGTTGGAATTACTGACCGACCGCAACATAATAGCGATAGGTCCCCCGTCCAGCGGCAAAACAACATTCCTGCGCGATTTGGCGGAAAAGCTAAGCAGTACGCGCAACGTTCTTGCCGTTGACGAACGCGGAGAATTGTTTTACGACGACAGGTACGCTTCGTGCGACGTATTGAAATGGTCGTCCAAGTCGTATGCGTTCGAAGTGGGAATAAGGGCCATGTCTCCCGACTGCATTGTCTGCGACGAGTTGTCCGAATCAGACGTAGAATTCGTTTCTTCCTGCGTTAACAGCGGAGTTAACGTACTATGCAGCGCTCACGGAGCAAACGTCAAGGAATTCGACAAAAGATTTGGACTGCTGCAATGTTTCGATTACGCCGTACTATTGCAAAAAAACCGAAGTATGAGAGTGATTCCACGTTCAAAGTATCAGATAATGATTGAAAATGACGAAACGTAACTTACTATGATTGACATAATAGTGTTTATAGGCTGCGTTTTGTGCGGCTATTGTATAGGAAAGTATATTGAAAAGTCTATTACTGTGAAGGGGCTGTTTTATCAAGACGTACGCAGATATACAGTCGGCTTGCGTGAAAACATAACGGGCAGGCAGCTTGAATTAGACAAATTTAACGGAGAGTTCACGCAAAATTGTTCGGCGGCTTTTGCGGATTATTTAACAAACGGAAAGTGCAAGTGCAGGCTTACAAAAAGTCAAAAGAAAAATTTACTTGATTTTTTCGGTAATTTGGATTGCGTCAGCTCTGTGCAGCTTTCGGAGCATCTGGATTATTACGGAAAGATTCTGGAAGACGATTGCAGATATGTGACGGAAAAAGAAACTTCGCGAGCGGGAGTTTACGGAAAATTAGGTATGCTTTTGGGAGCGATGCTCGGCATTATGTTGATGTAGCGGGGTATAAATGGACGTAACTATTATATTAAAAATAGCATTGATAGGCATTATAACGGCGATAGCTTGTATGCTTTTGAAGCGCGCGGGCAAGGACGAAATTGCCACGGTTGTGTCCGTGGTAGGCTTGGTGGTAGCTCTTGCTATGATGCTGGATACGATTGTGCAGCTGTACGACACTCTGCGCTCGCTGTTCGACCTATAACTATGGATTTTGTAAAAATAGCTTTATTCGCTTTATTCGCCGTTATCGGCGTGGTAATAGTCAGGCAATTGAAGCAAGAGCTTGCAATGCCGTTAACCGTTGGCGCAGCCGTGGTTATCCTGAGCATGCTTTGCGACAAATTGTTTGATTTGGTATACGCATTTTACAATTTTTCCGACGCGGCAAATATAGATTCGCAGGCAATTTCCTGCGTGATTAAAGTGGTCGGCATCGGATATTTGGCAGAATTTACCAACAACGTGTGCGTAGATGCAAACTGCAAAAGTATAGGCGATAAGGTTTTGCTTGCGTCCAAAATGGCTATTTTGTTTTGCGCGCTGCCTATGGTGGAGCAGCTGTTTGAAGCAATTAAGGAATTGGCATTATGAAACGCATGCTACTGATTATTATTGCTGCGCTTATCATTGCGTTGTTTGTTCCCACGTGCGCTTATGCAGACGTAATGGAAGATTTGGACAAGGAAGTTTCGGACAATTTGGGAAATATCGATTTTACCGAAGTGGACGAGGCTGCGGGCGGCTTTTTTCAAAGCGTAGCGGATAAGGTAAAAGAAATAATAAACGGCGAATACGAAGGCGCGGATACGTTTATGCAGCTGTTGGCTGCGCTGTTTTCAGACGGCTTGCGCAGTGTTTTGCCGCAGCTGTCCGCTATTTTCGTCGTAATGGTTATATTGGGGCTGATACGCAAGACTACCGGAGGAATGATATCGGACGGCACGAATGAAGTCGTGTCTTTCGTAGGAATTACGGTGGTACTGCTGTCGGTATTGTCGATGATTATTCAGGCTTACAAGCAGGCTTACGTGCTGCTAAATCAAGTGGGAACGCTTGCCGAAGCGTCTGCGCCGATTTTGCTGACGTTGCTAATAGCCAACGGCGGAAACGCCGCTTCGAGCGTATGTCAGCCGTCGATGGTAATGTTCTCGACCGTTGTTATCAAAACTGTATCCAACGCCGTGCTTCCCCTTTCGGTGTTTGCGCTTGCCTTTTCCGTTATAAGCAATATTTCGTCCAATATCAAGGTGGACAAGGCTTCGTCTTTTCTTTCCAGCCTGTCGTCGTGGCTTTTGGGCGTTCTGTTTATGGTTTATTCGGCTTTTACGTCAGTGCAGGGTATTTCTGCCATAACGTTAGACGGGGTTTCGTATCGCGCGGCGAAATTTGCCACAAGGAATTATATACCTATTCTCGGCGGGTATCTTGCGGACGGCTTCGACATGGTTGTTGCCAGTACTTCGCTAATTAAAAACGCCTTCGGCGCTGTAATTTTGCTTATTTTACTGTTTGCCGTTGCGAAACCGTTGATGTCTACGCTGTGCATAAATTTGGGCTTACAATGCGTGAGCGCGTTATGCGAGCCTATTGTGGAGAGTAAATATATTAAAATGTTGAGTGGAATAAGTAAGAATTTAACCTTTCTGTCGGTACTGATACTTGCCGTGGCTTTTATGTTCAGTATATTGACATTTATAGTAATCAGTTGCGCCAACGGAGTATAACAAATGGGACAGTGGGTTGTTACTGTGTGCGCAATAGCTATACTGTCGGTTATGTGCGACGTCATCCTGCCGGAAGGACACACGCGCAAATACGTGCGAACGGTATTCGGCGTAATAGTTACGTTGGTTATGATTAAGCCGATAATAAGCTTTGTGGCGCCGGCATTAGACGTCGTCGGAGGCGATTATACGGAGATTAAAATACAGCAAAATTACATTGATACCGTTACGCGAAAAAAGTATGAAGCGGCGGCGGCTTCGGCAAAAGCAAGACTTAATGCGGACGGTATCGACGTAGAAGAAATTAGATTGGACGAGAAGTCCGAGAGCGTTACGGTTTACCTGAATACGTCGCGTAACGAGCAAGCTGCAGCCTCTGTTAAAAAGACAATGTCTGCGTATTTTCCGAAAATGGAAATTATTATTTATTGGAAGTGAAATATGGCTAAATTTAAGAGTTTTGTTGCAAAAATCAAATCGGTAAAAAATATTGAAATTTACGTCGCCGCCGTGTTGGGCTTGGTTGTAGTTGCGATCTTGGTATTCGGCGGTGTTTTTTCTACAAAAAATCCCGTAAAAAGTACGACGCACGATTCATATATAAGTCAAATGGAACATAAAATTGTTAGCGTAGTAGAGAACATCGAAGGTTGCGGTAAAGCCACCGTCGCCATATCCCACGACGCTTACGAAGAGAAGGTTTACGCGTACGAAAAGGATAAAAATCCTGACGGTACCGAAATTTCGACGGTAGTGTTGGTAAAAGGCGAACCTTTAGTCATAAAAACGCTTCCGCCTAATATATTAGGGGTAGTGATAGTTGCCGAAGGCGCGGACAATCCGATAATCAAGATGAAAATTAAAGAAGTGGTAGTAACACTGCTTGACGTTGACGTGTCCAAGGTACAAGTGTTTACACATAAAAGTTAGGAGGAACAAATTATGTCAAAAGGAAAGAAAATCGCGCTGATTGTATCTATGGTTTGCGTACTTGTCGTTGCGGCGGTACTGAACGTCACGTTGCTTACCAACAAGAATAAGCCGAACGACGACGTCGTTCAAACAAGTTTCTTTGAAACTTCTCGTTTAGACAGGCAGACCACGAGAGATTACGAAATTGCCGAACTTAACCAAATTATCAATATGGAAGGCGACGAGTATGCCGAAGCCAGACAGAACGCTCTTGTAAAAAAGCAAAAAATAGTTGACGCTATGGAGACGGAACTGCTGCTGGAAACGTTGTTAAAGGCTCAGGGCTACGCCGACGTGTTGGTTACCGTTAACGCAAATTCGGATAACGTAAGCGTTATCGTCGATAAAGACGAGCTCGCGCGCGAAGATACGGTAAGAATTTACAACATAATAGCCACGCAAGCGTCGATATCTAACGATTACGTAAGAATTCTATCTGTTTAATCATTGTAATTTTTACTAAACTGTGTTATAATTATACAAAAGAACAGCGGAGAACACTAAATGAAAGTAGTTAACAGATTTGACGAATCGGGCAGACTTGTTTATAACAGCGATATAGTACGCGACATTGTGGACTGCACGTTGAACGAAGTGGACGGAGTAGTTAAGTTTAACGAAAACTCCAAGCAGGCGCGCGAGTCCATCAAGGTTGAACAAATCGGCGACGAAATGCACGTGGATGTTTATGTGAAGCTTGCCTACAACGTGGAAGTGAGCGACATTGCAAGCAGTATTCAAAGCACTATAAAAAATACTGTCGAAAGTATGACGGAATTTAAGGTAAAAGACGTAAACGTACACGTTATCGACGTAGAATTCGAAGAAAATTAGTTCGCAGCATTAACCCTTTGATTACCAAAGGGTTTTTAGCGCGTTTGGGAGTTATTATGAGAAGTTACGCGAGAGAAGCCGCGTTTTGTAAAATATATACTTATATTATGAGCGGACGATTCGACGGGGATTGGTCGCAATTCGATCGGGCTTCGTTAACGGACGAAGACTTGCGCTTTGCCCAATCTTTGGTGGAGGGCGTTATCGAACATAAGGAAGAATTGGATGCAACTGTGGCGGACTTTTCCAAGCAGTTTAAGCTGTCGCGTATATACAGACTTGACCTTGCCGCCTTGGAAATTGCGTTATACGAAATGAAATACACCGACACGCCGCATGCGGTAGTAATAAACGAAGTCGTTGGGTTTGCCAAGAAATATTCTACCGATAAAAGCGTTTCCTACGTCAACGGTGTGTTGGCGGGTTACGAAAGGAGTCTGTCGTGAGCGCGAAATTACTTTTGGGAAAGCCTTGCGTAGAAAGTATGCGCGAGCAAATTTGCAAGCAAGCCGAATCCATTGGCGAGCCGCGTATTTGCGCGATAGGATTTGACGAGCCGCGTTGGAATCAGTATTCCGCGTCGATATTGAAAAGCGCGGTAACATACGGTTTTGCGTGCGAAAGGATTACGCTCGACGAAGATTCCGACCCGAATGGGTTATTCGACGTTGTTGCAAAAGCCGGCGCTCGTAAGGACGTATGCGGCGTGATAGTTCAGCAGCCGCTGCCTAAACGCTATCAAAGAGCGGTGGAGTTTATTCCCGCCGAAAAAGATATAGATTGTCTTAATCCGCTGTCGGTATGCAAGATGTATTCCGGCGAAGACGGGTTCCGTCCCGCTACGCCTTCGGCGGTAATCAACTTGCTCGATTACTACGGCATAGCGATTCAAGGAAAACGTGTAGTAATAGTAGGCCGCGGAAATACCGTCGGCAAGCCGTTGGCTCTGATAATGCTTCAAAGAAACGCTACTGTTACCGTATGCCATACTAAAACCATAGATTTACCGTCGGTTTGCCGAAGCGCGGATATACTGGTTTCCGCTTGCGGCGTACCTGCCCTTATTACGGCAGATTGCGTAACCGACAAGACCGTAGTTATAGACGTAGGACTCAGTTTTGTCGACGGTAAAACGCGCGGCGACGTTGCGGAAGAAGTATACGGCAAGTGTTTTGCCGTTTCGCCCGTCCCCGGCGGAGTAGGTCCCGTTACGCGCGCTTCGCTTTTTCTTAACGCTATTGGCGCTGTAAAAACCAAATGACTATTTCCGTTACTCAACTTAATAATTACATTCGCGGGTTAATTGATATCGACGGAGTATTGAGCAGTCTTTCCGTGTGCGGAGAAATTACAAATTTGAAAAAATCCCGCGACGGATGGTATTTTTCCTTAAAGGACGAAGCGGCTTCGGTAAACTGTTTTTGCTACGACAGCGTTGCCGTACCCGAACAGGGCAATGTGGCGGTCGCCGAAGGACAATTGAATTATTTTGTAAAAAGCGGTTCTGTTTCCTTTTTTGTAAAAAGGCTTTCCGCTATTAAAAACACCGGCGAAGCGTATTTACGTTTTGTCGAGCTGAAAGAAAGGCTGAAAAAAGAAGGATTATTTGATGACGAGCGTAAACGCGCCGTTCCGCATTGCTGTAATACGGTAGGCGTAGTTACGAGTGAGAACGGAGCCGTTATTCACGATATAACCAACGTCATTTTGCGTCGTCAGCCATTTACCGACGTAGTACTTTATCCTGTCAAGGTTCAAGGATCGGGCTCGGAAGAAGAAATAGCAAAAGGAATCGGCTTCTTTAACGGTTACCCCGTCGACGCGGTTATAGTCGGACGCGGCGGCGGCTCTAATGAAGATCTCTCCGCATTTAATACGGAATCGGTAGTGCGCGCCGTAGCGGCTTGCAATAAGCCCGTGGTGTCCGCGGTCGGCCACGGAGTAGATTACACTTTATGCGATTTTGCTGCGGACAAACGTGCCGTCACCCCCAGTGAGGCGGCAGAATTCGTCACAATGGACGTTGCTGCATTAAAAAGCCGCTTGATAAACGATTTGGAACGCATAGCAAACGTTTTGCGCGGTAATATGCGGAGTTACGGAGATAAAACCGCTTATGTTGTGGAAAGAATAGGAGTCAAAGTCGATACGCTATTCGAACGGAATAAGCGCGGAATTACGGCAGATATTTTAATGTGTGAACACAAATTGGAGATTGGAATTTCCGAACGGGAAAAGACAGTTGAGAACGGTATTGCGCGGCTTACGTCTCTGAACCCGATAAACGTTCTTAAACGCGGATACGCTTATTTATCGGGAGACAGCGGAATAATAAAATCGGTACGCGGTATATCGGTCGGAGACGATATCAAATTGACATTACAGGACGGCGAAATAACAGCGACCGTCAAAGAGAAGGTGACAAAATGAATCTCGAACAAAAAATTGCCAAGTTAGATGAATTGACTGCGCAGATAGACGAGAGCGAGTCTTTGGAGAAGTCTTTGCAGATTTTTGAGCAAAGCGTAAATCTTGCGGACGAATGTATGCGTACGCTCAACGATTGCAAAGGCAAACTGATTGTTCTGCAAGAAAAAGTAAGGAGATTGACGGATGAAAAATAACGTTAGCGTAGAAGCGATTGAAGAAATTTTACGTGATTATTTTCCCAAAACCTGCGACAAGGTTACGCAGGCTATGGAATACAGTTTGTTTAGCGGCGGCAAACGAATAAGGCCTATGCTTTTGTTGGAAACGGCGAAGGCCGTGTGCGGACGAATAAACGAAGGCGCAAAAATTATGGCTGCTGCGTTGGAATACGTCCATACCTATTCGCTTATTCATGACGATCTTCCGTGTATGGACAACGACGACTTGCGCCGCGGTAAACGCTCTTGTCATATGCAATACGGGGAAGCTTCTGCCGTGCTTGCCGGCGACGCATTATTGAACCTTGCTACGGAAACGGTATTGGAAGGTCCGATTGCCAATAAAAAGTATCTTGCCGCCTGTAAATATCTGTTTAATATGAGTGGTATTAACGGTATGGTGCGCGGTCAATCGTTGGATTTGTTTACGGAAACTAAGACCGTAGACGACGCTAACGCCGTTGCGCTGCATAAGACGGGAGACTTGATACGAGCTTCCATCGTATGCGGAGCGTTATGCGGCGGAGCAAGCGACGAAGAAGTGGAAATTTTCGACGGAATCGCGTCTAAGCTCGGGGTGTGCTATCAGGTAATCGACGATATGCTCGACTCGGAAAAATGTGAAAAGTCTTTTCTCGACGTTATGTCCGAACGCGCGCTTAGAGAGTACGCGTCTAAGCTGACTTGCGAAATAAAAGAATTGACGGCAAGGCTTCCGTACGATACCTCGTATTTAGAAGAAATTGCCGATAAAAACCTTGTAAGAAACAAGTAGCATGGTAAAACTGTATAGCGCATGCGCCCGTAGATGCAAATTGATTGTCATTTTCGGAAAAACGTGATATACTATATATACTGGATGAAAAATATGGTGGTGCAGTATTCTAGTCAGTAATCGACGTATTGAAGGCGGGCCTAAAAGACCGTCGACGAGCATATCGATGAAGTTTCTTGTGCCGGCTTTCGTTGCCCAAACGGGGGTCGGTGCTGGAAGTTAAGAATAGTGGGTAAAGCGCAATGGCATGTGTCCTATCCCCAGTATTCGTGGAGACTCTACAGGGTGGCGGTAACTTAATGAGTGTCGCTACTCTCTGAGATTAAACCTGCTATGCGGTGAACAAAAAGCTGTGTACAGAGTAGCTTGTTTTGAGTGGAATTTTGGGAGTAATGAACGCTTCGCGTTTGTTGGCCGACAGCGCGCAACGATTGCTTTACAAAATGAATTCTGCAAAAGAAACTAAAATACGGTGTTACTGCAAAGGAAATCTTCTAGACTGTATTAGGCTTGTCAGAGATTATAGTACGGACTTAGTGGCGATTCAGTTACAGTCGTGGCGACACCCTGTAAGCAAAATTAAAAGGAAACTGCTTCTGCGGCGACGGGAAGTTTTTGCTTGGGAAATCCTACTGAACCTATGCCGTAAGGTTTATTTGACGAGTCACCACCTTTTTTTATTATCCTGCGTTATGTACTGCGACGAAAACGTTTCGTCCGCTTTATTAAAATTATTGTGGAGAACTATGAAAAATTCCGACCCTGTTCCGTTACGAGAACAAAGCGATATTACCGAAACGCCGGAAAAAACTGCTTCCGATTCCGTAAAAAAGAAAGATAAAGAAAAAAACGAAAAGAAAAAGAAGAAGACGCGTAATTTGTGGCCGTTGAAGGCTATGATTATTACGTTGTTTTTATCTTTTGCAGTTAATGCGGGCTCGGAGTTGGTGCTTACGGGCGCGCAATGGTGGTTGGCAACCCTGCTTACATTGGTTATTTTGGCTTTTGGCGTGCTGTTTGACATGATAGGCACTGCTTCGACGGCTTGCGATGTGGAACCTTTTTTGGCAATGGCTTCACGAAAAGTTAAGGGGGCAAAAACCGCGGTAAAAATGGCTAAAAACAGTCATATTGTTTCGTCCGTTTGCTGCGATATAGTAGGAGATATATGCGGTATTGTTTCCGGCGTATGCTCTGCGGCGATTTTTATGAGTTTGGCTAACGGTTTTAGCGACAATTTGAGCGACATTGCCAATTTTTTTGTAAAGGTCGCTATATCGGCAATAGTATCTACCGCAACGATTACTCTTAAAGCCGTAGGCAAAAACTTTGCCGTTAATAACAGTAACAAAATTATTTTTGGTGTAGCCAAAATTCTCAGCTTTTTCCATAAGGACGCCTGAAAGTGCTTGAAACAGTAAAATCTATTTCCGATCTGAAAAAACTCGACGTTAAACAGCTGCCGGAATTGTGCGCTGATATACGCGCTAAGCTTATTGCGGAAGTAACGGTAAGCGGCGGGCATCTTGCGAGCAATTTGGGCGCGGTAGAACTGACCGTGGCGCTGCATTACGTGTTCGACGAACGCGACAAAATAGTGTGGGATGTCGGTCATCAGAGTTACGTACACAAAATTCTTACCGGTCGCGGTGAGAATTTTTCTTCGTTACGTCAAAAAGACGGTTTGAGCGGCTTTCCCGATTGTGAAGAAAGCGAATCGGACAGCTTTAATACCGGTCACGCCGGAACGGCGATTTCCGTAGGCTTGGGTATGACCAAGGCGCGCGACGCTTTACATGATGATTATAACGTGATAAGCGTTGTCGGAGACGGTTCGATGACCTGCGGATTGACGTACGAAGCGTTAAACAACGCTCAAGCTTCCAAAATGCTGATTATCCTAAACGATAACAATATGTCCATTAGCGATAACGTAGGCTCGGCTACGCTTAATATGTCTAAACTTCGCGTCGGAAAATACGACCGTAATAAGGAAAAACTGAAACGTAGTTTGCTGAGAATTCCGTTGTTGGGTAAACCAATTTACAGATTATTGCGTTGGTGTAAGCGCAGAGCCAAGTTGAGATACGTGCGGAACAGTTATTTCGATATGTTCAATCTTAAATATATCGGAATTATCGACGGCAACGAGATTAAAGACTTAGTGTACTATTTGACGCGCATTAAAAACAACGTAACCAAACCGACGGTTTTGCATATAGTTACTAAAAAGGGCAAAGGTTATTTGCCTGCCGAAAACGATCCGGAAAGCTATCATTCAGTATCGGGGGCAGGCGTAAACTTGGATACTATGGACAGCTCCGTAGCTGTGGGCGATACTCTTGTAAAGTTAGCGTCGGAGTGTAAAGACGTTGTAGCGATAACCGCCGCTATGTCCAAGGGCACGGGTCTTGACGGATTTAAGTCGCTTTATGCGGACAGATTTTTCGACGTGGGTATCGCCGAAGAACATGCGGTAACATTTGCAGGCGGACTTGCCAAGGGCGGTTTGCATCCGTTCGTAGCTATTTATTCCACATTTTTACAGCGAGCTTACGACGAAATATTGCACGACGTAGCGTTGCAGAGTTTGCCGGTAACTTTCCTGATAGATCGAGCGGGATTCGTCGGCGCGGACGGTAAAACGCATCAGGGATTGTTCGACTTGTCTTACTTGTCGCAGATTCCGAATATTAAGGTTTGGACCCCGTCTACTTATTCCGAATTGTCGCAGATGATGCGCGCAAGTTTAAGCGAAAGCTGTCCCGTTGCGATAAGGTATTCCAAAACGCTTAGCGAAGTCAACCGCGGATTTGCGGCCGCGTGGAACGTTGTAAAAAAAACCGATAAAAGAAAATTGGCGATACTTGCCGTGGGAAGCAAAATGACGGAAACAGCGCAAGCCGTCGCTTTGGACATCGACGGAGTTGAAGTCGTGGACGTTACTACGGTTAAGCCGTTGGACGGGCATTACCTGGACAATATAGGCGACGACACGGGCGTTATAACGTTAGAAGAAAACGTCCTCAGCGGCGGTTTCGGACAAAGCGTAACGGCTTACCTTGCAGATAAGACAGCCGTAACCGTTAAAAATATGGGTGTGGCCGATGTTTTTGTAGCTCACGCAACGGTGGACGAACAGATACGCGCAAACGGCTTGGACGTAGAAAGTGTGAAAGTCGCCGTAAACGATATGTTGAAAAACCGTTGAATTTTTATTCCGAGCAGTGTATAATTATTACATAAAGGAGTGAAAAATGACGCGGGCATCACGGCAATCTAAAATAATAAATATTATAACGTCGCGCGATATCGAAACGCAGGACGAACTTGTGCAGGAGTTGAACTACGCGGGATATAACGTTACGCAGGCTACCATTTCACGCGATATAAAGGAATTGGGACTTATTAAAACCCTTACTTCCGGCGGCAAGTATAAATACGTTACCAAGCAAAAGGCGGACGGAAGCTTGTCTGTAAAGCTGCTCAATATATTGCGTGAAGCCGTTATTTCCGTCGTGACGGCGAACAACTTGACGGTCATAAAAACTATCGCAAACGCAGGTTCGACCGTATCGGCGGCGGTAGAGCAGCTGAACCTTGCGGAAGTTGTCGGTGTAGTAGCCGACCGCGGTACCGTGTTGGTGGTGTGTGCCGACAACCGCGAAGCCGAAGCGTTTGCGCAGGAAATCAATAAATTACTGTATTGAACATTATTTATGCGGTAACAAATACTTCGTCGGCGCAGACGGTAGTATACAGTTATAATGCGTGAGTGCAAATACAAAAGTTAATTATGCTTAAAAATCTTATTATTAACAACATAGCCCTAATCGACCGATTGGATATAGATTTTCAATCGGGGCTTACTGTATTGTCCGGTGAAACGGGCAGCGGCAAATCTATTATAATAGATTCGCTCGCCTTTGTTTTAGGCGAACGCGCCGATAAAACTCTTATAAAATACGGCGAAGAGTCCGCAGAAGTAACGGCATTGTTCGAAGCGGAAACGGATTGCCCCGTTTTAGCTAAACTTGCCGAATACGGTTACGGCGCCGATACCGAGATACTGCTCAACCGTAAGATGTCCGTAAGCGGAAAAAACGAGATACGCATTAACGGCAAAACGGCAACGCTTTCTATGTTAAAAGAAATATGCTCGGAACTGTCGGACATTTTCGGTCAGGGACAGCACCTTTCGTTATTGGACGAAAAAAATCAATTGTCTGTCCTTGACGCTTTCTGCGACTTTCGCGGAGCGGATACAGAGCTGCGCTCGGTATGGTATAACAAATTATCGGACGTAAACAGACAATTAAAGTCTTTCGGCGGAAGCGACGCGGAAAGAGAACGTCTGTCGGATATTCTGAAATTCCAAATAGACGAAATTAAGTCTGCGGAGTTGGATGAGCAGGAAGAAAACGAATTGCTTGCCGCGCACAAACGTATGGTTAACGCGGAAAAAATAGCTTCCGCAGTCAACGTTGCCGCGGACAGTCTAAGCGCGGAGCTCGGAGCAATAAACAGAATTTCCGACGCGGTATCGTCGCTGCGGCAAATAGCGGGCTTGGAAGACAGCGCCGCAGAGCTTGCCGACAGACTGCAGACCGCACGTATAGAGATAGAAGACGTGGCTGCGAGCTTAGACGACTTGCTCGAAGCCGTTGACTTCAGCCCGTCCGAAGCGGACCGAATGGAAGCGCGTTTGGAAAAAATACGTCAGTTAAAGCGTAAATACGGCGGAAGCGTTGCCGAAGCGTTAGATTTTCTTAAAAACGCCGAAGCGCAGTACGATAACTTGCTCAACTGTTCGGAGCGCATAGAAAAACTTAATATTGAAAAGCGTGCAATACTGTCGAAAATGTACGACTTGGCAACCGCCAAATCGCAAGAACGCAAGCGTACGGCGGAAGAATTAGCGAAGAAAATATTGCAGGAGCTGTCAGAGTTGGGTATGCGCGGAACGCATTTCGAAGTGGAGTTTTACGGAGAAAACGATTTCGACAGCTTTGCCGCAAGCCCGTCGGCGGACGGATTCGACAAGGTGCGTTTTTTGATGTCTGCAAATATCGGCGAACCGTTAAAGCCGTTATCCAAGGTTATTTCCGGCGGCGAAATGTCCCGTTTTATGTTGGCGGTTAAGAATATTACCGCCTTGGCGGAGAAAATTCCCACAATGGTATTCGACGAAATAGATACGGGAATTTCGGGCAATATGGCGCAAATGGTGGCGAACAAGTTAGCACACGTGTCGCATAACAAGCAAAACGGATACCAGTGTATCGTAATTACGCATTTACCGCAAATCTGCGCTATGGCGGATTGTAATTTGTATATAAACAAGTACGAAAAAGACGGCAAAACATTTACGAGTGTTGACCGCTTGACAACGCTTGAGCAGCGTTCGGAGGAAGTGGCGCGGCTTATGGGAAGCGTAGGTCAGCATGCCTTAGTTAACGCGCGCGAGCTTATAGATTGGTCGGAGAATTACAAAAAGAGTATATAGAACACATTTTATAAATCGGGTTCGAGAGAACTATAAGAAAAATCGGTGCCTGTAAAAAAGACATGGTAAATGTACGCAGCCCAATAGAGATGAGTTAACGGGTTTATATTACTAAATTGATTGTCCTTAATATTTATAAAATATAGCTCTTGCTATACTTTTGCAAAGACAGCAGGTCTATTCGTTTGTTGATAGACAATGGATTTTTGTTGTTGTCCTTTGTAACAAAAATAGCCGCGCGGTTGTGAAGCACGGCAATTTGTATTTTTGCGTATAATCGGTTGTTATATCCACAAACTATGCTTGATACTTTGAGGTGGATATGAAAAAAACGATATTTCTTCTGTTAATTTTTCTATTGTGCTTGCAGTGTGCTGTAATTCCATTGACGGCGAATACGGTAAAAGCCGTATGCGATAACAATTGCGCGGTTAGCGTAGCTAACGCAGACGTTATAGACGACGTTTTGGATTTGTTTACCGGAGCGGCTAATACGAACACGTCTGCCACAATAGACGAGGAAGTTTATCTCGGCGGATATCCGATTGGAATAACGATAGACGGCGAAGGCGTAACTGTAATAGGCTTAAACGAATTTGTAGGCGCGGACGGCAAACTGTGTTGTCCGGCAATGAACGCCGGCATAACAATAAACGACGTTGTAGTAGAGCTGGACGGTAAAAGAATTTACAATTCCGCCAAGCTTGCGGAAATAGCAAGCCGTTCCGAAGGCAGAGAGCTTACGCTGAAATACCTACGCGACGGCGCTGTTGCCGAGACCGTTATAAAACCGCAGAAGGATCTTACGACTAATCAATACCGTTTGGGGCTGTGGTCCAGAGACGCGTCCAGCGGTATAGGCACGCTTACGTATGTGCGCAAAAATCTTAATTTCGGAAGTCTCGGTCATCCTATAACAGACCCCAAAGGCAATATTGTTAACTGCAAAAACGGCGGAGTATTTCACTGTACTATTGACGGCGTTGAGAAGGGACGCAAGGGCTCGGCAGGCGAATTGAAGGGAAGTTTTTCATTTGACAGACGTATAGGTAACATATATGCAAATAACAAGTTCGGAGCTTTCGGAACGTTTAATTCGATGCCTAACTTTTGTAAAGAGCCGATAAGAGTTGCCGACATAGGTGAAATTAAACCGGGTAAAGCGCGTATTTACTGTACTCTGTCCGACAACGTCCGCAAAAGCTATGAAATAGAGATTGTAAAAGCCGTAGCGCAGAGTTCGCGGGATGACAGGGGTATGGTTATTCACGTAACCGACAAAGAGCTGCTTGCGCAAACCGGCGGCATTGTGCAGGGGATGAGCGGTAGCCCGATTGTTCAAAACGGAAAACTCGTAGGCGCAGTTACGCACGTTTTTGTTAACGATCCAACCCGCGGCTACGGTATGTACGCTAAGTGGATGCTTACTAATTAGCATAAAATGATTAAAATGCTCATATCAATTGATATGGGCATTTTGTTGTATCTGCGCAATACCGCGGACGATATTCATCATAAGATTTGCGTATACAAATGGAAGTTTATTATTAGTGTGCTTTCCTGTCTATTAGGCTTTGCATTAGGCATTGCGCTTTTTTACGCGTTTCGGTACGGTTGGTGGTATTTTAACAGAACGACGTTCGCTGACAAGATTATGCAGGCGGGCTTCGACGTAGTAATATACTTTGTAGTGACAAGCCTATTCGCCTATTTAGGTTTTGCTTTGTGCGGTTTGATTAAGGGAACGCATTATCTAAGGTTGGTAGTGTCCTGTATTATATGCTTTTACTGCGGAGCTTGCGTAGTCGCGTTATTTACATTGTCTGTTATGTGGGGTATACTGTACCTATTGTTTATAGCGCTTGCCGACTTGGCGTTCTGCTCGGTCGCGTGTTTTTGCTGTATTTGTGAAAAAGCGGTTTGCAAGACGTTTCGCGAATCGCTTTGCGATCAGACGCAAACGGCAGCTATAATAATTGCTTGGACAGTTTACAAGTTATTGGCTTTCTTTGTTGTAATAAAAATACTAACTTGCTTAATTTGATTGTGTATTTACGAAATGTTTGATATAATATACGAGTAGAAAAACGGTTAGAAACTATTATCGTTTTATACGTTAAGGAGCATGGTATGAGAGCTTTCATTCTCGTAATAGACGGCTTTGGTATCGGAGCTATGCCCGATTGCAAAAAGTTTAACGATTACGGCGCAAATACTTTGAAAAATATACGTCACGCTTACGACCTTAATTTGCCTATTCTTGCGGAGATGGGGCTGTACAATATAGACGGCACTTATAATGACGACAGACAGCCGATAGGCGCATATGCAAGATTGGAAGAATTGTCGAAGGGAAAGGATACGACGGTAGGACATTGGGAAATGGCCGGAGTTATAACCCGCGAACCGCTGCCTACTTTTCCCAACGGATTTCCGCAGAATTTCGTAGCCAAATTAGAAAAAGAATTAGGCGCGAAAATACTTTGCAACAAGCCGTACAGCGGTACGGAAGTAATCAAAGATTACGGCGAAGAACACTTGAAAACGGGATATCCTATAGTTTATACTTCGGCGGACAGCGTGTTGCAGATAGCCGTTCATATGGATAAATACACGATAGACGAGCTGTACGAAATGTGCGAAAAAGCGCGTAGATTGTGTTCGGGAGCTTACGGAGTGGGGCGCATTATTGCAAGACCGTTTACAGGCTCGTATCCTTTTACGCGTACGTCCGAACGTAAAGACTTTTCGTTGGATCCTACGGGCAAGACTTTGCTCGATTGCGTAAAAGAAGCGGGAATGGAAAGCGTTGCCGTAGGAAAAATAGAGTACATTTTTAACGGTAGGGGAATAACGCGCAGTATTCATACCGAAAGCAATTTGGACGGTTTGAATAAAACTATCGAAATAGCGAAGGAACGGTTTGACGGGTTGGTATTTGTCAATCTGGTTGATACAGATATGAAATACGGGCACAGAAGGGACGTATTCGGATACGCCGAAGCGTTAGAAGAAATCGACGGGAAAGTAAGCGAGCTTATTAAATTGCTGCATCACGACGATGTTTTGTACATAACGGGAGATCACGGCTGCGATCCGACGCATAAGCTTCATACGGACCATACGCGCGAGTATACTCCGTTACTTATTTACGGCTGCGACGTAGTTCCCACCAACTTGGGAACGCTGAAGGGCTTCGACGTCATTAACGATACGATAAAGGAGCAATTGGGTATTGCCGATACTACGTCTAAGTCGGTTTGGGAACGAGTGACAAGATAACAATAAATAAACGGAAACCGTCGAACGCAAATCGACGGTTTTTTTTATGCTGCAAACGCATATTGCGGTTTTACATAATAATTACCGTATTGCAAATACTATTGTCAAAAAGTACAAGGAGATAGTTATGAGAAAAATTGTAACTCTTGCGATATGTTTTGCAGTGTTAACCGCTATTCTTATACCGGTAACCGCTTGTGCGCGGCCTGCAACCGCGCTTGCGTCCCAGTCGCGAGAAGCGATTCTAATGTCGGAAGACGGACAAATCATTTTCGAAAACAACGCGACGGAAAAACGTCCGATTGCCAGTATGACGAAGATTATGACTCTTCTGTGCGTGTACGACGCTATAGATTCTGGCAAAGCCGCTTTGGATGACGACGTAACCGCGAGTACTAACGCCGCGTCGATGGGTGGCTCGCAGGTGTTTTTGGACGCTAATGCAACGTATAAAATGGCCAACCTTATAAAGTCGATTGTCGTTTGTTCTGCCAACGACAGCTGCGTTGCGGTTGCCGAGCATTTGGACGGCAGTGTGCAAGGCTTTGTAAAACGCATGAACGCCAAAGCCAAAGAGCTTAATTTGGTGGCAACGAATTTCGAAAACTGCACGGGCTTGCCCGCCGTAAGTCAATATTCCTGCGCTAAGGACGTTGCGGTAATGTTTGCGAATCTTATTAAGCACGAGCATTACTTTGCTTGTTCTCGCATATGGATGGAAGACTTTGTTCATCCGTCGGGACGTGTAACGGGCATGACCAATACAAACCGTCTTATTCGATTTTACGACGGCTGCGACGGTGGCAAAACGGGTTATACAAGCGAAGCGCAACACTGTTTGTCGGCTACGGCAAAACGCGGGGATACGCGCGTTATAGCGGTAGTGGTAGGCGCGCCTGACAGTAAAACGCGTTTTAAGGAAGTAAGCGAAATGTTTAATTACGCGTTTGCCAATTACGAAAATAAGGTTTATGTAAATAAAAACGGCGAAGTAGGCAGCATTGCAATAAGCGGCGGAAAAGAAAGCGCAGTAAACGTAATATCCGCGGACAAGCTTACCGCTTTCGGTAAAAAAGGCGAAGCGGACTACAACGTAGAGTATGAAATCGAAACGAGCGTTAAAGCTCCAGTTAAACGCGGAGACGTAGTTGGTAAGGCTAAGCTGTTGGACGTTAACGGAAACGTTGTAAAAGAAACCGCGCTGACCGTGCAAAAGGATATTGAAGCAAAATCTTATTGGGATTACGTTAAAGATATTGCAACGAACAATTAAAGCTAAAACTAAGTTTGATACTTCTTTCAAACGTCGAGTTGACCCAAACTCGACGTTTGCTTTACTTCGGATGTTATTCTCGGTTTAGATTGTTTGTGCGTACGTTAAATGCTTATAGCATAATAATCAATAGCCGCTTCCCAAAGAAGCGACGCCGTCAGCCGTATTGAAAGTATTTGACTTTATGCAAGCATTTTGCTACAATATATAAATGATTATCGTACAGATGATAGAAGTAATACGCGAAAACGGGCGTTTGGGACTATTGTACGTTCTGGCGTTGCTTTTCGCCATAGTTTTTGCTTTGGTGCTGCACGAGATTGCGCACGGCTTGGTTGCGTTGTGGAACGGCGACCACACGGCAAAAATGTACGGTAGGCTCAGTCTTAATCCGCTGAAACACTTTGATATTTTCGGCTTGCTGATGATGTTGGTGGTGGGCTTCGGTTGGGCAAAACCTGTGCCTATTGACCCACGCAACTTCAAAAAGTACAAAACCGGCTGCGTTACGGTATCGCTTGCGGGCATATTGATGAACGTTTTGCTTGCGTTTGTATTCGCAATGCCGACGGTGCTTTTGGGTAACATTGCGTTTACTTCTGCCGACAACGAAAGCGTATACTACTTGGTTGCTTTCTTTTACTATTTCAGTAGACTGATGGTGCAGCTTAACGTGAGTTTTGCGTTATTCAACCTGCTGCCTTTGTTTCCGCTGGACGGGTATAGATTGCTGAGCTGCTTCGTTAACGAAAACAACGGATATATGAGATTTGTACGCAGATACAGCTTGTATATTATGTTGGGACTGATAGTGCTGGACAGCATACCTTATATATCTGCTTTTACGCCACTAAACCTTTATATCGGCACGGTGGGCGGCTGGATACAGAAAGGCTTTATTGCGTTTTGGGGGTTAATATTCTGATGAGCGAAGAATATCAACAGCAGTATATCTTCGACGAAGCGGAAAGCTCGGAGTTGGAGCTGAAGCTGACCAATTTTTCCGGACCGTTGGATCTACTGCTGGCATTGGTTAAAGAAAACAAAATAGAGATTAAGGATATTTTCGTTTCGCAGGTAACCGAGCAGTTTTTGCAATATATGTCGCAACTTTCGGAATTGGACTTCGACAAAGCAAGCGAATATATGAATATGTCTGCCACGCTATTGGAAATTAAATCGCGTGCGCTGTTGCCTGTGCTGCCGGGTTTGGAAGACGACGAAGAATCGCCTGAAAAGGTGCTTATACGTCAGTTGGAAGAATACAAACTGTTCAAAGAAATTGTTACCGAGCTTAAAGAACAGGAAAACGTTAATCGATTTTACCGTGAGCCGGACAAAAATGTAGGCAAAGAAATTTCCGTCATAAAAGAAAACTTGAGCGTTGACGGCTTCGTGCAGGCGTTTCAGAAATTCCTTATGAAAATGCAGGTTAAGGCGCAGGCGGAAAACGTTTCCCGCGCTATAACCAAAGAGAGTTTTTCCGTTCCGCAAAAAATGGCGTATATACGCGAAGTGCTTTTGGTGGAAGACAAATTTCGCTTTATAGAGTTGTTTGACGAAAATGCCAGCCGCAACGAAATTGTAACGACATTTTTGGCAGTGCTGGAATTACTCAAGCTGCAAATCGTAAAGGTCAGTCAAGCTAATTTGTTCGAAGATATATTTATAGAAAAACGTCCCGACGCCGACAGCGTCGAAGTGGTTATGGAGGATGAGTATGAGTCTTTTGAGTAATAAGATAGAAGCAGTGCTTTTTGTTTCCGGTAAGGAAATAGAAGAAGCTTTTATAAAAGAAAAGCTCAACGCCGATACTAAGGATTTCAACAAGGCTGTTGCGGAACTGCAAAGTAAATACAGCGGAGACAGCGGAATTCACTTATTGCGGTTTAACAAAAAATTGCAATTTTCCACTAACCCTCAGTACTCCGCAGAAGTAGAAGCCGTTCTTAATCCTATTAAAGAAAAAGAGCTTACCAATGCTATGTTGGAAACATTGGCAATTATAGCCTATAAGCAGCCCGTAACGCGATTGGACGTGGAGGAAATAAGATCCGTCGACTGCTCGTACTCCGTCCAAAATTTAGTGCGCTTAGGACTTGTAGAAGTGGTAGGACGCAAGGAAACAATTGGAAAACCGCTGCTTTTTGCTACGACTGACGACTTTTTGAAGCGTTTTTCCATAAGCGACGTTTCGGACTTGCCCGATTACGAAACATTACTTGCAAAGCTGCAGGAGATTTCCGCAAGCGACCTGTCCGTTAAAACCGTTGAGAAGCCGATGTTTGATAAGGTAGAAGAGGTACCGGAATTTTTAGCGGGCGAGCAGGTTGAGAAGGTCGAGTAAATATAAACAACAGTAAGTTAATGAGCGACGTTTGGATATCCTTCAAGCGTCGTTTTAATATTTTTCTGATTTGCATTACCGATTAAAGTTTTTAAGCTATATTACTATAAATTTTGTAATTTTGTAAAATACTATGTCTATAATAAGTTATTGTTTTAAGGATAAAAATTTCGGTTTAACAAAATACGGTCGGAAAGAATACATTCGGATATTTTTGTCAAAAATATTTTTATGAAATTACCCAAAAGCAGGAAGTACGGCTCGAATATAGACGAAAGAGAGACGTATTTGCCTAAGCAATACGACAAAGAAGATAGTCTCTGCGAAATAAGCAGAAAATAATATTTAGTATTCCTTTATTTAGGGGGTATATTTTGTAATGGAAAAAACTTACGAAATCACCAAAGACAATTATAAATCGTATGTATTCGAAAAGATGCCCAAAAGCTCGCACTGGAAGAATATGATATGGGCGTTCATAGTAGGCGGCGTAATATGTACGATAGGTCAAGCATTCATCGAGTTGTATAAACTGTGGTTTTCCGTAGAGGACGCTTCGGTATTGGCTTCCGGAACAATGGTTCTTATCGCCGCTATATTTACAGGATTGGGGATTTACGACAATATCGGTCGTTTCGCCGGCGCAGGTTCAACCATTCCCATAACAGGCTTTTCCAATGCGGTTGTATCTCCTGCTTTAGAATTCCGTTCGGAGGGGTATATTTACGGCGTCGGCGCGAAAATGTTTTTAGTGGCAGGACCCGTTATAGTTAACGGCGTAACGATTTCCGTTATTATAGCGTTGCTTACGCTGCTTTTCGGGGGTTGATATGGGCTACTACAAGAATCGAACGCTTACGTTTGACAATTCATATATCATCGAAGGCTATACTGTCGCCGGACCTAAAGAAAACGACGGCCGATATAAGGGGTTCTTCGATTTGGCGTTAAACGACGATATGTTCGGACAGAACACGTTCGAGCGCGCCGAGAGAAAAATGTTCGAGCATGCGATAGACGGCGTTATAGGCAAAGCAAATCTTGAAAACGGTGACGTAGACGCGGTTTTGGGCGGTGATTTGCTCAACCAGAACGTTTCTATGTCTTTTTCCGCGCGTAATCAGCACGCGGGCTTTTTGGGGCTGTACAACGCCTGCGCGACGTATGCAGAAAGCTTGATAGTCGGTTCGTGTCTTGTGTCTAACGGTTATGAAAACGTTGTGTGCGTTGCCGGAAGTCACTTTTCTACGGCGGAGCGTCAATATAGATATCCGCTGGAATTGGGTGTACTGCGTTCGCCCGTAACGCAATGGACGGCTACCGGCGTTGGCGCGACGGTTTTATCTAATCAAAGCGCGGTCAGCGTTCCAAAAATTACCCGCGCAACAATAGGCAGAGTGGTGGACTACGGAATAATGGACGTTAATAATATGGGGGCTGCCATGGCGCCGTCCGCCTGCGACACTCTGGTAACGTTTTTCCGCGATACGAACGCCTGTCCCGAAGATTACGACGTGATATATACGGGCGACTTGGGAAAATTAGGCTCGGATATACTTTTGGATCTTGCTCGGCAGGAAGGCTGTGACATTTCGTCCAAACAGCACGACTGCGGCGCTTCGCTTTACTGGGACGAGCAACAAACTTATCAGGGAGGCAGCGGCGCAGCTTGTTCCGCCTTGGTGTTCAATAGCGTTTTGCTCGGTCGTCTGCGTAGGGGTGAATACAAAAAAATACTTCTATTAGGCACGGGCGCGCTTATGAGTCCGACCACGTCCTTCCAAGGGGACAGTATACCCGCAATTACGCACTTAGTGGAGGTTTGCATTTAGTATGGAAACATTTTGGATGTTTGTCAAAGCCTTTTTAATAGGCGGAGGCATATGCCTGATAGGTCAAATAATAATTAATTTTACGCACTTGACTAACGGTAAAATTCTTGTACTGTTCCTAATTGCGGGAGCGGTATTGGAAGGTTTCGGCTTATACAGCAAGCTGATTGAATTTGCGGGAGCGGGAGCAAGTATTCCCATTTCCGGCTTCGGCTGCGCATTGGTTAAGGGCGCGGTTAAGTCTGCGCATCAAGAAGGGGTTTACGGAGCTCTTAAAGGCGGTTTGGCGGCTTGTGCAACAGGTATATCCGTCGCAATTGTAGCAGGTTATCTGGTCGCCGTTCTGTTCCGTCCGCGTACCAAAAAGAAATAATTGTAACCAAACCGAGCGGTTGCGAATATACTATGGCGTAAGGTGAAGTATGTATAATTACACTGTGGTAAATAAGGACGCCAAGCGTAAAAAACGTAAAAGTTTGTGGCGCAAAATCGCATTTACTATTGCCGTTATAGTTACCATAAGCGTGTTGCTCGCGCTATGGATTTACTGGAAATCAATGACGCCGACAATTTTGGACGTGGCGGTAACACGCTTGAAATCGGAAACGGCGCGCGTTATAAACGAAGCCGTATGTTTAGCTATTACCAACGAATGCAATTACGCCGACTTTGTGACTATAGAGAAAAATTCCAATAACGATATTACTATGATTACCGCCAACAGCAGTCTTGTTAACTCTCTCGCGCGCAATACAGCGCTGCTGTCGCAAAGTAAAATCAACGATTTGACCTCATTTGACGTGAACGTTCCGTTCGGTACACTGTCCGGTATACCGCTGTTATCCGAAAAAGGACCTAAAATAAATATCGTAGTTACGCCCGTAGGCACGGTAAATTGCACATTTACTTCGACGTTCGAAACCGCAGGGATAAATCAAACGTTACACCGTATTTATCTTAATGTGGAAAGCGTGGTGGATCTGATTATTCCTACCGCGCATACCGAAGTGGCAACCTCGACGCCAGTACTGCTTTGCGAAAGCGTAATTATAGGAAAAGTCCCCGATACATTTTTGCAGGGCGGACTGCTTCTCGGTTCTTCTTGACGGTGTGCGATTGCGTTTTGAAAATTTTGTTGTAATTTTGTTGTCAAGAAACGTTTTTTTTGTTATACTGAATTTGTATTTAACGTAATAGAAAAAAACGTCGACGAAGCGCAAGAGTTTACGAGCAACAACGTTTAGCGAGCAGGGGGCGGTGCAAGCCCTGCCGTTGCGTAAAAAGATATTCCCTTCCGAGTTCGAGCGGTGAAATCAGTAGCCGTTTGCGGGTAGTTTCCGTTATAAAACTCAAAGGGAAGATTATTGTTTTAATCTTTCGAAGTTAGGTGGTACCGCGCTCTATGATCGCCCTAAGTCGTATTTTGCGACTTGGGGCTTTTTGTATTTGCCTATCTAAGCATTGAAATTAAACTATTATTGTTTTAGCGCAATATCGAATAAAGGAGTTAGTATGATTACTATTGGAGAAATCAAGAATAAGTTCGACGCTGAAGTCTGCGACTGTCAAACGACCGAGCAGGCGCAGGACATCAAAGTACGGTATTTGGGTAAATCCGGCGAGTTGACCGCTTTGCTTAAAGGCATAAAAGACTTATCGCCCGAAGAACGTCCTTCATTCGGAGCAAAGGTAAACGAGCTGCGAAATTATATTGAAAGCGCGCTGCAATCTAAGCTCGCCGAGATGAAGGAGTTGGAAATGCAACGTCGTTTACAGCAGGAAAAAGTGGACGTAAGCTTAACCGACGTTCGTCCTTGGGGCGCGCTGCACCCCGTAACGCTTGTTGAAAACGAAATTTGCCGACTTATGACGGCGATGGGCTTCGAAGTTCTGTCCGGTCCGGAAATCGAAACGGATTATTACAACTTTCAAGCTTTGAACATTCCTTACGATCATCCTGCGCGGGATATGCAGGATACCTTTTATATCACGGACGGCATATTGCTGCGTACGCACACGTCGCCTATGCAGGCTCGCTTGATGGAAAAGAAGAAGCCGCCTATCAAAATGCTGTGCCCCGGCAAGGTGTTCCGTTCGGACAGCGACGCGTCGCATTCGCCTGTATTTCATCAAATCGAAGCTCTTGTGGTTGACGAAAACGTAACCTTGTGCGACTTGAAGGGTACTTTGGAGTATTTGGCTTCAAAGCTGTTCGGTAAAAGCACAAAAGTACGCTTTCGCCCGTCCTTTTTCCCGTTTACCGAACCGAGCGTAGAAGTGGATCTTTCTTGCAGTAATTGCGGCGGCAATGGATGTTCGTTATGTAAAGGTACGGGTTGGATAGAAGTACTGGGGGCCGGAATGGTAAATCCGTTCGTTTTGGAAAATTGCGGGATAGACAGTTCTAAATACAACGGCTACGCTTTTGGCATGGGATTGGAACGCATAGCGATGATAAAGTACGGCATTCCCGATATACGCTTGTTTTACGAAAACGACGCGCGCTTTATTAAACAATTCGGCAAATAAGGAGACAGCATAATGAAATTACCGCTTTCTTGGATACGTGATTACGTTGATATAACTGAAGATATAGAAACTTTGTGTAAAAAAATGGTGGATATCGGACTCGAGATAGAAGAAGTAGTATATCTCGGCGAACACGTTACCAACGTCAAAGTATGTCAGATAAAAGAAATATCTCAGCATCCCAATGCAGAGCGCTTGCTTTGCTGCAAAGTAGATATCGGCACAGAGATTTTGCCGATAGTAACTAACGACCATAACGTAAAAGTCGGAGATAAGGTTCCCGTAGCTTTGCATAACGCCGACCTTGCAAACGGCTTGCATATCACAAAAGGAAAAATGCGCGGAGAAGAATCCTATGGCATGTTTTGCGGTGCGGAAGAATTGGGCATCAACTCCGATATGTATCCCAATGCCGACAAGGACGGCGTGCTGATATTAAACGCCGACGCGCAAGTAGGTCAAGATATACGGCAAGAAGTAGGAATTGACGATTACGTATTGGACGTAAACGTTACCGCCAACCGCCAGGACTGCAACAGCGTTTTGGGGCTTGCGCGCGAAGTTGCCGTTGCGCTTGGCAAAGATTGCAAGCAACCCGACATTTCGTATTCCGAAACGGGAAATGCTACCAACGACTTGGTAACGGTTAACGTTGAGGCGTCGGATATATGCAAGGGATACTTTATGCAAGGGCTAACCGACGTTAAAATAGGCCAGTCGCCGTTGTGGCTCACAAGCCGACTGGCAAAGGTAGGACTGCGCGGAATAAACAATTTAGTGGATATAACTAATTACGTTTTGTTCGAAATAGGACAGCCTATGCACGCGTTTGATTGCGACGATATAGCCGATAAAACGATAGTTGTGCGCAGAGCCTGCAACGGAGAAAAAATCGTCCCGCTTGACGGCAAAGAGTACGTATTGAATTCCGACGATTTGGTAATAGCGGATAAGCTACGGGCGGTTGGCTTGGCGGGTATTATGGGCGGAGCAAATTCGGAAATAAAAGAAAGCACCGCTTGCGTTCTGTTCGAATCCGCTTCCTTCGCACGAATGAATGTACGCCGTACAAGCAGAAGATTGGGCTTGCGTTCCGATTCGTCCGCGCGTTTCGAAAAAGGCATAGAAACCTACACAAATAACTTAGGACTGTCCAGAGCGCTGCATTTGGCGGAACAGCTCGGCTGCGGCAAGGTTACTCGCGGAAGAATATCTGTAGGAGAAGTAGCGGGAGACAGAACAATCACGCTTCCGACAGAACGGATAAAAAGTCTGCTCGGCATAGTTATACCCGACGACAGAATTGTTGCTATATTAAAATCGCTGAACATAGGCGCGACTATTGCAGACGGAACGCTTAGCTGCACAGTTCCGCCGTATCGCGACGATATAACGCGCGATTGCGATATTGTTGAAGAACTGATTCGCGTCTATGGCTACGATAACATTAAGGGAACATTGCTGGAAGGTTCGCATGTTACCTGCGGCGGGAAAACGACTGAAAGCGACAATTGCGACAAAATACGAGAAATGCTGTGCGGACTGCGCTACAACGAATGCATATTATATCCTTTCGGCGGAAAGGAATTATTTGCAAAGGCAAGCAGCGCACCGATAGATGAAAGCCAATATATACGCTTGCTTAATCCTATCGGCGAAGAAGTGTCGCTGATGAACAGAGAATTAGCCCCCGCTATGCTTCAATGCGCGGCGCTTAATATGTCTCGCAACAACGGCGATATAAGAATGTTCGAAATAGGCAAAGCGTATTTAGCGGACAGCTTGCCGTTGACGGCACTGCCCCGCGAGCAACTGCGCTTATCTATGTGCGCTACGGGAACCGACTTCGACGCTTTCCGTCAAGACGTATTACAAGTAACGCGTTATTTTATACGCGACAAATTGAAGCTGATCCGTTCCGCGTCCCCCATATTACACCCGGGAATTTCCGCGGAAATATTGTCGGGAGAAGAAAATTTGGGATATTTCGGAAGAATCCACCCGAAGGTTGCGTCCAACTTCGATATCGGCACGGACTGTATGTACGCAGAACTGTATTTAGACAAGCTAATGCGCGATCGCTCGGAAATAAAATTCCGTCCGTTTGCGAAATATCCGTCTATATCGCGCGACTTTGCCTTCCTTTGCGACGAAGACGTTGCTGCGCAGGACATACTGAACGAATTTGACGCGTTAAGCTTAGCGGAAAATTGCTGTCTGTTCGACGTATATCGCGGCGAGCAATTGGGCGAGAATAAAAAAAGCTTGGCGGTATCAGTAGTATTCCGCGATAAAAACAGGACTTTGCAGGATTCCGACGTGGAAAAGCAAATAAGCAAGGCTCTTAAAAATATTCAGGCAAAATACGGCGCAACATTGCGTTAGATAAAGGAGTAATTTTGGATAAGCAAGCGCGAAAGCTTGAAATATTGGCACCGGCAGGCAGTACGGAACAGCTGATATCAGCTGTTAATAACGGCTGCGACGCGGTATATTTGGGCTTGGACAGCTTTAATGCGCGTATGAAAGCTCCCAATTTTACATTGGAAAATCTTCGCGCGCACGTGCGTTATTGCCATCTATTCGGCGTAAAGGTTTTTGTGGCAATCAATACTTCCGTTAAAAATACCGAATTTGCGCAAGCGGCGCAATTGCTGCTTGACGCATACAAGCTTAATGTAGACGGCGTGATAATAACCGACCTTGCGCTAATGAAATTGGCAGCAACTCTTCCTAAGCCCTTCGAAGTTGTTGCAAGCACACAGCTTAACGTTCACGATAGAAGCGGAGCGCAATTTGTAAAAAACGCGGGAGCGACAACTGTCGTATGCGCAAGAGAATGCGATTTGGACAATATTCGCGACATAGCGTCAGTGGGGATAAAGGTAGAATGCTTTTTGCACGGGGCGTTGTGCGTTTGTCAATCGGGACAGTGTCTTTTCTCGTCTATGGTCGGCGGCAACAGCGGAAACCGCGGACTGTGCGCTCAGCCATGCCGCAAGAAGTATACGTCAAACGCCGACGGTTACGGCGGCTATTTGCTGTCCGCGCGAGATATATGCGGAATTACTACGGCAAAGCTGCTTGCCGATGCCGGAGCTACAACTTTCAAAATAGAAGGACGCAACCGCCGCGCAGAATACGCCGGTATTACATCGCGCGCATACCGAAAAGCATTTGATAAAGACTTTGAATTTGACGTTAAAGACGTGCACAATCTCAAAGAAATGTACAATCGTGGTATGTCGGACAATAACTACCTTTTAGGCAAAAACGATGATATAATATACGATAAGCTGCAAAATCATTCGGGGGTTTTCGTCGGAACCGTCAAAGGCGGCGGCGTAAATTCTACTGTCTGCTTAAATAAAGGCGACGGGCTAAAAATTTTATACGACGGAGTAGAAGTGTGCGGCGGAGTTGCGCTGGAAACAGGCAATGGATACATAAGAGCCGCGTTTGACGGTAAAATTGCGGACGGCATGGAAGCTTATAGGACGACTTCGGTTACATTGCTGAACGATATATCTTCTGTTAAAAGAAAACTTAACGTTCGCTTGCTTTTTAGCGCTACGGCGGGGCAAAAAGCTGTTATTACCGCAAAATTTCAAAATATAAAAGTAACAGCAGAAAGCAGCTTTGTAGTTGAATCTGCTGTAAATAAGCCTACCAACGAAGAAGAAATAGCTCAACAATTACGAAAAACAGGCGAAACTCACTATACTATTTCTGACATAGATATTGTTTTGGGCAAGATATTCATCGCTAAATCGCAAGTAAATGCGTTACGCAGAGAAGTTCTCGATTGTCTGACGGAGTCGATCATTGCTAATTATGAAAAAACGTTTGCAGACAGAATCTCGGTTGATTTACCGCTGCCGAACATAAGCGCAGTTTCAAAGGAACACGCATGTGCGGTTGTGTGCTATTCGGAAAGGGAATTAAAAGACAGCGCGAAAGATGCGGAGTATTTAATATATAAACCCGAAATTATAGACGCTGCCGCAATGAAAATCGCTTGCGCGCACGGCGCGTATTTGGATATTCCTCCGTCGGCAAGCGATGCGTATTTAATGCGTTTACTCGACAGCGGCAAGGTCGGCTTGGTTTGTCACAACGTTTCGCACGCGCAGCTTGCGAAAAAATTTGCATTGAACTACATTGCGGGAAGCGGACTTAATATATTCAACGATTATATTGCAAGCTTTTTTGACGACGCGGACACGTTCGTATACTCTATGGAGCTGTCGTTAAAAGAAATATCCGCTTTTCGAAACCAAACAGGATTGATCTTTGTTGATGGCGGAATTACGCTAATGAAGATGTTGCATTGTCCGTACAAATCAATTTACCGCTGCGACTGCGCAGACTGCAAAGCAAATAACGAATTGATTTACCGCGACGAATTGGGGAACGAATTTAATATACGGCGGCGGCGCGACGGCAAATGCAGTTTCGAACTGATAAACGGAAAGAAGCTTTCCGCCGCAGCAAAAATTTTCCACGCGGGAAGATATTTATTCGATTATGACAAATCCGTGCTTGCGCATTATGCCGCATTGAATAACGGCGTTTGCGACGGCTACACGGAAAAGTCTCCGTACACCAAGGGGCGACTGTTTAGTAAGATACGTTGACGCGTAAAGGCGTTTGCCAAATGAAATATTATGATAAACTCTAAAACGTTAATAAAACTCCAATATAAGGATATTTTGCAGGCGGTAAGCGCTTTTGCAGTAAGCTCGGTTGCCAAAAATAAGGTTTTGAACCTTGCTCCCGCGGAAACAGCGGAGCAGGCGCACGCTTTACTTGACGAGACGCGCCAAGCCTACGATTTGTTTCAATACGAAACGTCATACGATTTGGCCGTGGACGACGCAAGCGAAATATGCTCGCTTGCACGAGTCGGGTCGTGCTTGTCGATGGGGCAGCTGCTTCAAATAATGCGCATACTGAGAACTTCACGAAGCTTGCAGTCCGCTCTTATGATAGATTACGGTATTGACACGTCGTTGCTTAGAGCCAAAGCTTACGCGCTGTATACCGATAAGGAATTGGAAGACGACATAGACTTTGCGATACTTTCCGAAGAAGAAATGAACGATAAAGCTTCTACGGAGTTGTACAACATTCGCAAGAAAATAAAATCGATAAACGCGGACATTAAACAAAAGCTTCAGAGCTACACAAAAAGCGGCGAAATGTCCAAGTATTTGCAGGATTCTATCGTTACATTGCGCGGGGACAGATATGTTATTCCAGTAAAGCAGGAGTATAAATCCTTTGTGAGCGGGATTGTGCACGATCAATCTGCGACGGGCGCTACGTTATTTGTCGAGCCAATGGCGATAGTTCAACTTAACAACGCATTACGCGAAGCGACCTTGGAAGAAAAAGCCGAAATTCAACGCATATTGCAGGCCTTTACGGACAGAATTTCGCCTAACGCCGCAAAAATCGTGGTTTCTCAGAATACTGTGAGCGATATAGACGTTATTTTCAGTAAGGTAAAATACGCGTTGGAAAATAAGTGTACGCTGCCTGTTATGAACGATAACGGCGTTATTAATCTAAAAAAAGCGCGCCACCCACTGTTAAATAAGGACAAAGTCGTGCCTATATCCATAAAGTTGGGCGACGAATACGATATAATTGTTATTACCGGTCCGAATACGGGCGGAAAAACCGTTACGCTAAAAACCGTCGGCTTATTATGCGCTATGGCGATGACGGGGCTGTTTATTCCGTGTATAGAAGAAAGCGAAGTATCGTTCTATAAAGATATTTTGTGCGATATCGGCGACGAACAGAGCATAGAGCAGAATTTATCCACATTTTCGGGGCATATAACCAATTTGCGGGATATTCTGAACGTCGCCGCAGGGGGTAATTTGGTTCTAATAGACGAAGTGGGCGCGGGAACCGAGCCTAACGAAGGAACCGCGCTTGCGCTTGCAGTTACTGAATTTTTACGGAAAAGCGGCGCCAAATGCATTATAACAACGCACTACGGCAAATTGAAGGAGTATTCGTTGACAACCGACAGGGTAGAAAACGCGTCGATGGAGTTCGATCTTCAAACGCTTGCCCCCACATACAGACTGATAATGGGCGTGCCTGGCAGCTCAAACGCAATAGCGATAGCTTCCAAGTTGGGCTTACGTCAAGACGTAATAGACTTTGCGCGCAGTAACGTTTCCGACGAAAAGCTCGCCTTCGAAAGAGTTATTCAAAACGCCGACGAAATACGTAAGGATTACGAAAGAAAGTTAGCAGAATTAGCCGAAGAAAAACGCTTGCTGCTTGCGGAAAAGGCTCGCGCCGAGAAGCTGAACAGCAGTTTGTTGAACGAAAGAAACAAGTTGTTGGAAGGCTCGCGCGAAGAAGCCCGTAAAATAGTTGCCAAAGCAAAGGCGGACGCAGGAGAGCTTATAGGAGAAATCAAAGAAATTCTCCGTCGCGACGTAGTGTCGGACAAGGACTTGTTCGCAGCCCGCACAACAGCGAAGAAAATCGACGACATTGACATATCCGACGATAAAGACCAAGAAGAAGTGGTTATATTTACCGGAGATAAGGTGGATTTCGACAAGTTGAAGGTAGGCGATACGGCGTACTCTAAGAAGCTGAACGTACAGGTGCGCATAACAGAAATACGCTCGAAATCACGTATTAAAGTTAAATGCGGAAATATGGCGACAGAAGTGTCGGCGGACGATCTGTATTACGCAAAGGCTGAAATAAATAAAAAAGCAGCGCGTTTTCGGCAAGGGAAGTCGGAGCCCAAAACGAAAATAAATACGCGCAGCATAAATAATGAGCTGAATGTTATAGGACAAACTGTTGACGAAGCGATAGCCAACGTAGACGCTTTCATCGATTCGGCAGTACTTACCGGCTTGTCGCAATTGTGGATAATTCACGGAATGGGTACGGGAAAGCTGCGCGCAGGACTGCACGAGCATTTCCGAAAACATCCCAATGTTGCAGAATTTAGGCTGGGCGCGTACGGAGAAGGCGAAAGCGGCGTCACCGTAATAACACTGAAATAAGCAGAATTTGACCGAAATATTCCGTCGAACTACGAAAAATAGGAAAATGCAGAATATTATGTCAAACATAATATTACTTTGGAGCGACAATGATACATTATTTTGATAATTGCGCGACGACGCGCGTGGACGATGAAGTGCAGAAGATATTGTCACGTTACGCCGCGGAAATATATTTCAATCCGTCTGCAAGAAGCACTTACAGCTTAAACGTCGCCAACGATATTACCGCGGCAAGACGGAACATCGCCCGTATGTTGGGCGTAAGCGACGCGGAAATATACTTTACTTCCGGCGGTACGGAATCGGACAACATTGCCATACTGGGAAGCCTACGCGCAAAGCGCGGCAACGTTGTAATAAGCCTTATAGAGCATTCTGCCGCTTACAATACCGTAGCCGAGCTGTCTAATCGCGGATACGAAGTGCGCGTCGCCAAGACCCTTTCCGACGGGCATATCGACGCAGACGACTTTGCAAGTAAGGTTGACGAACAAACCGTACTGGCTTGCTTTATGCACGTCAGCAACGAGACGGGAGCGATAAACGACGTGCGAGCTATTAACGCAATGGTCAAGGCAAAAAACGCCGATACGGTCACCTTTTCCGACGGAGTGCAGGCTTTAGGTAAAATTCCCGTTAATTTACGTTACTTCGGAGTAGATTTGTACTCGTTCGCTTCGCACAAAATTCACGGAAGCAAGGGCGTGGGCGGACTGTACGTTAAAAACAATTTGAAAATTTCTCCGTTGCTGCACGGCGGCGGACAGGAGAAAGGACTGCGCTCCGGCACCGAATTTGTAGGCGGAATTGCAGGATTTGCCAAAGCAATAGAACTTGCCTGTGACAATTTGGCGGCAAACGCGCATAATTTTACGGAATACAAGCAAATAATACGCGACGCGCTTTCTTCTGTTTCGGATTGGAAAGAAAATTGTACGGAAAACGTTTCTCCCGCAATTATGTCGTTGGCCTTTGCTGACATTAAAGGAGAAGTACTCGTGCATATGTTAGAAAAGTATGATATAATAATCGGAACGGGCTCGGCTTGCAGCTCTAAAAACAAACAAAGCAGATTTGCAAAGGCGATAGGACTCGAAGCGAAATATACCGAAGGAGTAATACGCATAAGCTTTTCCAAGTACAACACTCGGGAAGAAGCCGAGCTGCTTGCGGAAAAGCTTAGATTGTGCATTACGGAACTTCGCAAAACAATGTTAGGATAGGTGCATATGAAAGTAATTATTATCAGATATTCAGAAATTCACTTAAAGGGTAATAACCGCGAATTTTTCGAAAGCGCGCTGATATCAAATATCAAAGCAGCGCTTAAAGGTTTCGAATACGATTTCTCACGCACGAACGGACGTTACGTAATTAGAAATTTCGACGAAACGCGGCTGGATGATATAACGGATATAGTAAAAAACGTCTTCGGAGTGCATTCGTTAAGCGTTGCAGAAGAAGTAACTTCCGATTACGACGAAATCAAGCGCGCCGCATTACTTTTTGCGCCCGCGGCGGGATCGTTCAAGGTGTCGACCAACCGCGCCGACAAGCGTTTTCCTATGCCGTCGATGAAGGTATCGTCGGAGATAGGCGGAGAAATACTGGAAAAGCACCCCAACCTTACGGTAGATTTGTTCAATCCGCAGAACGTCGTCAATATAGACATTCGCGAAAACGGCAAAACGTTTGTTTTCAGTCAAATAATAAAAGCGGTTAACGGTATGCCCGTAGGCACAGGCGGCAAAGGAATTGTGATGCTTTCCGGCGGAATAGACAGCCCCGTAGCGGCCTATATGATGGCTAAACGCGGAATGACGCTGCGAGCGCTGCATTTTCACAGTTTTCCGTATACAAGTATGCAAGCCAAGCAAAAGGTATTGGATTTAGCGAAAATAATAAAGAAATACACACTGCATTTGACTGTCGACGTGGTAAGTTTTACCGAAATTCAAACTGCCATTCACGAAAAATGTCCCGAAGAATATATGATTACAATCATGCGTCGTTTTATGATGCGTATTGCCGAACGCATTGCAAAAAACAACAATGCGGGAGCAATTATTACAGGTGAAAGCTTAGGACAGGTTGCGAGCCAAACCTTGGAAAGTTTGACAAGCACAAACTCCGTTGCTACGCTTCCGATATTCCGTCCTTTGATAGGCTTCGATAAAGACGAAATAATAGAAATATCTCAAAAAATCGGAGCGTTTGAAACGTCGATACTTCCGTATGAAGACTGCTGTACCATATTTTTGCCGAAACGTCCCGTAACCAAACCCCGACTTTCGGCTGTTGAGAAGGTAGAAAGCGTTTTGGACGCGGACGCTTTGGTAGACAACGCTCTTGACAACATAGAAACCGTTGTAATCGATTGATGAGATATAATTATGCATACGGCTTGTCGGCCTGACGCAGTCTGACAGCGTTATGCGCGCGCAGAACAACGTACGCTTTAATGCTCTGTTATGCAACAATTTTTTTGTAATAAAGCATAAACAAATCGTTACAGATAAGCTGATTCCTTTCGGGTTCGAGCAAAGCGATCAGGGATTTGCTTTTTCCAAATATATATTAGACGGACAATTCGACTTAAAACTGTTCGTTAAGAACGGAGAGCTTTTCTCCTGCCTTACCGAACGAGAGTTTGGCAACGAATACGTATTACATCTCATTGCAGACGCGCAAGGCGAATTTGTAGGCAAAGTTAAAGCCGAATACAACTGCGTATTAGATAAATTCATCGAAAGCTGCTGCGAAACTAACGTGTTCCGAAGCGAGCAAGCATGCGCAGTAATAGAGTACGTACGCAAATCATACGGCGACGAATTACAGTATTTGTGGGAAAAGTTTCCCGAAAACGCAGTTTTCAAAAGAAAAGACACGCAAACCCGGTACGCGGTTTTGCTTGTCGTTTCTCGCAGAAAAATCGGCTTTGATTCGGACGAAAAAAACGATATTATCTACCTGCGTATGCGTCCCGACAACGCCGAAAAGCTGATAGACGGTAAAGTATATCTTCCCGGCTATCATATGAATAAAAAGAATTGGTTTGCCGTTGTGTTAGACGGAAGCGCGCCTACGGAAGAAATTTTCCGCAGAATAGACGATAGCTATAGTTTGGCAAACAAAAAGTGCAAATAATCTGCGCGTTATTTGCACTTTTGTTTATTTTGTTATTTTTTCGATTTTATTTCCAATACCAAAAATCTATTATAGACGGAAATTCGTTTTTATCCTGCGGCTTTGCGCGGCAAACTGTTAAGACGGGTGTAGTATATACCGTTTTGCCGTTTACGATAAGCTCGGCGAAGTATTCGGCGCGGTCGACTTTTAACGTTTCGGTGTAGCGTCCGTCCCGAGCGTTACATTCTGTTTTGCCGCCGTCTGACTTTTTATATAATACCCATCTGCCTTTGTCCGTTTGCGGCAGTTCGACGGTTACGCTGTCGTCAACGGCCTTGCCTGTCAATTCGTACGTATACGTAGGACTTTCGGCGCGCTCTTGCGGCGCGTTACAAGCGTCGAACAGGAATTTTTCGCCGCCGTCGGCAATTAACACCTTTTGATCATCGTATAGACTTTCCGCGTCTAACTCGACTTCGATTATATTCGACGGTCGAACGAATTTGGCAGGCTTGACTTTCTCGTACATTTTGTCTAACAGTTTGCCTGCAAGGATGCTTGGAGCGGTTGAGCCGCTTACGTCGTTAGCCAAATCACCGCTGAACCATACGGCGAATACGTCCGAAGTAGTGTATCCCGCTATAATAGCGTCGCTGTTGCCCAGACTGTTCCCTACTGTTCCCGTTTTTGCCGCTATTTGGTAGCCGTCACGTTTCAGTCTTTTCGCTGTTCCGCTTTGTACGGTATTGACAAGCATATCCGTCATAAGATAATTTGCGCTCGGTTGAAAAACTCTCACGTTTTCCGTCCGTCTGCTGTAAATCGTGCCGTTTTCGTTGCAAATGCTTTTTATAAAGCAAACGTCGTTGCAAACGCCGTCGTTTGCAAGGGTAGAGTATCCCTTTGCCAATGTAAACAAATCCACGCCGCCGTTGACGTTACCGAGAGCCATCGACAGGTTTTGTTCACCTTGTATTCCCAACTTTTCCAGATACCTTTGCGCCTTGTCTAACCCCAAAGCGTTGAGCGTTTTTACCGCGGGAACGTTTAGGCTCTTAGCCACTGAATTTTTAATAGTAGTCCAACCGCTGTATCCGCCCGCATTGGACGGTTTGTAACCGTTGAAGTCCGTTAGTTCGTCTAAAACGGGCGACGCTTCGGTAATTATCCGTTCGTTGAGCGCCGGAGCATATACGGCAATAGGCTTGAATGCGCTGCCCACCTGACGTCTGTCGCCTGCCGTTGCTCCGCGAAAATAACAGGCTTCGACCCCGCCGCAAATGTCCGTTACTATTGCGGAAATATCGGCGAGCGCGCCCGATTTCGTTACGGTTTTATCACTCTTTACAAGGTTAGACAGAGCCCTTTGTTTAGACTGATTGCAATAGGTTTCTATAATGAAATTGGACTGCGCAAGCTGCATGGGAGTCATATTAAGCAGTCTGCACGCTTCTTTCATTACGTGATAGGTGTAGGATTTCTCCGCTTTGACTTTTTGCGGAACGTATTCTATTTCCGCTTCCAACGCCCGATTGTATTGTTCGCCGTCGATTATTTGCTGCTCGAGCATGAGTTTTAATACGCTGTCGCGCCGTATTTTGCACTTGTCGGCGTTTTTGTCCGGAGCATAGGTGTTGGGGGCTTTAATCATTCCGGCCAGCACGGCACTCTCGGATACGGTCAAATCCTGCGCGCTTTTGTTGAAATACACGTTGGAAGCCGTTTCTATCCCGTAGGCATTCCGTCCGAAATAGATGGTGTTTAGATACATCTCCAATATTTCTTTTTTTGTGTAATTTTTTTCCAACTCGCGCGCCAACAGCATTTCGTTAGCTTTACGCTTCATCGTTTTGTAATTATCCAAATGCGTGTTTTTTATTAGTTGCTGGCTTATCGTAGACGCGCCTTCCTTGTATCCGCCGCTTTTTAAGTTGTGAAGCATTGCGCCGAACACACGCTTGTAATCTATTCCCTTATGAGAAAAGAAGCGTTTGTCTTCTACGGCTACAAACGCTTTGTAAGTGTAGTCGTGCAACGCGTCCAACGGTATTTGCTTGTATTCGTATAAATACATAGGTTCGGCTATTTTTGCGCCGTCGTTATCCAGTATGGTAAGGGAAGTGTATACTTCGTTCAGTCTGTTTCTGTCAAACTTGACGAAGTCGTCACTTTTCTTCCAAACGGATATGCCTATTACGCCTGCCGTAACGCTTATAATCACAACAGATGCCAATACTATGGAGAATATTTTCAAAAAACGTTTTTTCATATCACTATTATTGTTTGTGATTTGCATTTTTATATTTATTTTCCTTGAAAAATATTGCAAGAAATAGTAAAATGTATTTATAAGTATTATTATGCCACTTTGTGTCTAAAAAAGGAGAGTGCCGCTTGAAATATTTTATTCATACCTACGGCTGTCAAATGAACGTTCACGATTCGGAAAAAATCGCCGGCATTATGGAAGGACTGGGATACGAGTCCTGTTCGTCGGCGCATAACGCCGACGCGGTTATCTTCAATACCTGTTGCATACGCGAAACGGCGGAGCAGAAAATTTACGGACATATCGGGGAGCTGAAAAAAGTCAAACGCGCAAAACCGAATATGATTGTGGCGGTGTGCGGCTGTATGTCGCAGCAAACGGGCGTAGCGGACAAAATAAAGGAGAGTTATCCTTTTGTAGATATCGTACTCGGAACGTCTAATCTCAATCTTTTGCGTGAAGCGGTATTATCCGCTCAAAACAAAAAACGCAGTTTTAACGTGGATTTTAGGCAATACAACGAAGAAGACTTTGCGCAATCGCGCACAAGCTTTCCAAATGCGTGGGTCAATATCAATTACGGCTGCAACAATTTCTGCACGTATTGCATAGTTCCGTACGTTCGCGGACGGGAACGCAGTCGCAGGACGTCGGACATAATGGCGGAAGTTAAAAGCCTGCTTGCGCAGGGCTACAAAGAAATTACTCTTCTCGGGCAAAATGTAAATTCCTACGGGCACGACTTGCCATACGGAGAAAGCTTTGCGTCGCTGCTGAAAGAAATCGGCGAATTGGACGGCAAGTTTCGTTTGCGCTTTATGACTTCGCACCCCAAAGATTTGTCCGACGAAGTAATAGACGCGGTAGCGGCGTACCCAAATATTTGTAATAATATTCATCTGCCCGTCCAAAGCGGCAGTACGGAAATTTTACGACGTATGAACCGCAGATACACCCGTGACGATTATTTGTCGTTGGTGCAGCGCATACGCGCAAAATTGCCCGACGTAGGCATTACGACAGACATAATGGTGGGCTTCCCGGGGGAAACGGAAAAGGACTTCGAAGATACGCTGGACCTTGTAAAGCAGGCGCGATACAGCTCCGCATTTTGCTTTATTTATTCGCGCAGAAAAGGAACGCCCGCGTATTCGATGGATAATCAGATACCCTATGCTGTCAAGCGCGACCGTATAACGCGTTTGCTGGCATGTCAAAACGAAGTTACGAAAGAAATAAGCCGAAATATGTTGGGTAAACGCTACGAAGTGTTGGTAGAAGGCGCGAATACGCATTACGCCGATACAATGTGCGGGCGGACGGAAAGCGGAAGACTTGTTAACTTCAAATGCGACGATTCGTATATTGGAAAGTTTGTTATTGTGGAAATAGAACAAGCGAAATCTGCCACCTTGTGGGGATCGATTGTTAAGGAGCGACAATGAGTAATGCTAATTTATCTCCGATGATGAAAAACTATCTGCAAACAAAGGAGCAATATCATGATTGCATTCTTTTGTACCGTCTCGGAGACTTTTACGAGATGTTTTTCGAAGACGCAGAAAGGGCGAGCAAAATATTGGATCTCACTCTGACGGGTAAAAACTGCGGACTTGCCGAGCGCGCGCCTATGTGCGGCGTTCCTTATCATGCGGTAGACGCTTACATTGCTAAGCTTATTTCCGCCGGCGAAAAGGTAGCGATTTGCGAGCAATTATCCGAACCCAACGGCAGGGGACTTGTCGAACGCGACGTGGTGCGCGTTATAACCGCCGGCACGGTTATGGACAGCGATATATTGGACGACAGCCGAAGCAACTACATTTGCTCCGTTTACGGAGAATCGAAATTAGGCGTTGCCATTTGCGACCTTACTACCGGCGACACGTTCGTTACCGAATTCGACGCGACGGGCGCAAAGGACTTTCAGGAGTTTATCGTAAGCTACAAGCCGTCGGAAGTTATCAGTAACGATACCGCAAAACAAATGTCCGCAAATCTCGATTGCGTTAAAGCGGGATACGTTCCGTCTTTTTATCCGTACGACGAAAGCTATTTCGAACAACGGCGAGCGAAAGAAAAAATCTCTTCCTGCTATAAGGTGTCGACGTTGGACGGATTCGGTTTACAGGGCAAGAGCTATGCGATAAAAGCGTTTGGTGCTTTACTTCAATACTTGACGGACACGCAAAAACGCGATTTGCCGCACTTAAAGATTCCGAAATTCGTGGACAAAAGTAAATATATGTCCATAGACGTTAAAACGCGCAAAAACTTGGAACTGACCGTTTCCTACCGTGAGAGCAAGCGAAAGGGTAGCCTACTGTGGCTGTTGGATAAAACTGACACCAGTATGGGCGCGAGACTGCTTGCCGATTGGATAGATCGCCCCTTACAAAAAGCGACGCAAATTAACGCGCGCTTGGACGGCGTGGAAGAACTATACAAGAGCTATATGCTTCGCGCAAATCTACACGAAACGCTTAGAAACGTTTACGATATAGAACGATTGGTAGGAAAGATAGCCTATAATAACGTCACGCCAAAAGATTGCATAGCCCTAAAAAGATCGCTTGCGTTGCTGCCTAAAATCAAGTCGCTGCTTGGCGACAACGTTAAAAGCAAAATACTGCGCGCGATAAACGAAGCGATTTCGCCGCTTTACGAAGTTACGGATTTATTAGAGCGCGCAATAGAAGATGACGCTCCGCAGACTGTCAAAGACAGCGATTACATAAAACACGGCTTCGACAAAGAGTTGGACGAGTTGTTTGACCTTGCCGAACACGGAAGCGCGCGTATATCCGCATTGGAAGAATACGAAAAAACGCGCACAGGCATTAAAAACCTTAAATTGGGTTATAACAAAGTATTCGGGTACTATTTCGAAATAACCAATTCGATGCTTCATCTTGCGCCCGAAAACTTTATACGCAAACAGACGACGACTAACGGAGAACGATTCGTAAGCCCGGAGCTTAAAGAATTGGAAGAGAAAATGCTTACTGCATTCGAAAAAAAGGTGAAATTGCAGAAAGCTTTGTTCGAATCCGTGCGTAATGCATTATTGCAATATATTCCGTCTATGCAGTCTACGGCGCAAGCGGTGGCTTCGCTTGATTGTTTGCTGTCTCTTGCCAACGTAGCCGAAGCAAACGATTACTGCAAACCTAAAATAAACGCAGCGGATAATACTTTGGTAATTAAAGACGGCAGACACCCGATTGTGGAAGCGTATATCAAACGAGACAACTTTATTACAAACGATGTTAATTTGGACACGGAAGAAAACCGTACGATGATAATAACCGGACCGAATATGGCGGGAAAAAGCACGTATATGCGCCAAGTAGCATTGATTACGCTTATGGCGCATATCGGTTCATTTGTTCCGGCGCAATACGCCGAAATACCTATTGTAGACAAAATTTTTACCCGCGTGGGAGCAAACGATGACTTGGCGTTTAATCAAAGCACGTTTATGGTGGAAATGGTAGAAGTAGCCAATATTTTGAATAACGCCACGAAAAAAAGTCTCATTATTCTTGACGAAGTAGGGCGCGGAACGTCTACCTTCGACGGATTGTCCATCGCGTGGGCGGTTATGGAATACGTTTCGCAAAATATTTGCGCCAAAACGCTGTTTTCTACGCATTATCACGAGCTGACCGATCTCGAAGGACGCGTCGACGGAGTAAAAAATTACCGTATTACAGTAAAAGAATTTAACGGGTCGGTAGTTTTTCTTCACAAAATTGCCCGCGGCGGCGCAAACAAAAGCTTCGGTATCGAAGTTGCTTCGCTTGCAGGTGTACCGAAGGCCGTATGCGCACGTGCAAAGGAAATTGTCGCGCTATTGGAAAGCAGCAACGTAAACGTCAACTTGGACGAGATAACGAACGGCGGCGCTCAGCACGAGCGGCAATTTAATAAAACTGCGCAGGAGGTATCGGCTATATTACGCGACGTGGATATAAACAAAACTTCACCGATAGAAGCGTTCGACATATTGAACACATTGGTAAAAAGGGTAAAAGAGAATGGCTAAAATAAAGGTTTTAACATCGGAATTATATAACCTGATTTCGGCGGGCGAAGTAATAGAAAATCCGGTAGGAGCTATAAAAGAGCTTGTGGAAAACAGCATTGACGCAGGCGCAACGCGTATATCAATAGAAGTTAACGGCGGCGGATTCGAGCTTATAGCCGTCGGCGACAATGGTGGCGGAATGACGGAAGACGACGTAAACGTCGCATTCTTGAAGCACGCGACAAGCAAGCTTGCAAGCAAAGACGACTTGTACGCCGTGCAGACGTTAGGTTTTAGAGGCGAAGCTCTGCCGAGTATTGCCGCGGTAGCGCGCGTTAAGCTTACAACCAAACACAATTCTTCCGATGCAGCAGTATCGGTAGACGTTGAAAACGGCGCCATAGTAAACAAAAGCTACGTTTCCGCCAACGTAGGAACAAGAGTAGAAGTGCGCGACCTATTTTACAACACTCCCGCCCGCAGAAAATTTTTGAAATCTCCCGAGCGCGAAATAATTCAAGCCAATAAATTCGTCGCTAAATTGATACTGACCAATCCTAATCTCGAAATTTCCTATTTCGTTGACGGCAAAAAAGTATACCAAACCAACGGCGGCGGTCTTGCCGAAGCGATTTTTGCGGTGTACGACGCCGAATGCCTGAAAAATTGTCTACCGATATCTTACGCAAAGAACAACTGTCGAGTAAGCGGTTATATAGGATCTCCCGATTACGTGAAAGCTAATACTACTTATCAGACATTGTCCGTCAACGGCAGACTTATAACTGACAAAAACATAACCGGTGCGGTTACCCAAGCATTTAGACCGTATTTGATGACGCGAAAATACCCCTTTTTCGTGTTGGATCTTGAAATTCCATTCGACTGCATAGACGTAAACGTGCATCCCAAAAAATTCGAAGTACGCTTTGCTAATCTGCACGAAGTAACTTCCGCCTGTTATCGAGCTGTGAGCGACGCTTTGCGGCAGTATTCCGACGAACGTGTAGACAAAATGCTTGCGACGGAACGGAATTACAAAACGTCAGATAATGACGACTATGCGAAGAAACAAATCCGACGCGAACAGGCAATGGCTAAAATGGAAGAATTATTTGAAGCGCACCGTTTCGAAATTATGAATCCGGATCAGACAGCGGATGTACGAGAGATAGAAGATGCTACGCGCAAAGCTGATCTCGACAGAGAATTTGAAGAATTCGCCATCCAAATGGAAAAGGAACTAACTGTTGCAAACGCACGCGCAAAAATGGGGCTTGCACCGTTAGACCAAGTAAAATCGCCGCAAAGAAAAACGTTGAATCGCGACGAAGTTCAGCCGATATTGAATTCCGTAATAGAAAAAGACGACGTTGGCGACGACCTATATTCGCGGACGCGGATATTGGGAGCAGCATTTAAGACGTATTTGATTTTGGAAATAGAAGACAAAATTATATTAATAGACCAGCACGCCGCGCACGAGCGAATTTTATTCGACAAATTTATGTCGTCCAAGACGAAAGATATGCAGCCGCTTATATTCCCGTACGTGTTCAAAGTGAAGGATGACGAAGAAGAATTTATACAAGACAATAAAGATAATATTGCCGCTGCCGGTATAGAAATAGAAGATTTCGGACGGAATACATACAGAATAATTGCGGTTTCGCCCATTCTTGCCGACGCTAAAATGGACGAATTTGTGCAGTACCTTTTGTCCGGCGTGGACGAGTATAAGCTGGACGACAGCGCGCTTGTCGTAGAAAAAATAGCTCGTAAAGCGTGCAAGGCCGCAGTAAAAGGTGGATATTGTCTTAACGAATACGAAATAAAATACATTTTGAAAGAAGTGTACGAGAATAAGGTTGCGCAATGCCCCCACGGCAGACCCGTATCGGTTGTTTTTACTAAGCGGCAGATAGAAAAAATGTTCAAAAGGATAGTATAATATGAAAACCGTGATAGGTATTACGGGAACTACGTCCGTAGGTAAATCCGCCGTTGCTGTAAATCTGGCGCAAATGCTGAATACCGAAGTAATATCCGCCGATTCGATGCAGATTTACAAAGGAATGAATATCGGCACGGCGAAAATAATGCCTGAAGAAATGCGCGGTATACGGCATTATATGCTGGACATTGCGGAGCCTTGCGAAAACTATTCGTCTTATCTTTACCAGGAAAGCGCTTCGCGAATAATTGAAAGTATACCGAGCGTTCCGATTGTTGTTGGCGGATCGGGTTTTTACTTCGACAGCCTTGTATATCCGCCGGAATTCGGCAACTGTGACCATGTAACCGCAGCGAATCTTAGAAAAACGCTATCGGAAAACGGAATAGAAGCATTATGCGAAATGCTGCGCGATTTAGATAAAGATACCTACAATTCCATTGATTTGAATAATCCCAAACGCGTACTGCGCGCTGTTGAGATAGCAATGAGCGGTAGGATTAAATCTCAAGGCAAAGGTAAAACGACCGCGCCCAGGTACGACTTGAAACTGTTTGTTTTACAAAGAAACCGAGCAGAATTATACAAGCATATAGACGAGCGTGTTGATAAAATGATGGCAAACGGACTTGTGGACGAAGTTAGTGCATTGGTCGAGAAATACGGAATATGCGACACGTCGGCTTTTTCGGCTATCGGATACAAGGAAGTAATAGAGTACCTTCAAGGCAGATTGTCTTTGCACGAGTGCGTAGAAAAAATCAAATTAAATACGCGCCACTATGCTAAAAGGCAAATTACGTATTATAAGAAAATGAACGTATACGAGTACGTTGACGTAGACGAACGTAGCACGGACGAAATAGCCGAATACGTTTACGATAAATGCAAGGAATTTGTCAAATAAATATCCGTTAGCAACGCGCAATTGTTTGCGTTGTAAATCGTTATTTTGTCCGCAAATAAATTAAAAAAGATAATACAACAGTTAAAGCTAACGCAAAACGGATTGATTATAACAATAATGGCAGTTTTGCAGAATACTATTACATACATAATATTGTTTTAGGAAAGAAATGAAAGAAGAAATAAAACAAGCATTAGAGCAGAGCAAGAAGAAGTTCGAAGAATTGGACGAGATATCATTATATAATCAGAACAAAGTCTTACAAGCGTTTAAGGATAACGGCGTTGCGTTAAGACACTTTAACGCGACAAGCGGATACGGCGCGGACGACGTGGGTCGCGATACGCTGGGGAAAGTGACCGCGCAAATATTCGGAGCGCAGGACTGCATAGTAAGTCCGCTAATCGTATCCGGAACGCATGCTATCACGTTAGCATTATTCGGAGTGTTGCGCCCGGGCGACACCGTGTTATCAGTAACGGGAGAGCCGTACGATACGCTGCAAGACGTTATATACAAAAAAGGTATAGGCAGTCTTGCAGACTTCGGGATTAGATTCGATACAGTTCCGCTTGCTGACGGCAAAGCAGATTTCGACGGCATAGCGCGATATATTGCGGATAACAATGTAAAAATGTTTTATATTCAGCGGTCGCGCGGATACTCGTGGCGATTGGCGCTAAGCATAGACGAAATCGTGGAAATATGCCGTTTTATTAAGTGTTTGTCGCCGAACAGCATAATTATGTGCGATAACTGTTACGGCGAATTCGTAGAAAAACGCGAACCCACGGAAGCAGGCGCAGACCTATGCGCAGGCTCCTTCATCAAAAATATCGGTGGCGGAATTGCTCCTACGGGCGGGTACGTCGTCGGACGAAAAGACCTTATCGAGTTAGTATCAGGGCGGCTTACTTCGCCTTCAATCGGCAGCGAAGTAGGCTCGTACGCTTACGGGTATAGATTGTTTTACCAAGGCTTGTTTTTAGCCCCGCATACGGTTAATCAGGCGCTTAAAACCTGCGTTCTGTTTTCAACCGCCCTTACTAACCGCGGATACGACGTTATGCCAAAGCCGAACGATAAATTGGGCGACATAGTTTGCTCGGTGCGCATAGGAGAGCCTAACAAAATGATAAAATTCTGCCAAGCAGTACAGTCAGCGTCGCCAGTAGACGGATTCGTAACGCCCGAACCGTGGAAACAGCCCGGCTACAACGACAAGGTGATTATGGCTGCCGGCTGTTTTGTGCAGGGGTCGTCTATCGAGCTGAGCTGCGACGGTCCGATTAGAGAGCCTTATATAGCGTATTTGCAGGGCGGATTGGCGTTAGAACATGGAATTTTGGCATTAGAAAAGGTATTGGAAAATTTGCAATGACGTTTAAGAAGGTAGGGTTATATAATGCGAAGTTTTAATCTCGGCAATTAAAGTTTTTATTCGAGCGCAATTGGATCGAGCTTCCGTTATTTTACAATAATGCGGATGACGAGGTTATGCGTTTCGACTTCGAATCTAAGCCCGAGACGTATTGCGCAAATACAATACGGGAAGTTGTCGACGATGTATCTTTCGAAGACAGCGAAATGCTTGTCATTTTGTACGGAAATAACGACTTTAATGCTGCTTACAGCAAGAGAAGGTATTTTAGACGTATGCGCAGAATATTCAAACAGTATTATAAATCAAGAGACGAATATAATTTCGACGAGTCTGAGCCGTATATTGTCGCGTATCGCACGAACAGAAAGCATTTTAATCTCAACAAGTATTTGGCGGATTATTTTTGCGACGACCAACGCGTAGATGCAGTATTCGCTTCTTTTTATAAAAATTCCGAAGAAGAAATACGCTGAATTTTTGATGGAAAAACCGAATTAAATTTTCTTATACAAAGCTTGATGTTATAGAAAGTATGATTTTTTAAGCGGTTAGCAAAATAACGATTTAGCAGTCAAGGTCATTGACGGTATCGGTTAGGCTCGAAGCGACAAAATCATAATAAAGATGCGCAACGTCGAAATCAGTATAAATTTTTTAGATTCGAAGCGTTCAAAAGATAATTATATTTTAATCTAATTACTTTTAATTAATTGCATAAAGTTTAATTTTGATTTGAATTTGCGATTATAGCGCACTGAATTATATTTGACGTAAAAGCCGAACAAACCGCAGACGGCGTTTCGATAAAGATTTTTAACAAATTTAATACCGAGCATATTTTAGAAGCGCATTGCAAAAAAAGGCGTTAATTTTCGATAATGATAACAACGCTTAAACATTATTTCTATAAAAGCCCACTTAATATACAATATTAAAAAACTTTTTATAATTGAACTCGTTTTTGAGCTTTACCACTCTCGTTTTGGCATATCTATTCGCAAAAGCTGTGTTTTGCGAATAGATATGTATTGGGCAATGGGTGGGGAATAAAAACAAAAAGCATGAATTTGTGATAAATTAAGATAAAATTATTCGCAAAATATCACGTTTTTGTTGATTTGCTTTTACAATTAGGGTACAATATAAGTATGAGTTCAACTTATTTTGACAAAAGAGATATGGAAAACGTTGCAAAAATAGAACGTATTCTGGACGACGATCTGCCCGACTTCTGCCGTGAGTATTTTGTCGGCATATCTACCGGTACCACGACATTGACACGGCTTAATTATGCATACGATATACGCACGTTTTTTAACTATCTGACAAAAAAGGTTTACCGCTTAAAAGGAAAAAGTACAAAAGAGATTACGCCTGCCGATATCGAGGCGTTGTCCGCATACGAAATCGAAGCGTATCTCAACTATGTTGAGATATATAAGGACGAAAACGGAAACCTGATACGGAACGGCGCGCGCGGAAAGAGCCGTAAGCTTGCCGCCATACGTTCGTTAACGCGCTACTTCGAAAAGAAGCAGTTAATTCGCCACAACCCCACGTCCACGGTAGACACTCCAAAACTGCGAGAAAAGGAGATTATCCGCTTGGAATCGGATGAAATGAGCGCGCTGTTAGACGTTGTCGATACAGGCGACGGACTTTCAAGCAGGCAGCAAAAATATCAGGAAAATACGCGCGTACGCGACCTTGCTATCGTAAGTCTGCTGTTGGGAACGGGTATCCGCGTGAGCGAACTTGTAGGAATCGACCTTGACGACGTCAATTTTAAGGATATGAGCTTTGTGGTTACGCGCAAGGGCGGCGCGCGCGTGATACTTTATTTTTCCGAAGAAGTCGCAGGCTATTTGTACGACTATTACGGTATACGAATTGCCGATAAAACGCTCAAAAACGAACCTGCCCTATTCCTATCGCTGCAAAAACGCCGCATAACTACGCGCGCAGTGGAAAATATCGTAAAAAAATACAGTCTTGTAGCCACTCCGCTAAAACACATTACGCCGCACAAGCTGCGCTCCACCTTCGGTACGCAATTATACCGTAACACCGGGGATATTTACGTTGTTGCCGACGTTCTCGGACACAAGGACGTCAACACTACCAAGCGCCACTACGCTGCAATTACCGAAGATATCCGCAGAAGCGCGTCTACCAAGGTGCGCTTATATGCCGATAAAACGACAGAGACCGACTCCACAATACCCGAAAAGGAGTAAGAATGAACAAAATCGCAGTAGAAAACGTTGCTCTTGTTTACGTAGAGCTGCCGACTTCGCGCCCCGAACAGGATTTGTACGAGCTCGGCGAACTTATCGACACGGCGCAAGGCGACTTGAAACTGACCGTTACGCAAAAACGCAACGTTGCCGACCCCAAAACCGTGGTAGGCAGGGGCAAATTGGAAGAAATCAAACGTTCTATAGAGCTTGCAAACGACAAAATTGACGTCGTTATTTTTTCGTGCCCGTTAAACGCCACGCAACGCGCAACTCTTGGCAAGGAGTTGGAATGCGACGTAATAGACAAAATAGACCTTATTTTGGATATATTCGCGCTGCGCGCCACCTCCGCCGAAGGCAAAAAACAGGTTGAGCTTGCGCAGCTATCGTACAACTTGGCGACAAAGCCGGAAGGCGACTTTTCGCGGCAGGGAGCGGGAATAGGCACGCGCGGACCGGGCGAAACCAAATTAGAAACAAACAAACGCGCCGCGCGTAACAAAATGTACCGCTTGCGGCAAGAGCTTGCGGAAATAGAAAAGCACCGCGATTTAACGCGTAAAAAGCGCGAAACAAACGACGCTTTTACCGTGGCGTTAGTCGGATACACCAATGCAGGAAAATCTACGTTGTTTAACAGATTGACGCAATCGGAAATTTATGCAGACGACAAGTTATTTGCCACACTCGATACTACGGTCAGAAAGCTGACGTTAGATAACGGCGTTAGCGTTTTGCTGTGCGATACCGTAGGCTTTATCAACGAATTGCCTCACGCGCTGTTGAACGCATTTAAGTCAACTCTCGAAGAAGCTACGCGCGCAGATTTGATTATAAACGTGTGCGACGCGTCGGATGAAAACGTGGTCAACCATATACGTGTTACGGAACAGACTTTAGACGAATTGGGCGTAAACGCTCCTATACTACGAGTATACAACAAATGCGATCGGCTTAGCGGTGACGAGAATCTGTCTGATACTTTGACCTCCGACACGTCTACGCTTTTCGTATCGGCGCTTACGGGTAAAAATTTGGATTTGCTACTATACAAAATAAAAGAATATGTCCGCATGCAATACACTACAATCAAATTACAAGTAAATCTCGGCGAAGCTGCGAAACTTTTGGCTCGTCTAAATAAATTTTCAGCCAAATGCAAAACGAAATACGACGATAAGAACGCGACTATAACAGCAACCGTCGATAAGAAATATGTTAATTTGTTCATAGACTATATTATAATATAAAATAAATTTTACTGTATTATAATTACTATTAGTGTAATAGTATGCTACAAAACGGCAAATTTAGAAATAATAAACGCATGAATGCCCGCTATTTTAGAACAAAATTTTGATTACCTGTTGCAATTTGCGAACAAACGTGCTATAATAACGGTATGAAAAAGGGCGACAAAAGACTGGAAGAAATGTACGAATATATTCAAAGGTTTATCGACGAAAACAGCTATTCTCCGTCGGTAAGAGAGATAGGCGAAAGGTTCGACATCAAGTCAACCTCCACCGTACACTACTATCTCGAAAAAATGCGCGCTTCGGGGCTGATAAGCCAAGACGCCAACAAAAAACGCGCCGTGACGCTTAACAAGCCGAGAGCAAAAAGCAATTACATTCCGTTAATAGGCAACGTAAGCGCAGGTACCGGCATACTGGCAGTAGAGAATATCGAAGGCGAATTTCCTATTCCGCAGGAGATGTTTGCGGGCGATGACCTGTTTATGCTGCGCGTAGAAGGCTCCAGCATGATAAATGCGGGCATCGCCAACGGAGATACGGTTATAGTTCACTCGCAAAGCTCCGCCGAAATCGGGGAGATAGTCGTCGTTTTTTGGCAAGATAAAGCGACGATAAAACGTCTGCACTCTACCACGCCGTCGCTTGTACTGCATCCCGAAAACGACGAAATGGACGACATTGTTATACCTTATCAAGACGATCCCGTAATATTGGGCAAAGTAATAGGCTGCATCAAAAAATTTTAACAGCCGCCCTACTCATTTATTTTATTGTCTTGATTTTATAAACCATTACTATAAAAAATCTATATCGCAACTCGGACATTTCGTTCATGGAGGGTACAGTGAAGAAGTTTTATTCTTGCGGTATTTTATTGATACTTTTGCTAACTGCAGCGCTTACGATTTTTGCGGGATGCGATAGCTACGAATACGAACGCGCCGACGGATTCAAGATATATACTGCGAGAAGAAAAGGACCGCCGTACTTGCAGAATACGAATGGGACGGCGATTTGAGCCATCTTGACGTTAATATTCCCGACACTTACAAAGGCTGTGCCGTTACCGCCTTGAGCGGATACGTCTCTCCTACGGGTCCCGGCCGCTTGTTTAAGATTATGCTGTACAAAGGCTTCGATAATGGAACGTTAGACGGCGGGCTGGCGACCTTCGACATGGCGGTAAATACTCAAAGTGAGTTCGAAACGGCAATAAAACACGAGTTAGGAGAAAACATTATAATTAAAGACGATTTAGTGTTTAATCTGCATATCGGGGCGAATTTGCAGGAATTAGGCGAACCATTGGAGCAGCTATTAGAATACGACGCGCAATCGGATTATTTTCGGCTGTACATAGTATCGCCCGACAACACGCAAACATACGCAATAAGCTTTTTTGTTACGGTCGACGAACGCAATAAAAGCTTTTACTCCGACAAATTGGGAAGAATGTATTACAGAGACACCGATAATCTCGTCAGATTGTTTTTCTATCACAACCGAGAGAGCTTCCCCGAACACAGCATACCGAATGCAACAAAACCGTCTCCGCCCGACGTTGCTTAAAATCTAATTAACAAAATAAAAACGTAAGTTGAACGGCAACGGCACAACTTACTTTTTTTTAGCACAGCAACCATTAAGAACAGACAAACTACATAAGTCAAGATTGCTCATACATAGTATACGCTGCCAAAAGCGCCCCCCCCCATAGCCGTTCCGCAAAATAGCTCTAAATATCCTTCAAAAAGTCGTACTCGTCAAGCTGTTTGCGGTAATCTTCGTAACGCGGCAAAAGATTGGAAATATAATTCCAAAAGTTTTCGTCGTGAGTGGGAATATAAAAATGCGCGAATGCGTGCGCTATCAAATAAGTGCGCAGATTTAACGGCAGCTGCGTAATTCTATAATCCACGCAGAGAATCCGCTGCGTAGCAAGCGAACACTTAACCCAACCGTCGGAAACGTCCTTGAACTCGATTTTCGACGGACACAGCGACGCGCTCGACCCGAAGGAGGATACTTCGCATGCAACGTATAAGCCCGCCATTTTGCGCAGAAACGCTTTAATTGCTTTGACGCGCGATTCCCTGTCGGCAAAGGACTTTTCACTTATATACAGCGACGAACCTTCCAAATAGGTTTTGTTGGACATACTTTTTACTACGTTCACAACGTCCCCCATTATTACGGTTTTTTTACCCGCAAAAATTTCTTTAATAACTTGGCTGTCTATTTCTCTTTCCGTCCGACGCGCCAAGTTATGCGCTTTATTTAACGGTTCACAAGGCGCTTGCGTTTGAATCTTTTCCGCTTGCTTGGAATCGTCTTTTTCTTTCTTGGCATTTATCCAGGCGGAGTTTTCTTCTATAATTTTGCGCAAGCGCTTGCGCGTTACAAAACAATTCGCTACGACATTGAGCATTCCGTTATCGTATTTAATTTTTACTACGTTTTTCAACGTACGCGTGACCACAACCTTCATAAAGACAATTATAAACCAAAGAGGATTGCAAATAACTGTCTATATATGCTAATATAACCGATATACTGTCGATTAAAACCTTTATTGTCTACTATGTCAGTAATAGTATTATAAATTATTGACAAAACTGCGCCAATATTCTACAATTATCGCAAAGGAGGCAAGCTATTTGCTATGAGCGGAGATTTCACCTTTTTGAAAGGAAACATCGAAACGATTATACTGTGTTCGCTGTACAACAATGACAAATACGGCTACGAAATAGCGAAAGAAATAAAAGAACGCACTTCTAATAAGTACGAAATTAAGCAGCCCACGCTCTACTCCTACTTGAAACGATTAGAAGAAGACGATCTCATCGTATCCTATTGGGGCGAAAACTCCAATGGCGGGCGCAGACGGTATTACAAGCTTACAAAAACGGGCAAATCCAATTGCGAGCAGTTTATTTCCGAATGGCAATATCAGCGCTCGGTTTTGAGCGACTTGGTTGACGGCACTGCCGAAGGCACGGAAATAAAACAGGAGGAAGCCACTCCGCTGTTCGGTCGGAGATCTCCCAAAAAAGAACGCAAAAGCGCGTTCAAGTCCGCAATAGACGAGCAGGACGAAATAGCGAGACGTTTGAGCGAGCTTATGGAACAGCAAAACGAAGACGCGGCTTCCAACGAAGAACAACTACAGTCCGAACAACAAAAGCAGGATTCCACAGTTTCAACTCAAAGCGAAGAAATCGAGACAACCGCCACCGCTTTCACCGCCGCGGAAGCTGAACACAATGCCGCCGCAGAAACGCGTCAGATATCATTGGAAGAATATGAACAAGCGCGCGCCAGATTCGAAGTAAATCAGGATAACGCCGACGTATTTTTACAAAATTTCGAAGAACGCGCAAAAGAAGTATCCGAACGCGAACCGTCAGAACAACAGGAAGGCGAAAACTACCAGCACGTTTTAATGGGCGTATTAGGCGACCAGTTAGAAGAAATGCGGGAAACATCGCAAAATGACGCGCACCGCTCCGCCTACTACAACGAACAGCCGTTGGGTTTGGAAGATGTTGCCGACAGCCTTGCAAAAGAAGGAATACGCATACGCATTTACAATCACGCGACGGCGGTTTACAAGTCCAAAATGCTCATACCGCTGTCAAAAGTGTTGTGCCAAACAGCTTGGATTGCATACGCCGTGGCTTTTATTTATTACGGAATATTAGCGTTAACGTCTATTTCCGTTAAAAATTGGTCTCCGTTTATAATAACCGCGGGAGCATTGATTATTATACCAATCGGCTTCTCTATAAACGCCATTATCGACCCTACAAGACGAGATAAGCCCGCGTTTAACTTCAAGGTCGCAATTATAACTGCCGCCGTTATAGGCGCGATTATAGTGCTTGCGGCCGTCGGTTTCAGCGCCATAGCAAATACGGAATTTTCCAACTTTGTAGCCGTAGCTCAACAAATACTGATACCTCTGGGAATAGCGCTGCTGCTACCGATTTCAATATTGGTTTACAATTTGTTTTATAAAAGATATTAAAAAATCTTGATGCATAACAGAGTGTTAAGTTAAGTGTTTTCTATAACAAATATTATAAAAAAGCGGCTTAAAATTACCGAATTTTAAGCCGCTTTTTGCATAATTAATAAATTTTGGGTATTTATAAGCTTAATGCGATTGCACCGTTTCTTTTCAATTATATCGCACACGAATAAAGCTTACATAAAATAAAAACTTTTATGCGTGATACGACGCAATTAAAGCCGAGAACACTCGGTTAATTACTTAATTATATCGAAAACAATGAATTTGCAATACTATCTTTGCAAAAGCCTAACGGCTTGGTCCACAACCGATTTAACATTATCGTACGTGCACTCACGCAAAAAACTATCGATAGACATGTAGCTTACCTTTTCAATTCGTTCTTCACTCGGACAAACCGCGCGGAGATCAGGTATTTGAAATATAACCGGCGTTATCGTTTTACAAATCTTCCTTCCCTTATGGTCCATAAAACGCGTTTCGAAAGGAGTAGCCGCGGAAATAGCCTCGCATTCCGATACGGTTACGCCGGTTTCTTCACGACATTCACGAACAGCCGCCTGCGCTGGCGTTTCGCCCGGCTCTATATGCCCTTTGGGCAGAGACAACACGCTGTTGCCGTATATATTCTCTACCGTAGCAAGAAGGAGATTATCGCCGCAGAATACTGCCGCCATCGCGCTGTATTCGCGTAAAACATCCGCGTTAGTGTCAAACCAAAACAGTTTTTTATCCGCAATATCGCGCTCGTATACACCGCCGTTCTTGGAAATAACCCGCTGCGAAGCATAATTGTCCAAATCGGTAGTCAACAGCACCTTGTCCATTCCCATATGCCAAGCTTTTAATAAGCACAGCCGCAAACCTTCGGTTGCGTATCCCTTTCCGCGCTCCCACGGCGCAATGCCGTAACCTATATGCCCCGCGCAGGTTAAAATCGCGTCGTTGTCCTTATAACGCAAATTTATTGCGCCGACAATTCGCTCATTATCAATAATCAAAAAATACTTAGCCGGCACGAAACCTTGCGGACACGTCTCCTGCCTGCCCATTGCGTTGACTTCCCGCCAAAATTCCGCGAACGTCAAATTGCGGCTGTTAAGTCCGGAAGGAATTTTCTCGCTTCCGCATTCAGCCTTGTAACGACGCTCGAACGCAGTAAACGCCTGTTCGTCTGTCGATTCCAATTCTTTTAGTCGCACCATATATACTATTTCTCCTTTGAAATGCAATGTTAGCCGTTTTCGGTATTATTCCGCATAATTTTTTGATACCGCTCAACTTCGCCGCGCGCCAGTTCGTCGCAGCGTTCGTTCAATTCTACGTCGGCATGCCCCTTTACTTTTATAAAGGTTACGCTGTGCTTGTTTACTTCGTACATCAGCGCGCGCCACAAATCGACGTTTTTAACTTCGCGCTTAGATGATGTTTTCCAATTATTGCTTTGCCAAGAGGTCAGCCAATCTTTATTGAAAGCGTCGACTATATACTGCGAATCACTGTATATCTCGCATTTGCAACGTTGATTAAGACATCTTAACGCCTGAATAACGGCAAATAATTCCATACGGTTATTCGTCGTTGCCTTGTCGTATCCGCTTATCTCCTTTTTTACGCCGTTGTATAAAAGCACGGCTCCCCAACCGCCTATGCCCGGGTTGCCCGAACACGCGCCGTCGGTATAAATAATCACTTTTTTCACAAATCACCTAACTTTGTTAACATTTTCGATAATACTACGCTGTATTCAGAGGCATAAGTAGTTAAAATATGCTATCAATTCAGCAAAAGCAAATAAAAACAGGGCAAAAAACGTAGTTTAGGTCGTTTTTGCCCTGTTGGCAGGGGAGACGCGATTCGAACACGCAACCGGCGGTTTTGGAGACCGCTGCTCTACCGTTGAGCCACTCCCCTAAATATACAATATTACGTTGTACGCTTGCAAAACCATTGCCTTAATATTATAATGTAAGCGGCTTATAATGTCAATTACTTGCAACGATTTGCATAAGAAAAATTATATAATCTACAACATTTATTACTTGCATTATGCAAAGGAGATCTCCGGTGTATAAAAGAGCTCATTATAACGAAATATGGTTTTGCGATCGGTATTTTATAGGCGGAACAGATATACTTAGCGACGGCAACCGCAAATTTATAAAAGAAATAAATATAAATTTATATGATTATTCAAAAAAACTTTCCGTATAAATACATTAAAGGAGCCAAGCTTTACTCATTGTCTGTTAACCGCAAGAAATTCAAAGTTGTTATTGCGGAAATAGCAAAAAATATTTATATAATCGCATATCTTACTTTTGTCAGTTTTGCAAAATCCGTAAAAGCAGACGACGACATAAGCAGACAAAAAAACAGCAAGCTTTTATTCAACTTTGCCGTTAAGCACGCGCGTGAAACGTCGAAATACGACGACGTAGAATACGTATACAATCAAAACAATGCCGTAAGATACCGAATAAAAAGCGAAAACGGATGCGTCATAACACAAAAACAAGTATATTGCATGAATCCCGACGCAACAATAGCTATTCCGAACGATTTGGAAAACAACCCCTACGAATATTTAGGTTGGTACGAAAACGAAGACGGAGTGTCGGTTTATCAAAATAAGGAAGAAGCATTAAAAAATATCTCTATGCCGTGATGCAAAGAGATATTTCTGTTTTAATAAAAATTTACTATTTTGCAAAATCTACGCTGCGCGTTTCACGTATTACGTTAACCTTTATTTGTCCCGGATATTCTAATTCGCTTTCGATCTTGCGCGCAATATCGTTAGCAAGCAATACGGTAGTTTCGTCGTTGACTTCTTCCGGTTTGACTATGATACGGATTTCGCGTCCCGCCTGCACGGCGTAAGACTTTTGCACGCCCGCAAAGGAATTGGCAATCTCTTCGAGCTTTTCCAAACGCTTTACGTAATTTTCCAAAGATTCACGTCTGGCGCCCGGTCTTGCGCCGCTTACGGCATCCGCCGCGGCTACTATTACCGCTTCCACCGTCATCGGCTCCACGTCGCCGTGATGGGACGCAATGCAGTTTACGACTTCCTTGCTTTCCTTATATTTCTTGGCAAGGTCCGCGCCTATCTGCATATGCGTGCCTTCGATTTCTTGGTCTACCGCCTTGCCGATGTCATGAAGCAGCGCTCCGCGCTTGGCAAGAGCTACGTCAAGCCCCAATTCCGAAGCCATAATACCAGCAATATAGCTCACTTCGACCGAATGCTTGAGAACGTTCTGCCCGTAGCTTGTACGGAACTTCAAACGTCCCAAAAGCTTGATAAGCTCGGGATGCAAGCCGAATACTCCCGTATCGAAGGACGCGCCTTCGCCTTCGTCCTTGATTGTAACGTCCATATCGCGCTTGACCTTTTCCACCATTTCCTCTATGCGGGCAGGGTGAATACGTCCGTCGGCGAGAAGCTTTTCGATGGTAATACGGGCGATTTGACGTCTTACGGGGTCGAACCCGGATAAGATTACGACTTCGGGAGTATCGTCTATTATAAGCTCTACGCCCGTTGCGTTCTCGAGCGCGCGGATATTGCGGCCTTCGCGTCCGATAAGGCGACCCTTCATTTCGTCGTTGGGAAGCGGTACGGTGGTAACAGTCGTTTCGCTTACTTGATCGCTTGCGCAGCGCTGTATCGCCGTGGAAATGATTTCGCGAGCTTTCTGTTCTCCGCTTGCCTTGGCTTCGTTTTCGATTTTGCGTACTAACGACGCCGCTTCCTTGCGCGCGTCCGCCACCATTTCGTCAACAAGCGTCTGTTTTGCTTCTTCACGTGAAAGTCCGGCTACGCGCTCTAATTCGGCTTGAATCTTCTGTTCCGACTTGTCTAACTCCTGCTTACGCTTGGTTAACTCGTTTTGCTGACCGATAAGTTCCTTTTGCTGAACGTCTATTCGATCTAACTTGTGCAGCAGCAATTCTTCCTTTTTGTCGAGCGCTTCTTCCTTTTGATTCATGCGGTTTTCCTGCTTGGAAAGCTCGCCGTTGCGTTCGCGGAATTGCCTTTCTTGTTCGTTTTTGATTTTTTGAGCTTCTTCTCTTGCTTCTTGTATCGCTTCTTTTTTAAGAGTTTTCGCTTCGTCCTTGGCAAAATCTATAATGGAATTTGCCTGTTCCTGCGCTGAGCCAACTTTTTTATTTCTGTTATGTCTATAAACTAAAACGCCTATCGCGCCGCCGCCTGCAAGGCAGAGAACTCCTACGATAATCGGAATTAGAATATGAACCCAAGAAGGGGTACTATCGGCAAGGAAGAACAATAATGCGTTAAGCATTTAATTATCCCCCTTAAAAAGTTTATATGAAATAAAATTTCACTGACTTATATTTTACTAACTTTTTACCGATATGTCAATATAAAAAAAAGAAATTATCTAAATATAAATATTTTATATATACCATAACAGTACTTACAATTGCCGCGGATAACTTAGAAATACAAACGCGCCAGACGTTATTATCAGGCGCGTTGATATAGAATCGGAATTATTCTTCCGCTTGTTCTTCTTCGGCGGGTTTCAGCTTTTCCTTTATCTTGTCGGACAACATATCCATAAGCTCGGTATGGTTTTCCAAGTACATTTTGGCGTTTTCACGCCCTTGACCGATTTTTTCACCGTTATAACTGAACCAAGAACCGCTCTTTTCGATATATCCGTAGCTCACTGCCATATCGAGAATACAGCCGGAATTTGATATTCCCTTTCCGAAAATAATCTCGAATTCCGCCGTTTTGAACGGAGGAGCCATCTTATTCTTTACAACCTTGACGCGCGTTTTACTACCGATTATTTCCGAACCGTCCTTGATTTGATCTACCTTCCTTACATCCAAACGCACGCTGGAATAGAATTTGAGAGCTTTACCGCCTGTGGTAGTTTCGGGATTGCCGAACATAACGCCGATTTTGTCGCGCAGTTGATTGATAAATATAATACAAGTGTTGGATTTGTTTCCTACGGCAATTATCTTGCGTAAGCATTGCGACATAAGCCGAGCTTGAACGCCCATATGGCTATCGCCCATATCGCCTTCCAATTCGGAACGCGGAGTCAACGCCGCTACGGAGTCCACTACTATAAGATCGACCGCATTGCTGCGTACCAAGTAATCCAAAATATCCAACGCCTGCTCGCCGCTATCCGGCTGTGAAATATACAGCTCGTCCAAATTGATACCGAGATTCTTTGCATACACGGGATCGAGAGCCTGTTCCGCATCGATAAACGCAGCCGTTCCGCCCATTTTCTGCACCTGCGCTATAACGTGCAACGTGACCGTGGTTTTACCCGAAGCTTCCGGTCCGTAAATTTCTATAATACGTCCGCGCGGCAAGCCGCCGATTCCCAAAGCCATATCCAATGGCAAGCAGCCCGTCGGGATTGCTTCTATATTCCTTGCCGCGGCATAGCTGCCTAACTTCATTATCGAGCCCTTGCCGAATTCCTTCTCGATTTGCAAAATCGTTTGCTCTAATGCGCGTTTTTTGTCGTCTGTCATTGTTGTTTTCTCCTTATTGTTATCTTTGGACAAATTATTTCGTTAAAGTTTTACACGCCAAATACAGCGCGGTACTTGCAGCTTGAGAACGAATGGAATTGCGGTCGCCGGCAAACACGTTTTTGTAGACGGTTACCGACTTTTCCGTAGCGACTCCGATAAAACACAAACCTATAGGAAGTCCGTCTTCCGACGCGGGTCCCGCTATACCCGTTACAGAAACGGCAACGTCGCTGCCGTTTCTTCTAAGTCCCGTGGCCATAGCCTGGGCGACCTGTCGAGACACAACCCCGTATTCGTCGATAAAGTGAGGGTTTATTCCCAATCGGCTGCATTTGCTCGCAATTGTATAAACGACTACGCCTTCGTACAAAACCGAAGACGCGCCGGCCACGTCCACTATAGACGAAGATATCAGCCCGCCAGTAACCGATTCCGCAACGGACAGCGTTTTGCCCATACTGCGAAACAGATCGACTGCCGTTTGCGCCAACGTCTGATCTGCCGTAGCATAAAGATATTCGCCGAAAGCTTCTCTTAATTTGGCAACTGCGTCTTTGATATAAACTTTACTGCATTTCGGCTGGAAAGTCAATATTATTTTACTGTCGAGATTTAATGTTTCACACTTGCGTGAAACAGTTCGCGGTAATGCGGACAAACGGGAATTAACGTCTTTTGCGGACAGACCGAAAACCTTGAATACGTACTTGGCAAGTCCTAAGTTCTCGCGAAATAAACTTTTATATATATAATTGTCGTAAACCAATGCACATTCGTTGTAATCGTCCGGCACAAAAAAAACCTGACACTTGTTGTACTCGCCATAACAGGCGCATTGACAGCCGTATGCCGAAGCGTAATGATTAAAGGTCTCAGGAGCCAAACACAGCTTGTCCATAACATGCTGCGGCGGCACGTCGGCTTTCGCCAACTTGCAATATTGAAGTATATTGCGTTCGGCAAACTTGTCGTAAAACATCGACAAGTTAAAAGTTTCGGCAAAAACAGAGCTGCTTTCGCCCACGTTTCCCACCATAATTACCGACCGACTGCCGCTTGATACCGCGTCGCGCAAAAACTTGCCGACGGTATGTTTGTTATTAGTTACAGTCAAGTCGTATTTTACAAGCTCCGAATCGAACTTTTCGCGTAAATACGCGACAGCTTGACTGTAATCCTGCGCCAAAATTTTAATCATTTGTCTTCGAAAACCTTTTTATTTTGTACCAAATAAATTACGCCGGAAATAATCGTCATAACGACCGCTACGGCGAAAATCGTAACGCCGATAAGCCATATTACATCGAAAAACTTCATACGAGCTACAATCGACGGTTCGGGGACAGCTTGTATTAAAGCGTTTTGGGATACATTCGAGTACGACTGCGAATTGGCGTTTAGCAATATCAGCAGCGGCAGACAGATATCCTGCGTTACGGTTTTGATTTTTCCGAATATATTCGCCTGTACCACCACGCCCTTGCTTGCGGCAATCATGCGTACTGCGCTAATAAGCAATTCACGGGCCAAAATCAGTATCGAACCAACCGTCAGCAAAATCATTCCGAACATAGCCGTGAAGTTTTCGGGCATTACGAACAAGCTGTTTGCAAAGTATTGCAGCGGATTGGTAGCAACAACGCAAAACAATGCCGCGCACACTAATATTTTGTCCGCAATCGGGTCGAGCAACTTGCCCAAATCGGTAACCATTTTGTATTTCCGAGCTATGTACCCGTCCAAAAAATCGGTAAAACAACATAGGACGAATATACCTATAGCAACGTACGCGCCCCACTCGAACGGAAGAAAATACGCCACAATAAACAGCGGAATCATACATATTCGGGATAAAGACAGTCTATTGGGAATATTCATCTTACAACTTCTCCAATTAAATCGTAATCGGCATAATCAGTAATTTTTACGTCGTAAAAATGTCCTACGGTCAATTCGTCCGACGTAACGATATAAACCTTTCCGTCGATATCGGGCGACATAAAATACGTTCTGCCCACATAGTAATATTTGCCCGCACCAAAATCGGGCTGCTCGTCCACAATACACCTATAAACTTTACCCACGTCCGACTTGTTAATTTCGGTAGCAATTTTGTATTGAGTCTTGTACAGTTTATTTACATAGCTTTGCTTCGTGCGCTCGGGAACTTGACGTTCGAACTTTGCCGCTGCGGTTCCGTCTTCGCGCGAGTATGCGAAAAAGCCTACGTTACGCAACCTGTATTTAATCAAAAATTCTTGAAGCTGTTTTACCGTTTCCTTGGTTTCGTAAGGAAAACCGCATATAAACGTAGAGCGAACGGCGATGCCGAGATTAGACAGCTTATCGAACAACGTTATTATCGACTGACTGTCAGAGCGGCGATTCATTTTACGCAATATTTCGTCGTTGACGTGCTGTAACGGGATGTCGACGTATTTGACTATTTTGGGATTGTTGGCGATTTCCGCCTGCAACTCGTCCGACAATAATTCCGGATAGCAATATAGCAATCTCAGCCATTCTATACCGTCAATCTCAGACAAACTCCGCAGCAACTGGACTATTTTATATTCGCCGTATAAGTCCTTGCCGTAACGCGTTGTATCTTGGGCTACCAATATCAGTTCCTTAACGCCTTGCGCCGCCAACTCTGCCGCCTGCGCGGCTACCTTTTCCATCGGTACGGAACGATAGCGTCCGCGAATAAAGGGTATAAGACAATAAGTACAGTAATTATCGCAGCCGTCGGCTATTTTGAGATAAGCAACATGCGAAGCCGTTGTAAGAATACGCGAACCGAAAGTTATAGCGTCGGAACATTTATTTACAAGCTTACGTTCGCCGTTTAATGTATCGGCAACAATATCGCATATTTCATCGTACCTGTCGGTACCTACGACGGCATCGACTTCTTTAAGCTCATTGAAAACTTCTTCGCCGAATTTCTGCCCGAGACAGCCCGTTATTATAACCTTTCGGCATTTGCCGCGCTTTTTGTACCCCGCCATTTCGAGCGACGTTTCTATCGCTTCCTTGCGGGCGGATTCCAAAAAAGCGCACGTATTTACTATTATTACGTCGGCATCCTGCGGAGAAGAAGTGATTTCGTAACCGCCCGCCGCCAAATTTGCCAGCATTACTTCCGTATCGACACGGTTTTTATCGCAACCGAGAGATACGACTCCAACTTTTGTTTTCATAATTTAACTAATCCTGCATATCGGGGAACAATTCGTCTAAATCGTCCAACGATACCAACACTCTTAAAGGCTTAGAGCTTGGATCGCTCGGAGACAGTTCTTCTACATATTTAAGCTTTTGCATCGAATCCATAATTCTACCCGCGCGATTGAAACCTATGCCCAAGTTACGCTGAATTGAAGCGATGGACGCTCTGCCGCCCTGTTTTTCCAGCCAAAAACGCAACGCCTTTTTGCAGTACGGGTCAAGCTGAGCTTCCTTACTTGCCGGCTCGGCGGTTTCGTGAGTTTCTTCCGAATCTTCCGGTTTATTGGATACGAAAATAGCATCGGTGACTTTTTGATCGTAAAAAATTTCGTTAGACGCAATCGTATAATCCTTCAACGCGCGAATTTCATCGTTGGAAATATACGCGCCCTGAACGCGCAAAGTATCCGAAGCTCCCGACCCCAAGAACAGCATATCGCCCTTGCCAAGCAGTTTTTCAGCGCCGCCGCCGTTAAGTATTGTAGAGCTGTCCGCTTGAGAAGCGACCTTTAACGCCATACGGCAGGGCAAATTGGCCTTGATTGTGCCGGTAATTACATCGACGCTCGGACGTTGAGTAGCAAGTACGATATGAATACCGGCTGCTCTCGACTTCTGCGCCAAACGCATAAGCTTTTGTTCGAAAGCCTTTTTACTGACGGACATAAGGTCTGCCAATTCGTCTACTACGAACACCAAGTAAGGTAATTTTTGCGTTATTTTGGGGTTTATACGGCTATTGTATTCCGAAATATTACCCACTGCCGACTGACGGAACAACTGATAACGAGATTCCATCTCGGCGATTAGGTAATCCATACCGGCAAGCGCGTCCTGAACGTTGGTTATTGCTTCGGCGGTCAGCATATGCGGAATTCCGTTATAGCGCGACAGCTCGACGAATTTGGGGTCAACCATCAAGAAACGAACGTACTCGGGACCGTACTTATATATGAAACTGACAATTAAGCAGTTCAAACATACGCTCTTTCCCGAGCCTGTTGTTCCCGCTATAAGCAGGTGCGGCATATCAGCAAGGTCCGCAACGATTACTTTACCGGTTATTTCGCGACCGATGGCAAATACCAAATTTCCCTTGCCTTTTGCAAATTCATCACTGTCCAACAGTCCGCGGAGAACTACGGGCGTTTTCTTTTTATTTGCTACTTCTATACCGACTAACCCCGTTCCGTGAATAGGCGCTTCGATACGGATATCTTCCTGTGCTTCTACGCACGCCTTGATATCGTCGGCATACTGGCGGAAATCGCCCATACGCGTTTTTTGCGAAAGTACCCTAAAAGTATATCTTGTAACTGACGGACCTACGATAATATCTACGTTTTCCACCTTTATACCGAATACCGACAATTTGTTTACGATTGCGTCGGCTGTGTGTTTACGATCGCCCGACTCGTAGTCTTCCGTAATAGTAACGTCGTTCAACAGCTCGAATGGCGGCTTGTTATAAGGCAAATACTTGTGGACTTTTTCCATTTCTTCCTTAGTAGTAAAGTCCAGACCCAATTGCATACCGCCGTCTACGGGATCTTCGCGCATAACGGCTATTAGTTCGTCGTCCTGCTTTTTAGAATCACGCGCAGAAGGCGTAGGTGTCGGAGACGTTTTTACAATGGGCGGAGCGATAGGTTCTTCGTCGCGAACAGGCTCCCGAGAAACTTCTTCAACCGCGGATTCCACAAAAACTTCTTCGATTTTAGGCGTTGCTTCATACTCGGACCGACGTTTGACAGGTTGAGGTTCGTCTTCGACAATAACGTCTGTAACGTCGACATCGACGCTTTTAGAAGACCGAGAAACCACGGGCGGTTCGGCAACTATGCGCGAAAGGTCATCCTTTATAACAGGCGGCTTTGGCTCGGACCTTTGCGGCTCGGTTTGTTTTGGCGTTACTATCTTCCAATCGGATGAAACGTCGTCCTGAGCCGATTTAGACGACTCCATATCGACGCTCGATTGATAATATCCGCGTACTATAAATTCGTCGTCCTGTTTTTCGGGAGCGAAAAACGAGTTTTCGCCGCGGTTTGTTTTACGCGGCTCGCCTTCGCCGAACAATATGTTTTCCGCTTCGGCGCGATCGACTGTTTTTGCCGAGTCCGACGTTATCCGAGATTGCTCCGCTACGTCGAAGTGTTCTTCCGTACGGTTGGAAACCACCGATTCGGGATATATGGATTTTTCCTGTTGCTCGAAAAGAATCTGATAAGCCTTTTGACGGGCGTCGTAGGATGTATCGGACGGCGTTTCGGCAATTTCGGTAGTCTTGACGGACGGCTCAATATCCTGTTCGACCGACTTCGCGGTTAAACTGAGCTTACCGGTGAAATACTTATAGAAAAAGTCCGCACACACATAAACGGTCCATCCGAGAAGTCCCACGATAAGAACCATTGCGCCGTAAATAGTTATTGCGCGCTTTAACGCGTAAGCGATAATTCCGAATACTACGCCGCCGAAAGTGGGCACGCCCATCTGTCCGTCGTAGTAATGATAAATCAAACCGATATGCCGAGAAAAATCCTGCGGTAAATACGTTGTGGTAAGAGTATGAACGAACAACACTATAGCAACAAACATTAACGCGAAGTGAACAGCGTATTTTACGGGGATTTTTACGCTTTTGCCCGCTAAAACAAATGAACAGGTAACTATTACGGCAGCCATCAAGCCGTAAAAGGACATTCCGAAACTTCCGAGGAAGAAATTGGCGAAGTCCTTAAACCCGGAATTGAAATATCTTCCGCTAAACGCAACGACAATGAGAATAGCGGATAAGCTTATACCTATTATGCAAGCAATTTTTTTGCCTAAGCCGACTTTTTCGGATTTCAAAACTAACCTCCCGTATAACGCAACGAAGTATATCAAAAAAAACACTGCGACGCGTTGTTTCGGCGCGAACTGCGCACAGCCGCGCGTAACTTTTATCAAGGTGCGGGCGTAAAAACCCGTACAAGTATTATACAATATGACGGTAAAATAATCAACAATTCAAAATCAAAGAATTAAAGAAAAATTTTATATTTTATTTATTATTAAAAACGTTATTATATGAATGCAGCCGCACGAAAATGCTGTCACCGAACAACTCGTACTGCCATACGAACTAACAGCAATGCAGCCAAACTAACATAACAATTACAATTTGATCTTAAATATTTACATTAGGAAAAATGCTATAAACATATTCGGGCGAGTATACGCTACCGCCCGAATATACACTGATTATCTTACCCGATTTTGATTTTAGAAACCGATTTGTACGCATCGGTTTCAGCACCTACATATGACGAAGCGTGCGCGGCGGAAAAAACTTGACGGGCAACGGCATTTACGTCATCGACCGATACCGACTTGTACGCTTGTATCTCTTTGTCGATATTGAAAACTTCGTTAAACTTCAAAACGGATCTGCCGTATAAGCGCATTAAAGTCATAGAACTCTCAACGTTCATGTACAGTGAATTGACTGCCTGAACGGACGCACGCGCCAATTCTTTGTCGGTAATTCCGTCCTGCAGCAATTCGTTCAACTCGTCCGACACAATTCCGCAAGTTTTGTCAATGTTTTCGGCGCTTAGTCCTGCGTAAATTTCAAACGTGCCGCCCTGCGAATAATAGGAAGGGTATGCGTATACCGTATATGCCAATCCATGCTGCTCGCGAATTTTTTGATACAGTCTGCTGGTCATTCCGCCGCCTACAACCGATGCCAAGATATTGTTTGCGTAACGTTTGTCCGAACCGAAGCCGAACCCGCCCCATGCCATTTGCAAATGCGATTGTTCTATTTGCTTAAACGAATGGTAAAACTCGGAGCAGTATCGAACGGGCGGCTCAGTTTCTGTCGGAGCGGCGTCCTTGCGGCAGTTACATTCGAAATAACGCTCGATAAGCTTGTCCAACTTGTCAAAATCGAATTTACCGCAGACGGAAATAACGGTTGAAGACGGGACATAATGTTTTTCTTTGAATTCTAATATACTATGCCTGTCAGAGTATTTGATATTATGTGGAGTTCCGAGAATAGTTTGTCCCAAAGTCTGCTTGTGGAACAGCGCTTTCGCGGCCAAATCCTGACAGACGTCGTCGGGAGTATCTTCGCACATTTTTATCTCTTCCAGCACTACGCCTTTTTCACGTTCGAATTCCTGTTCGGGAAAGACGGCATTGAAGTACATATCGGACAACACGTCCAAACACTTTTCCATATCGTCCGCCGCGCTTTTAGTATAAAAGCAAGTATTATCCTTAGCAGTGTAAGCGTTAATATTAGCTCCTATATCGTCTATTTCCTCCGATATGCCGAGCGCCGTACGCTTCTTAGTACCTTTGAATAATAAATGCTCGATAAAGTGCGAATATCCGTTGTTTTCGGCGTTTTCTTTGACGCACCCCACGTCCACGAAAACGCCTACGCAAACGGTATAAAAGCCATCTAAATTCTTGGCAACCAATCTCAATCCGCTTGGGTATTGTTTGTAGAAGTCCATATTTCACCTATATTAGTACTTACGGGAACGATGGTAAAACCATTATCGAGATAATACTTGACTATGTCTTCCATCGCTTCGGAAGTATGTTTTGTCGGATGCATAAGTATAAGTTCGCCGCTCGAAGTATCCTTCGTCGCGCGCCTATATACGGTGCCCCTGTCTTTGTCGCGCCAATCGATTGTATCGCGCGACCACATTATTGTTTTATAGCCGTTATTCCGCGCCGCATTAAGCGTGTCAATCGAGAAATCCCCGCTCGGCGGGGCAAACAGCGTCATATTAACGCCAATACACTCGAATACCAATTTGCCGCACGCGTTAATTTCCAACTCATTATCTGCGTACGATAGCTTAGAATGCTCCTTATGATTGTAGCCGTGATTGCCAATCTCATGACCGCTCGAAGCAATTTTGCCCAAAATGTCGGGATACTGCGCAACCCAGTATCCGCCGACAAAGAATGTTGTTTTAACCGAGTACTTGTCAAATATTGCCAAAATTTCGTCAATGTATTCAGTGCCCCAATAAACGTTTATCATAAGAGAAACCTTCTTTTCTCCTATTCCACGGTAGATAGGAGAGTTATCGTTGCTCTTGTAAACGTTTGTAGTAGCTCCCACAAAGCCCACCGAAGCTACAACCACTATTAATACCAATAAAACGATATTAGCTACTACGTGCGTAAATACCTTATTATTCATACCATCACCCAATCTATTATATTTTGAAAATCAGGCAAATTGTACAAATTCGGCAATATTATGTTACTTAATATTTTTCTTCATAGCGTTTAGCGCATTAGCAACGTCGTTGACAGAATAAGCTCTATCGCCCGCGCGCATCAGCTCGCGCCTGACGACAATAGGGTCGGAAAACGGATCGAACCCCAAGTCCAATATCCTTTCCGTCAAATACCGCACCCCGCATCGCCTATGAATACACGATAACGCCACGTTGTACGCAATTTGAATTAACATTTCGCCGATAAGCAATCCACGGCAAACACTTAAATACTTTTCGGCATCAACTATCGACAATGCGCCTATAATTATGCAGAATATTGCGCCGATTGCAGCCATAAGGGCAACCTGATACTTGAACGGAAACCGTCTGATATCTTCGTAAACTCCGCGCAAAGACCAACGCAAGCCTAACGTTGTAAACAAACACAATATTACGCCAGATATTAAACAACCGTATTTTTCCATTGCACACCTTAAAGATAAAACCCGCAGCCGAAAATAAAGCAACCTATTAGTCAAATTACCCTACTCGCCTAAACAAGTAGGGTAATTGCACTCTTAAAACTTTACTTAATATTACAGCTTTTTAACGAGCTTGAGATCGATTCTTCCCTTTTCGTCGATTTTGATTACTTTGACCACTACAGTATCGTCTATATTTACTACGTCGGTAACCTTTTCGACGCGTTCCTTAGCAAGCTTGGAAATGTGAATCATTCCATCCTTACCGGGAGCAAGCTCTACAAATGCGCCGAAATCGAGAATTCTGACAACCTTGCCCGTAAATTCTTCGCCCACTTCGGGATCCTTGGCAATAGCAAGAACCATTCGCTTGGCTTTATCCGACATCTCCTGATCCGCGGTAGCAATGAACACTACGCCGTCGTCGGTAATATCGATTTTTACGCCGGTTTCGTCGATAATCTTATTGATGACCTTTCCGCCGCTTCCGATGACTTCTCTTATCTTATCGGGGTCGATGTTGAAAGAAATAATCTTAGGCGCGTATTTGGAAAGCTCTTGACGGGGAGCAGGCAACACTTTAAGCATCTGCTCCAATATAAACAATCTGCCTTGACGCGCTTGTTCCAAAGCCGTGCGAAGAATATTCTCGTCGATACCCTTAATCTTGATATCCATTTGAATAGCCGTAATCCCTTTACTCGTACCCGCTACCTTGAAGTCCATATCGCCAAGGAAGTCTTCCAACCCTTGAATATCGGACAAAATAGCCACCTTAGAACCGTCTTCGGACTTCATAAGCCCCATTGCTATACCGGCCACAGGAGCCTTGATTGGAACGCCTGCGTCCATAAGCGCCAAAGTAGATCCACAGATACTTGCTTGCGACGTACTGCCGTTACTGCTCACAACTTCCGAAACGGTACGTATAGCGTAGGGGAATTCCGATTCGTCGGGAATTACCGGATCGAGCGCTCTTTCCGCCAATGCGCCATGCCCTATTTCGCGGCGTCCCGGACTGCGCAACGGCTTGGCTTCGCCCGTGGAATACCCCGGCATATTGTAATGATGCATATAACGCTTGAAAGTGTCCGTGTCGTCCAAATTTTCCAATTTTTGAACTTCACTGACAGTGCCCAGTGTAGCAGTGGTAATTACCTGCGTCATACCGCGGGTAAATACTCCGCTGCCGTGAACGCGAGGCAAAATTCCCGCTTCGCACCAAATGGGACGAATTTCCGTAAGCTTTCTTCCGTCGGGACGAACGCCTTCGTTAAGAATACGGGCGCGAACCTTTTCTTTGGTCATTTTGTAAAGCACGTCGCCTATTTCCGCAACCACTTCGGGATTAGTCTGCTCAAAGTGCTCGGTAACCTTGCGTTCTACTTCGTCTTGATTAGCTTGACGCTCATACCTGTCAAATGTTTTCAACGCGTCGTTAAGCATTCCGTCGGCATATTCGCGGATAATGGCTTCATGTTCCGCCATCGGAAGATGAAGCTCCACTTGCTTCTTGGTTTTGCCGACTTCCTTACAAATAAATTCGATGAACTCGCACTGCTCCTTGATAGCTTCGTGGCCAAACAAAATAGCGTCAAGCATTTCTTTTTCGGATATTTCGTTCGCTCCGGCTTCCACCATCATAATGGCGTCCTTTGTTCCTGCAAGATTCAAGCTGAGCCGACTGCGCTCCTTTTGCTCTGCGTTGGGATTGATAACGTATTTGCCGTCGACATACCCAACAACTACGCTTCCCGTAGGTCCCGCAAAAGGAATGTCAGAAATCGATAAAGCAATAGAACTACCCATCATAGCGTACACTTCAGGCTGAATATCCGGTTCTACCGACATTGCGGTAGCAACAACGGATACGTCGTTCAAAAATCCCTTGGGGAAAAGCGGTCTAATCGGTCTGTCGATTAAACGCGACGTTAAAATCGCTTTGTCGCTTGCCCTGCCTTCTCTTTTCTTAAAACCGCCGGGAATCTTACCGACGGAGTACATTTTTTCTTCAAAGTCTACTCCCAAAGGGAAGAAATCTATTCCGTCTCTGGGTTTGGCTGCCAGTGTAACGTTCGTCATAACTACCGTTTCTCCGCAAGATACCATGCAAGAGCCGTTAGCTTGTTCGGCATATTTGCCGATTTCTACCGAAACGGTTCTGCCGCCGATTTCGGTTTCGAAAACATGATATTCTCTATTTCCGATTTTACCGACCTTTTTTCTGAATTTTTCCATTTTCTTTTTCCTTCTCCTTACAACTATATTTCCCAAGAAAAACCGCTTTATACGGCCTTTCGGTTAAAGACAAAACAAAGAAAAAAGGAGAATGACCGAAGTAATAGCCCCGTCTCCCCTTATTCTCGTATTATTTTCTGAGCCCTAAGTCGGCGATAATCTGACGATATTTTTCAATATCGGTCTGCTTGAGATAGTCCAACAATCCCTTTCTGCGTCCTACCATTTGAAGCAATCCGCGTCTGGAATGGTGATCCTTTTGATGCGTTCTCAAATGCTCGGTAAGGTGATTGATGCGTTCCGTGAGTAACGCGATTTGAACTTCGGGAGAACCGGTATCTCCTTCCTTTCTGCCAAACTTAGCGATAATTTCCTGCTTATTCATTGTTATCTTTCTCCTTTTATATATTTGCCGCAAACCAAGAACAAAGTCGGAGTCGTCTGAATTCTTAGTAAACGGTATTAAACTTTAATTATTCCGCATCTGAACGAACGGATTCGGGACGCGGGAGCAAGGCTTTTCTGGAAAGGGTTATACGCTTGTTTTCCGCGTCGAATTCCATAATTTGCACTTCGATATCGTCGCCGATCTTCAACGCCTTGTTGATGTCGTCCAACCATTCCCAAGAAACGTTGGAAACGTGAAGCAATCCGTCGATATTTTTATCCAATTCGACAAATGCGCCGAAAGGCATTATACGCGCTACTTTGCCCGTAACAATTGCTCCTATGGGGAATTTTTCTTCCGCCAGCTGCCAAGGCTCCGGCTGAAGCTGCTTATAGCCCAAAGACACTCTGTTCTTTTCTCTGTCGAGCGCAAGCACTACAAACTCGTATGTATTGCCAATTTCCAAAACGTCCTGAGGTCCCTTTACGTGTTCCCAAGCAAGATCGGACGTGTGCGCCAGGCAATCAAAACCGCGTACGCTTACGAAGGCTCCGAAAGAAGCAAAACGCAAAACCTTACCTTCTACGATTTCGCCCACTTCGATATTGTTCCAAAATTCGTCTTCTTTCGCTTTCTTTTCCGCAAGCAAAATAGTCTTTTGACTGGCGAAAATTACGCGTTTGACGTCGTCTACTTTGTCCGGTCCGCTAACAACCAGACGGAGGGTTTTGCCCAAGTACGCGTCAAGATTTTTAACGTAACCTATTTTAATTTGAGACGCATGTACTATAACTGTGTAACTGCCGAGCTTACCGGTTAAGCATTCCTTACCGACGCGGGTCATAAGGCAGTTGAATTCCTGTCCTTCCTTGATACCCGCCACCAAAGCGTCGTCCTTATATCTTTCGTCGATGACCTTCTTGGAAAGAGTAATCCCCTTATCTACGGATATTACGGCGCATTCCAATGTTACGTCGGCATCAAGATTCGCCTTGGCGGTCTTATAATCGCCGTCCATTGCCAATTCTTCGTTAGGAATAAAGCCTTCCTTCTTCGAGCTGGGAATACTGACGTATACGCCGTCGTCGCTGACCAAAACGATACGGCACTTAACCTTTTGTCCAAGCTTATATCTGTGCCCTTCCTTCATCTCTGAAACGGCTTTCGCCAGCATAGCTTCGTCCTTGCCCATTTTCGGTTCGGCAACAGTTACTTCGCTTTCTACCGTTTCAACGGAAACGGTATCTTTTGCATTTTCAATCATTCTTTTCAAAACCCCCTTAATCAACTCTGTCGGAGTTGATGCGCCTGAAATCAAACAGACATTTTTACAATTTGACAGATCAATATTACAATCCAAACCGTCCGTTATGACGGTCTTACAGTTTTGGCAAGCGACTTCGTACAATCTGCGAGTATTTGAGCTGTTCGAATCGCCCACCACCACGGCCAAATCGCATTTGGCGGACAGCGTTTGGGCATAATACTGCCTTTGTAATGTAGTATAACAAATTGTGTTGAATATTTCAAGCGTTTTAACCCTGTCCGTAGAAATATTTTGCAAACTTTTTTCAAAAAGTCGGCTATCGAAGGTTGTCTGAAACATTATAAGCGCTTTATTGCAGTCTAACGTCAGTTTGCTTTTGCCGTCGAAAATAACAGCTTCGCCTTCGCACCATCCGTTTATTCCCTGAATTTCGGGATGACGCGCGTCTCCGACCAAAACGACACGGTATCCGCGTTCGTGATAATTGCGAGCCTTGTTTTGTACAGCTTTGACGGACGGACAGGTTGCGTCCACCAAAGTCAGATTTTTTTCGCGCGCAATGTCGTAAACCTGTTTGCCCACGCCGTGCGCGCGAATTATAAGGGTAGCCCCTTGCGGGACTTCGTTAATATCTTTTACGGTAACTATGCCCTTTTTAGCAAGAGTATCGGTCACGCTTGCGTTATGCACTATTTGCCCCAAGCAATAAGCTTTGCCGGTAACCGAAAGCGCCTTGCTTACCGCCGACGACACTCCGTTGCAAAAGCCCGTTTCACGCGGGATAAATATCTTCATTTATCGCCGCCTTCGTCTTCGGCTTTATCAGACGTTGCACAGTGACGTTCCGCCACTTGTTTGACGAAGGTGCGCTGTTTTTTGTTATATTCTTCTAATTTGCGCATTTCTTTCTTCGTAAGCTTTCTGCGTTTTATGCCCTTGCCTGCCAAATACGCGTTGAGTCTTATACGAAGCTCATCAACCTTGGACTTGATAACCGCGGTAGCTTGCGCCAAAGTCTCATGATTTATCGGCTTGTCATACAACTCGTCGAGAGTAAACTCGTCGCCTATCAGAATATAATTTTTCTTGCAGGCTTTGGTCTTATCCCAAATATAAAACGGTCGTATAGGCGCATGAGTTTTTAACGCGAACAACGCAGCCCCCGCGTGAAACGTCTGCAAACAATCGACATTGGGATTACGCGTTCCTTCGGGAAATAAAAATACGGCCTTGTCGTTTTTTAACAAATGCAAAATACTTTTGGTAGCGGTTAAATCTGCATCTCCCCGACGAACCGGAACACAGTCCAAGCCGTCGAAAACCCAACGCAAAAAAGCAATTTTGCGAAATTCCGCCTTGTAAACGAAGGACAGAACATTCTTTGTCCACATAGTAAAAATAATCGGATCCCAACCCGATAAGTGGTTGCCGACAATTAAACTTTTTTTATTTTCGATATTCTTTTCTCCGTAAACCTTGACGGGGAATAACGGTCTTACAAGAACGCGAACCATTCTTACTAACACGTTTACAAACTTATTCATACAGTCTCCGAGAAACCTAAGCTATTATATTTTAGCAGGACGAATACGTTTAGTCAACGAAACCGACTTACTTATTCTGCCAAATCCGAACGCAATGATTTTGCCGCGCCCAAGTAGCGATGCACGCAAGCGCTTTGAGAAATTTTTTGCGTAAAAACGCACGCTCTCAGACAGCGTCTCAACGACCCGACGACGTTCATTTCCTGCAAGCACATAAAGGCGACGTTTGGCATATTAAGACGTTCGCGCACGGCCGCCGCCGGATAACAAGCGTCAAGATCGTTCGTCGCCGAAAAGAATACGGCGTCCACGTCGGTTGCCGACAGCCCGTTGGAAGATAAAATACCGCGCACCAATTCCACAGCCTTATCGCTTATGTCCGCCGCGGTGTTATTGCAACATACAGCTCCCCTAATTGCCGCCATAATCGTTCTCCTGATTTGCCGCTGCGCTCTTGCCGGCAACGTAACCGGTGGACAAAGCTATCTGAATATTGTAGCCGCCGGTAAATGCGTCCACGTCCAACGTCTCGCCGCAAAAAAACAATCCGCCAATCAATTTACTTTCCATTGTTGCGGGATTGACCTGCTTTACGTCAACGCCTCCAGCGGTTACTATACCGTATTCGATATCATCCAACCCAGTCAGCGTGAAAGATAAATTCTTAATCGATTCCGCCAGCCTGCGACGCTCGACGGCGGTTATTTGATTGACTTTTTTTGAAAAGGGAATGCCGCTTTGACGAGCGACCTCCTTTATCAACCTTTCCGGAAGCAAATCGCCGAGAGAATTTATAAAATCCCTGTTCATTCTCTCCGAAAAATCACGTATCAACCGCGCGTCCAGCTTGGCGAAATCAAGAGCGGGTTTAAGGTCGATGGTCAATTTTCCGCCCGAAAGACAAACGGTATTTATCCGCGAAGACAACGTAAGCACCGCAGGACCGCTTACAGCGTCTTTGGCAAAGAGCATTTCGCCGAATTCTCGCGCGATAACCTCGCCGTCAGCAGATGACGCGGACACTGCTACGTTTTTTAGCGACAGTCCTTCCAATTCGGCAACGTCCCTGCACCGTATTCTACATAGGGCGGGGCGAAGCGCCGTAACGTTGTGTCCCAGTTTTCCCGCGAAACGGTATCCGTCCCCCGTGCTGCCCGTTGCCGAATAGCTCAATCCGCCCGTGGCAATAATTACCCTGTCAAAGGATATTATGTCTGTAATATTAGTCAACAAAAAGGCGTTTTTCTTATATGTAACGTCGGTGATTGCGCTGTTGAGACAGATTTTCACTCCGAGTCTGCGCATAACGCGCTCCAACGTTTTTATTACGTCGCTGGACTTATCAGAACAGGGAAACACCCTGTTGCCGCGCTCCGTCTTAACAGTCAAGCCGTTATTTTCAAAAAAACTTACGGTATCCTGCGGCGTTAACTTATTAAGTGCGCCGAGTAAAAACTTACCGTTCGTCTCCACATTGAGAACGAAGTCCCTAACAGAACAATTATTAGTAACGTTGCATCGACCCTTGCCGCTTATATACAGTTTTTTACCTAATTTCTCGTTTTTTTCAAACAGCGTAACATCCGCGCCGTTCTCGCTTGCCGCTATTGCCGCCATCATTCCCGACGGCCCGCCGCCGATTACGGCCACCTTTATTTTTCCAGCTTCTTGCATCTGTCTATCGCCTGCGTATCGGCACGAAGTATGCTGACGGGCGTGATTGTGACGTACCCTTCTTCAAGTAAAGGTACATCCGTACCGTCGTTTCCGTCAATCGGCTGCCTGTCGCCGAAAATTTTCCATACGTTATCCGTAATTTGTTCAAACTTATCTCGAAACAATCTGTGCATGCCGAGCGAGCAAGCTCTGACCCCCTTGACTTCGCTTAATGGCATATCAGGCACGTTAACACTGATAAGCGTCGTTTCGCCGCACAGACTCAAAAGATCCGTCAAATTATCCGCAAGGTACTCCACCGTAGCGGAAAAAGAACCGCCGTCCGCGTACCATCCTTTACGGGAAAGCGCGATACTCTTAATCCCCTGCATTACGCCTTCTTCCGCGCCTGCAACCGTACCGGAATACACAACGGCAAAACCGTAATTTTCTCCGTTATTAGGACCCGAAATGAGAGCGTCGAATTTTACGCCCAATTGACAAACCGCGAATTTTACACAGTCGGCAGGCGTTCCGGAGCATTTATAAGCAATTTTTGCGCCGCAATATTCGTCAAGCTTGGTTATCGCCAATTCTTTGTACAGATTAACGGAATGCGAAAACGCCGAGCGCTGTCCGTCCGGCGCGACAACGTACGTATTGTGCCCCATTTGCGACAGCTTTTCGCTCAGCAGCATTAGTCCTACGCTTTCGTACCCGTCGTCATTCGTCAATAGAATATTCATTTTTTCTCCATATATTATAAATTTTTCCGTTCGTCCGAAGTATATCTACACGCGCTTAATCTTACGATTCTTCGGCTTTTATAAAGTCGCACATGCCCGCAATTAACGACTTTCCGTTCGAAGCTTTATTGCATACAAGTAGCGTTATTTACGAAAAATATACAAATTTCAGACTCGGGATTGCAAAAAAAAACCGACAGTCAAGTATCATCACAGTCTTTTTAGATAGTCAATCTCCGCTTCGTTCAAAAAACGGTAATCTCCGCGCTTCAGTCCGCCCAATCGTAAATCGCCGACTGCCACGCGCTTGAGAAATTCCACTTCGTACCCCACCGACTCTAACATTTTTTTAACCTGATGATTGCGCCCTTCGTGGATTGTAACCTCTAAGCGAGTATGATGCGCGTCCTGCTCTATTATCTTAACCCGCGCTGGCGCGGTTTTTACCCCGTCAACTATGACGCCGCGTTCAAGCTGCTGACGTTCGTTTTCTTTGAGAATACCCGAAATGCGACAAACATAAGTTTTATTGATTTCGTTGCGCGGATGCGTAAGTCTGTTGGATAAATCGCCGTCGTTGGTAAGAATCAGCAGTCCTTCCGTATCGTAATCCAAACGTCCGACGGGGTATAATCTTGCCTTGATATCAACGAAATCCATAACCGTTTTGCGCCCCAGATCGTCTTTGACGGTAGTTACGCACCCTTTTGGCTTGTGGAGCAAGATGTAATACAATTTTTGCCTGTCGCCTAAGCGTTTGTCCTTTACGGTTATTTTGTCGCTTTCATCGACAAGCTGCCCGAGCTTTGCAACCTTGCCGTTTACCTTGACAGCACCGCTTTCTATCAGTCCGTCGCACTCTCTGCGACTGCCAACGCCGCAATCCGCCAAAAATTTATTCAGTCTGACCATAAAATATAAAACTTCCTTTAATATAAACCAAGTTTGAATTGTTTTACAAATATTATATAGTAATATAGTAACTGTTTTACGCAAAAAAAGCAAGCGTTTCGAAACAACGCATCTTATAAGCGAACAACAAAAAAGCGATACCGTACAGTACCGCTTTCGGATTCGACACCCATTCGCCGGGTTATTAAATTAATTTGTCATTTCAAGTCGCCGCTAATCGACTTAAACTTCGGACAAATTTTATTATGTTTTAATTTACTTTTTCCAATGCGCGAGAAAATACCATATTTCCGTTCAAAAACACGTGTATTTCCTGCAAATCATTTGCTAATTGTATTTCCGTTGTCAATTCTTCATCGCCTTTGACAGGGTAAGAAAAGCTTACGGGACAACGGTAATAGATTCTTTCCCCCTTGCTCATAAAGCTGCCGCAAATCTTGCCGCGCGGAACAGCAATTTGGTAAGAGTACGTTTCAAACGCCGCGTCCAGCATAGAAGCGGTATCTTCGAACATAGGACCGCAATTAAGAACGGCGACAACAACCTGCATGCCGTTGCGCGTTGCGCTGCCCACAAAGCAACGACCCGCTTTCTTAGTATAACCGGTTTTTACGCCGTCAGCAGCGGCGTAATTGGACAGTAATTTATTTTTGTTGACTAAAACGCGATCGTATTCGTATCCTTCGTTGCGTATACGCACCGTTTTGGTAGACACTATTTCTCGGAAATCGTCGTTTTCGAGCGCCGAACAGCTAATAAGCGCCAAGTCGTATGCGGTAGTATAATGTTTGTCGTCGTGAAGTCCGTGCGGATTTACGAAATTACTGTTAACACATCCCGCTTCTTCCGCAACTTCGTTCATAAGCGCAGCAAACGCTTCTACGCTGCCAGAAGTGTGAAGCGCCAATGCGACAGCCGCGTCGTTACCGCTGCGAAGCATCAACCCGTACAGCAACTCGCGAACCGTAAGGCGCTCGCCTTCTCGCAAATATATTGACGAGCCTTCTACACCTACCGCCTGACGAGGAATTTCCACGGTATCGTCCAAATTACAATGTTTTATTACAGTTAACGCAGTAACAATTTTAGTAGTGCTCGCCATAGGCAGACGCTCGGACGAGTTTTTTTCGAACAATACGCGCTTAGACGAACGCTCCATTACCGCTACGCTTTGCGCAGACGACGAAAATGTAGCCTGAGCGCCGAAAGCGAAAGATCCGCCGATTGCCCCGAGAATAATAATCAACGCCAATATAAAAATAAGTTTGTATACTCCGTCTTTTTTCATCAGTCTTTCTTAAAGGTATTGGCTATATCCTTTGCAACGTCGAAGATTTTTTCAAATGTGTTGCTGCGTTCGGTATCCAATACCTTAACTCCGTCTTTATTTATAACCAAAAAGCAAACGGGCGTAAGACTTGCTCCGCCGCCCGATCCGCCTGCAAAATTAGCGTCGACGTTACTGTTGAAATTACGTCTGGGCGTTTTGTTTCCATACTCGCCGCCGCCCGCCATAAAGGCGAAATTAATTTGCGACACAGGCAGAACGGTCGTCCCGTCCATAGTAACAAGCGGCTTGCCTATTATTGTGTTCACTTCCGCCACTTTACTTAAATTGGAAACTGCCGTTTCTACGATTTCGCTGATTTGCGCATCCATACTTGTACTCCTTGTTTTAGCAAGCAAAATGATAGTTCTGCAACGTTGACGCTGGCGGTAATCTCAAAGCAAGCTCGGCTTTCACCCAAACAAGCGTAGACTTGACTACCTATTTGACAATGAGATACTCCGCAGGCGATTCGCGTTGCTATCGCGCATAAGACGTTTTCAGCCAAAATTATCCGCGACGGCATAGTAGACATATTGTTTTGAAACGAAACGAATACGCTGTCTACAGTTAAGCACTTTAACAATCCTTTACCTTTCTCTCCGTCTAATTGAGTGACATTCAAACGAGTTTCTACCGTACCGTTGCAATTTAAGTTATTGCCGTCCAGCGATATTGTTTCGCCAAACACTTTTATCCCCCACATCTTAACCCTTATGTCCGCAGAAAGACTCGAATAGTACGCTTGGACATCGACGTTAAGACGAATCGGCATAAAAATAAGCAAAGTAAACAGCAACGTTGCAGTGCAAACTATCATACTGCTATTGTGGTTTAATTACAGCCAAATTATACAAAAAATTCGAAAAACAACACAAGGAAACGCTTCGCTTTTTATACGAACCCTATCGAAGCATTACGTTATACGCGTCGTTGAGCGCACACTCAGGCGAGGCGCACCGAAGAAATCAGCAAAACACACAATTGCTTCGGCAATCATTCCAACGGCATCGATTAAATTGTTTTGGATTTTTAATTGCATGCAGGCTTGCGCGGACAACAGACATCAATCCAGCAAGAATATAGCCGATTAAAATAGAAAATTATATGCTATGTGTAAAATAGTATAATACTTTTTAGGAAATTTCGATATAAAACCGCAAAAAGTTCGAGATATATTACACGACTAATATTTACATTTTAATTCCACATACTTAAAGCATGAAAAAATTTGCACCAATTATAACCTTTACATTGCTGCTTATAACTCTGTGCGCAATAGGTATACAGTATTGCTCTTATACCGAGCAGGCCTTTGCTGCGGATTCCGTTGCGTTGCCCGTATTAATGTATCACAGCGTATTAAAAAGCAGAAAAGGAACGTATATAGTTAACCCGTCGCAGTTGGAAGCGGATTTCAAACGCATAATCGACGAAGGCTATACCGCCGTCACTTCGGAACAGGTTATAAGCTTCGTAGACGGCAAAGGCGAGCTGCCTGCTAAACCGATTATGATTACTTTCGACGACGGACATTACAACAATATGTATTACGCTTTGCCGCTGCTAAAAAAATACGACCTACACGCCGTGCTTAACGTAATTGGAAAATTCAGCGATTTCTCCACATCTTCGGGGGATATTGACAACCCCAACTATTCCCACGTAACATGGGACGAAGTGGCAGAAATGTCTAACGGCAGAGTTATGGAAATAGGCAGTCATACTTACAATATGCACAACTACAAGCCGCGCTTCGGGTTATCTCAAAACTACGGCGAAAGCGACGAACAATACGTCGCCGCGCTTAGAAGCGATATAGATAAATTGCAAAAAATTTTATTCGAGTACACAGGCAAACAATGTCGAGTATTGGCATATCCTTTCGGAAAGTACAGTACTATCGCCGAAAATACGCTTGTAAATATGGGTTTTAGAATGATGTTCACCTGCAACGAAGGCGTAAGCTACGTTACGCGCGGCAAGCCCGAAAGCCTGTATAAACTTAAAAGAATTAACCGCAGCGGTCTGTACGACACCGCTACGGTTATAAACAAAATTGCAAAATAAATTTACTTTACAAAACGATAACAACATTAAGCCGATAGACTAACTCACAGTCTCATCGGCTTTATTAGGCAATTCAGTTTCTCTTACGTAAAGACGTTTGCAGTAAATTATAATTACTATCGCTAAAAATACGTACGAAATAAATCCAAGACATATCCAAACGGATTCAATCAGTACGCCCAAGATAAATACAATCAATGACGTTCCAACAAATAAATAACACGCCAGCTTGTTAGTTTTGCTCCAAACTGTTTTATCGGATAATGTTTCGCGCGTTCTTACTCCGAACCACTGGTTTTGTCTGCAAATTTTAGGATGCATTGCAATCGACAACGTCAGCATAATACCTGCCGATATACACGTCGCGAAACTTACTGCGTTTTCTATGTATTCGATATACAAGGCTGCAAAGAATATCGAACCTGCCAACTGTAATACAATTATAACCGAACGCGCAACGATTACCGCCAAACTAATGCTATCAGTTTTTCTCGTTGCAAAGAATATTACCGCATCAAGCGTTAACAATACCGCTATCGTAATTAAATGCAGAAATATCTCCGCTTTATTACCGTAACGGTCGATTTTACCGTTTGTAAAATGCGCGGGAATAGTTTGCGGTAAAAATCTCCAAAGAGCTAAAAATGCCAACAAGCAGAATGCCGTCCAAAGTATGTGAATGATAAATAGCGCTCTGCCGACGTCAGCTTTCGGCTTGTCAGCTATTACTGCGGTTTGTCCATCACTCAGCAACAAATCCACCGATACGTCCAACAGTTCACTTATGCGGGACAGCGTATCCAAATCAGGTTGAGTGATCCCTTTTTCCCATTTAGACACGCATTGTCTGGTCACATACAGATTGTCGGCAAGCTCGGACTGGGAATATCCTTTTTGTAAGCGGTACTTTTTCAGATTTGCTCCAAACATATAACTGCTCCGTGGTTTTATATACTCACAGTATACCGCAAAATACAATTAAAGTAAATATTTGAACTGTAACCGATTTGTTGCTATCGTTTTTAAAAACTGTTACGACTATTTAGAATAATTCGAATCGGCATCGTTAGAAGTTCCGCGCGGCTTTTTGCAAGACACTAAAAATAAAATACCGCCCGCGCAGCTGATTATTGCGCCCAATACGTACAACAAAATTTTCACGATTTTACCGTCGTTAATTTCGATAAATTGCTGCGGGTTTTCGGGATTGTAAGCAATTATCTTTTTCATGCCCGTTATGGGTCGAATATTCGAACTCGATGCACTTTTAACTTCGTAGACCGTACCGTCGACTACGTATCGGATGACAGCACGGTATATCACCTCGTATTCACCGTCGCTGTCAAGTTTGGACTCTTTTATATAGTCTACCACTTTTGCATCAGTATGCGTCCATTCGTTAATTTTTCTGTCCGTTACTACCTGATAAACTACCGCGACGACGAGCAAAATGACGCCTATAAACAATATTACCAAAAAGCCTTTATGACCCGATTTAAAATTTAAGTTCATTATAGCACCTTTTTCTTGTTTTATTTTTATTAATAAATATACGCTTTATCGGCAGTAAAAGCTTTAAACAAAGTTTATTTGTAAGCAATTTTGACGATAATTAACATATGACTGCAAATAAAGCGTTTAGACTGTTTTTTACACGCGCGTTCGACTTTAACGGACGTTCGTCAAGGAAAGAATTTTGGTTGGGCGTTTTACCCAACGCCATAATTATGTTTATCCTAATAGGTTTGCTCGCATATGCGCTTACGGGATTTGAAACCGCAATAAACACGTTTAGCGTTATTATGATTATACTTTTCGCATTGTTTGGCTTAATCGAACTGCTGCCGTCGATTTCCCTTATTTTAAGACGAATGCACGACATAGGCAAAAGCGGCAAATATATTTTCGTGCTGTTTATACCGATTGCAGGTTTTATTTGGTACATTTATTTGGTAACGCGCCCTACCGATTATTATAACAATTAAATTCACCACAAAGCTACTTCATCCGCTTTTAGCAAACGTTTACAAACTGAAATTTACGTCTCGCCGGCAGAACAACTATTTAGTTGTTTATAAATTGAAATTTACTTTATTTCCTTTTAGAATATTTTTCTATTGCGTACTCATATGCCTCTTTAATTAGCGGTTTTAACATCTCAAAGGTAGTATCGGACGGATTGAGCGCACACACCCAACTCATCCAAGCGTAAACAGGGTGCGGTAATATTTTATCGGTTTGCGTAAAATCATATGGCATATCTACAACTCCTCCTTTTGACGGACGCGTAGGAATATTGCCAAAAATTTTTATAAAGGTATTCTTGCGAACGCCTATGTTAATGCGGAAAATATTCTCCCTGTTCAAATTTGAACTCTTATCGTTATCGCCGTCTTTTTCTTTGACAGTCAAAACATAAATTCCGCGTTTTAGCGTATTATTCGGATTATAGAAAATTCCGCTTTCGCCCCAGCTGTGAACTAAAACCGTGTCGGGCAAATTATCAAAACAATATTTGAGTATATCGTTAGGTTGCATTTAATATTTTCCTTATGTTAATTGCTGTTTATAATCGCAAGCGATTGCTTCGTAGCGTACAATTATTATAGCAAAAATAAAACACTTAATCAAGCAAACAGGAAAGATCTCTATGATGACTTTCAAAGAATATAAAAATGACCGATAGGATAGCGGTTCTTATCAGTCATCTATTGGTGGAACGGTGATAATCCAAAACGAATTTTATATTTCAAAAGTTTCAAAATCGCCGTCTATATAAATTGCTGTTTCAAGTGAAACAAAATGAATAATGCAATATGGTCGTCTTTACCGCCATTAGGGAAATGCTTACCGAGAAAATCGCCGTATTTTTCCCATAAATCATGTTTTACGCTTGTGTCGGCAACAATTTACATATTGCCCATAAGGGTTTCGCTATCGCCGCCGTTATAAAACGTAAAGCCCGATTTCCGTTATTCTTGAAATGTAGTACTTTTGTTCCGCTTGGGACCGCATAAAACCTAAATACTTTCATACAGATAGTTTTTAACGGCACAAGCACGCAAATTCGGGAATAGCCTTTTTCCGATACCGATGCAATCGTACAGACTTGACATTTAGACAAGAGATTTTCGGCTTTTTACTATTATTCATTACAAACTCCGTTTTTTGTTTTCATTATAATATTTTAACACTGAAAAGACAAACAAAAAACGCGGCATATAAAACTGTTTGGCACTGTGGCGGGCGCTTGATAAAAAAAGTACGAACCGATTTGATTCGTACTTTAACGACTTTGGTAGAGAGGTATTAACTTAAAACGAATATTATTCTTTTCGTGATTTTTTCGTTTTTGGGACGTGGATTATACTTGAATTGATTTGCACGTTCAAATAATGAAGAACTATCGTTTCCACAATACGATAAACGCAATATACAATCCATATAATCCAAGTATATTCCCATTTTTGCGATATTAAACTTGTCATAACGTAAAGTATCGCAACTACAATAGCAATAATCCAATTCATTATTTTGCGATGTTTTTCTATAACCGTATTACTCTTGTTTAACGCCGATTTAATATTTTTTTCCGAAATATTTTTATATTCGCTTTCACTTATACGTTCGCCGTTTAATATCTCATTGATGCTTACATCATATAATTTACTTAGAATTTGCAACATTTCGACGGGAGGTAAATAATTACCGTTTTCCCAGCGTGATACCGTTTTATTAGTTACGCCGATTTTTTCGCCTAATTCATCTTGCGTAAGATTGCTTTTTTTACGCAATTCGGCTAAAAATGTACCGATTTTTTTCATATCCATACTGAAACTTTCCTTTCGTTTGATAGCACTATTATAGTACATAAATACGGAAAAGTATTCCCCATAAACAGCGAATATGAAGCAAATACTATACAAATTATAGCACAATGGCACTGCAGCAGGCGCTTGATCGCCTTTGCGTTCTCGCTCGGCGGTATTATACTGCGCATTTGATATTAAAAAACCCGCAAAAAAACCAAACCGAACACTTATTTTGTGGTTCGTTTTAGATTTGGACCGGTGGGCGGCAATATGTGCCATAAGAACCGTTTAAAAGGCAAAATCGCATAGACTCAAAAACCGAAAAAAAACAGTCGCTCGGCACAAAGAAAAAATGACGGACAAGATAGTTAGTCTTATCAGCCGTTCGACGCTCAATTGAAATTTATAGCTTGTTCATTTCATCAACGAACTTGCTGTTTTTTGCAGTCATCTCGACCCAAGCGGGACGAAATCCGCTTTTGATTGCGTTGCGTACCGATTTTATATTTGACCACGCAACGCAATAAAACGGAACTTTACCGCGCTTCAATATTTCCAATGCAAGTTCCGACGTGAGCGCGGCGGCAATTCCTTTGCGTCGATATTCGGGTAAAACGTCTATTCCGATCTGCCACATATCTTCACAATCCGCGCTGCAAGCGGCAAGTCCTATTAACGTGTCATTATCGTATGCGCCCACTCCGAGAACGTCGTACTCTTTACGTTTTGCACAAAGTGCATTGCTCCATTCGCGCGTGTATAAATCGGTAAAATCCTCACGGCTTAAAATTCGGGTTGCGTATTTGCAAACTTGTTTTTTCAAAATGTTAACGTCGGGTAGAAAATATTCTGCCATAAAACAAATCTTCAAATCATACTGTATTAAAGCGTCGCTGAAAACATTCAAATTCGGCGTTTCAAAACAATGTTCGATTTGATACCGCTCGATATAGTCTTTTACCGTTTTCTTAATATCCTCGCGAACCGACGCTACAATATTGTTTCCATACGAAACAAGATCGCATGCAAACGGAAGTTCGAGATATTTCCGCGCCGCGCTGTTTTGTTTCGAGATTACGATTTTATTTCGACTGCTCAAAAAATCTTCTAAATTACACCCCAAATCGACAGCCGATTGGCGCATTGCAACTTGCAATATATCTTCATTCGTCATCGTTTCCACTCCGCTAAATTACTGTTTATCGTACAATCATTATATCAAAAACAAAATATTTAAACAAGCAAACAGTAAGGCACTCCGAGATTTCTTTCAAAGCACAAAGAAAATGACCGATAAGGTAGTTATCCTTATCGGTCATATATTGGTGGGAGGGGGTGGATTCGAACCACCGAAGTCGGAGACGACAGATTTACAGTCTGTTCCCTTTGGCCGCTCGGGAACCCTCCCATGATATTAAACTTCCTTATAAAAAAAATGGAGCTGGTGAACGGAATCGAACCATCAACCTATTGATTACAAATCAATTGCTCTGCCTGATTGAGCTACACCAGCGCGCCGTCAAATATTCAATTCCAATGATTGGTGCTTCGGGGCGGAATCGAACCACCGACACGGGGATTTTCAGTCCCCTGCTCTACCTACTGAGCTACCGAAGCAAAACATTGGCGACCCGGAAGGGACTCGAACCCTCGACCTCCAGCGTGACAGGCTGGCGTACTAACCATCTGTACTACCGGG
>CANOTO010000008.1 GCA_947570215.1 uncultured Clostridia bacterium
AAATATATACAGAAGAAAAAAAACGAAAAAGGGGCGAATATTTATTTGACATTTGCCGTATAAATTTTCGCTACGAGCAGCTACCGTATAACAACATGGTAATGCGTATGCTTACCACTTGTTAAATACCTTTTCCGCAAATCCGATCTTGTCGGCTATTTTCAGTGTGGTTCCGTCGTCTAATACGGCAATCCCGTTGAATCTGCCGAACACTTGATGCTGACGCGACGCAATTACTCCTATATCCGTAATGTCCTTGCGATCGATAATTGGGTAAAAGTCTAACTGTAGTCTGCCTTCGTTGTCGTGTAATTTCCACGGCGACATAAAGTCGTCTTTGCCGTTTTTTTGCGGTATTTCAAACTGCACTTTATTTAGCTTATGGCTTTTTCCGTCAACGAAAAGCATATTTTCGCTTGCTTTGGAAGTGTCGCCGAAGCCGTAGCCCAAGTTGAAGCCGAACGTGCGTCCGTCGTCGAGATATGTCTGCAAGCTGGACCAATACCAAGTGTTTTTGTACGTCCATACTCCGCGTCCCCAATCGAGTGTTCCCAAGCTGTCGTTTTTGCCGAAATCGTAACGATTTCCTTTTACTACGCAGTAGCCTTCCGCCTTCATACAGTTTATTTTTGTGTTGTAATAAAACGCGCGCGGTTTATTGAATGGAGTCGCTATAGTCATTTGTTCGTTCGGAAAGTCACAAAGAGTAAATTCGCACTCGAAGTCGGTTTTATTCCAGAAATCGTTAAATTTGCAGCTTAATTTGCGTTGCGTTTCCGTTTTGACAAATTTCATTTTGACTCTTGCCGAATTGTAGACGATATTTCCATTTTCCGGACATGACGGCAGATTCAGCTTGCCGAAGGAGAAAAATTTTATTTGACTTGTGGTTTTGTATTCGGGTTTGCCGAAGTCTAAAAAGCTTGCCGATACCAGCGACATATAGCTGTTGTCCGCAACGGTTAACGCTACGGCTTTGCGCCCGTCGGTAATAATATAATAATCCCATTCCTTTATTTTCCATTTTTTGCCGACTATATCACGTCTGTCGTATTCGCGTACGGTCGCGGTGGAGTATCCGGCTTGCAGCAGCTTGCCTTTTTCAAGTAATTTACCTTCGGTGAGTTTTCGTTGCATGGCGAGTTCTCCTTCAAATATTCGGTTTATTAATTTTGTTAAAAGCATGCCGAATCTTACGGTAATTGATGGTAAAGATTTGAGATATTACTGTTATAGAGTGCAATTTTAATTAAAACTGCGTATATTTCGATTCTCCGATTATCTGATAACATTATTATATCAAGGCAATAAAATATTTTCAATGGGCAATATTTTACTATTGATATTACGTTATGCTGTCAAACATAAAAAACTTTAACGCGCGTCGCCGCAGGTTGGTTGCAATATTTTCCGTTTAGCACAGAGCAAGCTTGTAATAACGGGATTTTCCTGTGTGTTCGAAACGCCGTCGCTTGACAATGGCGTCAATGTGTGTTAGCATTATACAAAATGGAATATTATGTCCACAAGGAGATTTTTTTCGTATGACTATTAGACCGTATAACAAAAAGGACTATCGTTACGTGCAGGATATTTGCATTGCGACTTCTGCCCTTGCCGATGAAGATACGCCTGTAAACCGCGCGTTTTTAACGGCGTTATATTGCGACTACTACGTGGATTACCAACCGGAAGTTTGTTTTGTCGCCGTTGACGACGACGATATACCGGTAGGCTACGTTTTGTGCGCCGCCGATTGTTCGGATTACACCGAGAAGATGTCCGATTTGTATCTTCCGCTTGTAAGAAGGGTGGAAAGCGGCGAATTTTTTAGGTTTAACGCGCTTATGAAATTGGAACAGAAATATATACGTCAGGGATATACGGCGCATTTGCATTTGGACGTTTTGGACGAATATCGTGGACAGGGACTCGGAACTTTACTGATTGAAAAGCTATGTAACAGATTACAGGAAATGAACGTCGAAGGCGTAAGACTGATATGCGGCAAGAATAACGAACAGGCGCGCGCTTTTTACGAAAACCGCGGCTTCGAAGATATAGATTATATTACCGGCGCGGTAGTGTACGGTAAGAAGTTCTTCTAATAAATCGGTATGGAATTAGGAAAAATTCTTACGGAAAATGAAGCGTGCTTGCTAAACGTTTTGTCGCTTGCGTACGTCGGCGACGCTGTGCAAAGCTTGTATGTTCGGCATAATCTCGTTGTGCAAAGGAACTGCAAGGCGGGCGAATTGCACAAACTTGCTTCCGGTCAAGTCAACGCGCATAATCAAGCGGAAACGGCAGAAAAACTGTGGAACGTACTGACGGAAAAGGAACGGTCGGTATACTTGCGCGGCCGTAACGCCAAATCGCATCACAAGGCGAAGAATCAAACGGGAGCGGACTATCGCAAGGCTACCGGATTCGAAGCGTTAATCGGTTATTTATATCTTACGGGTAACAGTACAAGAATGACGGAGCTGCTTGGAGAAGCTTATGAAAATTGAAGGCAGAAACAGCGTTTTAGAAGCGTTAAATTCGTCGTCCGTTACGGTTAACAGTCTAACCTGTGTCAAGGGCGACAACGGATCTGTCGTGGCTCAGGCTCGAAGCCAAGGCGTTAAAATAACCTATGTGGATAAGTCTGTGCTGGACAAGGAAAGTGCGTCGGGCAAGCATCAAGGCTATATTGCCGATATTGTGGACTACGATTACTGCGACGTATCCGATATCTTGGCATGTTCTGCCGAGCCTTTCGTAGTAGTGTTGGACGGCATAAACGATCCGCATAATTTCGGCAGTATTATTCGCTGCTGCGAATGCGCGGGCGTGGACGGAATTATCATCGGACGTAACCGTCAGGTCGCGGTTACCGATACGGTTGTGCGCTGCTCTGCCGGAGCCGCCGCGCACGTGAAAATCGCACGGGTAACCAACGTAAACAACGCTATTAAACAGTTAAAAGAAAAAGGCGTGTGGGTTTATGCATTGGATATGGACGGAGACGAGATAACGTCTGTCAATCTTCGCGGAGCGGTTGCTCTTGTCGTCGGAAGCGAAGGAGACGGTGTGTCCGCCTATGCCAGGCGTTTGTGCGACGGCATAGTATCGTTGAAGCTTAAAGGAAAGGTCAATTCTCTTAACGCGTCCGTCGCGTGCGGAGTTGCGGTATACGAAGTCGTACGTCAAAGGGGATAAATGGACGAAATTATATTGCAAGCGAAAAACGGCGATCAATCGGCCATGGAAAAGTTAGCTTCGCAGTACAAGGGGCTTATACGTTCGTTGGCTAACAAATTTTATTTGGTAGGCGGAGATAAGGACGATTTACTGCAGGAAGGAATGTTGGGGCTTTTTTACGCCGTTAGCTATTACGACGAAAGCAAGGGCAGCTTTCCCGCATTTGTGGAACTGTGCGTATTTCGGCAGATAATAGACGCAGTAAAGCGCGATGCGGGTCAGAAAAACAAACCGTTGTCAAACTACGTAGACATAGACGATGCCAGGCATATCCCAGCCGAGTCTGAGCCGCTTTCCAGTCTGTTAAAAAAAGAATATGCAAATAAGGTTTCGAAAGTAATCAAAACTCAGCTTACCTTTTACGAAAAGCAAGTATTGCAATTGTTTATAGAAGGCTACAGCTACGAAGATATAGCGGAAAAAACCAATAAAAGCTACAAAGCCGTGGACGGCGCGTTGCAGCGCGCTCGTAAAAAACTGCTTGTAGCTAAGGAGTAACGATGAACTACGTTGCATTGTATCGCAAATACCGTCCGGAAATATTCGACGACGTTATAGGACAAGACCACATAGTCAACACTTTGCGCAACCAGATACTGCGCGACAAGGTGTCGCACGCTTATTTGTTTACTGGTACTCGCGGAACGGGTAAAACTACAACTGCAAAAATATTTGCCCGCGCCGTCAATTGTCCCGAAGCCAAGAATCATAACGGCAATCCCTGCCGGGAATGCGCAGTCTGTTCGGATAAGGGTAACGCGAATCTCGATATTATCGAAATGGACGCGGCTTCCAATAACGGCGTAGACTACGCCCGTGATATACGCGAGAAGGTGCAGTATCCTCCCGTCAACGGCAGGTACAAGGTTTATATTATAGACGAAGTTCATATGCTGTCCGTAGGCGCGTTTAACGCGTTGCTGAAAACGCTGGAAGAACCGCCGTCGCACGCTATGTTTATATTGTGTACTACCGAAGTGCACAAGATCCCCGCGACTATTCTGTCTCGTTGTATGCGTTTTGATTTCAGATTGGTGCCTACGCCCGTATTGGCGGAGCATATAGCGAAAATTTACGACAAGGAAGGCAAAAAGTACGACAAGGAAGCCGTATCCGCGATAGCTCAGGCAGGCGAAGGCAGCGTGCGGGACAGTGTGTCCATAGCGGATAGGTGTTTGTCCGTTTCGAGCGGTAAATTGACGTATAACGACGTTTTGTCCGTTCTCGGGGTGTCGTCGAAAACAAGCGTGGCAAGTCTTGCCAATGCCGTATTGAACGGCGACGTTGGGCAGATTCTTGCGGAAATAAACGATACTGTTGCAAACGGGAAGGACGTGGCGCGTCTTTCCAAGGATTTATCGCTGTATTTCAGAGATTTACTTACGGTAAAAACCTGTCAAAACGCGCGGGATCTTTTGTGCTTGCCTACGGACGTTTACGGAACTCTGCAAGCGTCGGCGGAAAAGGTGTCGGTTAAAAAGCTGCTGTATGCGATAGACATATTGGTCGGACTGGAAAACGGTTTGAAGTACGCCTTGTCTCCGTTGATGCTGTTCGAAGCTTCCGCGCTTAAAATAGCTTGCAGTTCGGGCGAAGTGGACGTAGACGGATTAGACAAGCGCATTACAAGGTTAGAACAGCTTCCGCAGAATATTTCAGCGGAAAATCAAAGCGTATATATCGTAGACAAGAGTAACGCCAAGTCTGTATGGCGCGGAGTTAAATTGTCTTTGGACGCTAAAAACGAGCCGTTGCTTTCAGGAGTGTGGAAAGACGTTTCCGTTTCTTTCGACGGCGAAAGGAATTTTGTCGTTACGTGCAGCAACGGCGCGTATTTGTTGATAGATATGCAGTACCGAGCCGTTCTCGAAAAGGAAATAAGAAAATTTTGCGATAACAAGGTGGTGTTTGTCAAATCCGATCAGTTAAGCGAAGGTGAAATAGACAGACAATTAAAGGGCTTAGGCGACAACGTAAAATTCGAAAACAATAAAAAGTGATAAGGAGAAAAATAATGGGCAATAAGTACGGTTATAACGGCGCAGGCGGCGGATTCGGAGGCGGCGGAATGCAAAATCTAATGAAGCAGGCGCAGCAAATGCAGCAAAAGCTTCAAGAAGCGCAGCAGCAATTGGAAGAATTGGAAGTTACGGGCTCGGCGAGCGGCGACATGGTACGCGTTACCGTAAACGGTAAAAAGACCGTTTTGTCGATAAATATAAAGCCGGAAGCGTGCGATCCGGACGACGTGGAAATGCTGGAAGATCTTGTAATGGCGGCAATAAACGACGCTTATACCAAGGCGCAAGCGGAAGAAGACCGCCTTATGGCTCCGTTTGCCGCAATGAAAGGATTGCTGTAAAATGCCGAATTACATCGAGCCGATAGAAAAGCTGATAAGGCAGTTTGCCAAACTTCCGGGAGTCGGCTCTAAAACCGCGCAAAGATACGCTCTTACCGTATTGGCAATGACGGAAGAAGAAGCGAACTCCTTTGCCGAAGCCGTTTACGACGCGAAACGAAATGTCAAGGTATGCTCGGTTTGCGGTAACTATACCGATACAGACCCTTGCCGCATTTGCGATACTCGCGATAATTCGGTAATATGCGTAGTTCAGGAAGCCAAGGACGTTATAGCAATAGAACGCTTGGGCGAATACCGCGGAGTATATCACGTTTTAGGCGGAGTGTTAAATCCGCTTAAGGGCGTAGGTCGAGACGATATACGTCTTGCCGAGCTGTTTCAAAGACTTACGGGCGACGTAAAGGAAGTTATACTTGCAACCGATACGTCGGCGGAAGGGGAAGCTACGGCAACGTACGTGGCTCGGTTTGTAAAGCAATACGGTATAAAGGTTACGCGTCTTGCGCAGGGAATATCCATAGGCAGCGAATTGCAGTACGCGGACGAAGTTACATTGTCCCGCGCCTTTGTAAACAGAAAAGAATTATGAGATTAGACAAATTTTTGAAGGTATCTCGTATTTTGAAGCGTCGAACGGTCGCGCAGGAAGCGGCTAACGGCGGCAAGGTGGACGTTAACGGGCGACCCGCCAAACCTGCTTGTCAGTTGAAAATCGGCGATACCGTTTGCGTGCATTTTGCCGGAGCAGACCTTACGTTCAGAGTTAAAATGCTCAAGGAAACGGTAAAGAAAGACGAAGCTTCGGATATGTACGAGATTGTTGCCGATTTATGAAAAGCGCAGTAATAGTAGCGTCGGGATTGTCGTCCCGTTACGGCTCGGATAAGCTTAAAATAAATATATTGGGAAAAACCGTTTTGGAACGCTCAGTAGACGTATTCCGCGGTATAGCGGACGAGATAATAGTCGTAGGCGAATGCGATATACAAGGTGTAAAAACGGTAAAAGGCGGAAGCACGCGGTTTCAGTCGGTTACCAACGGATTGAATGCGGTGTCGGACAAGTGCGATACGGTTGCCGTTCATGACGGCGCGCGCCCTTTTGCGTCGCGCAGGCTGGTATGCGAGCTGTTTGACGAGTGCGAACGTCACGGCAGCGCGGTTCCGTGTTTACCCGTTACCGATACGGTATGGCAACAATACGACGGTAAATTGTTAAAGACCGACCGTAATACTCTTTTGCGGGTGCAAACTCCGCAGGTTTTCGGTTACGCCAAATTAAAGAACGCGTTTGATAATGCGAAGTACGACTACACCGACGAAAGCTCGCTTTTTGTCGACGCTTACGGCGACGTTCATTTCGTTGACGGCGAATACGGAAATATCAAGATTACCTATCCCGAAGATTTAGCTGATTTACGTATAGGCGCAGGCTTCGACGTTCATGCATTTACTTGCGGCGACGGAGTGCTGCTCGGCGGTGTAAAAGTGCCCTTTACCAAAAGGCTCGCAGGACATTCCGACGCGGACGTATTGTGTCACGCACTGTGCGACGCGGTGCTGTCCGCTTCGGGCAACAAAGACATTGGTTGGCAGTTCCCCGATACAGATCCGAAGTATAAGGGAGCGAACAGCATGGAACTGCTGAAAAAATGCGTAGACAAAGCGAAAAGCTATGGTTACTCGGTGGTAAACGTTTCCGCAGTAGTAATCTGTCAGCAGCCTAAATTGGCTCCGTATCTCGACGAAATGTCGGCAAGCTTGGCAAAAGTATTGCAAACGGACGCAAGTTGTGTTAATTTGTCTGCGACTACGACCGAACGGTTGGGCGCATTGGGCAACGGAGACGGAATCGCTTGTCAGGCTCAGGCGTTGCTTAGGCGAATATAACGTAAAAAGCGGCGGGACTTCGTTGGTCCGACCGCTTTTTACTGTATTATATAACGTTGCGCTTAATACTTTTCCGTTATTTTATCAATTGCTTAATCCAGTTTTTTTCTTTTAACGAGATTTTGCCGTCTACGGCGCAAATTATCATACATACGACAATTACGTCGTTTTTAAGATCTTCGGATATTTGTCCGAGTAAATCTACCATACCGTCTACGCACTTTTTAAGCTCGCGGCTTTGCGGCTTTAACAATTTCGCTGTGTTTTTTACATATTCGTAGTTGATTTCTTCACCGAAGAAAACACGAAGCAGCGGGTAGCACAGTAAGTATTCTTCTTCGGAGACCTTGCCGTCGGCTACTACAGCTCCCAAAATAAAAGTCGCGTAAACGGACGCTCCGGTAAGTCCGTCGTTGGAAATTTTCTTTAACGCGGGAAGTATTTTTAATGACTTTTCTGCGATAATATCTCCGTAATTCGATACGTCCAGCTTCTCGAATTCTTTGCATATTTGATTAAAGTTACTCATTGTATACACCTATTGCACGTTATTTTTCCAAGCATTTTATTCCGTACAGAACTACGTTGCCGATTTCCCGAGACAGATCTTCCAACGGTAGCGACCTGTCGGAATTGAACCAGTACTGATAAGTGGACAGCATTCCGCCGGTAATAAACTGCGCAGCTATGTCTATCTTTTTTATATTGCCTTGAATAGCGGGGTTATTTGTAAGTCCTTCGCGAACTACTTCCGTAAGCGCCCGCGCAAGCTTGCGTATTATCATTGATTTGGATTCCAGCTTCATCAGACTGCTGTATAAATCCAAGTTGCCGTTCAGGATCTCTGTCAGAGTTGCGAATATTTGCTGCGGATTGGATATGTTTTTTTCGAAATCGAGCTTGTCTATCGCTTCTTTCCACAATACGATTAGGTCGTTTTCCAGTTCTTCGCGTATTTCGTATATACCGTTGTAGTAGTTATATACGGTTTTTCTGTCTACGTCGGCTGCGTCGGCAATATCTTTTATCGATATGTCGTTTACGTCTTTTTGCGCCATAAGAGTAATAAACGCGTTTCTAATGGCTCTTTTGGTTTTAATGACTCTGCGGTCGATTTTCTTTTCGCTCATATTAACTCCTGTTTTCTTTTGTCGGGGGGGGGTACTTGTTAAGTACCATTGTATGTCTGCATTATAACAGCGTTTGCTTAAAACAACTTTGCTTTTTGTCGCTTTTTCATACGCAGCTTAGATAATTTACCTATTGTGCGCATGCGGTGCAGATTTTCGATAAGTTGCCGCATATATAATAAACAGCGATATACGTCGGTTTATTGCGTAATATGCAAAATTGTTTATTTTTATTCTTTCGGCAAGAAGTTGTGCAATATTACTTGTACTGAAGCGGGCAGAAATTTTAACTGCGAAATCAGCTACGAATTGCGTATGAACTTCGTTGCGGAATTCAAAACGCGAATTTTTTGTAATAAAAAACGATGTATAAATATTCGCGACTAATCGTGACCGAAAATAATAATACTTGACGAAGTGAAACATTTTTAGAGCTAACGGCGTTTAATATACAGCGCGTTATGTTTTGGGGCGGCATTCCGACAGGTCGTATCTAACAAAGACCGATTGTCGAATTGTGCGCGGACGAAGCAAAATTATTGCCAATATTTTCAACTTATGTTAAACTGATATTATGAAAAAACTATTTACCGCCGTACTGATAATCGCATTGATATTTTCATGCGCTGTTTATGCGTCTTGCGACTACATTTTGGATCTCATATTCGGACCGAGTACACCGCCGGAAAGCGAAAATCCTGCGCACGTTCACTCGTTGGAGTTAAGGAGATTGGATAACTCCGTTTGTTCGGGAAGGGAATCGGCGGAGTATTGGAAATGCTCCGAATGCGGAAAGTTTTTCGCTGACGGCGAAGGCTCTGCCGAGTTGACGGGCTTTGACGAGACAAGCGGTCACGCGTATATTACGGACAAAAACGAGCAGGGGCATCAGCTTGTTTGTTCTTATTGCTCCGAACCGAACGGCGAACGTCTGCCGCACGAGACGGACAAGTGGCGTTACGACCGTAACGGACACTATAAGTCGTGCAACATATGCGGGTACAAGTATAATCGCAATGAACACGAAATGCAGGATTCAATCTGTATTGTGTGCGATTATTCCGTCGACTACAAGACAATATGCAATTCGCGTTACGGCTATGAATATTTGGGAACGTTAGATGACGGAGACAAACTGCAAACATTTTACGACGAAATAGACGCGCAGGTAACGTCAGCGCACGACGACGCGCAATACGTATTCGTGATTGTGCTTAGCGGCGCGGACAAGTATTATACTTTGCCGCAGCTTGCGTTAAACGGCATTACGGATAATCAAGCGGCGGAAGTCATATCCACCTACCGCAACGACAATCCGTTGTATTATTGGCTGACAAACCGTGTGTCTTACACGGCCGATTCCGTTTCTTTACACGTCGATTCTCGGTTTACGGACGGCAACTATCGATTGGAGTATAACGAAAAACTTTACGACTCGATACGCGGTTATACCGACGTTTTAGCGGACGAGACTGACGTTTACCACAAGGCGTTGGCTTTGCACGACGCGCTGACGGACAACGTCGATTACGCCTACGAAACGGACGGAGAAACGCCCGTCTCCGAGCAATGGGCGCATACCGTCGAAGGCGCGCTGATGAAGAATGCAGCCGTCTGCGAAAGCTACGCCAAGGCGTACCAGCTGTTGCTTAACGTATGCAACATACCCAATATTTACGTAACGGGCAGCAGCCGCGGAGTAGGGCACGCTTGGAATATGGTGCAGCTAAATAACGAGTGGTATTGGTACGACGTCACTTGGGACGATCAACCTAATATGCCGGGCGGAATTATTTACGATTACGCCTGTAAAACGGACAAAGAATTTTTGCAGGACCATAAGATAGGCGCGGAGCAAACGGGGCTTAACTATTTATACGGCTTGCCGAACAGAGCTGCGGAGCAATACGACAACGCCAACGCGTACGAAGTAGGCGAGCATTTTACCGATGGTAACTTGACGTTTACAGTATGCGGGTATAACGCGGTGGCTTTGACGGGCGTTAAAGCAAGCGGGCAGGTAATTGTTCCTTCCGCGGTTACCGCAAACGGCAGAACGTACGCGGTGGAGCAGATAGGCGCGAAAGCGTTTAACGGTTGTTTGACGGTGTCGGCGGTGGAAATCCCCGAAAGCGTAGCGGTTATTTACAACGAATCTTTCGTATACTGTTCTATAGCGGGAGTGTCGCTTTCCGACGTTAACGGGTGGAGCAGATATCCGCTAAACGGCAAAGAGCCCGTTTACGAAGCGTTGACGGCAGACGAACTTGCCGCCGCCGAAAAAGTTGCCGCTAAATTAAAAGAAACTTTCCGTAACGACAGCGGCGGAAATAATACGTACGTTTGGGTAAAGTCGCGCCGCGTCGCTGCGCAAGAATAACTGCGAAAAATGATATCGCAAAAACTTCAAAGACGTTGAGTAATTTATATAATATAATTTATATCAGCAATAATCTTGTAGATTGCTTAATTGCTTGTGTTTACCGACTGTAGATGAGATATGCCGCCTTGCAATATTGTCAATGGCGGTTATTTTCTACTATTAGGCATTAACCGTTACTGTGCAAAAGAAAAAGAAACCGCAAATGCGATTTCTCTTTCAGAGGGGTGTGCGTATACCCCCGTAATGGTGGAGGTGACGGGACTTGCAGTATAACATCAATACGACGCAACCACAACATATTGTTCAAAACCATCGTATTAATCACAACATATTGTGGTTAAAAACCTCTCTGCCCCAATCTTGCCCCAAAATCAAAAAAACACGAAAACTTCACAGCCTTTTCAGTTAATTTGTTAATTTTGAGCTATTCGATTTTTGCGAATAGCTCAAATTTTTATCGTTTTCTACAACGTCGTTAGTATTGACACAAAATTCCATTTCCCAAAATTCAAAAATACTTGATTTTGGGAAATATAAGTGATATAATGCTGATGGAGGTAACAATGAAACTAATTGAACGTGAATTTTATCTTGAACAGTTAAAACGTGTTATTGGAACGCCTGATATCAAGGTTATAACAGGCGTAAGGCGTAGTGGCAAATCAAAGTTGCTAGAGGCGTTTAAGACCTATGTGGAAAACAATATTGATGCATCTAACGTTATTCACATCAACTTCAATTTGGCTCAGTTCGAGAAGTTGAAAGACTATCATGCGTTGAACGAGTTCGTCGAGAAGGCTTTTGTGCCCAGCAAGCAGAATTTTGTTTTAATAGACGAAGTACAGTTGTGTCCGCAATTCGAATTGACAATCAACAGTCTTCATGCATCCGAAAAATACGATATATATATTACCGGCTCGAACGCATTCCTACTAAGTTCCGACCTTGCTACGCTTTTTACTGGTCGTACATTTGAAATAAAAGTATATCCGTTTTCTTTTGCGGAATACATGCAATACTTTGGATATGCTGATAAGTACGATGCACTTAATAAGTATATTAAAGAAGGCGGTATGTCTGGTTCGTATCTATATCAAGATGAAAATGCTAAGTACGATTATATTACGGATATTTTTGACACATTAATTGTCCGAGATATAAGACAAAAGTACAAAATAAAGAATCAGCAGCTAATGGATAGGCTTGTCGATTACTTAATGGACAATGTGTCTAACCTTACTTCCGCACGAAATATTGCCGAAACGCTCACAAGCAATAAGGATAAAATCAATCACAAAACAATTAGCGCATATATGCAGTATTTGTGTAATGCTTTTGCGTTTTACAAAGTGAGACGATACGATATACAAGGCAAAAAATATTTAACGACCAATGACAAGTATTATTTGAGCGACCACACGTTTAGATATGCCAAGCTTGGCACAAAAAATATGAATTATGGACGGACGCTGGAAAACATCGTAGCAATAGAATTATTGCGGCGTGGATATGAAGTGTATGTAGGTGTCCTTTATAAGAAAGAAATTGATTTTGTCGCGCTGAAACGCAACGAAAAAATATATATTCAGGTCTCGGATAATATAAGTGACGATTTGACTTTCCAAAGAGAAATTTCGCCACTGTTGTCCATCAAGGATGCCTATCCAAAGATGATAATTGCGCGCACAAGAAATGATGAGTATTCTTACGAAGGCGTAAGCATCGTAGACATCGCCGATTGGCTAACGAAGAATTAATTGCATTCTATTATATCGCACACGAACAAATTAAGCATAAGCTACTGGTTGATTAAGCTATACGATGTAATAGAACGAAGACGAATAGTAATAATTAATTTGGAATGTATACTTGAATGAGACGACAAATAATTTAAGGAGAATAAAGATATGTTAGGATTTAAAGCTAAAAAACCACAAGATAGAATTAGAATTGCAGATAAAAAAATTCAATGCTTACGTAGCAAAAGAGCTAATGTCAATAGGTTTTCTGATCCGGATAAATATTGGCAAATTAACCAAAAGATACATCAGAATAAAATTGAAATTGAGATTGCAAAGGCGGAAATGAGCCAACCAGTTAAGAAAACTACCAATATCAGTACTCAGGTTACGCTCAATAAGACAGATAAAAGTAAGTCCATACACTTTCACGGACATTATCATAATAACAAAAAGAAATAATTGTGTTAATGTAATAGAACTACACTAATTATACTGAGGCGTATTATGATTACCAAAGAACAGATTAGAGAAGACCTTTATAAATTAATAAAGAATCATTATAATCAAGGCGATTATACAGAGGCGTTGAGGGATGCTATGTTTTTCGTCAAAGATTTATTACAAGAAAAAAGTGGTTTTATTGATAAAGATAACACAAAATTAATTGAATCGTCGCTTTTGGGAAAAAATGCAGCGATAAAGATAAATAAGTATGCAACTGAATCTGAAATCAATTTCCAGGAGGGAATAGGCTTTGCCCTAAAAGGATTGGTGATGCATTTAAGAAACCCAATAAGTCATGAAAGGATCGAATATAGCGAACAAGACGCAGATGCACAGTTATTATATATCAATTATTTGATTAACCAAATAGACAATTCTTCGGGGAGGCAATTAATCACCGATTGGTTACAATATTTGCAAAGTAACAGCTTTACTTCATCGAAAGTTTTTGCACAAGAACTAATTAAAGAATTGCCTAAAAAGCAACAATATGATTTACTTGTTTCTTTATAAAAGAAAGAGAGTCAAGTAAACGTCAAGACTATATTGATTATTCAAAGTCAAAAATAAATGAATCCGCAAGCGGGGGGGGGCGCTATTAGAAGTTGAGTGGCGCGAGTTTTACATAAAAGATATTTTCCCAACTATACAGCGCGGAAAAAGACTTGTTCGTGAAAAGCAATCTGCGGGAAATACACCATATGTTTCATCGTCAGCATTAAACAATGGTGTTGATTATTTTGTTTCAAATAGTGAGAATATACGTCGTTTTGCGAATTGTATAAGTTTGGCAAATAGTGGTAGTGTTGGATCATGTTTTTATGAGCCGTTTGAATTTATAGCAAGTGATCATGTTACACATTTAAAAAATCCAAAACTGAATAAATGGCACTACCTATTTATTGCAACAATAATGAAACGGCTATCTGCGAAGTATAATTTTAATCGAGAAATTAGCGATTCTCGTATTTCGCGCGAAAAGGTGCTATTACCGATCTGTCAGAATGGAGAAATAGACTATAGGTTTATGGAAACATTCAGTAAGAGCATAGCGAATAGCAGATGCAACGATTATTTGAAATATTGCGGTTGTATTTCGTGAAAAACAAAGTAAGTAAATTCGTAATAGATGCTATTTGATAAAATGACTGACGCAGTTTTTATAATTAGTTTGTATATAAATTGAGTAATGCAATAAATAAATTGTAAAACTGATAGGTGCTTCATATAACTTTTTGGTGCAATTAAAAAATGAAAGGATAAAAACTATTTTGTGATTTGTATATTATTTATTTTTATTGTTAAAATCAAAAGCGGGTTTCCCGCTTGTTGAGAGGTGAAGGTGGTGCGGAAATGTACCACCTTTCTTATCCTGCTTATTTTTTTAAAGCAAAAAGCTACCACTTTAACGAGGGGTATTTTTAATAGATTGGGGTATTAAATAAATATTTTATTTAGAATAAATGTTCTAAAACTATTGACGTTATTGAAGTGTTGTGCTACAATACGCTTGAACAGAATATTGGGTAGTGGGATTCCATTGAATGTTATTACTAACGTCTTGTTTGAACTGGACTTGATGAGAAGGTCAAGAGGAGTCTGACGGACAGTTTTTACCTTATGGGGTAAATTTTGTCTGTTGGACTTTTTGTTTTACTAAAAGATTATTTTTGACAATTTTTCAAAAATGGTTGCGAAAACGACGTTTTCGTGAGCTACCACATAGAGGGACATACAAAAGGAGGTGATGCGTATGCTCTGATTTAACCCACTTAGTAACTAAAAAAGTGGGAGGAATTTATATAAAGAAGTAAGCAGGATAAGGAAGTGGGATGTTTTCCCTACTTCGACTTGCAACAAGCAGGAAACCCGCTTTTGAATTAAGCACAAAAAAGGGAGAAAAAATTGAAAGATAAAAGCAAAATTATCGGCGTCGAAAAACACGTTCGTATTACGAATACGGATATAAGCGATCAGATAGATAGGCTAATGGAACTGCCCGAATATAAGAGTTTCAACAAGGTAGTAAATGATGCTTTGTTCTACGGCTTACCCAAACTTACAGAAAGCATATTCGGCGAAGTAAAGTTGGCCAAACGAATATTACCACGCAAAGATAGCGGGCGATTTTATTGTGACCGTCAACAGCAAGTGCAAAAACGGCAAGGTCGAATACAAAAAAATTACTATCACGCCAATGTTACGTCCGTACCTAAAAGGCGTAAGCGAATTAACTTTTTACGTGCAAAACCGTATTCGCGAACGCTTCCATAAGGTTTTACCGGACAATAGACTTTACGATCTGCGCACGACATTTTACACAAGATGTCAAGAATGTGGTGTAGCGGACGTCGCTCGTAACGTATTTGTAGGGCACTCGTTAGGCGCATTGGGTGACACTTATACGGAATTATCCGATGAGTTTCTGCTAAAAGAAGGACGCAAACTTAAATATTAGTTTTATGCCCCAAAATCGACTTTTGAACGGTTAACGGTGGTTGCAAATCCCTAAAAAACACCAAAATTGCATTAAAAATGGGGTAATAATGGTTGCAAAAACCTAAAATTACCCCAAAAATTGGTGGAGGTGACGGGACTTGCACCCGTGTACCAACGCAAGACTACTTGACTTTCTCCGTACGCAGTTTGTCTTTTTATAGTAGCGGACGGAAGACAAACAAACCAACCGTTACTCGTGTCGGAATATATCTCAAACCGTAACGTTCCGCCACAGCCGTTACAATTCTATTCGCGCTGTCTTACGCAGAACATTCCGCCGCGCGCCCAAGCGGAAGTCTACGAGCCGGTATTAATTAAGCGGCGTAAGCCATTCCATAGGAACGGCTCGTATTTGTGCTATTGTTAGCGTTTAATTTAAGTTTGCCTTATTACGCAGATGCGCTGCGGTACGCTTATCAAATCTCCTTCAACGTCGGGCGAATCTAAAAACACCCCCAAAGAAGTTTGCTAACTTAATTATTATACTATATTTTTACCCAAAATGCAAACGTTATATAAGGCTTATCAAATTATCCGTAATATGTTATTCTTTATTTTCATATTGATGGAGACGTGTCTATGAAATTTTCGGAATATTTAGAAATTATGAATACCCGCGGAATAGGCGAGTTGTCTTTTATATACGACGACGCGGAGTACGATATAGAAACGGTTGTTGATAATTTTGACGAATTTGTTAAAGGTCAGCCGTTAAAGATAATTTATGGAGTAAATTGGGATCAATACGTTTATAACAGTTTTGACGAACTGCTTCAAGCGGATATATTCGACGGTAAAACGCTGCAAGAAGTATGGCAGGATATAGAAAACGTTTTGTTTAACGGAGAAAGCGAAGAAGAATTTCTCGCGGAAAATTACGTATCGACGTTTGCCGAAATAATGGAATTGCGCAAGCGGGAATATTTGGAAGAAAACGGTGTTGAGCAATGGTCGCATACTCTAAGCGACAGGCAGTCTTATTGGTACCGTTTTAAGTTTGCGGCAATAGGAGCGTCAATTCTGCCCGTACTGCTGCAAATTTTTCCTATTTTAGGCGTTGCGAACTGGTATTTTGAATTGCTGTTGGGCGGAGTGCTGATTTTGTCTCTTGTAATTGCGGCAATCGCAATGTTACACGTAAACGTTATTATCAACTACGTTGTAACGGATAAACTGATTAAAACTTTTAACGGAATAGAGTGTCAAACCGTTTACGGTAATATTCGCAAGATTACAATGCGCAAGTATCGCCGTAAGCAGGGCTACGGCAGAATACAGATTTATGTCAAAAGGGGGCTGTCGCTCAACTTCCGTATGGTGCATGTTCCCGACGTGGAAACGGTGTACAAGCTTATAACGGACAATTGGCAAAACAGTAAAAATTCCGCAGACGATTCATTTGCGGTTTAGTATTGCGGCGGGTTTTCGTTACCCGTCGTTATTTTTTTTTGGTACGTGCGCAAATGCGGCGTAATGCGCTTTATTTTTCGTCGATGTATTCGGCGAAAATTTATTCTTCGAGTGTTATCCAAATTTATAATAATTGTAATAATATCGTTAAAAAATATTATTGACAAAAAATACTTGTCTATTTTGCCGAAATATTGTAAAATATCTTCGATTGGGTAGATTTATTTTCTGCCTAACTTCTAAAATTCAGGAGGAAAAACAAAGTGGCAAAAAAGTATACTTATTTGTTCAGTGAAGGCGACGCGTCTATGCGCGAACTGTTGGGCGGTAAAGGCGCAAACCTTGCGGAAATGACCAAAATCGGTCTCCCCGTACCCCAAGGCTTTACCATTTCAACCGAAGCCTGCACGCAGTACTACGAAGACGGCAGACATATCAACGATGAAATCAAGGGCCAGATAATGGATTACATCGAAAAGATGGAAAAAATTACCGGCAAAAAGTTCGGCGACAAGGAAAACCCCCTTCTCGTATCCGTACGCAGCGGCGCGCGCGCGTCCATGCCCGGTATGATGGATACCATTCTTAATCTCGGATTGAACGAAGAAGTCGTCGAAACCTTGGCGAAGAAATCCGGCAACCCCCGTTGGGCGTACGACTGCTACCGTCGTTTTATACAAATGTTCTCCGACGTAGTAATGGAAGTCGGCAAAAAGTATTTCGAAAAGCTTATCGACGATATGAAAACCAAGCGCGGCGTAACCAACGACGTAGACTTGACTGCAGACGACCTTAAAGAACTTGCAAACCAATTTAAGGCGGAATATAAGGCTAAAATAGGCAAGGAATTCCCGCGCGATCCCAAAGAACAGCTGTTTGCGGCGGTAGAAGCGGTGTTCCGCAGCTGGGATAACCCCCGCGCAAACATTTACCGTATGGACCACGATATCCCGTATTCTTGGGGTACCGCCGTTAACGTACAGATGATGGCGTTCGGTAATATGGGCGACGATTGCGGTACGGGCGTAGCGTTTACGCGTAACCCCGCAACGGGCGAAAAGGGTCTTATGGGCGAATTTCTTATGAACGCTCAGGGCGAAGACGTTGTTGCCGGCGTACGCACCCCCATGCACATAGACGAAATGGCACGTATACTGCCCGACGTATACAAGCAATTCCTTGAAGTTTGCGAAACGTTGGAACATCATTACAGAGATATGCAGGATATGGAGTTCACTATCGAACAGGGCAAGCTGTATATGCTTCAAACCCGTAACGGTAAGCGTACGGCTGCCGCCGCTATAAAAATTGCCTGCGACTTAATTGACGAAGGTATGATTACCGAACAGGAAGCGTTAATGCAAATCGACGCAAAATCTCTCGATATGCTTCTTCACCCCACGTTCGACGCCAAGGCGCTTGCCGCTGCGGATAAGAGCAACGTGGTAGGCAAAGGTATTGCCGCAAGCCCCGGAGCAGCCGCCGGCGCAATAGTATTTACGCCGGAAGACGCGGTTGAATTGGGCAAGCAAAAGAAAAAGGTTATACTTGTGCGTTTGGAAACTTCTCCCGAAGATATCGAAGGTATGAAGTACGCGCAGGGTATTTTGACCGTTCGCGGCGGACAGACTTCTCACGCGGCGGTTGTTGCCCGCGGTATGGGTACCTGCTGCGTATCCGGCTGCGGCGACATAAAGATGGACGAAGAAAACAAGCAGTTCGAGCTTGGCGGAAAAATGTTCCGCGAAGGCGACGAATTGTCGCTTGACGGCTCCACGGGTAAAATTTATGACATCGCAATCAAGACCGTTCCCGCCGATCCCTCCAGCGGTTACTTCGGACGTATTATGAAGCTTGCCGACAAGTACAAGGCTTTGGAAGTTCGCACCAACGCGGATACTCCCGCCGACGCTCAAAACGCTGCCCGTCTTGGCGCGCAAGGTATCGGTTTGTGCCGTACCGAGCATATGTTCTTCGGCGAAGGACGTATCGACAAGATTCGCGAAATGATTGTTTCCGAAACGGTGGAAGAACGCGAAGCCGCTCTTGCTAAAATCGAACCGCTTCAACAGGCGGACTTTGAAGGACTTATGGAAGCGTTGGAAGGTAAGCCGGTTATCATCCGTTACCTTGACCCGCCGCTTCACGAGTTTGTTCCCACTGCGGAAAAGGATATAGAAGAACTTGCCGCTGCGCAGCACAAGACGGTTGCGCAAATCAAGCAAATCTGCAATTCTCTCCACGAATTCAACCCGATGATGGGTCACCGCGGATGCCGTCTTGCGGTAACGTACCCCGAAATTGCCGTTATGCAGACAAAGGCAGTTATCAAGGCTGCTTTGGCTGTACAAAAACGTCACAAGAATTGGCACGTAGTTCCCGAAATTATGATACCGCTTATCGGTGAAATCAAGGAGCTTGCCTATGTTAAAAAGGTGGTTTGCGAAACTGCCGACGCAGTTATCAAGGCTGCCAAGTCCAACTTGAAATATCAAGTGGGCACGATGATTGAAATCCCCCGCGCGGCTTTGACGGCGGACGAAATCGCTCAGGAAGCGGAATTCTTCAGCTTCGGTACCAACGACCTTACGCAGATGACCTTCGGCTTCAGCCGTGACGACGCAAGCAAATTCCTTCCCAGCTATTACAGCGCGAAGATTTACGAAAGCGACCCGTTTGCACGTTTGGACACCAAGGGCGTAGGCAAACTTATGAAGATGGCTGTAACGCTTGGACGCGAAACCCGTCCCGAACTTCAATGCGGTATCTGCGGCGAACACGGCGGCGACCCGTCCAGCATCGAGTTTGCTCACAAGATAGGTTTGACGTACGTATCCTGCTCGCCTTACCGCGTACCTATCGCGCGTTTGGCTGCGGCGCAGGCAAATATCAAAAATCCTCGCAAATAATTGCGGATAAAAAGGAAGGCGAAAGCCTTCCTTTTTTTGTGCGCTGCAAGGTTAGCGTACCGCAAGCGGAAAAGTTCGGCGGTTTCGCTAAAAAACTATTAAAAAAAGTTATAAATCTTGACGAAAAATGAACTTGGGTGTAAAATAGGCTTATGAGTAGCGTGCAAATTGTAGAGATTAAAGAAAACGTTCTGTCGAGAAATAACGAGCAGGCAAAAGAAATAAAGGCAGAGCTTAAAAGCAAAAAAATATTTTTTCTTAACGTTATGTCGTCGCCGGGGAGCGGAAAAACCACTCTGCTTATTAACCTTATAAACAGGTTAAAGCAGGATTATGCCGTCGGCGTCATAGAGGCGGATATCGATTCGGCTGTAGACGCGGAAAAAATAGCATCGGAAACGGGAGTTAAAACAATTCAGATGCACACTTGCGGAGCTTGCCATATCACTTGCCAGATGTCGTATGACAGTCTTTGCGCACTGGGCGTAGACGGACTTGACGTAGTTATCCTCGAAAATATCGGCAATCTCGTCTGCCCCGCCGAATTCGATACGGGCGCAACGAAAAACTTAGTACTTCTGTCCGTTCCCGAGGGCGATGATAAACCTTTAAAATACCCTTTAATGTTTGAAGTGGCTTCGGCGGTTGCAATTACTAAAAAAGACGTGTCGCCCGTATTCGATTTTTCGTTTGAAAACGCAGAAAAGAACGTGCATTTACGCAACCCGCACGTACCCGTATTTTTTACTTCCGCACTTAAAAACGACGGGCTTGAAGGGCTTGAAAAATATCTCAGAGGAGAAATAGAGAAAGTTAAAAATGAGTAATACGAAGAAGCTTTGTTTTTCGGCGATAATGCTTGCGGTCGGTATACTTTTGCCTATGGCGTTCCACGCGATACCCAACGGCGGAAATATATTCGCGCCTATGCATTTGCCCGTTTTTATTACGGGTTTCCTTTGCGGACCTATGTACGGCGCGATAGTCGGGCTCGTCTGCCCGCTTATGTCCTGTCTGTTTACGGGTATGCCTTCCGTTGCTTTTTTGCCTAATATGATGGCTGAGCTGCTTGTTTACGGCACGGTCACGGGTTTGCTTTTCCGCATTATCAAAACGGGCAAAATAATTCCCGACGCAATATTGACGCTTATTTTAAGTATGCTTGCGGGCAGAATAGTCGGCGGATTCGTGGCGTATCTTCTCTTTCTCGGCGGAACGCGTTCCGAATATTCGTGGGCAATCTTTTTTACGGGTTATTTCGTAACCTGCTGGCCCGCGATAGTTATTCAGATTTTGCTTATTCCAACGGTGGTTACTCTTGCAAAAAAATACCGCTTTATCCGTGAAAGCGACAGATATCTCGACCTTTCGCATCACAGCAAAAACATTGCAAAGCAAAAGCAATTTTTCAACGGTCTTGCCGAAAATTGGAGAAAGGAATCCACTCTTGACGAAACGGCAATCAGCGCTCTTTTTTCGCAAGTGAGCTTGCCTGCCGGCGGCAGCGTGCTTGACGCGGGCTGCGGAACGGGCGTTATAGACGGTTATCTGAAAACAGTATGCCGCAACGTCGACGCCGTGGATATATCCGAAAAAATGATTGAAAAAGCAAGGATAAATAATCCGGAAGTCAATTATTACGTTGCCGATTTCTACGAATTTAAAAACACGGAGCTTTACGACTGCATAGTCATCTTTGACGCCTATCCGCATTTTATGGATAAGGAGAATTTTGCGGTAAAAGCAAATTCGCTTTTAAACGACTCCGGCACGCTGTGGATTTTGTTCGATGAAAGCCGTGAGCGTATAAACGGCTATCACTCGGGGCGTTCCGATATTTCCGTATCTTTGCTGCCCGCTGAAAGGGAGGCGGCAAAACTTAACGAATTTTTCGAAGTAATTTGTAATATTGACGACGCCGAACGCTATATTCTCGGTTTAAAGAAAAAGATAAAAAAATGAAAATTTTTTGAAATAGGTATTTACTTATCGATTAAAAAGTAGTAATATATTATATGAAAAAATACAGTTTTACTGTAAGATAAGGAGTAAATATGAATAATAAGGACATCAGAATCTGTATTATCGGCGGCGGTCCCGCAGGCACAAGCGCGGCAATGTATCTTGAAAAAAAAGGGTATGAAAACTACGTCATTTACGAAAAGACCGACCGCGTCGGCGGCAAGGCTTTTTCGCCTATGATGAAGTGTAAAACGTCCGACGGCAAGTGGGAAGACAGAACGATTGAAATGGGCGCTGTCATGGGCTGCGAAACGTATTTCGCCGTTCATGAATGTGAGGAATTCGGCGGCACCACCCACCTCGACGGTCCTCCTATGGGACGTCGCTTTATGATGACCGACGGCACTCCGCAGAAATCTTCAAAGCTTGCTCTCTTGAAAAAGTTTATGAAGATGAAAAAGCTCAATAAGCTTCTCAATAAAAAATATTACGGATATGACGTAAACGGACACCGCGGCGTTGCGCAGGGCAGGTATGAAGGTCTTTGCCCTTCGCCCAAAATGAAATTAAAGCGCATAGAGGGAGTTAACCCTAACCTCAAAGAGCTGTCTATGCCCTTCTCCGAATTCTTGAAAAAGAACAAGTGCGAGGATGCGACTCTTGTCTGGAAAGGTCCTTTCACTTCTTTCGGATACGGCTACTTTGACGAAATTCCCGCCGCATACGTTTTGAAATATCTTGACGCGTTCACCGTTCAGCAATTCCTTTCCACCGGAAAGCTGTGGACGTGGAGAGACGGTACGCAGTCTATATGGGAGGGCGTGAACAGACACCTCAAGCATCCCGTAAATCTCAATTCCGAAGTAACGAATATAGAGCGCAAAGACGGTAAAGTTTACGTAACGGTAAACGGCAAAGTCGAAGAATTTGACAAGCTCATTATCTGCACGCCGCTTGAACTGTTCTTGAAATACGGCGACCCCAGAGATGAGGAGAAAGAGCTGTTTTCAAAGATTGTACATAAAGAATACTTTACTATGGCTGTCAGAACTGCCGAAGGCAATTGTCCCGACATTTCTTACTACTTCTTTGAAAATATGACCAACGAAACGCGCGGACACCTGATGGTGTTCTATCACCGCTGGCCGCAGTCGGAAATTACTGACCAGCCTCTCGTAACCTTTACGTTGAGAAACCACGAGGGTATGGAGGACGTTCCTTTTGATGAAGCGCGCGACATCACTCTTGCAGATATGACCAAGTGCGGTTTGCCCGTTGACGTTACCGAGCGTATCGACGACTGGTATTACTTCCCTCACGTTTCTTCCAAGGACTATGCCGACGGCTGGTACGACAAGGTTGAAGCAATGCAGGGCAAGGACAATACGTACTACGCAGGCGAGGTTATGTCATTCGGCGATATGGAAGAAACTGTTGAATACAGCCGTGACCTGATAGAAAGATTCTTTAAATAAACTGAAAAGCATTAAAAGGCGGTTATGGGTAAGGTAAGGACGATACTTTTACAAAAAGGCGTTTTCGACGATAACGATTTTGAAGCGGATAAGCTGAGGAAAGAGCTACGTACACGGGGAACCTTTCTGATAAACGTAATGTCTTCGCCCGGCGCGGGTAAGACAACCACGCTCGTAGGACTTATTAACCGCCTTAAACAATATCTGAAAATAGGCGTAATGGAAGCCGATATTGATTACGATATCGACGCAGTGCGCGTTGCCGGTAAAACAGGCTGTAAATCAATTCAGCTTCATACGGGCGGAATGTGTCATCTTGACGCTTGTATGACAAAGCAGGGCATAGACGGTTTTGGGGGAAACCTTGATTTGATTTTCCTTGAAAACGTGGGTAATCTCGTCTGCCCCGCCGAATTCGATACGGGCGCGCATTTGGATACGGTAATACTTTCTGTTCCCGAAGGGGACGATAAACCGCTCAAATATCCGCTTATTTTTGAAAAATGCAATCTTGTCATCATAAACAAGATTGACGCTTTAAGTTATTTCACTTTCGATATGCAGGCGTGTATGAAAAATATTTTTTCGCGTAATCCGCACGCGGCAGTGTTCCCCGTATCGGCTAAGACGGGCGAGGGAATGGAAGAACTTTCAGATTACATTTTAAAACTAATAAACTGCAAGGAGAAAACGTAATGCCTAAGCAGAACGATAAAATTATCAGCAAATATCAAGGCGAAAAAAATCCTGATAAGCGCTATATTAAATTGGGTAAAAAAATAACCGACGTCGTGCCGCATAAAATTTTCGGAGTTAAGTCGGACGACCCGGAATATTGGGGTCTTAAAGAGGTCTTAACCCCCGAAATGTGCGACGTCGCAAATAAAATGAAGCTTCGTAAATTCTACACTTTCGAAGAGCTTCTGAAAAAGAATAAAGGTTATGAGCCGGCTGCTTTCCAAAAGCTTCTCGACGAAATGTCTTATATCGGTATTCTCGAATACGATTACGGCGACAATTACGACCACTACGGAGAGCTTAAAGACAAACCGCGCATAAAGAGGTATCGCGTACCTTTCTACGTGCCGGGTTCGGCGGAGCTTTTCAATTCGTCTGTCGACCGTATAGAAAAAAATCCCGCGGTTGCATCCTTTTTCGAGAGAATGACGTTCATTCCGCTTGCAGGAATTACACAGATGATTCCGCCCGGCGGCGACGGCATAGGTATGCACGTCATACCCGTTGAACAAGCGATAAACGCAGAAAACAAGTCGGTGGATTTAGAACATATTTCCTATTGGCTTAAAAAATACGAGGGTCATATTTCCGCAGGCATTTGCTCTTGCCGCGCTTCGCGCGCCGTGCTTGGCGACGGCTGTACGGACGACGTCGACGATTGGTGCATCCAGCTTGGCGATATGGCGGATTATACCGTGGAAACGGGTCGCGCCCATTACATAACAAAAGAACGTGCGCTGGAAATTCTGGAGCTTGCTGAAAAGAACGGTTACGTCCACCAGATTACCAACATAGACGGAGAAAACAAGATATTCGATATTTGCAACTGCAACGTTAAAATTTGTAACGCGTTAAGAACGTCTATGCTCTTCAATACGCCAAACCTTTCGCGTAGCGCCTATACAGCTAAGGTCGAAAGGAATAAGTGCGTCGCATGCGGTAAGTGCGTTGAAATTTGTCCTGCCGGCGCAGTCAAGTTGGGGCAGAAGCTCTGCAATAAGGGCGGCGATGAAGTCAAGTATCCTCATGCGCCGTTACCCGATAACAATATATGGGGACAGTATGCTTGGGACGAAGAATACCGCGATACCGCCAGACTTTCCAATACATATGAAAGCGGCAGTTCTCCTTGCAAAGCGGCGTGCCCGGCGCACGTGCCCGTTCAAGCATATTTAAAGCTTGCGCACGACGGAAAGTACAGGGAAGCCCTTGCAATGATAAAGACGGAAAATCCGTTCCCCGCGGTATGCGGAAGAGTTTGTAATAAGAGATGCGAGCTTGCCTGCACGCGCGGAGACATCGATTCGCCGGTTTCCATAGACGCAGTAAAGAAATTCGTTGCGGATTTAGAAATAAAATCCGGTAATCGTTACGTTCCGGAAAAAGTAGTGCAGTCCGTTTACGGTAAATTTGACGAAAAAATTGCTATAATCGGCGGCGGTCCTGCCGGACTTTCCGCGGCGTATTATCTAGCGCAGAAGGGTTATAAGCCTACCGTATTTGAAAAGAACCCCGTTGCGGGCGGTATGTTGACTTACGGTATTCCTACCTATAAACTCGAAAAGGACGTAATAGCTTCCGAAATAGAGGTAATAAAAGAACTCGGCGTAGAAATCAAATGTAACGTCGAGGTCGGTAAGGATATAACAATAGCTCAGCTCAAAGAACAAGGTTATAAAGCTTTTTACATAGCAATAGGTTGTCAAGGCGGTAGGCGTCCCGGAGTTGTAAACGATACGGCAATCGGGTGCGAAATAGCCGTGGAATATCTTCGCAACAGTTTCGATAAGAAAGAGCAGTTCACCGGTAACGTGGTCGTTGTAGGCGGTGGTAACGTTGCAATCGACTGCGCCCGTAATGCGCACAGATTAGGCTCGCATAACGTGAGTATGTATTGCCTTGAAACAAAAGAAGATATGCCCGCTTCCCGTGAAGAAATAAGTGAAGCCGAAGAAGAAGCTGTTTCTATAAATAATTCTTGGGGACCCAAAGAAATCAAAATCAATGAAAACGGTGAAGTTTGCGGTATCGTGTTCAAAAAATGTCTAAGAACCATTGACCCCGAAACGAAGGCTTTCGCGCCCGTTTACGATGAAAATCAGACGGTAGAAGTAAACGCAGACAAGATAGTGTTTGCAATCGGTCAATCTGTGGAATGGGGCAATCTCTTAGAAGGAACAAAGGTTACGCTAAGAGGAGGCAGATATCCCGTTGCGGATACGTTTACCTATCAAACAGCCGACCCCGACGTGTTCGTCGGAGGCGACGTGTTTACGGGACCCCGTTTCGTTATCGACGCCATAGCTCAGGGACACGAGGCGGCAGAAAGTCTTCACCGTCGCGTTCGTCCAAATGCGCATATGACAATCGGCAGGGACAGAAGATACTATGCAATTCTCGATAAAGAGAACGTAACTTATCCTTCTTATGATAAGACGCCCAGACAAGTTGAAAAGGACGACCAAACTATCGATTGCAAAAATTCATTCCGCGATGCGCACGGAACTTTAACCGAACAGCAGGTAAAAGCGGAAACTAACAGATGCTTGTCTTGCGGAGCTTCTTATGTCGACCCGCACAAGTGTATCGGTTGCGGACTTTGCACTACAAAATGCGAGTTTGATGCAATTCACTTAGTGCGCGACCATCCCAAGTGTACAAATATGCGGGTTGCCGAAAAGAAAATAGGCGGACTTTTGAATTATTCTGTTAAACGCGCTTTCAAAATAATAGCGCACTCAAGTTCAAAAGAGGCAAGACAGCTTGCTCAAAAGCGAAAGGCTTTCAAAAAAGAGAACAAGAAAAAGGATAATTAAATGCACGAGTTGGGTATTGTGATGCACGTAATAAAGCAAGTGGAAGCTGTTGCCGAAGAAAACAAGGTTGAAAAAGTAACCGCATTGAATATGGAAGTCGGCGAAGTTTCTTCAATTGTACCCGATTTGTTCCGCGATTGTTTTGATTGGGCAAAGAAAAAAACAAAGTTTATGCGTGACACACAATTAAATCTTATCGTGTTGGAAGCTGTTTCGTACTGCAATAATTGTAAAAGGACGTATAAAACCTCTGAATATGCAAAGATTTGTCCGTATTGCGGAAATAGCGATACCTATCTCGTAACGGGTAACGAAATGAATATTAAAGATATCGAGGTAAAATAACCCCGATAGTCAAAGTTATTACCCGTTAGGTAACACAGCCGCACAGGCGGCAATTAAATATCCGCGTTAGTAGCAGATAGAACAGATATTTATAAATATATAGACGGCGGGAAGTATTTTCTCGCCGTCTTTACTTGTAACTTACTTTATAGTGGTTTTACGAAAGGAAACGTATGTCTTAAAGGAGAATTATGACTGTTAATTATTATGTGGAATGTCCTGTGTGTCACACTGTAACCCGTATGCGATCGCCTGCGGGATACGTGTATTCTACTCCGGTAAGGGTGCATTGCGGTAAATGTCAAACATTGTTATTTGGCGAGTTTATTTCGGATAATGAGCATTTGAAAGCGTATTTCAAACCGCAAAACTGTAAAACGGTTAATAAAGGTAAGTATGAGTACCGTGCCGAAGCATCGGGGGAAATTATTTGTGGTAAAATGGTTGCAGAAGAAGGCGATGTGAGTAGACCTTGTTTGACTGCGGTTTCGCCTGTGCTCTCATTCTTGCAATCTATGTCAATGGAAAATAAAGATGCCTTTATTGATTATGTGTGCTACGCAAGCGACTTGTCTGATAATATGGATAAAGCAAGAATTAAATACGATTTGTATTTGAACGAACAATTCGAATTGCTAAAAAAGCATTTCGGACATATCGCATCAACTTGCGGCTATAATTTATACGATAATGACGAACTCTTTCAATATATTTACTACTCGCTATTTTTTGATTGTGCAGGGTTATTTAAAGAAGTGGAGTTAAAAAAACTGTTAACAGAAATTAATTACAAGATTTATCACTTGGATATAAAAAATATTAATGATTACTTGCGGTATTTAGAGCAAAATAATCGCTTGGATGAAATAGAAAGTAAATTATTCGAGTTAGTAAGACTATATCTATCGATATTTAAATTTTTAGCTCCGGCAGTAGGGCTGTTCTATTATGATGATGCAAGCCGAATCAATAAAGAAACACAGGGGATATCAACCTGTTCGTTCAATGATATAAAAAATTTTTATTTGGACGCATTTGAAATCTTGGCAGATTGCTGTGACATAGTTATAGGGTTGGATAATATTGATAAAAGATTTAACTACAATGCGTTCACAAATCGTATTGATATGATTAAGTTTAGAAATCAAACAAAGGGAGTACGCATAAAAAATCTTTCTCTCGACGAATTTTTTGCCGCTCGTTTTAACTTGAAAACTGATTCTAACGAACTAAGAAATGCTGTTGGACACAATAATTTTGAATATAACGGAATTACGCAAAAATTGAGTTTTGCGACAGCCAAGGGCGAAAATAAATCGGCGTATTTAATTGACGTAGCGTTGGAATGCGTCTCACTATCAAGAAGTGCTTATGTTCTTTTATTTTATGTGTATGAGTTGAAACGATACTGCTTTTTACAGAAAGGGAAGCGTTTATTACTTAATCCGTTATTTTACCGCTTAGCTAAACCGCAAAATCACTGTCCGTGCGGGAGTGGTGCCAAATATCGAAATTGTTGTAAAAATGATGTGGAAAAAAGAAAGAAAATAAAAATGATGCGTTATCCAAAAATGTCAAGTTGAGTGTATGGGATGCGCATTTCAATATGAATAATTGCTTAATTTAATAAGCGTCTTGCAATTTGTGTTGCATTAGTATATAATTAAAAAAACGATTTGTGGGGGGGGGCGTATGAAAAGGTTTGTCACGCGTGTTGGGAGTATATGCGTTGCGCTGATGATTGTAATGCTTTCCGCTTTGTTTTGCGGCTGCGGTTTCAACAAAATTATGCGCGAACACCTTTCCGACCCCGACAACTACTATGAGTTTACGATAGAAGTTACCCGAATTTATACTTACAACGGCAGTAAAGCTGAAAACCGTTATACCGACGTCACGTCGCCCGCAGATATAAATCTTGACGCCGCGGATTGGTATTACATAGACGGAAAAGTGTTGGACGGAAATGAGCCTGACTTAGGCGACGATTATTATTCCAAACGCTATGAGCTCAATTTTGAAATTTCGCAAGCGAATGTGCTGCACCTTCTATCTACAGACTTTTATAATGTTATAGAAGTAGGCGATAAACTTCAAGTACGTTCGACTTGGTGGGTGTACGGCGATAGAGATTGGCGTTATATCGCGGAAATTAAACTCAACAATACCGTCTATCTCGGCTTTGACGAAGGCTTGCAAAATATTATCGACTATATGAACGCAAACAAAAGTTTATTTTAATTCGAAAGCGTGGCGTTTTCGATAGCAGTACGTTAATCGACGCGGAGATTATCCGCGTCGTTTGCATTTTGTAAATATCGGTAAAATATTTCAAACGCAACCGCAAGTTTACATAAAGAAACCGCAAAGCGGTGGAGTTTTCCGCAAAATCGGTATATAATTAAACTGCAAAACGGGTTTGGTTAAGCTTGTTCGGCTTAATTATGCCGTAAAACGATTTTACGGTCTAAACTCGGAAATGGACAAGGAGAATAATTATATGACCTTCGGCGACAAACTTGCCAAGCTCAGGCGCGAGCAGAATTACACTCAGGAGCAATTCGCTGATATCCTCGGCGTATCGCGGCAGTCGGTAAGCAAGTGGGAAAGCGACACTGCGTATCCCGAAACGGACAAGCTGATAAAAATATGTGAACTGTTTAACTGTTCATCCGACTATCTGCTGCTTAACGACGGAAATCTCGGCAAAACAGCCGACGTACAGACCGTCGAACAGTCCAATAGCGAGCGTGACGATGCCGCCGAATCTTTCGAAATACGCGTTCCTAAAATAAAGGAACGCAAAAGCAAGCGTACAATATGGGGTATGCCGCTGTGGCACGTTGCAAGAAACGCCCGCGGATTTATCGCTGTAGGGTTAAAGGCGCGCGGGGTAGTAGCGGTGGGCGTCAGTTCCTGCGGCGTCCTGTCGGTTGGCGTATTGTCGCTCGGCGTTATATCCAGCGGAACGCTGTCTTTGGGATTGATTTTTGCCGTAGGTTTGTTTTCGGCAGCGCTGTTTAGCGTAGGCACTATTTGCGCGGGAATATTCGCAGTGGGGGCTATCGGCTTCGGCGTGTTTTCGCTCGGGGCGGTTGCGATAGGCGACGTGTCTGTCGGCGCGCTTGCAATAGGCAAATACGTAGCGGTGGGCGATACGGCCCGAGCAATGATTGCGATAGGCGGTCATAGGGCGGACGGCAGCGTATTTCAGCACGTAGGCAAGCTTTCCGCCGAGATGAAGGAACAGGTAAAGGCTTTAATAGACGAAACCGTCCCGCAGATTATCAAATGGGCGGGCGAAATAGTAAAGGGTATGCTGTCCTAATGTAGATAATTTGTCGGCTTAAAAAACCTCCGCAATTTTTTGCGGAGATTTTTGTTGTGTTTAATCTGTAATATTTTCGTTGTTGAACAGCGGCGAATCGAAAAACTGCTGCAAAGTAATGTTAAGTCCGTCGCATATTCCGTATACGGTGGACAGCTTTACGGTTGAGCTGTTCGTCATAGTTATGATAGTAGTGCGCGGAACTCCGCTTGCGTTGGACAATGCGTTCATTGAAAGCTTGCGCGACTTAGCCAATTCGACAATCCGCGCGTATACTGCGTCGACTAATCTCATTTTTGTATCTCCTTGTACGGTGTACCGACAGTGTTAGTATATGTAACAAGTAAAATTTATGCTGTTGGCACACCAACTTTTTGTTTGACTGCTATATATATTTGTGCTATTATACTTTGGGTAAAACGATATGAACGACTATTTAATTCATCAACTTATTGAAAAACAAAATCCGGAAAAGAAGCAAAAGCTGTGGAAAAGAATCGAAAAGGAACTTGCCGAACAGAAAACGGCAAGCGGCAGCTCTACTAATGACTGTTCGCAAGGCAGCGCCGAAAACGGACATAAACAATACAAAAACTACCGTTAAACAAAAGCGGCGCGACGCGTCGCTTTTGCTATGGTTTTTCACGAATATTTTTTTAACATATTTTTAAGCGTTTCAAGGTGCAGCTGTTCGTCTAATATTATGCGTTGTATTAGGGCTTCCACTTGTTCGTTTTTGAGTATAAACAGCATTTTTTGATAGTCCGCAATGGCGTTCATTTCGCCCTGCACGTCGTCCATCAGCATTTTGGCGGGCGTAACAGCCTGTGATACGGTGGAGGCGTTGTAGTACGTTTGCGTGTTAGGGCATTGCATGTATTTGGGGCTTACGCCGAGTTTCAACATTGCTTCGCCCAATATTTCTATATGCTTCATTTCCGCAATGCCGATACTCATCAGCGTTTGCGCGTCGTCTTTGTCCGTTTGTCCCATGTAAAAGTGGTGATATGTATATTGCAGCGTGGCGGTAAGCTCTCCGCGCAGCGTAGCGTAGGCGAAGGAAATAATCTGTCCGCTTCGAACGTCTTTAGAAAGCGTTTCGACTGAAGGGTAGGGTAAATCGCAAATTAAAGGTTTCAATGATGAGGCTCCTTAACTTTTTGTTTCAATGTATGCGCATCGTAAACAATCGGTGCTTAAACTAACTCGATAAAAAATTTATAATATTCGCGCTCAAAAAAGGAATAACGCGTCGGCGTTTTGCGGCATATCCTGTTATATGACTATTTCCGTTACATTGATTTGCAAGAACGAAGAAGCGAATCTTAAAAGACTATTGCCGACCTTGACGTTCGCCGACGAAATTGTCGTTGTGGACACAGGCTCCTGCGACGGTACGGTAACCGTTGCGCGGCGTTACACCCAACGCGTCTACTTTTACGCGTGGCGCGAAGACTTTGCTTCCGCGCGCAACTACGCCGTCAAAAAGGCGAATTGCGACTACGTGATGTGGCTGGACGCCGACGACGAACTGCCCGAAGCTACCGTAAACAAGCTTGCCGAACTCAAACGCGCGCCCGAGCCTGCCGACACCTACTTTATGCGATACCGTATGGGACAAGACGGCGAGTATTGGTTTTGGCGGGAGCGCATCGTCAGGCGGTGCGACCGATGCCGTTTTAACGGGTTTATTCACGAAGCTATTACGCCGTTTGGCAGGACGGAATATATTTCGGCAGACGTTGTTCACACGTCAAGCGCAGACCATTCGGCGCGCAATTTGGCAATTTACCAAAACGCCTTAGCCCGTGGCAAACGCTTTACAGCCCGCGACAGGTATTACTACGCGCGCGCTTTGATTGAAAACGGTATGACTGCGGAAGCGGAGCCGATTCTTGTCCGTTTCTGTAGGAACGTCCGCGCCCACGGAGTGGATCGCGCGCAGGGCTGCAAACTGCTTGCACGTATCAGTCTTACCCGCAAGGATTATGCCAAGGCGTTGTCTTACTTGTGCGCGTCGGTTGCTATTCTTCCGCCCGATGCCGAGACGTGCTGTCTTTTCGGCGACGTTTATCTTGCGGTGATGCGGTACGATTGGGCGGCGGCATGGTACGAATACGCTTTGTCGTCCAACTGTCAATACGGTTTCGTAAACGGGTACTACAAGCTGTTTTATCCGTGCGTGAGTCTGTCCGTGTGCTATTGGAACCTAAACGACAGGCTAAAAGCCAAGGAATACCATCTTCGGGCGCGAGCGCTCCGCCCGACCGATTCGACTGTGATTAGCAACGACAAATGGTTTGCTTAGATGTAGCGCGGCTGCATAAAAACAGCCGCGTATTTTTGCGTTTTTTCGACGTATCTGAAAAGCGTTCGGGGTGTATTTTTTGTGCGTTATAAATTTATCTTGCGTTCGACCCAAACATTTTGCAATAGCTTTTTACTTGACAACGTTGCCGTTGAAAACTATAATTGTATATGTCAAAGTTCGGCGTTTTATTGCTGTCGGACATTCAAAAAATATTTTAAGGAGCGACGCTATTAATGAATAAAAAAAGCATTAAAGACGTAAACGTAAAAGGCAAGAAATGTTTGGTGCGCGTAGATTTTAACGTGCCTATGAAGGACGGCGTTATTACGGACGAAAACCGTATTAACGGAGCGCTTCCTACCATAAAGTATCTGTTAGAGCATGGCGCAAAGGTTATTTTGTGCTCGCATTTGGGCAAGCCCCACAACATTTTTACGCCTAACTTCAAGCTTAACAAGAAGGAAAAGAAGGCGGTGGAAGCTTTACCCGCGGAAGAACAGGCTGCGGCTAAGGCTGAGTATATTGCCAAGGCGTTGAAGGGCGACGCGAAGAAATTCTCGCTTAAACCCGTTGCCGACAGGCTTAATCAGCTGTTGGACGGCAAAGTTACGTTTGCGGCAGATATAGTGGGCGCGGACGCTCAGGCCAAGGTTGCCGCGTTGAAGGAAGGAGAAGCGGTACTGTTGGAAAACACCCGTTTCGACGCAGGCGAAGAAGGGCGCGATGAGGAATTCTGCAAAAAGCTTGCCGCATTTGCGGATATTTACGTTAACGACGCATTCGGAACGGCCCACCGTTCGCACGCAAGCACGGCGGCTATTGTGGAATACGGATTTGTAAAAGACGCCGTTTGCGGTTTCTTGATTGAAAAGGAGCTTTCCGTTATGGCGGACGCATTGGACAACCCCGTTCGTCCCTTCGTAGCAATCTTGGGCGGAGCGAAGGTTGCGGACAAACTCAACGTAATCAATAATCTGCTTGAAAAGTGCGATTCGCTCGTTATAGGCGGCGGAATGGCTTACACTTTCTTGAAGTCTCAGGGTTATGAAATAGGCAAGTCGCTTCTTGACGAAGAAAAGCTCGGATACTGCCGCGATATGTTAGAAAAGGCTGCCAAGGCAGGCAAGAAGATTTATCTTCCCGTAGACTGCGTAACTATCGCCGACTTCCCCAACCCCATCGACGCGCCCGTATCTACCGAGACGGTAGACGTAGACAAGATACCCGCCGACCGCGAAGGCGCGGATATCGGCCCCAAAACCTGCGAGCTGTACGCTAAAGTAATAAAGAGCGCAAAGACAGTTATATGGAACGGACCTATGGGCGTATTCGAAAATCCCACGCTTGCCAAGGGTACCAACGCGGTTGCCAAGGCTATGGCTGAAAGCGACGCTACTACCATTATCGGCGGCGGAGATTCGGCGGCGGCTGTGGCGCAGCTTGGCTACGCCGACAAGATGAGTCATGTATCCACAGGCGGCGGAGCAAGTCTTGAATTGTTCGAAGGCAAGGTTCTGCCCGGTATTGCCTGCTTAAACGAAAAATAACAGATAAATATAGCAAAAATTATCATACGGCATACGATTACGCATTGTATGCCGTTAGCCATAAAGCACTTGGAACGCCGTTAAACTTTAATATTTCAGTTTATGTACGGCTGCTAATAAAAGGAGAAATTATGAAAAACAAGATTATAGCGGGCAACTGGAAGATGAACAACAACCGCGAACAAACGGAACAGCTTATTACCGCGCTTATACCGTTGGTGCAGGATACGAACAATACCGTAATTATCTGCGTGCCGTTTACGGACCTATGCAAAGCGGTAAAGCTTACCAAGGGAACCAATATTCACGTAGGCGCGCAAAACTGCCACTGGAAGGAATCGGGCGCGTTTACAGGTGAAATAGCTCCGTCTATGCTTACGGAAATAGGCGTGGAGTACGTAGTGATAGGACACTCCGAACGTCGTACGTATTTCGGCGAGACGGACGCGACGGTGCTTGCGCGTACCAAGGCGGCGTTGAACGCTGGGCTTAAACCCATCGTTTGCATAGGCGAAACGTTGGAAGAACGCAACGGCGGTAAAATGGAAGAAGTGCTTCGCCGTCAGGTTTTGGAAGGTTTCAAGGATATTTCCGTTCAAGAACTCGAACACATTATTGTAGCTTACGAGCCCGTATGGGCTATCGGCACGGGAGTCACGGCAACGGACGAGCAAGCTAACGACGCTATCCGTTTCGTCCGCGAAGTATTTGCCGAAAAATACGGCAAACAAGCCGCCGACGCATTATATATTCAGTACGGCGGAAGTATGAACGACAAGAACGCCGAAGGACTGCTTGCTATGCCGCAAATCGACGGCGGTTTAATAGGCGGAGCGAGCCTTGTGGCGGAAAAGTTTGCCGCAGTTGTTAAGGCGCATGCATAGCGCGTTACTGTGTTAGACTTGCGTTTTCTTTACGGTTGCGTACGGGTAGTACGCTTCTTCGGAAAATACGCATTTGCCGACTGTTTCGTTCGCCCACGTCTTCACAAGGTGTTAATCTATAAAATAGCGAAGTAGTTCAATAAATATAGGAGATTATTATGGATAAAAGAATTACTGCATTGGTAATTATGGACGGCTACGGCTTGTCCAAGCAGGAACGCGGCAACGCAATAGGCGTCGGCTGCTCTCCCTATGTACGGTATCTTATGTCGACTTATCCTACGACGACGCTCGAAGCAAGCGGTCTTGCGGTGGGGCTTCCCGAAGGGCAAATGGGCAACAGCGAAGTAGGTCACTTAAATATAGGCGCGGGGCGTGTGGTGTATCAGGAGCTTACGCGTATTACCAAGTCCATTGCGGACGGCGATTTCTTTACGAACCCCGCCTTTTTGAACGCGATACAAGCCGCCAAGAAGAACGGCGGCAAGCTACACGTTATGGGGCTTACGTCCAACGGCGGCGTACACTCGCATATTACGCATTTGTTCGCTTTGATAGAGCTTGCCAAGCGCGAAGGGCTGGACAATGTATACGTACACTGTTATATGGACGGGCGAGACGTTTCGCCAACAAGCGGAGTGACTTTTATTCAGCAATTGCAGGAAAAAATTGCCGAGCTTAACTTCGGTAAAATAGCCACGGTGTGCGGCAGATACTACGCTATGGACCGCGACAACCGTTGGGAGCGTGTGGAAAAGGCTTACGATATGTTAACGCTCGGCGTAGGCGACAGATATACAGATAACCCTGCCGAAGAATTGAAGCGCAGTTACAGGGAAGGCGTTACGGACGAATTTATCGTTCCCACCGTCGTTACGGAAAACGGCAAGCCTGTCGCTACAATCGAAAACGGCGATTCGGTTATATTCTTCAACTTCCGTCCCGACCGCGCAAGGGAGATGACCCGCGCCTTTACGCAAAGCGGCTTCGACGGCTTCGAGCTTAAAGGCAAAGCGCGCAAGGTGCATTGGGTGTGTATGACGCAGTACGACGAAAAGTTTACCGATATCGACATTGCTTTCCGTCCCGAAGCGTACGTCAATACGTTAGGCGAATACCTTGCCAAACAGGGTAAAACGCAGCTTCGCATTGCGGAAACGGAAAAGTACGCTCATGTGACGTTTTTCTTTAACGGCGGCGTAGAGCAGGCTAACGACAACGAAACGCGCGTGCTCATCGCTTCGCCCAAGGTTGCTACCTACGACCTTCAACCGGAAATGAGCGCGGAAGAAGTGTGCGAACGCGCAATAGCGGAAATAGAAAAGGACAAGTACGACGTGATGATTCTCAACTACGCCAACTGCGATATGGTCGGACACACGGGCGTTATACCTGCGACGGAGCAGGCTGTAGCCAAGGTGGACGACTGCGTTCGCCGAGTGGTAGAGTGCATTTTGCAGCAGGGCGGCAGAGTATTCGTAACCGCCGATCACGGCAATGCGGAAAAGATGCTTGCCGAAGACGGCTCGCCCTTTACCGCGCATACAACCAACAAGGTGCCGTTTATTATGGTGGACGAACAGCTTCGCGGCAAGGTGACGCTTGACGAAGGCGCGCTGTGCGACATTGCCCCCACAATGCTTTATTCTATGGGTATGGATATTCCGAACGAAATGACGGGCAAGGTGCTTATAAAGTCGGCGAAAACGGAATAGAAGCGGCTTGCGTTATTCCGCCAAGGGCGTTGCCTCGCGCGGAGAACGTAACATAGTATTATACATAAAAACCCTTCCCTGCGAAAGGGTTTTTATTTTTGCTTTTAACAAATTATGCAATTTTTCGGCGGCTGCGCATAATTTATAGCGTGCGCAATTATTTTTGCAAAATAACCGCGAAAAAAATAGACAAAATTTTACAATATGTGTATAATTGAACTATCCAAAATAAATTATGGAAGGAGAGAGAACAATGGCTCACAAAATCACAAACGACTGTATTGCTTGCGGCGGTTGCCAAAGCGTTTGTCCCTGCGAAGCGATTTCGGAAGGCGACGGCAAGTTTGAAATTGCGGCTGATCTTTGCGTAGACTGCGGCGCTTGCGCGGCGCAATGTCCCGTTGGGGCTATCGAAGAAGCCTAATTTTAGGACTGTCCTTATTCGCTTCCGCAGCTGCGGAAGCGATTTTTCGTTTAATGCAAAACGGCTGCGATAACGATTCGCAGCCGTTTTTTAGGGAATGATGTGGGTAAACTTAACGGCGGACATTGTGCTTGGAATTTGAGTGTTTGGAAACCGCCTTTTTTGTTTACTCATATTATTTACACCGACAAGTTAATAATTGTTAACCTGTTTTTTGAAATTTTTTAATTTTTTTGTAACAAACGTATTTTGCTTAGCCGAGCGTTGCTTGCAACGCGAATATTGACGTTTATCGAACGGCAGTAAGGTGGTTTTTCGACCGCTCTAAACTCAAGCCGCTTTGAATGATGTTCGTCAATGTCATTTCGAGCATGCAGGCGTAAAGCCAAACACTACCAATGCGGTGTTGTTAGCGAGCCGTCGGTAAAAGTTTTTTTGATTTTATTAAAGGTTAATAGTTGTGTTAATCTGAATGTAATGTCGTGTTAAATAACGTTCGACAATGTCACTTCGACCAAGCGAAGCGCGTGGAGAAGTCCAGCGAAGCGAAACCTTATAAAAAACAGTGCGGCTCGTGAACTCGCCTGGATTTCTCCGTGCGCTCCTTCGTCGCTTAGTCGAAATGACATTGAAAAAGCTGTCTTACTCAAAACTTTTTTATCTTCTATCACTTACTCCGAGTAAATAGTCGCAGGATACATTGAAATATTTGGCAAGAGTTACAATTGCCTGTGCGTTAGGTACTCGTTCGCTCACTTCCCAATAAGCAATCGCGCTTTTACTTAGATTAGTATCAATAGCCAACTGTGTTTGTGACAACTTTTTTTCTGTTCGTAATTCTTTTAATCTATCAGCAAATTCTTTCATAAATTTATCTTACCACATTTGTGGACATAATGCTTGACTTTCCACAATTGTGGGCGTACAATATAATTGCTTTCCACAATTGTGGAAAGCAAAACAATTGTTAAGTAAAGATTGGAGACATTGTATGAAATCGAAATCGATAATACGAGAAATACTTAGCGGTAATTGCTCGATAGAAAGTATCAAAATGAGCGAAACTTATAACAAATTGATGGACAAGCTGATAACCGCCGACGAGCAATTGCAAAAAGAATTTGCCGCAAACGAGAAGCTGATGCAGCTGTACAAAAGGTATCAGGACGTTTGCGACGAATTATCAATGGAAGAAACGGCGATTTTTTTTGAAGAAGGGTTCAAGTTAGGCTTGCGGCTCGGGATACAGACGGCGGGTAAATAGTTGCCCGATTGCAAAATTTATTGTACAATAAAGCTATGGTGCAATTAAAGCCGTATGAAAAAATAGAAGACCTGCAATGCGACGGACTGCGCATTATCCAAAGCGACGCCGAATACCGCTTTACCTGCGACGCGGTGCTGCTTGCAAACTTCTGTAACGATATGAAGGGCAAGCTGTGCGTAGAGTTCGGTGCGGGCAGCGGGGTAATAAGCATACTTGTCGCACACAAAAAGCGTCCCGCGCGCGTTATTGCAATCGAACTGCAAAGTCAGCTTGCGGACATGGCGCGCCGCAGCGTAGAGCTTAACGGTTTATCCGACCAAATACAAGTAGTGTGCGGCGACTTGAAGAATGCTGCTGAATATGTAGACAAGCCCGCGGACGTTGTGGTATGCAACCCGCCTTATCGCAAGCAAAACAGCGGCGAAACGCAATTGGCGCAAAACTTGGCTTTGTGTCGGCACGAGATAGCGGCCACGCTGCGCGACGTTATCTCGTCCGCAAGCAGGATACTCAACAACCGCGGAACGCTTTACCTTGTGCATCAGGCGGAGCGTATTGCCGAGATAATTACCGAATGCTCGGATTGCAGGCTTGCCGTCAAGGAAATAGCGCCCGTCTGTCCGCGCAAAGGCAAGGAACCTAATTTGGTGCTTGTCCGCGCAGTAAAATGCGGAGGCACGGATTGCAAGCTGCGTCTGCCCAAGTATATTGACGAATAGCCTGCAAGGCAATGAACGAACAGCGGAAAGTATACGACTAACCGTATTTAATAGCGCATTGACTAATATATGCCGTTGCGGTTTACTGTATAATATTGCTTCGACCGCTCGAAGCGCGCAGAAATCCGGCCAAGCCGCGTAATCAGGCGGCGGCAGCATTATTGGTTTAACAAAAAAACAGGTAAATTATGGTCTATTTTGTAGCAACCCCGATAGGTAATCTCGGCGAAATAACATATCGCGCCGTGGAAACGTTAAAAAACGTCTCCGCCGTTTTCTGCGAAGATACTCGGCATTCCAAAACGCTGTTGAATCATTACGGCATAAACAAGCCGCTGTACAGCTATCACAAATTTAACGAACGCGCAAGCTTGGATTTCGTCCTGTCCTTTTGCGAACGTGGTGACGACATTGCGGTCATTTCCGACGCGGGTATGCCTTGTATAAACGATCCCGGCAACGTTTTGGTCAACGCTCTAAAAGAAAAAAACTACTCCTACACGGTAGTAAGCGGCGCAAGCGCGTTTGTAAACGCCTTCGTCCTGTCGGGCTACGAACCGCCCTTTACCTACTACGGATTTCTTCCCGAAAAGCGCAAAGACCGCGACGCATTGTTGGACGGGACGGTAGGCGTAGCGGTGTTTTACGTGTCGGTACACGATATCAAGGAAAACATGGCTTATCTTGCCGAACGCTTGGGGGACAGGGACTGCTGTTTGGTCAAGGAGCTGTCCAAGTCTCACGAACGTGCGCGTTTTTGCAGACTTTCGGACGTAATAGACGACGACAGGGGAGAATTCGTATTGGTGGTCAACCGCCGTAAGGACTCGAATCCGCTGTGCGACCTGACTGTTTCGGAGCATCTCGATTACTATTTGTCAAGCGGTATGAGCAAGAACGAAGCAGTGAAAGCCGTTGCAAAGGACCGCAACGTTCCCAAAAACGATATATACAAGCTGACTATCAAAAAATAACGTTTAGGAGTTATTTTTTTGAAAAAATTGTTTTATTTGCAATATAACGCGTCTTTGGCGCGTTATTTTTATGAAAAGAGGAAAACGTTATGCCCTTTAATACAAATGACGGGCGCATAAACGCGGCAGACGTTGACGAATGTCTGTACGCCGTTGCGCAGGACGACGTGGAAGCGCTGTCAAGGCTTTATGCGCTTACAAGCGGAGCAATCTACGCCTACGCCTTGTCTATCACTAAAAACGCGTTTGACGCGGAAGACGTTACGCACGACGTATACGTCAAAGCGTACGAAAACGCTCACAGCTACTCGTCGCAGGGCAAGCCTATGGCGTGGCTTATGACCATAACCAAAAATCTGTGCTATACCCGATTTAGAAAGCGGTCTAAAATAGCCGACGTCACTGACGACGACTTGGAGCGGCAGTTCGCAGCCGATCCGCGCCTTGACGCGGAAGACCGAATGGTAGTTAACGCATGTCTATCGCGTCTAAGCGATTCCGAACGGCAAATAGTAATTATGCATTCTATGACGGATTTGAAGCACATAGATATCGCGCGTGTGTTGAGTATACCGCTTGCCACGGTAATTTCCAAGTATAACCGCGCAGTAAAAAAGCTTCGGCGAATTTTCGGCAAAGGTGACTTATGAATAAACAAAGAATAGAAAACAAAATAAACGACAGCTTTAATAAACTTTCGCCCGACGGCTTTGAAAAGGTGCGTGCCGTTGTGGACGGCGCGTGCGTCAGCCGTAATACCGCCGTAACTTCACGTAAAGGCGGCTTTTGGCTGTGGAAGGCGGCGACGTTCGCATTGGCGTTCGTTTTGGTTGCCGTTGCGGTATGGGGGATTGTCGGTTACTCCAACGAACACGCGCAGGCTTCCACCGTGTCGTTAGACGTAAATCCCAGCGTGCAGATAGTTTTAAGCCGCAACAAAAAGGTATTGAAAGTGGAAGCTCTGAACGACGACGGAGCGATAATTATAGGTAACATGGACTTTAACGGCTGTCAGTTAGAAGTGTGCGTAAACGCGCTTATCGGCTCGATGCTGCGCAACAATTACCTTACTACCGAGACCAATTCCGTACTGGTAAGCGTAGACGCCGCTAAAAAGGACTACAAAACTCTTGCCGACATAGTGGCGAACGAAATAACGGTAACGTTAAAGGAAATGCAAATCGACGCGTCCGTCGTTAGCCAATGGCTAACGGACAACGACCAAGTGTCGCAGATAGCCAAGGATAACAACATTTCCTTCGGCAAGGCGCAGATAATTTACAAGATAGCCGACCGAAGCGATTATACGGTCGAACAGCTTGCGGGTATGAGCGTAAGCGAGCTGTCGCTGCTGCTGTCTAATCTCGATATACAGGACGACGACGTAACTCAAAGCGGAGCTGTAACGGAAATAGGCAAGGACGCCGCGCTTCAAAAGGCGTTGAATACATTAAACGTTCCCGACCTTACGGCGGATAACGCGCAGGAAAAGGGAGTAAAAATACGCAAACACAAGTTGGATTACGACGACGGAGTTATGGCGTACGAAACGGAGCTGACGTATAACGGCTTCGCTTACGAAACTTCTATCGGCGCGGTAAGCGGCAGAACGCTTTCCTACAAGCGCGAGAGCGTAACCTATAAGCCCGCGGATGAGACGGAAATAACGCTCGGCACAGTAGAAGAAGCGCAGGCGTTCGCCCTTGCAGACGCCGGCGTAACAGCCGAGCAGGCTACCGATTTGTTCGCGGCCAAATCGCATTACCATTACCGCAACCAAGCGTACGTAGTAAGCTTCAACGCCAACGGACTGTATTACGAATACGAAATCGATTGCTACGGCAACGTTATGTATCTTAGTTACGAAGTAGTAGAACTGGACGGCGAAGACAGCTACCTTACTCGCGACAGATTGACCGAGTGGTTTATAGCCAACAACAAGCAGGGCTTTACCGCTTTGAACAAGCTGGAACGCTACCGCGTAACTACCGAAAAGACGGGCGACGGGCTTACGTATACGATACAGTTCGTTTACGGCGACAGCCGCTACACCTACAAGGTGGACGCGGTAAACAAGGCGATAACGTTCTTCGAATGCATTGCCGAACAGGACGCCGTCAAGGAAGACATAAAGGATAAGCTTCACGATTTTTACGACTTCGACGACGACTTTTTCGAAGAATTCGACAAATTTTGGGACGAATGGGACGAAGATTCGGACGACTTCGAATACGGAGGGCATCGCTTCGAATTTGACAGATACGGCAACGTTTACGAACGCAATCCATTCGCTTCGCCCGACCACGGTCCGCACGAACCGCACTTCGGTTGGTAATACGCAAGATCTTCATATTTCTCTTGGCCGTGCCTGCGTACGGCAAACGGGTCGGCGCTTATAATGCGTCGCCCGTTTTTTTTTTGTGTGACACACAATTTGCTTTTTCTCTTTGCAATGTGATACAATTATATCGGCGGCATAGGTACGGGACTGCCCGCGCCGCAAATAATGAAATCTCGGGGCTGTGTTTCTTACTTAAAAGGAGAAATGCAAACAATGGATTTTGAAGTATTTATCGAGTCGCTGTTAAAGCTGTTCAATAACGGCGACAACGCGTATTTTGTTTTGTACGCGGTTGTTACTTGCTTGCTTACGCAAGTATTGAAAAAACTGTTCGTCAACAAGGTAAGGGTGGACGTTCTGCATAAATTCGATTTTGCGGTTATACTGCCTTTCGTTTTGGGACTTGTATTCGCCGTTGCAGACGTGTTCTGGTTTAGGGGCATAAGATATTTTAGCTGCGGTGTCGCCGTCGATATAGCCGTTACGGCGGCTACGGTGGGCGCGCTTGCTACGGCTCTGTTCAGACTGTTTTCGTCCGTTTCGGGCAAGAGTTTGAATAGCTTGTTAAAGGACGACGTATTCGGAATATTTTATACTCAACTGCTTTATTACGGCAACGTAAGGCAGCAACTGTTGGATAAAACCATTACTCTGCGCGACTTTTTCGCGCAGGTAAAGTTAATTGCAGCAAACGCCGAGAAGATCTACGTTCAAGATATGTCCGAAGACGACAAACGGCGCAAGCTGTTTGAACTGCTTAACGGAGTTGTGGATGCGGAGAGTATATCCGCCTGCGTAAACGTGCTTAATAAGGCTCTTATCAATCGAGCGGCGCAAGTCAAATCGGATAAAAATTCCAAACGCGCAAGCGAAGGCAAGGACAAATAGTTTTAACGGATGCGAGCAATCGCATCCGTATTTTTATTTTGCTTTTCGCGCTTGTATTTTATCCGTTATTGTGTTAGAATGACGATATAAATCAATCGGAGATAAAACGATTTATGAGAACATACCTAAACGACGGTTGGCAGTTTTTCAAAACGTGGTCGGACGATATATTCGGCGGCGAAGTCGGTCAAAGCGTGCGTATTCCCCATACCAATGTTACTACGCCGTTTAATAATTTCGATGAAAGCGTTTATCAGTTTGTATCCGGCTACAAACTCAATTTGCATTTGGACGACGTCGACGGCAGGACGTTTATGCTAACCTTCGACGGCGTTGCGCACTATGCCGAAGTGTTTGTAAACAGCGTTCTTGCGGCAAGTCACGCTTGCGGCTACACGGCGTTTACCGCGGATATATCACAGTACGTCCGCGCGGGGGACAATCAGATTGTCGTCAAAGTAGACAGCCGCGAAACGCTCAATCAGCCGCCCTTCGGATACGTAATAGATTACCTTACCTACGGCGGAATATACCGCGACGTTTATTTGGACGAGCGCAAGGGCGTATATGTCAAGGACGTTTTCGTAAAAGCCGCGCCCGACAGCCCTGTGATTGCGGACGTTATGCTTGCCGATTTCTGCGGCGAGTGTCAGCTGTCGGCCAGAATAAGCGATGCGGCAGGCAAAACGGTGTTTTCCTGCTGCTATACGGCAAATACGGACAAGCTGACCCTCAGCCTGCCTTGTAAGCTTAAAACATGGGATATTACCGACCCCAACCTGTATACTCTGACTGTTACAGCAGGAAACGAAGAATATAACGTCGCATTCGGCTCGCGCAAAGCCGAGTTTACTCGAGACGGCTTTTACTTAAACGGTAAAAGGGTAAAAATAGTGGGGCTTAACCGCCATCAGAGTTATCCGTACGTAGGGTACGCAATGCCCGAGAGTATGCAGCGTTTGGACGCTCGTATTCTCAAAAACAAACTGGGCGTAAACGCCGTAAGAACGTCGCATTATCCGCAGTCGCATTACTTTATAGACGAATGCGACCGCTTGGGCTTACTTGTGTTTACCGAAATCCCCGGTTGGCAGCATATAGGGGACAAAGACTGGCAGCGGCAAGCAGTGGAAAACGTTACCGAAATGGTAACGCAGTACCGTAATCATCCGTCCGTCGTGCTGTGGGGCGTCAGGATAAACGAGTCGCAGGACAACGACGGGCTGTACGCTGAAACGAACAGAGTAGCGCGAGAGTTGGACGGCACCCGTCAAACGGGCGGGGTCAGGTATATACGCCAATCGCATTTGTTAGAAGACGTATATACGTACAACGATTTCAACCGCGACGGCGCAAGCGACCGCCGTGATATCTGCGACAAATCCGCGCCCTACCTTGTTACGGAATACAACGGACATATGTACCCGACCAAAGCATTCGACGACGCTCCGCACCGTTTACAGCACGTTTTGCGTTATGCAAATATGCTGGACGGCGTGTTCGCGGCGGAAAATACAAGCGGCTGCTTCGGGTGGTGTATGTTCGACTACAACACGCACAAAGATTTCGGCAGCGGGGACAGAATATGCTACCACGGCGTATTGGATATGTTCCGCAATCCCAAGTGGGCGGCGGGAGTGTTTACGTCGTCGGGCTGCGGCGAACCGTATCTCGAAGCCTGCTTTTCCGCCGATATAGGCGATTATCCCGAAGGCGTAGTCGGCGACAGATACATCCTTACAAATGCGGACGAAGTAAGGGTGTACAGGGGCGGACAATTCGTCAAGACTTATACTCACGCCGATTCGCCTTATCAAAATATGCCTAATCCGCCTATTTTATTAAACGACCTAATAGGCGACAGACTGATTACGGAAGAAGGGTTTTCGCGTAAAAATTCCGACAAAGCCAAACGCTGCTTTGCGGCTGTACGCAAGTACGGCTTAAACCTTCTGCCGTTAAAATACAAGTTTGCGATAGCACGGGTAATGGCTTCGGAAAAGCTTTCGATGGAAAGGGTGATAGAATTATACGGCAAATACGACGGCAATTGGGGCGGAAAGGCAAACGATTTGACCGTCGAAGCGTACAAGAACGGCAAGGCGGTTGCAAGCAAGACGGTGGGAAGCTTTTATCGATATTCTTTGGACGTTACGCCGTCTCACACTCGACTGCACGAAAATACGAGTTACGACGTTGCGGCAGTCAGCATAATCGCCCGCGACCAAAACGGTAATGTATGTCCGTACGTAAGTAAAGCCGTAGCGTTGAGAACCGACGGCGTAATAGAACTGATGGGCGATGACGTTGTCGCGCTTCAAGGAGGAATGTTCGGAACATACGTTAAAACGATCGGACGGACGGGCAAGGGTACGTTGTACGTGGACGACGTATCGGTGGAATTCGAAGTGGTGTAAAATCGGAGAGAAAACCAAAAATAAAGGATAACTTTATTTAACCGTCTCGGTTTGTAAAGTTATCCTTAAAATATATTACAAATAAGCTTTGAGCGATTCGAAGCAGCCTTCTTCGTAGCGTAGAATCTGCTTTTCCAACAGCGTTACGTCGGGGTGGACGGCGTCATTCTCGCGTATTAAGCGGTACAGGTCTATTATACCGTTTAACGTTCCTTGCAGCATAATTTTTGCTACGTGCGTTATGCTTTTGTCCGTCATCATCTTGGCTCGTATACCCATATTTGCCATTGTAAGCAGCATTTTCGGGGCGGGCGTAGGCTCGAAGTTAAGGTTTTCCGCAATCGTGCCCAGCTGCTCTATATAGTGGTCGTACTGTTCCACTTGTTTGTGCAGTACTTTTGTAACCTCCTGTTTGTCGACGTAGGGCAGAAGCGACTTGATACTGTTTTGCGCCATAGTGACGTTTTTGTAAAGGTCGGATAGCTCTTGACGCGTTTTTTCTACGTCGCAGTTATTTTCGTTGGCGGCTTCCGCCGTGGGTTTTACAGTGGTTTTAGTCGTCATATTCTTGCTCGAAAGCCTCCTTGTAGCTCAAGTGTACGTCTTCGTTTTGCAGTTCGTCGGGGTCCCAATCGTCGAACATACGGTTGCGGCACGTTTCGTAATTTGCATAGTATTCGTGGTTTATTTGTCTGCTTTTTGCCATAACGTTACTCTCCTTTTTTGATAGTATGAACATATATTCGTCAAAATATGCTACCGATTTCGTGCAAGGCAACGCTTATGCGGCAAGCTCTGTAGTAATACCTTCGAAATTTCAATGCGGTGTAACGGCGGTTTTAATCGAAAGTATGCGTAGTTGTGTTATTCGAAGCAATGAAATTTTTCTTTTATATCTTTCTTTCGTAAAAATAAACAAAAAGTTTAGAAATTGTAAAAAAAGTTTAGTAAAAGTAATTAAAACGTTTGACAATACTTAATGCGTTGTATATAATCGTATCGTTGCCTGTGGCAAACAAAATTTATTGTATATGCTATCCGTCGTGATAGCGTCGTGAAATGCGGCGTTTAGTATGTATAATGCGTTTTGTTCGGTCGGGCTTATTTTTTTGCTTTATTCGGTAATTTTGCATGCGAAATTTGTCGCTAAGGAGAAATAATGATAGAAATCGGTCGGAAAATTAAGCAATACAGATTGCAGTTAGACTTGACACAAGAAGAATTGGCGCAGCGTACCGAGCTTACCAAGGGCTATATTTCCCAATTGGAAAACGACCTATGCTCCCCGTCCATTGCTACCTTGCAGGATATTCTCAATATTCTCGGTGTATCGCTGCAAGAGTTTTTTACCGAACCGAAGGCGGAAAAGGTGGTTTACACTTCCAACGATTACTTCGTGTCCAAAAACGGCGACGGCAATAACACTTGGCTTATTCCCAATTCGCAAATTAAAGAAATGGAACCTATCATCCTGACCCTGCCCGAAGGCGGCTGTTGCGAAGAAAGGTATCCCTTCGAAGGTGAAGAATTCGGCTACGTGTTAGAAGGCAAGGTGGAAATAGTAACGCCGAAAGAAAAGTACAAGCTTAAAAAGGGCGATTCTTTTTCCATCGACGGCAAAAAACAGCATACTCTCGTTAACGGCGGCAAAACGGAAGCAAGAGTTTTGTGGGTAACAACCCCGTCCAACTTTTAACTTTTTTGACGGCGTATAGCGGCGCGTCTACTGCGTTAAACTGCGCGCTTGCGTTTTCAGGCGTTTACGTATAGTAAGCTTCTTCGCGCTCTGCTTGTTTGCTTGTATCCGCAACTGCTCTCTGCCGTCAAAATGGGGAATGAAATAACAGTATTCCGCTTCAACCAAGCGGTCCTGCGCGGAGAAGTTTGGCGTAGCGAAATCTGAATAATAATTAATATAACGTCATTTTATTACCGTACCAAAGGAGAAATTTCCTATGAACGATATCATAATCGAACTTAAAAACGTCAACAAATCATATGACGACAAGCCCGTAGTCAAAAACTTATCTTTGGCAATTCGTCGCGGCGAGTTTGTAACCTTGCTCGGCCCGTCCGGTTGCGGCAAGACTACTACGCTTCGAATGCTTGCCGGCTTCGAACAGCCTACAAGCGGCAGCGTATACTTCAACGGGCAGGATATAACGGAAATCCCACCGCACAAACGCAATATCAACACGGTTTTCCAAAAGTACGCTTTGTTTCCGCATCTCAACGTATTCGGAAATATCGCCTACGGCTTAAAGTTGAAGCTGGTCCCCGACGGCGAGCCGTATACGGACAAGAAGGGCAACACGGTGCAAAAAATGCGCCGTTTAACCAAAGCGGAAATCTCCGAAAAAGTTAACAGCGCACTCAAAATGGTGGACTTGGAAGACTACGGACACCGCGCAGTTAATTCGCTTTCAGGCGGACAGCAGCAGCGCGTAGCCATTGCCCGCGCGTTGGTTAACGAGCCGCAGGTGTTGCTGCTTGACGAGCCGCTCGGCGCGTTGGACCTTAAAATGCGCAAGGATATGCAGTTGGAGCTTATGCAGATGCACAAACAGTTGGGCATTACTTTCGTTTACGTCACGCACGATCAGGAAGAAGCGCTTACCATGTCGGACAAAATCGTCGTAATGAAGGACGGAGTTATTCAGCAGATAGGAACCCCCACCAAAATTTACGACGAACCCGCAAACGCTTTTGTCGCCGACTTTATCGGCGAATCCAACATTCTGTCGGGCATTATGGTCAAGGATTTTTGCGTAGATATTTCCGGACACAAGTTCGAGTGCGTGGACAAGGGTTTCAAGCGTAACGAGCCAATCGACGTCATTATCCGTCCCGAAGATATCCGCATAGTCGACACCGACAATAAGAAATGTCTTGTGGAAGCGGATGTATTAACCTGTGTATTCAAGGGCGACCACTATCAGGTCACGGCTTTAACGCGCGGCGACGAACGCAACGAGATAATAATTCACGACAATGTTCAGGTAAACTCGGGCGATACGATAGGCATTTACATCAAGCCATTCGACTTCCACATTATGCACAAGTCACGCATAATCAACACATTGGACGGCAAAATCTACGACGAAAACGTTGTGGAATTCTGCGGCGGACGTTTTCCATGCGTTTCCGTTTTGCCTGCGGGTACTCCCGTAAAGGTTACGGTGGACTTTGACGACGTGGAGCTTACCGACGACGAACAAGACGGAGTAATAGGCGCTACTATCATTTCGTCTATTTACAAAGGCAGCTACTGGCAGTATATAGTTCGTACGGACGACTATTACGACTTTTTTGTAGATAACGATTACGAATGGACGCTAAACGACCGCGTAGGCATAAAAATTGCGCCCGACAAGATTATTTTGGACGAGATAGTCGTGCATGACGAGCCGACGGCAGGCAAAGGAGAAGGCGATGACTAAACTGAAATTTCGTTTTTCCCGTAAAGCGTTTGCTTATCCGTATATGATTTTTTTACTGCTGTTTGTGGTAGTTCCGTTGGTAATAGTTCTTATCAACGCGTTTTTAGGAGACGACGGCAAGCTGACGTTTGCTAACTTCGCAGAGTTTTTCTCCGACAAGGGCGGCGGATTGACCGTTCTTGGAAATTCGCTCATTATCGGCTTTGTTACAACGCTTATATGTCTTGTTATCGGATACCCGTGCGCTTACTTTCTTGCCAAGTACCACGCGAGCAACAAGGTGCTTGTACTGCTGTTTATATTGCCTATGTGGGTTAATTTCCTTATACGTACGCTGTCTACCAAGGCTATTTTTATGGCGTTGGACGTAAAGCTCGGTATGGGCACAGTTATGTTCGGTATGGTGTACAACTATCTTCCCTATATGATATTGCCGCTGCACACTACGTTGGTGTCAATAGATCACAGTTATATCGAAGCTGCGGAAGACCTTGGAGCGGATAGATTTACAGTACTGTGGAAAACCGTTTTGCCGCTGTCCGTACCCGGAATCGTCAGCGGTATAACTATGACGTTTATTCCCGCAATTTCTACGTTCGCAATATCCGAGATTTTGTCCAGCAGCAAGATTTTCCTGTTCGGCGACGCGATAAATATGCACTTTTCCAAAACCACCAACAGCTTCGGTGTGGGCAGCGTAATGAGCCTTGTAATGCTGTTTATGGTTATTATCGCAAACGTGCTTGTAAGCCTTACGGAAAAGAAAGAGGAGGTAAAAAGCTCGTTATGAAAAACAAACTCAGACGTATTTTTGCCGACGGCTACTTGGGACTCGTGCTTGCGCTTATGTATCTGCCGATATTCCTTATAATAGTATTCAGCTTTTCGGGGACGAGTAATTTCAGCTTCAAGAACGGCTTTACGTTGGACTCGTACGCGTCGCTGTTTTCCGACAGCAATCAAGCTGAAAGCCTGCTGTCAGCCTTGAAGTATACTCTTATTCTCGCGGTATCCGCAAGCGTAATCTCTACCGTAATCGGTACGTTCGCTACAATAGGCATTTATTATCTCGGCAGAAAAATCAAGAAAATTACCCTTACCGTAAATCAGCTGCCGATGATTAACAGCGAAGTTGTGATGGCGGTTTCGCTAATGGTGTTTTTTGGGGCGTTCAGTTTTATTTTTCCGCAAGGGATGACTCGGCTTATCATCAGTCACGTCGCCTTTTGTACTCCGTATGTAGTGCTGTCTATCTTGCCGAGATTGCAGAAGATGGACCCGAATATGTACGAAGCGGCGTTGGATTTGGGGTCAAGTCCGTTATCGGCAATATTCAAGGTGGTAATCCCTTTCTTAACGCCCGGAATCGTGTCGGGGTTTGCAATGGCGTTTACGCTGTCGCTCGACGACTTTATTATTACGCAGTTCAACAAGGGCGACACGGGCATAGAAACGCTGTCCACCTACATTTACGAAGACGCGAGAGTAAAGAGCTTGGAGCCCTTTTGGTTTGCTGTTTTCTCCATATTCTTCGTCGTTATGCTAACGTTTTTGCTGCTTATAAATATAAAGAAAAACGGTAAGAAGGAGACTGTAAAACAATGAGAAAAATATTGCCTATATTTTTGTGCGCAGTTTTGCTTTTGTCCGTAGCCGTTTCCGCCGCCGCGTGCAATCCGGATAACGTTCCGACCGACGAATTGGTGGTATACAATTGGGCGGATTACATTTACGACTACAAGGACGATTTCTACGCTTACTACAAGTCGCTTACCGGTCGTAACATCAAGGTGACGTACGTAACCTTCGATACCAACGAAACGATGCTTGCAAAAATTATGCAGGGCGACGCTAAGGTGGACGTTATTTGTCCCAGCGAATACGCCATTCAAAAGCTGTTGGAAAAAGACCTGTTGCTGCCGCTTAACTACTTCGACGAAGACAAATACGTTGCGGATATGCAGGCAGATTTCGCAAAATACGTTCACAACGGCGGCAACGTAGACCGTAACGTACTGGGTAAAATAGACGAAGCCTTCGGCGCGGTGTCGGTGGAGGGACAGGACGGAACGCGCAAGATGTCCGATTATATGGTGCCGTATATGTACGGAACGCTGGGTATTTTGTACAATAAGTACGCCTTTATCGACTCGGGCATTTACGATTACGGCATTATGAACAAAGCCAACTGGGGCATACTGTTCAACGACGACGGCGACGGCAATTTACTGTCAAACGGGCTTACGGGCAATATTCTGATGAAGGACAGTATACGCGACAGCTACGCCGCAACGCTGTTTTATCTCAAAGAAAGCGGCAAGCTCGACGGTCTTACTTCGACGGACGAATCGAGCTCGTACTACGGAAAGGCGTATTCCGAGCTTTCGGTGGGCGAATTTATCAACGCCGTAGACGATCAGCTTTTAAGCCTGTGTCAGCAGGCGTTGACGCAGCAGAAGGAGCAGTTGTTCGGCTACGAAGTGGACTTCGGTAAGGACGACCTGTTAAAGGGCAACGCAATGGTAGACCTTGCTTGGAGCGGCGACGCTATGTACGCAGTGGAAGAAAGTTGGGACGACTCTTTGTGCGCGGCGTGCTCGGAAGAACGCGGCGAGCGCGTTTACGGCGAAGAACAACGCGACGAAAACGGAAATAAATACTACGTTTGCAAGCACTGTCAAGAAGAATGCGGCGATTACGAGCTTTCCTACTACGTTCCGCACTCCGCAGGTAATATATGGTTCGACGGTTGGGCTATTCCCAAAAACACGTACAACCCCGAGCATCTCAACGCAATAAAGATTTTTATAAATTTTCTCAATTCGCCGCGAGTCGCCGCGGAAAATATGATGGAAATAGGCTATTCTTCCGCAGTCGATCCCGAAGCCGTCCGTCAGGATGCGGATGCCCGCGCAACGCTGTCGCGCGTCTATTTGGTAGACTGCGACTATTGGGATAAAAAGGACGAAAACGGCAATGACGTTGCGGAATTCGATTACGGCAGTTGGGAAGAATTCGAAGAATACTTTTTCGACAGCCGAGACGTAATGGACAACAGCAACTGGCGGTATCCCTTCGTTCTGTCAGACGACGAAACGCGCGCCTTGGAAACCTTGGGAGTTATGCGAGATTTCGGCGTAAACAACAAGGCTGTGGTTACTATGTGGAACTATGCGCGCTCAACGGGAGAAAACGCGCTGCCGCTGCTCGGATGGACGGCGCTTGTATTAGTTGTAGCCGCGGGAATAATCGTTTTGTGCGAATATATAAAACGCTTGCGTAACTCCAAAATAAAAATAGCCCCTGCCGCATCGGGGGGGGAATCGCCCGATAAATCCGACGAATAAAGTTGAATAATTTTTTAATTGTACGCCGCAAAGAATAATCTTTGCGGCGCGCTGTTTGTGATAAGCATATCTATAACCTAAGTCTTTTGCAAAAGCTTTTTGCTTTTATTGCGTCTATTAGGTTGTAATCGAGTCGGTTTTGTGTTAAAATGAATTATCATAAAAATTGATAATCGGTACTTAAAAGGTACTTTCTATATAAAGGTTAATATGAAAATAATTCCACAGCCACAGAAATTAGTAAAAATAAGCGGAAATTTTACGTTAGATTGCGACTGTTTTGTTTTTTGTGACGCCAAGTTTTCTTCTCTTGCCGAGCGGCTGGCGACTATGATATACGATAGCTGTAATATAACCGTTACTTTAACCGACGAGATTGACCAAGCGAAAATCATCTTCAACAGCGATGACAGTATCCCCCGCGAAGGCTATCACATAATGCTTGCGCAGAGCGGACATGCAACCGTTACGGCAAGCGACGTTTCCGGCTGCTACTATGCGGTGGAAACGCTTAGACAGATGTTTAATCTCGATGCGGAACAGCAGCTTGTCACATGCGCTAACTGTTACGTCGAAGACGCTCCCAAGTTTACATATCGCGGGCTGCACGTGGACGTATGCCGTCATTTTTTCGGTGTTGACGTTATAAAACGGATTATAGACCTTATGTCGCAGGACAAGCTCAACAAGCTGCATCTGCATTTGACTGACGATCAGGGGTTCCGTATAGAGATAGACAAGTATCCGTTGTTAAAGGAAATATCAACTGTGCGCGACGGTTCGGAAGTTACAGCAGACGGTAAAACGTTTGTGGACGAGCAGCCGCACGGCGGATATTACACTAAGGACGATATTCGCGAAATTGTCCGTTACGCCGCCGAGCACAACGTAGAAGTTATACCCGAAGTGGACGTTCCGGGGCATATGGTTGCCGCGCTTGCCGCGTATCCCGAATACAGCTGTAACGGCGCTCCGCTCGAAGTACGTAAAACGTGGGGGATTTCCAAGGATATTTTGTGCGCAGGCAACGACGCGACTTACGGTTTTATATGCGATATATTGGACGAGGTAAGCGAGCTGTTCCCGTCGGAATATTTCCATTTGGGCGGCGACGAAGCCCCCAAGGACAGATGGTGCAATTGCAAAGCCTGCCGCGAAAGGTTATCGGAGCTGCAACTGTCCAACTTCGAACAGCTGCAAACGTATATGGTTGAAGTGTTCCGTAAGCATTTGGAAAGTAAGGGCAAGACGGTGATATGTTGGAACGACGGTATAGCCGCCGATTCCGACAAAAAAATAGTCTGTCAGGTTTGGAAGCCGTTTACGACTAAAAGCGGAATTAAGGAAGCAAATAACGGACGTAAAATAATCATGTCGCCGTTTTCTCGCACTTATTTCGATTATCCTTACGCAATGACTCCGTTAAAACGGACGTATAACTTCCGCCCGACTAAGGGCGTAATGAAGAGCGGTTTGCATAACGTATTGGGAGTGGAAGGCTGTGTGTGGACGGAGCATATAGCGGATACCGATAAACTGTTTTTTAATCTACTTCCGCGTTTGGACGCGCTGTCCGAATGCGCGTGGGGGTATCGCGGCGCGAATTTCGGCAAACGGCTGAAAAAGCGCTGCGAGCTGTACGACAAAGTCGGTTTAACGTATAACGGCGACGCAACGCTTAGCCGCTGTCGCAATTTAAGTATGATACGCAAGTTTTTTAAGAAAGACGCAAATATAGAATTAAACAAGTACAAGAATAAAAGATAAACGGAGATCGGGTTATGAAAAAAATCGGAGTTTTGACAAGCGGCGGAGATTCTCAGGGAATGAATGCCGCGGTATACGCAGTTGTACGATACGGCATTGAACACGGTATGCAGGTATACTTGATTCACAGCGGCTACCAAGGACTTATAGACGGCAAGGTTACGCAAGCCGACGCTAAAAGCGTAGAAGACATAATTCACCGCGGCGGCACAGTTATTCAAACGTCACGCTGCCCCGATATGAAGACGGAAGAAGGACAGAAAAAAGCCGTCAACACGTTGAAGCGTTACGGCATAGAAGGCCTGGTCGTAATAGGCGGCGACGGCAGTTTCCAAGGGGCAAAGGTGTTATCCACCAAATACGGTGTAAAAACAATAGGTATTCCCGGTACAATCGATAACGATCTTGCGTATACCGATTTTACATTGGGATTCGACAGCGCGACTACGGTTGTTATCAACTCGGTGCAGATGTTGCGGGATACTATGGCGTGCAACGGACGTACGTGCGTGGTGGAAGTTATGGGCAGACATTGCGGAGACATAGCGCTGTACGGCGGACTTGCAAGCGGAGCGGAAGTAGTAATAGTTCCGGAAGTGGGCTACGATATCGACGAAACGGTCGCTCGGCTTAGAGCCAACGCAGCGCATGGCAAAACGGACAATATTATTGTAGTTGCCGAAGGCGTTTGCTCCGCCGAAAAGGTGGCCGCCGACGTGAAGGAACGTTTGCCCGAGATGGAAATACGTTCTTTGACGCTCGGACATATTCAGCGCGGCGGAAATGCGACGTTGCAGGACAGACTGCTTGGTATAAGAATGGGCGCGCTTGCGGTGGAATGCTTAGCTTGCGGCAAGACCGACCGTGTTATAGGCATCAAGGATAACGCCGTGTTCGACGACGATATGCTGGAAGCGCTTGCCAAAACCAAGCAGTTTAATACCGAACTGTATAAGCTCGCAAACAAATTGTCGCAGTATTAAGCAAAAAACCTGCAGCATAAAGCGTTTTTAATCGCGATGCGCTTTGTAATCTGTTTTTGTTTTATTTATTGCTGTGATTTCGGTTGTATTGTATATGAAAATGTGTTACAATACAATTAAATTAAAGATTGAGGTGCAAGGAGTGATTATTTTTTCTTGTTAATTATAATATCATAAGCGGAAGAGTCGTCTTATGCTCTTTTGTCTTGTGCAATTGCAAGAAAGTTTAATCTGACACGCTCAAATATAAGCATACATGTTTTTGAGAATTTATTAAGTTATGAGATTGCTTTCTCATAACTTTTTTATTTATTAAGGGGATAATAATTTATGTCTATTATAACGGTGGAAAATCTTACGTTTTCATATGCGTCGGGCTACGATAATATTTTCGAAAACGTCAGCTTTCAAATCGATACCGATTGGAAACTCGGTTTTATTGGAAGAAACGGCAGGGGCAAAACGACTTTCTTAAAACTTCTGCAAGGCAAATACGAATATAGCGGTAAAATCGTTTCGTCCGTTCAATTCGATTACTTTCCGTATGATATTGAAGATAAAACAAAATTGACGGAAGATATTTTGCGCGAAATTTGTCCGACTGCCGAAGAATGGCGTATTATGCGCGAATTGTCCTACCTTGACGTGAATTGCGATTGCTTGTCAAGACCGTTCAACACATTGTCTCACGGAGAGCAAACCAAGGTTTTACTTGCGGCGCTGTTTTTGAACGAAGGACGTTTTTTGCTTATAGACGAACCGACAAATCATTTGGATACGCAGGCGCGGGCGTTGCTGTCGGCGTATTTACGCAAGAAAAAAAGCTTTATTCTTATATCTCACGACAGGCGTTTATTAGACGGCTGCGTCGACCATATTCTGTCCATTAACCGCGCTAATATAGAAGTGCAGAGCGGTAACTATACTTCTTTTTCGGAAAACTTCGAACGTAAGCAGGAGCTCGAACGCCGGCAATACTCCCGTTTGCAAACGGATATAAGACGGTTGCAGGATACGGCAAGACGTACGGCTGATTGGGCGGATGCAGTTGAAACTTCGAAAAGCGGAGCCGTAGATAAAGGCTATGTGGGTCATAAATCGGCAAAAATGATGAAACGCGCAAAGGTTGCGGAAGCGCGTCGGCAAAAAGAAATAGAACAAAAATCGGCATTGCTTAAAAATACGGAAAACGAAAGCGCTCTTAAAATCAGCCCGTTAAGTTTTCCCGCGGAGCGGCTTGCCGCCTTTTTTGCGGTTGCGCCCGTTTACAACGGCAAGGAAATCTGTTCGCCCGTAACATTTGATATAAAGCGCGGCGAACGGATTGCTCTCGAAGGCAAAAACGGTAGCGGCAAAAGCAGTTTACTTAAATTATTGTGCGGTCGGCGTATAGAGCATTCGGGCGTTATAGCCGTGGGAGCCAACCTTGTTGTTTCCTACGTGCCGCAAGACGCTTCGTATTTACAAGGAACGCTTGCGGACTGCGCAGTTAACGACAAAATAGACGAAAGCCTATTCAAATCCATTCTTTATAAAATGGGCTTCGACAGACGTCAGTTTGAAAAAAATATCGCGGAATTTTCGGACGGTCAAAAGAAAAAAGTCCTGCTCGCTAAAAGCTTGTGCGAGCAAGCTCATTTGTACGTTTGGGACGAGCCTTTGAACTTTATAGACATTTATTCGCGTATTCAGATCGAGAATCTGATAACGGAATACAAGCCAACAATGATATTTGTCGAACACGACAAAGCCTTTCAAGATAAAATCGCAACAAGCGTTATCCGTCTATAATTATAGCCATACGCAGCTTGAAATTTACAGATTTCAAGCTGCGTATGGCTAATAAATAAAACCGTTTGCGGTTGCTTCAACCTAAATATTTTTCTATCAGCGTAGTAACTTCGTCGCCGCTCAGTCCTAATTCATCGGCGGTGTTTTTAAGCTCGACTATTTTTTTCGTTACTATCCGTTGTTTTTTCAGGCGTAATTCGTCGCCCAAGTCTTTTACAAAGCAACCCTTGCCTTGTTGAGTGTAGATGTATCCGTCCTGTTCTAACATTTCGTATGCGGTTTTGACTGGAATTACGCTTATTTGCAGCTCCTTTGCAACCAACCGTATAGACGGCAGACATTCGTTGGCGGTCAGCTGACCGCTGAGAATTTCCGATACTATCTGCGAGTACAGCTGTTCGTATATCGGTTTTTCGATTTTTGTTTGTATTAATAGCTTCATTACAAATTTACTCTTTCGAATTTTTTTATCGCAATTCTGTTTGCAAGGAATGTCGTTACACAATATATTATAATACCCGCAAGCAATACTGTCAACCGCGCCCACAAGTAGGACGTATCATAGCCGTCCAACGACTTGGCAAGAACGGGTATAACCTGAATAGGCACTTCGCAAATAAGATAAAATGCAACGAATGATACTAACCCCAATATAAGCGTTACGCCGTATTTATACCCCGTTTTGAAATAGCGCGGAATAACCACAACGTTGAATATTCCGAGACACGCAAGCGCCGCCCCGAAAAAAGTCAGGTTGGCGTCCAAACCTACGAAGTTGCTTCCGTTAGGATTGATTAGGCGCGAAGGATACGCGCATACGGCGGATATCGCCACGTTAATAATCTGACAGATAACGAATACGGCGGTGGTGGAAGATACGATATCCCGCCGTCTTATCGGCAGCGTTGCGGAAAATTCCTGCGAGCGGTTTTCGTTGGAAAACTGCAAATATAACATTATATGCATAATTGTGTATCCCGTGCCGACAATGTAAGGGTAATTAGGTATAAGTATCATTGCGCCGAGTGTTAAGCGTTTGTATTGCGACAGTTTATATTACGATAAATATTTTATATGATTTTTATTGATGAAATGGTTTGCATAAAATAAAACGGTGTGCTACAATATAATCATCAAATAAATATATTCTTTGGGGCGTGGCGCAAATCCACACCGATAGTACAGCCTATGAACGCAGCGTAAGCCGCGCCGATCGGGTGAAATTCCCGAGCCGACGGTAACAGTCCGGATGAGAAAAGAATTGTTGACATATTTTTATGCACACGTACGCCCTTGTAGTTTTTACAGGGGCTTTTAGTATGCAAAAAACGTCAACGCCGATGCCTTTTCAAAGAGAAGGAGAAAAAATGAAACAAGAAACTCAACAAGACCAAACGTATTCGACGGATTATTCGGTAACGCCGCAAGACGCGTCAGCTCCCGAGCTTGCCGAGCGTAAGCCCAAGATAAAGTTCTTTACCGCGGGCAATATCGCGGTAATGGCGATACTTACGGCAATTTCCTTTATTTTGTACGCTTTTGTCAAGTTTCCGCTGCCCTTTATGTTCCCGTCCTTTTTGGATATGCAAATATCCGACTTGCCCGCGCTTTTGGGCGGTTTTGCGTTAGGGCCGGTTGCGGGGTGCATAATTATAGTTATCAAGTGCTGCATCAAGATGGCGATGACTACGACGGCGTGTATAGGCGAGCTTGCGGATATAATCATAGGTATCGCCAACGTTCTGCCCGCGTCGCTCGTCTACCGTTTCGTAAAAAACCGCAAGGGCGCGGCTATCGGTTTGGCGGCGGGAACCGTAAGCGCCATAGCGGCAAGCTTGCTTGCCAATTGGCTTATACTTATCCCGTTTTATACCGAGCGCTTCGGTATGGAAGCGGTGCTCGGTATGATGAAAGCGCTGTATCCCGATATTACTGCGGATACCCTGTACAATTACTATCTGCCGATGGCTGTTTTGCCCTTTAACGCCTTGCGCTGCATTGTGTGCGCGCTTATAACCTTCTTTACTTATAAGCCGTTATCCAAGGCGCTGCATTGGGAAATAAAAATAAAGAAGAAGTCTGCCGAAACGGATGCCGACGCGTCCGCAGAGCAAGCGTCCGACGGTTTTATCGATACGACAGCCGCGGACGAATCCGCAAACGCGCCTATCGAAAAATAATTGAGATTGATAACGTATTCCCGACGTGTTTTCGCGTCGGGAATTTTTTGCCGTCGGTATTACGGCATAAACGGTTGTCCGCTTCATTCGCGCTATACGCTTGATTATAACGGCGGTTTGCGGTATAATATCGTTATGATAGAAACATTTGAAACGGCATCCGTTACGGAAACGGAGCAAATAGCCGAACAATTCGGACAAACGCTTGTCGGAGGAGAAGTAGTATTGCTTCAAGGCGAGATGGGCGCGGGCAAGACGCATTTTTGCAAGGGGCTTGCCAAGGGGCTCGGCGTGGACGACGTAGTTACAAGTCCCACGTTCGCTTTGCACAATAGTTATAAAGGACGGTTGACTCTCAACCATTTCGACTTTTACCGCATAGACGATCCCGCGGAAGCGGAGATTCTTGGACTGGACGAATTCTTTTACGACAAGCAAGGCGTTTCGGTAATAGAGTGGGGCGACAACGTCAAGGACTTGATTCCTCCGACGCGTATAACCGTAACGATTGACAAGATTGGCGGCGACAGCCGTCGCATTACGATAGAAAGATAAAATGGTATGAAGGTATTATTCGTAGATACGACTACCGCCGACTTGGTGGCGGCGGTAATAGAGAAAGACAAAATATATTCCGTTATGGACAAAGCGGTGGGCGTTCGTCACAGCGAAACTCTATGCGGTAAGGTAGACGAAGTTTTGCGCAAAGCAAACGTTAATTTTGCCGACTTGGACGCATACGCCTGCGCCGTAGGACCGGGAAGCTTTACTGGTATACGTATCGGCGTGTCCACGGTTAAGGGGTATGCAACCGCATATAACCGTCCGTACATTGCGGTAAACTGTCTGGAAGCGATAGCGCGATCCGTAAATTTGGGCGCTGTCGGTTATTCCGTTATCGACGCCGGCAACGGCTACTATTATATGGGGCGCGACGGCGTAGCGTCTCCGTCAGTAATAGCGTACGACGACGAGCGCGCAGTCGGCGCAGGACGCACCGATTCGGCGGCGGAGTACTTTGACGGGGCGGCGGATATAATCCGCTGCAAATTCGGCAAGGGCGAGTTTGATTGCGACCTTGCCCCGGTTTACATTCGCAAAAGTCAAGCGGAAGTAACGCTGCAAAATAAGGAAAAGACGAAATGATTAAAGAATTGGTTTTCAGTATGCCCAATATTTTTCAGCTTGCCGATATCGAAAAGGAATGCTTCGGCAAAGACGCTTGGAGTATACCCGCTTTGCGCGGAGAGTTCTCCAATGCCTATTCGCATTTTTTCGGCGCGCTTGCCGACAACAAAATTGTGGGGTACGTTTGCGTTCGACTTATGTACGAAGAAGCGCAGATTTGTAATATTTGCGTTGTAAATAAATATCGCAGGCAGGGGCTTGCGTCTAAACTTTTGGACACCGTTGCCGACTACGCTCGTGAAAACGGAGCCGAGCGGTGCGAGTTGGAAGTAAATACCGCAAACGTTCCGGCGGTGGAGCTGTACCGTAAGTGCGGATACGAAGTGGAAGGAATACGCAAGGATTTTTACCGTCGCAGCCGTTACGCAACGCGCGATGCGTTTACGATGGTCAAACGTTTGACCGAATAAATACGTTTGCAGGCTACTATTTCACACATAGTATTGTTTTTTTGCCCGATTAGAACCGTTTTGGTTCGAATCGGGCTTTTTTTGCGCGGTAATAATTTATCGGCTTCGTTTGCTGTAAGTGTCACAATTTGTCGAAGTGCGACATAAAATATTTTACGAAAGGTAACCCAAGTGACTACGCATTATGAGCAAACGGGCAGCGGCAGCCCTATAATTTATCTGCACGGGTGGGGCTGCGACAAAAGCGTTTTTCGTCCGATTACGGACAGATTGCCGAATTTCTGTAATTATTGCATCGATTTTGCCGGGTTCGGCGACAGTTCCTCTCCGCCTAAGCGCGGTTGGACCGTATTCGATTACGCCAATCAGCTTATAGAGTTTTTGGACGAACGCGTAGGCGCTGCCGTCACGGTCGTGGCGCACAGCTTCGGCTGCCGCATAGCGGCGATAGCAGCCGTTCTCCGTCCCGAGCTGATTTCGGGGCTGCTACTGATTGCGCCCGCGGGACTTAGGAGATTTTCCTTGAAGCGATGGTTTAAGGTTCGTCGCTATAAACTGAAAAAACTGCTGCGCAAAGCGGACGGCTTGGGAAGCGACGATTACAAGCAGTGCGGCGAAGCTATGCGCAATACGTTTGTCAAGGTGGTAAATCAGGACCTGTCCGCTTACGTGCGCCGAATAACTCAACCTACGCTTATAGTGGCGAGTAAAGCGGACCGAGCGGTGTCCGTCAAGGACGCGCGCCGATACGCCAAGTTGGTAAAGTCAAGCGATCTCGTGGAAATCGAAGGCGACCATTTTGCGTTTTTTTATGCGCCTAAGGCGTTTGCCGAAACGGTGTCGCTATTTGCAAACAGGGGGTAATAACAATAAATATCGTATATTCCGTAATAGACGCGTTATTGCTCTCCGTTGCGTCTTTCGAATGTTTAAGAATGTTGCAGTCGCTGTCCTACCGTCCGAAGCGCGGTTATGCCAAAATACTGTTAACTTGGTATTTCGGCGCGCTGCTGCTGGCGCAGACCGCCGCTGCGCTGTTTTACGCGTACGGTTTCCCCGAGCATTCGATAACCGTAGCTTACGCTCTTTGCGCGTTTCCCTTTTTATGTGTAAAGCGCAAAGCTCCGTTGAAATTTACCAAGCGCATTTTGCGTATAACGGCGGCGCAGACGGCGCTGTTGTTTGTGTTGTGCTATTTTGTCGGCAATGCGTTTTTCGCAGCCCTATTGCCCGTTATTACGCTTGTAGGCTGGGCGGTGTGTTTGCCTTTGGATAACGCGATAGCCCGCCGATATTTGCGTAAGGCGTGCAGGAAGCTGTCCGAAAGCGACGTAACCGTAATAGCCGTTACGGGCAGCTACGGCAAAACTTCCGTAAAGGATATGCTAACGTCGTTATTGGACGATTCGGTATCTCCGTCGGGCAGCTGCAATACGCCGCTCGGTATCGCAAGGTTTATCAATTCCACCGACTTGTATTACGTCAAGTATCTCGTTTTGGAATTCGGCGCAAGGCAAAAGGGCGATATAACAGAACTTTGCAAACTGTTTAAGCCCGCGTGCGGTGTTATAACGGGCGTTTGCCCGCAGCACTTGTCTACGTTTAAGTCTTTTGAAAACGTCGTAACAGCCAAGCGTGAGCTTGCGGAATATCTGCCTGCAAACGGTTTTTGCGTGCTTAACTCCAAGGACGAATACGCGCGCGGCTTTGCGGATTGCGGCGTATGCCGCAAGGTGCTGTCCAACGAAAACATTGCCGTAACTACGGAAAACGTAGACTTCGGCGGGACTACCCTTGCCGTTACATACGGCAAAACCACAAAGCGCGTTATACTGCCGCAGATATCTTCCTACGTTGCCGATACCTTCGTAATGTGTTTGCAAACGGCTCTGCAGCTTAAACAGTGCTTTACCAAAACAATCTCGCGCTCGATATACGTCAAGCAAACTCCGCACCGTATGGAGCTTGTTCGCGGCGCAAACTGTTACATTTTGGACGACGGCTATAACGGAAGTATAGCGGGCGTAACAAGCTGCTGCGATACGCTTAAACGCTTCGAGTGCCGTAAGGTTGTTATTACCCAAGGCTTGGCGGAGTGCGGAAAACGCCGCGCGGAGTTAAACGAGCAGTGCGGGCGCATTTTGGGGCAGGCGTGTTCCTTTGCCGTCGTTGTCGGCAAAAATGCCAAGTATCTTGTAAAAGGGCTTGCCGATACGCCATGTAAATTCGTCTATGCCAAAAATCTCAAACAAGCCGTGGCTTTTGCGCAGCCCCACTTGAACGGCGGAATACTGCTGTTTCAAAACGACCTTCCGGATTAGTCGCCGAGTGTACTGCGCGATTTGCGATTGAAAACGGCGCAAAAAATCGGATGCGTTCGGGCGGCGTTTCGAACGGAATATATACTGCAAGGAGTTAAATGCTATGAATATACTGCTTATCTACGGCGGAACAAGCTGCGAACACGACGTGTCTGTGATAACGGCGTGTCTTGCGCGCGGGTACTTTCAAGGCAATTTGTACTGCGCTTATCTTAGCAAGAGCAACGAGTGCTTTCTCGTACCAAACGACTACACACCCGCAAGACACATAACGGAAAAGCTCAAAAACAGGGTGGCTTTCCTTTTCGGCGAAGGTAAATTCGCAGTTATGCGGGGCAAACGGATTGTCAAAACTGTGCAAATAGACGCAGTCGTCAACTGCTGTCACGGTTACTCGGGCGAAGACGGCTCGGTTGCCGCTCTGTGTCAGTTGCTTAACGTTCCGCTTATAGGTTCTCCGCTTATTCCCAGCGCCGTCGCTATGGATAAGTATCTTTCAAAAATCGTACTTCGCGAGTACGGATTCCCCGTGTTGGAGGGCTTCGAATTGAAGCGGTCGGACGATTTGAAGGACTGTACGGTTAATTATCCCGTTGTAGTAAAACCCGTTACGCTCGGATCGAGCATAGGCGTTGCGGTTGCGCGTGACGACGACGAGCTTGCGACTGCGCTGCTTAACGCTTTCAAGTACGACGGCAGAGTGTTGGTGGAGCGCGCGCTTGGCGATTTTACGGAGCTTAACTGCGCGGTTATGCGAACGCGCGGCGAAGTGGTTTCGAGCGCAGTGGACTGTCCGGTAACTCTCAACGATATTTTAACCTTCGAAGACAAGTACGTAAGCGGTTCCGCCGCTGACATAGAGCGCGTTAAAGCACCCGACTCGCTTGTAGCGGAAGTCAAGAAGATGACGGAGCGTATTTACGAACGATTGGGCTTTTCGGGGGTAATAAGAGTGGACTATTTGTTAGACAACGAAACCAATGAGCTGTACGTTAACGAAATCAACGCCATTCCGGGCAGTCTTGCGTACGGGTTGTGGGAACAGCGGTTTACCCGCGCGGAATACGGACAGGCGTTGGTGGAGCAAGCGGTTGCGGATCATCGCGAGAACGCTTGCGTAACCCGAGTGTTCGAGTCGTCCGTTTTAAGCGGCGTAGGCGGCGTAAAAAAGAAGTAAATACCGTTGCAAAACAGAAAATAGAAAATACGGCGTTAAATTTAACGTCGTATTTTATAATGATTATTTACCGTAACACATTACAGCACAACAAGTCGGTATGCTTTCGAAACGTCTATACTTGTAGCTCTTGCGCTGACGAATATTTCCATTCCGCTTTGCGCAAGCTTTGTTACCGATACCACCCCGTCCTGCGAAATGCTTGCGTAACGGGAAAAATTGTTAATATGCATAATTAGTCCGTAGGTTATTTTTTCGTAGGTGGCGTTGGCGGGGGCTACTATAGCTTTTACTGTAAGCGTGCTGTTAGCCGTAACGTACGTCGTTTCCGCCAGCTCTTCGCCTGTGTCGGCGTTGATCAAAATTATGTCTCTTGGCTGTATCGGATAGATGTATATTTCAATTATTTCTTCAAAGCCTTCGTCAAGCGTTATCTTGATTTTAATATTTTGTCTTGCGGCGGAATACTTGCCTGACGCTGTAACCGTCCAAATCCCTTCGCCGTCGTTTTGTGTTAACGTCGCTATATCGTCAGTAAGCAGAGTAATCGACGCCGGCTCGTGTAATACGTTTGCCGTAGCGTTTGCGGGATAGAGCTTTATTTGTAATTGTTCGCTTGCTCCCGAATCTATATAATGCAAATTTGAGCTAATACTTTGAACGGCAATTCTTGTAACTTCAACCGTCAGCACGGGACTTTTTACATCGTTTTTCGTCGTCGTAGCGGTAATGTAAATTACCGAACCTACGGCAATTTTATCGGTTGTTTTAAGTAATTTGTTTTCGATAACCGCGTATTCGTCAATGTTGTCGGAATAGGGCTCGCCGTCGGGTTTTTCTATTTTTTCGATTGAAAGCGTATAGTCTCGATAGGTTGCGTTATACGGAGAAATGCTCACGTTTAACGGTTTGCTTTCAGTCAGTCCCAGTTCATTCGAGTCGTCTTCGAGCTTTACTTCTATCGATTGTATAGGTATCGGCGTTTTAACGATTTTGACCGAAAGCAGTAAAGAGCCGTATTTGAAATTTACAAAACCCTCGTATTGGGGCGCGGCGTCGATTAGCTGTACGAATATCGCTGTGTTGTTATGGTTGACGTACGCGTCAAGCTGCTTTTCCGCAAAAAAAGTTACTTTGGAAAGATCTGCGTTTTCGTAAGAAACCGCGTCGTTTACCGTTGTCTTTACAAGCAGCTGCGGTATCCGTAAAATGTCGTTTTCTTCCAAGTCGAAAATTCTGCTGTCCGTAAACGGTTTATCGACGGATATTTCGTCGTCCGAGTAATTATTCGCAGGCGTTTTGCCGTCTTTTTCCGTGTCGAAAATAAGCTCTTTTGCAATTGTCGGCGGAACAGGCGCAGCATTGGGTTTTTTAGTCAATTCAATTACGGCGACGACAGCCGCGGCAGCCAAGCATACGGCAAGCAATATGCTCAAAGCAATAATCGCCGTATTGCGTTTCGACTTACTATGCTTGTCGGCAGGCGCGGTGTTTTCGGTTGCGGAATCGGTCAAAAGCTCCGTCTCGTTAACGTTAAAATACTGCGCAAGCATCGTTAACGACTCGTCGCTGGGCAGTCCCAGTCCGCTTTCCCATTTGGCAACCGCGCTTCGGCTGACGTAAATATTTTTCGCAAGTTCGTCTTGCGAAACGCCCTTTTCTCGGCGTAGTTTTTTCAGTTTCTCGTTAAATTGCATTTTATTTTACATATAAAAATTGATAATATACGGTACATAAGGCTACATTTTTATCCACTGTATTATATCATACGCAAATGCTTAATTCCAATAAAACGGTTGTTACTTTTGTTAAAATTGTTGTTACTTTCGTTTTTGCTATTGTTGACAATGTGTTTGCGGATAATTATAATACCCTTATGAAATACCGTACTGCCGTAAAAAAATTCATTCGTATAATGCTTGCCGTGTTCGCGCTTATTTGCTGCGCGTGTCTATTTTGCGGCTGCCACGTATTTGCTTGGTATATTCCAAAACAGTACAGCGAAGAAGAAAAGGCGGAAATATACGGTTTTATACGTGATGAGCTTTTAACGGACGCCGACAACTATATCGCTTCGGTCTCTATCCAAGCGGACGGCATCGGCGTTGCATCTTACGGATATTACAATGTCTTTGTAAGTGAAGGCAAGGTAATAATAAATATGAGCAAATACCCACAGTCCGGTTCGCCGACCTATTACGCCGTGTGGTATAACGGCACGCTGAAAGAGTGGGACGTCGCCGCCCGACAGGAAACGGTAACCGACAACGTAAGCGTAGAAGAGTATCGGTTTTTGTTCGATTATATCGCGCAATACGCCGATTTTCTTAAAACGCGCGTTGTCGGCGTTGCAAGCTACCGTTCCGACAGCTATTTTCACGAGTGCTTCCCTTGGGGAATGGGAATGGCGCAGATGTATTACGACGATATCGACGGAATGAGCGTTACTGGCTCTTGGACGGTGGAAAAGTATAAACTTGTCAATGACGAAGGCTTGCCGCTTGTTTTCAACGCCAATTTCACTTTGAGTACGCAAAACGAAAGTATTTCACTTGACGTTTACGGCTCGCCTTACGGAATAGACGAGCGCATAACAAATATTTTAAGCAGATACGAAGAAGAAAAGGAACGTTTACCCGTTATAGAAGATATAAACGTATATATAACTGTAAACAACGAAAAAATGTCGCTGCTTTTGTACGATAACGAAACAACCCGCGCGCTCGCAGAACGACTGCGTCAAGGAGATGTAACTTGTACCGTCGACGATTACGGCGGATTTGAAAAAGTAGGCAGCATAGGCTTTACGCTGCCGATGGACGACGAACCGTTAACTACGGGCGTCGGCGACGTTATGCTGTATCAAGGGGACAAAATAGTGTTGTTTTACGGCTCCAATACTTGTAATTACACACGTTTGGGTTTTATAGTAGGTTATTCGCCCGAATTGATAACCGATATCTTGCGCTATACCGACGGAACCGTTCAAATAACGTTGAGTTTGGAAGAATTATAAATACTAAGCCGAGCGCTGCAACGGCGGTTTAGACTGCTCCGCATAGTATAAATAATGCGACAAGTAAAGCGAAATAGCGCGTTTAACACTCCAACTAAACGTAACAAACACAAAAGGAACGCGATTTTGCGTTCCTTTTAGTTTAGCATTGGGACAAATTGAAATCCCGTTATTGGTGAAGCGGATTATTGCAAATAAGAACATAGTAATATTCAAGGTGAACAATACGGAATTATTCTGCCAAGTGGAATTGCCGTTGTCGGATTACCCGCTTTACGGCAAGCAAATAGCCGCAAGTTAATCTTGCGGCTTGTCGGCTGTCTTTTCGGTGCTAATGGCAGTCATTGCCTCGCGGTAAACGAGCCTTGACAGCTTTTTTGCCTGCTCTTTGTCGGGCGGTAATTCTGCATATATGTTTTTGTCTTTATCGTCGAAATAAATGACGGTTAAGCCGCTCGGTATTTTATTCATAAAAAATGCTCCTTGATTTTCCCACCCATTCCCACCCTAAATGGTACAACAAGGCAAAAAGGGTATTTTGTCATTTTTTATTGAATAATAGCCGATTTTACATTAAATGCCTTAAATTATGTTACACGTTACGGGGTGGCGTGGTAATACTATACGCCACAGTGCGGGCGGCTGTTGCCGCCCGCACTCATTGCCGTTTATGTTCCTTGCGACGCAGTGCCAATAAGGTAATAGTAACTTATTGGCACTGCGTCGCGGTTTAATGTCAAAAGTGTGACAGTGTTACATAGTGGCGTATAAAAGTAATACTAATGATTATTTGTTATCGGGCGCTTTTTGCACGATAACTTTTCCGTCCTTTACGGCGATAAACATTTTGCCCTTGCATTTCGGGCAATAAATTTCTATCGTAGAGCCGTCGCCCGCTTTTAATAATTTATACCCACATTCGGGACATACAACGTAGTAGGTCATTGATTTGCTCCTTGCGCTTTTAATCTCGTTGTAACTAACCCGTGGCGTATAACGATATGTACATACTCGCCGCATTTCGCGCATTTTATATAGCCCTCTAAACCGTTTTGTGCTTGAATGAGAACGGCTTTACAATTCGGACAGCAAGCGTAAAAATACGACGCTTTTATTGTTTTGTTTTCGTCCATATTCCCGCCTATTCAAATTCGCCCAAGATAGAGCCGTTTTGCAATATGTGATTATGGGCTATTTTTAGAAAGGCTTTTTTGCTTTTATTTGCACTTAATTCGATTGTACAGTCAAGCGAATAAACAGTAAAACGATAGATATGCATTTTTCCTTTGGGCGGTT
>CANOTO010000009.1 GCA_947570215.1 uncultured Clostridia bacterium
CGAGCTGGGTTCAGAACGTCGTGAGACAGTTCGGTCCCTATCCATCGTGGGCGTAAGATATTTGATGGGATCTGTCCCTAGTACGAGAGGACCGGGATGGACGTACCAATTGTGCACCAGTTGTTTCGCCAGAAGCACGGCTGGGTAGCGAAGTACGGACGGGATAAACGCTGAAAGCATCTAAGTGTGAAACCCACCCAAAGATAAGATATCTCCTTAGATAAGACCCCTTGTAGACTACAAGGTTGATAGGTCGGGGGTGTAAGCGCAGTCAATGCGTTGAGCTGACCGATACTAATAGGTCGAACGCTTGTTCAAATAATACGAACAAGCCTTGAATACAATCAAACCAACGACGCTAAGCTTTGTTTTGTGTGTGCAGTTATCAATGTTCCTTTCAAAATAATCGATTACATAGCGGAAACGCTTGTAAATACCATTGCGGTGATTTAGCCTTGGGGGTCCACCTGTTCTCATACCGAACACAGAAGTTAAGCCTCTCGGCGCCTATGGTACTTGGCGGGGCACTGCCCGGGAGAGTAAGGTTTTGCCGCATCCAATAAGAGAGACATTCGTCAGAATGGCTCTCTTTTTCTTTGTAAGTAGGATATGAGAATCAGTGAGCCCCACAAGTACGCTTTGACCAAGGCTAAATATGGTGCAAAACACTGTATTGATATTTGCATTTGTTTTGCCGAATAAATCTCACCTAAAAGGCGGGTTTCGTTGATTATTTTACATTTTGATGGTAAAATAGCGAATTTTTTTCAGTTTGTTTTCATATTTTATATCGATATGCTTGACTTGTACGGGGGGGGGTATGATATACTATTTATATCCTATATTTAATACAAAAGGAGAAAAACAATGAAAACAGTAGCTAAGGTGTTTATTATCATCGGTATGGTAGTCGGAGCTATCGGCATTCTGCCCCTTATCTTCGGCGGAATTACTCTTTCCAAAATGAAGACGGCTACCAGCAAGGAAGACGTAAAGGTTTGGGGTATCTTGGATATCTTCTTCTGCAGCATGATCGGCGGCATTTTGCTGCTTTGCTGCAAAGACGAAGACTTCGCTCCTGCGACTTCGGAATCCGCAGAATAATAACGGTAAAGAAAAAAACTTCGACGGTTTTTATCGCCGAAGTTTTTTTATTGTCTGTTTTCGGAATAAAAATTGCCGAGCGCGTGTTAAGAACCCATTTTTATTTTACGTATTGGTGTTGACAGTTTCGAACATATAAATTATCATAGATACGCAGAGCGCGCAGTGCGTTCGATTATTTTTACGTTTGCCTGCAAGCGGCAAAAGGAGAAAGACTATGCTTGGTGTTAAGGAAAAGAAAATAGTAGCTTTGGCGGCGCTCGCCATTACGCTCACTTCGCTCATTATCGCGGTTGCTAACGGATTTTTAACGACAATTTATTTCATTATCAGCAGTAAAGTTCCGTTGACGTATATTGAGAATCTTTTTATCGCAATGACCGGCATTGCATTCGTAACGGTGTTTTTATTAGTTAAAAATAAAAAAACGTTGGCGTGTTCTTTGATACTAGGCGGTATTGCGTTCGTTCATATCGTATTTTGCTTAATAATGATGTTGGCGCATAGCTACAGCGATGCCGTCTGGATTAACTCATTATTGTTAACGCTTGTAGTAACAGGCTCGCTGCTTTTGGTTGCACATAAATTCGCCGTAAAATACCGCGCCGCGGAAGAGCAGGAAAAGGCCGACGCCGCCGAGAATAAAGAAAGCGCGGAATAATGCCGTTTACGCGTTTTAATGCTTTGCTATGGTAGAATTAAGGCGTATATGCGCAGATGAACAATTGTACGTATGGGCAGTCGAGCAGCTGTCCGTCAGTTTTCCCGCGTGCGAACGACGTGACGAAGCGGAACAGCGAGCGGTAATGGCGCATCCCGATTACCGTTTGTGCGCAATAATGGACGGCGGCGTTCCCGTAGGCGTAGTAGGGTATTTCGATACGCCCGAGTTTATTTATTTCGAAAATTTTTGCATATCTCCCGACAAGCGCAACGGCGGCTACGGCAGTCAAGCTCTGCGTCTGCTGACGATTACGGACAAGCCGTTTATTTTGGAAATAGAACCGCCCGAAGACGAGCTTACGCGCAGGCGTTTGGCGTTTTATCAGCGTAACGGAATGGTGGTGAACCCTTATCCGCACATTCAGCCGCATTACCGCGCGGACGACACCGATCTGCCGCTCACGGTGCTGTCCTACGGCTGTCAGATAACACAGGCGCAATACGATGCCTTCCGAGCCTATTTGGACGCAAACGTCGATGTAAAAGGACGGCAGCCAATCTAAAATATAGCAAATCGACCATATTCGATAAAATTGGGTATTGACATTGTTGTAATAATGTGTTACTTTTATAAAAAAGGAGTATCGTTATGAAAAAGATAGTTGTGCTCATGTTATTAGCGGCAATTGTCTGTATGCCCTGCGCGGCGTTTGCGCAGGCTTCGCAAACTTCGGAGTTCGAACGTTTCCTTGCGGAGCATAATTTGACGATACCCCAAGTATTTGCCGACGAGAGCGGCGCCGAAGATTTCTATTATTGGGTTATGGATATTCTTCGAGAAGATCCGTATCATATTTTTGCATTCGGTCATTACGATTATCAAATCTTTTCCGAACAAATTCAGCAAGCATATTTGGATGAAAATAATATCAGTTCCGTATTTAATATCAATGCAAGCGTTGATCAGCGGGATTTGTTAAAATATAACAGTTTTTATGCGGACGGTAGTCCGAATTATAATTGCTACTCATATGCCATAGATTATACAAGCCAATGGTTAATAATTGGAACACTTAGTGGTCAACGCTGGGATCCGAAGACGGCCACCTTTGAAAGTTCTGTTAATATGCTTCGCGATGACTTAGAAGTTTTGGGCAATGATTGTATCAGTATAAACTACGATTTACCGCAAGCCAACGATATTTATAATGGTTATAATGTAATCGCTCTCAGATTATCTCCTATTGGAGAATCAAGTACGGACTTCCATTTTATGAAGTTGGATTATTCTTTTGGCGACGTATGGAGACATAAGCCTGGCAAAACTTGTATTTTAACATATAATGATTCGCCCACTAATGATAGAATTTGGTCTTCTGAAGGAGTTGCGAAAATTGGTAACGATTATTATTATACATCATCTTCTTTGTACTATGATTCGAAAATAGCATATATTACTTATGCTGAAACGCATATGTATTCAATAAGTTATACAGGCAATAATTATCACGGACGCGGTACCGACCAAAACAAGCATTTTTACGAATATACTAAAACTTGCAATTCTTGCGGTTATTCATATACGTATTGGCGGGCGGAACTGTGTAAGGGACCTTGTCCGCTTCAAAGGGTGGTGGAATATGTCTAAAAGATATCTTGTATTCAGCATAATTTGTTGGGTTATAATGCTAATAACCATGGTTTGCTGGATAGTAACTTACTACGGATTGTTTTCGATGAACTTGCAGCAATCTATGTGGTATATTGGGTTTTACAGAATAGAGATATATAACGGTTGGTATGTGAGTGATATCGTTACACAGTTGTCCCAAAGCTTTGAACGCGTTTTAAGCTCTGAGATGGTTCATCCCGAATATTTGTTGAGTTATTTTAATTTCGGTGCATTTGACAACCAAGTGCGTACTTCGCTGACATTATTCCATTTAGGCTACGCGCTAATTACTGCGTTATCGTTGGCGGGCGGTGTTGTGTTTACAGTATTGCTTGCCAAGAAAAAGAAAACTCAATAACATTGCGAGTGTGTATTTGTCCGATACAAAGGGGCGGTATAGAATATGTCTAAAAGATATTTTGTATTAAGTATCATTTGTTGGGTTGTATTGCTTATAACCGTAGTTTGTTGGATAGTTACATACTTCGGATTATTTTCGATGAATCAAAAGCAGACGATGTCATATGTTGTCTTTTTCAATATTAACTCACCATTATTGGACGGCGCAAGATTGTCGGAATTACCAGACGTATTTAACGAGCATTTTGTTAAAGCGGCGGACGGTACCTTTATCAACGTTTATGGGTGGGACGCTTACGGAAAATTGAACGAGCAACTTGTTAAATCAATATCGTTATTCCACTTGGGCTACGCGCTAATTACTGCGTTATCGTTGGCGGGCGGAATTGCCTTTACTGTATTGCTTGTCAATAAAAGAAAATCGAAAAGCCTGTCCAATTATTAACAAGCTAAGCGGTGCAAGATTAACTTTAATTACCTTTATGCAAAATTCGAACAGTTGACTATAATAAACAAGCGGACGAAATAATTTTCGTCCGCTTTGGTTTTGCAGTTTTCAAAAGTGAAAAAATATTTTTTAATTTATTTTTTGATTTCGAAATCGTTTTGTCTTTGACTATTGACAGGCAAAGTGGTAGTATATATTCGTATACTTTTGCCCATAGGGGAGATTTTGCGCTTTTTTGCGGAAAAATAACGGATTTATAACGTTTTTTCGGCGAAAAAAGATTGCGAAAACAATTTTTTATGGGAAGTTTGCCTTGTGTTATTGACAAAATACCACATTACAAGCGACTTTGCAACAATTTACGCCAATTTTATCGAAAAAATTTTTTAGGAGTTTTGTCAATGCCACAAGACATCAAAACCGTTAAATACGGTAACCACGAAAGAAAATCTTTTTCCAAAACCAGAGAAGTGCTTCCGTTGCCTAACCTTATCGAAGTGCAAAAGTCAAGCTACAAAACCTTTATCGACCAAGGTATACGCGAAGTATTCGAAGACTTTTCGCCTATCGAAGATTTCGCCGGACATTTCCGCTTGGAGTTTTTGGATCACAGATTAGACGCTTCGCCCAAGTACTCCGAAGCGGAATGCCGTTTGCGCGACGCTACGTACGCAAGCCCGCTGCGTTTGACGGTACGTCTTACCAACAAGGGGACGGGCGAGTTCGTCGACCAGGAAGTATTTATGGGCGACTTCCCGCTTATGACGGAAACGGGCAGCTTCATTATCAACGGCGCGGAACGCGTAATCGTATCCCAGCTCGTACGTTCGCCGGGAGTTTATTGCGAATCGACGTTGGACAAGAACGGCAAGCCCGTTTACAACACGACGGCGATGCCCAGCCGCGGCGCTTGGTTGGAGTTCGAGCACGACGCCAACAACAATATCCTTTACGTACATATCGATCGCAACCGTAAGCTGCCTGTAACGGTGCTGCTGCGCGGCGTTCTTCACGACGGAGCAAACCGCGACAGTCGTACGGGCAACGCCATAGCCGAAATTTTCGAGTATGATCCCGTGCTTGCGCTTACCTTCGTCAAGGACGACACCGCAACCGATCAGGAATCGTTGGTGGAAATATACAAGCGTTTGCGCCCCGGCGAAATTCCTACGGAGGAATCGGTTCAAAAGACGTTAAACGACCTGTTGTTCGACGCAAAACGTTACGACCTTGCTCGCGTAGGTCGCTACAAGTACAACAAGAAACTGTGCTTGGCAACCCGTATCGAAGGACTTACTCTCGGCTCGGACGTAGAAGTAAGCCTGCTTACTTTTGATAAATATACTTGCTTAACCCGTGAGCAGGCGGAGCTTATAGCCAAGAGCGGCGTGGTTAACACAATCAAGATTCTCAACGACCGCGGCGTTACGGTAGAGATGTCCGTAAGCGACGACGACGCTTTTTACGCTTCGGCGGTTAACGCTTACTTGGACGAGCAGGTAACAGTTCCTTACAAGCGTACTATAACAAAGGGGACGGTTCTCACCGCGTCCGACGCTTTCGACATTCAGCATAGCGGAATAAACGAGATTTATACCGACCAAGAAACGTGCTCGCTCGTGCTTAACAATACGTCGTCCAAGACTGTTCGCGATTTCGAAAAGGCTCTGTCCGAGCATCTCGGCTGCGTAGTGATGACTTCCAAGGGCGAGCTGACAATCGGCGACGAAGTAATCGACGCAAGCGGCAGAGTGCTTGTCGAGTTGCCAAAGACTACGTATGAAGAGCGCAAAGGCGACATTTTGGTTTCCGAAGCCGCGCAAATCGCTTTTGACAACGGCTTCAATCTGTACAAGTCAAACGCTGCGGGCGTAATAGTCATGAGCAAGGAATGTCCCAAGGTTAAGATTATCGGCAATAACGCCGTAGACGCAAAAATCTTCGCGCTGACAATGGATACTCACAACAACGATATCGACTTTAAGGCCTGCGGACTGTACGAAGCTGTGGACGCCGACGTGCTGCGCGAGATTTTATCCGCGGGCTTGTCGAAGGACGACGTAACCGACGCGCTGAGAACGCGCAAGGACGAGCTTATAGCCAAGCACGTTACGATTGCGGATATCATCGCTACCGTCAACTATAACCTGTGTATGAAGTACGGTGTAGGACACGCCGACGATATAGACCACTTGGGCAACCGCCGCGTACGTTCAATCGGCGAATTGCTTCAAAACCAATTCCGCATAGGTATCTCCCGCTTGGAAAGGGTTATACGCGAAAGAATGGCAATTCAGGAACCGGGCAAGGCTACTCCGCAAACGCTTATAAACGTTCGTCCCGTATCTTCCGCCATTAAGGAATTTTTCGGCTCGTCGCAATTGTCGCAGTTTATGGATCAATCCAACCCCATTGCCGAGCTTACTCACAAGCGTAAGTTATCGGCGCTCGGTCCCGGCGGTTTGAACCGCGACCGCGCGACCTTCGAAGTCCGCGACGTTCACTACACTCACTACGGACGTATGTGTCCTATCGAAACGCCCGAAGGACAGAATATCGGTTTGATAACGTCTCTTGCGGGATACGCCCGTATTAACGAGTACGGCTTTATAGAAGCTCCGTACAGACGCGTAGACCGTATTCACAACACCGTGACAGATACGGTAGAGTATTTGTCGGCCGACGAAGAAGACAATTACATTATCGGACAAGCTAACGAACCGTTAGACGATGACGGCTACTTCGCCAACGAACGTATAACCTGCCGTCGCCGCGAAGAAATATTGGAATTCCCTCGTGAAAGAGTGGATTACATAGACGTTTCGCCGAGACAGCTTATTTCGGTTGCAACAAGTCTTATTCCGTTCTTGGAAAACGACGATACCAACCGCGCGCTGATGGGCAGCAACATGCAGCGTCAGGCTGTTCCCCTTATCAGTCCGGAAGCTCCTATAGTGGCAACTGGTATCGAAGCGCGCATAGCGTATGACTCCGGCGTAATGATTATTGCCGAGCAGGCGGGAACCGTGCTTCGCGCTTCGGATAACAAGATTATCGTTCAAAGCGACAACGGAACGCTTCAAGAGTATACTCTTAAAAAGTTTATTCGCTCCAACCAAGGAACTTGCATTAACCAAAAGATTATCGTCAAAGCGGGCGACCGCGTAGAAAAAGGTCAAGTGCTTGCCGACGGTCCCAGCACCGACGGCGGCGAATTGGCTCTCGGACGCAATATGATGATAGGCTTTATGACTTGGGAAGGCTACAACTACGAAGACGCCGTATTGCTTTCGGAAAAGCTTGTTAAGGAAGACGCGTTTACTTCCATTCATATCGAAGAGCACGAGATAGAATCCCGCGAAACCAAGCTCGGACCCGAAGAGTTTACGCGCGATATTCCCAATATCGGCGAAGACGCTTTGAAAGACCTCGACGAAAACGGTATTATCCGTATCGGCGCGGAAGTGCATCCCGGCGACATTTTGGTAGGAAAGGTCACTCCCAAGGGAGAAACGGACGCTACCCCCGAAGAAAAACTGCTGCGCGCCATTTTCTCGGAAAAAGCCCGCGAAGTGAGAGATACTTCCTTGCGCGTTCCCAACGGCGAAGGCGGCATAGTAGTTGACGTAAAGGTGTTCACTCGCGAAAACAAGGACGAACTCGACCCAGGAGTGAGCAAGCTCGTTCGCGTGTATATTGCGCAAAAGCGTAAAATCGGCGTAGGCGACAAGATGGCAGGTCGTCACGGCAACAAGGGTGTAGTATCCCGTATTTTGCCGGAAGAAGACATGCCCTTTATGGAGGACGGTACGCCGTTGCAAATAGTATTGAACCCGTTGGGCGTTCCTTCGCGTATGAATATCGGTCAGGTGTTGGAAGTCCATTTGGGACTTATATCCAAAATGCTCGGCTGGAATATATCCACCCCCGTATTCGACGGCGCTACGGAAGAAGAAATTCACAAGCTGTTCGAGGACAACGGAATGGTAAATCCGCAAACGGGCAAGGTGGACGGCAAGGTTCGGCTTTACGACGGACGTACAGGCGAACCGTTCGAAAACAGAGTAACGGTAGGCTATATGTACTACTTAAAGCTCATTCACTTGGTAGACGACAAGATTCACGCAAGAAGTACCGGTCCGTACAGTCTTGTTACGCAGCAGCCCTTGGGCGGTAAAGCTCAATTCGGCGGACAGCGTTTCGGCGAGATGGAAGTTTGGGCGTTGGAGGCTTACGGCGCGGCAAACGTTTTGCAGGAAATTCTTACCGTCAAGTCGGACGACGTGGTAGGCAGAGTCAAAACCTACGAAGCAATTGTCAAGGGCGAGAATATTCCCGACCCCGGCATACCCGAAAGTTTCAAGGTGCTTATCAAGGAATTGCAATCGCTGGCTTTGGACGTCAAAGTTCTGTCCAAGGATAACGAAGAAATCGTCGTGCGCGATTCTACCGACGACGAAGCGGATTACAACGAAATTATGCTTGCCGAGCAGGAAGAGCGCAAGCAGGCTATGCACGGATTCTCCGACGAAGACGAAATCAGTCTGGAATCCGTCGGCGAACACGGCGGCTTCGACGATGCCGACGACGACTTCAGTCTTGACAGTCTGTTTGACGACGGCGACGACGGTTTGGACGATTTATTCGGCGATAAGGACGGCGATAGCGAGACGGAAGACGACGGCGACGTCGATCTCGACGGCTTGGACAGCTTGCTCGACGCGTTGAACGGCGACGATGAAGACGATGAAGACGAAGACGTCGACTTGCTCGACGACGAAGACAACGAATAAGGGAGGTAACGTAAATGAGTAACGAATCGACGCTTACAGGACAATCTATATCGACGTTGCGTTCAAATACTTTGGCTCGAACGGGCATTATGAACGATTTCGATTCCATTCGTATTGGCATCGCATCTCCCGAAAAAATTCGCGAGTGGTCCTACGGAGAAGTCAAAAAATCCGAAACGATTAACTATCGCACGCAAAAACCGGAAAAGGACGGTTTGTTCTGCGAAAGAATTTTCGGGCCGGTCAAGGACTGGGAATGCCACTGCGGCAAGTACAAAAGAATACGCTACAAAGGCGTAGTGTGCGAAAAGTGCGGAGTAAAAGTAACCAAATCCAAGGTGCGCAGAGAGCGTATGGGGCATATCGAGCTCGCAGCTCCCGTATCTCACATTTGGTATTTCCGCGGCACGCCTTCGCGTATGGGGCTTATTCTCGATATGTCGCCCAAATATTTGGAACAGCTTATCAACTTTCAAAGCTACGTAGTTATCGACCCGATGAAGAGCGGTATGATGTACAAGCAGATACTGACTATGAGCGAGTACCGCGAAGCGCAGGCTAAGGCGAAGGAAGACTCTAATCTTAACTTCCGCGCGGGCACCGGCGCCGAAGCGGTGCGCGAGCTGCTGCAGAATATCGACTTGGAAGCGGAAAGCAAGGAGCTGCGCGACATATTGGACAAAACCAATCAAGGCGCAAAGAAGGTAAGGGCTATCAAGCGCTTGGACATAGTAGAAGCGTTCAGAAAAAGCGGCAACCATCCCGAGTGGATGATTTTGACCGTTTTGCCGGTGCTTCCGCCGGAGCTCCGCGCAATGGTTCCTTTGGACGGAGGCAGATACGCAACAAGCGACCTGAACGACCTGTACCGCAGAGTAATCAACCGCAACAACCGCTTAAAAAGGCTTATAGAAATTAACGCTCCGGAGATTTTGATAAACAACGAGAAACGTATGCTGCAAGATGCCGTTGACAGCTTGTTGGATAATTCCCGCAGCAAACGTCCGCAAACGGGCGCCGGCAACAGAGAATTGAAATCGTTATCAGGTTTGCTCCGCGGCAAACAGGGACGTTTCCGTCAGAATCTGCTCGGAAAGCGCGTAGACTATTCGGGACGTTCCGTTATCGTGGTAGGACCGGAGCTCAAACTGCATCAATGCGGTATCCCCAAAGAAATGGCTTTGGAATTATTCAAGCCCTTTGTAATGAAAAAATTGGTGGAAACCAATCAGTGCCACAACGTTAAATCTGCTAAAAAACGCGTAGAAAGAGCGGACGCCAAGGTATGGGATATTTTGGAAGGGGTAATAAAAGACCACCCCGTAATGCTCAACCGCGCGCCTACGCTGCACAGACTGTCTATTCAGGCTTTTGAGCCGGTACTTATCGAAGGCAGAGCTATCAAGCTTCATCCCTTGGCTTGTACTGCGTTTAACGCCGACTTCGACGGCGACCAAATGGCAGTGCACGTACCTCTTTCTATCGAAGCGCAGACGGAAGCGAGATATCTGATGCTTGCCGCCAACAATATTTTGAAACTGTCCGACGGTAAACCCGTTATTTCGCCTACGCAGGATATGGTTCTCGGTTGTTATTACCTTACTACCGTACGCTGCGACGCGGAAGAAACCAAGAAGCTTATCGAGCTGTACGACGTAACGCGTAAACAGCGCGCTTTGACGGAGGGCGAGCTTGAAGTTTTGCGTAAGGGACACTATTACAGCAGCTTCGACGAAGCGTACGAAGCGTACGTTGCCAAGGACATTACTTTGCAAACCGTCGTAAACATTCGTTTGGATAACGGTGAGAAGATTTGGACTACGGTAGGCAGATTGATATTCTGTCAGGCTATTTACTACGATTACGCAGACAGCTCTGTCGAAAAGGACGATCAGTATATTACCGACCCCGAAATTTTGGCTCAAAAGAAGCTGGAGCGTCGCACACTTGGAATACGCCGCGATCTCACAAAGGATATGATAGGTAACCCCAAGAGCTATTTGGTTGGCAAAAAGCAATTGTCGCAGATAGTGGAAAAGTGCTTTAAGCTACGCGGTACTACGCCTACGGCTACTATGTTGGATAACGTCAAGGCGCTCGGGTACAAGTACAGCACCATCAGCGGTCTTACCACAAGCGTATTCGATATGAACATTCCTTCCGAAAAGAAAGATATTCTCGACGAAGCGGGTAAACGCGTGGTAGATATCGAAGGCGAGTATAACGAAGGCTTCCTGACGGACAACGAACGCTACAAGTCGGTTATCGAAGTGTGGAAGAACGCCGCCGCCAAGGTGGAAAACCTGGTTAAGGACGTAATGGAAGAAGACAACCCCATCTGGATGATGGCGGACTCCGGAGCTCGCGGCAGTATGAACCAGATTCGTCAATTGTGCGGTATGCGCGGATTGATGAGCGATCCTTCGGGCCGTACCATAGAATTACCCGTTAAGGCTTGCTTCCGCGAAGGACTGTCTGTATTGGAATATTTCATTTCGTCGCACGGCGGACGTAAAGGTTTGGCGGATACGGCGTTAAAGACGGCGGACTCGGGTTACCTTACCCGTCGTTTGGTAGACGTAGCGCAAAACGTTATCGTACGCGAAGAAGATTGTTCGGCAGGAAGCCGTGCGCAGGGTATGTGGATAGAAGCCTTCCGCGGCTCGGGCAAGGACGAAATTATCGAAAAGTTCGAAGACCGTATTGTCGGTAAATACGTTATCGACGACGTTGTGAATCCGCAAACGGGCGAGCTTATATGCCGCGGCGACACAATGATTAACGACGACTTGGCGCGCGAAATCGTTAAGGCGGGAATAAGCAAGCTGTATATGAGAACGGTGCTTACCTGCCGCAGCGAACACGGCGTATGCTGCAAGTGTTACGGCTCCAATATGGCTACCGGCAAGCCCGTAAATCTGGGCGAAGCGGTAGGCGTAATAGCCGCTCAGTCCATAGGCGAACCCGGAACTCAGTTGACCATGCGTACCTTCCATACCGGCGGTGTAGCAACGTCAGACGATATTACGCAAGGTTTGCCCCGCGTAGAAGAATTGTTCGAAGCGCGCAAGCCCAAGGGCTGCGCGGTAATCTGCGAAGTCAAGGGTACGGCAAGTATTCCTTCCGACACGGATAAGAAGATTGTCCGCGTAACGGACGCGCAGGGTAAAGTTACCGACTACGTTATACCGTATACGTCGCGTATCAAGGTACGCGAAGGCGAAGCGGTGGAAAGCGGCACTCCGCTTACGGAAGGCTCGATCTTCCCGCAGGACCTGTTGTCTACCAAGGGATTGCGCGCGGTAGAAGAATATTTGGTTAAGGAAGTTCAAGCCACTTACCGCACCAACGGCGTAGAAATAAACGACAAGCACGTTGAAGTTATCGTTCGTCAAATGCTGCGTAAGGTACGTATAGAAGACGCAGGCACGACGGATATGCTTCCGGGCGAAGTAGTGGATATCTTCAAATTCGAAGAAGAAAACGCCAAGGCTTTGGAAAACGACGGCGTGCCCGCAACGGCAAAGAGAATTTTGTTGGGTATAACGAAGGCAAGTCTTGCAACGGACAGCTTCCTGTCGGCGGCTTCCTTCCAAGAAACTTCGAGAGTTTTAACGGAAGCGGCTATCAAGAATAAGTGCGACCCGTTATACGGCTTGAAAGAAAACGTAATTATCGGCAAGATGATTTCCGCAGGAACAGGTCTGAGCCGTTACAGAGAAATGGAGCTTGTTCCTAAGACGGAATCAACTGCGGAGGAAGAATAGCCTGTTCGGACGACGAAAATCAGGGTAACACAGAAAATTACACAAAGCAGTCAAGGTTAAACGCTTGACTGCTTTGTCGTGTTTTGGTAAAATATATATTGGTGTTTTATGGCTAATAACGATTTACGAGTAGTCATTGGCAGACGTCAGATTTTGCGCGAAGCGAAGAAAGGCAATGTTGCGGAAATACGGATCGCTACCAATGCCGAACAGCAATACATACATTCGCTTATAGATATCGCCAAGCAGCACGAAATAAAGTATTTCATTTCGGGAACGATGGAAGAATTTTCCGCTTACTACGGCATAGACGTTCCGTCCGGTTCCATAGGCGTTTTGAAGTAATTTATCCGTACGTTTTGTCAACAATGTAATTGCCGCAGAATAACCCGCAAAGGTTACGGAACAGGCTTTGCCGAAGATTGCTTCGGGGCGGCCATCGGCAATTCTTATCTATCGGTACATCGCGACGGGATACCGTCGCTTGTATATGAGACTCGTTTTAGAGTTTCGACTATTCACTATTGAAAGGAGGTAACACAATGGCAACAATCAACCAATTGATTAGACAAGGAAGACGTAGCGAAGCGGAAAAGAGCAAATCCCCGCTGTTGGACAGCTGTCCGCAAAAGCGTGGCGTTTGTCTTAACGTCACGACTACTTCTCCCAAAAAGCCTAACTCGGCTCTCCGTAAGATTGCGCGCGTACGCCGTACCAACGGTATGGAAGGAACGTGCTATATCCCCGGCGAAGGTCACAACCTTCAAGAGCACAGCGTGGTTTTGATTCGCGGCGGCAGAGTAAGAGACTTGCCCGGTATTCGTTATCACATTATCCGTGGAACTTTGGATACCGCGGGAGTAGCTAACCGCAGACAGGCGCGCAGCAAGTACGGCGCAAAGCGTCCCAAGAAATAGATTTTTGGAACGCAAAACTTTTACAGTTCAATTGGTGAATAGTCGGAGTTTTCGATTTTGGCTTTTCACCGAGTAAGCAGTATGTCGGCGGGTGTCCGCCTTTAAGACAGAAGTTTCTCCGCGAATAATTTCGCGTCGAGTTGGCTGTATTTGGTAAAAACAAAATCAAAAAAAATCTAAAAGGAGGAAAAGAACAATGCCAAGAAGAAGCGGTGTCCCCAAGAGAGACGTGCTACCCGATCCCGTTTACGGCAGCAAGGTTGTAACCAAGGTTATCAATCAAGTTATGCTTGACGGCAAGAAGGGTACCGCGCAAGAAATAGTTTACGGCGCGTTCGACGAAATTCAAAAGCGCACCGGACAAGACCCGATGGAAGTGTTCAATAAAGCGATTAATAATCTTATGCCTATGCTGGAATGTAAAGCGAGACGCGTAGGCGGAGCAAACTATCAAGTACCTATGGAAGTACGTCCCGAAAGACGTCAGACGTTAGCTATAAGATGGTTGGTTATGTTCGCGCGTAAGCGCAGCGACAGATATATGTATCTTCGCTTGGCTAACGAGCTTATGGACGCTTGTAACGAACAGGGCGGAGCATTCAAGAGAAAGGAAGAAATGCACAGATCCGCCGAAGCAAACAAGGCGTTTGCGCATTTCAGATGGTAATTTTATGCGGAGCCGCCGCAGCGTTTTAACGGTTTGACGGCGTATCACACTTCGTATAATAACGATTAATGGAGAGAGAAAGATAAAATGGCAAGAATTTATCCCCTGCAAAACGTGCGTAATATCGGTATAATGGCGCACATTGACGCGGGTAAAACAACGACAAGCGAAAGGATTCTGTTCTTTTCGGGTAAAACGCGTAAGATAGGCGAAACGCACGAAGGTACTGCGGTAATGGACAGTATGGCGCAGGAGCAGGAGCGCGGTATAACAATCGCGTCGGCGGCGACTACCGTTCATTGGATAAACCATTACGATAACGTAGATTACCGTATCAACCTTATCGACACGCCCGGCCACGTTGACTTTACCGTAGAAGTAGAGCGTTCCTTACGCGTATTAGACGGCGCCGTAGCTGTGTTTTGCGCCAAGGGCGGCGTTGAACCGCAGAGCGAAACCGTATGGCATCAAGCGTCCAAGTATAACGTTCCCCGTATAGCGTTCGTCAACAAGATGGACATAAACGGAGCGAATTTCTACAACGTGGTAAATATGATGCGCGAGCGTTTGAAAGCCAACGCAATGCCTATCCAATTGCCTATCGGCAAGGAAGAAACCTTCAAGGGCTTGGTTGACGTAATTACCAAGCGCGCGTATATTTACAACGATCCGAAAGGCTTGGAGATCGACGAAACGGATGTTCCCGCCGATATGGTTGACGCTGTTAACAAGGCTCACGACGAGCTTGTTGAATTTGTTGCCGGTACCGACGACGAACTGATGGAAAAGTTCTTCGCGGAAGGCGATTTGTCCGTTGACGAAATCAAAAAGGCGCTTAGAAAGGCTGTTATAGAGCTTAAAGTAAACCCCGTGCTTTGCGGAACGGCTTACAAGAACAAGGGCGTGCAAAAGCTGCTTGACGCGGTATGCGATTATCTGCCCAGTCCCGTGGATATAGACCACGTGGTAGGCTTCGACGTGCGCGACGAAGAAAAACAGCTTGTGCGTAAGACGGACGATACCGAACCGTTCTGCGGTTTGGCTTTTAAGATTGTGGCCGACCCGTTCGTAGGCAAGTTGGCATATTGCCGCGTATACAGCGGTAAACTTCAAGCGGGCAGCTACGTTTACAATTCTACTAAGGGCAAGCGCGAACGTATTACCAAGGTGTTGCAAATGCACGCTGCGCAGCGCGAAGAAATAGACGAAACGTACGCTGGCGAAATTGTGGCTTTGGTAGGACTTAAAGACACTACCACGGGCGATACGCTTTGCGAAGAGAAGCATCCCATAGTTTTGGACAGTATGGTATTCCCCGAACCGGTTATCAAGGTTGCAATCGAACCTAAGACCAAGGCCGGACAGGAAAAAATGACGCTTGCTTTAATCAAGCTTGCGGAAGAAGACCCCACGTTCAAGACCTACACCGACAAGGAAACCGGGCAAACCATAATTGCCGGTATGGGCGAGCTGCACTTGGAAATTATCGTCGACAGACTTCTGCGCGAATTCAAGGTGGAAGCTAACGTCGGTCAACCGCAGGTATCGTACAGAGAAACTATTCGCAAGTCCGTTGAAGCGGAAGGCAAGTACGTTCGTCAGTCCGGCGGTAAAGGTCAATACGGTCATTGTAAAATCCGTATGGAACCCCAAGAAGCAGGCAAGGGTTACGAATTTGTGGACGCAACCGTTGGCGGAAGCATTCCCAAGGAATACATTCAGCCCGTCAATAACGGTATAATCGAAGCGTCCAAGACGGGGCCGCTTGCAGGCTACGAAATGGTTGACTTCAAGGTTACTGTATTCGACGGAAGCTTCCACGCGGTAGATAGCTCGGAAATGGCATTCAAAATAGCGGGATCGTTGGCGTTTAAGAACGCGGCGTTAAAAGCCGACCCCGTATTGCTCGAGCCTATGATGAAGGTGGAAATAACGATGCCCGAAGAATATTTGGGCGACGTTATGGGTAACGTTTCTTCCCGTCGCGGCAACGTTTCGGGCATAGAGCTGCGCAACGGAGTTCAAGTAGTTAGCGCGTTTATACCTTTGGCGGAAATGTTCGGTTACGCAACCGATCTTCGCAGCCGTACGCAGGGACGCGGAAACTATTCGATGCAATTCGACCACTTTGCGGAAGTGCCTAAGGCAATTAAAGAGAAGATTGTCAAGGAAGGCGCTACAAAATAAGCGTTTTGGATAAAATATTTGATTAAAAGTGTAGACCAAAACGAAAAAATAAGATATAATGTATCTGTTATAATTAAAAAATAAAAATATTAGACATCATCAAAAATTTAGGAGGAATCACAACAATGGCAAAAGCAAAATTTGACAGAAGCAAACCGCACGTCAATATTGGTACCATCGGTCACGTAGACCACGGTAAGACGACCTTGACAGCCGCTATCACGATGGTTATGGCTATGCAAGGTAAAGCAGAAGTAATGAAATACGACGAAATCGACAAGGCTCCCGAAGAAAGAGCTCGTGGTATAACAATCAATACCGCTCACGTCGAATATCAAACGGACAAGCGTCACTACGCTCACGTTGACTGCCCCGGACACGCCGACTACGTTAAAAACATGATTACCGGCGCGGCGCAGATGGACGGCGCAATCTTGGTTGTTTCCGCTGCTGACGGTCCGATGCCCCAAACTCGCGAACACATTCTTCTCGCTCGTCAGGTTGGCGTTCCCTATATCGTAGTATTCATGAACAAGACCGACTTGGTTGACGACGAAGAATTGCTCGAACTCGTAGAAATGGAAGTACGCGAACTTCTTTCCAAGTACGAATTCCCCGGCGACGACCTTCCCATTGTAAAGGGTTCCGCCAAGAAAGCTATGGACGCTGCCGCAGGTGGCAACACCAATCTTGCGGATCCCGTTTTCAAGCCCATTTTGGACTTGATGGACGCCGTTGACGCTTATATCCCCACGCCCGCACGTGATACGGACAAGCCCTTCTTGATGCCCGTAGAAGACGTATTTACCATTACCGGACGCGGCACCGTTGCTACCGGCAGAGTAGAACGCGGTTCCGTTAAACCTTCCGACCCTGTTGAAATCGTAGGTTTGAAGGACGAAATTAAGACGTCCGTTGTTACAGGCGTAGAAATGTTCCGCAAACTTCTTGACGAAGCTTTCGCAGGCGACAACGTAGGTTTGTTGCTTCGCGGTGTAGACCGTAAAGAAATCGAACGCGGACAAGTTGTGGCTAAACCCAAATCGGTTACTCCCCACAAGGACTTCGAAGGTCAAGTATACGTACTTACCAAGGAAGAAGGCGGACGTCACAGCCCGTTCTTCAAGGGATATCGTCCTCAATTCTATTTCCGTACGACCGACGTTACGGGTTCTATCGAACTTGACCCCGGCGTAGAAATGGTAATGCCCGGCGACCACACCCACATCAAGGTATCTTTGATTACACCTATCGCTATGGAAGACGGACTTCGTTTCGCTATCCGTGAAGGCGGTCACACCGTCGGTTCCGGCGTTGTATCCAAGATCATCGCGTAATTAACTAAATGTCAAATTAAAAATGCAGTCGAACAATTCGACTGCATTTTTTGTAGAAAACAAGGCGTTGAGATTAACTCTCGACGCCTTGTGTTTAGGTGTTAATTATATGTTCATCGTAAAGCATATTATTTTTTGCTTAACGGCAGACTTACCAACGGCATAATTTGGTTTAACGTATATACTTCGTACTTGTCGTAATCTTTTGCAAGTATAATTTCGAAGTCCAACGCGCAAAATTCGCACATAACCTGACGGCACACTCCGCAAGGCGGGCAGAGGTCGCCTTGACCTATGGGGGTATTTACGTCGTTTCCTACAATAGCGATAGCGGTAAATTCTTTGTCACCTTCCGATATCGCTTTGAAGAACGCAGTACGCTCCGCGCAGTTAGTGGGGCTGAACGTCGAGCTTTCAATATTGCATCCGCGATAAATTTTTCCGTCTTTTGTCAATAATGCCGCGCCGACTGCCCAATGCGAGTAGGGCACGTACGCCGTTTTTTGCGCTTCGTACGCTTCTTTTACCAATAATTTATAATCTATCATAGTGACGACTCTCCCGTATATTTTTAGTGTGGGCTATTATTCTATTACAAAATTCTATGTTTGTCAATAGCAGATTGATTTCTTTTTATGATTTGCATTCTTTTTTGAATTGGGCGCTCTTCGCATAGTAATAAGTAGTCATATGCGCATATGTTCGTCTACGGTGGTTTTAATAAAAGAATGACTTGATGTAATATACAAAAACGGCGAAGATTATTCTTCGCCGTTTGGTTCGTATTCGTCGTCTGGTAATTCGTCATAAGGCTTTTCTATTATTTCCATGTCCTTCTTTTTACGCTTTTTGCGTTTATGCTGCTCCTTTGCGTACGCAAGTATTTCGTTTGCGTCGTCTTGTTCAAGAAAGTCTATTTCTTGTACGCCGTCGAAGCGGGTTAAAAAAAGAGAAGTCAATTTGCACGATTTTATTACCGCGTAATCGAAAGCCTCAAATTCTCGTGAAATTTTTACCGGAGATTTCGGCCGCGCGGTATCGCTGTCGGTGATTTTTATTTCAGACCAGCCGTACAATGACCATGTGGGGCTTAAAAATCGTTTTTTGCCGGTAAAGTCTTCGCTCCACCAAAACGAGCTGTAATACATTATCCACACGCCTTCGTTAGTTATTACAACATGTTTGGCGTATTTCCAAAACCACAGGCTTATGGTAATCTTGACGATGTAAGCTAATACGAAAATACCGAACAACGTCCATTTGATATATGTACCAAACTCATAGATGTCGTTAGGTGTAAGCAAACACAAAGCAAGCAAAGCTCCGATGCCGAAAAATAGTCCTAAGGTTTGGTGATTTATAAGTTCGCTGCGCAAGTACCCGCGGAATTTTTTGAGATAGCGCTTGCAGTACGTTTCTTCCGCGCGGGTGGTTTTATTGCGCATTTTAAGACAAGGTTCGTTTTCGTTAATCATATACGCTCCGTAATTTCGACAATGCAATTATATATAATATTAGCATTTGCCTGCGTCAATGTCAAATGTTTCCTTTTTCTGCGCGTTACGGTTGTAAAGCATAGTCAAAATATTCGTGGAAATTGAAGTCGTTTTTCGTTGACAACAGTTGCGTAATATGGTATTATTATTTAGCACTCTAATAGGGGTGTAATTTTTTGCGTGCGGAAAACGTTTTAATAAGCGTGTTTCTCGCCGATTAACAGGAGACGTCGGATATGGCAGCGAAGAAAGGAAACAGAGTCAAGGTAGTGCTTGCTTGCACCGAGTGCAAACAACGTAATTACGACACGTACAAAAACGGAAAGACGACTACCGACAGACTTGAATTCAATAAATATTGCAGATTTTGTAAGAAGCATACGACTCACAAAGAAGCGAAGTAAGGAGAGTTAATATGGCAGCGCAGCAAAAAGCAAAAAAGCCCAATTTATTCAAAAGATTAGGCGCTTTCTTTGTAAAAAGTTGGTCGGAGCTTAAAAAGGTTTCTTGGCCCAATTTCAAGACGGTTTTGAAGAATACGGGTATCGTTTTGCTCGTAGTTTTGTTCTTCGCTCTTATTATTTACGGTTCGGACTTGTTGTTCGGATGGTTAATTTCTTTGATAAAGTAAGGTAAACGGTTTATGAGCGAACAGAACTCTGCAAAGTGGTATATTCTTCATACGTATTCGGGTTACGAGAGTCTGGTTAAGAAAAGTATCGAGCAAATGGTGGAAAACGGCAATTTGCAAAGCGTAATTTTGGATACCAAGATTCCTACCGAAACGTTAATCGAAGAAAAGAACGGCAAAAAGAAGGCGTACGAAGCCAAGGTTATGCCGGGATACGTTTTCGTAAAGCTGGTGTATTCCAACCAATTGTGGTTTATGCTTACCAATACTCGCGGAGTAACCGGTTTCGTGGGTCCCAACGGTAAAGCTTGGCCGCTTGAAGAAGACGAAGTAAAGCGTCTCCGCTTGGAAGAACGCGTCATCGACTTCGATATGGTTATCGGAGACAATGTAACGGTTATTTCCGGTCCGTTCGAAGGACTGGTCGGCGTAATAAAAGCAATAGACGTTGCCCGTCAAAAAGCGCAGGTTACGCTCAATATGTTCGGCAGAGAAACTTCTGTCGATATGGACTTTATTCAAATAGAAAAAATCAACAATCCCACGATTGTATCGCAGGAATAGTTGTTTTTATATGGGAGAAAGAAACAAATATAATACGAACGGTTTCTTTCGTTAACACCACGATATAAGGAGAATACTATGGCTAAAAAGGTCACGGCGGTTGTAAAACTTCAACTTCCCGCCGGAAAAGCGACGCCGGCTCCGCCGGTAGGTTCGGCTCTCGGTCCCCACGGAATTAACATTCCCGGTTTTACCAAGGATTTTAACGCGAGAACAGCCGACAAAGCGGGACTCATCATCCCCGTAATTGTAACTATTTATCAAGATCACAGCTTTACGTTCATTCTTAAAACCCCGCCCGCACCCGTGCTTATAAAAAAGGCTTGCGGAATCGAAAGCGGCAGCGCGGTTCCCAACAGAACGAAGGTGGCTAAGATTACTCACGCGCAAATCGAAGAAATTGCCAAGACCAAGATGGTAGACCTCAACGCGTCTTCTTTGGAATCGGCTTGTTCTATGATTGCCGGCACAGCCCGCAGTATGGGCATTGTCGTCGAAGGTTAAGGAGGCGTCAAATGAAAGGAAAGAAATATGTTGATGCTTTGAAAAAAATCGACAAGACAAAGCAATACGATATAAGCGAAGCCATTCAAACTGCTATTGACATCGCTCCCGCCAAGTTTGACGAAACCTTGGAGCTGCACGTTAAATTGGGCGTAGACAGCCGTAAAGCCGACCAGCAAGTTCGCGGCGTAGTAGTACTGCCCAACGGAACAGGTAAAACAGTTCGCGTATTGGTAATTGCCAAGGGCGCCAAGGCCGACGAAGCGACTGCCGCCGGCGCGGACTTCGTAGGCGCGGAGGAATACATCGAAAAGATGCAAAAGGAAAACTGGTTCGACTTCGACGTGCTTGTAACCACTCCCGATATGATGGGACTTGTAGGACGTCTCGGTAGAGTATTGGGACCCAAGGGCTTGATGCCCAACCCCAAGAGCGGAACCGTTACTACGGATATTGCCAAGACTATACACGATATCAAGGCAGGTAAGGTAGAATACCGTTTGGACAAGCAATCTATCTGCCACGTTATTTTCGGTAAAAAGTCTTTCGGTCGCGACAAGCTGCTCGAAAACGCTACGGCGATTATGGACGCAATAGTCAAGGCTAAACCCGCCGCGGCAAAGGGTACGTATCTCAAATCGGTAGCCGTCGCAACAACGATGGGACCCGGCATCAAGGTATCGTACAAATAAACTGAAATTGAATACCCAAACCCGTTCCAAAGACAGCAAGTAACAGTAAATCTTGCCGAGGTACAAATACGGTTTACAGTCTTTTAGACTCCTACCCTTGTACCGATTATACGGCGCAAGGGTTTTTAATTAAAATATTAAAAGGAGGAAACAATAATGGATCACGAACGTCATCACGGTCATCTCAGTCCCACGCAAGCGGCTAAGAGAGAAGTTGTAGAACAAATCAAAGAAAAGATTCAAAACAGCCAATCTTTCGTTATTCTCGATTACAAAGGACTGACGGTTGCCCAAGACACCGAATTCCGTTCGGAATTTCGTAAAAACGACGTAGAGTATAAGGTGCTTAAAAACACGTTGTTCAAAAAAGCGCTTAACGAGCTTGGATATACCGAATTTGACGAAGCGCTAAACGGACCCAGCGCGTTTGCATTCGGTACCGCCGACGCTATAGCTCCCGCTAAGGTTGCTGCGGACGGTATCAAGAAGTATAACGCAATGAGCATTAAATGCGGTATGTTTGACAAGAAGTACGCCGACGCGGCCACCTGCGACGCAATGAGCAAGGTTCCCGGCAGAGAAGCGCTTCTCGGTATGTTGGTTTCGGTGTTGTCTGCGCCTATGCGCGGATTGGCGGTTGCATTAAACGCCGTTGCCGAGCAAAAAGGCGAATAATTTCGCCGAGCATGGTCTCGTCCGCCTAAGGACGGAAGCACATTAAAAAATAATAGGAGAAATAAAATAATGGATACGAAAAAATTTATCGAAGAGATTAAATCTCTTTCCGTTTTGGAACTTAACGAGCTCGTTCACGCTATAGAAGAAGAATTCGGCGTTTCTGCCGCCGCTCCCATAGCCGTTGCAGGCGGAGCTGCCGCAGCTGCTCCCGCCGTTGAAGAAAAGACGGAATTCGACGTAGTGTTGAAGGCTATCGGCGCCAACAAGATTGCCGTTATTAAGGCTGTTCGCGAACTCACCGGACTTGGACTTGTAGAAGCTAAAAACCTTGTTGAAAGCGCTCCCGCAACCATCAAGGAAGCTCAACCCAAGGAAGCTGCCGAAGGTATGGTTAAAACTCTTACCGAAGCCGGCGCAGAAGCGGAAATTAAGTAATAATTTTAACGAACAAAAAACTCGCGTAATAGCGGTGTATTTCATAGGAATTAAAAGCAAGGACGATAAATCAGTCCTTGCTTTTTTAGTATGGTTATGCTATAATGATTGTACGCTACGAAGCAATCGCATGCGATTATAAACAGTAATTTACAAGTGAGGCGAGAAATTATGAACACCGAAATTCGGGCTGCTATTGAAAAATTTAAAGAGATAAGAGGTATATTAAAAAAGTTTGATAACAAAGATAAGGCAATAGAATATCTGGTTAATGAAACAAAATTATCAAAAGAAGAATGTTCTACTGCATATGATATTATTATTAAAATTGAAAATTAAATTTCAATTTGTCGTTTCAAATGTTAAAATAAATACAGCGCGCTATACTTCGAAAGCGAAGATAGTGCGCTGTTTCTTTGCCCGTAAGGAAATCCATATAAAGGAAACCTTATTACGCGAGTTTTTTTGTAGTACTATTGTTTTTTGTCAAGAACGTGCCAAATATCATTCCCTGTAAAACCGCATTTTCTGTATAGTTTTTCCGGGTGCGTGACGTTATTCAATTTTCCGGATACGGTGGCGAAATTCGCCATATGTTGCATTCTGTATAGTAATTCGTTAACTATCAGTCCGCCTAAACCGCGTCTTCGGTATTGTGGCAATACTTGTATCCATTCTAAAATCAATTCCCGCGCTTCACTATCGAAATCGGCGATTCCGCAGCCGACATAGTTGCCGATATATATGTCTTTTACCAATATCCACAAGTCGTACTTGAAAACGGGCGTTTTACGGTAATTCAGTAATTGTTCTTTTGTGACGGACAAATCGTCGTAGCTTGCGTTGATAATACGCACAAATTCGTCAATATTATCGTCGCTTGCAGTTACTATGCTTATTCCGTCGCAATGCTGCCGCTCTATATATTGTAAACTGTGATACAATCTGAAATACGGCTCGTCTGCATAGTCGGCAAATTTACTTTCTTCGTAATTTTTATCGTGTACGATTTGTATATTGTCGGAAATATCAGTTATTTTTGCCTTCCAATAAGGAATACTGGACACGCCGCAAGGTGATAACAGATATTCCGATAGAGATAAGTATTTCATTGTCCTAATTTTCTTCACACGCGCAAGCACCGTATAATAAGTTATTTCTAAACGATTAGCGCAAGCAGCGCGCCTATTCCTATACCTATAAGGTTACCTATGGCCAGCCCGAACGTTCCGCATATAATGCCGGGCGCAATAAGCTCGCGTTCGCCGTAGGCGTTGGCGACGGGGGCGATAAACGGAGGACCGTATATTCCCGCGGTGCTGGTTATAAGAGCCGTACCGCCGTCTATTTTGAATATTTTGCATAGCAGCAGATGCAGCAGTATCGAGCCTATCTGTATACAGGCGAAGAACGCAAGCGTAGGCAGTATTTCTTTCGCGAGCATTTTCAGATCGATACTCATCGACAGGCCTATGGAAAATATCAAGATAAGGTATTGACCTATTTGGTAAGACCCCTTTACGTTGCGTATAGGCTTTACGAAGCTGAATGCAATTCCCAATACGGAGACGGTTATCATAATAAACAGGCTTCCGTCCATATTGCCGTTGATTAGTATTTCCAGTCCCGCGCCGACGGCAAGGCAGCCTATTGCAAGAGCAATTACGCCTATCAGCTTGCCGATAGATTTTTTGTCGCGCGGTATGGATTTGTAGTCGTATTCCGTTTGCGTTTCCGTTTTGATTTCGGTAGCTTCGCCGTCGGCGGTTATCGCGTCGCCGTCCGTTTCGTTTGCGGGCAGTTCTTCCGTAATAATCGGTTTAACCTTTTTACTCCCGAGAATTTTTTTGTAAACGGGTCGTATTACCGTAAGAATCAGCAGAAAATACACTCCGCCTACGAAAAAGTCCGAAGTGTTGGCGGCTGCTATAACGCTTGCTTTGTTATCCGAGCTTAACAGCGCGTTGCCTATTGCAATAAGATTGGGCGTTCCGCCTATATACAGTCCGCAGGTCATCCCCGCAAGCTGATTTGCGTTTTGTAGACCGACCGCGTTTGCGACGAAGAAACCTGCGCAGGATATTGCGACGGTGGACACAATAACCAATACGAAGGATATCACCGTCTTTTTTGCAAGGTTTTTTAGGCTGGTCATATCGAATGAAAACAGCACTAACGGTATAGCTACCGCTACAAGTACGGACGCAACCGTCTGCGTCAGGTTTTTGTCGTAGTCTATCGGGATAAGGGATATCAAAAATCCCGCCACGTAGCATAATGCGATAGCGCCGATAGTGTTGAAGAACTTAACTTTTTTGGTGAGTATAAGCAGCGGTATCGGCAAGCCGAACATAAGTATTATAGCTATAACGGTGTACAACGTAGAGACGTTAAAAGATAACAAGTTGAGCATAGTGTTAAATCTTCTTTTGATAAATTCTGTAAATTCGGGCTACTTCTCCGCCCATCGCCAGTATCGAGCTATTGCCCGACGGATTGTTTTCCATAACGGTGCCAAGCTCCATATAGGTTATGCCGTTGTTCAGGATGGCTTCGTACATACGCTTATATATTGCCACGGCAACGCCCGAGCGTTGATATTCGGGCAAAACGTATTGCATCAGCGCTCGCAGAGATTTTATATTTTTCGATTCTTTCGCAAAGGTCATAAGCCCGCGTAAATCCGTCCTGCCCTTCATTTTTTTGAATACGTAAAAGTAATCGGGCAAAGCGACTGCTACGCCCAGGGGCTTATTGTCGGCGTTACTGCGCGCTATAAGAATGTAATCCTTGTTAAGATACCGTTTCCACTGCTTTACAATGCTGCGCAGCGCGTCTATATCGGGCGCGTCTTGGTAAATAATGTCGTTTGTGGCGCGTTCCATAACGTATTGAACGTCGCGTATATCGTCGTCTATACGCTTGACGTTCAGCGTATCTACGCGAAAGCCGTATTTTTGTTCGGAATAGTTCGCGATCTTTTGCCAACGAGCGTAGTCTACCGAAGCGATATCGATAGTGTATTCTAACGCGTCCTTTTGCTTTACCATTCCGTAGTTTTCCAGCAAGTCGTTGTAGTAGGACTTATTGTACGACGTGAAGATAAGCGGAGCGCGGTCGAAGCCTTGGTAAAGTATTCCGCGGCGATTATCCTGATCGTACGGAAAATACGTTCCCGTAATATAATCCGCGCCCTGTTCGCGCATAAGCTCCGTAACCTTATCGAATAACGCGTTGCAAACCTTTTGGTTGTTCACGCATTCGAACATAGAAAAGAAACCGCATTTGTCCGATTTGAGTTGTTTGTTTTTATCTATTGTAAATAGCGTGCGAGCAATAATTTTGCCCTTGTCCGTTACTATAACGGCGCAGTACGTTTTGTCCTTAAAAAGCAGCTTGGTAAGCGTTTTTTTGAGATCGGCTCGCATATACGGTACATAGTTGTCGTCGTCCGCATATAATTCGTCCGGAAAGCTTATAAACGCTTTCAGTCGTTTTTTATCTAATATGTTAACTTCCATTTTTTCTCCTGTCAGTATTCGGCTATTCCTAATAGGTAATCAGTAGACACATTAAACAGTTTCGCTATTGCAACAAGAGTGTCTAAGTTCGGTTCTCCGACGCCGCTTTCGTAGCGAGCGTAGGACTGCTGCCGAATCCCGAGCTTCAAAGCGATGAAATTCTGCGTATAATTATTTTCCGACCGAAGTTCTTTCAATCTTTTTGCAAACGCATTCATATTCGCGCTCCGTTAATTTGTGATAAAAAAAGTTTACAGCAATTGGCTGTTTATAGCAGTCTTTACAGCATTTTGCTGTTAACAGGTTATTTTAAGAATGTTACTCGGCGCGAAAAAAAAGACTGTGGCGGTATTTTCGCGGCAGTCTTTTGTGTTTCATTTGTTTGCAGGTATGCGTACTAATCGACTATAACGGTAACGGCGGCGGATATTTCCGCATACATTTTTACCGTTACGGAATATCTGCCCGTAGCTCTTATCGGGTCTTTCATAACTATTTGTTTTTTGTCGACGGCGTAGCCTAATTTATTCAATTCTTCGGCTATTTCCTTATTGGTGATGCTGCCGTACATTTTTCCTTGCGAGCCCTTGGACGCGGTAATTCGTATTTCCTGTCCTTTAAGTTTGTTTGCGTCGTCCATAGCCTTTTGTTTTTCTTCCGCCTTTTGCCGTTCGATAGCTTTGTTTTTTATGGCGACGGAATTAATCGTATCGGCGGTGGCTATGGCGCCCAACCCTTTTTTCAGTAAAAAGTTATTGGCGTATCCGTCGGAAACGTTAATAATTTCTCCTTTTTTTCCTTGTCCTTTAACGTCTTGAAGTAACAGTACTTTCATATTTTCTCCTTTCGGTTACCAATAAGGTGTTCCCGTACGGCGGCGTTCAGTCGCTGTTCGTATATTTTGGGCATGTAATGATGAGTAGTCATTCCGACATGGGCGCGAATTTTATGCGTATGCGGATACGCTTTCTTTACATGCTACGTAAAGTATAACTTATAGGCGAAGTTTAGTCAAGGCGTTTATTTGCGTATTTTTCGAGTGCTTGTTGTTAACACTAAAATAAAAGGAGGTATAATTATGAAAAGCCAACAAACCATTATGTGCGACGTACGCGCCTGCAAGCATCACAACGGGGACAATTGTTCCTGTAAGTTGTCTCAAATTACGGTAACGCCCTGCGCCGACTGCGAAACGGCTCATTACTGCAAGGACTACGAAGAAAGAACTTACACGCGTATTTAGTCGCCGTAATTTCGCGTTCCCCGCCGTTTGCTTCGGCGGGGAATTTTTTTGTCGGACATAGCGGTAAAACATATGTCGACTTGAAAGCATAGTATATGTGTGCCGTTTTCAATTACGGATCGAGTGCGGCGTACGCTTATAGAAAAAACTTACCGCGTAGGCAAAAGCTAAATTTTAGGTATACACCGTATCCGCGTTTTTACTTGACACATTCTACGCTAAAATATACAATATAAACGGTTTTTCCGCAAAGCTTGCTCGCGGAGAAATCTGATCGGTCGGAATAATAAGTAATTCTCAATAATAACAGCGGTGATATATTCGGGGGATAAAATGCTTAATCAAATACACGGAGCGATAAAAATTTTCGCGGGCAATTCCAGCAAAAAGTTAGCGCAAGCCATATGCGAGCAATTGGATTTGGAACTCGGCAAAATGGACGTAGGCAAGTTCTCCGACGGAGAAACTGCTGTAAATATCAAGGAATCCGTTCGCGGCTGCGACGTATTTATTATACAGTCTACCAACACCCCCGTAAATGATAATTTGATGGAGCTTCTGCTTATTATCGACGCATGCAAGCGCGCTTCCGCAATGCGTATTACGGCGGTCATTCCCTACTTCGGATACGCCCGTCAGGATCGCAAGGCGCGCGCAAGAGACCCCATTTCGGCAAAGCTCGTAGCCGACATTCTTCAAACGGCAGGCGCGGATCGCGTGCTTACTATGGATTTGCATAGCAGTCAACTTCAAGGTTTTTTCAATATTCCCGTCGATAACCTTATGGGTATGCCGGTGCTGGCCAAGCACTTTAAGAAGGTTGGCGTACCGACCAATCTTACTATTGTAAGTCCCGATATGGGCAGCGTGGTGCGCTCCCGCGCAATGGCGAGTAAATTCGACGCGCCGTTGGCTATAATCGACAAACGCCGTCCTATGGCGAACGTTATGGAAGTAATGAATATTATCGGAGACGTCAGGGGACGCAGTTGCTTGATGTTAGACGATATGATAGATACGGCAGGAACAATCTGCCAAGGCGCGCAGGCGTTAATAGACAACGGCGCGAGCGAAGTGGTAGCCTGCTGTTCGCACGCGGTGCTGTCGGGGCCGGCTATCGAGCGGCTCGAAGCAAGCAAGCTAAGCAAAATAATCGTACTCGATACCATAGAGCTTCCCGAAGAAAAGCGTATCGGCAAAATAGAAGTGGTAACTATTTCCGACCTATTTGCCGAAGCGATAGAACGCGTTTACACTGATTTGCCCATTTCGAAGCTGTACGAATAAAACATAACGGCTTGCCGATCGTCTTTTGACGTAAAGCCGCCGATGGTCATTATTTTACTAACGGCTTAAAACCGCAAGGTTTACAGCCGTTTTTTTTATTTTTTGCTCTAAATAACGCCTTTTACTATTCGGCTTGCATTTTAATATTTTGTCGTACGTTTTTATTCGTCGTCTGTTATTATTTTCTTTTTTTGCGTCAACAATGTTTGTATGCAAAGATTTTTCGTAATTGTAATATTGACGGTTGCGGTTGTCGGAGTGATGCTGTATTTCGCGCCCAAACCGTACGAACAAGCTATATCGTCGATAGCGCCCGCTAATGCGCAGATAAACGTTTATTGCCGCGGCGGAAGCGTCTCCGGAGTTGACCTGGGCTTCGGCAGTATGGTACGTTGCTCCGTTGCCGATTTGTCCGCGACGTACTCCCGATGCGGAACAGTGGACGGAATAAGCGCGACATTTGACGGCGATTTAACTGATGTCGAACATATTCTTTCTCGGTTGCGCGTCCGTTCCGTAACCGTAAGCAGTTTCGGAGATTTGACGGTAATAAGCGGTTATAGCGGCGGAGTTCGCGGCGGTGTTATTTTGGACGGTAAGCGCGTCAATTGTCAGATAGCCTATCGCGACGGCGTTATATCCGTGGGATTTCCGCTGATTTTGGGCGATTACTGAAATTTTTGTTTTAACGCGTATAAAAGCGTTTACGTATGGTAACAATCTCATCAAACAAATACGGAGGCAAACAATGAATTCTGCAAAACAAACCAACAAATTTACAAGATTTCTGCGTAATAACGCGGCGTTGCTGTTACTTATATTTTGCGTGCTGGCTATAACGGCGGTTGTATTGGCGGTTACTCTTACGCGTAAGCCCGATACTCCCGTTATCCCTGATAGCCCCGTTATAGGCGGACCGGACGACGACAACAAAGATCCCGACCCCGTCGTTAAGGACAAAATAAAGGTTTATTTCAACTCTCCCGTTAAGTACGACAAAATAAGTATGGAGTATACCGACGGCAAAGATTTACTGTTCGTATTCAACTCTACGCTTAAAGACTGGGCTTCTCACAAAGGCGTAGACCTTGTTGCGACGGACGGAACTGAAGTTAACGCAATGTACGACGGAACGGTATTGGACGTAAAGGAAACGTTCGCTTTGGGGCAAACCGTTATAATCGACCACGGCGACAACGTGGTTGCAACCTACGCTTCGCTCGGCGACGTACAGGTAACCAAGGGACAAACCGTCAAAAAGGGTGAAAAAATCGGCGCGGTAAGCACTTCGGCGTCTAACGAATTTATGGACGGAGCGCACGTACACCTTGAAATAGCCGTTAACGGCAAAAACGCAGACCCGATGCCGTATATCAAGGGCGAAATCTTCCGCGAAGTAGAACAAGATTAATCGCTCTCTCGGTGTCAAGCGAATAACATTATTGCGATTTTCGCTTGCGTATTTTAACAAAAACGTATTAATATGTCTTTCCTTATAAAAAAGGAAGGGCATATTTTTTGTAAGCTATTTTACAAAATATTGTAGCTCTACAACAAAAGATACGTTTTGTCGCCTTTTTATACCGCTATAATTTGGTCTATGAACGTTTACTTGGAATACGTAATTTTGGATAATTTCGTAATAGACGCTCTCATTTTGCTTGCGGCGGCATTGACCCTCAGGATACCGTTCAAGAAGTACCGTATCGTTCTCGGCGGCGCGGTCGGCGCTGCATGCGCCGTTGCAAGCGTATTCGTCGGTGGTTTTTGGACGTATCTCGTCAAGACGGCGTGTCTTGTTTTTATGTGCATAGCGGCGGTCGGAGTAGGAAAAAAACTTTTTTGGCATATTTTGCTTACCGTCGCGTATACCTTTACTTTGGGCGGAGCCGTAACGGGAATATTTCATCTGCTCAATATTAGTTACGTTACACAAGACGGCGAGTTTTACCAAATGCGCGTTCCGCTGTTCGTGTACGCATTGGCGCTGGCGTTAGTCGCCTTTTTATGCTACTCGATAGTATTTTACGTCAAGCAAACCAAAAGAATCGCTCCGTATATTTGTAAGATTGTGGTAACTCTCGACAAAGACTATAACCTGACGGGCTTTTACGATTCCGGCAACGGCTTAGTATACGACGGTCTGCCGGTATGTTTTGTAACAAAGCGTTTCGACGGTTTTTCCGACTACTTTGCAAAACAAACGCTTGCAGGAAACGCGCGTTCCGTCGAAGTTGCGACTGTCGCGGGCGTTAAAAGCGTATTGGCCGTCAAGGCGGATGTAACCGCAAACGGCGTAACGCGGCAGGCATATCTTGCGCTGCCGTCGGATAAATGCCAATCTGCAAGCTACCATGTCGTATTATCCAATGAGTTTATTTCGGCTAACGGTTAATTATACGCTTCGGCGTTTGTAATAAGGAGCTCAAATTATGAAAGTGCTGGAATTATTGAAAAAACTGCTCGCCAGATTGTCTATGTCCGACAAGACCGCGCATTATATTTGCGGAGCGGAAGCCTTGCCGCATCCGTTGTCCGCGGAAGAAGAAGCGTCGCTGCTTTCCGCCGTTTGTCAGGGAGATACGGAAGCTAAGGACAAGCTGGTGGAGCATAATCTGCGTTTGGTGGTTTTCCTTGCCAAAAAGTTCGAAAGCAGCGGCGTAGATATGGAAGATTTGGTATCCGTAGGCACGATAGGTCTTATCAAGGCTATCAACAGCTTCAAGGCGGAGAAGCAGATAAAACTTGCCACATATGCCAGCAGGTGTATAGAAAACGAGATTCTAATGTACCTTCGTAAGCTTTCCAAACGCAAGGCGGAAGTAAGCCTTGACGAACCGTTAAACGTTGACGGCGACGGCAATGAGCTGCTGCTTGCCGACATTTTGGGGACGGATTCCGACGCTATATATAACCATGTCGAAAGCCAAGTGGAGCGTCAGCTTTTGGAAGAAGGTTTGTCGCGGCTTTCCAAACGCGAGCAGCAGATAATCGAAATGCGTTTCGGCTTGGACGGCGAAGACGAGCGCACGCAAAAGGAGGTTGCGGATTTGCTCGGTATTTCCCAGTCATACATATCGCGTTTGGAAAAGAAAATAATCTCTCGTTTGAAAAAGGAAATTTCCAAGCTGGTTTAGCGCAATACGGCGACGAAGTAGGGCGGCGTTTGTTTTCGACAAAATAAACGGTTGCAAAATTATTGCTTTTAGTGTATAATAGCGTTACTGCGCTAAGCGGGGAGCTAGCGGTGCCCTGTCGCCTACAATCCGCTACAGTAGGGCTGAATGTTGCGGGCGGCTTTATATGTGGAAAGCAGGAATCGGCAAGGAACGTTGATACCAAGGTCTTGTGCGACGCGATGCTGTCAACCGTGTCAGGGTGGGAACACAGCAGCACTACGCAGTTTGAGCGTGCGCCACAAGGTAGCTTTGGAGTAGTTACCTACCGAGATACCGTTTCGGCATATACTGTCAACCGTAACGCGCAGTCATAGAATGTTCGAGCGACGGCTTGTTTAAGCCGTCGCTTTTTTTTGCGGCGGCTGCCGTTATCTGTTTTTAGCTGACAAGTCGAATGTTTTGTCGAATTTCGCCGCGGAAATTACGATTGAAATAAATTCGGAAAATTATTATCGTCGGTTTTTGTAATAAAAATTACCGAGTTGTAGGAAAGCGAAGTTAATTCATTTTTTTCGTTTTAATTGTTGTTTTGCGGCGTATTCTATATTGTATACTTTTATCTTAAAAGATTTATTTTGTGAATTATTTCACAAAAATGAAATTATTATCTTTATTTTTATTTGTCTCGCAGGGTCTTGACATTCGTACGGGGGGGGGTATTATTGATACGTTGTAATGATATTAACTTTTCTTTCGAAACGTTTTAACGCAGTACGCGTGTAAAGCTGCCTACGGCTTTACGCTGCTGTAAATAAGTTAATGATTTGTCGGCGCCGACCAATGCAGACAATCGGTTTTGCTTGACCTTGTAATTACTGCGTGCTACAATTATATAAACGACAAGGTGAACTATGGAACAGAAAAAAATAGACAGAATAAACGAACTTGCCCGTAAATCCAAGACGGCCCAAGGTCTTACCGAAGCGGAAAAGGATGAGCAGAAAGCATTGCGTCAAGAATACTTGGAATCGTGGTGGCAGGGTGTGCAGCAAACTTTGGATAATACTTACATAGTTGACGGCAAGGGCAACGAGCGTAAGCTACAAAAGAAGCCCGATTACAAAGAGTAAAAGTGTATTGCAGGAAACTTGCATAATGCAACAAAACTTATTTTTTTGTGAAAAATGTGATTTGCTTACGGACGGCGTCGTTTGCCGACAATGCGGCGGCAAAACCCGCGTACCGTTGCAGTCCGACTTGTGCTTTTTTGCAGAGTTCGGATGGCAATCTTACCGTATGTTTTCCGAGGCGTTAACAAGCGCCGAAATTGATTGCGTTGCCGAACCCGTTTACGGCGGATTCAGTCGGCTAAATAAACCTGTCGGTTACAGGTTTTACGTCAAATACGCCGACTACGCCGCCGCGCAGGAAGTATACGATACGCTTTTCGCCTGCAAAGCTCAGCCGCAAAACGACGACTGCAACCCGACGAGCGTAATAGACCGCGCGGTAAAGGTAATTGTCGACCGCCCCAAGGGCAGCGTTCATCCCGAACACCGCGACATAAAGTATCAGCTCAATTACGGACACGTCGAAGGCGTAACCGGCGGCGACGGCGAAGAACAGGACGCGTATATTGTGGGCGTAAATGCCCCATTACAGCGTTTGTCCGAGTTTTACGGCTATGTAATAGCGGTAATAGTACGCAAAAACGACGTCGAAACCAAGTGGGTTGTCGCGCCTGTATACGGCGGAGTTTCGCCTTATATACCCAAGTTTACCAAGGAACAAATCGCCGCGGCAGTCAACTTTCAAGAAAAATTTTTCGACATCGAAATTATAATGTAACGTTAAAAAGTGAGGGGCAAATTGCGCTCCTTTACTTTTGACACAAAACATAATATTTATATAATATATTTTAACTAAAAATGCGTATTTGCGTAAAAATTTTCAAAAGTCGCTTGATTTGAAGTAGAAATAAGTTTTAATAAAAGCGCTTACCACATTACGATTTTACTTGCCAAACTTATTTCAATTTGTTAAAATGTAAATAATAAAATAATAAATACGTCAGAGCAGGGACAAGACTGCGGAACACGGTTTGTACAGAGAGCGCGTAGCCCGCTGAAATACGCGACTTGCCGCCCGAAAGCCATCGCCCTGCAAGTAGACTTGGCAAAATATTGACGTTATACTCGGTTGCGCAGCGTAGAAATTCGGCGAAGCGTAAAAAACGGCAATTCGGTAGTCAAGTACGGAAAAGCGGTCCGTTATCACACCGCGCGGTATAATTTGTTTTGTATGAATATGCGCGCATATGCAAATATAAACAAACGTACCTGTTTGAAATGGTAAACTCTTGTAGGAGCGTTTTTTCAAACGCTCCTTTTTTGACGGCGCATAAGCATCGCAATACGGTGTCAGACTTGCGTTTTGCTCTGTCGTGTACGCTTCACTTGCATCGCGCCTGTCTTGTCTGCCCGTTTCGCAGTCAAAACCAATCAATTAATCAACGTTGAATTTGCAATTAAGGGGGTTGAACTCTATGTCCAAATACAAAAAGGTAGACAGCTCGTTAAACTTCGTAGACAGAGAACTGGAAGTTCTCGAATTTTGGAAAGAGAACAAAATTTTCGCGCAAACAGCCGCCAAGGGCGACAAATCCTTTACTTTCTACGACGGTCCGCCGACAGCCAACGGCAAACCGCACATAGGTCACGTTTTAACGCGCTCGATAAAGGACCTAATTCCCCGTTACCAAGTAATGAAGGGACGTAAGGTTCTGCGCAAGGCGGGTTGGGATACTCACGGTCTTCCGGTGGAATTAGAAGTGGAAAAGCTCTTGGGCATCGATGGCAAAAAGCAGATAGAAGAATACGGTATCGAGCCGTTTGTGGAAAAGTGCAAGCAATCGGTGTGGAAGTATAAGGGCGAATGGGAACAGCTGTCCGACCGCGTAGCCTACTGGGCGGATATGGAACATCCCTACGTCACCTACGACAACAATTATATCGAATCGGAGTGGTGGGCGCTAAAAACCATATATGACAAGGGGCTTTTATACAAGGGCTTCAAAATCGTGCCCTACTGTCCCCGCTGCGGAACTGCGCTTTCTTCTCACGAAGTGGCGCAGGGCTACAAGGACGTAAAGGAAAAGTCCGCAGTTGCCAAGTTCCGTCTTGTCGATAGCCCCGATACCTATTTCCTTGCTTGGACAACCACTCCCTGGACGCTGCCATCCAACGTTGCGTTGTGTATGAACGCCGACTACGACTACGCTACGGTTTTGTGCGACGACGTAAAGTATATTCTTGCAAAGGAACTTGTAAGCAAACATTTCGAAGACGGTACTTACGATATTTTGGATGTAAAGAAGGGCTCCGCATACGAAGGCGCGCATTATACGCCGCTTTATACCTACGCCAACGTTCAAGAAGATTGTTACTACGTTACCAACGACGGCTACGTTACGTTAACCGACGGCACGGGCATAGTGCATATCGCGCCCGCATTCGGCGAAGACGACGCAAACGTGGGCAGAAGGTACAATCTGCCGCTGGTGCAGCTTGTTGGCGAAGACGGCAAGTTCGTGGACGGCTGCGGCGAGCTTACGGGCTTGTTCTGCAAGTCTGCCGATAAGCCCATATTAAAGGATTTGAAACAGCGCGGACTGCTGTTTGCCGAGCTTATGTACGAGCACAGCTATCCGCATTGCTGGCGCTGCGACACGCCGCTTATCTATTACGCGCGTAAGTCGTGGTTTGTCAAGATGACGGCGGTGCGCGACGAATTGCTCAAAGCCAACGCTTCCGTCAACTGGATACCGCCCTCAATCGGTTCGGGACGTATGGGCAACTTCCTTGAAAACGTAATCGACTGGGGAATTTCCCGCGACAGGTATTGGGGAACGCCCCTGCCGGTGTGGGTATGCAACAAATGCGGCAAGGTTCACGTAATAGGCAGCAGAGCCGAACTTGCCGACAAATGCGGCTGTAGCAAGGATATCGAATTGCACCGCCCGTTTATTGACGAATGCAAGTGGGAATGCAGCTGCGGCGGTACGTACGAGCGCACTCCCGAAGTTATCGACTGTTGGTTCGATTCCGGCTCGATGCCCTACGCACAGTTCCACTATCCGTTTGAAAACGAGAAGTTATTCAAGGAAAACTTCCCTGCCGACTTCATCTCCGAAGCGGTGGACCAGACTCGCGGTTGGTTCTACGTTTTGCTTGCCGTAAACACTCTGTTATTCGGCAAGGCGCCGTTTAAGAACTGTATCGTTTTGGGACTTGTAGGCGACGAACACGGCGTAAAGATGAGCAAGCACAAGGGCAACGTGGTAGACCCGTGGGACAGCTTCAACAAGCAGGGCGCGGACGCGGTGCGTTGGTATTTTTATACGGCTTCCGCTCCGTGGCTTCCGAGCCGTTTCTATTCCGAAGCCGTTTCGGAAATGCAGCGTAAGTTTTTGGGAACGCTGTGGAACACCTACGCGTTTTACGTACTGTACGCGGATATCGACGACTTCGACCCGAGCAAGTACGACCTTAAAAAATGCAAGCTGACGCTTATGGACAAATGGATACTGTCCGAAGTCAACCAACTTGTGGATACTGTAGACAATGGATTGTCTAACTACGAGATAACAGATACTGCACGTTCGATAGAAAGGTTTACGGATATGCTGTCCAATTGGTACGTACGCCGCTGCCGCGAACGCTATTGGGGCGCGGACTGGACGGATGACAAGCAGGCGGCGTATATGACGCTGTATACCGTGCTGGATACGCTTGTCAAGGTTGCCGCTCCCTTCGTTCCCTTTATTACGGAAAGCATTTACCAAAATATCACGGCAAACTGCTTTAACAAGGCTCCGCGTTCGGTGCACCTGTGCGCTTTTCCCAAGGCGGACAAGAAGTATATCGATTTGCGCCTTAACAAAATGATGGAAAAGGTGCTGGACATAGTCGTTCTCGGGCGTTCGGCGCGCAACTCCGCCAATGTTAAGAACCGTCAGCCGCTTGCGCGTATGTACGTTGCAACCGGCGGAGAGTTGGACAGCGATATGGCGGACATAGTCAAAAACGAGCTTAATGTCAAGGAACTAATCAACGTCAAGTCCGCCGATGCATTCGCCGACTACGAAATAAAGCCGCAGCTCAAGACCTTGGGACCGAAGTACGGCAAACTGATAGGTATTATACGCGAGCGCTTCGCCAACTTGGGCGACAAGGCGCGCGAAGTGGTGGAAAACGTCAAACACGGCGGCAAACACGTGTTCGACTTCAACGGCAATACCGTCGAAGTAAGCGCTGAAGACTTGCTTATATCGTCTAAAAACAAACAAGGTTATTCGGTAGTAAGCGACCGCGGCGACACTGTTGCGTTGGACGTAAACCTTTCCGACAAACTGATAGAAGAAGGCTTGGTGCGCGAGATTGTGTCTAAGATACAAACTATGCGCAAGGAATGCGATTTCGTAGTGACCGACCACATTATCGTGGGTTACAAGGCGGAAGGACGGCTTGCCAAGGTATTTGCCGAATACTCGGACGAAATTGCCCAAGGCACTCTTGCCGACGAAGTAAGGCAAGCGACTGACGGCGCGTTCGCCAAGGTGTGGGACGTCAACGGCGAACAGTTCACGCTGTATCTTACCAAAGCGTAATTATATGTTAAATTGGAATATTCTGTAACGTAATAATTTCTAAAAAACGCAGCGACGTAATTGTCGCTGCGTTTTCGCTTCTTTATTCAGTTAATCTTTATTGGGCAAAAAATTTTGTCTTTATCCAACAGAGAGCGCATGATAATAGTACGTTATTGCGCGCATAGAACGTAATTTAAGAGATAAGTTACGGATAAAGCTATAAAATCGATTTTGTTACTGAAAGTGAATGTCCGGAAAATCTTACTTGGGTGGTAGAAGAGAAATTATTTTAGATATTAAAGCATTGTTCAGCGAGTACTACCTTGCAATTTTTACTGCCGACGGAAAATCGTTAAACGTATCTATCAATAACGGTCAAAAGTTCCGTATTACGGTAAGTGAGATAAGTAAATCGGCATCGCAAAATACACAAGAAAATTAAATGGTATACGCAAAATGTTCAATTACAACCAACTACTTTAATTCTTTCCTATTGCATACGCTATTTATGCGCGCTTGCGCTTTGGAAGCGTTGTTCGCTAAATGCATGTTTTAACGCTGTTAAAGTTAAAGCAAACAGTTGAATATTGTCGCATTTTAATATATAATTAAAATGTTATGAAGTTAAATACCGAATGGAAAGATTACGAAATATTAGCGACGGGCGACGGCGAGAAGATAGAACGTTGGAAAAACGTTACGCTGCTTCGTCCGGACCCGCAGGTTATTTGGCATGCGGAAACGCCGCTTACGTCGGTAAAAAAGCCGGACGCGCGCTACATACGTTCGTCTACGGGCGGCGGCAGGTGGGAGTTTGACCGTAAACTCCCCGACAGTTGGAACGTGTCTTGGCGCAATCTTACGTTCGCAGTACGTCCTATGAATTTTAAGCATACGGGCTTATTCCCCGAACAGGCGGCGAATTGGGCGATGATGATAGATTTAATCAAGCAGGCAAACCGCCCGATATCGGTACTTAACCTTTTCGCTTATACGGGAGGAGCAACCGTCGCGTGTCTGTCCGCAGGCGCAAGCGTATGTCACGTCGACGCCGCAAAAAATATGGTGGAAACGGCAAAGGAAAACGTCGCGTTGTCGGGTTTTTCGGATAAGCCCGTCCGCTATATTGTGGACGATTGCCGTAAGTTTGTAACGCGCGAAATAAAGCGCGGACGCAAGTATGACGCAATAATACTCGACCCGCCCAGCTTCGGGCGCGGCGCAAGCGGCGAAGAATGGAAAATCGAACGCGATATATTCGACTTTCTAAAACTGTGCGCGGGCGTTTTGTCGGATAATCCGCTGTTCGTCCTGCTCAATTCCTACACAACGGGGTTACAGCCCGCTGTTTTGTCCAATTTGTTAAGGCTGACAATGCCTTCCTGCGGCGAAGTTATCTCCTACGAGGTGGGGCTTCCCACCGACGAACAAGGCGTAGTTCTACCTTGCGGCGCGTCGGGACTCTGGACGTCGTTTGCATATTCCGCTTATAACCTCGATTCGTCTGGCGGCTCAAATGCGTAAAAGCTGAACACGCTCGCTCTCGGTGTTAAGCGGTGAAGTAATGGGACTTGTCGGTTCCTTTATGTTCTTAGCCGAGCGACGGCAGTTGCGGACGCCACGGAGCGGCAGCAGTGTAATAATGTCTTAAATTTACTCAAAGCAATTGCTTAGTATATCTAAATAATACAATGCGGAGTACTTCGGCTAAGCAACGCATAGTGTTGCGCGCGGAGGAGTCCGGCGAAGCGGAACTTCGTAAGTTACATTCGCATTAAAAATTAACAAATATTTATAAGGAAGTTGCAATGCCTAAAAATTTTACAATGGAAGATATAACTATTCTTCACGAAGACAACAGCGTACTTGTCGTCGTCAAACCGCAGAATATACCGTCGCAGGCGGATGCAAGCGGCGATCTTGACCTGCTTACGCTGCTTAAAGAGTATATCAAGGACAAATACAATAAGCCCGGCAACGTTTACTTGGGGCTTGTACATCGTCTCGACCGTCCCACGGGCGGAGTAATGGTGTTTGCCAAAAACAGCAAGGCCGCCGAACGGCTGTCCAAACAGATAGTAGACGGCGATATGACCAAGCAATACCTTGCTGCGGTGCTCAATTGTCCCAAGGAGCGCAAGGGCGTACTCGTCAATTATCTCAAAAAGAACGCGCTAACCAACACTGTGTACGTGGCAACCGTAGGCGACCACAACGCCAAGCGCGCCGAGCTTTCCTACGAAGTGCTGGAAAGCTATTCCGATGTGGTTAGTCTTGTAAAAATTCAGCTCGGTACAGGCAGAAGTCATCAGATACGCGTACAGTTTTCATCAATAGGCTGTCCCGTGTTCGGCGACGTACGCTACGGCGGAGACAGTCTTGCCAAGGGGTACAATTTGGCGCTTTGGGCGTACCGTCTGGAATTCAATCATCCCGTCACCAAGGAACGTATGGTATTTGTTGCCTACCCGCCCGAGAAGGAGCCTTGGACGCGTTTCAATACGGCAAAGTATTTGGAAAATTTCGCCGATTCGGACGATACCGATTGCGACGGTGTTCCTTTGTACTTAAATCCCAACATCGCCAATACTCTCGACTGATTATTGTTTTTTATATCGTTTAACTGCGAAACGGCTTTGCATTTTCTCAAGCCGTTTTTCTTTGTTTTTTTGTATTTGTACGCAAAAATTTTTTACAATATAAATTCTTCCGGTAAAATCTTAATACTATCTTAATACATTGACCGTTATCCTTACGTTATCTTTATTCCAAGCGTTATATAATAGAGAAAACAAGAAGGTTAACGTGCAAGTAAAAACTAAAAAAATCATATCGCCTTTTATGGTAATTGTATTAAGTTTCTTAGGGCTTATTACGGTCGGTTCCGTATTATTAGCCTTGCCTTGCGCAACGCAAAACGGAACGCCTACGCCGTATATAGATTCGTTGTTTACCGCCGTTTCCGCAGCTTGCGTTACGGGATTGGTTGTATACGACACTTCCGCTCATTGGTCGTTATTCGGACAGATCGTTATTTTGGTTCTTATTCAATTGGGCGGTTTGGGTATAACGACCGTAGCGCTTTCGTTACTTTCGTTTGCTAACGGAAAACTGTCCGTTGCGCAACGCGGGCTCGGGCAGCAAACCGTTTCTTCTCCCAAAAACGGCGGTGTAAAACGGCGAATTAAATTCGTTTGTATAGTAACCGCCGCAACGGAATTTGTCGGAATGTTGGCGCTGCTACCCGTATTTTGCGCGGATTACGGCGGTAAGGGAGTATGGCTGTCTCTGTTCCACTCCGTTTCGGCGTTTTGTAACGCCGGCTTCGATATTATCGAATCGGGCGGCGCATTTTCTTCCGTGGTATGTTACGCTTCTAATCCGCTGCTCAATTTGACGCTTATGGCGCTTATAGTTATCGGCGGTTTGGGCTTTTTTACCTGGGAAAACATAATAATCGCCAAATTCCGTCCGTCTAAATACGTGTTGCAGACGAAGCTTGTATTGATAACCACGTCAGTTCTTATATTGCTTCCTGCAATAGCTTTCTTTTTTATGGATTTTACTGATATGCCCTTTGGAGAAAGACTGTTGGCGTCGTTGTTCCAATCGGTAACGGCGCGTACGGCGGGTTTCAATACCGTTAATTTGAGCGAGATGTCGGACTTCGGTATAAGCATGCTCGTTATGCTGATGTTAATCGGCGGCTCGCCCGGTTCGACTGCGGGCGGGTTCAAAACGGTGACTCTCGCCGTTCTGATTGCGGGCGTTATTTCGTCTCTGCGTCGCAAAGAAGACGTTTGCCTGTTCAAAAGGCGGCTGCCCCGCACCGATGTAACCAACGCGTTTGCGATATTTATACTGTATTTATTATTTTTTTGGGTGGGCGGTATGACGATAAGCGCAGTGGAAAATCTACCCGCCAAAGAGTGTTTGTTCGAAGCTGCGTCCGCGATAGGGACGGTAGGACTGTCGTTGGGGATAACTCCTTCGCTGGGGATTGCTTCCAAAGTAATTCTTGCGGTACTTATGTTTTTCGGCAGAGTGGGCTGTTTTACTATCGCTTACGTTGTCGCGCGGAATGCCGTAGCCGACGTTTCAAAGCTTCCGACGGAAAGCGTAACTATCGGCTGAGTAGTACGGAGACTGTTTGACGCGGTGGCTAAGTAAAGTTTAAGGAGAATATAATGAAATCTGTTTTGGTTATCGGTTTGGGCGCGTTCGGTAAAAATCTGGTAATGCAGTTGTATAGTTTGGGACATCAGGTAATGGCGGTAGACGTCAACGAAGAAAGAGTGAACGAGTGTATGCCGTACGTTACGAACGCGAGAATAGGCGACGGCACAAACGAAGTTTTTCTCGAAAGTTTGGAAATCGAAGATTACGACGTTTGTTTCGTTGCGATAGAAAACGACTTTCAAAATTCGCTCGAAGCCACTTCGCTGCTTGCCGATTTGGGGGCAAAACTTGTAGTGTCGCGTGCGGAGCGCGACGTTCATGCAAAGTTTCTGTTACGAAACGGCGCGAACGAAGTTATTTGCCCCGAAACGCAAATGGCAAAATGGGCAGCATTTCGTTATACCGCCGACCACGTTTACGATTACGTGCAGATAGACGAAAATCACGCCATATACGAAGTTGAAGTTCCCAAGCAATGGCGCGGTTTAACCGTCGGCGCGATAGATATACGTCGAAAGTACCAAATCAATATCTTGGGCATTAAACGAAACGGTAAGCTCGATATGATAATAACGCCCGAAACAGAGCTAACGGGCGACGAAACGATGTTGGTTTTGGGCGAGTACAAATCGCTGCAAAAATATTTTCGCGTATAAATATGAAAACAACGGATATAGCGCTGTTGTTTTGCGTCGCTGCTGTGTTTGTTTTCGGATTTATCATTGCGTCTGCGTTGGACGGCTTGGCAAACGGCAAGAAGAACCGATTGACGGGTAAAAAAGCATCGCATACCGAAAAAAAACGCAAATTACGAAAAAAATAATTCAATGCGCCGTTTTAGTGGTATAATAAACGGAGACAGTTTTTAACCGAGTTGGCAGATTGTAGCTGCATCGTATCGCGTATAAAATACGTTATCGGTTTGCGTCGGACGCAGTTAAATTACAAAATATGCGTCAGCAAGCTTATTTACAGCGTCGGCTCGGCGGTAAAACCGTTACTTTTTATTATCGTTATGAACGACAAAAACGTTAAAAATCACGAACATATATTGGTTTGCTTATCCGCTTCGCCGTCTAATGCTCGGATAGTAAAAACCGCGTACAAAATGTCGCGGGCTTTCGGCGGAGTTTTTTCCGCTTTATACGTAGAAACGCGTTCGCCGTCTAAATACAGCGAAGACGATAACGCACGTTTGCAGGAAAGCGTACGTTTGGCGGAAAAATTCGGAGCTCAGGTAACCACCGTTTACGGTGACGACATAGCCGCGCAGATTGCGGAGTTCGCACTGTTATCCGGCGTTACTAAAATCGTAATTGGCAGAAGCAACTCTAAACGCGGTTTGCATAAGCAGATTAACCTTACGGAAAAATTGGCGAAGCTGGCGCCCAATCTCGATATTTACATTATTCCCGACGCTCAAACGGACAAGCCTTATCGGGCCAAGGGCGGTCTGTCAGCGCATAATTGGATTCCTTCTCCGTGGGACGCGCCCGTAACTTTGGCGGTTATTGCGGCTATGACGGGACTGGGATTGTTGGCTCACGTATTGGGCGTTTCCGAAGCGAGCATTATGACGCTGTATATATTGGGCGTAGTGTTTGTGGCGATATTTACGAAAGGATATCTTTTCGGAATATTGTCTTCCGTAATAAGCGTATATTGCTTTAACTTCTTTTTTACAGAGCCGCGGTTTACTTTTCACGTTTACGACGCGGACTACTTGCTAACATTCTTGGTTATGCTGGCGGTGTCCGTCTTGGAAAGTATGCTTACGTCCAAGATGAAGGCCTTTGCGAGAGTGTCGGCTAAGTCCGCTTTTCGCGCAAAGGTGCTGTTTGAGACCAATCAGCTTTTGCAAAAGGCGCAAAGCGAGCGTGAAATTATCGACGTTACCATAGCGCAGTTGGTCAAATTGTCGGATATCCCCGTAACGGAATATAATGTAACCGACGGTGTTTTGACGGGCGATACCGATTTATCGGATACGGAACGGCAAATTGCGCAAACGGCCGTTACGGCTAATAAACGCGTCGGCGCAGGAACGGACTGTCATCCCGACTGCAAGTACGAGTTTGTGCCTATAAGCGCAAATAATTGTGTGTTCGGGGTGTTCGCCTTATTTCTCGACGACAAACGGATGGACGCTTTTTCCAAGGGCGTTTCGTCGTCTATAATCGGCGAATGCGCTTTGGCATTGGAAAGCGTTCGAAGCGAGAAGGCAAAGGAAGCAGCGACTGTTCGCGCGGAGAAGGAACAGCTGCGCGCCAATCTGCTCAGGGCAATTTCGCACGATTTGCGCACTCCGTTAACGTCCATTTCGGGAAATGCAAGCAACCTGCTCGCCAATTACGAATACTTGGACGACAAGCTGCGCGAGCAGGTGTTTACTGATATCTACGACGATTCTATGTGGCTTATCGAATTGGTTGAAAACTTGCTTTCGGTAACAAAGATCGAAGAAGGACGAATGAATATGAACGCTTCCGACGAGATAGTTTCGGACGTTATCGACGAAGCGCTGCGTCACGTTAACCGTCGTATTGCGGAGCACTCTTTAACGGTAGATTGTCCGAACGAGTTGTTGTTGGCTCATATGGATTCCAAATTGATTATGCAGGTAATAATCAATCTTGTGGATAACGCAGTCAAGTATACGCCGCGCGGTTCGGTTATTACCGTGTCGGCGGAGGAAAAGGAAGACAAGGTTGTTATAACGGTGACGGACAACGGATACGGTATCTCGGACGAGCTGAAACCGCGCGTGTTCGACAGCTTTTTTACCGTAGGCAGCGCAATCGCGGACGGACGGCGAAGCTTAGGCTTGGGCTTGGCTTTGTGCAAATCCATTGTTAACGCGCACGGAGAAGAAATTACGTTGCGAGACAACGTTCCGCAAGGCTGCGTATTTTCGTTTACATTGGCTAAGGGAGGAAGCGCAATCGTATGAATAAACTAACGGTTTTGGTCGTGGAAGACGACGCTCCTATACGTAATCTGATAACTACGACGCTTAAAACTCACGATTACAAAAGCTTGGTGGCGCCCAACGGCGAAAGCGCCGTTATCGAAGCGTCGTCGCATAATCCCGATTTGATTTTGTTGGATTTGGGCTTGCCGGATTTGGACGGTATCGAAGTAATAAAAAAAATACGTTCTTGGAGTAAAACTCCGATAATAGTAATAAGCGCCCGCAGCGAAGACGAAGACAAGATAACTGCGCTCGATTTCGGTGCGGACGATTACCTTACAAAGCCTTTTTCCGTAGAAGAATTGCTGGCACGAATAAGAGTGGTGGAACGCCGCTTGGCTTTTCAGGCGGAATGCGGCGCGTCGGATTCCGTTTTCGTCAACGGACAATTAAAAATCGATTACGTCTCCGGCTGCGCTTTTTTGTGTGAAGAAGAACTGCATCTTACTCCGATAGAATTTAAGCTTTTGTGTATTCTTGCTAAGAGTATAGGCAAGGTGCTCACCCATACTTACATTATGCAAAACGTATGGGGCGGCAGTTGGGGAGACGTCGCGTCGCTGCGCGTTTTTATGGCGACGCTTCGTAAAAAAATCGAAAGAGATGGCAATTCTCCGCAGTACATTCAAACTCACGTCGGCGTGGGTTACAGAATGTTAAAGGTATAGGGCTTAATCGCCGTCAGACTATTTTAGCAAGCGCAAGAATGAACAGCGCCGCCGCCGATAGGTAGTTGGAGTTTTTTATGACTACTTTCCCCGCCAATTTTTGTCCGATAAGTACGGTGAAGTAGTGCGTTACGGCAAATACTATCGGCGCAACAACGCCCAGACCCTGCATTGCAAGCGACAGGTTGGCAACCGCCGCGTCTGTCCCCACTGCAAAGCCCATTGTTACGCTTTCGCCGAGAGTAATCTGCCTAAGCGAGTACGTTTGATCGTCGTCCTTCTTAAACAAATTGATTATTGCAAGTACAAATAACACGACCGCTCCGAATAAGTCGGCATACCCGTCCAAATAGTCCGCCAAAACGCTTCCTATAACGGAAGTTGCCGCGCACAGCAGCAACGTAACCAACGCCACTGCAACGGGAAGAACAGCGTTGGCTTTTTTGTTAAGCGACAGCGAAAATCCGGCGACAAAGCTGTCGAGAGATACGATTATGGCGGTAGACAGCAGTACGATTGTTGCTTGCAAATTTTTTCTCCCAATGTAAATGCGGCTAAAATAAGCCGCCTTTTTAATGTATGCTGATTTGCAAAATAATGTTTTGTATTGCTAAACCGTTGACAATTTGCTCGAATAAATGTAAAATAATTGCATATGCGGTGAAAAACCTTTTTTGGGTGTATCCAAGTACAAAAGTAGGGTAGTATGTCACCCTATCGGAGGATTTATTGTGAAAAAGATTGTCAGTCTTATTTTAACGTTGGCTTTGCTCGTAACGATGTGTTCCGTTACGACCTTCGCCTTTGCGGCGGAAGGCGACGCTAACGTATTTGTTACGGGCGTAAAGCTTAAAACGTCCGCAGCCACGCGCTTGACGGGCGAAGAAAGCACTATTGTGTTGGAAGCTACCGTAGAACCTTCTACCGCTACGGAAAAGGGCATCACCTATTCCGTAAAGGATGGAAAAACAGGCGTAACCGTGGATACAGATGGTAAAATCACCGTTTCGGCGGATGCTGCGGCAGGAGAATATATAATTATTGCGACGTCTGTCGGTAACAAGGAAGACGGAACTAAGGCTACCGCCGAGTTTAAGCTTACTTTGCGCGACGTGTTTACTATGGACGCGGCTGCTAACGAAAAGTTAATGACCGAACTCAAAAAGGACGCTGCGTTTGCTGATCTCAAATGGGAGATGAGTTCTTTCAAACTTCCGCAGGAGTGGTTGAAGGATTCCGAGTTGGTCAAGAGCATTTTCGGCAGCGCAATGAATTACTTGGTTGACGGCGACGAAGGTTACGACAAGGACGCCAAGTACGACCAAATATACGTAGAATACTGCCGCCCTTCGGAAAGCTCTCAGGGTAAGGACACTTGGGACCACAGCACCAAAATAACCGAAGGCGTATCCATAAGCACTTCCGGTTGGTGGAAGTTCCGTTTGGTAGTAAAGGACGGAACGGACACGTCCAAGGTTTTGTGCAAGAGCGATGCTTTCGTGCGTTATGCGGAAGACACTACGCACCCGGTTGTAGAGCTTTCTTCCGATATGGTTAAAAAGCACGAAGAAGGCTTAACCAGCGGCGTTACTTATACGGTATCCACTTCGTTAAGCTACCCCGACGATTCTAATTCTTCTTCCAAGACGGTAACGTACGTTATTCAAAAGAAGGTTAACAACGATTGGGTAACCATTTACGACAGCGTTAAGCGCGAAGTTACCAAGGGCTACGAGAGTTACGTCAGCACAAGCGGAGTAATAACTCCCGCAGACGAAGATATCCGTGCGGATAAAACTGCGGTATATCGAGTTGTGTATTCGGTAGTAGATTCCTACGGCTTCCACGGCGTGGCAGATTCCGAATCCACGGTAGAGCACAATCCCAAGTTAGAGCTGTTTGTCAAGGCTCCCGAAAGCAAGGGCGGTAAAGCAAGCGCAGTACTGATATGGAAGATTATTTTGTACGTTATAGCCGGTCTTTCCGCTGTAGGCATAGTTGTATTGCTTTGCATTAAACCCAAGCAAAAGACGGAAACGCCGCGCGCGGAAGCAAAGCCCGCAGACAAAGACGACCAAGCGGATAACACTCAAAAGTAATTCGGGTTTTCGTATAACAATCGGCTATTTGCCGATAGGGTTTAGTCTTAGTACAAATTTATAATGTAATTATCGTCCGTTGCGGCGTTGTGTCGCAGCGGACGTTTTTTATTGCTTTTATTTCGGCGCTTAACTTTTTACAATGCTGTTGTTAATGATTTTGTGTGTAACCGTGACGCGGCGCGATGTTTGTTTAATAATAGTCATACTGCATATGCTGCTTATCTGCGGCGGTCGGCTTGGGCACCAATACGTCGATAACCGTAATTTTTCGGCGTGGTTGTCAGCAAGTGCTTTCGGTATGCGCAAGCAAGCCTATGCAAGCTGTCTGCGCGCGTAAAAGTATTGCAAATTTTTATACCGACTATCAACATTATAAATATCACTTTTTTGTTAAAGTCTTTGCGTTTTAACCGTTGTTGTGATATACTTATTAGGTTGTAAAATTATTTTCGGAGGACAAACCAATTATGCAATACTCACACGAAGTAGAACTTATGCAGTGCGTAGCGAAAGGTTGCAATCACGGTCCCGCGCCCATTCCCGAAGAAGGCAAATGGGTACAGGCGTATGATATCAAGGATATCAGCGGACTTACTCACGGTTGCGGCTGCTGCGCTCCGCAACAGGGAACCTGCAAACTTACTTTGAATATTAAAAACGGCGTTATAGAAGAAGCGCTCGTGGAGACTATCGGCTGCTCCGGTATGACGCATTCGGCTGCTATGGCTGCGGAGATTTTGCCGGGTAAGACGTTGCTTGAAGCGTTGAACACCGACCTTGTTTGCGACGCCATAAACGTCGCTATGCGCGAACTGTTTTTGCAAATAGTCTACGGACGCTCTCAGTCGGCGTTTTCCGACGCGGGCTTGCCGATTGGCGCAGGACTGGAAGACTTGGGTAAGGGACTTCGCAGTCAGATAGGAACTATGTACTCTACCAAGGTAAAGGGTCCGCGCTACCTTGAAATGGCGGAAGGCTACGTAACTCGCTGTGCGTTGGACGATAACGGCGAAATTATCGGTTACGAATACGTAAATCTCGGCGTTATGATGAAGTTGGTGCAGGAAGGCGTATCAGGTAACGAAGCTTTGGAAAAGGCAAAGAAGCACTACGGACGTTTTGATAACGCCGCTAAGTATATTATTCCGCGTAACGAATAGGGAGGGAGAGACAATGGCTATCAGATTTGAAGGTTATGAAAGAAGAATAGACAAAATCAATTCCGAACTTAAACAATACGGAATAAAATCGTTGGAAGAAGCGCGCGACTTATGCTTGTCTCACGGCGTAAACGTTGAAGAAATTGTAAAGGGTGTACAGCCCATCGCGTTCGAAAACGCAGTTTGGGCTTATACGCTTGGTTGCGCTATCGCTTTTAAGAAGGGCGTTAAAAACGCTGCCGAAGTCGCCGAATGCATCGGCTTGGGACTTCAAGCGTTTTGTATTCCCGGTTCTGTTGCCGACCAACGCAAGGTAGGCTTGGGACACGGTAATTTAGGAGCTATGCTTCTTCGCGAAGAAACGGACTGCTTCGCGTTCCTTGCCGGACACGAAAGCTTCGCCGCTGCGGAAGGCGCTATCGGTATTGCCCGTAACGCTAATAAGGCGCGCAAAAAGCCGCTTCGCGTTATATTGAACGGCTTGGGTAAAGACGCTGCGTACATTATATCCCGTATTAACGGATTTACATATGTGCAAACGAAATACGATTACTACACTGGCGAATTGACTGTTGTACGCGAAGTCCCCTTCTCCGACGGTGAAAGGGCTAAGGTTCGTTGCTACGGCGCCGACGACGTAAACGAAGGCGTTGCAATTATGCGCAGCGAGAAGGTAGACGTATCGATAACCGGCAACTCTACCAACCCCACGCGCTTCCAGCATCCCGTTGCAGGTACCTACAAGAAGTGGTGTCAAGAAAACGACAGAAAGTACTTCTCGGTGGCTTCGGGCGGCGGCACGGGACGCACATTGCACCCGGATAACGTTGCGGCAGGTCCCGCTTCCTACGGTATGACGGATACTTTGGGACGTATGCACTCCGACGCGCAGTTTGCCGGCAGCAGCTCCGTTCCGGCTCACGTAGAAATGATGGGCTTGATCGGAATGGGCAACAATCCTATGGTCGGCGCAACAGTCGCCTGCGCCGTGGCAGTAAGCCTTGCAAAGTAACTATATATTGTATTTTTCAACACGTCCTCACACATTATGTGGGGACGTGTTATTTTAATGTCATAAACCATGGGTATGTAAAGGCAAAAAAGTCCACATTTCGTCAACATTTTTTTTGATTTTTTGCTCGTCATGTTGACGAAAAAACGCCGTTTCAAGCAAAAATGTTGACCAAACGCCCAAAATGTTGACGAAAATTGCCCACCGTATAGAAAAACTCCAATCCGATGGTTTGAGAGTATTTTGTGTCATTTTGTTGTAATTTGTATTATATAAGTATGAATATGTTAGAAATAGAAATATCAACCATCCTTACCCAATAATGACGTGTTATTTTTTAATCACTTGACTAAATTGTAAAAAATGCTATAATAAGCAACGCATAGTCTTCAAGGCGCCAAATATGATTATGTAAGTTTAAGGAGGTGATGTTCATGAAAGCCTTACTTAAGGCACTGATGCTACTTTATAAGGGGTGTATCAAACATGAATATGTTGGCTCCCGAATGGTACCGCGGGTCACCTCCTCCTCTAAAACAAACGACTGTTTAATAGACGGTCGTTATTTTTTTGTTAATGGGACATACTAACAGTATGGCATATTCATATAAAGGCAGCATCAGTTTCGGTTTGGTGTATATACCGGTTACTTTGCACAACAGCATAAAGGAAAACGACATCGGCTTCAATATGATAGACAAAAAGACAATGAGCCGAGTCAAGTATAAAAAGACTTGCGCTGACTGCGAAGGCAGAGAAGTCAAGCAGGAAGATATAGTAAAAGGCTACGAGTACGAAGAAGGCAAGTACGTAATTTTCGAGGAAAGCGACTTCGAGAAAATTAAGACAAAAAAAGATAAAAATATTACAATAGAACGCTTTGTAAAGTTAGATGAAGTAGATCCCCTTTATTTTGATAGACCCTATTACGTCAACCCGACAGGGGCTGAAAAAGCCTTTGCCGTCCTTTTAACCGCTATGGAGCAGGAACACAAGGCGGCAATAGCAAAAACGGTATTAGGCGCAAAGGAAACCCTTATACTCATACGTTCCAAAAACGGTCAAATGTTACTTAATACTTTGTTTTTCGAAGACGAAGTAACCAAGAATCCCGCAAAGGATATTAAGGAAAAAGGCAGTCCTGCCGAACTCAAAATGGCAAAAGCCATAATAGACGGAATGACGGGCGAATTCAATCCCGAAGAATACAAGGACGAATATAGAGAGAAAGTCCAACAAGCAATCGAACAAAAGATTGCCGGCAAAGAAATAGTGTCGCCCAAAGAGAAGAACGTAACTACCGTTGCTAATCTAATGGACGCATTAACTAAAAGCCTTGAACTTACCAAAAAGCAAAAGACTACTAAAAGGGGTAAAAAGAAATGAGCGATTTGTTTGAAAATAAAAACATTTCGCCTATGCTTCTACATGAAGTAAAAGAACCCTTTGACGATAATAACTATATATACGAACTTAAACTCGACGGAATACGCTGTCTTGCATATTTAGACGGTGATTCCGTTATTTTGCAAAATAAACGGTACAAGGACGTAACCGACATTTATCCCGAACTGTCTCAAATGTATAAGTGCGTCAAAAAGAAAACTATATTAGACGGAGAACTCGTGTGCCTAATAGACGGCAAGCCTAACTTTTACGCTTTGCAGACGCGTAGCCTAATGCAGGATAAATTCCGTATAAAACTTGCTTCTAACAATAACTCGATACAATTCTGCGCTTTCGATATCCTCTACTACAACGGACAAGACTTAACTAATAAACCACTAATGGAACGTAAGGCGGTATTAGAAAAATCCGTTACCGAAGGCAACGGACTGAGTATTTCAAGGTATATAGAAGAACAAGGAGTTGCCTTTTTTAATCTAGCCAAACAACAAGAATTGGAAGGCATAGTAGCCAAGAAAAAAGACGGACTTTACCACATCGGCAAACGTACAAGAGATTGGGTAAAGATAAAGGTAATGCAAGACGAGGACTTGCTAATCTGCGGCTACCAACCCGACGAAAACGGTTATCCCAAGGATTTGATACTCGGCTACTACGACGAGAACAATGTCCTGAAATGCCGCGGCAAAGTGTACTTGGGCGTGTCCAAACAAGAACGCCAAATAATCTACGGCTTTGCAAAAAATAATACCGTAACAAAACCACATTTTCCTAAATACAAGAACGTAGTGTGGCTCAAACCCGAACTTGTAGGCACAGCACACTTTATGCAAGAAACGGAATCGGGCGGTATGCGTCAGCCCGTGTGGAAAGGGTTAAGAGATGACAATTGAGTTATTTATTATTTTATTTCTATAATTATATTTTTGCAATACTAATCTTTTTCGTGTAATAGAAACCTCCGTATATATTTCGGTTGTGGAAATGCTTGAGTGTCCCAGTAATTCTTGAACTGAACGCAAATCCGCGCCGTTAGACAGTAAATTTGTGGCGAATGAGTGACGTAAATAGTGTGGTGTAGATTTAGAATTAATTTTAGATATGTCGCGGTATTTTGAAAAAATATTTTCCGCAGAAAAAATTGAAATAGGCAGCAAGTATTTATTGACGAATAAGTAGTTGCTCTGAATATTATTGTTCGATTTGTAATTTATCTTATAATCGTTATTTTATTGCTATGTACAAATAGCAATGCGCTTTACCGTCTTTGGTATATTCGGCGGGTACGGTGCTTTCGTAGTCGATAGTAAATGCACGTTTAATTTCGCCGCTCGCGGTAAGCCCCCAAACTTTCGACCACGCTTTATTTGCGCATTCGGCAATCGTTTCGCCGCTCTCGTCTATTTTGATGTATTTTCTTTGTGCGACCAATTCTTCCATTTTTGCAAAGAAATCTACGGTTACGGTCATAACGGATAAATTGTATTTACCTTTTTCATCGCTCTCGTAATCGCTGTATGCCGATATAGGCGACAGACCTTTTACGGGTACGCCGTTTTCTATAAAGTCAAGCGGAATTTTGCCCATCATAATATCCGCCCAAAGTTCATTGATTTTTGCCATTCCGCTCTCGGAATTGTCTATGCGTATCGTTACGCTCTTTAATGAATATGACATAGTGTTTCTCCTCTAAATTACTGTTTATAATCGCAAGCGATTGCTTCGTAGCGTACAAAAATTATAGCAAAAACAAAATATTTAAACAAGCAAACAGTAAGGCACTCCGAGATATCTTTCGAATCACAAAAAAATGACCGATAAGAAAGCGGTTCTTATCGGTCATCTAATGGTGGAGACAAGGGAATTCGAATCCCTGACCTTTTGACTGCCAGTCAAACGCGCTACCAACTGCGCCATGCCCCCGTATTGGTGGACGATAAGGGAGTCGAACCCTCGACCTCTGCGTTGCGAACGCAGCGCTCTACCAACTGAGCTAATCGCCCGTATCAATTTGCTTATACATTATATCAGCATTGACGATTATTGGCAAGCGTTTTTTTGTTACTTATTCATCTGTAACATTTCTACTCTAAGCGCGGTTGCTATTTTTATAGGCATAACTTGCATTTATTAAGAAAATACTATATAATTATTTGTACGATTAACGGTAATAAAGGAAACAAAATACAATGGATAAAGAGCAAAGGACGAAAGTGCTTTTTATAGGTAACAGCTTTACTTTTTACGGTGACATACCCGATATATTCCGAAAATTAGCGGAAGGCGCGAACAAATCGGTAGCGGTGGAGTCCGTTACAAAGGGCGCGTACACTTTGTCTAAATTTGCCGATTCCGCAGACGCTTTCGGTAAAATCGTAGACGATAAATTGCGTTCGTCCGACGACTACGACGTAGTAATACTTCAAGAGCAAAGTATGCGTCCGCTCGGTGACTACAACGGTTTTTTAACTGCTGTTAAGTCGTTGAAGGATAAAATCGAAAATACGCAAAAAAATTGCCGAATTTATCTGTATTCCACTTGGGGGTATGTTGCCGGGGCGGATTCGCTTGGCGTTACCGTTATGCAAATGGAACAAGGCCTGACCGACGCGTATAATAGCGTTGCGGCGGAAACGGGGACGAAGGTGTGCCGCGTCGGTAAGGCGTTCGGCAGCGCGTACGTCGAGCATTCGGAAATCGATTTGTATTATAACGACGCCAAGCACCCGTCCTATGCGGGATCCTTTCTCTCGGCGTGCGTGCATGCGGCGACCGTATTGGGTATTAACCCGTGCGATTCCGCATTCACAGGCGAATTGGACGAACAAACGGCTTCCGTGCTCAAACTAATCGCCAAATCGGCAGTCTCAGGTCAACCGTGAGCGTAGGGCTTCGCGGCAGCGTTGTAAGCTTGGCTCGCAATGCGTTTGCGTACAACGTTGAATTTCGGCTTGTGCGTTGTTAACGTAGGTAATTATCTCGTCGGTTTTTATATGTCGTTATATTAAACGTAGGATAACGTCAAGTTCAGTAACGCTTATTGTGCGCTTAAAGCCTGTATGCAGTGCGAAAGCATGTGTTAAATAGGTTGAGTGGCGACGTGGTTTTTTGTCCGCGACGGCTTGAAATAATCGTACTATTGTGCTAAACTGTCTGTATATCAAAAGCTTGCGCATTGGGGAGTATCTAATGAAAAACAGATTGCTTTATTGTTTCGTAAGGTTTTTACTTGTAACGTTTATTTTTACGTTGGCAGCGGCTTTAACCGTAGCGTTTGCAGCGTGTCAGTGCGTACACGACTACGCTTCGGAGGTAACGCAGGAAGCCACGTGCGTAAACGGCGGAGTTATAACGTATACGTGCAGAAAGTGCGGCGACAGCTACCGCGTGGAGACGTCTAAGACGGAACATGAGCTCGTAAGTAAAACGGAAGGGGGGAACAAAGCATAGCTTCCAATGCGAGCATTGCGATTACAAGACCGAGCCCGTAGCTCACGTTTACGATACGCTCGTTCAAGGCGCCGGCGAACCGTCAACCTGTTCGAAAAAGGGCTACGAAGTTTACAAGTGCGTATGCGGAGCCACTGTTAAACGCGATTTACAGCTTGCCGAGCATCAATTGAGTTATGTTAAGACGGATACGCAGCATTACGAAAAATGCTCTCGATGCGACTACAAAACGTCAGAAGCAGCGCACGATTACTCTAAGACTGTATCAAGTACTTCGTCTACATGTTCGACAAACGGCACAGTCGTTACCGAATGCGTATGCGGTCAGCGTAAAACGGACGAGCTTCCGACGGTGGGACACGATTATTCCGCTTATGCCACTACGGAAAATGCAGACGTGCATTGGAAGGCTTGCAAGTGGTGTTCGGTAAAACGAGACGGCTCGGATGAGCTGCATCAAGAAGGGCAGATGGTCGGTTACGGCGAAGGAGATTGTCAAAATCATCCTTACGAGACGTATAACTGTCCTTTGTGCAACGCAAACGTCAAGTACGAACAAGACGGCTACGGCAAGCACAATGCCGTCAGGCGTCCGGCCTGCGAGCCGACCGATTACGAAGACGGCAATTACGAATACTACGAGTGCATCGTAGCGGGCTGCGGCAAGTATTTCAGCGGCGAAGGCGCAGGCAGAGAGCTGGATTGGGAACGGGATATTTTCCGTCCGCGTAAAGTTGTGATTGTAGAAGACTACTCCGACGTGGCGGCGGCAGCGCAAACGCTCGCCGACGGTCAAACTTCGGCGCGGTATTATCAGTTAGACGCCAGGTTCGGCGATTACGACGAATATTGCGTTGTATTCTCCGATAAGGCGGACAATGTGTTTTTGACGGGAACGAACATCGGTGTAGACTTGACGGTTCTTGCCGAAGACGATGTTGTAACGTTAAGGTTCAAGGTTAAAAGCAACAACGGCGAAGCCGAGCTTGTCGACGTAACGGTTATCGACATCGTAACAAGCGACAAGCTGTCTGTTACGCTTAGCTGCAAGTTAGAAAACAAAGTGCAAGATTATATGGTATGCTTTGCCGTAAACGTAGTAGGCGGCAAGTCGTACGAGTACGCTTATAACGGAGTTACGCGTTTTATAAACGTTTTGAACGCGGGCGATAAAATATATTTTACCTGTTTCGTACAGGCGTATAATATCGATGTCGTACTGAAAAGTCTTACGGTCAACGGCAATGCGTATGTTTTGACAGACGGCAGAACGGCAGAAATAACCGTTACGGAAGATATAGCCGCAGAGTTTGTTTTTGCCGAATACGCCGAGCAGTTTGTGGAAATCAAGCCTATAGATACTTCGCTGTTTAACAAAGACATAAACGTCAACGACTATGTAAGCTACCGCTACAACGGCGGAACTAACGCCAACGGACGTTTGCACAAAAATTCGCTTACTGCGTTTACCGTAAACAACGCCAATGTTACTCGTCTCAGAATAGTTTACGAACGGTACGAAAGCAACGATTACGATATATCTAACGTTGCGAAAAACGTAATTAGGGCGGGTACGGACAAGGAGCACGCTCGTGAAGTCGTTTATTCTGTCGTCGGCTACGAAGCCGCGGTGGATTTACCGAACGGAACGGTAAACTATTTCGAATACTCGGCGACGGCAAGCATAGCGCGTATTTTATCTATCACTGTTTATTACGAAGCGAACAACACCTTTGCCGCGTAAAAAGGCAAATTGTTGACATACGTGTTGAATTTTGGTATATTTTGTATATGAAATGCGATTTACACATACATTCTAATTGCTCCGACGGCATTTTTCCGCCCGAAAAATTAGTTGAAATGGCGTACGCGCGCGGATTGGACTGTATAGCAGTTACCGACCACGATACTTTCGACGGCGTGCAGCGTGCTAAGACGCGCGCCAAGGAATTGGGTATGAAGTATCTTGTGGGCGCGGAGCTGTCCAGCGTAGGAACCTGCGAGGCGCACATATTGGCGTATAATGTCGACGTCGATTCCGACGAATTTCAAAAGGAACTGTCGGCAATAGTCGATATGCGCAATAATCGCAACGCCGCTATCGTGCAAAAGCTTGCGGAACACGGAATAAATATAAACCTTGACGCTCTTAAAAAGGAAGGTACGGTCGGGCGCGCCGTTATAGCGCGCGAAATGGTGCGGCAAGGCGTATGCCGCGACGTTCCCGAAGCGTTTGACAGGTATCTCGGCAACGACAAGTGCTGTTACGTTTCGACTCAAAGGCTAACGCCTGTTCAAGCCGTGCAGTTTATTCTGCGCTACGGCGGTATCCCCGTTCTTGCTCACCCCAAACAGCTGCGTTTAAGCGAAGCGGAATTTGAAAAATTTCTCAAACCGTTGATTTTGTCGGGACTGGGCGGTATTGAAGCGCAGTATTTTACACATAATATGTCCGAGCGCAGTTTTTACGGAAAAATGGCGAAAAAATACAAACTTATAGTTACAGGCGGAAGCGATTTCCATGATTATACGCATGGAGTCGAACTTGGAACAAAGAGTTTTTCGCCAAACGGATACACTCGGACGATATTGGGTATATGAAAAAAATTTTATCGGTTATTTTTGCGCTCGCAGTAGTTTTTGCGGGCGCTTTTGTTGTTTATCGGGAAGATACGGCTTTTGCCGAGACTGATCGCGAGCCTTGGAACGCGGTAGTTGTTGCGGAGTATCGGGGCGACGTGTTCCGTTACGAATTGGCTAAGCATATAAATGGACGGGAAAACGAATCGGAATCCCGAGGGTTTTATTTGGGACGCAGGGCTCGCGCTCGGCTTGCCGACAGTCTTTTAAGACAGCTTCCAAAACGCGCGGTGTACGAGTATCTTTTCCCGGATTTCGGCGACGTTGCCGAGCATTTCGAATACGTTTGCCGCGAGCGTATAGACGCGACCGTTGGCTTTGACGCCAAGGGCTTTTCCTATACTGCGGGGCAGGACGGAGTGTCTGTAAACGAAGACGAATTGTTCTACGCGTTGCTTCGTTCCGACGGTACAACGACGCGGATCAAGCTGCCGCTTGTATACGACAAGGCGGTAACAGTTGCCGAACTTAAACGCAATACCGTGCTAAAAGGAACGTTTACTACGCGTTATCCCAATAGCGGAGTAAACCGTTGTTATAATATAGCGCGCTCGACGGGCAGTATTAACGGAATTACAGTTTATCCCAACGAGACTTTTTCTTTTAACAAAACAGTGGGCGCGCGTACGGAGAAAAACGGATACAAGCAAGCCAAGGTTATAATGGACGGGCAGTACACAGACGGCGTGGGCGGCGGCGTGTGCCAGGTGTCTACTACGCTGTACAACGCGTTGTTGCTTGCCAACTTTATTCCGTCGGCAAGCGCGCACAGTCTTGTGTCAAGCTACGTCAAGGCGGGCTTCGACGCTATGGTAAGCTACGGTTCGGCGGACTTGACTTTTGTAAACGACACAGGTCATCCCGTTTATATTCAAGGTGTAATCAAGGATAAATCCGTAACGTTCAACGTATACGGTGTTCCCAATAAATATCGAGTCGAACGCGAGAGCGTTGAAGTACGCGACAAATTTTCAACTTCCGAGATAGTGGACAAGGTCAAGTACCCCGAGCTTGTTTACACCGACCAAACCAAGGTGGTAATAAACGGCAGCGACGGCGTAAAATCGCAGTCGTACTTGAAATATTATCTCGACGGCGTTTTGACGGAAAGCAGGTTGATTCGTAAAAACACGTACAAACGCGTAGACTGCGTTATAGCGCGCGGCTATGCCGAACGCCCCATTGACGACGCGCAGTAAATAATAAAAATTATTTCCACTTAATTTATTGCTTTATATCGTGAAATTTAGTATAATCGAAATATAATAAAGCAGTAAAACGGCGCGTTTGTTAAAAGTTTTGCAACGCTACCGTCTTTTTTGCGTATTACCAATGATGTAAAAAAAGGAGATATAATTTGAAATGGCTGTTTCTAATTTGCGGAAAGTAGATGTCCCCACGGTGTTGCCTAATAGCGTTGAAGCGGAGCAAGATATCTTGTTTTGCATTTTGCGTAATCAGGCGATACAATTGGAAATTCTGTCTAAATTAGATGCGGAAGATTTTTATCAAACGAATCACGCTATCATATTCGACGCAATGCAGGAAATAGCGGGAAGTACTAATATAAGCGGAAAAGAAGAATCGTTAAGTTCTATAAATTTCGCTACTGTTGTAGATTGCTTACGTCGAAACGGCAAGCTTGCGCAGGTTGGAGATATTGATTATATTCTTTATTTAAATGAATTGCTGCCGAGCGCGGCTAATTACGACGAGTATTTGTCTATAGTTAAACGCGCGTCTGTTATGCGCAAGCTCATCAATCTGTGTGGAGAAATACAAAAAAGAGCTTATAAATCATCTAATGTTGAAGAAGTTCTATCTTTTGCCGAAGAAGAACTTTTTCGCCTTGCACAATATGACAGTAATAATGGTTTTGTATCTTATGCTGATATAGCTGCGCGTACTATGATTAGGATAAACGAGCGTTATGTCAATCCGGAAAGCAGCAAAGGCATATTAACTGGTTTCAAGCGTTTTGACAAAATGACAAACGGTTTGCACGGGGGCGAACTTATTGTTCTTGCGGCGCGTCCCGGTGTGGGTAAGTCTACTTTGGCTATGAATATTGCAGAAAACGTAGCTAAACAAAGTAATACGGTCGCAATATACAGCTTGGAAATGTCTAATGACCAAATAGTAGAAAGACTTTTGTCGAGTATGTCCGGAGTACCGTTACAGTATATTAAGAACGGTCAACTTCCGTGCGGTGAAAGTGATTTTACAAAATTACGCAATGCTCAAGACACTATTAGTACTGCAATGAAAGTGTTCGGCAACGACTACGCAAATATCCGTCCGTCGGAAATATCTTCTCAATGCCGCAGACTCAAGGCTCAGCACGGGCTGGACTTAATAGTTGTCGACTACATACAGCTTATGAACAGCGATTCCAAGGACGCCAATCAGGGCAGACAGAACGAAGTAGCTTCCATCACACGTGCGTTGAAGCTTATCGCCAAGGAGCTTAACGTTCCCGTAATAGCGCTGTCGCAGTTGAAACGCGACGCGGAAATCCGCAATATCAAGGGCGAAAAAGCGGGCGGAGGCGAACCGGTATTGTCCGACCTGCGCGAATCGGGCGCAATCGAGCAGGACGCCGATATAGTACTGTTTATTCACAGAGAGCAGGATGCGCAAACAGGTTCTGCCAATCATAAATTGATTATCGCCAAGCACCGTAACGGCGAACTGGGCGATATTCCCGTATATATGCTGGGCAAAATCGTACGCTTTGTCGACGACGATTATATAACCCGATACAACGTCAAGGCGGAGCAGGAAGAAACCGCAAAGCCGCAGTATGACGGTCAGGACGCCGTATTCGGCGGCGAGAACACAGAAGGAGAGTTTATTGTAAACTCCGACGAAAATACGGAACAGGAATAAGAGACGGACATATGTGCGAATATAAGAATTTTATAGAAGATATAATCGACAAGGACTTGGAAAGCGGCAAGGTTTCAACCGTTTGTACGCGTTTTCCGCCCGAGCCTAACGGGTATCTGCATATAGGACATGCCAAAAGTCTGTGTATCAACTTCGGTTTGGCGCAAAAATACAACGGCAAGTGCAATCTGCGTTTCGACGACACAAATCCTTCCAAGGAGGATCAGGAATATGTCGAAAGCATCAAGAAGGATATAGAGTGGCTGGGCTTTAAGTGGGACAAGCTGTTGTTTGCGTCCGATTACTTTGACGTAATGTTCGACTGCGCGGTAAAGCTGATTGAAAAAGGGCTCGCATACGTATCCGACGAAACCGCCGACGAGATAAGAGAACGCCGCGGCACGCTTACGGAACCGGGCGTGGAAAGTCCGTACCGCAACAGAACCGTCGAAGAAAATTTACGGTTGTTTTACGATATGCGCGACGGCAAGTTTCCCGACGGCAGCAAAGTGCTGCGCGCCAAAATAGATATGGCTTCCCCAAACGTCAATATGCGCGACCCGATAATTTACCGTGTGCTGCGCGCAACGCATCACAACACGGGGGATAAATGGTGCGTTTATCCTATGTACGATTTTGCGCACCCAATCGAAGACGCGCACGAAGGCATTACGCATTCCGTTTGTACGTTGGAATTCGAAGATCACCGTCCGTTATACAATTGGGTGGTAAGCAATTGCGATTTTCCGGCGCCGCTTCCGCAGCAGATAGAATTTGCTCGGCTGAATATTACCAATACCATTATGTCCAAACGGTATTTGAAAAAGCTTGTGGACGAAGGCAAGGTTACCGGCTGGGACGACCCGCGTATGCCTACGCTTTCGGGAATACGCCGCCGCGGCTACCCTGCCGAAGCGTTACGCGATTTTTGCGAGCGTATAGGCGTAGCCAAGTCTAACAGCGAAGTGGAATCGGGCTATCTCGAAGCGTGCGTAAGAGACAGTCTCAACCGCACGGCAAACCGAGTTATGGCGGTGTTCGACCCGTTAAAGGTTACGCTTGTCAATTACGACGGACGGGAAAATCTGACTGTGGAAAATAATCCCAATGCGGAAACTGTTACCTACCGTCAAGTTCCTTTTTCCAAGACGCTGTATATCGACCGCAGCGACTTTGCGCTTGTTCCGCCGCCCAAATACTACCGCTTAAAACCGGACGGGTACGTACGGCTTAAAGGCGCGTATATTATCCGCTGCGACAAGGCTGTTTTAGACGACGACGGCAATGTTGCCGAATTATTGTGCTCGATCGTGCCCAACAGCAAGTCGGGGCAGGACGAAAGCGGAATCAAGGTTAAGGGCGTTATTCATTGGGTGGACGCAAACTCTTGCGCGGACATTACGGTACGCAAGCTGCAAAGTCTGCTTACCGACGCGTTGGACGGCGTAACGGATTTTAACGAGCGTTTCAATACGGAGAGTATGAAGGTGGTTTCCGCCAAGGCGGAACCGAGCCTGCTTAACGCTCGAGCGGAAGACCGCTTCCAGTTTATGCGCGTAGGCTACTACGTGTTAGACAGGGACAGCGACGGAAGTAACCTTGTATTCAACGAGATTGTCGGCTTAAAAGACGGCTACAAGCCGTCCAAATGAACGCGAACGCTATTGTCTTTTTGCCATTGACAAACGGCATACGATAGTATATAATATATACTTGATGGTATCTTGCTTCGCGCGCAGGCATAGTACGCGCGTACGTCTCGGATACTGTTGCGTTTAAGCGATTAACTTTAGGTGAAACGATGAAAGTATGCAAAAACTGTGGAGAGATAAATACTAACGATTCGGTATTTTGCTGTAATTGCGGTAAAACAAACTTCGTTTTTCAGGAAGAAACAGTTTGCCGTAATTGCGGAGAAGTAAACGACAAGTCGTTTTCCCACTGTATCAATTGCGGGGCGGATTTGGCTGCGGAAGCCTTGATTGCCGACGACGGACACGTCGCTTCAAACGATATCGTCGTGGACGCTGACGAAATGAGCGTAGAGTTATCCGACGTTTACGGCGGAGCGGTAATGACCCCGTCCGAAACGGCTAAGTGCCCCAAGTGCGGAGCGGCTGTGCCGATTACAGCTATATTCTGTAACAAATGCGGTAATTCCGTTGCCGACCTGCACGATCACAGGGTGGTTCAACGTAAAATATGCCCGCATTGCGGCAAGCTCAATTCGCTCGAAGCGCATTTTTGCTCCTATTGCTTCGCGTCGTTGTCCGAAGCGGAAACGGAGAATATGCAGGTAGTGCACGAAACCCAGCATTTGGGGGAAGTGACGGTAAGGCAAGCCTGCTTGGAAAGCCCCGACGGTAAAAAGCTTATTTGCCCCAATTGCGGAACGCTTAATAATACGGACGAACCGTTTTGCGTCAATTGCGGCTTAAAGCTCGAAGTGGACGAGCCAAAGACCTACTGTGCCAACTGCGGCGCGGAAAACTCGGTAGACGGCACGTTTTGTACCAAGTGCCGACACTCGTTCGGGCAAGCCGTTCCTGACAGCGTGGACCGATGGACTTGCAAAGAATGCGGTTACGCTAACGAAAAAGACGATAAGTTCTGCTCTAAATGCGGAAAAAAGAGAAAATAATAAGGAGTAAAAACTATGAACAGTTCAAACAGTTTTAATATCTGTCCCCGTTGCGGGAATTCCAATTCTCTCAACGCCAAGTATTGTTCAAGATGTGGAGCCCAGCTCAAAGTGCCTCAGGAAGCGGTAGTTTGTCCCAAGTGCCACACGCGTAACTCGTCTCTTGCCAATTTTTGTCGTAACTGCGGCGCTACGCTTAAAGTAGGCGCGCAAACCAAAATTTGCCCCCGCTGCGGCAAAGAAATAGGCGCGGAAGAAAACGTATGCGCTTGCGGTTATTCCTTTGTAACTTTACAGCAAACGGAACCGCGTCCCGTAAACGTCGCTTCCACCAATAAATCCAAAAAGGACAAAAAACGCGATAAACGTCAGCAGCACGCCGTCGACGAACAGCAAACTGTTCAACAGGGCGGCAAGACCAAAACTACGTACAGCAAAAAGGGCGGCCGCGGCTTCGCGATTTTCGCAACGCTGTTGCTTGCGGTATTTTGCTATTTTATAATAGCTCCGGAAGGCGTACGCGGTATACTTCCGCAATACGACAAGGGCTTCTATTACGGACCGCAATCGCTGTGGGGTAAGCCCGCAGGCGAACAATCGTCGTTAAAGCAAGACCAAGGCGACGCTCTTTACGCCGAGCCGGAAGACGCCTCCGACGGAACGACTACTCCCGATCAGGGCGAAACGGGCGGCGAACAAACGCCTACTACGCCCGACCAAGGCGACGGAACAACCAATCCCGACCAGAGTGGAACTACGACTCCCCCGACGGGCGGCGAAGATAACACGGGTTCGGACAATACGCCTACCACTCCCCCCGCAACGGACGAAGGAAAAATTCACTACGTTTACGGCTTAAGCTGTATACAGGATATTATCGACTTCGGTAAGAACTTCAAAACATTACAGGACCAGGAAGGCGGCGCGTTCGCTTACCTAATCGAAAACGTCGGCAACGCAGGCTTTATCATCTTGATACTGGTGGCTTTGTTTATCGTAACCGCGGCGTTCCATGCGGTAGTGTGCATAATACGTATATTCACGCAAAGACGTTCCAAGGGAATGAACGTGCTGTATCTTGTGTTGGCAATCGTTACCACGTTGTTGGTAGTGCTTATGGTATGCTCGCAGCTTCTTCCGCAAACGGAAGGCTTTATTGCGACAATCAAGTCCTTCTTCGCTCCGATGAACGGACAAGAAGGCGCGCATTACGGCAACGCTTTGTTCCTTATCCCCATTTACTACTGGGTATTCTGGCTGTATTCTTGCTTGGCTAAGGCTAAAAAGGTCAAAAAGGAAGCGTAATAATTATTGAAAATTATTTTGTCAAACGGTCGGAATGCGTCATTCGCGTTCCGCCCTTTGACTTATAGTAGGTGTTATATGAAAATAACTTCGCAGTATTTAAGACAAAAATATCTCGGCTTCTTTGCCGAAAGGGGACACGCCGTAATCAAGTCGGCAAGTCTCATCCCCGAAAACGACCCGTCGGTTTTGTTTACCACAGCGGGTATGCACCCGTTGATACCCTATCTTTTGGGTGCGAAGCATCCCAACGGCAACCGTTTAACAGACGTGCAGAAATGCGTTCGCACGGGCGATATCGAAGAAGTAGGCGACGATTCGCACCTTACCTTTTTCGAAATGCTCGGCAACTGGTCGCTCGGCGACTACTTCAACGAGCAGTCGATAAAGTGGAGCTACGAATTTTTAACAAGCAAGGATTACTTGGGTTTGGATGCCGACAGACTGTCCGTTACCGTTTTCGCAGGCGACGATGACGCCGCGCGCGACGAAAGCTCCGCCAAGGTGTGGCAGCAGTGCGGTATACCCAAGGAACGCATTTTTTATCTTCCCAAATCCAACAACTGGTGGATAGCGGGAACGACTGGACCCTGCGGACCCGATACTGAAATATTCTGGGATACGGGCAAACCTGCCTGTTCCGAGCATTGCGACCCGTCCTGCGACTGCGGCAAGTATCTGGAAATATGGAACAACGTGTTTATGCAGTTTAACCGTCAAGCGGACGGAACGTATAAGCCCCTTTCGCAAAAGAACGTGGACACGGGTATGGGCTTGGAACGTACGGTGTGTGTGCTTAACGGCTTCAAGTCGGTGTACGATATCGACCTGTTCCAAGACGCTCTTGCAAAAATACAATCGCTTTCGGGCAAAAAATACGGGCAGGACGAAGCTGCCACTAAGGCTATGCGCGTAATCGCCGATCACGTGCGTACGGCTACATTCCTTTTGGGCGACCCCGTGGGCGTAACCCCCAGCAACGTAGACCAAGGCTACGTTCTGCGCAGGCTTATCCGCCGTGCGGTGCGCAAAGCCAATTCATTGGGCATTGCCAAGGGCGGCATAGTGGAAATCGCCAAGGTATACATAAACGTGTACAAGGAAGCCTACCCCGAGCTTACCGTCAACGCCGAAAGAATAGTGGACGAACTCAATAAGGAAGAAGAAAAGTTCAGCAAAACTCTCGTATCCGGAGAAAAGGAATTTTTCAAAGTTATATCCCACATTCAGGGCAAAACCGTTCCCGGCGGCACGGCGTTTAAGCTGTACGATACGTTCGGATTCCCCGTGGAAATGACGGTGGAGCTTGCCGCCGAAAACGGCTACGACGTGGACGTGGAAGGCTTCAAACAGAAGTTTGCCGAACACCAAGCAAGGTCTCATGCAGGCAGCGAACAGCGCTTCAAGGGCGGTATGGCGGAAGGCGGCGGAATCGAAACCACCTATTTGCACACGGCTACTCACCTTTTGCAAGCGGCGTTAAGACGCGTTCTCGGCGACGAAGTAAAGCAAAAGGGCAGCAATATCACTCCCGAGCGTCTTCGTTTCGATTTCAGCTTTTCCCGAGCTATGACGGCGGATGAAATTGCCGAAACGGAACGTCTCGTTAACGAAGCCATACAGCGTAAATTACCCGTAACATGCGAAGAAATGCCCGTAGAACAAGCGCGTAAAACGGGCGCGATAGGCTTGTTCGGCGATAGATACGGCGAAGTCGTCAAGGTTTATACTATGGGCGATTTTTCCAAGGAAATATGCGGCGGACCGCACGCGGATAACACGGGAGATTTGGGACGGTTTGTAATAACCAAGGAGCAGTCTTCGAGCAGCGGAGTGCGCCGTATCAAGGCGGAATTGCGCAGGGATTAAACGCAATAACCGCAAGGAGAAGCAATGGTTAAAATATTTTACAGCGTATTATACGTATTGTTGGTTGCTGCGCTGTGTTTGTCCTTTTGCGCATGCGAAAGCTTGCACAAGCACACCTATTCCGACAGTTTTACGTACGACGGCGAATACCATTACCGCGCTGCAACCTGCGAACACTCGGACGAAGTGACGGACAAGGCTCCGCACAGCATAGCTAACGGCAAATGCGCCGTTTGCGGCTACGTAACGCATAAGCATACTTTTTCCGGTCAATGGACGATAGACGGCGAATATCATTACCGCGCCGCAACCTGCGAGCATACCGACGAAGTTTTCGGCAAGGCTTTGCATACGTATGACGATTTTGTTTGCACTGTTTGCGGAGTACGTCAGCCTGCTACGGCTATAATAACGGACGCAGTTAAGCTTTTGGCAGAGCGCAATTACGCCTTGACTGCAAGCGACGTCACATTGCGTACCGATAACGGCAGCGTTACCTTTGATAACGCGCAGGTACGCTTTGTAACGGATAAGGACGGCAACTTGCAATTGCTCGGCTACGGCGAGATTACAACCGCCGACGGCAGCGGTCAAACCGTAAAATTCGCTTCCGCTAACGGTGTAGTATACGGTAAAATCATAGTAAACGGAGTCGAACGCGTTCTATTTGTGACGGTTGACGAGCTTTTGACCAAGATGGGTGTGGATGTCAACGGCATTTACAAACTGTCTGCCGAACTTAACGAACAATCATTGTTGTTCGCTCAAATCGCGCGCTACCTGCGCAATAACGCCGACGGTTTGCTTCCCGATATTCAAGCGGGCGAGCATCGTTTCGACTTCGACGTTTTACGTCGGTTAAACGACCGACTGTATTCGTATACAATATGCCAAGCGGTGGACGAAGCGGCAGGGCGGCAGGGCTTTTACGACGGTATTCCCGCATTGTACGCCGATTTACTGTGTATGAGCGTCGGCAACGCGTTGGACGAGCTTGCGTCGTACGGATTAACCGTCGACAGAATCGTAAAAATAGCCGATTTTGCAGTTGCCAACTTTTCCGACGGTAAATACGGCAGTATTGACGAATATTTATATCAACAAGGCTTTTTTCTAACGCCCGATATGACGTTACGGCAATTGTTAGCAAGTAAAACGGTAAGAATGATGCCCTTTGCCGAAGTGTTGGACGCGGCGTTGAAGCAATTGCCTATACCCGAAGGCGAACAGCCTTTAACCGCGGCAAGCTTGGGTCAATTGCTGGAAAACTTCGTCGTAACGTATCGCGACCAAACGGCGTACGGTATTTTGTCTCAGCTTTCGGGCGGACTTTCTGCTGACGAAATCAAGCAAATAGTCGCCTATGCTATAAACCTTGCGGACGCGCGTATGACGGTTACGGTAACCGTCGGCGCGGATAAGAAGTTAACAAAGCTCACAGTTGTTTGCGCCGATACGTCCGCATTGCCGTCTGCTTCGGACAACAGTCAAACGTTATCCGCCATCAGGGCGGCAATTAACAAGTATTTAACCGCTTACGTAGGCAAAATAGAATTGGTCGGCGGCTTTCAATCGGATATCGATTATTCGGATGTACTTGCGCAAGTCGCTCGCGTATACGGTTAAAACCGTTTTCGGACAAAATCAAAAGGCATTTTCCTGTATCGGGAAAATGCCTTTTGTTATGTAAAGCTTCAATCTATAAGCTGTCAACAATTTCGCGCGCTTGAGTTTCCAAGCTGTTTTTCAATTTGTCGTCTCGTATAAACACCGTGTTTGCGTAAACGTTTTCAATCGAGTATTTAATAACCGTTCTCAGTAGGCTTATGCCTATTTCGCAGTCGGATACAATGTATTTGGACAGGTTTGGCAGTACCCGCGTTTCGGCGCGCTTCAATACGTCGCGGCACAGGTTCATTACGTCTAACGGCACAAGCGTAGCCTTGTGAAAAGCCTTTTGCATTTCCGCAGTTCGCCGTTTGCTTTGTTCGTCGGTGTCCTTTGGCAGCTTGCGTGCCGACACTATGTTGCCGTATGCTTCCGCGTCGTCGTCGGACAGCTTGTACAGACATTTACGCGCGCGCGTAATGGAAGCAAGCTCCATTGTCAAGTAGTCCGCGTCGCCGTTTATAGTCTGCGGCTTGGCAAGCGTTACGGATGCGGACATTTCTACAAGCGAACACGCAATCGCCCCCACGAACGCTAACGCGCTTCCGCCGCCGGGAGTAGGGGAGCTGCTTGCAAGCGATTGACAGTACTGCTCTACGGACATCTTTTCAAACATTTGTTCTCCTTTCAAATTTCGACAAAATATTCAAAATTTTAACGTTTTTTTTATTTTAGCATATTTTTCGCTTTTTAGTCAATCTCAGAGGCTATTTGAAGCCGTTTTTTTAGGCTAAAAAAACGCCCAAAAATCGTCGCTTACGCGAAACGACCCGCCCACCCGCCGCCCTGTCAACAAAATATAGTAAAATAGGGACGTATATGGTGGACTGCTATGTTCTTTTG
>CANOTO010000010.1 GCA_947570215.1 uncultured Clostridia bacterium
GGTTTATTAAACAAGATAACCTTGTACTCCATTTAGGAGTTATCGACGGCAAAGATAAGTATGAGATATTCGAAGCGTTTTGCGAGATAGAAACATACGACGATTGGGAACGGCGAGTAGAACAGTACGGCAGTAATTGGGACACGGGAATATACCTATGGAAAGATTACGATTGGTACGACTTGGGCTATGAGTTTATCCACGAAGGCGACAGAGATATACCCGATTGGTTAGATAACTATATAGACTACAAACGCTACGGCGAAGAATTCTCATACGACGGATTTCACGAATACACAAACGGAATAATTGAAATTAGATAAGGAGTTAAATATGGATAACATTAAATTTAAAGTAATCTACAACAATAAGACTTACGACTTTGAATACGGTTCGCAAGTATTTATATTTCATACAGGAATTTACCGAGATATGCAAAAGCGCAGTATTAAAGAATTACTGCAGTATGTAAACCTTGTTCAAAACTGTTACTTAAAAGACAGTAATAAAAGAAACTTGCAGAAAAGAATGCTCGGTACGCTTGCGTGTCCGACGATATTGTTTACGGCTGGGCTATTCACTACTTCGAAGAAGAAAGTATAGAAGGAATTTTATATAACGAGGACGGAACGGAATACAAGAAAGTAACGCCTGTTCAACATAAGACAACCGTTACAAGCACAAAGGTTATTTCCAAGACGAAAAAGAACGACGGTCAAGTGTCCATCTTCGATATGAACTTCTCCGAAACCGAACAAGACGACGTTGATGATATTGACGAGGAAAACGACGAAACTCCACCTTCCGGCACTGGGCAGGCGAACGTCGTAAGCACCCTTTCTCCCAAAGTTACGGGACAACAATCAATAGAGATACCTAAACAAACTCCGCAAGGCGCATACAGTCAGGCGGAGTTATTTTATGCCAAGTACGAGATTATACAAAAGCAATATGCCGACAGTATTTTGTTTTACAGGTTGGGAGATTTCTACGAAGCGTTAGGCGAATCGGCGGAGAAAGCAAGCAATGCATTAGACTTAACTTTAACAAGTAAGAATTGCGGATCTATGGGACGTGTACCAATGTGCGGTATACCGTATCACGCGGTAGAAGTTTACGTAACCAAATTGAGAACAAAATACAGCGTTGTACTTATGCATTCGGATAAAGACTTAAAAGAATACCCTAAAAAGAATTTTGAAGATATTGTACAAGAGAACGCGGAAAAGATAGACGCTATTGCCGACGACGAATTAGGGCTTGTAATAGACGAAGAAACGGACGAGCAAATAGATAAAATGTCTGCCGACGATTACAACAAGTATTTCAACAATCTTGAAGATTATGTAGATAAGACTACGGGCGAAATTAAAGTACCCAACATAGACAAAGAGTTATTTGAGATACTTTACAATTTATTCGACGGACAAGTCGTTATGGGGTGAAGATTATGTTAATAGAAAAGATTAAACCTATACCGAAATATATATTAAAACGTATCCGTAAAGCAGAGCAAACAAACTTCCTGCGTCATACGGGATATACACGCTTTTACTCGTACCTAACAAAAAACGACGGGGAACTTACGCTTGTTACCGTTGCATGTAAAAATAACTTAGATAGTCCGCGTTGGCGCTGCAAGCAAGTAGTCGTACACGGGATACACTCGGATAGATGCTTCCTTAAAGATATAGTCCAACACTTTATGGGAAACTACTCGGTTGGTTGGCATGAAGAAGGCTTACAAAAGAACCGCAAATGGTACGATAAAGGAGATTGGGGTTGGCAGGACGACAAGTATTTTAACATACAATGTTGTATTCTCAATATGGAATACCTTAATAAGTTTACCGAATACAAGTATTCCGCAATAATGCAGTATCCCTATGACGACGTAATTAATTACCTGCGAACATACGAGAAGTATCCGCAGGCGGAAATGCTTGTAAAATTCGGTTTGGCAAAATACGCAACAAGCGTACAAATACTTAAAAAGGTTGCAAAAGATAAAGCCTTCCGCAAATGGCTTGTACAAAAACGTAATGAAATAAATTACGGAGATTATTACGTCGGTACAATACTTATTGCATACAAGACGGGAAAACAACTTAAATCTGTGCAAAAGTTAGAAGCCGAAAAGAAGTCGTTTTACCGTCAAGACGGGTATAGGAACATAAAGCAGGTATTTAATACCGAAAAAGAGGTTACAAAACTTATGGAATATTTAAGCGAACAGAACTCAAATCTTTCGTCATATTCGGATTACTTAAAGGCGTGTACTTATCTCGGATTAGATATGGCTTTACCTAAGAACCGTTATCCTCATAACTTCCGTCATTGGCACGATATTCGCACAGACGAATACCGTACTGCCAAAGCGTTAAAGGATGAAGAAGATCGCAAAAAACTGTATGAAAAATTTACCGACGTTGCAGAAAAATATTTACCGTTACAAAGATACAACGAAGATACTTTTATTACCGTAATTGCAAAAAGTCCGCAAGACCTTGTACGCGAAGGGGACATACTCCATCATTGCGTAGGACGAATGAACTACGACCAACGATTTATACGGGAAGAAAGTTTAATATTCTTTATACGGAACGCAAACGAACCGGATATACCGTTTGTAACAGTAGAATATTCAATCAAAAACAAAAAGGTATTACAATGTTACGGCGAATACGACCATAAGCCTAACGACAGCGTTTTAGAGTACGTTAATAAAAAATGGCTGCCGTTCGCCAACAAACAATTAAAGAAAATACAAAAGGCAGCCTAATGCTGCACCGACTATTATTTTTTACAATATACAGTTAAAGGAGAATACAATATGACTAAATATTTTAGAGCAACGGGATATTACCCGAAAGAAGACATATCTTTTATTATTGACAGCAACGGCAAATTCCAAGAACGTTGGCAGTTAGGCTCAATGCTTGCTTGCGCTAATTGTGAAGTGATTGCAATAAGCGACTACGACAAGATACAAGAAGTAAACCTAACAAAAGCCAGCCCGAATAATGACAGTTGTATTATACGGGCGGTGGCGAAAGGCAAACCGAGCAAGACGGAGACAGGAACGGGCAAGACTTTGAAAGTCGGAGATAAATTTTATACAATTTAACAACATACTTAAAACTTAACATGTAAAAACGAATAGCCGGGAACTTACGTTCTCGGCTATTTTTGTGTTAATATTCTTACCTAGTCTAATATTTACTTTAATTATAATAAGAGATTTTTCTAACACAAACTTGTCGATACTCATAAAGTATTTATTATATCGAAATAAAATAAAATATATTTTGTTTTTTTGAAAAAGCATTGAAAAAAATTATTGCCTGTCGTATAATATATTTAAAGGAGGAATAAAAATGCGCAAACATATCTTAATTTTTCTTTTAATACTTATTTTATGCGTTACGATATTATTAGCAAGTTGTAAAGATCCGTCAAATCAGGATAAAGAGGTCGGCGGGGAAAATGATCGTATTCGCGGAGAATATGTTTTTAGTAATTATGAAGAATACGAAACGTTTTATAATGTTTTTATTCAATATAATACCGAGCGATATTTTGTTCCAAACGACAAAGATCAATCATTCAAATTTGAATACACTTTCTTGTCAGAAGGAGTTGAATATTCGGATTATCAAGCAGGTAAATTCGATATTGTTTTCGGTTATCAAACGATGTATGTCAATATAACTTATAAAGGAGATGATAATTATAGGGTAGAAGGAAAATGTTTGGCTTTTGATGACAAAACGCAAATGGAGAATCTTGAATACAAGATTACAGAAAACGACGGAAAAATATTCAATAAAGACGGTCGATTAATATTGAATATTTATAGCGGTGAAAATTTAATTTACGTTGGCAAAATAAAAGAAACGGCAAATCGTGAGACAATGGATACAATTTCAAAAAATCTTTTAAATTCTTTTAACTTTGGAGGATAATATGTTAAAGAAAGCTTGCAGTGTACTAGTATTATTAATATTTTGTTTTACCTATATCAATGTATTTGAGTTTGAAATAATAAGTAAGAATACTGCTTATGCAGAAAATATAGATTGTGAAGAAGAAGATACCAATCTTATTGATATTAAAGTAAGAGATGGCTTATATGATCCTAAAATATATGATAAATATGTATCTGCTCAAAACGAAGAAGATTTATTTTTAAAAGATTATTATTCTCCACGCTATTTTGATGAGTTAAATAAATTAACTCTTAGTTAAAAACCCTTTGTAAAAAGTCCTTCCAATTAGTAGCCTTGAAAAACGTAAAAGTTAAGCCCCTAATCTAAAAGTTTTTTTAATTTTTTCAAAATTCGCTGTATACGTATTGTTATTGCAGCTTTGGAAACGTTCTCTTTCCTTGCAATTTCTTTTTGCGAAACGCCCTTAAAAAACACTAGATATATTAGTCCGTCGGTGTTTTCGAAATAACGTTTACCGTTTATTTCCAAATAAAAAGACTTCGGCGTAGTCTTAAATCCGTCGGAATACTTGTACGCAAAATATATGCCCAACCCGGCAATTCCAAGCAGTATCAAGAAAACAATAACCGCTATGACTTTTACTGCTTTGCTCATAACTCACCGCCTAAAACCGAACTCCGTTTTGAGATAACGAAACGTTGGATACTTCGATAACAAACTTCGACAGATCCACGTTGACAGAAAACACTTTTGTTACGCTCGATATTACCGTATCGTTTAATACGGTTTTAACGGTAACGTCAATTTCGGGAGAATACGGAAAATCTTGAAGAAGCTTATAATATGCTCCGTCAAAAACGGGATCTGCTTCGTGTAGCTCTTGAATACCGTTGTAACCATAAAATTGTAAAAACAATGCGGAAAAACTGTTGTATGCAAACGTCAACTTCATTGTAGACGCGTCGAACGTCCAATCCGATTTACTAATAGAAAAATCTTCATTGACGAACATTTGCCCGAAGTCGTCATAAAAACTGTCGTCAAAAGACTCGCCAATCTCTTCGCAATACGCCTTGAATTTGTCCGGAAACATATCCGTTGCAAATAGGTCAAACAAGTGAATGGAATCTATCGATATTACCGTTTCAGCGTCAATCGTATACGGCGTAGTTTCCGCTTCGTACGTGCAAGTATTAGTAGTAAAAGAAAAACCTTCCACTACGTCGAAAGACTTAATGCCGGTTACTTTTTTAATATAGTCTACCGTGCAGCTCGCCGATGCATTAGGGTTGGATTGAGCAGTAGCTTTGACGCGTATCTGCTCGCCGAACGGTAGCAAACACGTAATTGTTGCCGTATGATTATCCGCTGCATTCTGTGTTACTGTAACGTAATCCGTTGCGGTTTTGCCGGTTGCAAATTCGGACGTATCGGATACCCATTCGACCATCCAATTAAGAGTAGTGTTTGTTGCGTTTGCCGGAGTAACGGTTGCTTTAATCGTTACGGAACTATCTGATGCGGCAGCTACGGAATTGGCGGAAGCGAACGCTATACCCTTGGGCATAGCGTATACTTCGCCGGAAGTTAAAATGTTGCCGTTGTTATCTATTGCGGTAACGGGCGAATCTGTCTCGTCCGTAGGCTTTTCCGCTCCGCAGCGAGTGCACTTGTTATCTTCGCCGTAGTGGTGCTTGAACAAACATATCGGGTTAGTGTCTTTGATAACGGCAGCAAGAAACCATCCGAGTATTGTCATTATTAGAACAATAGCAATGCCGGCAAGCCACCATTTGACCGTATCTTTCTTTTCGTGTACTCGTAAGCTTCTGCTCATCAGAACGCACCCCCTGAATTATTCTTTTTACCGTTTTTCGCGTTATGCGCTTTTGCCGTATCAATTATTGCTGAACGGTAACCGTTGCGGAATGCTTTTTCCGTTTCTGTTAACTGCATAATTTCCCCGGTTTTAGTATCGCATTTCACTTCGCCTTCATTGGTTAAGTGAACACCGCGTTTGAGTTCTTCGGTTGCCTTACCGTATTTGCCGTGCGGATTGAGCAAAGTTACTTGCTTGTCCGTTCCTACTTTCTGGACGACAACTCCCGTCTTTTTACCTTTCGCTTTACGGTCGCGAAGTTTTTTCCATTTTGCCATAGTGTTACATTCTCCTTTTAATTTTATTTCCACGGGAGCGTTCCCGTTGGATTAGAAATTCAAAAAGAGTTCTGCTCGTAATCGCACACGGCGACGTTTACTTTATTACTTTGTTTGCTGCTTGCAGCAATAAAGATATTTCCGATACGGTTTCCTGCGCTAACATACAGAAGCCGCAAGTTAAACATACTTTTGTAACGGACTGTCCCTTGACGTTATCCAAGTAAACCATATCGATATGGTCGCAGTTTATTAGTTGCAAATTGTTTTGTTTATCAGTCAGACGTAGAAACATTGTTCTGCTGCTCCTTTAACTTTTTGTAGCATTTTTCACAATAATGCTCCCCGAATTTCGGCGACGAACTGTAAGTGATTCTACGTCCGCAGCCGTCGCAAATAAGAATAGTTCGCGTTACTTCTCGGAAGTATCCCGGCATACGTTTTCTTACGGTTTTATACATAATCTTTCTCCCCAAAAGAAAATAGCGGACAGTTCTCTGCTGCCCGCTATTACAAACCTACGCCGTTTTCAACGGAACCGCGTCGCGTATAACGATATTTTCGCCGACTACTTCAAAAGTGATTTCAAATAGTTGTCCGAATTTAACGTCTGCTATCTCTTTTTCCGTCCAAAACGTTAATGCGGTAGAATTCAAAAACAAACCGGTGTTTTTGTCTTTCTCACCGTCCACAAACAAGTAACACATTTTCTTTGACTTCGACAATTCTGCATTTTTGCCGATAAGCGTTACCGTAGATTTACCTTTAAGTGCCATAATGTTTCTCCTTTGCTCGGACTTGGTATTTTTTGTTGTTTGCCGAGACTTCAATATTTATTCCGAGTTGCGTACCCGGTGGACGTCAATTTTACGAGCTGCGGACGGGGCGTTCGTCCGCAATTTGAACCCTATAGAAGTCCAACGCCCGGACTGTTGGGGCGGTAATGTTTTACGACTCTACCGCTAAACGTCGCATGCGTTTCGCGCTCTTATGGCTTGGAAAGCGCCTGACCGGATAAACCAAGTTTAACGTCTGATTGTTTACTTACTGAGACAAAAATTATGAATCTTTAATAACGGCAAATTTTTGTTTTAACAACGTTTTATTACTACGAGAGTAATACTCACACTCATAAATAAACCAAGTACGAGTTCCGCGCGATATTGTGCCATTGGAACTAACGGCACAAATTATTTCCGACGGAAAAGCCACCTGTACAGAATTTTTATTAACCATAAAAATAGTACCTGCTGTGAGCATATCCGATTCTCTAATTACCGGAACAAAAACGTTATCAACGCAATACGCACCAACAGCAATATCTTCCAAATAAAATTCAAAATAACTATCTACTACCGGTACCATTTCTTTTTTGCTTCTATTCATAGGGTTCGCTCCTTTCCCGTAACGGGAACTTGCGCCGGAGCACTCAACGCAAGCAAGTCGTATTTTTTTCCGTAGTGTCACGGATTTGCCAAATATAATCATTCAGCAAAATGAATTTTACCATTTTATTGAATGAAAGTCAATAAATAAAATGATTTTTTGTTAAAATTATTTCAAAAAATGAAGGAAATCAACAATGTTTGGAAAGCGTTTAATAGAACTAATGGAAACAAACGACTTAAATAAAGCAAAACTAATACGCGCAACAGGCATAACCGAAGGCGCAATAGACGGTTGGGTAAAACGCGGATCACAGCCAACAGCAGATATGCTTTGCAAGCTTGCCGACTACTTTGAAGTATCAACGGATTATTTGCTCGGACGTAGTAACGACGTCGGCATAATCGAAACAAACGCAAACCTTACCCAAGACCAACAGGAATTATTGTCGTTGTATAATAAAATGTCTTTCCAAGACAAAAATCAACTAATCGGATTCGCAAAAGCACTTGTATATTAAGGGTCTTATAATGGAATACAATTTTGACGAACAATTCTTCGACGCATATAAACATTGGAAAGAAGAAAATAAAGACAAATGTTTAATATGCGGAAATCCAAGATATAACTATGAATATATTTGTAATAATTGCAGAAATAAGCAATATGCTTTACAAAAACAAATATATAAAGAAATTGAAGACAATAGTCTATTTCAAACAGTAAATAGTTATATACTTAATGCCGCAACAGACAATTTAATAAATACACTCTGCAATGATAATCAAATCACAACAATCGATTTGTTAAAAATTGTGGCAATGGCTTATATACAAAAATATGATTTCTTCTTTGATGGACTCTATAATCACTTGCCAATAAATATTTATTTGTTAAAAAAATCAATGTCCAATATAAAGAAAACCATATTGATTACTGATAATAATCAGCCAAATAAACGTTGTAATGACGGACATAAAGTGCGTTCTAACGGCGAAGTAGAAATAGATAATTGGCTTTATCTTCACAATTATGCACACGCGTATGAACCAAAATATCCTACAAAAGACGGAAATTTTTATATGCCAGATTTTTACGTCCCAACATTAAATCTATACATTGAATATTTTGGACTATTAAATGAACAATACGAACAAAAAACCAAAAATAAACTACTAACTTATAGCAAAGACAAAGAGCATAATTTTATTTTCATATATTCCAATGAAGATATTATTCAAACGCTATCAAAGGAAATAAAAAGAATACAAAACAACTCTAAAAATGCTTAGATTTTTAGAGTTTCGCGCGAGATAGATTTTAGGCTTACCATAGTAGTACCGGAAAAAGGAGCCGGGTACTATGGAAACAAAATTCATATTGCAGGAACTCATTAACTATGCAGATGCTTTAACAACTAACATTAAAGCATTATGGCAAACGATCGGAGCGTTAAGAAAAAATCTTATGTTCGATAACGCCCCACCCAAAACACAGCAACCACCTTCAACTGAATTACGGGAACTATGCAAGTCGAAGGAAGTAAATTTGACAAAACTAAACATCAAAGGTATATCTGTAGACCACAAACCGCGCAAAGACGGCAGATTCCAAGCGCGCTACACAACGGAAGACGGAAAGCAGCACTCCGTTTACGGACGTTCTCGAGAAGAAGCGCAGCGCAAAGCGTTAGCCGGCTACAAAGGAAAAAAGAAAGAAAAACGGCAAATTCCTACGTATTCCGAATGGTACAGCAAATGGATCGATTTGTACAAACGTCCCAAGCTACGTCCGAATACACTTAAAAATTACAATTATACAGCAGGAAAGCATATCTTACCGCGTATCGGTAAAATGCGTTTGGATCTAATCGATACAATTACGTTGCAGGAAACAATCAATCGAATTACTTTACCGCGACAACGGGAAATTGCCGGCAATATTCTTGTTGCAAGCATATCCAAAGCATACGCAGTAGGGCTAATCAAGCGAGATCCTACGTTGGGCGTCGAAAAGACTAAGCACGACTACACCGAGCGCAGAGCCTTGACGTCGGAAGAGCGGGAACGTCTGCTTGCCGCAATAAAGGGGAATCGCTTTGAAACGCTCGTTTACGTTTACCTGTACGCAGGACTGCGCCGTTCCGAAGCTTTGGCGTTGCGATGGAGCGATATAGATACCAAAAACGGAACGATTACAGTCCGCTACCAAGTAAACGAAAAACGGCAGCTTGTTGACCTCAAAACGAAAAAAGCGTTTAGAACGCTCCCGATACTTCCGCCGTTAAGACACGCGCTCGAAGCGATGCGGCGAACCGGCGATTTTTTATTTGAGTGGAAACCGTCTCGGATAACGCAGGAGTTTCGTACACTTTTCGATAATTTAGGCTTACACGATATTGACGTTCATTGCTTGCGGCACACGTACGCAACAATGCTAAAAGATATGGACGTTCCGGACGATTTACGAACAAAATGGCTCGGACATAGCAAGTTAGACCATAAGGATCGCTACGAGCATATTCTTTCAGAATATGAAACGCGGCAAATCGACCGAATTATAGGCAAATTTGACACTAATCTTGACACATAAATACAGCAAAAAAGGCTCTTTCAAGCCGTTTTTCGTTAAAAATAATGTATATTGCAATCGGAAGATAGGTTGGAAAGCGTGCGAGGTTAACAGCCTCCGCAGGTTCAAATCCTGTTCTCTCCGCCAAAATTAGGGTATTTTAACCATTTTAGTGTTAAAGTGCCCTTATCTTTGCCTATTTTTAGGTTTTATTAACCATTTTCAAGTCGCTTTTTCCCCAATTTTGCTGAAAAATTGGGGCAAAATTGGGGAAAACGTTATAGTTTTATTATATAGATTATTTTGCTCATTGTCAAATACTAAGTAGGCACTGTTTATTATATAATCTATACTTTATATAATAACTTCTCGGCGGCAGTCTTTTGATGCTCCATTGAGAAGTGTGTGTACACGCTGGCAGTAATGTTTCCGAGCGAGTGTCCTGTCCACAGTGAGACCATTTCATTGTCAATTCCGCACTCTCTTGCTCTTGTCGTAAAGGTATGTCGCAAGTCCTTTAATTGATGATTGGGACAAAATTTTGTAAACGCTACCGATAATTTTTTGACATCAACGCGGTATCCTTTGCCCCGTACGTTCTCTTTGTATAACGGAAACATCGGTACGGTTCTGTAATAATTCTTTTGGTAGTTCTTTAATTTACCGTTTTTAATAGTGATTGTATCGTCGGCGTCTTCTACTATTTCGTTTACTTCACAGGCTCTTACACCGCAATACAGCATACGCAAAAACGAGTATTCGCAATAATTCCCTTTGTTTCAATAAACAGTTCTACTACGTTCGCATACGACCATTTTGGCAACCGTATATCCAAAACGGTAAACGGTGTAACGTCACACTACAAATACGACGTTGGAGGCAGATTGGTGTCGGCAGGCAACGTTAATTACAGTTATAATGCCGACGGAATAAGATGCAAAAAGACCGCTATCGGCAGCGCCAAAGGCGAAAGGATGTACCTTGACGGCGGAAAGATTTTAGGCGAAGACAGAGCCCACTGCAAGTTGCGTTATTTCTACGACGAAACAGGATTAAAACGAATACGCCGAATCGAAAATAATTATGTGTTCGATTACGAATGCGTAAAGGATAGTCAAGGCAGCATTATTATGTTAATAAGTACCGAAAGTGGCGGAATATGTTGTCGGTATGAATATGACGCATTAGGAAAGTGTACTATCATTGAACAAATAAACAGTGCAGGCGACATTAACCCGTTTAGATGGAAAGGATTTTTCTATGATTCGGAAACAGGTTTTTACTACGCAAACGGAAGTTACTACGACCCCGAAACGGGAATGTACGTAGACGCAGCCCCGGTATCTACCGTAATAGAAAATGCAGATTCTTCAAGGCATATTGACAGGAACAGTACACTGTGTTACAATCATCTTGCTATTGCAGGCAGTCCTTATACCGCGCATACAACAGTTGAATTGACCGAGGACTTTTCATATAATCCTGGGCAAACTTGGTGGGAAAAGATATGCGACTGGTGGCGTAATGTTCCCAAGTGGATAAAAATAGGGATTGGACTAATAGTTATCGTTGCACTGACAATCGCGACCATAGCAACTGGCGGTGCGGCTGGTGGTTTGGCGGGCGCAGTTTGCGCAGGCGCATTGAAAGGAGCGGTAATTGGTGCAGTGTCAGGAGCGGCTGTTTCGGGTACTATTGAAGGCCTTGTTTCCGCGCATAACAATCAAGGATTTTGGGATGGTTTTGCCAACGGCGCTGCGGATGGGTTTATGTTTGGCTCCATATCTGGTGCTATCGCTGGCGGTATTTCTGCTTATTCTAATTACGGCAATTTTGCCTCTGCTGATAAATTGCAAAGTCATTTCGAAGATCATGGTAGAGAACTGGGGTATGCCTCTAAAACTGAGTATGTTCGAGATGCAAAATATGTAATTCGACATGGACAAAAAGTCACACATATTTATAAGGACAAAGTGAGCGTTGGTTATATCAAGTTTTATGGAAATAAAGGTCATGCGAATTATGCCTTTGTTGGTATGAACGGCAAATATACAGCTACATTTGAAGTTCGTAGTGTTGAAAAATTGATAGAAATGGGAATTAATCTGTTTGGTTTATAAGGAGGGGATAGAATGTATGTTAAAATGATAAAGTCTTATGATGAGTTTAGTGGCGAGATGGACATTATCGTCACTGATGGTAAATTTGACATTTTGTGTTATTATTGGCCCATTTATTCTAGTAAACTTAAAGTTGGAGACAAAATCAGCAAAATTTCTACGTGCGGTGCCGATAATATTATGACCGAACTCAACGAAGAACCCGATGTTAAGAAGACGGACGAAAGTTATTATTCTTATGATCTAATTGGGAAAATAATTAATATTGAGGAAAGTCTTATAAGCATTGGTGAGCTGATTATAAAATTGGATGGTTATCTACCTGGAGATATTCAGCTTGGTGATATTGTAAAATTATCTATTGATAGAATGGATGCGTATGTATAATACAGCGGATATGTAGTATTAAACGCTAGACGATAAAATCTATAAAATACGCCAAGAAAAGATCCCGAAAGCGAGGACAGTAAAGACGGCATAGAGATACACAAAGTATTTTTGTGCCGTCTTTTAATTTAAAACAAAAAAATAAATATAAAGGAGAAAAAATTATGGAATTCAAAGACAGAAAAGCAACCAATCCGGGAAGAGTTATTTTGGAAGACGTGCAAACAAAAGTGCGCACGACTTACGACATTATCCTTGCGGATAATCCGACCGAGCAAGGCACTCCGCTTAACAAGCAGACCATGGACGCTTTAAAGGAGGACGTTCTCAACGAAGTACAAGCCAGATTCGACGGTACGTTTGTTTTATCCGGTACTACCCTTACTATAAAGTTATAGGAGGTAATTATGTCGATAAAAATAAACGGTATCGAACCTAAAAGAATCCTGGTGGAACAATATGGGAAGACGACCGAGTTGACTCGTTTGAATGTCTGTCAAGGCGAAGACTATCGGTGCGGATGGAACAAGCCGTATACGCTATATATATCCAAGGGCAGCCACAGCACGGTAACCGTGGGTTATAAAGGTTCAGAGTACTCGTCTGTACTTCAACAACTGTCGAACGGAGACACTATTACTCACGGGTGCTACTTGGACATTACGGTAACCGGACGCCAAGGTTATACCGTAACTTGGAAAATCAACGGGGTTACTCAATCTGCAGCCAATGCCGTTATCGAGGTAACCGGCGACGTAAGTATTTCCGTTACGGAAATAGCTACTGTAGTTTCTTTAACTTATCCTAATATTTCCGGTTCGTTCACCTACGATTCGTATGCTAACAGTTATTACTTATCTTGTAACATACAAAACAACAATTCCTGCGCGGTTAATGCAAGTATTGTCGTATACTCGAACGGAGACAGTTTGGATGGCACATGGTCTGTAAGCATTCCGGCTAATTCTTCAAGGACTTACAACCACGGAGAAATGTACAGCATTGGCGCGAAAGTGCAATCCGTTCGTCAAAATATACTACGACACACCCCAAATCACCTGCAACTTCGAAGTAGAATACTTCCATGCTTACTTTGTTGCTAACGGTGTGTTGGCGCATTCGGTAAGCAAGCAATACAAACCCGGCTCTTTGTCAAGACGGCAACTTTCGGTTTGTACATAATGATGAGAAATAATTGTTGGTCGACTTTGGTATATATATTTGACAGTTACTTTGTCGAAATATACAAAAGGAGGTAAATCGAAATGGATTTGGTAACGCATATATTCGAATGTTTGGACGAATTGAACGAAGCGGTGGAAAACGACTTTGTAATGGGCGAAAAATACGCTTACATAGAGTGTTTGGAAATTCTTCTGCAAGACAAGGGTATAAAAAACGAAACGATGCTTGCCCTTGAGAAAAAATACGGAATAAGATAAAATAAATTCCGTACAAATACGCCGCCGGCTGTTTGGCAAGCGGCGTTGATCATGATTAGCCGATAACTCGATTTATCGGTAATAATATAAAAATTACTGTTTTAGTGACGGCACGCGCCGCCCGTCATCGTAATGAAGAAATAACGGTGCAACGCTATATGAAGGCGCCCCCCCAAAGCAAATATTCCATAGAACAACAAAAAATTCGTATTTAGTTAAAACAGCTCGGCAATATTCCTATTGCTTGAAAAAAACGAATGTTTGCGATATTATTTTGCGTGTAGGCACAGCTCTATAAGTTTGCCCGACAGCTTTGCTTGGCGCAATGCGTCGAGCGTTATTTTTTCTCCTTGTTTAAGCATAATTTCACCGTAGAAATTGGTTATGTTTTTGTCTGCGGTTTTGCCTATTAAGAAGGAAAAGTCGCCGTATCTGCGTTTTATCGGAAAGCGCGCCGAGTCTTTTTCTTCAGTGGCGGACGTGCTCGGACGAACGTCGTTCGGTATCGGTTCGGTGGTAACGGCTGCGCTTTTTGTTTTCGGGGATTTTTTTGTTTTTTTCTCCTTGGGTTTTTTAATCAGTATTATATCGCCAATTGCGTAAATCCTTCCGCGCAGGTACGTTTTGCCGTCGGTGTCGACAACCCTTGTCAGCTTTGCCGCGTTGTTGAATTCCGCATCGCCAACTTTACCGAGATATTTGCCGTCGGTGTCGTAAATTTCTTGACTCGGTGTAATGGGCGGTATATCCGTTTCGCCGTCAAGCCTTTCGCGCTCGTCGGCTATTATTGCGCTGGTTTTTGCGGCGGCATTCAGACGGAATCTTCCCGTGTGAGTTGTAATTACGCACGAATTTAACGGTTTGCTCCAAGATACTGCGGTAATTTTGCCGAGACTGTTCCCTTCCGAATCGGTAACGGTTTTGCCTAAAAGCCGGTTTAATTTGTACATTATAACACTCCTTGCTGCAAATTTCGGATTTTTTTGAGCGCATATACTTTCAAATACGTCCGTTTTGTTATATAATGTTAAGTGGATAAAACCGCAAAACGGGTTGATACCTCGGGTTTGTCCGTTAACTCTATTATATGCGTGCAAGTAGGTGTTTTAACAGTTATTTACGCAAAGAAAAAAGGAGAATGACGAAAATGGGATTTTTCAAATCGCAAATGTGGAAAGTATTGGAGTGGAAGGACGACAGCCGCGACACGCTGGTATACCGCTTCCCTATGGACGGCAAGGAAATAATGAGCGGCTCGCAGCTTACCGTGCGGGAATCTCAAATTGCGGTTTTTGTGCATTTGGGTAAAATAGCCGACGTGTTCGGTCCGGGAAAATATAAGCTCACCACGAAGAATTTACCCATTCTTTCCGGAATCGGCAGTATCTGGTATCAAGGGGAAAGCCGTTTCAAGGCGGATTTGTATTTTGTAAACACCAAGCAGTTTTTGGACAGAAAGTGGGGAACGAGCAATCCCGTGGCTATGCGTGATAACGAGTTCGGCGCAATACGCCTACGCGCCTACGGCAACTACGCGTTTAGGGTGACGGACGCCGTAACCTTTATGAAGGAAGTGTTCGGTACGCGCGGGTTGGTAACGCTGACGGATATCGAAGGGAACCTTGCCAATTTGCTTGTTTCGCAGATGAGCGACACGATTGCGGAAAGCAAAATCTCGGCGTTGGATATGGCTATGAACTATTCGGAGTTCGGCGATATGATACGCGATAACGCCCGCGGTAGGTTTGCGGAGTTGGGGCTGGAAATAACCGCCTTTACCGTTGTTAATATCAGCTTCCCCGAGACGGTGGAAAAAGCTCTCGACGAACGCACGAGCTTGGGCATTTTGTCCGACAAGATGGGCGTTTACGCGCAAAAGAAAGCTGCTGACGCTCTCGGTGAAGCGGCTAAGAATCAAGGCGGAACCGGTACGGTAATCGGTATGGGCTTGGGTTCGTTTGTAAACGGGCAAATGGGCGCCATGATGAACAACGTTCAGCAAACGGAGCAGAAGAAGTCCGATGACGAAAAGTATTGCGCGGAGTGCGGCGCGAGAATGAAGAGAACTGCCAAGTTTTGTCCCAATTGCGGAACAAGAGCGCAGCAGTCAGGCAAATGTCCCGGCTGCGGCGCGGAAGCGGGCGGCGGGAAGTTCTGCCCCGAATGCGGGGAAAGGCTGAACTGATTGTATGCGAAGGGATAACAAGGTACAACGCAAAGCCCATCAGCGCAAATGCCCCAATTGCGGCGCGCCGCTGCGGTTTAATCCCGCAAGCGGCCGTTTGGCTTGCGATCATTGCAAAAGCGAGACGGAATTTTTCAAAAGCGACGACGTGGTAGAACGCGAGTTTTCGGAGCTGTTCGAACATGTCAAGTGGAACGAGAGCGAAGTGTCTTGCTATCGATGTAAAAACTGCGGCGCAAGCGCGGTTTTGCCGCGTACGACGCTTGCGACGACTTGTCCGTACTGTTCGTCGCCCGTGGTAATAGACGAAAATGAAACGGGTCTTGTTCGTCCCGATTCGCTGGTGCCGTTCGAGCTTACGCGTGACGACGCAGAGCGGCAGTTGGGCAGATGGAAACGCCGCAAAGCTTATGCGCCCAATTCCTTCCGTCGCAATGGCAAGGCGTGCAGCATCACGGGAGTTTATACGCCGGCGTGGACGTTCGATTTTGTTACCAGCAGTCATTATTACGGCAGGCTCGGCAGGACCTGTACCCGAACCGTGCGCTATAACGGCAAGACTCGCACCGAAACGTATGTCAAGTGGTTTGACGTGGACGGAGTAGTGGAACGGTCTTTCGATGACATATTTGTAAGCGGTAATAACCATATTTCCGTTAATGATTTCGACGGATTGGAGCTTACCGACCAAACTAAATACGTCGTTTACGGCGACGAGTATTTGCAGGGCTACGTAGCAGACAATTATACAGTCGAGCCGAACGAAGCGTACGGTATTGCAAAAAGCAAGGTCGATTCGCAAATATACAAAGGAATCATGGACGAATACGACGCCGACCATGACGGCGGATTAAAGGTTGATACCGTTGTCGTTCAACGCTCCTTCAAGTATATGCTGTTGCCGGTGTACGTGGCTAATTGCACGTATCGCGGCAAAGTGTATTCGCAATACGTATCGGGTTTGTTTTGCGACGATAACAAGAGCGTTGCTCGTGTACGCGGCAAAGCGCCCGTTTCTCCGTGGAAGGTTTTGGTGACGGTGCTTGTCTGTCTTGCGGCAGTTGCCGGTATAATAGCCGCCGTAGCTTTGACGTCGGACAATTGGCTGCCCGATTTGGGAAGCGGTTGGGATTTAGATTTTAAGTTATTGCCCAAGCTGCTGCGCGGACCGTTTAACCGCTTGCCAAAATAAACCGTTTGTTGTACAATAATACGGTCGATAATACTATAAAGGAGATATATCGTTATGATAACTAAGGATATGAAAATAGTCGAAGTTTTACAGGTTAAGCCCGAGTCCGCTCAGGTATTCGGCAGATACGGGATGGGCTGCATTCATTGTCTCATGGCTCACCAGGAAACGGTGGAAGAAGCGGCGGCCGTTCACGGCGTAGACGTTGAAGAAATGCTCGCCGAGCTTAACGCGTAAAACGCGATATGACAATTAAAAACGGGGTTATCGCCAATCGATAACCCCGTTTTATGTTGAAGTTGACAGTCGTAGTTTTTTTTAATTATACCATAGCAACGGGGCAACAATTAAAAGAATAAAAAACCGAAGCCTGCAAAGTACACTTTGCATTACGCTTGCGGCTACGTCGTACGAGACTGCGACGTGTCTGCCGATATATACGGAGCGTTTGCCGCCGGCGGAATTCTCGGAGAATCGGTAACGGGAGACTATCTAAGTAATACCGTTTTTGTCGGACAACTGATTTGCGACGGATACACAAGCGAAAGCATTGCGTTTCGGCATTAAATTGTAAAATATTATAACGATATTGAAATATGTATATTGACTTTGAGCGTTAACAATGATAAAATAGTAGTACTTAAACTAAGAGGTGCGTATTATGGATAATTGTTATAACAGAGCGCTGGAAGTTATGCGGGACAACTTCGGTCATATTGTGGAAATGAGTCTTGCTTCCTGCCGAAACAACCGCGTGACCGTTCGCGAAGTAAACGCGTACTACCGCGACGGCAAGGTATACGTATTGTCTAAGGCAAGCAATTCGCTTATGCGCGATATTGCCGAGTGCTCTTGGGTGGGGATGTGCCATGCGTCTCATAATATTTACGGAAACGCGCGTTCGCTCGGTCATCCGTTGGACGCTTCCAACGCCGAACTGCGCAAATTTCTCAAAAAGCAGTTTTCTATGAACTACAACGACTACGTAGACGAGCGCGACCCCGAAATGCGTATAGTTGAAATAACCGTTACGCAGGCGGAAACATTTACGCGTTATCACCGTTACGAAATAGATTTCGAGAAAGCAATCGCTACGCGCGATCATACTCAGCCGGTATATATTTACAGATAAGTTTATTAAGAAAATCCCGTCCCGACTAAACCGTCGGGACGGGATTGTTATTATCGGAGATATTTTACGATAACGCGGATACAAGAGCGTAACCGAGTCCGCAGCAAACGCCGAACGTTGCGGCTAACATAGCGACGAATACCGGGGGGGGGTAATATCGGTTACCTTATATTAGATTACGGACGGATTGTCAATAATTTATCGAAAAATACCGCGTTATTTTACTCCCCATTTAGCAAGCAGGCTGTCAACGTCCGTTATTTCCGCGCCGTAGGTGCCTACAAGATATTGAATTCCGTAGTCGTAGTCTTCCTGCGTAAAGCAATCCGTTGCGTCCTTGGCAACAACTATGTTATAGCCCAAGCAGTAAGCGTCGGCGGTGGTGTGTCTTACGCACATATGGGTGTGCAGACCGGTCATAACTACGGTATCCACTCCGAGTTCGTGCAGCAACAGGTCAAGGTCGGTATGGAAGAAGCCGCTGTAACGGCGTTTGGGAACTACGTAATCCTTGTCGCACAAATGAAGCTCGGGAATAACTTCCGCGCCTTTTGTTCCCGCAATGGCATGGTCGCCCCACAGATTCAATTCGTGGTCTATTCCTTTTACGTGAGCGTCGTTACAGAATATTACGGGTATCCCCGCCTTTCTTGCGCCGTCCAGCAGTCGGGCTGTTTTGGGGACTATCGCAAGCCCGCGGTCGCATTTTAACGCGCCCGTTACGAAATCGTTTAGCATATCCACTACAAGTATGGCTGTTTTCATTTTAATCTCCTTTTTATGTTTACAGATGTAATCGGTTGAAACATTTTTTGTCAACAAACAAATTATACTATTTTTATCTGTAAAATGCAATCGATGACGGCTCTTTTCTTTGTAATATCAATATGTATTCTGTTTCGAACACCACGAGCGGCGCGCCGCTTTGAGAGCGGAACAAAATATATTTTTTGCCGAAGCGGCTTTTTATAAACTTGCGCGCAATTGGCATTTGTGCTAATATATATGTAATAAAACTAATTTGCGCGTTATATGCGGAACGTCGGAGTAATCAATGGGCAAAGCGTTATTTACCAAGCTAAAAGAATCGCTTATTTCGGTATTGCCGGTTACGGTGATAGTTCTTGCGCTGTCATTTATTCCTTTGAGCGGCAGTCAGCCGCTTACTTGGCGGGAACAGCTAACCTTCGGCGTATCGGCGGTGTTTCTTATAATCGGAATAGGCTTATTCAACTTGGGCGCCGATATTGCAATGTCGCCTATGGGCGAACAGATAGGCGTAGGTCTTACCAAGTCCAAGAAGGTGGGCGTATTGGTTTCGATATGCTTTGTTATGGGCGTGCTGATAACCGTTGCCGAGCCCGATTTGTCGGTGCTGGCGGAACAGGTCAATGCCGTTATGAACGGTATGGTTTTGATAGTTACGGTAGGCGTAGGCGTGGGGCTGTTTCTCGTGCTGTCTATTTTGAAAATAGTTTTCCGTAAGAATCTTTCCGCAATGCTTATGTTTTTTTACATGGCGTTGTTCGCTTTGTGCGCGGTGCTTGCGGAAAAAGGTAAGCTCGACTTTCTGCCGCTGTCCTTCGACTCCGGCGGCGTAACGACGGGACCGATTACCGTTCCGTTTATTATGGCGTTGGGCGTCGGAATCTCCGCTACTATCGGCGGACGAAATTCTACGGAAAACAGCTTCGGACTTATCGCGCTCTGCTCTATCGGACCGATTCTTGCCGTTATGATATTGGCGCTTACCGCCGACGGCGTTCCGGAGTACACGCTGCCCGACTATTCCGTGTCCGGCGCGCTTGAAAACATTTGGAAAACGCTGTTGGAGCATTTTCTTGACGTACTCAAAGCATTGGCTCTTATCGTTGCGTTTTTTCTCGTGCTACAGTTTACCGTACTCAAGCTTCCCAAGAAAAAGCTGCTGCAAATAGGCGTAGGGTTGTCCTATACGTTGGTTGGTTTGGTGGTATTTCTTGTTGCCGTAACCGTAGGGTTTATGCCGGTGGGCTTTAAGCTCGGTCAGCAGATAGCCGCCTTCAACAGGCCGTTTTTGGTAATATTGGGTTTTGTATTGGGGCTTGTTGTCGTGCTTGCCGAACCTGCGGTGCACGTTTTGAACAAGCAGGTTTACGAAGCTACGGGCGGCGGAGTAAAGAAATTGGAAATGTTTATTGCTTTGTCCGTCGCGGTCGGTACTTCCATCGGATTGTCGCTTATTCGTATGATATACCGTTTTTCGGTATTATACTATCTTATCCCGGGCTACTTAATTTCGCTGGGATTGTCCTTCTTTGTTCCGAAGCTATATACGGCTATAGCGTTCGACTCCGGCGGAGTGGCAAGCGGACCGCTGACTTCAAGCTTTATTTTACCATTCGCTATCGGCGCTTGCGCGGCGTTAAACGGCGGCGATACGTCGAGAATTATGACTGATGCGTTCGGCATAGTTGCTATGGTCGCCATGACTCCGCTTATAACCATTCAAATATTGGGATTTAAGGCGATAACGTCGGCAAAAGTGCGTCACAAGATAACGATGAAGCGCATTTTGAGCGCAGACGACGAACAAATTATTTATTTCAAATAGGAAACACGTTATGGCAAATAAAAATCTTGGCTCGAAATTACCGAGGAAAAGCGCAGAAAAAAGCGTTATTAAAGCCGCTACTAAAAACGTGGCGAAGAAAGCTGCCGAGATAAGAAACAAGGTAAAGGCTAAACAGCAGGGCGGCAAAAACACACTTTCCAGCAACCGTCTCAAGCTGCTTGTTACCATTGTCGGGCGCAGAAAAGCGGAATATTATATCGATTTTATTCAGTCGTTCGACGTAAATATGCAGTGCGTGGTAATGGCGCGCGGCACGGCTAACGAAAGCACGTTGGAACTGTTGGGGCTTAGCGATTCGGAAAAGGTAGTGATTCTGAGCGTAGTTCAGGAAAACAGAATCCCCGACCTGTTGAGCGCGCTCGGGGACAAGTTTAACAGCATTAAAGACGGCAAGGGCGTGGCTTGGACCGTTCCGTTAACCAGCGTAATAGGAACGCTTATTTACGGGTTTTTGAGCAATAACCGCGAAACGGTAAAGGAGACCAAGTAATGAACGACAAATACCAAATGATATTGTGCATAGTTAATTCGGGCTTCTCCGAAACGGTTATGGAAGCGGCTAAGGAAGCAGGCGCGCGCGGAGGTACGGTAATACACGCGCGCGGCACGGCGAATAAGGAAGCGGAGCAGTTTTTTCATATTACTATACAGCCCGATAAGGAAATAGTTATGATTCTTGTGACGGACGGCATCAAGGACGCCGTGCTGCACGCGCTTTACCAGTCGGCAGGGCTCAAAACAGAAGGACAAGGTATTGCTTTTTCGCTGCCTGTAGACGAAGTGGTAGGTCTGACGGTCAGCGAGCCTGTAAACGGCAAGAAGGACGACAAGTCCGAACAGTCCGCCGATAAAGCGCAGCAAGCGGCAAGTCAGTCTACGGACGCGTCCGAACAGTAAGTACGTTCGCGGCGTATAATGAAATATTTGCAAGGAGACAATATGAACGCGACTTTGGTTGTTATGGCTGCGGGAATGGGAAGCCGTTTCGGCGGGTTAAAGCAAATGGAACCCGTTACTTCCGACGGAAAATGTCTGTTGGATTTTTCCGTATACGACGCTGTGCGCGCGGGCTTCGATAGGGTGGTATTTATAATACGCAAGGATATCGAGGGCGATTTCAAGACGCTTGTGGGTAATCGTATTGCGCGCAAGGTTGCGGTGGAGTACGTAATGCAGAGCACCGACGTTTTGCCGCAAGGGAGAACTAAACCGTTTGGTACGGGTCACGCGGTGCTGTGCTGTAAAAACGTTGTTAACGAGCCCTTTGCTATAATTAACGCCGACGACTATTACGGCAGTCACGCTTTTGACGAAATTTACCGTCATTTAATCCGCGCGAGCGCAGGACAGTATGCTATGACGAGTTACAAGCTGGGCAACACGCTGAGCGCAAACGGCACTGTAACTCGCGGCGTATGCAGTATATCCGACGGCTATTTGGTAAAAATAACGGAAACCGCTAAGATTAACGACAAGTGCGTGTGCGAACAAACGGGCGAGCGTTTTAGCCCCGATACCGACGTTTCGATGAATTTGTGGGGGCTTACTCCCGATATATTTCCGTTTTTGGAAAACAAGTTTCGGCAATTTTTGCAAACGGCGGATTTATCCAAGGACGAGTTTCTTATACCTACGCTTATATTCGACGCGTTGCAGGCACGGTACGCCACGGTAAAAGCGTACGGTAATTCCGACAAGTGGTACGGCGTAACCTACCGAGAAGATCTTGCGGAAGTAAAGCGAGCCCTAAGCGGTTTTATACAATCGGGGTTATACCGAGATATTTAAGACGGTATCATAATGTGCGGTCCGTACGCGTTTACGGATCGCATTTTTTTACGATAGCAGCAACAAAACAACCAAAACATTTGTTTAATATACGGTAAAAGGTGTCACTATGGACGAAAAGCAAACGGATAGACTGCTTACACGGATAGCGGACGGAGATAACGACGCGTTCGTAGAGTTTTACGAACAGACCAAACGCGGAGTATTTTCTTTTTTGTATTCTTATCTCAACAATTACGCCGCCGTCGAAGACGTTATGCAAACGGTTTATCTTAACGTTAAACTCAATATCCGTCAATACCAATCTGGGACGAACGGCCGCGCGTGGCTGTTGCAAATTGCCAAGAACCTCGCGTTAAACGAACTTAAAAAGCGTAAAACTACGGAATATAAAGACGGTTTGATAACGTCAAGCGAACGACGGGAATCTACCGGCGAGATAAACGACCTTATGAACCGTGTTTTAACGGAAGAAGAACGGCGGATAATCGTGCTGCACGTTCTATGGGGATACAAGCACCGCGAAATAGCGAAAATGACAGGCGTGCCTACGGGTACGGTTACTTCCAAATACAAACGAAGTATAAACAAAATGCAGCAGGCGTTAAAGGGGGCGGAAGCGTGAAAAACTGGAAAAAATCTTGGTTGAACGAGCTTGATAGCATAACTCCGAAGCTGAGCGACGAAGTAAAGTCCGCGCCCATTCTTGCGCGCGACGGCAACGTTATCAACAACTGCGGAGTGGCGGTAAAACGGAGATACAATTCCAAGGCGTTGATTGTCGCCGCTGCGGCGATTTTGCTGTGTCTGGCAATAGTAGGCACCGTTTTGCTTGTTCCCAAGAAGCCGTCGGCGGGTGTGTTCACGGTGGAAATCAATCCCGCCGTCAGCTTTGTTACGGACGGCGACTTGGTTACGGGCGTTATGGCTGTTAACGAAGACGCGGACGTTGTGCTGTCCGTTTCGGAAGTGCGCGAAAATATCGTAGGCAAGAAAATAGACGAAGCGGTAATCTACTACGTAGACTGCGCGGCTAAGCTCGGATACTTGGATATTTCCAATGAGGGCTCCGCGGTTAGAGTGAGCGGCTGTAAAGATTTCAGCTCGGATAAACTTCTCGACGGAATAAACGGCGCATTGCAAAATTACTTTACGCATAAGGGCGTATACGCCGTTGCGATAACCGAATCGGTAGATTTTGCGGAATACAAGGCTCGAAGCGGATTTGCGCACGGCGATTCGTTGGCGGATATAATCGAAGCCGTCGGCAAAGGCAAAACGCTGTCGTTGGAAAGAAACGCGGAAAACAAGTCTGCCGAGCAATTGCAGTTGTCATATAAACAGCTAATCGGAGATTACGACGAATTTATGCTTGTACACATAAAGGATAACGTCGACAAAATCGTAGAAAGCGCGGCGGACGTAAGAACGATTAGACGGCTTAACGAAGCAATAGAACAGAGCGCGGATAACCCATCGTTTTTATTAAAGGATTATTGGAGCGTAAAGTCGTACTATGCCGTCGCGGCTTACACGCAGCAGTTTTCCGCGCTTATGGACGAAATGGAAGCGGCTTTAACGGCATATAAGAACAACTATGGAGTGGAATTTACCGACAAATGGGCGGTAATAGCCGCGGATACCAAGCTTGACAATCTGCCCGTTCCGCTCGAAGAATTACAAGATTGGTTGGACGGATTGACTGCCGGTATAATAGAATCGTTTTCTGCCTTGCTGTCGGATATAATGGAAATATCCGGCGTGCTTGACGAAAAGCTTAGCGAGCTTATGAAGCTTCCGTCTAACGTGACGGAATTCGTCGCCAAATCCACTGAAATACTGCAACGCAATTTTAACAAACGTATCGACGAATATAAGGCAACGTATGAGCAGGCGCGTCAAGAAATTACCGCCGACGATTACGCAAGTTATATAAACGGTATAGCTGAGCGCTACGGCTCGCTTGGAGAGTATTGGAAAGCCACTCGGTAAAAATCCGCAGTTTTTCCGAATTATTGCAATAAAGCGGTATTGTGCGCTGTTTAATATGCGTAAAAACAACAAAGGAGCGTGTTTTATGAAAAAGAAATTATCAGTGTTTCTTATAACGGCAATGGCTTTGACGGCTTGTTTTGCCCTGACGGCGTGCGACTTCAACAAAAAGGCCGAAGCGCAAACCTTCGTTTCTATGGACATTAACCCGTCTGTCGAGTTTACGTTGGACAAAAATAACAAGGTATTGTCCGTTCACGGCGCCAACGAAGACGGTCAAGTATTGCTGTACGGCGAAGAAGGTATCGTCGGCGCGGATATAGAAGTTGCAACCGCTAAGGTGTTGGAGCTTGCAAAAGAACTCGGTTACGTCAACGAGAATAACACTGTGGTTCAAGCTACGGTATCTTCCGATAGAAGCGGTAAAGACAAAACGGTTTATGACAAAATAAATGCTCAGGTAGAAGCGTCCGCCGAAAAGCTTAATCTGTCGTTAAAGTGCAGTGCGGAAACGTCCTATTCGCTTAATCGCAGATTGGAACAATTAAGGGCGCAGTATCCCGACAGCGCGGCTATCCAAGGTTTGACACCGTCCAAATTGAAATTAGTTATTGCCGCGACGGAAAACGGCGGTATTGCTATCGAAGCGGCAGCGGAAATGAACAATGCTGAGCTTATCAAGGCAATATCCGTTTCTCACGAAAAAGCCGAAGCGTTTGCAACCGAAGCGTATAAAAAAGCAAAGTCCGTAGCTTCATCGGCGTACGATCAAGCGGTCGGTATGGCAGTGGACGGCGTATATACCGCGTTTTATGCCAAAAGCGTATTACAATTGCGGCATTTGGACAGCTGCTATCTCGGAGCAATGTACCAATCTTACAAAATGGGCGCGCGCGCTTTGAACGCCGTAGCCGACGGGCTTGTATTTGTGGAAAAAGCAAACGAATATACTATTGAAAACGAAGAGCAAATAAACGCAGTTTTGCAGGCGTTCGGCTCCGACGTAACGGCGGACGATCTCAAAAATTCCGACGGCAACATAACGCTTAACAGCATATACGCTTATGCCGACAAAACGTTTAAGAATAGTCAGGCCGCCGCAGATTTGGAAGAAATCAAGACCAAGCTTAACGCCGCGCTTGATACGATAGATGACGAATTACAGGCGAGAATTGCCGAAGCTGCGGAAAAGTATGCTCCCCAAATAGAGAGTATTTCGGAAGGAATAGACAAAATCGTAAACGCTTTGCCGGACAGCGTAAAGGAAATTGCGGAGACAGTTTTTGCGGACCTTACGGATATGTGCAATAACATTGCCGCAATATTGCAGGACGGTAAGATTACTTCCGACGAAGTACGCGCGATAGCTAAGCAAATGGAAGCCAAGGCGGGCGATACTCTCGCTAAAATAGAACAGGATTTGGACGAAAACGAGCTTGCCGAAATCGAAAGCACGAAGCAGGAACTTTTGGAAAAAACGGCTTCCGCCAAGAAGCAGATGGAAGAAATTTTAACGAAAGCGGAAGCGGACGCCAAGGCTAAGTTAGAAGAAATCAAAGCAAACCGTACAAACAAATAGATATAGGACTGTTAAATAAAACGACGCGCCGTTACAGTAATTCCCATAGGGAATTTAATAAAACGCAAATAAAAAGATTTAGGCATAGCGTTAAGCTGTGCCTTTTCTCTGCTTTTTTTGTGTACGAATTATGCTACTCGTAGCATAGTGAGATATAGATATGTTTTATATTTCCCGCAAAATTCAATGGTTTGCGTTCTTTCATTTTTCGTGATATAATGATTGTACGCTACGAAGCAATCGCTTGCGATTATAAACAGTAATTTAATGGAGATAGACCGATAAGGCGTAACTGTCTTATCGGTCTTTTATTCTAATAGAAATTATTTTGAGAAAATTACTTAAAAATGCTTGCTTGTTACGCCGCGTAATGAATTATAATATATGCGAGGTATATTTATGGCAAGATATA
>CANOTO010000011.1 GCA_947570215.1 uncultured Clostridia bacterium
ATTTACCTGTAACCGAATCGAAATATTTGACGTTTATGGTACTCCCGACGGGAATACTGCGCTCAATGTCCGCTTGACAAATATTTAACCGTTTAGCAGCTGTTGTAAATTCGTCGGCTTTATTCGCTTTAACGCTCCGTGGCGGTCGCAATCTGCGATTGCTCGGCTGAGCGAACCCGTTATGGGTTCTCTTTCGGCTCTGTTTTATTTACCTGTAACCGAATCGAAATATTTGACGTTTATGGTACTCCCGACGGGAATCGAACCCATAACTGTCCCTTAGGAGGGGACTGTTATATCCATTTAACTACGGAAGCATGGGATATTTATATTATACTATTTATCTGCGCTGTTGTCAAAAGTTTATTTGCCCGCAGCCGTCAAACGGTATACCGACGGCGTAACGCCCGTAAGCCTCTTGAATTGACGGTTGAAATACGACACGTTGGAAAAGCCCGTTTCGTAAGCAATTTCGGAAATGTCCTTGCAGTTAGCCGTCAAAAACCCGCACGCAAGCTTTATTCGGTAGCGGTTGATATATTCCACCAACGGAAGCCCCGTAAACCGCTTAAACAGCTTCATGGTGTAAAATTCGTCGTACCCTATCGTTTGCGCGACGCGGGATACGCCAATCGTCTTGTCATACTCCGAACGAATAACGTCGAGAATTGTTTTTACGGCATAGCGCTGTTTTTCTTCCGTCACGTTAAACTCCGCCGCAACAAACCGTTTGTCGTACAACAGCGACAACGTTTCGTACAGCGCTTTCGTCTTTGTTTGCTCATCGGCGTCTCGGAATAGCTTGTCCGCAACGCCGTCGAAAGCTTCGTACCATTCCGTTGAAGCCGAAACCGCGCAAGGGACGTTCTTTTCGTTGATAAAATGCAAAAAATCTCCAATGTCGTACTCGCCGCCGCTGCCTGCAAGCGAACGCGCGTTGAAAACGAACAGCTCCGCAGCAAACGGATTACCGTCGGAATGAAAAGAATACAATACGAACGGGCGCAACACAAAGTAATCTCCGTCGCGCGCCGAATGCTTGTCGCCGTCGATAATAATCTGTCCGTTCCCGAATCTCACGCGAACGATTGCGCAGTCTTCGCGCCACTCGGTAAGTGACAGCGTGTCCGAAACGGTATTTCCCGATTGTTCGTAACGGTAGTTCATACAGTAATTATACACTACGCAATAACAAATGTAAACTTATAATTTACATACCGTATAAACTACTAAGCCGAAATGTCAACACCGATACGCAGTGTAAAAAACAATTTATATACGCAACACATTTGTAACGGCGAAATCTTGCAGTTGACTAACGGATACAAATGTGATAAACTATATAGTCCCTAAACTAAATTACAAAAGGCGGCAAATAATGTACACACAGGCGTTGGAACTAATAAAAAAATACAATACGATAATTATTCACCGTCACGCAAGCCCCGACGGCGACGCTATCGGCAGTCAAGTCGGATTGCAACAAATAATAGTAAATAATTTCCCCGACAAAAACGTTTACATTGTGGGCGACGACGCGGGCAGGTATCGCTTTATGGAAGGCTGGACACCTAACGAAATACCGAACGAAGCTTATAACGGCGCGCTTGCGATAGTATTGGACACGTCCGTTGCGAAAATGGTTTCGGACGGACGTTTTACCGCCGCCGCCGCGACGCTGCGCTTCGACCACCACATTTTTTGCGAAAAGTTTACCGATACGGAAATAATTGACACGTCCTTTGAAAGCTGCTGCGGACTTGTGGCCGATTTCGCGCTGAACGTCGGACTGAAACTTAATACGTTGGCGGCAAAATCGTTATTTTGCGGAATGGTCACAGACAGCGGACGGTTTCGATACGACTCGACCAACGCGCGCACCTTCCGCATAGCCGCCGAGCTTGTAAGTTTCGGCTTCGATACTAACAAAATGTACGCCGACCTGTACGCAGACGATTTCGATATGATAAAACTGCGCGCAAGTTACGTACTTAAAATACGCTTTACCGCCGGCAACGTTGCTTACATAATTACCACTAACGACGAATTGAAAAAATCCGGCGCAGACGAATTTACCGTGTCGCGCGGTATGGTAGGCGTAATGTCGGACATAAAGGGAGTAGACACTTGGGTCAACTTTACCGAAACGGATAACGGCGTTTTGTGCGAACTGCGTTCGAAGAAATACAACATTAACCCTATCGCCGTTAAATACGGCGGCGGCGGCCACGCAAAAGCCAGCGGAGCTACCGTCTCGAACCTTGAAACGGCAATGGAAATGCTTGCGGACTTAGACAAACTGCAAGCGTAAAATTTGTAATACTTAAATACGGAGACGGATATGACCGAACAAATTACTACAATGAGAGCGGTATTCGACAAAATCAAACAATACGACCGCATAATAATCACGCGCCATATGCGCCCCGACGGCGACGCTATCGGCTCAACCAAGGGTCTTGCACGTATGCTTCGCCTGACGTTTCCCAACAAGGAAATACACCTGCAAACAAACGACGGCAGCGACTACTTGGCGTTTCTCGGCAAGGACGACGAACATATCGACCCCGAGTTATACCGCGACGCGCTGCTTATTGTTATCGACACCGCCACGGAAGACAGAATGTCCAACAGCCATTATAGCCTTGCCAAGGAAATCATAAAAATCGACCACCACATCGACATAAAGCCCTACGGCGACCTGTGCTGGATAGAAGACTGGCGTTCGTCGGCAAGCGAGATGATAGCTTACTTCTATTATACTTTCCGCGAAGAATTGACGCTTGACAAGCTTGCCGCCACATATATTTACACGGGAATGGTGACGGACAGCGGACGCTTCCGCTACGAAACCACAAACGGGGACACGATGCGTCTTGCGGGTATGCTGCTTGACTTCGGCATAGATACCGAAACGTTATTTTCTAACCTGTATTTGGAAGACTTCGCCTATCTCAAGTTTCAGTCCTATGTATTCGAAAAAATGCAAGTGACGGATAACGGCGTTGTATACCTGTACGTAGACAAGGCAATGCAGCAACAGTTCGATTTGACGTCCGAACAGGCTTGCGAAGCTATTTCTTTCCTAAAAGGAATCAAGGGGTGTCTGGTGCAATTGGCGTTTATAGATATGCCCGACGGCTCCATTCGAGTACGGCTGCGCAGCCGTTTTATGACAATAAACAAGCTTGCGGAAAAATACGGCGGCGGAGGTCACGCCTGCACCTGCGGAGCAACTCTGCACGCAGCCGAAGAAATTGCGCCAATGGTACGCGACGCGGACGAAATGATTGCCGAATACAAAGCAACCAATAAAGGATGGCTATGAAAATACTTGTTACAAACGACGACGGCATACAGGCGGAAGGTATTCGACTGCTTGCCGAATGGGCTAAAAAACTGGGCGACGTAACCGTATGCGCGCCCAAAACGCAGCAAAGCGCAAAAAGCCACGCCATAACGGTGCATAATCCCATCGAAATACGGGAAGTGCGTCTGATGGACGGCGTAGTAGCGTACGCCGTGGACTCAACCCCCGTAGATTGCGTAAGATATGCAACGTTGGGACTCAACCGTAAATACGATATTATACTTTCCGGAGTTAACAACGGTTTCAACATAGGCGAAGACATATTATACAGCGGAACGGTAGCCGCAATTTTCGAAGCGGCGCTGCGCGATACCTGCGGTATAGCGTTTTCCACCGAATGGAATAACTTCGAGCCTGCGCGGGCGCATATAGACGAAGTATACGAATACATTGTTCGCAACGATTTGTTTAAGTACAACAAAATATACAACGTCAACTTTCCTTCGGCGGAATACAAAGGAATACAAGTATGCCGTCAAGGCGGAGCATATTTTACCGACGAATTCGTAAAAACGGCCGATGGACTGTTCGACCAGCAGGGATACTCCGTTTACGAATACGGAACAAACTTGGAGTTGGACACCGACGCCACAATGAACGGATACGTCAGCATAATGCCGCTGTCCGTTAAGCGCGACGACGCGCAAGCGTTTGAAAAGCTGAAAAGATTGAACAAGTAAAAAGCGTGCGACTTGTAAACTCGCATAAATCTCTCAGCTTCGATCGAAATGACAAGGCAAAATCGGCGAAAAAATATTTACATTATTATAACCCAAAAAAGAAGGGCAGTAGACCCTTCTTTTTTATATCTAAATTCACTTTGTTTAATCAGCAATAAACTTCCACTACCGTAGCGCGAATTTGCTTGGTAGTTTGTACCTTGATTTCGGTTACGGGAGAATTAAACGTCAATATCAACTGCTTGCCGGAAAGCGTAGCCGTCGCTCCGCTGACTGTGACTTGACCGGCATCGGTTAATTTGTCGTTCGTAAAGGTAATGACGATTTTCGTCATTGCAGAGCCGTACTTGATTGTAAAGGAAGAATTCGCATAAAAACGCATCTCTTTCCATACTGCAATTGCCTGACCGCTTTGATCTAAACCGGGATTAAGTGGGTCGGTATCACAGCCATTACTTATCTCAATACCGTTGCCCTTGTAGACGTTAGTGTTTGCACCGCGCGTTAACGCCGCTCTCAGTTCCGCTTCGGAAGAAACCGTAAGCGTAGCAGTCAATTCTCCGCCCGTTGTGCTGCCGCCTTGATTACCTTGGTTACCGGAATCGCCGCCGATATTGCCCGTATTGCCGCTGTCGCCGCCGATTGTTGTACCTGCGGGAATAAGACGGGTTACATATTCGTCCGTATCGTATTGAGCAGAGTATCGTTCGTCGTCAACGGCTCCGATAGTGTCGTAATTATTGTACGTGCCCAAGCTGTAGCTCTTATTCTCAAATTGTCCGATTAGTATCTTGGCGGCATTGGTCGTCCAAACTGTCGCGCTTGCCGCGTCGTCCACCAATTTTACATTGACTTTCTTTTTTTCAGTATTATTGTATAACGAAAGATATTGAGACGAACCGCCGCTCTTGGTCACCTTCAAATAAAAGCCGCCGTTTGCCGATTCTGCCGTAACGATTCCTGCGGACGCTTTATCCGCCGTCGTGATAAGAAACGTTTCTGTGCCTGTTTTCTGCTCGCCGGTAACATATAAGGTCTTGGCTTGCTTTCCCTGATACATAACCAACAGATAGTTCGTTCCCGCAGTCGGAGCGGACACGCTTGCTTCCTTTATTTGTTCCAGCGGGGTTTTGGTTGTGCCCGTGTTACCGCCTGTGTTACCGCCTTGATTTCCGCCCGTTCCCTTGGCTGCAACCTTGCAAGAAAATTCTACCGTGTAGGGTTGGTCGTCGGCATCCTTGTAGGGCTTGTTTTTGGCGTCCGCAAGGGTGGCAATAAGTACGTAGGTTATGTCGGAATCTCCCTGCGCGGGAACCGTTACAGGGTAGCCGTCCGCCGTTTTGTCTCCGATTGTAACACTGCCGCTGCCGCCCACAACCGTCCAAGTTATGTTGGCAACATATTCCTTGTCCTTTTCGTCCAAGCACTTGACGGACGACGGAAGAGTAAAGTTGGCGTTGGTTACATACGTTTGAGCCTTAGTTTGTCCGCATATTTCCGTTTTGTCGCGAATGTCGTCGCGCATTGTTTCAAGGAAATAAGCGTCTATCTTGGCGCACGCGGACAGTACCGCGCAGCAAGCCGTGATTACGAGAATCAGCGCTACAGCAAGAGAAAGCTTCCTTTTCATACCACAAACCCCTTATATATTAAATAGCGAAAAACAACACGATGCAATTGCCTACCTGCCGTTCTTACCAATATATTATAGCACCTTAAAACTTCGATTTCAACAGCGCAAAGAAAAATTCGGCAATTATTTTTTAATTTTTGCAATATTTTTATTACTTGACGCGTTTGCGTATTCAAAAAAAGCGTACCATACGTTTGTTTCGCTCGTTTAATCGAAACACTTCGCATTGAAGTTTTGCCAAATACCAAAGCGCTTACTTTTATATACAGTTACTACTGCCCCGCGGCGTTCGCTACTGCTGTCGCTTAGCCAAGGACATAAATAGCATGTTTTCTCTTCGCCGAACTTCTCCACGCGCTATGCTTTGCATTGCTTGGTTGAAGCGACACAATGAATATGGCGACGCTTGGCAGAGTATCGTTGTACACAAAAGCAAAACAACCGCCGCCCTAAGGCTGCGGTTGTTTGTATATCGTTTGAGAAAAATTATGAAAAACAGATTTATTCAATTACTTCGGCAAGATACGCAAAGAACATTTTTTTGCTATTGCTCAAGCTGAACGTAGTATGAGTGTCAGAACTACTTGTACCAAGACTATTGGTGCTGCTTCCTGCCGTTACGGACATCTTTTCTTCCGTTATAGTCCAAATCTCACCTTTGTTTACGTTTGTAGCAGTCGAAGGAATGTCTGCGCCGTCTGTAGATCCGCCGATTTTTCCGCCAATAGTAAGATTATATCTATTCTTCGTTCCGTCTTTATAAGTTGCAAAACCGAGATACTTCTTGTCGGCGCCGTTGCCGAAAGAAATTTTATAGCCGCCTTCTGCGCTCTCAAGATACACCTGCGCCGCCTTGGTTATATCTTCAGAAGACGCTCCATAGTAGCCATCAAATACGCCGGTTGCGAATACTGTTTTCTTAGCATTTGTCTGTTCCATAACAAGAACATACGCTTTGCCCGTTTGTAGCTCCGCGACGCTCACTTTCTTAAATTTCTCTTTGAGAATTTTAATAGTCACTTCGACTTTTTCGCCTGTAACCGCTCCGCAAGCAATATCCGCAGTCAAAGTAATTGTGGTATCTGCAGAGGGAAGCTTGGTAACAACAAGCTTTCCTTCGCTTACCGTAGCAAACTCAGATACTTCCTTGAGACTCCAATTGCTAAAGGTGACCGTTTCGTAAGTTTTTCCCTTGATGGGCAATACGGTTTCGCCGACTTTCGAAATGTCTCCGATAACAGTTGCCAAAACGCCTTTTTCGGAAGCAATCATTTCCGCATCGGTCTTACCTTCGCTTGATACAGGTATAAGCATCCATGCTTCATAGTCGCCGACCTTGACATTCGCCTTGAGATATACGGTTTCTTTTCTTCCCGGATTTACCGTAATCTTGTTGTCGTTGATGGTGACCGTTGCCGAATCGGAGCAAAGCGAATACGTCACAACAGCGTTAGCCGAGCCGGCAGTAAGCGTAAACTCCTTATTTGCAGTAATGAGAGAATTCATCTTTTGCGTAGTTACAGCTGTAGCTATAGCTTTCAGCGTTTCGCCCACGGTTGTTCCTTCGTAGGTAGTTCCCGCAGCGTCGGCAGTTCCTGCCTTCACGTCTTCCGCGCTGAACGGATAGATTTGATATCCGCCGTTATCGGTCGAATAGGAGAACATACCCGTTACGCTGACGACGTCGCCCGCCTTGAACTTTGTCTTGATATCGCTGATACCCTTGACAACCGTATCGGAATCGGTTATGGCGTCTTGATTTTTGTGAGTATAAACTCCCTGAAGGTATTTACTCAGACCAACAGTAACTGTAACGTCGTTTTTCTTGAGTTTGAGCAATTGATAATTCAAACCGTCTTGCTTGTCCGCAGCGAAATCCGCCGACGTTACAACCTTATCTACCGTCCAATTGGTAAGAGATACGATGTTGCTTTGATTACGGAAAGAAATCTTAGAACCGAGCATATCGTCGCCCGCTTTCGCTTCCGCAAACAGATCGTTATCTATTGCGTAAGGCTCGAGCTTTGTCATATCAAGAGCTTCTTTTCCGCCGAGAGTAATCATGCTCTTCTTTACTTTGCCTTGTCCCGTCTCGTAAACACCCTTGTAATAGGCGTTTTGAGCGGCAGTAATACTAACGTATGTGCCGGGAACAAACTTCGCAGCAAACGCTTCTTGACCGGTGCCTAATTCCGCACGATAAATATAGTAGGAAGCTTGTCTGTCTTCATCCAAAAGGTAGAAAGATATATAACCGGTGTCTGCAAATACGGGATAAGCCTCGGCAACCGCAAGAATGTAACCGGATATATCCATTGTAACGCCGGATTGTTGACTGTACCAATTATCAACGGAAACTATATGCGGACTGGCCTTTGCAACCGTAATGGTGTAATTACGTTTTGCAGTATGACCGGCGAACGAGAACGTGGCGGTAAGAGTAACCTTTTCGGGTTCTTCTTTCGGTTCTACAACACATTTTTTATTATCTGAACTGATTGTTGCGCTACTACCTGTTTTAATACTCCAAGCGATAGTCGCTGTTTTTCCCTTATATGTCGCTTCTTGTTCTAACGCAAAATCTGCGGACACCGTAGCATTACGCTTGTCGAACGTGTACTTACTTGCAATGTCTTCAACGTCAATGGCGTTTACTTTAACGGTAAACTCGCGGGATTCCTTGCCGTGAGTGAGCGTCAACGTAACCGTCTTTGTACCCGTTTCGGGGAATACGGGCTCGGCAAGATAGTCGGTATCGCGTTCCGTCAACTTGATTGCCGCGTCGCTGGAAGTCCAAGATACCAACACGCCGTTTTTACTGTCGGTGGGATCCGACATATCCGCTCCGAGATACTTAGGAAGTACAAACTCGTCGTAAACGGCTTGCGTATCCTTATCGAATGGGTAACCGTATATAGGTGAAGTCTTTTGGCAGGCAACCATACTTACAGCCGCCAACACCATTACTGCCACTAATAAGGACGCTAAAAGTCTTTTTTTCATTTTATTTCTCCTTATAATTATTTAATTGTAATATCAGAGTAATTTGTTACTGTTATTTCGCCGGAATTTACCACAAATTGATAGCCGCGCAAAGCAAGAACAGAACCGACCGCTATCGCGTTGTTGTAACCGACAGGTACGGCAACGGTAAAGGTAAAGGTGACGTCGTCATCTTTGAAGCCGCCGTATTTGGCTTGTTTTGACGTAGCCTTGAAGGTTAGCGATCCGTTGTCGACGGCGGAAACTTCGGTTACGGTAACGTCGCTGTAAAGCGTTGCCGAATATTGTTTTATCCATTTAACCGACGAATCAAACGTCAAATAGTAGTTGCTTTGTTTAAGCGTCGTACCGTTCTTGATGGGAAGAACTTCGCTATACTTAATGCCCGATAACTGGAATTTGCCGTAGTACAATTGGATGTCGCCGATTATCGTATACAGATGTCCGACCTTCAATTCGGACGCCGATGCATTGCCGTACATAGTATACACGTTTAGAGTGTACGTTTCGCCCGTTTGGGCATCGTACGCAGAGGCCGTATAGGTGTGCGTATCGCTGTTGCTGACATATAAGCTTGTCAAACACGCTTCGATACGGACTTTTCCGCCGGACTCGGATTCGGGATTATACAAATCCAAGTTGGCTTCCTTGTTGCCTTTTTTTTCGTCGCCGGGGACAAATTCGCGTTCAAATGCCGAAAACTCTTTCAGAGTAATATCCATCGGATCTTCCGTGAACAGTGGGTCGTCCAACTCGGAATAGATGCGGAGCTGTATTTTTCTGGCAAAACTTTGAGCCTTTTCAAAATACGAGTAATACGGATATTTAGAAGTATTCAAGCCCGTGTTGTCGGAAAAACCGTTTTCGACAATTTCAAGATTCAAGTTCTTAAACTGACCGTCGGGATGCTTATACCACACGTAACCGAGATACCGTGTTCCGTAGCTATCTTTTTCCGCTTTGTCGGCAGTAGCTTCCAATACAATCTCAGTGCCGGAAACGCTAAGCTGTTTTTTTACAAAGTTTGCCGCCGCTTTACCCCATTTCTCAACTCCGCCTGTGCTTTCGGGAGTGTCAATTTGATAATAGCGAATACTGACAACATCGCCCTGCGCCAGCCTAAACTGCGTCGTATCGCCGTCGGTATATCTTTCGACTATAGCTTTGCCTATTCCGTCGGATAAAAACGATTTGCCGTCGTATGACTTGGAAAGTTTGAGAGTTTTGGTTATTGAGTCGTAATACTCCGTATTGTCGGCAACTTTATTGCAAGCAATCAAACTGAAGCACGATGCCGCCAACACTAAAAGCAGAAATATGCTAAATGTCCGTTTCATTTAATTTGTCCGCCTACTACTATTTACTGTTATTGCCGCCGCAGTTCTTTAACGCGTCTTTAACGGCGGAAGCGCCGTCTTTGGATTGTTCAATAACATACTGCAGGGCATTGCCCACTTGGTCACGCGCCGTGGAAGATCCGACAAAGCACGGAGAAGTAAATAATTTGCCCGCATCCGCAAGTTCCTTTGTGAGCTTGACTGCCATTGCCTTGATATTTCTCTCATCCGCTTTCGCCAAGAACTCGGCATACGCAGGCACAACGGCTTCAACGCCCTTAATCGAAGGCGCGTAACCCTGTTCCATAGAAACCGCCGCTTGAATTTGCGGAGAAAGAAGTTCTTTCATAAACAAGAACGTCATTTTTGCTTTTTCGTCGGGATTCTGCGCTCTGTCGCAATTGAGCATTACAAGAGACGGTCCTTGAGAAATGCACTTGTCGCTTTGTCCGTTAGCCGTAACGCTTGCGGGCAGCGTGGTAACATCCCACTCGAAGTTGTTGGTTTCTTGGTTGGTAGCTCCACCGGAAGAGCCTACGCAGTAAATCGCTCCGCCAAGTTGTTCCCAATCGTCCGTATTGGTAGAGCCTTTTTTATCGACAACACCCATCTTAAACAAGTTGGAAGTATAGTTGCCGTAAATTTGTTGCGTCGTAATATAGCCCTTATCCGCATTCGTTGCAATTACATCGTCAAGCCATTGGATTACATTTTCGTTATCGAACAAATAATGCTTGTCCTTGTTAACACTGGTATAGCCCCAACCTTGTCTTTCGGATTCGGTAATAAACCAGTTTGCTTCGCTGTCATATCCAAGAACGGTAGCCTTGGTATATTTTTGAGCCAAGATAGGCGCTTGCTGCCACAACTCATCCCAAGTTTTCGCGGGTTTAAGGCCTGCGTCATCCAAAGCGGTCTTGTTGTAGAACAACAATTCCGTCGACTTAACAAACGGAAGAACCAACATTGCGTCTTCTTCGTAACCGTATCTGTCGTAATCCGTAAAGTTGGTGGCTAAACCTTCGTTGTAATAAGCTTCTACAAAATTAGCAATTTCGTTCGTCGTAAAACCAATACGAACGTCATTGCCGTTGGCATCTTTTACGGTTTCTGCGGAATTGATCAGGTTCTTAAGGTCGATAACCTTTTCTGTTTGCATGTACAAAGCAACGTGATCGGGGTAGCAATACGCCAAGTCGGGTTGTTTTTTACCTTGAAGGTCTTGAACAACCTTTGTTCTTATACCGTTATAGCCGTTGGATATAACGTCGTGTCTAACCTTCCAGCCGGGATACTTGGCTTCGAAATTAGCGATTGCCGTAGCGGTAATTGCTTGTAATTTGTCGTTTTGCTGCGAATAGAATATAATCGTACGGTCATAATCCGTCGTGTCGCACGCGGCAAAAATTACCACACTGCAACTCAACAACAAAACGATTACAAGAACACTTGTGATGAGTTTTTTCATAATTTTCTCCTTCATATTATTTTAATTAACTTCGTCTTGCGACGCAGGTAATTACGTTGGATAAACGGGCTTAGCCCTTAGTGCCGCTCTTGGATACTCCGCGCATAATGTACTTACGGCAGAAGATAAAGAGTATAAACAACGGCAAAGAAACCATACATACCGCTGCCATTTTGAGCGTTGTTAACGATTCCGACGAATAAATACTGTCTCCGAATTTATTGGGATACATAATATCCTTATCGGAAAATCCGCGAGTTACCCAGTTCGTTATCATTTGCCAACTTGAAGTATTGATAAGTCTCGGCCAAATATAAGAGTTCCACGTCCCGATAAATTTAAGCAATGTAATAGATACGAGCGTAGGAGCGGTCAACGGAATCATTACCTTGACAAGGTAGCCGAAGTCGGACAACCCGTCAACCTTCGCCGCCTGATAAAGCGAGTTGGGTATTTGCATAAAGTTATTACGCAAAAGATAAATATAGTAGACGCTTACAAGGAACGGAACGATCATTACCGTGAACGTATCCTGCCAATCCATTGCCGAAACGGTCAAATAATTGGTTAGAGTGTACATTTCACCGGGAATCATCATTGTCGCCAACATTAACGCAAACAATGCGTTCTTCCCTTTGAAATTCATACGAGCCAAAGCATATGCCGTCAGAACAGTAACAAATACGCCGATTGTAGTGGAAAAGAAACCGACGACAAGCGTATTTAATAGAATTTGCCAAAAATTACTGCCGTTGTTATCAGATTGAGCAAGCACCGCAGGATAGTTTTTCCACTGAAAGGTATGCGGGAAAAACGTAGGATTGGATTGACGATACTCCGGTTCGGTTTTAAGAGACGATATAACCATCCAATAAAAGGGCAAAAATGCCAACACAGCGCAAATCGTCAAGAAAATATACACGAAAACGTTTTGAGTGATTTTTGCTGCGCGCTGTTTCTTACGCTGTCTTTCCACGTCGAAATCCGTAGACACATCCAACGTGACAGTCTTGGGCATCTCGGTTGCAGAAGCCTCCACAGGCATTTCCGTTATAATTTGTTCTACTTCTAAGTTATTAGTAGTTTCTGTCTTTTTCTTAGCCATAATACCGCACCTCCTAATAACTTACTTTTTTACTGCTTATGCGACGGTTAATCGCGGTTATGATCATAATAATTGCAAACAAAATCAAAGATCCCGCAAACGCATAGCCCATATGACCGTCTTCGATATAACGGTAAATATAACCGACCATCGTGCCCATATCGTAGTCAATACCCATCTGCTCACCGAACAGACCCACTATAGCAGAATATTGTTTCATTCCGCCCATAATTCCCGTTACCAACAGGTAGGAAATCATCGGGGAAATCATCGGGGTGGTTATCTTCCACAAAACCGTGTTTTTAGACGCACCGTCGATTTTCGCAGCGTCATAATACTGCTTATTAACGCTTTGCAAGGCGCTAAACAAAATCAAAATCTTAAACGGCAATCCGGACCACACTTCGTAAATAATTACGACAATGTATTTCGCCCAAGGAATAGTTAGATTGGCACTGATAACCCATTTGGGAGACGACGTGCCCAACCAGTTAATAAACGTTTCGTTCGGCAACAGCCCCAACCCTTGCAAAACCTGATTTACAATGCCGACATTTTCCGTATTTTTTGTCGTACCTATTACGGCAAAAAATGTTGCGAAAACAGCGCCCATTGCCAAAGAGTTGGTTAGATACGGCAAAAAGTAAATTGTCTGATACGCCTTTTGCAACGGCTTAATGGAATTAAGCGCGACTGATATAAGCAACGCCAAAAGCGTCGACAACGGTACCGAAATAAAAGTAAATACCATTGTATTGACCAAGCATTGAATAAACGTGGCTCCGCCCGTACCCGTGTCGCCCTTTAACACGCGAATAAAGTTTTCGAAGCCCCAACCGTCATACTTGCCAGTAAGCGTACTGTAATTTTGCTTGAATGCATTGATAAACGCGCTGAGAATGGGCCAAAACGTAAAGACTGCCATTAAAATCACGGCAGGCAAAACAAACAGCCAACCGGACTGCGAACGGCAAAAGCGGCCGAATTTTTCCTTGGCGGAAAGCTTGCTTTCCAATAACGACGTCGCGACGACAGTCTCGATTTGTCCGTCCGAAGCCGCAGCGACAACTGCCATTTCGCCAAGCTTTTCTTCCTTCGTCTTTTTATCCTTTTTGAAAAGATTTCCGAAAAAGTCTTTGGTTTTTACTCCGACTCCGACAAAAAACTCTTTGATTTTGCCGCCGAATGCTTTGACCTTATCGCCGAAAGAAGCCGCCGTTTCTTCGGCAGCCGCCGGTTGCTCCGCAACTTCATCTGCAGCCGTAACGGGCATTTCTTCGGCGACAATCGCAGCTTCTTCCAATGTGACTTTTTCTTCGCTTGGTTCAACCGATGTTTTCTTCGTTTTCGCCATTATATTAACCTCTCTTCCGTTTCAGCGTTGAATAAGAACAATTTGTTCGGTTTGACGTTAAACGTAAGTTTTGCTGCGCCCTTGGGAAGCGCCACGTCGGAATCGACAATGGAACGGATTGTCGGTTTTGTAGACGATTCGTGACGGGATACGATAGATTTGTCGCGTCCCATAACTTCTATGTGATCCGTCTCCAACGTAAGAGCGCCCTTTGCGTCATATATAAAGCCCTCCGGGCGTATGCCGACGTATACGGGCTGATCGGCAATCTCGGTGGTTGCAACAGCCTCCTTACCTATATAAACCTTACCTTTTCTAATCTCGCCCTTGAATATATTGATGGGCGGAGTTCCCAAGAAGTTGGCGACAAACAAGTTGGCAGGGTCATCGTAAATATCTTGCGGGGCGCCTATTTGCTGCACAACGCCCAATTTCATAACAACCATCGTATCGCAAATAGACATGGCTTCTTCTTGGTCATGCGTAACAAACACGGTTGTTATGCCGGTTTCGCGCTGAATACGCTTTATTTCTTCGCGTGTTTGAAGGCGCAAACGCGCATCCAAATTAGACAACGGCTCGTCCAACAACAAAACGTTGGGCATCTTTACAAGCGCGCGCGCAATGGCCACACGCTGCTGCTGTCCGCCGGACAGTTCGCTGGGCTTACGCGCCATAAGATCTTCAATTTGTACCAAACGGGCGGTATCCAACGCTCTTGCTTGCGCTTCCGCCTTGGGAATGCGCATATTGACAAGCGGGAACATTATGTTCTGTTCTACCGTCATATGCGGATAAAGCGCATAGTTTTGAAATACAAGTCCGATACCGCGTCTTTCTGCGGCAAGAGTAGTAACGTCTTGATCGTCGAAGAAAATTTTGCCCGATGTAGGCTGTTCCAATCCCGACAACATAAATAACGTTGTGGATTTGCCGCAACCCGACGGTCCCAAAAGTCCAACGAGTTTACCCGAAGGAATCTCGATACACATATCGTTAACTGCCGTAACGCCGCCTTTATTTTCCTTCTTTTCCTTTTTGTTTCTACTGGGGAAGGTTTTGGTCAAGTTTTGAATGGTAATTTTCATACGTTTTCTTCCTTTCGCTTTATTATTTTTATTGTGACGCTCATTTTATAGCCTTCGACAATCAAGTTTTCCGGCATATCGACGGGCGCGAAATCCCTGTTTAGGTCTATCCAAGCGTTAACATACGTTCCCGCCTTGACGCGTTCTATTGCGGTGTAATTGTTTTCTTTTAGAAGTTCGAACGTCAATTCCGAGTCGGTATTTGTATAACGCACCTGCACGCTTTCGGAGAAATCTTCAATCTCCGACACGTCTAACGACAAGGTGACCTGACTATAATAATCGTGTCCGAACGCCTCCTTATTTTGCGCACGCTTTAACGCCCTTGCTTTGCCTCTCGGCGTTTTGGAATAGACCCACTTGAAAAACCTTATAATATAATGTCTACCCACCAAAAAATCGGCTATTATGTAAATCACGACAAAATAAACAACCACTACCACTGCGGCTTTTTTGTCTGCTTTCTTCTGCGTATCTCCAAAAGAGCTTATTGCATAATTTTCGTTCTTTTCTCTGAACGCTTTATCCAAATCTTTAAGCTTGTCCGACGCATAATCGCGATTGTATTCTTCGAAAAATTCGTTTATATCGGTAAAAAACGTTTCTTCATACTTCAAGTCGAGCGCGTCAATCTGCATGAACACCGCTCCGCTTGCATCGTAAAACTGCAACGCGGCTACCGTTCCAAGCGTGTCTTGATCCAAATCAAGATAAATAAATCCGTTTTGGGAGAGAGAGCCGATATCTTCCTTGACGCCGTTGCCGTCCATATCAATATCCAACAAATCTATCGTATGATGCAGCCCAGACAAATCGGTCACCACAAGCTTAGTTCGGTTATTGTCTTCGCCAGACACGTTATACGCACCTTTTAAGCCGTAAATAAATCCGCCGTACACCTTGTGAAGTTTGGCCTCGTCCTTGGTTTCGTCATCCTTTTCACCGGAATTATACACCGGGGTTACCGCTTCAAACAAGACTATGCCGCCGCCGTAATCAAAATCCCGTTGAAACACTGGGACTCGGTTAAAATAACCGCCGACAAGTTCCATCGCTTTGTCATACTGCCTTTCGGTAAGATAGCGTTCCATATCGTCAAGCGGAACTTCGTAAAACATGAAGTAGTACGGCAGAGTAAAAGCCAACAACAATCCCAAAGCGAAAGTAAACAAATAGTAAATAATTTTGGGAAAGACGGATTTTTTCATATATTATTTACTATTACCGTTATCATCGCTCGTCAATTGAGCTGGCTCTTCTTCGGTTTCCTTAGAACTGACAGAATTGGCTGTATAATTGGATTTGAACGCTTCTTCGCGCTTACGTAAGTTATCGCGCTGCTCTTGATATTGCTTTTTATTAAAGACAGGTATTAAAAAATATACCCCTATGCCTATAGCGACAATCGCTACACAAATAATAAAAAACACGATATCTACCGGTTTCAACTCATTTATAAACCCTATTAGCTTTAGCATACGCCCTATCGCCTCCTAATTTTTATCGAGTCGATTATAATATAAAAAATAAAGTCAAAAACAAATTATGGTATCGCCATGCAACACAGACGACGCAATGCGAATAAATACGAGTCATGTAAAAACGGCAAAATTGCATACCGTTACTGGTTGATTATATCATAAACTCACACCGTTTGTCCATACAATTTGAGAATTATTTTGTAAAACTGAAAAAGTATTTTTTATATTATATCTACGCGCCGAATACGTCAATTGATATTGATATTAAGAGATTATCGACTTGTTATATTAACGTCTATCTATCGGCATCGCGCGGGCAAAGGAGTAAGTCTTGAAAATCAAAACAACAAACGCTTTCGTCCACAAAAAATAAAAGAATTGTTTCGCAAAAACGCAAAACAATTCTTTATAATACAACGTTAGTCGGGCGCGCTTCCATTCAGCTCGACGCAGTAGCAATAGCCTATCTGCGGACTGCCGTTATATACGTACATTCCCTTGGCGTAAAGTAATATCTCGTCCCCGTTCTTGGGCATATTCGCTTCCGTCCAATTGATATCCGCCGTAGCATTGTCCGCCATTGCCAGTCTGTAAACATATATACTGTCGGTCGAATCAGACAGATAAAAATACGTAAAGTCGCCGTTTTTGCCGCTGTTCAAGCCGCTATTGCCAATCGTTTCTATTGTTCCGCGAACATACCCCGAAGCGGCGTTGCTTTGCGTAGACCGAGACGCTACGGCTATAGCCTCCGCAACGGTATACGGATTGTCTATCGTTCCCTTGTCCGACGGTAAGACAACCTCTCCGCCGGACGAACCGTCAAGCGTAACCGTCTGTGTTAAAAGCGCGGAGTTATTATAATTGCTGTCGAGCAAATAATCGCTTTCGTTAATATTTTTATTCGCCCGCAAAAAGTCGCGCGTAATAAACCGATAGTTGTACATTGCGTAATCGGGATGCGTCAAAGCAACAGGTTCGAATCCGCTGGTAAACGCCGACGGGAAATAGTCGTAATAGCGGTTGGAATTTTGATGATACAGCAAGTAATCTATAACGGCAATTTTGTAATACTTGTCGTTTTCTATAGCCGCCCCGTTAACACGCCAAATGGAATTACCGGAATAACTCGCTTCTTTTATAATGTCTTCGCCCTTTACCTTTGCAACGTACACAACGTTATCAAAGGGCAGCGATTGATATAGCTTGGAATAGGTAATATTTCCCGAAGACATATCCGACCGCGCGTTGTTGGTCATTGCCAATACAATATCGTTATGCCCCTTAGATACGGCGTATTCCGCAATGGCACGGCAAACCAACCGCGGAAGATCGGGCGAACTGGAAAAGCTATTGGAAAAGCGCGCCAATACTTCCGCCGCTTCGTCCTTAATCTTATCGTTGGAATTATTGATAAGCTGGCTTGCAACATACAGATTATCCCAACTTTGGCTGTACTGTATATTTTGACGAGTTTCGCAAGTAACGTTGCCGTTAGCGTCGACGGATAGCCGTATATTGGAAACGTCGCTTCCGTTGTGTCCGCCCTGAATGAAGGGTATACCGTCAACAATCCAATTCTGGGCGCGATGAGTGTGCGCGCAGAATACCGCGTCGACATAGTCTTCCAGACCGCCCGCGGAAGACGGACATTCGTTGCTTTCTTTCTCGCCCACAAGACCTTGCGGTCCCGCGTGCGCCGAGACAACAACGACGTCGCATCCCTTTTCACCGCGAAGCTCGGTTGCTAACCCTTTGATTATCGGCAGCGGATCCTTAAAGCCGATTGTTTGCACCAGATTGGACGAGATGGACGTTATTTGGTCCTTGCCGATAACGCCTATTACGCCCACCTTCAAGCCGTTATCCAACGTTTTTATTACGTACTCCCGCGCCAAATCCGAAGCAAAATCGCCGAACTCCTTCGTTTGCGGATTCCAATTGTAAATATTTGCGCCAAGGAACGGTACAGTACTGTTGCCTGCAAGGTTTTTGAGATTGTCCAAGCCCCAGTCGAACTCGTGATTTCCAAACGTAAACGCGTCGAAGTCCGTTGCCGTCATACAGTCGGACAGCAACTTGCCGTAGTTGGAATTAGATTCCATCGAGCCTTGAAACATATCGCCGGAATTGATAAGGACAGTATTGGGATTATCATTTTTGCACGAATTCATATATCCCGCCACCTGCGCCATTTTCGTAGTTTCGCCGTGAAAATCGTTGATAGCGTAAAAATCCACCGTACGTATTTCGGATGTCAGTTCTTTTATTTCCACCGCGGGGAACGTTTTGTTGCAAAAAGCGCATTCTTGATGCTTGCTTCCCTTGGAGTTCACCGTTGCGGGCGTATCGACTATCCAGTTTTTGCTGTGCGGCATAACTTCCGTCTTGTCTCCGCAGGCGCAAGCGCGCCAATGGTTGTAATCGTCGCTGCTCAAATTGTCCGAATAACTGTGTTTGTGTCCCAAAACCGGGATAACGCGCGTAACGGTAGCGCTGCATTCAGAGCAAACGCCCCGCTTCTTGCCTTCCGTGTTTTCGGTTGCAGGCTCAATAACACTCCAACTTGAAACGACATGTTGTTCCTTGGCGGTTTCGTCTCCGCAAACGGGACATTCCTTCCAATGATAATCATTATCGAATTGCAGGTCATACTCGTGCGAGCAATTCAAAACCGGTATACTTTGCTGAACGTATGCGCCGCACGTTTGACATAACCCGTGTTTCGATCCTTCCGCTTTGTACGTGGGCTCGGAATCGACCGTCCATTTTTGCACTTCGTGCGCGGACATTTGTCCGAGAACGTTGCAAACCTTACAGCGCTTAAAATGACTGTAACCGTTGTACAAGTACTCGCCGCCGAAATCGTGCGCACCTTTTTCCGAGACCCCGTTACATTTATCGCCCAGGCACTTGTGCCAGTGTTCGGTCTCGCTTGCGGTCCAATTCTTATCGAATTTGTGAACGTGCCGTTCGGCGCAAGCAGACAAAATAAAGCCGAAAATCATCAAAAGTACGACTATAATTGACAATGAAGATTTCTTTCTGTTAGACATTGCCCCCCCCCATTACTTATTCGTGTAAAAGCAGCGTATAAGACGAATACTTGATTTTGCAGCATAATTATAAACGATTTTTTACGGCTTGACAAGTATCTGCAAATAATAGCCGACGACGAAGCGCGCGCCCCTTATAAGTAATTTACGATTGAATTGCGCGATTATAAATTAGACAATAATAATCAAAGACAATACATAAGGAATAGCACTCGCCAAAACCGCGCTAAAAGCTATTAGCCAAACAAAAACACAGAACACTGTGCGACGAAAAGTTTAATACGTCAACCGCAGCCTGTTAAATCGAGGAACAAGGGCATATGCAAAGTTATATCGCAGCCAATAGCGTTTACGCAAAACATCTGCTTTGCCCGAGACACAATATATAATAACCGATAATAGTAGATAAATCTCGATCAATACCTAATATTAAACGAAAATGTGATTTCAAGTTGTTGCAATTTTTCAAAAAATGTAGTATTATATGTAGGCATCTGGGTGTAGCGCAGTTTGGTAGCGCACAAGACTGGGGGTCTTGGGGTCGCTGGTTCAAGTCCAGTCACTCAGACCATATTAACCAAAAGCACCGTAAAAACGGTGCTTTTTTGCTGTTATTTAGGGACATTTAACCACAAATTTTGAGTTTAATAAGTTTTTCGGCGAAATTTAGGGGCAAATTTAGTGGCAAAATATTGTATTACCCCAAACAATTATCGACGATAATATTGTCCATGATAAACAAAGCCGCACTTGGGAATATTATCACAAATAAAGAGTAGAACAAAAAAAAGGAAATGGGCTGAAAATCCGCCCATTTTATGCTTGGGCGGAGGCAAAGGGATTTGCCCCCCTTCGGACAGTTACACATCAAAGGTTTCCAAGTTCACAAACTTGACTTATCCCTTCGACCGTTACCTATCATTTTGAAACATACTTGCCGAAAATCAGTCCGATAACCCATAAAATACCGTGTTTTCAACTTTTTAATAACTTTTACCGATTTTTATTGATTGTTGGCAATGTCTGTAAAAGTGGCGTTGCGGAAAACATTTTGTGGAAAATTTATAGAATTATTTATATGTTTTCTTGCAGGCGTTTCAAAAAGATTTCAGCGCACTTTGGGAACACCTGATACTTCTTCCACGCAATATCGAGATGCGATATAAGTTCCGGATAAAGCGGACGGAAACATAAATTCGAATTGCCCGTCGTGTTTAATATTTTATCCAAGCCGACCGCATACCCGATACCTTCTTCCACAAGCAAAGACATATTATACAAAAGATTTCCCGTAGCAACAATATTCAGTTCTTCCTCGCTTTTTTGAAACCATTCGCCAATTTGGTTTTTTCCTATCGACTGACGCGAGCGTATAATCGGCTTATCCCATAAATCTTCGGGCACGATATATTCTTTTTCGGCAAGCGGACTGTCTTTTCGCATTATTACGCCCCAAATTTTTCGCGCATCGCGGCTATCTTTTCCATTAACGGTAAACCGTAATTTGCGCGTTACGCCGTAAACGTATAGAACGTCAACCCCGAAGGCAAGACAGATATGCAGGTCGCCTATGCGGAGACTCCCGACCTGCAAAAAGCAGTCGCTCTACACAAAGAAAAATGACTTACAAGATAGTTAGTCTTATCAGCCATTAGACGCTAAATTGAAATTTAACAGTTTTTACATATTATAAGTGCGCAATCTTTTTCAAAACGAAAATTCGCCCATTTCCTTCCTATTTGTCGTACAAAATAGTTGTCATCGTTTGGGAATATCTGTTTAGTCATAAATCGTAACAGATTTAACGCATCGGCAGACTCTTTCAACACGATTTCACGGGTACTCCATCCGTCTGTTACAGGCGAATATATTTCGTGAATCATATCATAAAACAACTCTTTTCCGTTGATTGGTATTTTTCTTATTAAGTCCGCCCTTTTGTCGCAATTGAGCATACTTTTTAACAGGTCATACTGTTTGGCGTCAAGCGTTATTTCGCATATTTCCATTTTACGCTCCTTATTTGACC
>CANOTO010000012.1 GCA_947570215.1 uncultured Clostridia bacterium
TTTTTTGTACAGCTTATTTATCTTACTACATACTTCACTCCCTGTCAACTGTTTTTAGTCGAAAATGTTAAAAATTGTTATATTATTAGTAATATAGTCATAATGTCGAACGACGCTTTTTATACAAAAATCGCCTTTGTCGTTTGCCGAACCGAACGGTCTAAATAATCTTGACATTATAACAATTAAGAATTATAATAAGCACGCATAAATTATAACTGCGAAATATTTGTTAGGAGTTGATTGTTAGTTATGAAAATAGATGAAAAATATTTTTACGATAATGCGTTACAAAAAAACAGCATTGAAGACGTATTGAATTCTGACGAAAAAGTATTGTGGAAAGGTACTCCTAATGCAAAGTCATACATTTGGGCGGCAATACTTAAAATGCTCCCTATCGCCATTATTTGGCTCATTTTCGACGGAGCTTTTATTATCGGCATATCGATAGGAATGTCTCGCGGTCAAATACCGCTTGGAATTTTAGGCTTTATCGTGCCGTTTTTCCTATTGCATTTAACACCTGTGTGGCTATGGCTTGCAAACACGATTAGGGCGATAAATGAAGTTAAAAACTTGGAATACGCAATAACTGACAAACGCGTAATTATACGTTCCGGAGTAATAGGTATCGACTTTAAATTTATTAACTATACCGAAATAGATTCCATTAACGTTAAAGTAGGTTTAATAGACAAAATATTTAAGGTGGGAGATATTTACATAAATGCATCGGTAAACTCCGGAGTTTTGTGGGACGTTCCTAATCCGTACGGCATCAGCCGAGCGCTTCAAAAGGTAACGTTAGATATTAAAAGCGACATACACTACCCCAACGCTATGCGTCCCGAAGAAAACCCCGGCTACAATACGGGCTATACAGATAATCCTTTTGACGACAAACGGTTTTAGAGAATAAACAAACTATGGCAAATTGTTACAGAACAAAAGAACACGAAAGGTTTAGAAAAGAACAACTGAAATTAGGCGACGACGGCGAATGGAAATTGGAAGAAGAAAGAAAACAGAATTATAAAGATTACGAATTAAAATACGTTACTTATTCGTCTTCGCTTAAAACGGACAGTAATTTTGTATACAACCATTGCAAATTGTCGGTATACCGCCGCAAACAGTTGATATACGCCTGCGACGACATTTACGAAGATTATCCGACGTTTTTCTATTTCTATACGCTTGACGGCTACGACTACCTTATGTTCCGCAAAGACGATTTGTACGGATACACTATTGTCAACCTTACGACGATGCAAGAGCACAACTACTTTCCCGACGTTGTCTTAAACAGAGAACAGGAGAGTTTTATCATAGTAGAAGCGACGCTGTGGAATGACATTTTATTGTTATTCGGCTGTCACTGGGCGTGTCCGTATATATACTATGCACTGGATGCAAGGACGTACAAAACGCATATGCTATGTACAAGGGATGTAGACGAAACGAAAACAGCAATAGACGATACGAGTTTAACTATTTATTATACAGACGGAAACAAGCCTAAATCGCAATCATATACGTATACGGAAATAGTTAAAATTCTAAACGAAAATGAAACATACGATATATAAATTAAATCCATCGAATTAACGATGGATTTTTCATTTAAGTAATTAATTCAATTTGAGTGTGCAAATTTGCGTAGATATAAGGCGCAACGTGCGTGCACAAAACTTACATGACTGAACGAAAACGTAAGCGCAACGCAGCATTGCGACATTATACGCCGCCAAACTACCAGTCTTCGGAAATGTCGATCTTGATATCTGTATAAAAATCTTTATACTTTTCCTTGAACTTCTCGGCGGAGCTGCGATTGTCGCACGCTTCCGCTTCTTCTATGTTCATTCCGTCGTCGTCCATAAGCTCGCTTTTACGCATAAGTTCGTACATTGTAGATTTACTTTTCATATCATTTTCCTTTAACGAGCGCCTAACCTATAAGCCGTCGCGCTCGATACAAAAATTCCGTCAACGCCGTATTGCCTACGGCGTATAAAATTTTACGCCCCAAGACCTTGGAGCGTATATATTTCGTCACCCGCTGCAAACCTATTTGCGGCGGACAATGAAATGCAAAAGAAGTTATTTTTCGTCCTTGCCGTCGGGACGTTCCGTTTCGGCAGACTGGACGGACTGTTGAGATTGCTCGGTTTGGGCCTCGGCAGGAACTTCGACGGGAGTAACAACCGTTTCGACAGGCGCGCCGTTTGCCGTTGCAAGATTTTTCTTCGTCCGTTTGGGTCTACGCAAATTATCCGGGGAAATTTCGCCCGCCTTAGCAAGCGCCCATTTTGTAAGAACGGGACCGACAAGTTCGTACACCATAACGGCGCACATTGTGATAGTAACTATTTTAGCGCCGATTGCGCTCATTTCCGCAGTGCCGAACTTTTCGAATTCCTTCTTACACATTGTAGCCATACCGATAGCTACGCCCGCTTGCGGGAACAGCGTGATACCGAGATACTTGCGGACGTTATGATCGCTCTTGGTAATAGAAGCGCCCGCCATAGTACCGAAGTACTTGCCGCAGCAACGCGCGATAAGATAAACGACAAGACACACTATTACGCTCCAATCGGCGAACATAAGAACGTTAAGCTCCGCTCCGGACAGAATAAAGAATAACATAAGCACTACCGGCGTCCAACGGTCGGTGCCTTCCATAATCTGCGTAGCTTCTTTACGCAGATTGACGAAGGTTGCGCCCGCCATCATGCAAACCAACAAATCGGACAAGCCGAAAGGACAGCCGAAATTATCCTTGAGATACGAGAACAGCTCGCATATGCCGAGAGATAACGCAACTGCTATAATTGTAGCTATCGTTCGGTTATCGCGCGACTTGAAAAAGCGTGGAATAACCGATAGCAGCGCGCCGATACCCAAACCTATTGCCAACGAAGCAAGAATTTCGACAAAAGGCCACACGGCAATGCTGAGAGCCATTTGCGTACCGTCTACGGCAGTCGCGCCGCTTAAAGACGACTGCGCAAGAGATAACGCGATGGAATTGGATACTGCAAACACTATCAGACCTACCGCGTCGTCGAGAGCCACTACGGGCAATAACGTTCCCGTAACCTTACCCTTTGCCTTGTACTGACGAACGACCATAAGCGTAGCTGCCGGCGCGGTTGCCGTGGCTATTGCGCCGAGAATAATAGCTTCGTGAATCGGCATATTGATTGCGGGGACAAGCCCGATAAGATAAAGCGCAAGGTCTACGCAAAGCGTTGCTGAAAGCGCTTGAAAGAATGTTATCACTACCGCACTTTTGCCTATTTCTTTTATGTGTGAAATCTTGAATTCAACGCCTATGGAAAAGCCGATAAAGCCCAAAGCCACCGTACTTATTATACCGAGTCCGTCAAACGCTTCCACTGCCCCCGGAACAAATTGTCCCAAGGCGTACGGTCCGATGATAAGACCCACTATTAAGTAACCCGTAACATTAGGAAGCCCGATAAGCTTCATTAAACGCGTAGATAACAAACCCAATATCAACGCTATTGCAATTACCAATAAACTGTTCATATTCTACTCCTAAACGTGCGACACGGAAAAGTTAAAAGCGTTGTCTGTACAAGTCGTACACAACGCACTTTGTTTAATCTTATTTTCAGCCTTACATATTTTAGTCTTTTTAGCATTATATGTCAAATATTTGCCGCGGTTTACAAAGGAAACTATGCATATAAATAATCTATATTAAATATAAAATTATTTTATAATCTCATAAAAAACAACAAAATGTCGGGAAAGCAACGTTACCGAGCTAACGTCTCGGCAATTGCTTGTTCCACACGGCGACGGAGTAATTCCAAATCGCCGTCGTTAACGATATTTACAGTATAATCGGAGCATATCCTTTGACGGGAAATAATCTCATCCGCACTGATTGCCGACACGCCGTCGCGCGCCATCACTCTGCGCTTACGCTCTTGCTCGTCGCTTGTTACAAGCCACACTTCGTCCCAAGGATACTCGAACGCGTAAAAAACGGATATTTCCACAAACACGTCGCCTTGTATTTCTTCTATCCGTTCCTTTAGCAGCCGAAGCGTATTATCGAAAAATAACGCGTTATAGCGTGCAAGCAGCCGATCGTCGGAAAACACTTTGTCTCGTATCGCCCTACGGTTGAGCCTACCGTCGGTAACGTATCCGCCGCCGAGCAGATTGCGGACTTCCTCCACAACTTCGGGATACTCTGCCACTTCGCGCGCCAATCTGTCGCAATCTACGGTAGCATAGCCGGCATGTCGCAGAATGTCCATAACGGAGCTTTTGCCGCTGCCTATTCCGCCCGTTACAGCCACTACTTTACGCTTCATACAAGGTCTCTCCTTCTTCCGTCTCGACGGTCAACGGACAAGCAAGAGAGACGGCGTTCTCCATTTCTCGTTTGATAATATTCTTGACTCGTTCCGCCTCGTCGAGATAACAGTCCACTATCAATTCGTCGTGAATTTGCAGGACAATTTTACTTTTTAGCCCTTCACGTTTAATCGCTTCGTCAACGCGAAGCATGGCTATCTTCATGATATCCGCCGCGCTGCCCTGAAGCGGCATATTCATAGCCACGCGTTCGCCGAAAGAACGCAGATTATAGTTAGCGGACTTTAATTCGGGAATTTGGCGACGGCGTCCCGCAAGAGTTACCGCATAGCCGTCCCGTTTGGCGGATTCGATACAGCCATCTAAATACTCTTTAATCTTGGGAAAGCGTTCGAAATAAAGCTGTATATAGTCGTGAGCCTTTTTAAGCGACAGGTTGGCGTTTTGCGACAAACCGTAATCGCTTATACCGTAGATAATGCCGAAGTTAACCGCCTTAGCCATTCGGCGCATATCTGAGTTGACAAGCTCGGCAGGAATACCCATAAGCTCGCTTGCCACGCGAGTGTGAATGTCTTCGCCGTTTTTGAAGCTGTCGAGTAAATTAACGTCCTGCGAAAAAGCGGAAAGAAGTCTCAATTCTATCTGAGAGTAATCCGCTCCTACGAATACTCCGTACTTAGAGCAGAACAAACGGCGGATTTCCTTTCCCATTTCGTTGCGAATGGGAATATTCTGCAAGTTAGGGTCTGAGCTGGACAGTCTGCCTGTGGACGTTAACGCCTGATTATAGGTTGTATGCACCAAACCTCGCCTTAAAAGCGGTTTCAAACCGTCCACGTAAGTATTGAGCAGTTTAGCGAGCTTGCGGTGTTCGAGAATTTTGGGGATTACGGGGTGTTTGTCCACCAATTTTTCCAGTACTTCGTTATTGGTAGTATAGTACTCGCGGTGAGTCTTTTTGCCATGCGGTAGCTGCAACTTTTCGAAAAGCACTTTAGACAGCTGCATAGGACTGTTTATATTAAAGGTTTCACCAGCAAGTTCGTGTATCTCCGCGCTTATTTTATCCAGCTCTGCGCGCATATCGGCGGACATTTTACCGAGCAGCTGCTCGTCTACCTTGATTCCTTCCGCTTCCATACGGTACAGCAGGTCGGCAAGAGGCAATTCTATCTCGTTGTACAGCTTGGACATATCGAGTTCCGTAAGCTTGTCCATGAGCGCTGTGGACAAAGCGAATACTCCAGCGCCGTAACCGCCGTAGCCGTAAGCGGCGCACAAGCTCGGTAAATCTTTGTAGGAACGGTATTCCACCAAATACTGCATAATGCAAACATCGTATTTGACGGAGTTCAACTGCAAACCGTAAGCCGCCAAAACATGACGGAGAGCCTTGTGGTCGTAAGTCGCCTTGGGCGTAGCGGAAGCCAATAATGGTTTAAGCTCTTCAAATACAGTTTGAAGTGTCAATTCATCCAAAAAGCTTTCAGACGGACGGATAACGTACTCACGATCGGAGTTACAGGACAAATAAACGACGTTTTCAGACGTCATCCAAAATGCAAAGCAATCCGCTTGGAGCATTTCGTCTATTGCCCTGCGCAACTCGGGCAGGGTCGCAATTTCTTCCGTTGTAACCGCGGCGCGCTCGCAACCGACCGCTTCTGCGCCAAAGTCTAAACGGGAGACCAACGAACGGAATTGCAGACGTTCCATCATTGCTTTTACGTCGCCGTTAAGCTCGTAAAGTCCTGCGCTGTCTGTATTGAAAGAAACGTTCGCGTCCGTAAGAATTGTTGCAAGTTGGCGGCTGACGTACGCCATTTCCTTGTCGGATATCAGCTTTTCTTTCAACGCGCCCTTTTCGTCTTCTACACGGCGGTACAGCTCGTCGATATCGCCGTACTTGGCAAGCAGCTGCATGGCGGTTTTCTCGCCTACACCTTTTACTCCCGGAATATTGTCGGAAGTGTCTCCCCTGAGAGCCTTGTACTCTACTACCTGCTTGGGCGTGAGATTGTAGTTTTTCATAAGGGTATCGGGATTTACCGTTTCAACGTCCGTTACTCCCCTGCGCGTAAACAGCACCGTTACCCTGTCGGATACAAGCTGAAACATATCGCGGTCGCCCGACACAATAAGGCTGTCGCCGTCGAAAGCGTTGGAAACCGTTCCTATAATATCGTCCGCTTCCACGCCCGCCTGTTCTACCACGGTTATACGCATAAGAGATAACAGCTCGTGCAGAATAGGCGTTTGACGGAACAGATCTTCCGGCATACCCGCGCGGTTAGCCTTATACTCGGGATATAAATCCTTGCGGAAGTTATGCCCGCGCTTATCGAAAGCGACGATGAGCTTGTCGGGCTTGTAGTCGTCCACCGCCTTGATTAAAACGTTCATAAAGCCGTAAACTGCGTTTACGTTGTTTCCGTCCTTATCGTTGAGCGGGGGGAGAGCGAAATACGCGCGGTTTAGTATGCTGTTACCGTCTATAAGCAGTAATTTTTGTCTGTTCATAATTCACCGAAATAATTTGTTATAATTATTCTACACTATTTTGACTTTTTTTACAATCAAATACGACACAAAGTAATAACGCAGTACCGCCGCATAAGCCCCATTGACAAACGGCAGTCGGTATGTTAATATATACCTAACAAAACGGAAAAGGTTTGCCTATGATTATATTATCGAAAAAGCAAAATTTTATAGTTGGAATGGTCGCAATCGTATTTGCGTTGGGGCTGTTTGCAGGCGCGTTTTGTCTTGTTTATTTTCACAATTTGGGAGAAGTACTAAGTAAAGATTATACGTTGACGCGCGCGTTGGATACTACGTTAGGGAAAAGCAGAGTATACGAGATTTACGTAGAACAGGAAACGGAGCCGTTGGCGATACTTTCTATGCCAAGGCGATATATATCCGAATCTGCATTGGATAACCTTAACAAGGGAGACAGTTTACAATGCAAAGTAATCGAAACTTCCCGATACATATACGAAATAGTAGAACTGTACGTTAACGGCACTTGCGTACTATCCTTAAACGATTCGGTGAAAGCCTACCGTAATAACGCTATAACAGGCTGCTGCGTAGTAGCCGCAGCAGGCGTTATAATGGCGGTTATGGCAGGAATACTGCTATACCGTTCTAAACACGGATATTCCGAAAGATATAAAAATCAAGAAAAGAAGTTTATGAAAAAGCTGTTTACCGAGAGCGCGAAAAAAGGAGATATATCGCAGGAAAATCTCGAATTGGCGATTTCGATGCTTGACAGCATAGATATGTCGGACGAACTGCCTTGCGAAAGACAAGAGCTTATAGATAAATTCAAAACGTCGTTTTACACGGAAAATAACCGCGAATACACTACCGCGAATCAGTATCTTGAAAACCAAGGCTGCTGCAATGTTTTCCGCGAAACTTTAGCGGAAATACTCTCCGATGGCGAACTGCGCGTATGCTATGACGCCGGAACGAAAGGCGACTGGGCTGCATTTATACTGTACAAGATAAACGGGAAAATCATAGACGGATATTTGCTGAAAAACGAAGAAACAGGAAAATTCGAAATAGATAATCTCGGAATGTGCGGAGAAATGTACGGTAAAGTTAAATTAACCAAGAAGGAAAAACGCAGTATGGTTGAAAGGATACGGGAATATAACCGTTTGCGCGAAGACGTGTTAGATATAGACAGAGAAATAATCAATTCGATACAGTAGCTAACAGGCGACAGAAACGTAAAGATTTGCATAGATAAAGAAAATGAAAAAATATTACGAAAACGAACGGATAAGAAAAATAACTCAGTCGGTTGTAACGGCTATACAGGCGGTATTGGTAATACTTGCGGTAACCTTTATGCTGCTGTTCGTAACGACGGGAGCGGGAAGCAATTCGCCCGACTACTCCGTAACGGCGATAGTTGTTACCGTTATATTTTGCGCGTATTACCTGGCGCAGTTGATTTTTGCTGCGGCGACGTATATTTACACACCGAAAAGAAACTCCTTCGACGTGGCGTTCCTGACGGTAAGCATACTGCTGCTGCCGATAGCGTGCGGAATATACGGACTGATTATATGGTTAATGTAATGCGTATAGCGTAAACCGCGTTTAAGATACGCATACGCAAATAAACAAAAGAGTAAACAAATTTTACATAGAAAGCGGATATATCAAGGCTCGCAATCGGTTTGAGATTGCGAGCCTTTTCGTATTACTATAACTAAAATTTCTACTGCGGTTTATAAGATATACTTTATTGCCGTTATCCGTTAAGAATAGGTTTGAGAAATTGTCCCGTGTAGCTTTTGCCGCATGCGGCAATCTGCTCGGGCGTTCCGCTTGCCACAACCGTACCGCCTTGGTCGCCGCCTTCCGGACCCAAGTCTACGATATAGTCCGCCACCTTGATTACGTCAAGGTTATGCTCGATGACTATAACCGTATTACCGCTTGCAACAAGCCTCTGCAATATTGCAATAAGCTTAGCTACGTCGTGAGTATGCAGTCCCGTTGTTGGTTCGTCCAAAATATACAAAGTCTTTCCTGTGGAACGCTTGGACAGTTCCGTAGCTAACTTTACGCGCTGAGCTTCGCCGCCGGAAAGCGTGGTTGCGGGCTGACCCAACTTGATATACCCAAGCCCTACGTCGTACAGCGTTTGTATCTTATTGCGAATAGACTGAATGTTTTCGAAAAAGCCTACCGCTTCTTCCACCGTCATATCCAATACGTCGGCTATGGACTTGCCCTTGTACTTGACTGCAAGCGTTTCGCGGTTGTAGCGCGCGCCGTGGCACACTTCGCAGGGGACGTACACGTCGGGCAGAAAGTTCATAGCGATACGCAATATTCCGTCGCCGTCGCAGTGCTCGCAGCGCCCGCCCTTGACGTTAAAGCTGAACCGTCCCGCGGTGTAACCGCGTTCCTTGGCGTCTATTGTAGCGGCAAACAGTTCGCGTATCATTGTAAACACGCCCGTGTACGTTGCGGGATTGCTGCGCGGAGTACGTCCTATCGCGCTCTGATCGATAGAAATTACCTTGTCCAAATTTTCCAGTCCGCTAATATCGTCGCAGGCTACTTCCGCAGGCTTAGCTTTGTTCAGCTTTTCCTCCAAACGCGGCAGCAGCACTTCGTTTACAAGACTGCTCTTGCCGCTGCCCGACACGCCGGTAACTACGTTTAAGCAACCCAACTTGAAGGACACGTCTATTCCTTTTAGATTATTCTTACGCGCGCCTGTAACGGTAAGCAAGTTGCCGCTGCCTTGACGGCGTTCGTCAGGAACTTCGATTATCATTTTTCCCGAAAGATACTTGCCAGTTATAGACTTATCACATTTTTTCAGTCCTTCCACATCGCCCGCGTACACTATCTCTCCGCCGTGAACGCCCGCGCCCGGACCGACGTCCACTACGAAATCGGCGGAACGGATTGTATCTTCGTCGTGCTCGACTACGATAAGAGTATTGCCTATATCGCGCAGACGCGTAAGAGTGGCAATCAGCTTGTTATTATCACGTTGGTGAAGTCCTATGCTCGGCTCATCCAAAATATACACTACGCCGGTGAGCCCGCTGCCTATCTGCGTAGCAAGACGTATACGCTGAGCTTCGCCACCCGACAACGTCCCCGAACTGCGGTTAAGCGTAAGGTATCCGAGACCTACGTCCACCAAAAACTTCAGACGGGCGTTAATTTCCTTTAACACCATATAGGCTATCTTCGCGCGCGTTTCGTCCAATTCGAGATTCTCGAAAAATTCCAACGCCTTGACGATAGACAACTCGCCCACTTCGAAAATATTGAGTCCGCCAACCTTGACGGACAATATCTCGTCCTTTAACCGTTTGCCGTGACACTTGGGGCAGGGCTTATCTACCATAAACTTTTCGTATTCGCCGCGCGTCCAATCGCTTTTGCATTCGTTGTGGCGGCGCGTCATCATAGGTATTACGCCTTCCCAAGTAGCGTTAAAAGTGCGCCCGTCGTCTAATACGCAGGTTACCTTTTCTCCGCCGTTGCCGTACATAATGGTATTATACGCCGACTTGGAAAGCTCTCGTACGGGTACGTCGCAGGAAAAACCGTATTTTAACGCCAAAGAGTCGAAATACATACGCATCCAGCTTGCCGCGCCGAGATTGAATCCGAGAAGCTTTATTGCGCCGCCGTGAAGGGTTTTTGAATCGTCAGGCAGAATCAGGCGCTCGTCGAATTCCTGCTTGAAGCCCAAACCCAAGCACTCGGGACACGCGCCGAAAGGACTGTTGAAGGAGAAGGAACGGGGTTCCATTTCTTCCAAAGTAAATCCGCATTCGGGGCAGGCAAACTTGTCGGAATAGGTCGCGTCAACGCCGTTTGCGGACACCACAACCAAACCTTCGGCAAGCTTTAACGCCGTTTCTACGCTGTCGGAAAGTCTTGTATTCATCTCTGCCTTGACAACAAGACGGTCTACAACCACGCTTATGTTGTGTTTAATATTCTTTTCTAACTTTATTTCCTCGTCCAATGTGTAGGAATTTCCGTCCACGACGACGCGCATAAAGCCTTGTCTTTTAAGCTGTTCAAACTGCTTGGCGTATTCGCCTTTACGTCCGCGCACTATCGGCGCAAGTATTTGAAGCTTGGTTCCTTGAGGAAGCGACATAACGCGGTCGCAAATTTGATCCACCGTCGTCTTGGTTATTTCCAATCCGCAATGCGGACAATACGGCACGCCGATACGGGCGTACAGCAAACGGAGATAATCGTATATTTCCGTTACCGTGCCTACCGTAGAACGCGGGTTGGACGAAGTTGTCTTTTGGTCTATCGAAATTGCGGGAGAAAGACCATCGATACTCTCTACGTCCGGCTTGTCCATCTGTCCCAAGAACTGCCGAGCGTAAGCGGATAAACTCTCGACGTATCTGCGCTGACCTTCGGCGAATATAGTGTCGAACGCAAGCGACGATTTGCCGCTTCCGGACAACCCAGTAAACACCACCAATTTGTCGCGCGGAATGGTAAGGCTGACGCTTTTTAAGTTGTTTTCTTTTGCGTTTTTTATGATTATATCTTTCATAATTTTCCTAACGGGTTATTTTTATTTCGTATTGCGGCACGGCGTAGGTATAACCGATTTTGGCATATAAATGATTGGATACGGGATTGGTTTTGTCCACAAACAAATATGCGAGTTTGCCGCTTTTTGTTATGCTCTCAGTTAAATAGGTAACCGTCTTGCAGGCTAATCCAACAGAACGGTATTCGGGCAGAGTATAAACGTCCGCTATGCAGGCTAATTTATCCGTTTCGCGTTTTATGGAAGCAAGCGATACTATCTTGCCATCGCGGCGTATTACGGCGAACGAATTTAACCTTGCCGCAACATCCTTTTTAACTTTGTCAACGTCCGCGACGTCGCACAACGCTTCGGAGGTAAAATCCACAATTAGTCGCGCCAATTCGTCGATATCATTGTCCGACGGCTGTTCTACGCAGTCGACGTTGTCGGTTAAGACTCTGTCGCAACGCATAATATCCATAGCGTGATTTATTTCGCGCCTACACACGACAAGCTTTCCGTACTCTGCAAGAAACGCTTCGCAGGTATCGAGACAACCTAAAATTTTATCGAACGTCAGCTTGCGCACGTTCGCTTCCCGCGCAAGCTCGGCGCAGAACGACGAATCGCCGAAAATAACCATAGGGTAATGCGACTGATGTACCGCCAACAAAAATTTACCGTCGGCTTCCAAACGAACGAGAAAATCGTTAGGGTCAGTGTGCTCTATCGCTTTGGCATTGACTTTGAAAAACACCGTTTCGAGCGGGTATTCTTCGAGTATTTCTTTGTTTTCCGCGAGAAATTCTTTCCCCGAGCAGTAAAATTTTATCATAAAATTATTCCTATATTGCAGCGTTTGAACTGTTTTTCCGCAATAAATACGTTTTGCGCGCCGAACGCCGCAACGCTTACTTGGACTTGCGCCGCCGTTCTCTTTCCAACTGTTTGGTTAGCTTGACAACTTGTTCACGAAGCTGTATAGCGGCTTCGAAATCCAACTGATTGGCGGCGGTTTTCATGCGCGCGGTCAGGTTGTCTATTTCATGCTCCAAGTCCTTCGCAGTCATCTTGGAATCGTCTTTTTGCGTTATTTCCAGCGTGTTCTCCACGTTGTGTTCGATAGTTTTGGGAGTTATGTTGTGTTCGACGTTGAATTGGTTTTGAATTTCACGGCGGCGGTTGGTTTCGCCTATCGCCCTGCTCATACTGTCAGTCATAACATCCGCGTACATAATAACGCGACCCTCGGCGTTACGCGCGGCGCGCCCGATAGTTTGAATAAGAGCGGTATCGCTGCGCAAAAAACCTTCCTTATCCGCATCCAAAATTGCAACCAACTTGACCTGCGGCATATCCAATCCTTCGCGAAGAAGATTGATACCGACAAGCACGTCGAACTCGCCCTTTTTCAATCCCGAAACGATTTCTACGCGCTCTAATGTGTCTATATCGGAATGCATATACTTAACGCGAACGCTATGCTTTGCCAAAAACTCCGTAAGGCTTTCCGCCATACGTTTGGTAAGAGTAGTTACCAACACGCGTCCGCCGTCGGTTACAACCTTGTGTATCTCACCCAGCAGGTCGTCAATCTGTCCGCTTACAGGGCGGACTTCCACTTTCGGATCTAACAGTCCGGTAGGACGTATTAGCTGCTCCACCACATTGTCCGCGCGTTTCATTTCGTAATCGGCGGGCGTTGCGGAAACGCATATTAGCTGACCGAGCTTTCCGTCGAACTCGTCGAATGTTAACGGGCGATTATCGTAAGCGCTTTGCATACGGAAGCCGTAACTTACAAGGTTTACCTTTCTTGCGCGGTCGCCGTTGTACATACCGCGTATCTGCGGGATAGTCATATGACTTTCGTCTATGAACGTAACAAAATCTTCGGGGAAATAATCCATCAGAGTGTATGGCGGTTGCCCCACCGCTCTGCCGTCGAAGTACCGCGAATAGTTTTCTATACCGCTGCAATAGCCCACTTCGCGCATCATTTCCATATCGTATGAAACGCGCTGTTTTAACCGCTGAGCTTCCACAAGCTTGTTAACCGATTCGAACGCCTGAACTTCCGCTTCCATATCGCGCTTTATCGTGTCCATTGCGTTTTCCATAGTAACGCCTTCCACAACGTACTGCGTAGCAGGGTAAATCATAATATGCAATAGCTTGGCTATGGTATTGCCTGTAAGCGCGTCAATTTCGGAAATTTTTTCCACTTCGTCGCCCCAAAATTCCACTCGCACAGCGTGTTCCGAATAGGACGCAGGGTAGATTTCCACTGTGTCTCCGCGAACACGAAACGTTCCGCGGCGGAAATCCATATCGTTGCGAGTATACTGAATGGCTATAAGCTTGCGTATTACCTGTTCGCGCGAGACGTTATCGCCGGGACGCAGAGACAGGCTCAGACGGAAATACTCGTCGGGTGCGCCCAAGCCGTAAATGCAGGACACGCTGGCGACTACAATGGTATCGCGCCGTTCGAACAAGCTGCAAGTTGCAGAGTTACGCAGACGGTCTATCTCGTCGTTGGTATCGATTTCCTTTTCGATATACAAATCGCGCGCGGGAATGTAGCTTTCCGGCATGTAGTAATCGTAGTAGGACACGAAAAACTCCACGCGGTTTTCGGGAAAGAACTCCCTGAACTCGTTGCACAGCTGCGCGGCGAGAGTCTTGTTGTGACAAATTACAAGCGCGGGACGGTTGACATTGGCAATTACGTTAGCCATAGTAAACGTTTTGCCGCTTCCCGTAACTCCGCGCAAAACCTGCGTAGACAAGCCGTCGCGTATCCCCTGCGTAAGCTCCGCTATCGCTTGCGGCTGATCGCCGCAAGGTTGAAATTTGGAATGAAGTTTGAAATCCATTTACGATTTTCCTTGCATAAATTAGAACAAGTGTTCGCCTACTATTGTAACTGTCGACAGTTAAAATGTCAACCGATTAGAAGTCCTTTATACATAAAAAATGCGCGCGGCGCATAAACAAACGCACAACGCGCAATAAAACCGTCAACTCAAAAGCGATTCATCAAGAATTAAGCGTGTAAATCTCGTACAATCCCTTGAGCGACAATTCGCGGTCTACGTAATCGAACAGCGGTTCTATGCCGTTTACTATATTGGCAAGACCGCCCGTAGCTATTACGGCAGCGTTATGCAGTCCCGTTTCCGCCTTAATGCGGTCTATCATATACTTTACCTGCCCTACCGCGCCGTATATTACACCGCTTTGAATGGCTTTGCCCGTGGACTGCGCCACCGCTTTCTTGGGGGTTTCCAATTCCACGCTGGGGAGCTTTGCGGTGCATACGGCAAGACTTTCCATTGTGGATTTGAGTCCTAACGTTATCGCTCCGCCGATGAACTCCCTGCGTTCGTTAACAACGTTGAAGGTTGTTGCCGTGCCGAAGTCAACAAGTATCAAAGGCGCGCCGTACTGCCTGGCGGCGGCTACGCAGGTTATAATACGGTCGCTGCCCAATTCGCGCGGAAAGTCATAACGAATGGCAAGTCCCGTCTTAACGCCTACGCCCACTATAAGCGGCTTTACGCCGAAGCAGTAGCTTATTACATTGGTAAATGTATAGTCTAACTGCGGAATAACAGACGATACTATCGCGCCCGTTATAGACTTTTCGTCAATTTTGGCGTGATTTAGCAATTGAAGAAGCAACGCTACGTATTCGTCGGAAGTACGCTTGACGTCGGTGGACATTTTGAAAGACTTGGCAAGCGCGCCGTTCCCGTCAAATAAGCCTATTTTTATATTGGTGTTACCTATATCTACCGCTAAAATCATTTGTCTTCTCCGGTATTGTAAGTACTTTTTTCTTCGCTTGCGGCGGTCAGTTCGGAATCGACGTACTGCTCCGCAACCGTTTCGCTCTTATGCGCAACATCGCGAATTTTCCAATTGTTGCCGTCTATGCCGAGCTTTAACCCGCGACGAACACCCAAAACCAACGGCGCAACGCCGAAAATAGCAACGAGATACTCCGGCAAAACATTGAGTATCGCTACCGCTTGCAGCGCGACAACCAACGAAGCGTACGCGTCGGTAAACAGCGTCAACGCGCCCATATACAATATTGTGTTGGCAACAAGCCCCAATATCGTCGAAGGTACTATCGCGATAGTCTGCCCGAGTATTCTGTTCTTCATTTTTGCAGTCGCAAGCAAAAGCAAGCGGTATAAGGAAAACGCAAGTAGCGTTACGAACAATCTGGGTACGATAGATATAAGCGGATTTTGCGAAGCGACCTTGGCAAAGGGAAAGGCTAAAATAAAAGACGACAGTCCCATAAACGTACTTGCCAAAAATCCGTCAATCCAAGAATTAAACAGGAAGCATAAAGCAAAAGTAACGAGCAGTTCCACCGTTGCTCCCGCAATCGGCAAACCGAGAGTTATAACCCTGTCCAGCAATGTGGCTACGAATATAATTGCCAGCATAATAGCATAGCGCGCCACACGATACGCTTTGTTGTTATAATTTACCATAAAAACTCCAATTTCGTCCGAATACCGGTACGAATATCTTTTTTATTCGGTAAAAAGATATAAAAATGTGTAGTATCGCTCCCGTACGGGATACGACCGAATTTATTTTACCATATTTATACGAAAAAATACAACTTTTTGCGCCAAACTGCTTGAAATAAAAAAATCGGTTGATAAAGAAACTAAAACACGGCGCGTTTTTTTTCGCAGCACAAGATAATCCGTAGAAAAAGAATATTTTACACTCATATTGTTTATTGACAAATTGCGCCCTTCAATGTACAATTAAAAAGATAAATACTTAGGAGATTTTACAAATGAAAGTCTTTTTAAGCCATTCAAGCATGAACAAAACCAACGTTAAGGCGATAGTATCGTATTTGCCAAAACAAATGCAAACATGGTTGGACGAAAACAATCTTGTGTGGGGTTCTCCGCTCGAAGAAACATTCGAATCGGTAATAAAAACAGAGATAGATTACGTTATCGTGTTTTTAAGCGGTTCGCGGCAATCTAACGTGTGGGTTACCAAAGAGCTTAACTGGGCGTTGGAGCGGCAGAAAAGCGCAAACCGCTGCTTCGTACTGCCCGTAATTATGCCCAGCTTGGAAGGGGACCCTTACCAAGAGTATCCCGAGATTAACAATATAAAATACATAAAATTGGACAACTACGAAGAAACGGGATTCAAAAGCTGCGCGGAAAGGATTACGGCTCAACTGTTTTCGCTGATAATTAGCGACCTTGACAATATGCACAAGCCTAAAAACGTGCCTGTGTCAAAGGTTATAAAAGACGCTAACAGTTTCTTGGACGAATTCCGTCAAAAGGTGTACAAAATCGTTTTCAAACACCGCGAACACAATCCGATAAGCGTAGACGAATTGTACAACGAATTATCGCACAAATTCGAAGTTAAGCTGTCGTACGACGACTTTCCAGATTTATTAAATAAAGTATGCGCAACGTTATCCGGCGTTTATTTCGACGGTTACGTGCTATATCTTACCGAAGAACACTCGCAGTGGAAACAAAACGTCAGCGCGGAAAGCAAAAAAGCCATAGCATACGTCGCGTCGCGCCATATTCGCAGCGGGCAGTCGGTATTTATCGACGCAGGGTCTACTATGAGTTTCTTAATAGACATAATCTGCAAACGTATCGAATCGCACACTTTGAGCGGATTGAAGCTGATACTTATTTCCACCGAACACGCAAATAAAATAGCAGATATCTGCGCCGCGCTGGGCTGCGACCAATACAACTCGCCCGCAATAATTTACCTGCCCGGCGGAATGGTTCGAGCGAACACAAAAGCTATCGTGGGCATAGACGGGCACGACAGTTTGGAAGCAATTGTCAATCATCTCAAAAAAATCGACGTAGCGTTTATAGGGGCGAACGGAGCGGACAGCGATTCGGGCATCTATACGCACAACAACGAAGAATTATACACAAAACAGCGTATAGCAGAAATATCAAAAAGCGTGTACTATACTTTCGACGACTCGAAATGCGGAATTATACTCGATTCCAAATTGGCGGAATTTTCGGACGATAACGTGCGAGCTATAATTAACGAAAATCCGCAAAACGAAGAACTGCAAAAGATTTTGGATAAATACGGCGACAGAATAGAATTGGCAAAGGCAATCGCGAAATGAAAAATCTGATTATTTTCGATTGCTTCGGCGTGCTTACAAGCGAGCTCGCTCCCGTATGGTTTGGCAAAAGATTTGAGCCGCAGCAAGCCAAGGAACTTAAAGAACGATACTTCGGAAACGCCGACTTGGGCGGCAAAACGATAAACGAGCTCATGGACGACTTGGCGTGCGGACTGAATATTGACAGAGCCGTGATAATACGGGAGTTTACGGAAATATTTTCACTCAACGTAGAATTGTTAAATTACATACGCGGCTTAAAACGCGACCGAAACGACTGCGACATAGCGCTGCTTTCCAACGCTCCGAAGGGCTTGGTAGAGAGTATCAACAAAAAGTACGGCTTGCACCGCTGTTTTGACAAAACGTTCGTTTCGTGGCAATACGGAACGGCAAAACCCGACAGGCGGTTTTACGAAATTTGTATAAACGGAATGGGCGCGGAATACGGCAAAATTTTTATGATCGACGACAACCCGATAAACCTGAAAGGGTTGTCGGAAATGGGGATTACGCCCGTATTATTTACAAATAACACAGAGCTGTTCGCGTTATTAGACGGAGAAATATGAAAAACACTTACTTAGGCTCTAACGAGCAATTACGGCAGGAAAATATAAGCGCCAGACAATTTACGCTACGCTACAACAATATGGACCCGTCAGACGTAGACGGACACTTTCGAGAGTTAAAAGGGTTTTTAGGCGACATAGGCGAAAAATCGCGCATATTAGCCCCGTTTGTCTGCGACCGCGGCAATAAAATTCACATAGGCAAGGGTTCTTTTGTAAACTACGGCGCGACGTTTCTCGATATGACGGATATTTACATAGGCGACGACGTACGCATTGCGCCCAACTGTTCGATTTATACGGTTTGGCATCCGTTAGGATACGTTCAACGACAAAATCGAGTATGCTTCACAGACGAAGTGCATATCGAAGACCATTGCTGGATTTGCGGCAACGTTACGATTTTACCCGGCGTACGGATAGGCGCGCGCTCCGTAATAGGCGCGGGCAGCGTGGTAACGAAAGACATTCCGCCCGATTCGTTAGCGTACGGCAATCCCTGTAAAGTTATAAGGAGAATAGACGAAAATGAATAAAGGTTTATTTGTAGGTCTGTGCGGCTTAGACGTGGTATTTTACGAAAAGGGCAAGTTCCCTGCGGAAGATACCAAAATGAAATGCTCCGACGTTCGCGCTTGTATCGGCGGTCCGGCGGCAAACGCGGCGATAACGTTCGCAATGCTTGGCGGAGAAAGCACCGTAGTATCCTACATAGGCTCGTCCGCCATAGGACAAGTTATTAAACGTCAGATGGCAGATTACGGTATAAAGGTTATAGACCTGTGCAAAGACTCGGACGTGAAATGTATTTCCAGCATATACGTTAACACAACAAATGCCACCCGCACCATTTTCAGCGGGCGAAACGACATAGATAAATTGACCCCGTTCGGCGAATTGGAAAAATGTATTGCCGAGACCGATTTTATCCTATACGACGGACACTTCTCGCAAGTTGACGATTGCTTATTGGAAACCGCGAAAAAACACGGGAAAGATATCGTAATAGACGTGGGCGACTGGAAGGATACTTTTGACAAAATACTGCGCTATAACCCAACGCTTATTTGCTCCAAAGTATTTAACAAAAACGATAAAAACGGCGTTCAGCTTATGGAAGAATACGGCTACGATAAAGTTGCGATAACCAAAGGCTCAGATCCGATAGAGTACAAAACTGCCGATATGCCGCGATCGAAAGAAATTGCCGTGCCTTCGGTAAACGCCGTAGACACGCTCGGAGCTGGCGACGTTTTTCACGGTGCGTATTGTTACTTCCGTTACAGCAAACACTGTGAATTCCGCGAAGCGCTGGAAAACGCAAGCAAGGTCGCCGCTGCTTCCGCAACAGTGTACGGCGTAGTAAACGGCGTCAACGAATACTTAAACTCTGCGAAAAAACAATAGACGAATATAAATACTAAATAATTTCATTAGAAAAAGCGTTCGAAACAGAACGCTTTTTTATAAAAACAATTTATCGCGCAGAATACTCGCGGGGTTATTTGACGAATTTGGAACGTTTTCTTCTTACCTTTATACCGTCGTCACGCTTTATAACATTAATCAAAACGTACGCGCCTACCAAAACCGCCACCGTTACAATAACAACCAAAAGCATTGCCGTATCAGACACGTTATGTCCGAAAAACTCGAAGCTGCAATCCACGCTTTGTTTAATGCCCGAAACTGAAATGCACCCCAAAAGTTAGACACTTTTGGAGGCGCATTTTTTATGGCAAGAAAGAAGAAATTTAACACAAAATACTCGCCCGAATTCAAGTTGTCTGTTATACTGGATATGCGTGAACACAATTTGGGCTACAAGGAAACTGCTCGTAAGTACGGACTTGTAAAACAATCGTTTGGCGGAGCATTAATGACACTCCATCGTTGGGAGCGCATATACTTGGAAGAAGGAGCCTCCGGACTCGCCGTTGAACGGCGAGGACGAAGTACTAAAATGGATAATCCTAACAAAGGCAGACCGAGAAAGAAACCGCTTCCACCTGAAAGACAACAAGATATTATTGACGAATTGCAAAAGCTAAGAGAACGTAACGAATATCTTGAAATGGAGAACGAGTACTTAAAAAAACTCGACGCCTTAATTCGAGCGGAAGAGC
>CANOTO010000013.1 GCA_947570215.1 uncultured Clostridia bacterium
GAGGTTACGGACGAATTATATTTGATACACTTACAACTCGTACAAATGGAAAAGCGCAACCATTGGCGGGAAACAAGGCGGCATACCTCTTTGAACTATTTAATTGAAAACGGAATAGATTTTGAGGACAAGTCCGCTGATACGCTTGCTATAATCATACGGCGCGAAAACATAGAGCGCGTACATAAAGCGTTATTAACGCTTTCGGACAAGCGGCGCGATTTGGTGTATAAATTCTATTACGAGGAAATGACAATGCGACAAATAGCAAGTCAAACGGGCAGACAATGCCGCTCGGAATAACAATTATCTATTTTAACGACCAAAGCAAAAACATTTACGCAAAACTGCCGCCCGATAGGGAGCAAGCAAAAAGGCTGTCAAAGCGTATTTATAAGGACACTATGACAGCCCTTGCAAACCGTTAACAATCACCGCGCCGCTAATTGCTTGCCGAACAGTTTATAGTCCGACAGCGGCAATTCCACCGCGCAATACAATTCCCGTCTGTTTACCTTGTATATTACCGTGTTCGTTTTTGCGGTAAGTCGGTGCACCAGAAACGACAGAGATTGAACCCGAACTATATATTCGTAAACGGGTATGCGGGTTTTATCGCTGAAAGGTAAGGGAAAAGCACAAGGTTGAAACGCCTTGTGCTTTTTCTATGCCCACCCAAGAGATACCCACCCTGCGAGTCGCTAAAACGGACTTTCGCCGTCGTCATCAATCGGAATTAAAGTTGTTATAGTCTTTTCTATCGGTTTGCCCGTATGCTTGTTTATGGGCGTATTGCGCTACAACCGATGCAGTAAAATCTGCCGAAATATAAGGTGTAAAGCTTAACGTTTACGTAAAGGGTTAATTTGACGTTTATATTTTTACTGTTAACATGCAGGCGGTAGCGTCCGTTTTAATAAATCGGTAGACATTTTAAGATAATAGTGGTAAAATATTTATGTAATGTCAGGTGTATGCTTGCGTTACGCAGGAGATTTTCTTTTTATGCGAACTGATATGGAAAGGGGCAAAATTCTTATCGTAGACGATTCCGAGATGAATCGTGCGATTTTAACGGATATTCTTCAAGACGAGTACGACATTATCGAAGCCCGCGACGGTCTGGAAGCGATAGACGTGCTGTCCAAGGACGGCGACTCTATAGTTTTGATGCTGTTGGATATCGTAATGCCGCGTATGGACGGCTTTTCGGTATTGTCAAAGATGAACGAAAACAATTGGATACAGAATATTCCCGTAATCATCATCTCGTCGGAAAACGCTTCGTTATACGTAGAGCGCGCCTACGAGCTGGGAGCGTTGGACTATATTCAGCGTCCGTTCGATACATTGGTGGTTCGCCGCCGTTCGCTCAACACAATAACGTTATACGGCAAGCAAAAAGCGATGGACGGCGTAGCCGAAAGTCAGCTGGCGCGCAACAGCGCGGATAAGTCCGTAGTCATCAATATTTACAACAATCTTTTGGTGCATGGCGACGTCAACAAGGGCAGCCATACGGAAAACGTAGCGGCGGTGTGCGAAGCTATACTTAATAATCTCGGCGGAATTTCATTCAAGTATAAGCTGTCTCCCGCGGATATACAAAATATAACAATCGCGTCCACGCTGCACGATATCGGTATGTCGGTGGTAGACAAATCGGTTATGACGGACGACGGCGAACGTTCGGAATCCGAACGCCGCAAGCACGCTCGATTGGGCGCGGAAATTTTGTCCAAGCTGCCCGATTCGGATAGCGATCCGCTATTAAAGCGCGCAATCGAAATATGCCGCTATCATCACGAGCGTTGGGACGGTTCGGGTTATCCCGAAGGTTTGACGGGCGATCGTACTCCAATAGCCGCGCAGGTAGTGGCGGTGGCGGACGTCTATGACGCATTAACCAACAAAAAACTCAATCCCGACGCAATAACGCACGACGAAGCAATTGCAAAGATTATGAACGGCGAATGCGGTGCTTTTAATCCCGTGCTTATGATAGTGCTCAAAACCATCGCCGACACTTTACCTGCAAAATTGAAGTAGTATCAAGGAGAAAATAGATTTTTATGACGGTAGAAAATTTTTACGAATATATCCGCGGAGATTACGTAGGAACAAAAGCGCGCTTGATGACAGACGAAAGAATTTTGCGTTTTGTCAACAAATTTCCGGCCGACGGCAGCTATCGGTTGCTTTTGGACAGTATTGCTTCGTCCAACGTTGAAGAAGCCTTCCGCGCGGCGCACACTATAAAGGGCGTCGCTCAAAATCTTGGTTTTACGGCATTATACCTGTCCAGTCAAGAAGTTACCGAGATTTTGCGTGGCGGCAGTCTCGACGTTGCGGACAAAATGCCGGAGCTTACAAAGTGTTACGAGTTGACTATCGACGGCATCAACAAACTTAATGCCTAATAGCGTAGTATATATTAAATAATTGCATAAAAGACGTTGCGTATTTGCAGCGTCTTTGTCTTTGCCGTCTTTTCGTGCTAACATATAACGATAAACGGTTGCCTTAGCAAGCTAATGCGGCAAGCTTTGATGGCAAATGCAATTGCGTATACTACTATTTTAATAATAATATTTTTATTTGATATAACAGGCGAAATAACATTGTTTTTACTATGGCGACAAATGCGCAAAAGCATTGCAATGAGCGGCTTTTTTTGGTATAATATTTTATCGGTTGAGTTAGATTAACCAACCGAATATCCGTAAAACGCCGTTACTGCTTGTTATCTGAAGTAACGTCCGTTTTAGGATAAATATTAAGTATTTTCTTTGACCGTAAGTTTCACTATGCGGAGAAGGTAAGGGGGTATATCTTGACGGATATCGAGATTGCAAGACAATGTAAGTTACAGCGTATAACCAAAATCGCGGAAAAATTGGGAGTTGCCGAAACAGATTTGGAATTGTACGGTAATTATAAGGCTAAAATTACGGCCAAACCGAAAGCGGTTAAAAATTCAAAGCTTATATTGGTAACCGCTATCAATCCTACGTCCGCCGGCGAAGGTAAAACCACGGTTTCCATAGGTCTTGCCGACGCATTGAATCTAATAGGAGCTAAAACGTGCTTAGCGCTGCGCGAGCCGTCGCTCGGACCGGTATTCGGCATAAAGGGCGGCGCTACGGGCGGCGGATATTCGCAGATTTTGCCTATGGAAGATATTAACCTGCATTTCACAGGCGATTTTCACGCCATAACTTCGGCTAACAATCTGTTATGCGCGCTTATAGATAACAGCGTATTTCAGGGCAATCCGCTCAATATCGATTCTCGGCGTATAGTTTTCAACCGTACCTTGGACGTTAACGACCGCGCTTTAAGGGGAGTTGCGGTCAATCACGGGGTAAAGGACGCGGCGGAACGCGACGAAAAGTTCAATATTACGGCTGCGTGCGAAGTTATGGCTATATTGTCCCTTGCCGACGATTTGAACGACCTCAAAACGCGTTTGGGCAATATACTCGTAGCATACACTTTCGACGGTAAGCCCGTTTTTGCACGTGATCTTCAAGCGCAGGAGGCCATGGCTATATTGTTGAAGGACGCGTTGCGTCCTAATTTGGTGCAGACAATAGGCGGAACACCTGCGTTCGTCCATTGTGGACCGTTTGCAAATATCGCTCACGGCTGCAACAGCGTGCAGGCGACCAAGCTTGCTATGACATACGCTCCGTATACCGTAACCGAAGCAGGCTTCGGAGCGGATCTCGGCGCGGAAAAGTTTCTTGACGTTAAATGCCGTATGTCGGGTTTGCGCCCCAATGCGGTAGTGGTAGTCGCTACCGTTCGCGCGCTCAAACTTAACGGCGGCGCGGATAAAACGGCTTTGAATATCGAAGATACCGAAGCTCTCGGCAAAGGAATGTGCAATTTATTACGGCACGTAAGCAATATCAAGGACGTGTATCGCCTGCCGGTTATAGTGGCTATCAACCGTTTTACAAGCGATACTGAGCGCGAAATTGCTATGATAGAAAACGCCGTCAATCAATTGGGGATTATGGCTGTCGATTGCGATGTGTGGGGCAAGGGCGGACAGGGCGCAACGGCATTGGCTAAAAAGGTGGTTAAACTGTGCAATTCGGATAACAGCTTGTTTCGTTTTGCATATCAAGACGGCGACGACGTTCGGGACAAAATACGCAGCGTGGCTTCTAAAATATACGGTGCGGACGGCGTAGAATTTTCCGATAAAGCGTTGGCAAGTCTCGAAGCGCTGAACAACGTGGCGGATATAAGCAAAATGCCTGTGGTTATAGCTAAAACGCAATACAGTTTCTCCGATGACCCGACGTTACTCGGCGCGCCGAGCGGATTTACTTTGAATGTTCGCGATATCGAATACCGCGGCGGTGCGGGATTTTTAGTTGCGTTGGCGGGCAATATGCTTCTTATGCCGGGGCTTCCCAAGCGTCCCAACGCTGTAGGAATGACCGTTTCCGACGACGGGGTTATAGACGGATTATATTAAAACGCATATGAAAAAGGATACGACAATGCCGAGATTATATTTTAAGTACGGAACAATGGGCAGCAGTAAGTCCGCGCAGGCGCTTATGTGCAAGTTTAATTACGAACAAAAGGGTATGAAGGTTTTACTGGTTAAGCCGTCTCTCGATACGCGCGGCGACGACGGACAGCGAATGGTTCGTTCCCGAATCGGATTGACGGATACGTGCGAAACTGTTGCCAAGGGCGACAGTTTTATTGCCCTTTTTGACAAATATAAGGCGCAAAACGGCTGCGACTGCATAATAGTGGACGAAGCGCAGTTTTGTACTACGGAACAGGTGAATGAACTTAAATATCTTACCCGTCGGGTACCCGTATTGTGCTACGGCTTGATGAACGATTTTCGCTGTCAGCTTTTCGAAGGAAGTAAACGGCTTGTGGAGCTTGCCGATTCCTTGCAGGAAATCAAGTCGGTTTGTCGCTGCGGTCGTAAGTCTACTGTAAACGCTCGCTTTATCAACGGTAAGTGCGTCGACGACGGCCCGGTAGTATTTATCGGCGGCGACGAAAGTTACGAAAATATGTGTTATTGGTGCTGGAAGGAAGAACTGGAAAAGGCTAAAAATGACGATTAAGTTCTTTTTGGCATATACTTGTGTAAACAGTAAATAGGTTTAGAATAGCCAAAACAAAGGACCGCCGACAGCTTCGGCGGTCCTTTGTAATTAAATAGTCTTATTTTTTTGCTTTATATGCGCAGCCTTCTGTGGCGGAGCTACAGGTTTTTGCCCAATTTTTTAGGAAAAAGTTGCCGTAATTGCTAACTCCTATATCCGCGTCGCGGTAACGTTGCGAAAGCTCCTTAGCTTTAACATCGCAGTTGATTTTTCCTTTCGGTATGCTTATTTCAATTTCGTCTCCGTCCTGCAATACGCTGAAAAGGCTTTGTTCGCCCGATTCGGGCGTTATGTGTCCGACGGCTATTCCGTCGTAAAAATCGGAAATTCTGCCGTCCGTAATTACGGCTACTTTGTCTTCGAGCTCGAACCCTTTAAGTAAAGCTAAGGACGTATAAATTTCTCTCATTCCGGGTCCGCTCTTAGGACCCTCTCCGCGGATTACTACCACGTCGCCGGAACGTATTTCGCGGTGCAACAGCGCGTCGACAGCCATTTCTTCGTTGGAGTATACTTTTGCAGTACCCGTAAAGGACGGCTCGTTGCGGTATTGAACAAACGCTCCGTCTTCGGCAACGTTTCCGTATATGGCGCGCAATCTCGAGCTTCCCATTACGCTGTTGTCTGCCGGACGTATAACCTGTATGTTGTTGACCGTGACGCCCTCTATCAGCTGTTCCAATGAAACCCCGTCGTATACGTATACGTCGCCTCTTACAAGCCGAGCCTCCAACAATTGTTTCAGCATAGCGTACACGCCTCCCGCATTATGAAACTGCGGCATAATGCAGCGGTTTTCGTCTTCTCGGTTGAGCAGCAGCGGGGTGCTCTTTGCCATATCTCCTATAGTTTTGAAGGTAAGATTTTTTATTCCGAGCTCTTTTGCCAAAGCTAAAAGGTTGAGCATAGTGGTGGAGCTGCCGCCGCAGGCAAGATCCAGTATCGCCATATTGCATAACGAGGTTTGAGTGAGCAATCTTCTGGGCGTCCACTTGCTGTTTGCTAATTTTACGGCCAATTCGCCCGTCTTGTAGGCGATATTCTTTCTTTCGACAGATAAGGCGGCAGCGGTCCCGTTGCCCCTTACGGCGAGTCCTACGGCTTCAAGTATGCAGTTAAAGCTGTTCGCTCCGTATCTTTCGCAATCGGTACCGAGCGCAAGCGGCAGATTGCTCTCTATTTCACTCATCGCTTCGAAGGGGGTTTTGCCCGTCTTTATACGTGCGATTTGTTCGTAAAAATGTATAAATCCGCGTTCTTTGTTTTGATATACTATGGGCATCATAGTGCCTTCGCATACAAACGCACAGGGAATATTCATTCGGATAGCTCCGAGCAGCATTCCCGCAACAATGTTGGGTTCGCTCGCAACAAATACCAATCCGTCGAAAAATTCGTTTGAGCATAGCAACTCTACGGCGTTGGCTGTCAAGTCGCGAGACGGCAAGTCGTACTTCAACGATTGCGTTCCGTGCAGAGCGGTACAGTCGATGGACGAAACGTAAGCCGATTTTGTAGAAGCTCCGCTGGCGAGTATTCCTTCTTTTACGCGCGAACAAATGGCGTCCAAATCTTTATGCGCCGTCGAAACGTCGTTTTTTGCGGAAATAATACCTATAAGCGGTTTTTCCGCGTCTATACCGACGCAATTTACCATCGCTTTTTGGGGAAGTTTGTCGAGTTGTTCGATAAATTCTCGTAGCATATTACACCTCATTATAATTATTTTAGTACTTTATCCAAACCTTGTCAACATTTATGGCTTTGTAACGCCAAACAATTTTAGCTTTTGCCGTAAGCAACGGCATTTAATCGGTAAATTACCGCCGCGTTACGTCTATACCAATCTTATCGTTGACAAAGAGACTGCATCGTTGTAAAATATTAAGGAATTTGAAAGCAACTCATTTTTATAAAAAGGAGAACAAAATGAAGCAAACGGCAATCAACGCGGTACGTTTTCTTGCGGTAGACGCTATCAACAAAGCTAACAGCGGACATCCCGGCATTTGCTTGGGGGCGGCGCCGGCTTTAACGGAGCTGTATTCCGAGCATATGAAGGTATCTAACCTTCATCCCGATTGGGTAAATCGAGACAGGTTTATCCTGTCTGCGGGACACGGCGTTCCGATGCTTTACGCGTTACTGCATTTGGCGAATTTCGGTCTTTGCATGGACGATCTCAAAAAATTGCGTCAATTGGGCAGTAAAACCCCGGGGCATCCCGAAAAGGACGTAACTGCGGGCATAGATGCTTCAACGGGACCTCTTGGACAGGGCGTAGCTATGGGCGTAGGAATGGCTATGGCGGAAAGATTTCTGTCCGCCAAGTTTAACAAGAAGAATATTCCGTTGATAGACCATTATACCTACGTTTTGTGCGGCGACGGTGATCTTCAGGAAGGCGTGGCTCAGGAAGCTATTTCCCTCGCGGGGCATTACAAGCTGTCCAAACTGATTATGCTGTACGACTCTAACGACGTGCAGCTTGACGGACCGACCAATGCTTCCTATACGGAAGATATTCAGTGTAAGTACAAGGCTATGGGTTGGAATTACGCTTTGGTAAAGGACGGCAACGATACGGCGGCTATATCTCGGGCGATTTTGTCTGCGCATAAAAGCGATAAGCCGACGCTTATCGAAATAAAAACTGTAATAGGCTACGGCAGCGCTTTTGCGGGCAAGTGCGATTGTCACGGCGCGCCTATCGGCGACGCAAATACTGCGGCTATGCGCAAGCAATTGGAATGGAATTACGAACCGTTTGATATTCCCGATCAAGCTTACGAATATTTTGACGCAACTATGAACAAGCGCGGCGCGGAAGCGTATTCCGAATGGCAGCGTTTATACGACCGGTACCGCGCTGAATATCCTTCGGAAGCGCAGGAATTTGACAGGGCATTAAGGGGAGAGTTCGATCTTACGCTTGATTTATCCTATCCCGAAGGCTTCAAGGACGCAACGCGCAATACCATAGGTCAGGTAATAGGAGAATTCAGCAAACGCAACGCTACTTTTTGGGGCGGTTCTGCTGATCTTACAAAGTCTACCAAGGCGAAGGGGGCTGACGGGGATTTTACGGCGAGTAATCCGCTTGGGCGAAATATTTGCTTCGGCGTAAGAGAGCACGCCATGGGAGCCATAGTCAACGGAATCAATCTTCACGGTCTTTCTCGCGCGTTTACGGGGGCTTTCTTCGTGTTCAGCGATTATATGAAGCCGGCGATACGTTTGGCGGCTCTTATGCAAATACCGTCGCTGTTTGTGTTTACGCACGACTCGATAGCTGTTGGCGAAGACGGACCTACTCATCAACCGATCGAACAGTTCGCAGGGCTGCGCGCCACGCCAAACCTCAACGTATTCCGTCCTTGCGACGCTTACGAGGTTGTCGAGTGCTTTAAGCAAGCGGTGCTGTCTAAGCATACTCCCAGTGTGATAGTGCTGACTCGTCAAAATCTCATAACGGAAAATCATTCGCGTGGCGACGTGTCCAAGGGGGCGTACGTATTAAAAGCCGAACGCGGAGATTTAGACTGGTGTCTGCTCGCGACCGGCTCGGAAGTCAATCTTGCTATGCGTACGGCAGAAAAATTGGAAAGCCAAGGCTTTGGCGTGCGGGTCGTTTCTATGCCCAATACCTACGCTTTCGATCGTCAGTCCGACGAGTATATCCGTCAAGTACTTCCTCCAAGAGACAAGGTTGTGGCGGTTGAAATGTCGTCCGGCAGCGAGTTGTATAAATACGCTTCGCGCGTATATTGCATCGACGGCTTCGGAGCGAGTGCGCCGGCAGGTTTGCTACTTAAAGAATACGGCTTCGACGAAGATGCTCTCGCTCGATACGTTAAAGGTTAATTTCTTTGTATTTCTAAGTATGAGAGTTCGGCTTAATTGCCGAACTTTTTTTGCGCTTGAAATTACTTCTAAGCTTTCGTCGGGTTTGCGTTCGGTATATTTGTTTGTAGATAGGAGCAAACTAACTAAAAAACGGAGATGATTGCTATGAGTAAAAGGGTTACAATTTGCGGTGTTGATACGTCTACTTTGCCGAAGCTTACTCAAAAAGAATCGGCGGAGCTGTTGGCAAAAATCGCCGACGGGGACGATGCGGCGCGAAATTATTTTATCAATTGCAATCTCAGGTTGGTGCTTTCCGTTTCTCAAAGATACTCGCACAAGGTAGACAATTTGGACGACATATTTCAAATAGGTTGCGTAGGGCTAATTAAAGCTGTGGACAACTTCAAGACGGAATTCGGCGTGCGGTTCAGTACTTATGCCGTGCCGATGATTTTGGGTGAAGTACGCAGATATTTACGGGAAGGCTCTGTGCGCGTAAGCCGGGGAGTGCGCGATATAGCTTATCAGGCGCTTCAAGCAAGGGATAAGCTTGAAAGCGAAAGCGTAGACGAAGCGTCGATAGATATGATAGCCGACGAAATGAAGCTTCCGGTTTACAAGGTATTGTATTGTTTGGATGCGATATCCGATCCCGTATCGCTGTCCGAAACGGTTTATTCCGACGAAGAAGACGGTGTGTCGCTGCAGGATCATATAGCCGACAAAAAATGCTCCGAAAACGCATGGGCGGAAAATGTTACGCTGTTCGACGCTTTACGCGCATTGGATGACAAAGAGCGCAATATACTTGTCAAGCGCTATTTCGAAGGCAAAACGCAAACGGAAGTCTCGCAGGAAATCGGTTTGAGTCAGGCTCAGGTTTCGCGTTTGGAAAAAAATGCCATGTCGCAGCTAAGGCAGGAAATGGCGTAGGCTTGTACCTATTTGCGGAAAATTGTGATAAAATTGCGTCTGTTCGTCTTATAGTAGTAGCGGAGTATTTTTATGGAAATAAGCTACACCGAACTGCGTTCCAAAGAAGTAGTAAATATTCAAAACGGATCGCGAATGGGCAAAATTATCGATATGATTATCGACAGCAACGGGCGCAACGTGCTGGGCTTGGTTGTGCCGGGGGCGAGAAAGATTTTCCGAGCAAGCGAAGATATATTTATTCCGTGGTGCAATATTACCAAAATAGGCAGCGACGTCATTTTGGTTTCGCTGGATATAAATACGCTAACCAACGTTGCGCGCTCGCAGGAAATGGATTTGGGCAAGCCTTGCAGCGATCGTAAGTTCGATGATTACCTGTAAATTTGTGGTCTTTCCGTGCGTTTTATGTAGGAAATTAGCAAAATAAAGAATACTATTACACGCATAATATTGCTTTGTTGGGCCGAATTGCAGCAAATTCGGCTTTTATTTATTTTATATATAAATATTTGCAATTTTTCACGATATTTGCTATAATTAACAATATGCTTAAAGAAATAGTAGTCACGCAAAAACAGCTATTATCCGATGCGATCGGCGACAATACCGATCTCGGGTTTTACCGTATTCATAAGATAATCAAGTCGCGCAACGTCAAGGTTAACGGCGTTCGTGTCGGCGTGGATATGAATGTTAACGAAGGCGACCTTGTTTGCGCGTATTTGCCCGATCGCGAAAAGGATAGTATCGAAGTGGTTTACCGCGACGACAACATATTGGTCGTAAGTAAATCCGCGGGTATCGAAGTTGTGGGGGAAGACTCTCTAACCGAGCGTATCAACAACATTTTGACGGACGTTACGGCTACTCCGGTGCACAGGTTGGACCGCAATACTATGGGGCTTGTCGTGTTTGCTCTCAATAAAAACGCTGAAAAAGAGTTGTTGGACTCGTTTAAGGAGCGCGAAATAGACAAAACTTACAATTGTATGGTTGTAGGCGTTCCCAAACAGCCGTCAGCCAAACTCAAAGGTTATTTGTTCAAGGATGCGAAAAAGAGCTTGGTATATATTTCCGACGTTCAAAAGCAGGGTTACGTCCCCGTCGAAACTAATTACCGCCTACTCAAAAAGGTTAACTCCGAGCTGTCTTTGTTAGAGGTCAAGCCTATAACGGGACGCACTCATCAAATACGGGCGCATCTTGCAAGTATACGTTTGCCGATTCTCGGTGACGGTAAATACGGCGTCAACAAGATTAACCGTAAATACCGCGTAAAAACTCAATTGCTTTGCTGCGTAAAAATCACGTTCCATTTCAAGCAGGGCACGTTGAAGTACTTGGATAACAAAAGCGTTGTGTTGAGCGTAGATCTCACTCAATATTACAAAAAGTAAAATACTAAGGTGATAATTATGAAAAAAGTTTTATTGGTTTTAACTTCCGTCGCTTTGCTGTTGTGTTTGACGGCTTGCAACGCAAACGGATTTATGTCGGCCTCCAAAGTAAAAAAGCTGTCGGACGAATTCGGTACTCCGCAAGCGGAAGTTTCTATAAAGTACACTGTAAATAAGCAGGATATCGAGCTACGCATAACATATAACGTTTTGTTGGACAAGACGCCTATTGCGGCAATCAGCTTTATAAACTTGGTAAACTCCGGCTTTTATAATGACGCCGTGCTGGAAACGTATGACAAAAATCTGAACTATATAGTAGGCGCTCGGTATAAATACGCTTCGGAAGACGAAGGTAAAACCTACAAGTATATGCAAAACATTCTGACCGAACCGTTCGCGGGCGAATTTGCCAGCAACGGCTATCGTGAACCGAACGGCGGTTACGCTTCGTTCAAGAGGCTGTCGCTCGCCATGTATCACGGCGGAACCGCAGACGATTTCAACAGCGCCGACGGCGCGCTGATTATCGCAACGTCCTCCAATACGCTGCGCTCGTCAAATTACGCCGTATTTGCCGAAATGGTGGAGCTGTCGCTTTACAAGGACGGTAACCTAAGCCAACGCTACGATTTGCTGCATTTGCCTGACGACATAATCAATCCGTTGCGGTCTTCGTCTACTTCCCGTACCGTTACGATGCGCGACGGTAACACCGCAAGTAAAAATATATTGGGCGGCAGCAGTATTACGCGTTTTGTGTTGTCTGCTAAGATGCTTACGGAAGCCGATTGGAGCAAATTGCCGAAAGTTAACTGATACAAAGCTTTCCAAGGCAACCTTGTTCGGTTGCCTTTTTAAGTGTGTGCGTGCTTTATACCGACGCCGCGGCGGACCGCAACTGTATCGGTGCGCGTATTTTATTACTCACGTTGACGGAGTGTATTATGAAAAAACCATTAGTTGCCGTCGTTGGTAAGCCCAACGTAGGCAAATCGACATTTTTCAATAAAGTTTGCGGCGGCCGTATTTCCATCGTTTCGGATATGCCGGGCGTAACTCGTGACCGTATATACGCCGACGCCGAATGGCTCGGACGCAAATTTACCTTGGTTGATACGGGCGGTATTCAATTAAAAAGCGACGACGTTATGTTTCGCCATATAAAGGAACAGGCGGAAATAGCGTTAGAATTATGCGATGTAATACTGTTTTTCTGTGATTATAAGGGCGGGCTTACTTCGGAAGATTACGATATAGCCGCGCTTTTGCGCAAGACCAATAAACCAGTGCTTCTGGTCGTTAATAAGGTGGATAATTACTCGGAAGCGGATTTGACTGACTTTTACGGCTTAGGCTACGGAGATTTCTTCCCTATTGCGGCGGAACAGAAGCAGGGCGTTGGAGATTTGCTTGACGAAGTTATTTCCCATTTTCCCAACGACGACGGCGGCGAAGAATATGCCGACGCAATCAAAATCGCCGTTGTGGGCAAGCCTAACGCGGGTAAATCGTCGCTTGTTAACAGAATATTGGGATACGACCGCGTAATAGTGTCGGACATGGCAGGCACTACGCGGGACGCTATAGATACGCCGTTCGAGTACGACGGTAAGCGGTACGTTATTATCGATACGGCGGGTATGCGCAAAAAACGCGCAATTGCAAGCGACAGCGTGGAAAGCTACAGCGTAATGCGTTCGTTAAACGCCGTCCGCCGCTCCGACGTTTGTTTGATAGTTATGGACGCAAATGAAGGTCTGTCCGAGCAGGATGTTAAAATCGCCGGCTTTATACACGAAGAGGGCAAGCCTTCGGTAGTTGTTATAAACAAATGGGACTTGATTGAAAAGGATACGCATACCGTAGAACACTTCAAGAAGAAGCTTTCCTGCGACTTGGCGTTTATGGATTATTTTCGCAGTATTACGGTGTCTGCGCTTACGGGACAGCGCGTAAACAAACTGATGAACGAAGTGGAATACGTATATGCCAAGTCGTCTTTCAGATGTTCTACGGGGGTGTTAAACGACGTTGTGTCCGACGCTATTCGCGCTGTAGAGCCGCCTGCGTTAAAAGGACGCCGTGCAAAAATTAAATACGCAACGCAGCCTTCCGCGCAGCCGCCTACATTCGTATTCTTCACAAACGACGCGGCGTTGGTGCATTTTTCTTATAGAAGATATCTTGAAAACTACTTGCGTCGCGCTTTCGGTCTGGACGGCACTCCAATCAAACTGATTTTCCGCGACGGCAGCGAAAAGGACGAATAATGTTCGATATATTTGTTGGTTATTGGTGGCAGTTTTGTATTTTGGCGGTAATTTGCTATTTTGTAGGCAACGTAAATTTCGCCGTAATATTCTCTCGTTTGATACAAAAACGTGACGTCAGAACCTGCGGAAGCGGTAATGCCGGAGCAACCAATATGTTTCGAGTATTCGGGCTGCGTATGGGAATTTTGACCTTTGCGTGCGATTGTCTCAAAGGAGTTATTTGCTGCCTTTGTGCCAAATATATTTTTGCTTTACTGGGCGAACAAGCCGCTGTGCAAGCGCAATACTTTGCCGGACTGTTTGTTGTGTTGGGACATATATTCCCCGTTTTGTACGGTTTTCGCGGAGGAAAGGGCGTGGCTGCGAGTATCGGCGTTTTGTTGGTGAATCAGCCCATCCTTATGCTTTGTTGCATTATACCGGCAATCGTAATTATTCTCGTTTCGGACAGAATGTCGGTGTTCGCTATACTGACAAGCTTGTTTATGCTAATATGGTGTTGGACGGTGCTGCACGCCGACATAGGGGCTTTTGCAGCGGCGGCTTTCACGTTAATGTTTGTTTTGGTAATATTTGCTCATCGTCACAATATTGTTCGTATTTTTAAGGGTAAGGAGTCGCGTTTGGGCGTGCGTAAGGCGCTGCGCGGTAAAAGCGAGCATCGTTTGCGTGAGCTTAAAGAACGCGAAGAAATGAGAAATGCGTCGCAGCACGCCGACGGCGCAAGCGAAGAAGCGGGCGCTTCGGAAGAAAACGTCGGCGGCGGAGATTGATTAAATGTTCGATGAGTTAAAGCAATACGATAATGTAATAAAAATATTTGCAAGCAGTCCTTTGCAAAAGGATTGCAAATTTTTACGAATAAAAATTCAGTCCCTGGACGGCAAGAGCGGTCGTGTTTTTTGCGCGACGCAATTCACTGCCACGCAGGCATTTCATGTTAACGTAAAGCCCCGTGAGCTGTACGATTGGGCTGAGAATAACATGGTAGGCAAATATAAGCAGGTCTTGATAGTTACTCGCGAACGGGAAATAACCTACTTGTCAAACGCAAAAAGAACAAAACGTTTATGTCGCGACGTAATTTATACGTCGCCTGTATCGTCTACGGCAAATCGCAATAAAAATTATTTGCTCAACGAAGGCGACGATATCCCCGTATTTCAAGAATTGGGTATTTTTACCACTCAGCGCAAAGTTGTCAATTCTATGTACGCCAAGTTCAAACAAATTAACCGTTTTGTGGAAATATTGGATGACGTATTTAAGGATTACGGCAAAAAGGAGCTAACTCTGCTGGATTTCGGTTGCGGCAAATCCTATCTTACCTTCGTTATTTACCATTATCTGGTACATGTGCGCAAAATTAACGCTAAAATTATCGGTTACGATTTGAAATCGGACGTGGTGGCGGAGTGCAACGCTCTTGCGGAAAAATACGGCTACGGAAATCTCCGTTTCGTCGTTGCGGACGTATCTAAGGATAGGCTGTACGATGAGCAAATCGACGCGGTGGTTTCGTTGCACGCGTGCGACGTAGCCACCGATTACGCGCTAAATTACGCGGTGTCTCATAATGTTCCTTATATCTTTTCCGTTCCCTGCTGTCAGCACGAAATAAATTCGTCCGTTAAAAATGGCGGCGATTTGGACGTTCTTTTGAAATACGGCATAATTAAGGAACGCGTTTCTGCTTTGCTTACGGACAGTATCCGCGCAATGCTTTTGGAAGACGAAGGCTATTCGGTAGACGTAATGGAATTTGTTGACATTGCCCATTCCCCTAAGAATCTAATGATACGCGCTGTCAAAACTCACGGTAAAAGAAACGTGAACGCTCCCAAAATTGCCGAGCTTATGCAAAAATACGGTTTCGACCAAAAATTATTCGAATTACTGAATAAATAAGTATATAATTATAAGTTTCTATTTGTGTACGCTTCTTGCAAGCAAAACTCTTAGCCATACGGGGTTCGAATTGCATATACCTATCCGTAGGAGTAATAATCAATGCAGGACGATGAAAAAGATATCTTATTAAAACACGGAAAACTTATTTCTTTAAGTCAAGGTAATATTTTGGATAACAAGCAGCGTTTTGTTGGGTGGTTCGCCGTGGCGGTAAGCTGCTTGTTCTTTATTTTTACAATAGTACTGTTGGCCATTCCGCAAGTGGAATGGGATGTAGAGCTTATCGCGCTTATGTCAATTTGCGACGCGGGAGCCGTTGCAATGATATCGTTGTGTACATATGTTTTTATTAAGAATAAAAAGTTAAAACAAAAACTGAGCGTTTGGCTGTACGACTCTGTAGAAATACACGCTTACTCTAAAAAGATTGACGAATACAGGGGCGGTATGCAGCCGAAAGCGACCAAAATACGAATCGATTTTTATTGTAACGATGTGGCTTTTCGGAAGGAAAGTACCGTCAAGGTATTCGGCGGGCAATCGGGGTGCGCCGGGTGCTTCAATAATTATGCCGATAAAGAAGTAAATATACTTTATTCGCCCGAATACGACGAAGTTATGATTATTAAAGATTGACTCGATTATTGCTTATTTTTTTTCTGGAATTTACTTTTTCGTTATCTTAGCTTATGCGTTCTAATTCTGCTTGCGTGTTCATACAATTAACCAAACAGTTATGGAGGCAGGTATGAACAATATTTATCAAGACATTGCGGAGCGAACTAACGGCGATATTTATATCGGCGTAGTCGGTCCCGTCCGCAGCGGAAAGTCGACGTTTGTTAAAAATTTTATGGAAAAACTTATTTTGCCGTCTATTGCGGATAAGAACGAGCGCGCTCGCGCAGTCGACGAGCTTCCGCAGTCTGCCGACGGTAAAACAATAATGACTACGCAGCCGAAATTTGTTCCGAATAACGCCGTTAAGCTTACATTGGACGACAAGGCGACGGCAAATGTCCGTCTGATAGATTGCGTAGGATATCTGATAGAAGGCGCAGAGGGGCATACCGAAGGCGATAGGGTGCGTTTGGTGAATACTCCGTGGTTTTCCGAGCCTATTCCCTTTGAGCGAGCGGCGGAAATAGGCACGCAGAAAGTGGCTTCCGAGCATTCTACCATCGCGGTGGTGGTTACAACCGACGGCAGCGTGGGCGATATTCAGCGCAAAAACTATGTTCCCGCTGAAGAGCGCGTAATCAAGGAGCTCAAAAATGCCGACAAGCCGTTTGTGGTATTGCTCAATTGTAAAAATCCGCGTGAAAATCACAGCGTAGAGCTGGCTAAAACGTTACAAGAAAAATACGGCGTAACAGTTCGTCCGATAAACGTATTAGAAGCTAATGCGGAAGAACTGGAAGGCGTTTTGACGGACGTTTTGCAGGAATTCCCCGTAAGACGTATTGCGCTCAATCTGCCCAAATGGATGCGCGCGTTAGACAAAGATAACCGCGTAATAAGCGAAATTATGGAACGTCTAAAAGAGAACGCGCCCGCTGTGGACAAAATGAAAGACGCTTACGGCTTGGCGGATGTTTTCAATGCGTGTTCCTTTATATCCGCAGCCAAAATCGACGACTTGGATATGGGGCGCGGAGTAGTAAACTATGCGTTGGAGCCTACGGATGACCTTTTCTTCCAAGTGCTGTCGGAGCAAGCTCAGATGGATATTGTGGACGAATTTTCTTTGATGAGCTTTGTTACGGCATCTGCCTACGCCAAAAATAAATTTGATGCTATCAAGGACGCTTTGGATGAAGCTGATGCAAACGGCTACGGCATAGTTTATCCTAACGCTTCGAATATGACGCTTGACGAACCGCAAATGGTTAAGCAAGGTAATATATACGGCGTACGTCTCAAAGCTACTTCGCCAAGCTACCACATAGTTAAGGTTAACGTAAATACGGAAGTAAGCCCTATGGTGGGCAGCGAAGAGCAGAGCAAGTATTTGCTGGAAGAATACAAGCAGAACCCCGAGGCCATCTGGAATACAAATATGTTCGGCAAGACAATGGCGGGATTGGCAAAGGACGGCTTGGAAAGCAAATGCTATGCTATGCCTATAGAAATTAAGCAAAAGCTGTCTAAAACGTTGAATAAAATAGTAAACGAAAACCGCGGCGGACTTATTTGCTTGTTGCTGTAATATTCGGACTTGATGCCATTTATCACTTGCTCATCGATTGTGTTTTGAGAATCAATGTCATGAATTAGTATTCAAAACGATAAAATACACAATACTATCATAGACATAATATTATTTTTATAGTCAGTTTTTATGTAAAACGCGCTAAATATACGTTAAAATCTCGCAAATATTACTTTGCGAGATTTTAACGTATCAGTTATTTTCCGTATACAATTCTTTCAGTTTTTTAAGAATTCTGTTTTCAAGTCGGGATATTTGTACCTGCGATACTCCCATTTTAGCGGCGATTTCACCCTGAGTCATATCTCTGAAATAGCGCAGCATAATTATCTTTTGTTCTCGCGGCGCCAACTTAGCTAACATATCTTTGAGTATAACCTTGTCTATCATTTTTTTGTCTTCGTCGGTAGGCAGCCTGTCTACCAGCGTGGTTTGCTTTCCGTCCTTGTCATTAGTGGTTTCGTATAGCGATACGGGTAATTTTGCCGAATCCATTGCGAATATTACTTCCGTCGGATCTATGTCGAAGTGTTCGGCAATTTCTTCTATTCGCGGAGATTCTTCGCCGTTTTTGATTTTTTCGTCTACGTAACGCGCAATTTTTGAAGATATGCTTTTTAAGGAGCGCGAGACCTTCAAGTAGCCGTCGTCGCGCATATATCTTTTAATTTCCCCCAGTATCATGGGAACAGCGTAGGTGGAGAATTTGACGTTGTAGTCAAGAGAAAAATTTTTTATCGACTTCAACAGTCCTATGCTTGCAATTTGGTAAAGGTCGTCGTATTCAACGTGTTTTCCGAGATACCGTTTTATAATGCTTTTAAGAAGCGGAGCGTTTTCCGTAAGAAGAGTGGAGCTTGCCGTTTCTTCCCCCTGTTGGGCAAGGGCAATCAATCTCATTGTTTCGTCGTGGCTTAGCATTACCTATACCGCCTAAACTTTTTTGATGAGAGTCACTTGCGTCAAACCTTTCTTCGAAACAACCTCCACCTTGTCGCAAAACGCCTGCATTACCGTAAAGCCCATTCCGGAGCGTTCGCCTTCCGCGCCTGTGGTGTAAAACGGTTCCATAGCTTTTGTTACGTTATCTATCCCTTTGCCGTAGTCTGTTATAATAACGTTTATTTTGTCTGCGTATAGGTCGCAGGTTATGTCTATCGACCCTTGTTGCGTCCCTTCGTACGCGTGAACGATGCAGTTGGTTACTGCCTCCGATACGGCTGTTTTAAGGTCTTCTATTTGTTCCAATGTAGGATTGATTTGTATGTAAAAACCCGCCACAACGCTTCGCGCAAAGCTTTCGTTTTGCGACTTGGCTTCGATATTCAACTTCATACTGTTAATAATTGACATATTTCCCTCTCAAATTTTTGAAATAATTTCGTATAGACCCGACATTCTGAAAATTTTATCCACAGTCGGCGACGGGTTGCGTACGTACACGCTTTTGTTCTGCTTGCGTATTAGTTTATATCTGCCGATTACAACTCCTATTCCGGTCGAGTCCATAAAGGACAATCTTGACAAGTCGAATATTACGGCGTTAAAATTTCCTTCGCTTATCTTCGAGTCCAAACGTCTTCGCACAAATTCTGCGGAGTGTTCGTCTAACTCTCCTATAAGGCGAAAAACAAGCGACGCGCCTTCAAAATCCACAAATAGTTCCATTGTTTGCCTCCGACGATAATTGTATATCCGTAATACTAAGCTGTTTTGAATTGTTTTGTAAAAAGCGGCGTAATAGTGTCGAAAATGCGTTTGTCTGCAAATATTAATAAAGGTTTTCATTGCCGCAGCGTAGAGACGTGTATTTGCTGCAAGGCGTTGAAACGGAAGTCGGCCGCGCGGCAGCAAACAGTCAATGTTAAGAGCGGTTATGCGCTTGTGTTGACGTTTATAATAATAATTTTCTTTTATATAAAAATAGTGGAGTAAAAAAGCGTCGAATATTATTAAAATTGACGCAATAAATTTTTCTTGAAAAGTCAATAATTTTTCTGAAAAAACGACGTTAAAAAAGTTGACAGACATTTCAAAATATTGTAAGATAAATAGGCTGATGAAAACATCGGGGTGTAGCGCAGCTTGGTAGCGCACGTGGTTTGGGACCATGGGGTCGGGAGTTCGAATCTCTTCACCCCGACCAATCAATTGCGTTAAAAAAGTAGTTGGGCCTTTAGCTCAGTTGGTCAGAGCGGTCGGCTCATAACCGATTGGTCCGGGGTTCAAGTCCCTGAAGGCCCACCAATTGCAAAACAAGTATTTTTGGCCCGGTAGTACAGATGGTTAGTACGCCAGCCTGTCACGCTGGAGGTCGAGGGTTC
>CANOTO010000014.1 GCA_947570215.1 uncultured Clostridia bacterium
GCCATCTGGACGGTTGACGGAATCGGCAGTCCCACGAGCAGTGCGGTAACGTACGGAGCGAACAGCGTAAGTATGAGCGCTGCTTCGCATGCGGCGGTAACTAACAATTTGGCAACAATAACTTACGCTTGGCGTAAGGGCAGCAGTACCGGCACGGTACTGAGCACGTCTGCCACGTACTCAATAAGCAATCCCACTGTTGCAGATAGCGGGACGTACTATTTAACTACGGTCATCACTCCCAAGGACGGGCGTACGGCAGCCAAGACGGAAACTAAATCCGTCACAGTAACAGTCAAGCGCAAGGGCGTAGCTATACCCACTGCTGCAACGGGACTAATATACGACGGAACAGCCAAGAACGGCGTAGTATCGGCAAATACTGCGTTGTACACGGTAACGGGCGGAACGCAAACCAACGCCAACGCGTACAATGCCAACTATACGGCAATTGCTACGTTAAAGGACAAAACCAACTACACTTGGGGCGCGGACGGAGCGAACGTAACTGCGGATCAAAGCATAACTTGGAGAATCGAGAAGAAGCAGATAACGTTGCCGACGCTGTCCAATACGGACTACACGTACACGGGGTCTGCTCAGAGTCCTTCCGTAACCTACGATAACAACAACAGCACCTACGCTCCTGCGGGCAACGCGCAGACGAACGCGGGTACGTATAATGCGTCTATTACGCTCAAAGACACGACCAACTACAAGTGGAGCGGACGTTCGGGCGCAAACGAGAGCGATACCTTCCTGCTGTCTTGGACCATCAAGAAAGCTACTCCGACGTTAACGGCGCCGAACTATATAGCGAAGCCGGACTACGACAAGGGTACGAACATGTACGTAGGTCAGAAGTTAGGGCAGTTCTTTGATTTCGACCAAACGAGCGGCAGCCATACCATATCCGGCGCAAGCGGAGCAACGGTATCCGTTGCAGGAACGTTCAGCTGGACGAACGCGAATCACGTATTGGTCAAGACGGATACGTCTCTTTCGGTGACGTTTACGCCCGACGATACGGCTAATATTAACTCGGCTACTATAAATATAACCGTTGCGCCTATACAGCTGTATATAAACGCGTACGAAGTATTGTTAGAGTTCCGCAAAGCGGACGGCAGCGTAGTAGCGTACAATGCGTCTACGTCGCTTAAAGATCTCAGGTCAATTACGAGCGTAGTCAAGGTATTGGCGGAAGTGCGTAAGGTACCCGTAAGTTACGGAGTATCCGTACCCGCGCACGGACTGGGCGACTACGTAGAAGAAACAGCCGGATATGCCAAATGGCAGGATCCTACGGGCTACACGCGTACGTATTACAGGACGAAGAATGCCGCCAACGATCTGTCGGGAGCATACGGCAGAGACGACATATTGGGCGGCGGACCCGTAACGGCGGACGTAACGGTATACGTAGGCTACGTAGCCAAGGAAGTAACGTACACGGTGTACCACGTAAAGGAAGCGCTGTGGACGGATAATATTAACGACACTACGCCCAATAACGACAGATTTTTGAACGACCTTGCAGGAGCTTTGCGCGACGGCATAGTAGAGACGGAGACGTTTACTGCGTTTGCGGGAAGCAAAGTAAGCAGTAAGTTCAAGACGTACGAAGGGTTTACGCGTCAGCCTGCGGTAGGATCTGCGGGGGACTGTATATCCGACGACCAGCAGAAGTTTGTGTTAGGAACGGGTCAGACGATCCTTATTTCCTACTACAAGCGTAACACGTACAATATAAACTGGAACTTTACGGGCGGTAAAGTAACTACGGAAAGCGGAACGGTACTGAGCGGCAAGACGATTTCGCAGTTCAAGTACGGACAGACGGTAGAAAAGATAAGCGACCCGTGGTACGGAAGCAATGCGGAAGACCCGCATCCGCAGTATTGGTTTGTAGCTTGGTATACCAATTCGGCGTGCACGGATATAGCTACAATACCCGCCACGATGCCTGCGCGCGCGTTGACGTTCTACGCGGGGCGCGAAGCTCAGCGTTACAGCATAAGCTACAGTGACGGCTTGGACGACTTGGTAAACAGCGACAACGAGCCTATAACGTTAACGGGCAAGTATGTGCTTAATCCCGCGAATGTTGACGACTGCGGACCGGCATACTTCACTGTAGACCAGATAATAAATAACGGCGTAATACGGTTTACCAATCCCACCCTGCCTGGCTTCCGCTTTATGGGCTGGTACGAAGAAGGTACGGATACCAAGATAACGAGCATAACGCGCGCTATGGCGACGAAGGACTACAAGCTGGTAGCGCGTTGGAAAGCCAACACGTATAACATAACGTTAAATACCAACGGCGGAGACAGACTTCCGAGCGCGCAGGCTACTATAAGGGCGCTTGCCAACTTCGACCATTATCCCGAGACGGTGCAGGGAGAATACACGCCCGGAAGCAGCGGCAGTCTAATAGTACCTACGCGTACGGGCTATGTGTTCTCGCACTGGGCTTACAGGAACGAGAGCGGCGAATTTATTGGAGTTACCACCGAGCCGTTCGATTACCTTGTAAACGGAACGATACTTTACGCGCAGTGGATAGCCACTGACGTAGAGATAGACTGGCATGAAGACAGCGACGAGCTGTTGAAGTCGTTCGAAGGCGGCAGCGGATGGACTATAACAGTCAAGCATCAGCAAAGCTGTATAGACAACGGCTTGGCCTCGGGCTTAGAAGAATCCTTTACGGACACTTGGAGCGGAATATATCTGCATATGGGCGACACCATAACGCTCAGCTTCACAGCTCCGGACGGCTACCAAATAGAGAGTATAACGCTCGGCGACGCGAACGCGCAATCGAGTTTCATCAACAACGGCAGATACAACGTACGTTCGTACATAGACAACCTGCTGTTGGTAAACGTGCAGTTAAAGCCCATAACGTACAGTATAACGTATAACTGGTACGGCGGGGACTTTACGGGCAGCGGCAGCGGCGACGAAGTACTTGCGCGTAGCTATACGTTTGCGGATGAGAGTATAAAAATAATGGGCGGGGAATTGGCGTATAGATTAGGATATACGTTCCAAGGCTGGTCGCTTACGGACACTAACGGCGTATACGAAGACGGAATGTCTACGGTAGGCGACGCGGGACAGAACGTAAGCGAAATAACGCCGCAGGACCTAGTAGGCGACAGTCCGCGAGACGTAGTGTTGTACGCGGTATGGGAAGCTGCGCCCGTAACGATGATATACCACAACAACTACGGCACGAGCGAGAAACCCGACGGAGAGGTAGTAACGCAGGCGAATATAGCCAAGACGGGCGATACGATAGTACTGTATCAACCGGACAGCGCGCCGTTCATACCTGTCAACCGCGAGTTGATAGGTTGGGCGTTAACGCCTAACGGAGACATAGCATATAACGTAAGCTATACGTATAATCCGCCCACAGGACCTGCGGACGAAGGATCGTTTACGCCCAACGACACCTATTATATGGTGCGGCCGAACGAAGACAACGTAAACAATTTGTATGCCGTATGGCGTATAACGAACGTACAGTATTTGGTATTCGACTCGACGGGCAACGGCGACACGTTCAGCGTCGGATATGACGGAGTAACGATGACGGCGCGTCCGCGTTATGCGTACGTACAGGAGCCGGGGCTTACGTTAAACTTCTACTGGTACAAGGTAGACCCGAGCTGGGAGAAGTGGACGGAAGCGGACCTCGAAGGCTTAACGGGCGACGCATACAACCAAGTACAGACGTATATAGGGTTGTACAAGATACCCGCGGGAACCGAGCCTATAAGGACGAAGTCGGATTCCAACTTAACGCCTGCGGATCAGCACGATTCGTTTAACGTAAAGAACGTAAACGACGCAGGAACGTATATATGCAGACTGACTGCGACGGGAAAACGTATAAGCGCGAGCGGAGACGTACAGTCGTCGACAGTAACGATGTACGGACAGTACGAAGTAAGCATACGCAAGGCGGACCTGCCTGCTATAACGCTTGCGAGCAAGGTAGGCGACCAAGCCGTAACGTACAATACGGATAAGCAGAAGCTGACGGTGGGCGTACCTACGGAATGGACTCAGGACGCGAACGGATTGTATATACTTCCCGACGGCAGTAAGCTGCGCGTAACGTACAAGTATATAGACGTCAAGGGCAACGAGTACGAAGAATTCGTAATAAACGCGGGATCGTACACGGTAGAAGCGACGTTCAGTTTTGTAGACGGCAAGGGCAACTACAATTTACCCGACAAGAAGATAGCGCAGTTAACGGTAAACAAGCAGGACATAACGGACGCTTCGTTGAGCTATGAGCTGCAGGAAGAGATAGACGGCGAATGGAAGAAAGTAGGTGACGGAACGCACTTTGCGGACAACGTATACACCGGCAACCGCTTCCGTATAGTAGCCAAGTCTACGAATATTTACCAATCGGACGCCAATAACGTAGGCATAGTAATATACTACGACGGCGACGTAAACGGCGATCATACAAACGCGCCTAAGAACGTAGGAGCGTACGTAGCGTACTGCGATTCGTTAACAGGCGACAGAGCGGACAACTATTCGTTGTATAACGATTTAAGGAGTCGGGAATTCAGCATAATAAAGGCTAACCATACGGCGAACGTAACGTTTAGCGACGTAACGGCGGAGTATGACGGTGAGCAGCACGAGATACGTTTAACCGGCGTACGGGACGGTGACGGCAACGCGGTAGAGATAACGCGTGGAACAGACAGCGACACGTTCGAGATAGACGGATGCGTAATAACGGTAAGATACAGCTGCGCGTATTCGCCCGTAGTGAACAATTACAATTACGCGCCTGCGGACGTAACGAACAGGGGCGGAATCCACGCGGGAGAATATTCGGTAACAGCGACGTTCGAAGACGCGGAAGAGAACCAGATAAACTTCAACCAAATAGACAATATGTACGCGACGCTTGTAGTGAACCAAGCGAAGTACAGCGGATACTCGAAGGACGATCCGAATTACAGAGAAGGGTTAACGGACGAGCAGTTGAACCGATATGTAGACGGCAAGCCGAATCCGAACGGCTTCGGCGAGAACTGCGTAAGGGAGCAAGACCCGGGAGAATTCTACAATCCGCAGTTAAAGTTAGACGCGCACTTCAAGGTAACGTACAGTTATTTGTGGCAGCACGTAGGCGGAACGCTGTTACCGTTCGATAAACACATAGACGGAACGTGCGGCGTATCCGAATGCGCGAATATGGAGCTAGACGAGACTACCGGTTTACCGAAGATCGGTACGAAAGTAGGCTTGAATCTTGCGGGCTTGTACCAAATAACGGCGCGCATAGACTACGTTGATCAGCAATACGCCAACGACTATGCGGTAGTACCCGATCAGGTAGTACAGCTCAATATAACGCCGGGCGAGATAGAAGAGATAAGACTGAGCTACACGCAAGGCAGCGACGAATTCTACTACTACGGCGACAAGTTCGAGTTCCTAAACGTGAACGCGAGCGGCGAATATTTGGTAAAGGTACAGGTCAAGTACAAGAACACCGAGAACTTGGAGACGGTAAACAACCGTAACGTACAGTTCCTAATAAAGGACGCAGACGGCAATTTAGTACCGTTAATGACGGGAGATATACTGAACAAAGCCGGTTCGTTCGAGATATACGCGCGAGTATACGGAGTAGAGAGCGCGCATCCCTTTACGGTAAACGTACAGAAGGCGACGTTGGACTACGGCGCGGTAGACTACGACAAGACGGGCGACAGATGGGAGCAGACGGGATCCAACTGGATTTACGGTTACGAATACGACGGACAGTACGACTACCCGAAGATGGCGGGCAGCGCTGCGAACGAATACGGATTTGTAGGCGTCGAGACGATAGAAGAGACGTACGATCTCAAGGTGAAGTACGAATACAAGTTAGTATCCGCGAGCGACTGGACGGAGATTGACGGAACGACGGTTACCGGAATAAGGGAAGCCGGCGAATACAACTTCCGCGTATCCTTCATAGTAGGCAACAAGAACTACAACGACGTAACGTTAGACGGCGGAACGAAGTACTGGACGACTACTGTCAAGGTAAGCAAGAAGGTATTAACCGCGGACGACATAATTTGGCAGTACACGACGACGCCGGAAGCGGAGAATTCGTGGCAGACGCTGCAAGACTTAGAGTACAGCGGACAGGAGTATACGGTACGCGCTATGTACCGCGACTTAGCGGCTGCTACGGAGACGTTGATAGCGGTAAGCGAGATAGCGCTTGACGGCACGCCGGGAGCTACGGTCAAGGTAACGAACGCCAATCCGGACGGCTACAAGGTATCCATAAGCGCGTTCGAGACGGCGAACTACACGACGGAAGGAACGAACTTCGACGCTGCGCTGAAGATAGCGAAGAAGAAGGTAATGCTGTATTGGGACAACGTAGAGTTAACGTACGACGGAAAGGATCAGCTTGCCGAGCAGAATATAACTGCGAATTACAGCGACGTTAACGGCACGGAGCAGAGCGGCGTAACTATTTACGCTGTGAACGCGTCGGGAGAAAAGATAGCGTTTGCGAACGCAGGCAAGTACACGTTAAAAGCGGACATCGACGACGGTAACTACGAGCCGACGAATCCTACGAGAGAGTACGAGATAGCGGCGTTGGCGGTAACTGACGAAACGACGGTAGCCTGGTTCTACAAGGACGCGAACGGCGATTTGCAGACGTTGGATAAGAGCTCCATGTCGTACAAGGGGGCGGCGTACGAGATATTCGTACAATTCAACGCGATAGCGGACGACAAGAACGAAGACTCGGGCGTTACTGACGGCAAGCGTACGGTAGCGGCGTTGACTGCGGACGGAATAAGCCCGATAGACGTATCCAACAATACGCTGTCGCCTGCGGTACAAGGCAACTACGATTTAACGGCAATAACGAAGGAGTTCAGCATAATTCCGTACGAATACGAGATTGATTGGAGCAATCCTGCCAACACGCAATTCGTATACAACGGACAGGAACAGGGGCTTACGGTAAGCTTGAAGGGAATAGGCCGCGAAAGCGCGACGGATATAATAGACCTTCAAGGCGACAAGGGCACGGACGCGAGCGACAGGTACTCGGCTTCGGCGGTAGTAAACGCTGCGTACGCGCGCAACTACAAGTTAGTAGTAAAAGAGACGCTCGGCGGCAAAGTAACGCTTACGAACGGCACCGTATATTACGATTGGGCGATAGCGCCGAGAGCTGTACAGTTAACGTGGGAATTCGACGGAGACACGTACAATACGTACGAGATAGGCTACCGCGCGAACGTAACGAATATTTGTTCCAAGAACGGCGAAGAAGGCGCGGTAGCGGACAGATTGGAGCTTACGTACGAGCTCAAGTTCAACGGCGAAGCGGCGACGGAGTTCAAGAACGCGGGAAGCTACGAATTTACGGTAACCAAGCTTACGGATCCGGTAACGGGACAGGAGTCGACGAACTACACGCTGACAGGGGCTACGAATTTAACTGCTACGCATACAATAAACAAGGCGACGCCGGTATTAGGTAACGTAGCGTACACGGAATACGGAGCCACGATAGGCAACGACAAGGCGTACGAAGGCGGACAGCTCAGAGCGTCCAAGTTAACGTACGACTGCGAAGTAGAAGGAAGCATAGCCTTCGATAAATACGGCGACGGAGACGCTAACAAACTGGTAGCGGGATCGGCGAGATACGCTTGGACGTTTACGCCTACGGACAGAGACAACTACAACGAAGCCAAGGGCGACGTACGCTTAACCGTAGTAGAAGACAAGGCGGTAGGCTTGGTATTCGACAAGAACGGGCTTATAACCTTCTACACGATAGGATCCACCTTCGACAAGATGGGAATAAAGGTCTATATTGCGTTTGCAAGCTGTTACGAAGAAGACGGAGTACGTTACGGCCGCAGCGATTTCATAGAGGACTATCTTGCGACGGTAAGTTTCCGTTATAACGGCAAATTAGCGTCGACGTACAAGTTCCAGGAAGAAGACGAAGGCGAGCAGGTAATAACGGCGTTGTACGCATACCAAGGCAGACAGTTGGAAGGCACGATCAATATAACTGTAAGCAGCGCGGTACCGGAGACTATAGACATAGTTGACAGGGCGACGTACGAAACGGCGGAATACTACGTAGGACAGACGTTCGATTACAGCAATATGAAGTTTGCGGTAACCTACGCGGGATATCCGGACGCTACGATAGACTCGAAGAGAATAACTGTTTCGGACGTAATGTTGAACGAAACAGGGTCCAAGACGATAACGTTCAGTATAGCTACGGGACAGGACCCGAGCATATCTACGAGGTTAACGATCGAAGTACTGCCCAAGGTGACTGTCGAGGTAGAATTTTTGAGCAGAGCGTACAAGTGGCAGGACGGAAACCCGATAGAGCTTGTAATAACGCAGAAGGACGGAAGTAAGATACCCGAAGGAATAACGTACTTCTTCGGCGACAAGAACGGTAACAAGTTAACTATAACGGATCAAGGTTCTTACGAAGTATACGTATACTTTACGGTAGTAAACAAGGTCAAGTACAACGACATAGCTCCGGTAAAAGCGCAGATCGAAGTCAAGGACATATTGGCTGCGGTAGACCGTAACAAGACGGATATGCCTGCGTTGGACGTAACGTACAACAATACGGAATTTAACTACAAGCTGAACAACATAGTAGTATCCGACGGAAACGGCGGAGTATACAATGTATTGACAGACACGGTAACGTACACGATCAACGGATATCCGGAAGGGAACATAGTTGTAAAGAACGCGGGAACGTACGAGATATTGGTATCTTTCAAGGTAACGAACGATGAGCTTGGAACGATACAGATAGACGAGAGATATACGATAACGGTAGCGCCGGACAAGAACGAGATATACAACTTTGCGATAGAAAGTTGGATAGAAGGCCAGCCGCAGAGCGAAGTAGTAATAAACGCGAAGTACGGTCAAGCTACGATAACGTATTATACGGACGCGGACTGCACGATACTGTACCACGACGGAAAGACGAGACCGAATTCGGTAGGCGTATATTATGCGGTAGCCGTAATAGAGGGTTGCGAGAGTTACGAACAAGAGCGCGCGACCTGCAGATTCTCGGTGAACAAGGCGACGTTGGAGTCGGAGAGCAAGGACGAAGAAGGTAAGTCCGAGATAGTAATAACGACGGACAACGGAATGGATCCGAGTTACGTACTTGTGATAGAGAAGCTGACTGCGGAATCGACGGCAGAGATAACCATAAAGAAGAAGATAGTATTAGCGGGCTACAGCATCGATTTAGTAGACGGCGACGGCAACAGACCTGCGACCGAGCAGACGTATACGGTAAGACTCAAGCTTACGGCTGAGCAGTTGAGTCAGAAGAAGCTTGCAGTATACAGCGTAAACAGCTTAGGACAATCGGTAGATATGAACGGCAAGGTAACGGAAGACGGGTACATCGAGTTTACGGTGAACACGTTCGAAGACGCCACGAGCGAAGATCATGCGGCGTTAAGATTCGTCATAGGCGCGAGAGACGCGGCTGCGGCGAGACGTACGGGGTTGATAATAGGCGTAAGCGTAGGAGCAGTAATAGCGATAATTGCCATCATGGCGTTAATAATAATCTTCGTAAAGAAGAAAAAGGAGAATGACGAATAATGATATACAGAATACTTTTGTCAGACACCGGTTATTACGTAGGGATGGCGATAGAAGCGTTCTTTGCGATAGCGGCGATAGTATTGTTGATATTATTGTTAAAGTACGGGCTGCCTGAAAAGAAGGAGAGACCGACAAAAGAGAAGAGAGTCAAGTCCGAGCCGACGACGTACGCATTAGCGTACGTTGCCGGCGGCGGAACCGGAGACGCGCCTGCGGTAGAGTATTATACCAAGGGAAAGAAAGTAGTATTGAAGTTAAATATGTTTACCACGCCGGTAGGGAAGCAATTTGACGGGTGGTATGACGGAAGCAAGAGATATTTGCCTGCGCACAAGTATACGATGCCCGGACAGAGCGTGACGTTAACGGCGCAGTGGAAGGACATAGTAAAGGAAGAAGATAAGAGGGAGGCTGTCAAGTACAATTTATGTTACGTAGGCGGCGAAGGCGGAGGCAAAGGACCTGCGGTAGAGAAGTACGAGAAGGGTGAAAAGATAACGTTGAAGTCCAACATGTACGAAATACCGGAAGGTAAGGAGTTTGACGGTTGGTCGGACGGAGTAAGGAAGTACTATGCCGGGAACGAATTTGTAATGCCCGAGCAGAACGTAACGTTAACGGCGCAGTTCAAGGAGACGGTAAAGAAGGAAGTCAGGGACGAAGTAGCGAGTACCGTAGTAGCGGAGAGCGACGGACAGAAGATAGTAGTAGAGCAGCCGGAGCAGGTAGACGGCGGAATGACGCCGGACGGGCGGCCGATCATCGTAAACGTGTATAATACTAAGAGCAACACCGAGAAGACGGTGGAGAAGGAGATAATACACGAGAAGGAAGAGAGCGAAGAAGGGTTAGAGTTTGCGGACTATACGATATTGCAGTTATACGAGTTATTGACGGAGGAGCAGAAGCGTTATTTTGATAAATTAAAGGACGCGGCGTTAGCGAAGCCGCAAGCGAAGTTAACGGTAGGAAAGAGCTTTTTCAACATCAAGATAGGGAAGCGTTCGATCTTGAAGCTGCGGATAAAGCGGTTAATAACGGTAGGAGAGTATGCGTTAGAGAACGACATATTGAAGGACTTCAAGAAGCAGGATCCGAACAAAGCCGGGAATGCGAAGATAAAGGTACGACCGACGTTGGTAGCGGTAACGGACGAATCGACGTTAGAGACAGCGTTGGATATGATAGACTTAGTGCATAAGCAGATATTGGAAGGATAGAAGAAAAAAAAGATACGCGCCGGTCCGAGAGAGAGGGTCGGCGCGTAAAAATATATACAGAAGAAAAAAAACGAAAAAGGGGCGAATATTTATTTGACATTTG
>CANOTO010000015.1 GCA_947570215.1 uncultured Clostridia bacterium
GGGAACCTTTGGGCGCCTCCGTTACATTTTGGGAGGCGACCGCCCCAGTCAAACTGCCCACCTGGCAATGTCCGGTGCCCGGATCACGGCGCACCGTTAGAACCCCAGCAACCGAAGGGTGGTATCCCAAGGGTGACTCCACGCAAGCTGACGCCCGCGCTTCCAAGTCTCCCACCTATCCTGTACAGCAGTTGCCGAAATTCAATACCAAGTTACAGTAAAGCTCTACGGGGTCTTTCCGTCCAGTCGCAGGTTAATACGCATCTTCACGCATACTACAATTTCGCCGGGTCTCTTGTTGAGACAGTTCCCAAATCATTACGCCATTCGTGCGGGTCAGAACTTACCTGACAAGGAATTTCGCTACCTTAGGACCGTTATAGTTACGGCCGCCGTTCACTGGGGCTTAAGTTCACCGCTTCGCTTGCGCTAACAGCTCCCCTTGACCTTCCAGCACTGGGCAGGCGTCAGCCCCTATACTTCAACTTTCGTTTTAGCAGAGACCTGTGTTTTTGGTAAACAGTTGCTTGGGACTTTTCACTGCGGCCACTTGCGTGGCACCCCTTCTCCCGAAGTTACGGGGTCATTTTGCCGAGTTCCTTAACAAGAGTTATCCCGATCATCTTATGATTCTCTCATCGTCTACCTGTGTCGGTTTGCGGTACGGGCGCCACGTTCCTCCTTAGCAACTTTTCTCGCCAGCGTGAATTCATCAGCTTCCACTACTTTAATTCGTTCCCCGAACACGCCCAGCCTTAACGGAGCGCGTACTTCACTACGCTCCAGCCTCGCGAGCCGGCCCCCCTTTACCATCCGGGTGGGTCTGACTATCCTTCTGTGTCATTGCATCAGTAATAACGTCTCGTGGCGGTGCAGGAATATCTGCCTGCTGTCCATCATCTACGGCTTTCGCCCTCAACTTAGGCCCCGACTAACCCTGGGAGGACGAACCTTCCCCAGGAAACCTGAGACTTTCGATGGCGGAGATTCTCACTCCGCTTTCGCTACTTATACCGGCATTCTCTCTTGTATGCACTCCACCGCCCCTTTCGATACGGCTTCAGCACGCATACATTGCTCCTCTACCAATTGATTCACACCAATTCCTAAGCTTCGGTGTCAGGTTTTAGCCCCGATAATTTTCGGCGCGTTGTCACTCGACCAGTGAGCTATTACGCACTCTTTGAATGAGTGGCTGCTTCTAAGCCAACATCCTGGTTGTCTAAGCAACAATACATCCTTTTCCACTTAACCTGAACTTAGGGACCTTAGCTGTAGGTCTGGGCTGTTTCCCTTTTGACGACGAAACTTAGCTCACGCCGTCTGACTGCCTAAAAACAAGTAATTGACATTCGAAGTTTGATAAGGTTCAGTAAACCGTGAAGTCCCCTAGCCCATTCAGTGCTCTACCTTCAATACTCTCTATTTAGACGCTAGCCCTAAAGCTATTTCGAGGAGAACCAGCTATATCCGAGTTCGATTAGAATTTCTCCGCTAACCACAGGTCATCACCGACTATTTCAACAGGCGTGTGTTCGGTCCTCCACAGCGTTTTACCGCTGCTTCAACCTGCCCATGGTTAGGTCACTCGGTTTCGGGTCTACGACATGCTACTAATTCGCCCTTATCAGACTCGCTTTCGCTTCGGCTTCGGCACTTAATGCCTTTACCTCGCAACACATCGTAACTCGCCGGTCCGTTCTACAAAAAGTACGAGATCACACGTTAAGTCGTGCTCTCTCTGCTTGTAAGCATATGGTTTCAGGTTCTCTTTCACTCCCCTCCCGGGGTTCTTTTCACCTTTCCCTCACGGTACTATACTCTATCGGTCACTAAGTCGTATTTAGCCTTACGAGATGGTCCTCGCATATTCCCACCGGATTCCTCGTGTCCTGTGGTACTCTGGATACCCACCACCTGCATGTCAATTTCGCCTACGGGACTGTCACCCTCTTTGCTCTGCCTTTCCAGACAATTCGACTACCGACACGCAGTGATTATGTGGGTCCGTAACCCTTTTAATATCACTACTAAAAGTTTGGGCTCTTCCAATTTCGCTCGCCACTACTCTCGGAATCGTTAATTTACTTTCTTTTCCTCCGGTTAATGAGATGTTTCAGTTCACCGGGTTCCCCTCAGTACACTATTTTATTCGTGTAAAGATACCGCATCTCCAATGCGGTGAGTTTCCTCATTCGGAAATCTACGGATCAACACTTATTTGCAGTTCCCCGTAGCTTATCGCAGCTTGTCACGTCCTTCTTCGGCGCTTAGTGCCAAGGCATCCTCCATACGCTCTTCGTAGCTTGATCGTATAATTACGATACGCTTGCTTTCGCAAGCAATTTTAGATCCTTGAATAAATTATACTCTTATTAACTCTGCGCTATTGCAGCAAAAATCGTTTATTTGATTTTGCATATTAACACTCGATTAATATTTGTTTTACTCTAAACTTTATATTGTTTTATGCAGTTGTCAATGTTCCTTTCTGCCGCGACAGCGGCGCCGTCTTTGGTTGACAGCCTATTTATCATACCACAGCGTACATTTAGTGTCAACTGTTTTTTTGAACTTTTTTCAAAGTTTTTTCTCTTTTTTTGTAAGAGCCTTTACTCCGCGAAAAAGCCGACGCCGACACTTGCGCATACTGCGCTATGACGATTGCCGCGCTAACGCTTTTTGCCCGTTTACGGGCAAAAACGCTATATTAGGCGATAATCCTGCATATCATACCACGAGAAGGTAATATATGTCAAATAAATTTTCTGCAATTTCCAACAAAATTATTACTCTCGATAATGCAGTGCCGCAGAGGCGTTACAGGATACTTCGATGCGATTTGCCCAAAGACATTGCGGAGCGTTTCGCCGAATTGGGACTGACACCGGGAGCCGCCGTATCCGTTGTGCAAAAAGCGCCGCTATCCGACCCAATAGAAATAAACGTGCGAGGATACTCGCTATGTATAAGACGCCGTCAGGCAAAAGACATTACGTTGCGCGAGACGGATTATGACTGAGAAACCGCGCGTGACAGTAGCGTTATGCGGCAATCCCAACTGCGGCAAAACAACGCTTTTTAACCTTCTTACCGGCGACAACCAAAAGGTAGGCAACTGGCCCGGCGTTACGGTAGAGCGCAAAACGGGACGTTACGTCAAGGACGACACCGTAACGATTGCGGACACTCCCGGCGCGTACTCGCTATCACCCTACGCTCTCGACGAACAAATAACCGCCGATTACCTGCGCGAGCAGCGCCCCGACGTAATAATTAACGTTGTAGACAGCGTAAACTTAGAACGCAATCTGCTGCTCACTACGCAGCTGCTCGAAACAGACTCCGCCGTAGCAGTCGCGCTCAATATGGCGGATGAAGCGGAAAAGCTCGGGATAGAAATAAACGTAGACATATTGCAGCAAAAGTTCGGATGTAAGTTTTTCAAAATATCCGCGACGAAAAACGCAGGCGTGGACGAACTGATGAATTACTGCTCGATAAAGCCGAAAAAACGCCATAAGCCGCTTTCATTCAATCTTGAAAGCGACCGTTCGGTTCAAATAGCGGAAAGATACCGTTACATAGAAAACGCGCTGCGCTATGCGGTGAAGAAAAAACCGAGCGACGGCAAACCGAGCTTGACGGAAAAAATAGACAAAATAGTTCTCAACAAGTGGCTGGCGTTTCCGATTTTCTTCGCCGTAATGTTCGTCATATTTTATCTGTCAATAGACAGCGTCGGCAAACTGCTTGCAAACGGCATAAACGACGGACTTACGCCGCTGTTCAAAAACGCAGTTATAAAACTGCTCGCGCACGCAGAAACGCCGTGGCTGACTTCGCTCGCAGTAGACGGCGTTATATCCGGCGTAATGAGCGTGATAGGCTTTTTGCCACAAGTAATGATTTTGTTCGGACTGATAGCGGTACTGGAAGCGAGCGGCTATATGGCGCGGGTTGCGTTTATTACCGACAGACTGCTAAGCCGAATAGGACTTGGCGGAAGAAGTTTCGTAGCGATTATTTTAGGCTGCGGCTGCTCCGTTCCAGCCATAACGTCTTGCAGAGTAATCAAGGATATCCGCGAACGCAACGCCACCATCGCTTTAACCCCATTTACACCCTGTTCGGCAAAATTGGCGGTTATTTCTTTCTTTACGGCGCGCATATTAAACGGCAACGCTATAATTGCAGTAAGTTTCTACTTAGTAAGTATAGTTGCGATAATTATAGGCGGGCTGGCATTAAAGCTGCTGTCGCGCAAGCGCAATAAATACGGAGACGCGTTCGTTATGGAGTTGCCCGCCTACCGCATGCCGTCAGCCGCAAACGTCACTCGGCAAATGTGGGAACGCGGCAAAGCGTTTTTGCTTAAAGCAGGAACGGTAATACTTGCTTCGTCCGTTGTGCTGTGGACACTGACGAACTTCGACTTCCGCTTCCAACTGTCGGACGTAGCGGACAGTATGCTTGCTCAAATAGGCAAATTTGTCGGACCGATATTTACTCCGTTGGGATTTGACGACGGCGGCTGCGGCTGGCAGTACACCGTAGCGGCAATATCGGGAGTGGTAGCCAAGGAAACGGTAATAACCACGCTGGAAATACTGCTGCCTGCCGGAATCGAGCATACGATCTCGCCGTTGGGCGCGTACTGTTTTGTGGCGTACAACATACTCACAATACCCTGCATCGGGGCAATATCCGCAAGCTTCGCAGAACAAGGCAGTTGGAAGAACGGAGTCAAAACGATGATATTTCAGCTTGCCGTATCATACGCCGTAACGCTTGCCATATATCAAACGGGACGGCTTGTAACCGCTCGTCCTTCCGCAGCAATAATAGCCGTTACGCTGTTTACGCTTGGCTGCGCGGCTGTTCTGTCGGTACGCTACCTTGTACGCCGCAAACGCTGCAACGGAGTTTGCTCTAATTGCCAACATAATTGCAAATAGACTTCCGATTGCAACCGTCTTAGCGCACCGATGCAAAAAATTAGCAAATAGCTCGGTTCGACAATTACATAAACAGTATATTAGGAATTTTTCCCAACACCAATTGTTTTTAGGAAAAATTCCTATAATAATAGTATGAAAAAATTTTCTCAGCGATTGAAAGAATTGCGGCAGGCAAAAGGGATAAGCCAAAAGGAATTAGCGAAAACGCTCAACACCACCAACAGCAGCGTATGCGACTGGGAATGCGAACGCAGCGAACCGAGTATCGAAGTACTGATTTTTCTTGCAAATATTTCGACGTAACCTGCGATTATTTGCTTGGCGCAAGCGACTATCTTTAAGCGTAAAAAGAAGACCCGAGATATTTTGCCGTCAAACGCAAATTACTCGCGTCTTGCCGTCAAGCAAGCGTAACCAAGAAAAAATTAATACGGCGCCGCAATTGCGGCGCCGTATTTAATATGTAAAGTAATTATCTATTATATTATAAATATCTATATTAACGCATATACTCATCCGCTAAAACATTACGGTCAACAAGCACCATACCGTGAGACTTGGCGTAATCTAACGCAGAGCGATCGAAAAACATATTGGTTACCGACATCGCGGCAGCCGCCTGATAAAAGTCCTTTCCTTCGTTTACAATTTTAACGTCCTGCGCGCTTAGAACTTTGCCTGCCAGCAAGCACCCTACAGCGCGGGTTTGACCTTCCTTCTTGATAATCATATCTATATCGTGATTATCCGCCACAGGCGTCAGCTGCACTTCGTAGCCCTTCAGGCTGAACAGCTTGGCAACGTAAATGACGAACTGAGTTTTACCCATTTTGCCTATTTGCTCGAATTTATCGTCAATAGACTGACGTTTACCCATATTGACGAACTCGTACGTTTCTTGATTGGGTATATACTCCACCGTTTGACCGTTATACGTCGCCGTGCCGTCAAGACTAAGTTCAACGTCGCCCATATGCTCTGCTTGCCGAGATTCGCTCTTTTTCCTTTGTCGTTGTTTACCCGAAGAAACTATCGACGCGACGGCAATTAAGAACCCCAGTGCGCCAAAGCCGGCGCCGCCGTATAGCATAACGTCGTAAACGAGAGTGTCTTGCGCAGTACCGTCGTTCAAAATAAGCGAGACCGCTACAAGCGCTATGCCGATTAAAAGGCACAAACCGCCTACTATCAGTAACGCCATTGCCGTATTGCTTTTATGCTTTGCCATAACAACTCCCTTTCAATCTATTATAACCGTATTTTACCATAATTCTTGACGCATGTAAATCGTTGCGCTACTTTTTGGCACGCTTCTTGGGAAGCGGCGTTACGCGTTCGAGGGCTTCCAGCACCGCAAGCGTCAATTCACGGTTTTCTATATCTAATACGTAATGCTCCTTCGCGCCGCCGTACGGAACGCCGATATCGGCATTTTGCAGAAACTTAGATGTGTCTTCGTTTATTTTGACGTATACCGTGTTGTCGCACACCAACAATATCGGCTTATCGTTGATGTAAACCATATATTCGCCGAACATTTTTTTGTACCGCACGTCCCACGCTCCGCGAGCCTGTTCACAGACGAATTCTATATATTCTGCCGTTGTAGACATAAACATTTCTCCTTTTAATCAAGTATACTATAATTCGACAAAGAAATCAACCCTAAAATGCTGCATAGAATTTTGGCACTATGGCGGGTGCTTGAATAAACAAGCGCGCCGCTACGCGGCGCGGACAAGCACCCGCCACACAACTAAATAAATAGGTTTAACCAAACCCCAACGGCGAAAATTGGGTTCGCGCGCAGGTTTACCGCGATTCCCAATTTTCTTTACGCCGTTGGGGTGTTTTTGTATATTGCAAAAGTTTTTTACAATATTTTTCGCCCAAAGTGGCACTTTGTGTAGTAAGCGAATATTGGGGAGACTTTTTTTGCAGACAAAGTTTTTTGCAAAAAGTTTTAATTTATAGGTTAGCAAAACTACCATTTTTGAAGGGATAGTTAGTGTAAGGCAATAACACGCTATTGCAAGTAATTCGCAAGTCTAACACACCCCAATTCGTGTCAATAGCCTTTTGACGGCATAAACCGCCGTTTAATGCAAGACAGATAAACAAATACAGCAAGCCCCTAAAAGCGTTACAAAGGCAATGTAAAGGCTTAAAGGAATAGAAAACAACCCGAAAAAAAACAAAAGAAAAACCTAAAACCATTCCCACAAAAAGGAGTTCGTTTTAGGTTTGGACTGGTGGACGATACAGGACTCGAACCTGTGACTTCCTCCACGTCAAGGAGACACTCTCCCAGCTGAGTTAATCGTCCGTTTAGCGTACTTATTCTATCATAATAATCGCGTTTTGTAAACGTATTCCGCCAAAATAAATAAAAATTATATTATCTGACGACTACGAACACCGTTTTTTCTGCACTATCGCTTTGTTTGCGCATTTGCGCATATATACGCACAGTTCGTTAAAAAAGTGTTAGATACATGTGCAAACATACGCATACGTTGCATTAGGGCAAAAACGACGATAATACCGTCGGGCAAGTTTTTTGCGAAAAACTTACCGCAAATAATTGACACCCGCCGATAATAATGTTATTATTTATAGGCTAAGTTTGTGGGGGTGTAGCTCAGCTGGGAGAGCACCTGCCTTGCAAGCAGGGGGTCAGCGGTTCGATCCCGCTCATCTCCACCACACGCAAGTGGATAACTTGACATAGCAAAAGAATAACTCGGCAGGTTAGGCATCACCGCGCAACGTCGGGGCGGTGAACAACAACTGAGTTAACGCGAGAAATTTAATACTTCCCATTATAGGAGCATAGCTCAGCAGGTTAGAGCACCACCCTGATAAGGTGGGGGTCGGTGGTTCGAGTCCACTTGCTCCTACCACAGTACCGCATAGCGGTACTTTTTTTATGTTTGGCAATAAGCGTCAAGTTTACTTGTAAGCGAAGTTGACGAACGTAAAAAAACAACGGCAACGCCGTTGTCTGGAGAAGCAAAGGACAAGAACCGTTGGTGTGTTGAGACCGCCACCGTTACATCGAGCAATGCGAGATATAAGGTGCTATAAAACAAATTGCTCCTACCAACGGCAACCTAAAACGAACCATCGTTTTGGGTTGTTTTTTATTTTACAAAATAATACTGCACGCGAACTCAATTTTAACCTTAGGGGATGAATATATGCTGTATAAACTAAACGCGCGCAACTATATCAATCACATAAAAATATCATATCGCTGTTTTTGTTCTTTTTTGAACATCTTATTATATTTTTTCACGGACACGCGACATTTTTGTGTTTACGCTGCTTATTATTGCAAATAATGTGTATTTATAGTATAATGACTATATTATAAACAGTAATTTAACACAAGTTATTATAATATGAAATTCCAGACATTCGGCAATAAAAATAATAAAGCGGTTTTGCTAATTCATACGTTGTTTACAAGCGCGGACTTTTTTACGCCTATAACACAGTTGCTTGCAAACGACTATTTTGTTATCGTTCCTACGTTGTCGGGGCATTATGAAAATTCCACGTTTATATCGACGGCAGATGAAATTAAACAAATTAAAGAGTTCTTATTAGAAAACAATGTTGTATCTCTTTATGCGGTTGCAGGTTTTTCTTTGGGCGGAAATATTGCTTATGAGTTCTTTTGCAATAATACCGAAATGATTGAAAAAGCAGTGATAGATAGCGCACCGCTATTCAATTTTCCGAAATTTATAAAAAACTATTTTCTTAAAAATTATACAAAATGCTTAAACAGAATTAAATCGAACAAATATGACACCGCCAAAGAATTAAATAAACACTTTAACGGTATGGGGGAATACCAAAAGGATATTGCGCTTATTGTTTCTCAGGAAAGCCTAAACAGCCTTGTAGAAAGTTGTTACAACACAAAAGTTTACAAATTGTCCCAAGATGAACGGAAAAAAGTTACGTATATCTATGGTAGTAATGATATAGCGCAACTTTGCAAGGGACGATTAAAAAAATATTATGTACATAAACTGAAAGGATATGGACATTGTGGATTTTATCGAGAAAATCCCGTTGAATGGGCTAAACAATTCATTCTATAAGGTAAGATAAATTTCAATTTAACGGAGAATATAAATGGTAATACGCAATCTCAAATTAGAAGATTTTGACGACGTGAACAATCTTTTTATGCAGTTGCACAACTCGGAAATGGAACAGCGCCCGGATTTATTCAGAAAAAAAGAAAAACCGAATACGCCAAAGGCGTGGGACTTTGAAGCGTCGCTATCCGACAACAATAAGATAATGCTTGGAGCCGAAGTTGACGATAAAATTGTCGGTTTTGCAATTGTACAAATCAGACAATCTACGTATAAAGTACAAGCTCCACGCACTTATGCATATTTTGAAAATATTGTTGTGGAT
>CANOTO010000016.1 GCA_947570215.1 uncultured Clostridia bacterium
GCTCTTCCGCTCGAATTAAGGCGTCGAGTTTTTTTAAGTACTCGTTCTCCATTTCTAAATATTCTAACCGTTCCTTCAAACGTTGGTTTTCAGAGATGAGATCGTTCTCAACTTCTGTCGGCAACGGTTTCTTTCTCGGTCTGCCTTTTGAACCTCGTCCGCGACGTTCTACCATAAAGCCCTCGGCTCCTTCTTCCAAGTATATGCGCTCCCAACGATGGAGTGTCATTAGCGCTCCGCCAAACGATTGTTTTACAAGTCCGTACTTACGAGCAGTTTCCTTGTAGCCCAAATTGTGTTCACGCATATCCAGTATAACAGACAACTTGAATTCGGGCGAGTATTTTGTGTTAAATTTCTTCTTTCTTGCCATAAAAAATGCGCCTCCAAAAGTGTCTAACTTTTGGGGTGCATTTCATAAATAAGTATAGCCTTTTGTTACATTTAATGTCAATACCGTTTTTTAATTGTTATTACAAACAAAAGTAAAATAATTAAAAAAGGCTGCCGAATTTTTTATTCGGCAGCCCCCACTTTTAATTGACCGTTCAATATAAATATCTATTAACATACAACGCGACGGTTTTGCAGTTTACCTGTTCGAATGCCGCATACTTCGAATTTAATTAAAACGTATTATCTTCCGCGACGAGTTCTTCCTTGGGATAAATGTCATGGCACTTGAGCAGCTCCGCATAGAACTCCGCGTTTGCCGCTTGCTCATACGGAAGAAGGAAGAACATACCTATACCGAAAGTAAACAACACGGCAAGCAGTTCCCAACCGATAAAGGACAGCTGCAGCTTGAACAGCTTCCACTTGTAGCCGTTCATAAGCTCGCGGCTCTTGGTAATGGCTTCTGTTCCGCTGAGATCGAAGTCCACCATTACGTACTGCACCATAGCGTAGGAATACGTCTTGATAAGTCCCGGAATAAAGAACAGCAACGTCCACAGGAACAGGAATATCTGCTGCAACAAGCCCGTAACCAAAGTGCTGCCGTACAGACTGAACCCGTCGAACATCGTTTCGAACTTAGGCTTTAACCCGCGCTGTTGGTCGATAAAAAACTTGCCTGTACCGTACATAATCGGACCGTAAGTAAATATACCCGCCGCGCCGTTGATTATTCCGCCGAGAAAAGTAATACCCAACGAATTTCCGTAGTTGCCGTCCGCAAGTCTGTTCCACGCGCGTTTGCGCAGTTCTTTGCAAGATACGTCCATCATTTTTATATTTCCCCCTATATTTAAGCAAACTCAAGTTTGCAAAATAACGAATTTTTTTGTTAACGCTTGTTGACACGTCCGCGTTTAATAAAAAATCTCAATAAATACCACAGTATCACCAACAGCTGTAACGCCGCGCCCATAACGTAAATAAGCCACGAATTGACAAGCGTAATTCCCGAAAGTCCGGAGAACACAACATCTATCATTACGCATAGCGACCACACAAGAGCCGACACGGACAGCGCCCGCATCCACAGTTTGCCCCAAATGCAGCAAAACACTACGGCGACTATCATAGATGCGGGTAGCGCCACTATATAAGCATATTCCGCAATGGGTAAATCGGGGCGTATAAGAAGCCCTATTACCATAACTATTGTAGCCACAAACCACACCAAACCGAAAGAAAGCAACCCGACAAGCCAATGCTTGGCGATGCGCGTTTTGCCACGAGTTTTTACCGCGGCTTTGTCGGAATGCACGATTAAAAAATCGTTTACCGTTACTCCGTAAATATCGGCAATTTGTTTAAGTACGGTAACGTCCGGCGTGCCGTCTCCGCGTTCCCATTTAGACACCGCTTTATCGGAGTAATTGATTTTGTCGGCGATCTCCTGTTGCGTAAGACCCGCGTTTTTGCGGTAGACGACAAGGTTGCGTGCGATAACGTCCTTCAACTCTTCCATAGGCTATATTTTACCATTATAATACGCATATTGCAAGTAAAATGCGTAATAATTCACCATTCTACTGTGAGTAGAGTGGGTTTTCGAAGTTCTACAGCGGCTAAAAATACAGTAGACGCACGAGACGACACAGTAGGGAAATGTGAGAGCGATTTTGGTGTATAATTATTCCAAGGTAAGGGGCGAACGCCGTTCGCGCCAAATGAAACGTTATTTATAAAGGAGATTATTACCATGTTTGTACTTACGTGCGAATCCACGGCAGACCTGCCGCTTAATCATCTTATTCAACGAAACATTGCCGCTATTCCGTACACCTACTGCGTGGACGGAGTGGAATACGTCGACGATATGGGCGAATTCGACGGGCGCAAACAATTTTACAAGTTTTTGTCCGAAGGTAAAACGCCAACGACGTCGCAGATATGTATAGACCGCTATATGAATTTTTTCCGCGAGCAATTGACAAAGGGAGACTTGCTGCACATAGCGTTCGATTCGGGACTGTCCAATTCCGTTTATAACGCATATTATGCCGCTGAAGAGCTGAAAAAGGAGTTTCCAAAGCGTCGTATCGTTGTATTGGATTCCACTTGCGGATGCTTGGGATACGGTATCTTCGTGGACACGCTTGCGGATATGCGCGACAGCGGCAAATCCTTCGACCAAATTTACGACTGGGCGAAAGCTGCCAGAACAAAAGTTCACCACCAGTTCTTCTCCACCACATTGTCCTACTACAGACGAAGCGGGCGCGTATCGGGTCCCGCCGCGCTTATAGGCAACATGCTAAAGCTGTGCCCGTTGCTCAGGCTCGACAAAACAGGTAAAATAATCGCTTATTCCAAGGTTATGAGCGTAAGCAAGGCAGTTTCCAAGACCGTAGCGGAAACGGAAGCTCACGCCGCAAACGGACGCAACTACAGCGGAAAAATGTGGGTTGCGCATTCCGACTGCAAAACTGTTGCCGATAACGTAATAAGTCAACTTAAAGAAGTCTTCCCCAAAGCGGATATACGACTGTTCGAAATAGGTCCGATTATCGGATCGCATTGCGGACAGGGTACGGTTGCAGTATACTTCATGGGAGACGAACGCGCAGTATAATATTTCGCGGTCGATTGGCATTGTCGTATGCATTCGAGACATTTCGTTTGGTAATCAAAGCGTACGGACAGTCCTGCGAAAAAGGGTTCGGACGCTTGCGCCCCGAGATAATCAACTCGGGAAACGGCGGCGCGCTTGGTCGAAACGATATTAAAATAAATTGTATGTACGTAAAAATGGTTTGAAGACATAAGCTTCAAACCATTTTGCATAACTATTGCATTCTTGTACTAAGCTCGCAACGGACCGCTAATGCTATACTATAATTTCGCAATCGATACGAGCTTGATTTAACGTTAATTGAAATATACTCTTTTGCAAGAATACACTGCGTCGGAAGTAACCTGCAGTCCCAGCTTGCGAAGAGTTTTCGCGTCGGCGTGCGAAGGAATAGCGGTTATGTGCATCTGACAGCCGCGAAGCTTGGACAGCTGCTCGAGAGCCAAGCCTGCCATAGGATTGACTGCGGCAGAAACGGTCAGAGCAATCAACGCTTCGTCGCTGCGCAGCTCGGACGTTATATCGCCCAAAATACCCGTTTTAAGCTTTTGTATCGGCTCGAGCGCAGACGGCGACATAATATTGACATCCGGCAGATTTGCCAAAGCTTTGACGGCGTTTAATATCGCGGCGGACGCACTGCTTAGCAAAGCGGAATTTCTGCCGCATATTATCCGCCCGTCGGGAAGCTCTATTGCGGAAGATATGCAGCCTGTTTTGTCCCTGTATTCTCTTGCGGCAACTGCGACGCCGCGGTTTTCTTCCGTAAGGTTAAGCTTGGACATTACTATTTGCAATTTGTCCACCAAACCGTGATTGCACTGTCCCTTGCGTTCCGCAACCTTGGCAAATAAAAACCTGCGCACTATTTCCTGCTTACACGCGTCTTCGCATACTTGCTCGTCGGAAATACAATAACCCACCATATTAACGCCCATATCCGTAGGCGACTTGTAGGGAGACGCCCCCAACACCTTGGTAAAAATAGCGTTAAGCACGGGGAACACTTCCACGTCGCGGTTATAATTGACAGCCGATTGCCCGTATGCCTGCATATGCCACGGGTCAATCATATTTATGTCGTTGAGATCAGCCGTTGCCGCTTCGTAAGCGATATTAACCGGATGATTTAGCGGTAAATTCCATATGGGAAAGGTTTCGTACTTGGCGTAACCGCTCTTTATTCCGCGGATAGAGTCGTGATACATTTGCGACAAGCATGTAGCCATTTTGCCGCTTCCCGGTCCGGGCGCGGTGACCACAACTATTTTGCGCGTAGTTTCCACGTACTCGTTTTTGCCGAAGCCTTCGTCGGACACAATGCGCGAAACGTCGGACGGGTAACCTTCGATACGGTAGTGACGATACACCTTTATGCCGTGACTTTCAAGCTTGCGTTGGAATTGCACCGCCGGATTGTTGCTTTCGGAAAACTGCGAAATAACTATACTGCCCACATACAGTCCGCGGCTATTCAGCAGGTCGTACAAACGCAATACGTCTTCGTCGTAAGTTATACCGAGATCGGAACGCAACTTGTTCTGCGCTATATCCTTGGCATTTATTACGATTATCACTTCCACTTGCTCTTTCATAGTAGACAGCATTGTAATTTTACTGTCAGGCAAAAACCCGGGAAGCACTCGGGAAGCGTGATAATCGTCGAAAAGCTTTCCGCCGAATTCCAAATACAGTTTTCCGCCGAATTCGTTGACGCGTTCGGAAATTTTCTGCGATTGTAATCTCAAATATTTGTCGTTATCAAAGCCTATTCTCATTTTATTTCTTCCTTGGGGGTTCGTCTTAAAAAATAAAAGTCGTAGAGTTGTTTACCCGCGGCTATGCCGTCCATTTGCCTGCGCGTACTCTCCATGTCGTACGGCACGCTTACGCGTGTGTAGCTCCAAGATTTGTCGTCATAATCTATAATTATTCCGCGTGCAAACGGTTCGGGATAGCAACCCACGCTTCCGACGTCGACATACAGCTTGTCGCCCGTAATATCGCACGGCTCATGCTTATGTCCGAAAAATACCGCGTTACATTTCCAGTTTGCAAACATTTCGTCGAACGCCTGCGCGGAAGGCTCGGTTGCAATAGACAAAAACGGATAACCGTCTATGGTATTGTCCGCAAGAGCATAATGCGTAAACAGCAACGTATCGCTGCCGCACGAGCGCGTGACGTACAGCGGGAAACACTTTACTTTGTCTCTTAGATTGTCGTCCATTGTGCCGAACACTTGCAGTTTGTGCTCCGCAGGCACGTGAGACAGTTTTTGCGCCTGGTACTTGTTTAGAGCGAAATCCCTGTCGTGATTGCCCAAAATAAGCGTTACGTCGCCGCGCGACAGCAGCAGCTCCAAACATTCGCGCGAACGCGGACCTATATCCACCACATCGCCCGTGTGAATGATTTCGTCGCAGCCGTTGTCGTCAAAATATTCCAGTATTGCCCGCAACGCAATTATATTTCCGTGAACGTCGCTTATAACGCCGATTTTTCCCATTACGCACCTTAATAACCGACGGCGGCTTCGCCGATTATCCGCCGTGTAACGGCATCACATCGCAACCGATGATTACCGTTTAATCAACCTTATTCATTAAAACTTCTTACAACAAAAAGCAACGGTAGCAAAGGTAAAATTATTTTAACAAACCACCCAAACGCTCGTGGCAGGTAAAGTAAATGACCTGTCCGCTCGCCGACAGTTCTTTTAACAGCTCCGTCGCGCGTTGAAAATTAGCCTCGTCGTAGTTAACAAACGCGTCGTCTACTATTACAAACGGAACTTCCCCGTTGTACAGCAATTCAGACAGCGCAATTCGGAAGCACAGCAAAACTATTTCTTTCGTACCCCGAGAAAACTCGCTCATATTCTTAGTTTGTCCGTTTTCGCGTACCTTCACGTTGAATTCACGGTCTATGACTATTTCGTAATCGTTACGCATAATTTGCCGAAGCAGCTGCTGACAACGCTCACACAACCGCGGAAGATAGCTGGACGACAAATTGTCCTTGGCCTGCTCCAACAAGCTCGCAACCAAGCTCGCCGTTTCGTAACGAACGTTAGCCGCCGCTATTTCTTCGCGAACAGCCGTTAAATTTTCTTGAGGAGTAATACAATCGAAGATTAAATGCTTACGTTCTTCTTCAAGCCGTCCCTGCTCGGATGCCAATCCCGTTATTTTAGAGTTTCCTACAGCTATTGCGTTTTCCAACGAGCGTATTTCCTCTTCCAAATCGGCGGTGTCCGTCGCAGGCTTAAGAGTAGACTTCAACGCTGCCAATTCGCGAGCGTCACCCACATAGTCGCGGTAAAACTCGTCGAAACGTTTGACAGTATGCTTGTAATCGAAGTCGTTTGCATAAAAATACTTGGAGCATATCGCATAATACTGCGATATGTACGCGTCGCGCGCGCTTGCGGGCAAGGTCGTCGCGCCCCTATGCTTGTAAGCAACTATAATTCCCGCAACGCCCGCAATTACAGCCGCTGCGCCCGCAATTATACAAACGATTTGCGGAAGAACAATGCCGACTACAAGCGCGGCAAGCCCCAAAACCGCCAATATTACGGAAATTATCAAAATCCGCCTGTTAGGATAAATTTTGGGACGAATGTCGTCGCGTATATTACGGATTCTTTCCGCCAAATCATCCAGTTCCATCCTGTCCGCTTCGATTTCCGACGGAATCCGCGACAGCTTGCCCTGTAAATCGCGCGCTTTCGCCGCCGTTGCCGCTTCCGCTTCCGTAAGCGCGGTCTTGGCAAGCTTGCGGCGCAATTCGTTCAAACGATTGCCGTCTTCCGATTGACAACGATGCAGCTCTCGCTGCTCGGCGGATATTTCCGACAAACGCCTTTCTATTGCGGAATTGCGCCTGTCGGCGCCTTGCGCGGCGTTCAACTCCGCCTGCAATTCGCGCACGCGGCATTCCAGCTTGTAGATTTCGCCGCCGTTACCGCGTTCCAGCCGTAAATTGCGGCGGTAATCGCGAATGTTCTTTTGAACCTTGTCGTAATCTTCCGCGCCGTTTTCCATCAAATTAGCCAGACGCTGCTCCAAATTGTCGTTGGCTGTCAACTCGACGGACTCCTGCGGATAATAAGCAGAACGGTCGAAGCTATCGACGGTGAGACCCAACAGCGCTTCGCCTACCGTGGGAGACAAAACTACGGGCTTATTTGTTTTGGCGTTGACAACCGTCAACGTTTCCTGCTTGGCAGTGGAACCGAAAAAGCGTTCTATGCGGTAGGTTTCGCCGTTATGCTCCAACACTATGCTACCACCGAACCTGCCCGTGTTTCCCCACGGAGCGAATCGCTTCAATTCCGACATTCCGCCCACAATCTTGGAGCTTAGTCCGTACAGCATGGCGCGTATGAAGCTTGCCATTGTCGTCTTGCCGAAGCCGTTTGCATTTTGTATTACGTTGACGCCGTCGTTAAAGTCCAATCGAACGTTTTTAAGCTTGCCGAAGGACTGCACGTTTAGAGAAATAATCTTCATAACAGCTCCGCCCCGCTTAAAGCGTCCAAACCGAACTTCAACGCCGCTTGACGCGTGTTTTCGTCCTTTATTTCCATCGTTAACTTTACAAATTCTCCACGCAGAGATACTTCGCGCGCAAGCTCGTCCAAATTGTACGGCAAGCTTGTTCTGTCTTCTATGCGCAGAGCAAAAAACCTGTCCGAAAGCGTTTGTTCTGCGATAAGCTTCAAATGAACGCCTTCCTTCGATTCGCCTGCAAATACGACATTGAGATAATTACGCGGAGACTGCGCCTTGACCGCGTCGGTTATAGTCTTGGCAAGGGCGACGTCGTTGTCCGCCGAGCTTACGTCCACCGTTACGGTTACAACCGAACGGTGAGCCTGCGGCACAAACTTGATTTCGTCGGAGACCGTATCTATTACGATAAATCCCGTTTGCTGCGTTTCGTCAAAGCCGCGCGCTTCCAACACGCCCGAATAGCACGCTTTGACGTTTCCGAAACGATACTGCTCGAAGGCGTGTCTGTGTCCCAATGCGACGTATTTTGCGCCGCTTTTTGCCAACGCCTTTTTGTCTATAAGTCCGTAAACGCAGTCGTCCACGTCGCCGTGCAGCACAGCCACATTATAGCGGGACGCATCGAGAGACAGCTCGGCGTAGCGCTCCACGTCGTTTGCGCCCAATTCTCTGCCGAATATCGTTACATCGCCGACGTTATAGTACGTCCACCCGTCGCCGAACAGATTAACCTGCGGGCAAACGCTTTTCAGCTTGTCGTAGGGCGTAGCGTCGCCGTGATTGCCGCGCAAAACGTACCAATCGGCAGAGCTTGAACGAATAATCTCCGCAACGGCGTTTACCGTCTGCGGAGCAGTAAACTTGTCGTCAAACAAGTCGCCGGCAACTATAACCGCCGTAACGGCGTTATTAACAGCGTATTCCGCAAGACCGGACAGAGCTTGCAGCAATTCGTAACGGCGCTTGACGGGGTCCTTAACCCGCGACAATGGCGAATCGAGATGAATATCCGCAGTATGAATTATTTTCATTTATTGCTTCCTTTTGTGAACAGTAATGCGCAGCTTGCCGCCAACTATAACGTTATGCGACAGAAGATATTCTGTCGCAACTGATTTGCAATAATTAAATATCGGCAATTCTTTTTGCTATTTTTTTCGCACAATCATAAAACCGTTTAGCGTTAAATTTACAATTAAACATATCATTAAAAACTGTTGCTATCCCTTGCGCCAACGCAATATAATTATCGGATTTGCCGATAAGCGGCAATATCATTTCGACTTCCGAATCATATTCGTCTATTGGGCAAAGTCCGTCGGACATTAACCCTAACTGACAATCACAAACAGCTTTTTATGCTTACCGACACATTCTCGATTACTTATTGTATTATTCAAATAAACACCGACGTAATAAAGTTAACGATTGCTCGGCTGAGCGAACCCGTTATGGGTTCTCTTTCGGCTCTGTTTTATTT
>CANOTO010000017.1 GCA_947570215.1 uncultured Clostridia bacterium
GTATAAAGTACAAGCTCCACGCACTTATGCATATTTTGAAAATATTGTTGTGGATACAAATTATCGTCGCAGAGGCATTGGAACTGCCGTTTACCAAGAAGGTGTTAAACGTGCCAAAGAACAAGGAGCAACGTCTGCGGAATTGAAAGTGTGGAACTTTAATGCAGGAGCATTAAAATTTTATCAGTCGTTGGGTATGTCTGTACAAAGTTTAACTATGGAGAAAGCATTATAAATTTCAATTTAACGCACGATAATTATTCGTTTTAGTTTACACTATCTCTACCGCAGTACCGCGTTAAGCGGTACTTTTTTATGGGACAGCAAGCTGCAAATTAACTTTCAAAGCGTCGCTTATAGGCAAACTATTGATTATAAGCTCCGTATGTAGTATAATATGCTTGTTAACAAAATACAACATTCGCCTATCTACCATGCGGCAACTGAAATAACCGCATTTCCGAACAATAATTTAACGGAGGTTATTATGAAAATCGAAGAAAACAATCCTCCGCAAGAAAATACCGCGACTGAAATGAGTCCCGACGAAGCCAGCGTCCCCGAGAGTAAGCCGAAACGTAACGGTAAACTCAAGAGTAAATTCAAAGATTTCTTTACCTACAATATTCCCGGGAAAAGACTTAGAATATGGGAGCTTGACCTTATCCGCGGGATCATTATGGTTGTGGTAACTTTCGATCACGTTTGCAGGTTTTCGTACTATTGGGGAATAATTAGGTTTCAAACCGCTTTCGGCAAAGCGATCGAAAGCATTGCCCTTGGTTACCTTAACAGTTATTTTTGCAAACACGCATACCCTTACGCATTGTGGCTGCTGTGTTTTATGTCGGGCATCAGCTGTCAGTTTTCGCGCAGCGATACCAAACGCCTTATAAAATCATGGGCTTTGTCAGCAGTATTTATGGGCGGATATCTGGCGCTTCATTTTATAATTCCGAATATAATCACCGGCTACGTTATTTTTAATATAATTGCCGTTATCACAATTTCCGTTACATTTTGGTACATTTTAGACAAGCTGAAAGTCCACGATGTATACAGGATTATATTTGGCGCGCTGACGGTAATTACCGGCGTTACACTTTTTTACTACAACCGTTTTCACGAGGGCGGACTATTTGTAGAGAACAAGTTTTTGGCGCTTTTAATTTACAACAAAAACGGCTACAATGTTTCCCCAAACAACTTTGAGCCTCTTCTTCCGCATCTCGGCTTTTTTGTGCTGGGCGCAGTTTTCGGCAAGAATTTTTACCGAGATAAAGCTACAAGGCTTAAACGCAAAACTCCGCCAAAGTGGCTTACGCCGGTTATGCTGTTGGGCAAGCATTCGCTTGAGGCGTATCTGTTCATGCCCGTTTTGTGCATATCGGCGCTGTGGCTTATAGTAAAATTAGTAGGATTGTTTTTGTAATGCGCTCAAAAGCTTCGATTTCGATTTTTACGAAGGTATGTGATGATTAAACTGTTCGAGAAGTAAAAGAAGGAACTGGTATCGAGATATCTGCGGACGAATCGCTGCCGTACACTTACAAACATAGAAATTATTTTATGGATATATACCTTGTTAAAAAGGATATAAAAATATTTGATATTATATTGGACAAAGATGACGCTGCCGACGCGCGGCGTACAGATAAAGCGCACTTGTTAAGAATGATAGAAAACAATCAAACAGTCTGTTCGGTCGCTATGCGTTTCGATATGCCTAACAACAAAATTTGAAACCGAATTCCGCCGTACTTTATTAAAATTCCCCTGCCGAACAAAATCGACAGGGGAATTTTTACGTTTAATTTTTCTTTTCCTTACGGCGTTTGTCATTTATAATATCCAACGCCTTTTCGTCTATTAACGATATGTTTTCTTCCTTGGCTATTTTTACCATTTGCGTTAAAGCCGCCTTAAGAAATACGCGCGGAATATTGGTAAGACGAGCGCACGCGCCGTAGGTAAACTTAACCTCGGGGTCTATACGCGAAGCGGCGTACACCACCGACTGAACGTCCCCTTCCCTAACAGGGATCTTTTCCGCTATGGGTCTGGAAAACTTGGCATACCAAAAGTTAGTACTGTCGCGGTAGCCGTAATCTACAGGTACGCGCGGAAAACCCTTGGGCGATACCTTGTTGATAATGGCTTCTCGGTATTTGTCCTGCATCAAAATGCGGTCTATACGCAATATAAAATGCGCTCGAACTTACTGGTTATGCCGTTAAAATTGCGGTATGGCGCTTCATACCATTCCAAACATCCCGCCTTGTCGTTAAACGCATCTTCCGGTTCGTCTACCCAACTGCACTCGAACACTTGGTAGTTTCTTCAATATATTGGGGACGATCGTCATCCAAATTGCTTTCGGACATGGTAAAAATGCAGTCCTTCATCTTTTCCGCCGTGGTCTCGCCGGGAAAGCCAAGTCGCACCGCTTCCTTAAAATACTTGCGCTCGTCCGTAACGAAGTTGATAGTTGCGCGTTTTGTGCGCAGTATATTTTGCGCCGTATTAGAGCTATTGCGGCACTCCAACACCATTGCGTAGTAATCCTTGCCCGCAACGTAGTACGGAAAGCACAGCGAATACGCGCCGAGATTGGTTTGCCCATTTTCGCTGACGGTAGAAATAAGCGTCGTTGGCATAGGGTAAAACGAAGACGTTTGGTAAAGAGAAATTAACCTTATCAATTATATTATGAACGAATTTTGGGTATTGCAAAAAATATTCGATTATGATATAGTTATATGAGACATAATTTGTTGAGATGATTCCGTTGCCGTAATTCGTCGTATCGGCCGCGGCGGATTTTCTTAACAACGCTAAGGAGTAAAATATGCTTACACTACTGGGATTTACCGAGGGCTCTACGGGAGGAACTTCTTCTCCTATGCCCGGCGAAGGGGTGTTTAGGTCGATAGAGGGTTATTTCGACATAATTGTTAACTACCTGATACTTATAATTGAGTTTATCGGCGTGGCGATACTTTGCTATGCCATAATCGCCGCGGTAATCGGTTTATTCAAACGACAAAAGCACGTGCGTCTTAAACTTGCCGAGGGCATAGCGCTTTCGTTGGAATTTAAGATGGGCGGAGAGCTATTGCGTACGGTTATCGTTCGGGAATGGGACGAATTGCTTATTCTCGGCGCTATTATTCTGCTACGCGCAGCGTTGACGTTCCTTATTCAATGGGAAATAAAAATCGAACGCAAAAACGGAGACCTTACCGACTTGGAGCTGCACGATATTAAAACGCCGCTTACGAATGATATCGAAAACAAAAAACGCCGCAAAACCGATAAAGAACCTCGGGAGAAGGACTGATGTTTTGCAGAAATTGCGGAAAAGAAATTAACGAAAACGCATCGATATGCTTAAATTGCGGAGCGTCCGTTAAACCCGTTGCAAAAGACAGCAACTCTATGGCAATAGTTGGCTTTATAATGTCCTTTTTCGTAAGCATAGCGGGGCTTATTTGCAGTATCGTGGGATATCGCAATGCCGTAAACGGAAACGCCGACGGCAAAGGACTTGCACTTGCAGGAATAATACTGAGCGCAATACGCTTGGCGTTTGATTTGTTTATAGCTATTATTTATATTTCTATGTTCATTGCGCTCATATCGTCGTCCGTACACGGACCGCAAGCGCTGCTGACGTTAGACTTTATGTGACGTCTACGACGCAAAGAGTTAACCGCAACGTCAGCGACACAATATCGAATTAAGAATAAAAAGCCCGCAAAATATAGGTATCTGTTATAAAAATATCCTTTTGGGCATGTAAATAGCGCACTATCTCCGCTTGCGAAGTAAAGTGCGCTATACTTTTTTCTTTTGACATTAGGAGCGATAAGTTTAAATTCGGCGGCGTGTCGCAGCAGCCGAGTATTTTTATTGCCTAACCGCCTAACTGGCTTCACTGCACGTTAATCATCTTCATCCAACTCAGCAATCTTTTTCAATTGCTTTGGCGTTTTTGTCGTATTCATAAGTGAAAAGTCGCCATATGGAGTGTGTAATTTTTTGCCGCCGCATTTATAGAGAAAAAATACTACACGACACGGATTTACAGGCGGCGAGGGTTCGTCATATAGTTCACAAATTTTTGTATTTCCGTCCAAAGTCAAATATTGTTCGAGATACGGAACTTGCCAATTCATAGGCTCGACACCGTCCTCGGGTACGTTAATATTAAGCACTGATAATTTATAACTATTTCCATAGTAGTTGCATCCCTTCTAAATTAATGTTTATCGTACAATTATTGTAACATAAACGCACTGGCTTTTTATAAGAATCGTAGCTTTCGGTAATTTCTAAAACGTTCCTTTCGCAGCCGTCTGCAATTCTTGCCGACGTCTATTTCACCGTACAATAACAAACTTTTTGGCGTCTCGATATCAAAAGTCTCGTATTTATCCGTATGATTGACTATATCCAGTATTTCCGTTAATCGCCGTATCTGCTTATCGTAACGACGACCGATTCGAACGGATTGTTCGTTTGCCTTGTCATAATTCGTACCGCTTTGTAATAATATACCTGCCAACAGAACAGAAACGAAAAGTATTTCCGTTATATTGGCGGTAATAATAAAATTTCTTTTTCGTCCTTGCTCGTAAGGTTATACCTAAAAAGTCCGATAATAAAAAAACACCCACGATTGAGTGTGGATGTTATCTAAACAAGCTTAGTCA